>NZ_NBNZ01000001.1:0-1133010 GCF_002213195.1 Thioclava sp. F42-5
GAATTGGATGCGGACCAACCCGAAGACGCTCCCCTCCCCATGGAATTGGCGCAACAGGACCCAAGAGAATGAACTCCCTTATTTTGGCGACTATTGGCCTTGCAGGCCTGGTGGTCGGCGGCGAACTCCTTGTGCGCGGCGCAGGACCGACCGCGCGCCCTGCCCGTGCGAGCGTGGTCCTGCACGGTCTCGGAGGTGATGCGTTCGCCTTACCGCGCGGCCGCCCATGAATTGCCCGTCGGCACCCTTCTAAATCGCATCACGGCCGAGAGCACTAAGGTCGTCCCAGTGGCGGGAAGGCTGTCTAACGGGAAACCTAATCCGCTCCGACACCACCCGCCTGCTGCTCAACGCGGCCGACGACTATGCGGCCGCGCAAGCACACTTACAAAGCCGGCGCGCGGGGCAGCCTCGGGGACCGCAGCACCCGGGGACGGCTTGACGATGGAAGAAGAAAGCACGGAGGCAACGCCACCAGTTTTTCCCACCTTCTAGCCGACGGGCATCTCGTCGATCCTGAGAGCGCACGCGATGTGGCGCGGTTCATACGGCCCGAGCGCGCGCTGCTGCGGCCGGGTGTTTTAGGTATGAAATTTTCACACACGGAACCTTTTAGGTATCACAGGATACCGTCCACCCGTCTGGTCGACACCGCATTCGCCATGCAAATCTCTTCCTATCGAATTGAAGGCGCCGCCCGGAGGAGGGCCGCCCACCGCATCCGAGGAGGAGAATTATGCGCAACGTAACCGTTGATAACGTGACCGACGTGGTCATCGACTCGCTGGGGCAGCACGCCACGCTCGCGCCGCGCCAGCGCCAGATCATGGAAAGCCTGATCAAGCATCTGCACGGCTTTTGCAAAGACGTGAGCCTGACCCATGAAGAATTCCTCTATGCCTGCGACTATCTGGGCCGCGCCGGCGCGCTGTGCTCGGACAAGCGTCAGGAATTCATCCTGCTGGGCGACATCCTCGGCGTGGAAGTGCTGGTCGACATGCTCTCGAACCCGATCTCGGGCAACGAGACGGTCTCGACCGTGCTTGGGCCGTTTTTCCGCGAGAACGCGCCGGTGATGCCGAAAGGTGCCTCGACCATTCAGAAGAACTTCGAGGGTCAGGAAACCGTCTATGTCGAGGGCTATATCCGCGACAACAAGGGTAACCCGGTCCCCGGTGCGATCATCGACGTCTGGGAAGACGCGCCGAATGGTCTTTACGAGAACCACGATCCCGATCAGCCCGAATACAACCTGCGCGGCCGCTTCGAGAGCGACGAGAACGGGCACTACGCCTTCGTCGCGATCCGCCCCGTGCCCTACCCGATCCCCGGCGACGAAACCGCGGGCGAGCTCATCCGCTACATGGGGCACCACTGCATGCGCCCGGGCCATATCCACATGATGGTCACGCGCGAGGGCTACCGTCCGCTGATCTCGCAGATCTACGACGCCGAGAGCGACTATCTCGACAATGACTCGGTCTTCGCCGTGAAAGAGGACCTGATCGGCAAATTCGAGAAGGCGCCGGCAGGCTCGGACACCGATCTGGTTCTACGCTTCGACTTCACGCTGGGCAATCAGGCTCAGGCGATGGCCGCGGAATGAACCCTGCGACCTGAAGATTTCCCGGTGCCGCACCTGCGGCGCCGGGGCATTCCAGAAGACCAATGACATATTTCGAAGGACAGAGCCGATGACCACGCCCGGCGTTGCGAAACTCGCAGATCATTTTCAGGGCGCGGGCGCCTATGCGGGTCGCCAGATCGCGAAGATCGAGACGATGATCGTCGATTGCCCGACGACCCGGCGTCACAAGCTGTCCAACACGGAAATCAACTTCCAGTCCTATGTGATCGTGCGCGCCGAGCTGGCCGATGGATCGGTCGGTTGGGGCGAGGCGTCGACGCTGGGCGGCCCTCGCTGGGCCGAGGAAAGCGTCGAGGCGGTGAAAGCCAATATCGACACTTACCTGGCCCCGGCGCTAGTGGGTGCGAATGCGCTCGATTTCGAGCTGAATGCCGCCAAGATGGCCAGGGCCGCGAGCCGCAACAATGCCGCGCGCGCCGCCGTCGACGCCGCGCTTCACGATGCCGCCGGGCACTCGCTCGACCTGCCGGTCGCGGTCCTGTTAGGCGGTGCCGTGCGCGACAGGATCGAAGTGATCTGGGCGCTGGCCTCGGGCGATGCCGATCAGGAGATAGAGGAAGCCATTCGCAAGTTCGACGCGCGCGAGCATCGCCGCTTCAAGATCAAGCTGGGCTTCAACACGCCCGATCAGGACATGATCCGCCTGTGCAAGATCGTCTCGGCGCTGGAGGGCAAAGCCACCGAGATCATCGTCGACGTCAATCAGGGCTGGACCGAGGCCGTGGCAATCCGCTACCTGCCGAAGCTGGCCGAGATGGGCGTGTCGCTGATCGAACAGCCGCTGCGCCCCGGACTGATCGCCGCGACCGCGCGCGTCGCCGCCCGCGCCGCGATCCCGGTCATGGTGGATGAGGCCGCCTTCACCGGACCCGAGATCGTCGCGAACGGTATCGCCGCGGCCGGCTCGGTCTATTCACTCAAGCTGGTGAAATCGGGCGGTCTGAACGAAATCAAGCGCGCCGCCGGGATCGCACAGGCCTGCGGGATGGAGCTGTATGGCGGCTGCCTGATAGAGAGCGGCATCGGGGCTGCAGCGCATCTGGCGGTGTTCTCGACCCTACCCCGGCTCGAATGGGGCTGCGAGCATTTCGGCCCGAAAATCCTGAAGACGGACCTGACCGGCGGCGAGATCCGCTTCGCCGACTTCCATGTCCATTGCCCGACCGGTCCCGGCCTCGGGATCACGGTGAACGAGGACGTGCTGGCCTCCGTCGCGCGGAAGGGCTGAACCGATGCTGATTCTGCACTGGTCCCCGCGCTCGCCTTACGTCCGCAAAGCGATGGTCGCACTGCATGAGAAAGGTCTCGCCGATAAGGTCGAGACCGTGCGCACCCATGCCGATCCGATGATCCCGCATGAGGGGCTGATGGCGATCAACCCGCTGTCCAAGATCCCTACTTTGGAGCTGGAGGACGGCCGCGTGCTGTTCGACAGCCATGTGGTCTGCGAATGGGCAGATCTGGAAAGCGCGGACGGCCCGCAGCTTTTCCCCGCCGATCCCGCCGCGCGGCTGGAGGCCGAGCGCGACGAGGCGCTGGGAACGGGCCTGTTGGATATCGCACTGCCGTGGCTGGTGGAGTTGAAGATGCGGCCCGAAGAACAGCGGTCAGAGCAGATGCTCGACGTCTATCGCACCAAGATGCACCGGGTTGCCGACTGGCTGGAAGACCACGCTCCCCGACTGACCGAGCGCCCCTTCGACATCGGTCATCTCAGCATCGGCGTCGCGCTGTGCTACCTCGATTTCCGCTTCGATGACGAGGGCTGGCGCGAGGGGTGCCCGGCGCTGGCGGACTGGCACGCGCGCTTTACCGAACGCCGGTCGGTGCAGGCCACCACCTTTCGCGACGATCCGCGCCCGACCTAATCAAACCCCTGAAATTCCAACCGCGACCTACTGTCTACGCGCGAATTTCCGGGTGACTTCCAGGAAGTGCATCACCTGCGGCGCGCGGTTGTCGAGCCGCGCATGGACCGTCAACCCGGTCCCCGGATTGAAGCCCTTGTAGGGCCGGAAGATTACGCCCGGGCGTTGTGTGCGCGACACCGATTCCGGCACCACCGCGATCCCGACGCCGACCGACACGAGGCTGATCGCGGACTGGAAGTCCTGCGCCAGATCAACTGCCTTCGGCTTGAACCCTTCGCGCGCACAGATATCGAGCACGACGTCGGCATAGCTGGGCCGGGGCTTGCGCGGATAGAGCACGAAGGTCTTATCGGCGAGGTCGGCGAACTGGATCTCGGCCCGGTTGCCGAGGTCGGAATTGTCGGGCAGCGCGAGGATCAACGGCTCGGTGCAGAGCGGCTCGTGCCGGAATTCCTCGTCGTCGAGCAACGGTCGCGCCACCGCAATGTCGATCTCGCGGCTCACAAGCGCGGTGTGCAGTTCGGCATTATTCATCGCCGAGAGCTGCAGCTCAACCTCCGGGAAGAAGGAGCGGTAGGATTTGATCAGCGTCGGCAGCACGCCGTGCGAGGCCGAGCCAACAAAGGCGATCCGCAGTCGCCCGCCTGAACCGGAGCCGACCATCTTCGTCTCACGATAGGCCGCATCCAGCCGTTCGAGCAATTGCCGCGCGTGATCCTGCAACACCTCACCCGCCTGCGTCAGCCGGATCTGGCTGCGCGAACGGTCGAATAGCCGCACCTCCAGCTCGGCCTCCAGCGCCGCGATCTGACGCGACAGCGGCGGCTGCGCGATATCGAGCCGGTTCGCCGCGCGTCCGAAATGCAATTCCTCGGCCACCGCGAGGAAATATTTGAGCCGTTTGAAGTCCATTCCGACGCTTTCTCCCGATTCATACCATATAGGGCATAACGGCGATCGACTCACTCTTGGAAAAGGTATTGGGTGATGCCACGGTTGAAGGGGGACTTAGCGCGCGAGCCTGTCCTCTCTGCGACGCGTCTTTGGAAGACCTATAGACGCGACATCGCCTGGAACTGCTCGCTTATCCCCTTCCATCAGCCTCATCCGCTGTCGAATCCCGCAATCCCTCGGGAACCGCGTAGCCCCATCTCGGATACATGTCGCAGATGACATCCTTCATTTCGCAGATCGGGCGGGACATGTCCCCTTGCCGAACGCTCATGAATATTGGCGACGTCGCGGTTTCCTCGATTGCGCGGTAACAGATCCCGTCCATACGCAGCCGTTCGAGAGATTTCGGGACGACAGCGATCCCTTCCTCGGCCGCGACGAGGCCCATGGCTATGTGCAATTCCCGCGCTTCGTGAGCGATGGAGGGGGTCAGACCGTGATCGTGAAATACGGTCAGAACCTGATCGGCATAGCTGGGACGCGGCTTGCTGGGATAAAGAATCTGGGGCTCCTCCGCGATGCGCGACAATGGTAACGGTTCGTCCGACCCTGCCATTGGATGGGCGATCGGCATCGCCACGATCATCCGCTCTTCGCGCAGCAGCACACGCCGGATCGCCGGATCGTCGAACCTCTGGGTCCCGAAACCCGCGTCGATCCGACCCTCTTTCAAAGCATTGATCTGCTCAAGACTGCTCATTTCCAATAGCTGCAATTCGACATCCAGCGCCCGTTTGCGAAAGGCACGGATCAAGGCCGGAAAGCGTCCATACATCGTCGAGGCGACGAACCCGAACACCACGCTGCGTTTGGACGAAGTGATCGCGCGCCGCATCATCGTCTTGGTCGCCTCCGCATGGTCGAGGATTTGCTCGGCCTGCTTGAGAAATAGACGGCCTGGCGATGTCAGCTTCAACGGGCGCACCGATCTGTCGATCAGTTCAGCCCCCATCTCGGCTTCCAGCATCTGGATTTGTCGGCTCAGCGGTGGCTGAGCCATATTCAACGCTTCCGCCGCGCGCGAGAAATTTCTCTCCCGCGCAACCGCTACGAAGTAACGCAGCTGTTTCATCTCCATACTATACCTCCCGTGTATAGAAGCAGACCAACTTAATCTTGGTCAAAGCGACATCTTTTTGTCACCTTAGCCCAAGCTTGATTGAGCCGGGTAGAGGAGGACGCTGCCGGCAGGGAGGTATCAGGCGATACCGAAATCGTATCGAGGTGACAGCAAGTCGCCTGCGCTCGGCGCTATGCCGGGAAACGATATCCTGCACCCTGTCGTCCGCAACATGATTGACCGGCCATCGAGTCCAGCCGTGATCCCGTCAGATCGGGATCCGCCAGACCGGAGGAAAGACCATGACCAACGACCTGAGAGCGCGCATCGCGAATGCCGTCATCGAAGACCCGCAGACCCATATTCACCGTTGCCGCCGCGACATCTTCACCGACGCGGAGATGTTCGAACTGGAGATGAAACACATCTTCGAAGGCAACTGGGTCTATCTTGCCCACGAAAGCCAGATCCCGAACGATAACGACTATTTCACCACCTGGATCGGGCGGGTGCCGATCATCATCACCCGGGACAAGGAAGGCGAATTGCACGCTGTGGTAAACGCCTGCGCCCATCGCGGCGCGACGCTCTGCCGACGCAAGCACGGCAACAAGGCAAGCTTCACCTGCCAGTTCCACGGATGGACCTTCAACAACGCCGGCAAGCTCCTCAAAGTGAAGGACGGCAAGACCGGCGCTTATCCCGAGGGCTTCAACAAGAACGGCTCGCACAATCTGAAGAAGGTCGCAAAATTCGGTAGCTACAAAGGGTTCATCTTCGGCTCCCTGAACGCGGATGTCCCGGAGCTCGAGGACTATCTCGGCGAGACCAAGGTCATCATCGACCAGATCGTCGATCAGGCGCCGAACGGGCTCGAGGTGCTGCGCGGCAATTCCAGCTATACTTTCGACGGCAACTGGAAACTTCAGATGGAAAACGGGGCGGACGGGTATCACGTCAGCTCGGTCCACTGGAACTATTCCGCCACGATGGGCCACCGCAAGGAAGAAGGCACCAAAGCGGTCGACGCGAATGGCTGGTCGAAATCCGTGGGTGGCGTCTATGGGTTCGAACATGGGCACATCCTGCTCTGGACCCAGACGCTGAACCCAGAGGTGCGACCCGTCTGGAACCACAAGGAAGAGATCGAGGCACGGCTCGGCAAGGAAAAGACTGGCTTTATCGTGGGCCAGACCCGCAATCTCGGCCTCTATCCGAATGTCTATCTGATGGACCAGTTTTCAACGCAGATTCGGGTGGTGCGCCCGGTCTCCGTCGACAAGACCGAGATCACGATCTTCTGCTTTGCGCCCGTCGGGGAACCCGCCGAGGAGCGCGCGCTGCGCCTGCGCCAATACGAGGATTTCTTCAACGTCTCCGGCATGGGCACGCCTGACGATCTGGAAGAGTTCCGCGCCTGCCAGGAAGCCTATGCCGCCGCTGATGGCGTCTGGAACGACCTGAGCCGCGGTGCGACCCGCTGGCTCGACGGGCCGGACGAGAACGCCAAGGCGATGGGCATGAACCCGCTCCTCAGCGCCGAGCGCGCCGAAGACGAAGGGCTGTTCGTCCGCCAGCATGAATTCTGGGCCGAGACCCTGCTCAGGGCGCTCGATGCCGAACAGGCCGACACCCGCGAGGAGGAACTGGCATGAACGCGCCCATCACATCCGATCTGACTGCAATCACCCAGTTCCTCTACCGCGAGGCGCGTCTTCTGGACGACCGCGAATGGGATGCGTGGCTGGAATGCTATGCCCCCGAAGCGAGCTTCTGGATGCCGACTTGGGACGATGACGACCAGCTTGTCGAAGACCCGCAAAGCCAGGTATCGCTGATCTACTACCCGGATCGCGCGGGGCTTGAAGACCGCGTTTTCCGGATCAAGACCGAACGCTCCGGGGCGACGATGCCCGAACCCCGCACGAACCACATGATCTCGAATGTCGAGATCCTCGCGCGGCGCGGATCAGAGGTCGACCTGCGGTTCAACTGGCACACTCTGAGCCATCGCTACAAGAAGACGACGACTTTCTTCGGCACCTCTTTCTATACCATCGACCTGTCCGGAGACGCGCCCCGGATCACCGCGAAAACGGTGATCCTGAAGGACGACTACATCCACCAAGTCATCGACGTTTACCACGTCTGAGGGAGGCATCATGAGTTATCGCGTAGCATTGAACTTCGAGGATGGCGTCACGCGCGTCATCCAGGTCAACCCGATGGAAACCGTGATGGACGCGGCCTACCGGCAGAAGGTGAACCTTCCGGTGGACTGCTCGGACGGGGTGTGCGGCACCTGCAAGTGCCACTGCGCGCAGGGTGCCTTCGACCTCGGCGACGATTACCTCGAAGAGGCGCTCTCCGAGGAAGAAGCGCAGGAGGGCTACGTGCTCTCCTGCCAGATGGTCCCGAGCGGCGACTGCGTGGTCACCGTCCCGGTGCCCTCCTCCACGTGCAAACTGACCCCGGCGGAATTTTTCGCCGAGGTCACGACGCTGGACCGGCTGTCGGACACGACCATCCGGCTCGGTCTGACGCTGCCCGATCCGGCGGCGCTCGATTTCTTGCCGGGCCAATACGTGAACCTCGGCCTGCCGGAAGGGGGAACGCGGTCCTATTCGTTCAGCTCGGCACCAGGCGCGGCGGAGGCAACCTTCCTCATCCGCAACGTGCCCGGCGGAGCGATGAGCCGCCACCTGACCGAGACCGTCGAGTTGGGCGAGACAATGCGCTTCACCGGTCCCTATGGGAGCTTCTTCCTGCGCGAGGTGAAACGCCCCGTGCTGCTGCTCGCTGGCGGCACGGGGTTGGCCCCGATCCTGTCGATGCTGGAGGTGCTCGTCGCGACCGGCCAGACCGCGCAACCGATGCATCTCGTCTACGGGGTGACGACCGATGAGGACCTTGTCGAGATGGACCGGCTCGATACACTGGCCGCGCAGCTGCCGAACCTGACGATGGCCTGCTGCGTCGCCGACGAGGGCAGCCAGCATCCGCTGAAAGGATACGTCACTCATCACCTGACAGACGCCCAGCTCAACGAGGGCGATATCGACGTCTATCTCTGCGGCCCGCCGCCGATGGTCGAGGCCGTGCGCGTCTTCTTCCGGGACAAGAACCTGACCCCGGCAAGCTTCCATTACGAAAAGTTCGCGCCAGCCGAGGCCCAGACCGAGGCGGCGGCATGATCTTTTCCGAACGCTTCAAGGGTCAGGTAATGGTGGTAACGGGCGCGGCCCAAGGCATCGGCCTTGGCGTCGCCGCCCGCGCCTGCGCCGAAGGGGCCGACGTGCTTCTGGCCGACCGCGCCGAATTCGCAACCGAGATGGCATCGGAGATCGATGCAAAGGGGCCCGGGCGCGCCCGCGCGGCGATTGCGGATCTCGAAACCTACGAGGGTGCGGAGGCTGTCATGGCCGCCGCGATAGAGGCCTTCGGCGGGATCGACATTCTCGTGACCGGCGTCGGCGGGGCGATCCGCATGCGCCCCTATGCGGAATTCGAACCCGATCAGATCGAGGCGGAAATACGACGCTCGCTGATGCCGACGCTCTGGTCCTGCCACGCGGCGATCCCGCACCTGCGCAAGCGGGGCGGCGGTGTGATCGTCAACGTGTCGTCCAACGCTACGCGCGGCATCCACCGGGTGCCCTATTCGGCCGCCAAAGGGGGCGTGAACGCGATGACGGCATCGCTCGCGATGGAGCTTGCGGGCGAGAATATCCGCGTGGTGGCCTCTGCCCCCGGCGGCACATCGGCGCCGCCTCGGCGCGTTCCGCGCAATGCGGAGGGTGACAGCGAGGCCGAAAAGACATGGATGGCCGAAGCGGTCGAGCAGGTCACCGCGTCCACGATGATGGGGCGCTATGGCACGCTCGATGAACAGGTCGCCCCAATCCTGTTTCTGGCTTCTCGGGAAGCCTCCTACATCACCGGCAGCACGCTGGTCGTTGCCGGCGGCGACACCGGGTGAAACCACCGGCTTCGCTTCCGATGGCACTGGGGCCGCGGATGAGGATCTGCGGCCCGTAAACGGACTTTTTGGCGAACCGCCAAACCGCTCCCTCTTTCTCGTGGAAAGGGCCAATTCGATGCGCCTCAAGCACCTGACCTATTTCATCGCCGTCGCTGAAGAACTGCATTTCGGCCGTGCCGCAGATCGCCTGAATATCGCGCAACCGCCGCTGAGCCGGCAGATCAAGGCGCTGGAAGACGAAATCGGTGCGCTGCTGTTCGACCGCAGCCGCAGCGCGACGCGCCTGACGCCCGCGGGCGAACGCCTGCTGGAGCATGCGCGCAGCATTCTCAGGCAACTCGACGACGCGCGAACCGAGGTCCGGCGGCTCGGTCAGGGCGCCCAGGGACGGCTGCGCATCGGCTTCGTCGGCTCGGCCACCTTCGGGATCGTCCCGGCGGTCGTCAAAACCTTCCGCGCGGAATTTCCTGCGGTCGATCTCAGCCTCTTTCCGATGAACAATGCGCAGCTGCATCAAGCACTTGTCGCGCGTGAACTCGACGCGGCATTTACCCGGCCCGCATTGGAGGATTCCGAGATCGCGACACGCAAGCTGCTGGAAGAGCCGCTGATCGCAGCCATCCCCGAAAGCTTCAGCGTCGGCGGCACCGGGATCGTCGACCTCACCGCGCTGCCCAATGCGACCCATGTGCTCTACCCGGAATTTCCCCGCCCAAGCTATGCCGACACGGTGCTCGACGCCTGCGCCGCACAGGGCATCGACACCAGCCGACAGGTCTGGACGATGGACACCCACACCGCACTGAGCCTTGTCGCAATCGGCGAGGGCATCTGCATCGTGCCCGCCTCCGTTGGCAGCCAGCCGCGCAACGGCGTGCGCTTCTGCGAGGTCCGCCCGGGGCTCGGCACCAGCACGCTGGCGCTGAACTTCCGGCTGGATGAACGCGGCGCGCCGGTGCAGAACCTGCTCCGGATCGCGCAGCAAACGGCACGCAGACAGGCGATCCATCTCAGCGCGGCCTGATCAGACGCCCAGCCAACGGTGCTGGGTGTCGCTGTCGGCACGGATCTCCGCGGCGCTGCCGTTCCACACGATCTGCCCCTTGCCGACGACCACCACATCGTCGGCCAGCGAGGTCGCGAAACCGAAATTCTGCTCGACGATGATCATCGACAGGCCCTCGGCCCTGAGTTCCTGCAGCTTGTCATGAATCAGCTGCACGATGATCGGCGCGAGCCCCTCGGTCGGCTCGTCAAGGATCAGCAGGCGGGGGTTCATCAGAAGCGCGCGCGCAATCGCCAGCATCTGCTGCTCGCCACCCGACAGCTGCATCCCGCCATTGGCCATCCGCTCGCCCAGCCGGGGGAACAGATCCAGGACCCGCTCCATCGTCCAGTCGCCGCCGCCAAAGCGTTTCGCCGTCAGTTCGAGGTTCTCGCGCACGGTGAGCGAGGCAAAAATATCCCGTGTTTCCGGCACATAGGCGATACCGCGCTTGGCGATCTCGTAGGGGTGGCGGTCGATGGGCTTGCCCTCGAACCGGATCTCCCCAGCGGTGCGGGACAGAAGCCCCATGATCGTCTTCAGCGTCGTCGACTTGCCCGCGCCATTGCGCCCGAGGATCGCGAGAACCCGTCCGGCGGCTGCGGTCAGGGTCATGCCATGCAGCACCTGCGTTTCGCCGTAGCCTGAATTCACCGCTGCCAGTTCAAGCATTTTCCCAGCTCCCCAGATAGATTTCCTTCAGCAGATCGGAACCGCGTGCGGCCTCCGGTGCACCGTCGAAGACCACTTCGCCGTAGTTCAGCACCGTGATGCTGTCTGCGACCTCGAAGGCGAGGTCCATGTCGTGTTCGATGATCAGGAGGGTCAGATCGCGCGGCAGGCCCGCCAGCAGGGCATGGAACGCCCCTGCCATTTCCGGGCCGACGCCGCTGGTCGGCTCGTCCATCAGCAACACACGCGGCCGGGTGGCGAGCGCGACGCCGACCTCGAGCTGGCGGCGGACGCCATAGCTGACCTCGGAGACGCGGGCGTTGAGGTAGGCCTGCAGGTTCACCTGCGCCGCGACCTCCTCGACGATCTCGCGCACTTCGGGGCGCGCAAGGCTGTCTCCCCAGAGACGGGTGCCGAAGCCGGTGTGGATGCTGGCGGCGAGCCCGAGATTTTCCGCCACCGACAGCCCGTCGAACAGCGTGTTCTTCTGATAGCTGCGCGAGAGGCCGCGCCGCGCCCGGCGGGCCACCGGCAGCGCCGCGACATCCTCTCCGGCCAGAACCACGGCACCGCTATCGGGCGCAAGTTCGCCGGCCAGCAGGTTGAAAAGCGTCGTCTTGCCAGCGCCGTTCGGTCCGAGGATCACGCGCCGTTCGCCTTTTTCCAGCTTGAACGACACGTCACGCGTGACGTGAACAGCGCCAAAGGATTTGTCGAGATTACGGGTCTCAAGCATCGCGGGGTTCCTCCGTGGTCGTTGGGCGCGTGACATCGTTGAGACGTTTGTCGAACCGCGCCCCGATCTGCGCTTCGATCCAGCCGAAGATGCCGTTGGCGCGGCTCATCACGACGCCGATCAGCAGCAGGCCGACGACCAGATGCCAGTAAGGTGTGACGGCGCTGAGTTCATGTTTCAGCACCACGAGAGCCACCGCGCCGATCATCGGCCCGACCAATGTGCCGAGGCCGCCGAGGATCACCACCACCAGCGCCTCGCCCGAGACGGTCCAATCCAGCAGGCCGGGAGAGATATACATGACGTTCATGGCAGAGAGCGCTCCGGCCAAGCCCGCGATCATCCCCGAAAGGCCAAAGACATCCGCCTTCACCCGCCAGACCGTAAGCCCCAACGCGCGCATCCGCTGTTCGCTGTGCATGACCCCGGTCAGTGACCGCCCCAGACCCGAACGCAGGATGCCGACGCAGGCGAGGTAGACGAGCCCCAGAACGGCGAGGCAGAACAGCGCGAAGCTCCGGCTGTCCGTCAGATCGATCCCGAAGGCCGACAGGTCCAGCCGCTCGATACCGCCCATGCCGTCATCACCGCCGAAGAACGGGGTCTGGAAGATGTAGGAATAGGCCATCTGTCCGAAGGCCAGCGTGGCCATGATGAAATATATGCCATGGCTGCGCGCACAGACCGCGCCGATGACCCAGGCGATGGCGCCGGTAAGGGCGATGGCGCCGACCAGCGACACCACCGGCGTAAGGCCAAGCACCCCGGCGGAGGTCGCGAAGGCATAGGCCCCCACCCCCATCAGCGCACCATGGCACAGCGACACCATGCCGCCAAAGCCCGCCACCATGTCCAGAGCCAGCACCAGCATGGCGAGAATGAGGATCTCGATCAGGACTTCGAGGCCGAAATAGCCCGCCGTGATCGCCTGGAACAGCGCGCCGGCCGCAAGCAGCGCCAGAACGGTATAGCGCAATGGCGTGTGTCGGAACATCTCTTATCCTTTCGCCGGGAACAGGCCCATCGGACGGATCACGAGGACCGCAGCCAGCAGGGCGTAGATGAGAACGGAGGCGAGTTGCGGCGCAAGCACCGCGCCGAAGGTCTGGACGAAGCCGTAGATCAGCGACCCCGCGATCGCGCCTCTCAGTGACCCGAGGCCTCCTATGACGATCACGATCAGCGTCGGGATCAGGATCTGCAGCCCCATATCCGGCGTCACGCTCAGCAATGGCGCGGCGACGACGCCCGCCAGCCCCGCCAGCGCGCATCCCACGCAGAAGACGGTGAAGAAAAGGCGCTCCACGTTGATCCCGAGGCAGGCCGCCATGGCGTCATTGTCGACGCCCGCACGGATCATCGCGCCCACCTGTGTCCGCGCCAGCACCCATGCGAGCCCGGCGAAGATCACGAACCCCAGCACGATCACGAACAGCCGATAGGTCGGGTATTCGATGCCCAGAAGCATCACCCGCCCGTCCAGAAACCCCGGCTTTTCGATGGCCATCGGCAAATCGCCCCAGACGATCCGCGTCAGATCCAGTAGCACGAAGATGAGGCCGAAGGTCACCAGAACCTGCGCCATCGGACCGGAGCGGCGCATCCGCTTGATCAGTCCGGAATAAAGCAGCACGCCCATCCCCGCCACGGCAACTGGCGCCACGAACAGGCCGATCCAGAAGCCCCCCACGGCCGCCGCAGCCGCGCCGACATAGGCACCGAGGGCATAGAGCGATCCATGGGCGAGGTTGACGAAATGCATCAGGCCGAAGATCACGGTCAGGCCGATAGAGAGCAGGAAAAGCAGCATGGAAAGTTGCAACGCGTTGAGTGCTTGCAGCATCCAGAAACCAAGGTCGGTTGTCATTGGGTGGCTCCTCAGATGCGCCTGCCCGAGCCGGGTCCGGCAGGCGCGACGGGTTCAGATCAACTCAGGACAAATCAGTTCGAGACCTGCGCCAGATCGCAGCCATTCGCGGGATCAGCGGATGCAGGAAGCTCTGCCAGAACGTTCTGGGTGAGCCCGTCAGGGCCTGCGACCGTCTGATACACGTAGATCGGCTGAACGAGGTTGTTCGTGGCGGGATCGATCGACAACATCCCCCGTGGCCCCTCAAAGCTGACCTTGCGCAGTGCCGCGCCCAGCGACGCCCGGTCGCTCGCGCCGGATTTCACCGCCTCGACCAATGCCCGCGCGGAATCGTAGCCCTGCACGGCGAATTCCGAAGGCAGGTGCCCGGTTTTCGCCTTGAAAGCCGAGGTGAAGGCCGCGTTGGCCTCGTTCTCGATGGTCGGCACGTAATGCAGCGCGGCTGTAACACCTTCCGCCGCCGGACCTTCGGCGTTGACGTAAAGCGGCGATGTCAGGAAGCCCGCGCCGTAAAGCGGCAGATCGGCTTTTAGACCGAAGCTGTCATATTGCTTGACGAAGGAAATCGCTTCGCCGCCAGCGTAGAACACATAGACCGCTTCCGCGCCGCTGGATTGCGCCTTCGCGAGGTAGGGGCCGAAATCCTGCGTCTTGCCGAACGGGGTGTATTGCTGGCCAACGATTTCGCCACCGGCCTCGGTGAAGCTCGCGGCGAAGGCGTCGATCATCTGGTGACCGGCGGCATAGTCCGGTGCCAGCGTGTAGACCTTTTTCACGCCCTGATCGTGCAGCCAGGTCCCCATCGGCCGGTTCACTTGCGCATTCGAGAAGGACAGACGGGTAATCCACGGGGAACAGGCTTCGCCGGTCGCTTCGTCATTGCCTGCATTGGCGACGATCAACGGCACTTTTGACCCGTCGATCAGGTCGCGCATGGCCCCCAGCACCCCCGAACTTACGATACCGGAGAGCACATCAACCTTGTCCTGCAGGATCAGCTTTTTCGCCTTTCCGAGCGCGACCGGCGGTTTGGCTTCAGTGTCTTCGGTCAAGACCTCGAAAGTCGCCCCGGACGCCCCGCCATAGGTTTCAAGCCCGAGACGGAAGCCCGCCTCGATCTCATTGCCGAGCGACGCGTAGGTGCCCGAATAGGGTAGCATGAGGCCGACCTTGATGTCCTCCGCGACAGCGGGCAAAGCGAAGCCTGTGGCGAGCCCTGCGGCCGCCATGACGATATGTTTCATAATGATCCTCCCTTTCGATCCGGCCTACATCTCGGCAGTCAGTCAGATCGCCAAGCCGTGCTGGGCGCCCTGTCTGCCACCGACCGCTGTTGCGGCTTCCTCCCGGCGGACCGTTCCACGTTTCCGTGAGGGTCAGATTGCCGGTTTCGCGACCGGCAAGCCATGACGCGCTTGGTAAGAGCTGATACTTGTTCTTGGAAGCGGGGCGCTGTGGAACGCGCATCAGATAGGCGAAATCACCGCAACCCTGCAGCATCAGACGCCCGCAAATCCGGGCATCGATGCGATTTTGCCATGTGAGGGCACGGGTCGACCGAAGCGGCCCGAGCACAGCTGCAGAAAATATCGCTAGCGTTGCAGCCTACGCCCACTTATAATAAATTTGGATCAAAGAGGCCCAGTAATACATATGTTAAATCTGCGACATTACGAGCTGCTCGTGGCCCTTGCCGATGAACTGCATTTCGGGCGCGCAGCAGAGCGCATGGGGATTTCGCAACCGCAACTCACCGTATTGCTCAAACAAATGGAAGACCAGATCGGAACGCTTCTGTTCGAGCGCAACCGCCGCAAGGTGTCGCTTGCGCCAGCAGGTGAACGGCTCCTGCCCGAAGCGCGCGCCGTCGTGCGCCATGCGCAGCGCGCTCAGGATGTGGCGCTGCGGGTCGGCAAGGGGATGATCGGGGAGCTCCGGCTGGGCTATATCGGGGCCGCAGCCTATAATGGCGTGCTGACGAAGCTGGTGCGCGGCTTTCGCAGCAACGCGCCCGAGACCCAGCTGCAACTTACGCTGATGGATCTCGACCGGCAGATCCCCGAAGTCTCGGCGGGCAATCTCGATGCCGGGATCATCCGCCTCCCCTTTCCCGAGATGCCCGACAATCTCGTGACGCGGACATTGTGCCACGAAAGGCTCTGGATCGCCCTGCCCACCGATCACAGGCTTGCCGAAAGCGACGCCGCGGTCGATCTGCGCGATCTGCGCGACGAGGCGTTCATCGCCACGCATCTGCGTCCGACGAGCGGCTTTTCGGCGGCTATGTATCGCGCCTGCGCCAAAGCGGGCATCAGCCCCAACATCGTGCAGCGCTCGCCTCAATTCGCCTCCATCGCGAGCCTCGTCGCCGCCCGGCTGGGCGTGGCGATCGTGCCCGAGGCGATCCGCAACGTGCATATTCCTGACGTGACCTACCGGCCGCTGGCCGATCAGGAGGTCACGGCGAATATCTCGCTGGTCCATCAGGCGGAGCGGGAGAACCCCGCACTCGACCTGCTGCTGGCCTGTCTGGATGATCTGAACTTCGAGGACCTATCATGACGCTTGAGACTTTTACCGCGATCCGGGGCATCTACCATGGATACCGCGCTCCCGCACCGGGCGCGCCGACGCTGGTTTTCGCCAACTCGCTCGGCACCGATCTGCGGGTCTGGGACCGGGTCGTGCAGCTGTTGCCGACCGAATGGGGCATCCTGCGGCAAGACAAGCGCGGCCACGGCCTCAGCATCGCGGCTGATACGCTCGACATCGAGACGATGGCTGGCGATGTCGAGACGCTTCTCGACCACTACGGCATCACCGCCTTCATTGGCATCGGGCTGTCGGTGGGCGGGCTGATCATGCAGCGCCTCGCGCTGCGCCACCCGCAAGCGATGCGCAAGCTCGTGCTCGCCGACACCGCCGCCAAGATCGGCACGCCGGACATATGGAACCCGCGGATCGACGCCGTGCACGCGAACGGCATCGCCTCGATCTCGGACGCGATCCTCGCGCGCTGGTTCGCGCCGGGCTACGAGACGACCGAAGATTTCGCGATGTGGCGCGCGATGCTCGAGCGCACGCCCGACGCGGGTTATGCGCAGGTCTGCGCCGCGATCCGCGACGCGGATTACACCGATGATCTCGCCCGGATCGCCCAGCCCACGCTGGTCATCGCCGGGGCGCAGGACGCCTCCACCCCGCCGGATCTGGTCCGCGCGACCGCCGAGAAAATCCCGGGGTCGCGTTTCGTCGAGATCGACGCCGCGGGGCACCTGCCCTGCGTCGAGCAACCCGCCCGTTTCGTCGAGCTGCTGCGCGCCCACATCGCCGCCTGATCCCGTCACCGTCCGATCCCTACGAAACGGGCCGCCCCATCGGAGCGGCCCGTTTCAATTCGAGGCGGGGCGCGGTTTCAGCCGACCGTGACGCCGCCACATACGAACAGCGTCTGCCCAGTGACGAAGCTCGCCTCTGGCGCCGCGAAGAACGAGACTGCATTGGCGACATCTTCGCCCGTGCCGACGCGGCGGACCGGGACATTATCGATGATCTCTTTGGTCGCCGGAGCGTCGGGCGGGTTGTTGCGCCAGAACGCCTCGGTGCCGATCGGACCGGGAGCCACGCAGTTCACCGTGATGCCGTGCTGACCCAGCTCGAGCGCCCAAGTCCGCGCCATCGCCTGCGCGGCGCCCTTGGTTGCAGAGTAAAGCGTGCGAAGCTCTTTGCCCTTCGTCACGCGGCTCGTGTTCATGACGATCCGTCCGCCGCCCTTCGCTTTCATGCCCGGAAGTAGGGATTGCGCGCAGATGAGCGAAGGCCGCAGGTTGAGGTGCATCATCCGGTCGAAATCGTCGAGCCCGACCTCTTCGAGCGGTGCGGGCATAACGATGCCCACATTGTTCACGAGGCAGGTAATCTCCTCCTCCCGCGCGAGGGTCGCGCAGATCGCGGACGTCTCTGCGGCATCCGTCAGATCCACTTCGTGGCTGCGGTCCGCGATTGTCGGATCAGCCGGCGCTTTATCCAGCACGATCGTGCGAAACCCGTCGGCCTTGAGCCGCGCGGTGATCGCGCGACCGATGCCGCCCGCCCCGCCGGTGATCAGCGCCGCGCGCCTGTCATAGCCGCTCATGTGTCGTCTCCGCGCACCGAGGAAGGGTGACGGCAGAGCGGCATGATCTCCATCTCCATCCACGTATAGAGCGGGAGCCCCATCAGCACCTCGTGCAGATGCGCATGATCGCGGCAATCGAAGATCGAGACATTCTCGTAGCGCCCCGCGATGCGCCAGATGTGACGCCAGATGCCCTGCTGCTGAAGATCCTGCGAATAGGCCTTTTCGCGGGCCTTGATCTCGGCGGCCTCCTGCGGGTTCATATCGGCGGGCAGGTTCACCGTCATCTTCACATGATAGAGCATTCAGTCCTCGTTGAGTGTATTGCGGCCATCGAGATAGGCCTTGCGCCAGCGCGTGATGAATACGCGCTCGAAGAGGTCGCCCTTGAAGAAGGGATCAGCCTCGATGAAGGCCTGTGCCTCGGCGCGGCTTTCGACATCGAGCAGGTAGAGGCCGCCGCTCGCGCCCTCCCCGTCGTCTCCGATCTTGGCCCCGCAGGCCAACAGCGTCTTGCTGTTGGCCTCGAGGTAGTCGAGATGCTCGGCCCGCATGCGCAGCCGAAGCGCGCCGTGGTCGGGCTTGTCATAGGTTTCGACCATCCAGGGCATCAGGCGCCCACCATGCCCCAGATCGTCACCGTCGCGAGGAAGACGATCCCGAGATAGAAGGTGATCACCACCATGTAGCCCATCAGGTCCTTCAGCTTCAGGCCCGAGATCGCCATCGCCGGCAGCAGCCAGAAGGGTTGCACCATGTTGGTCCACTGGTCGCCGATCTGCACCGCGAGCGCGGTGGCGGGCACCGAAGCGCCAAGCTGACGCGCGGCTTCCATCATTACCGGGCCCTGAATGACCCACTGGCCCCCGCCCGACGGCACGAAGAGGTTGATCAGTGCAGCCGACAGGAAGGACGAGATCGGCAGGGTGCCCGCACTCGAGATCGACACGAACCAGTTGGCCAGCGTCACGATCAGCCCCGATCCCGAGAGGATCGCGAGGATACCTGCGTAGAACGGATACTGGATGATGATGCCGCTCACGACCTTGATGCCGTCCTGCAGCGCCGCAAGGAAGCGGTTGGGAGTGACGAAAAGAGTGATGCCGAGGAACAGGAACAGCGAGTTCACGAAGTTCAGCGTCACGCTGCCGCCATTGATCAGATACATCGCCACGTAAAGCAGCCCGAAGAGGCCCATGCCCACGCCGAGGATGCGCGAATTGTTGAGCCGGTCCGCAACGGTGGGCTCGGACGTCTCGACCGTCGCGCGCGGCGCTTCGGGTTCGGGCGGTGCCTCGACCACGTCCTCGGGGCGCTTGGGATGCAGCATCGCGTTGAACAGCGGCAGCGTCACCAGCAGGATCAGGTTCATGATGATCAGGTAGGGCGAGAAGATCGTCTCACCGAGCGGCACCAGACCGATCACATCCTCCATGAAATGGCCGGGCGTGTTGATCAGAAGCGGCACCGAACCCGAAAGGCCGACCCCGTAGACAGCGAAGCCCGAATAGGCGGCCGCGATCACCAGCGGATAGTGCAGCCCCTTCACCTGACGGCCGAGCTTTTGCGCGATCAGCGTGCCCAGCACGAGACCGAAGCCCCAGTTCAACCAGCTGCCGACACCGCCGCACAGCGTGGCGACGATGATCGCGGCGCGCGGTGAATGGATGCCGCCCACGACCTTGTTCATCAATTTATCGACCAGCGGCGTGCGCGCGAGGATGTAGCCCGCCAGCAAGATGATCGTCATCTGCATCGTGAAGGACAACAAGTTCCAGAAGCCGTCGCCCCAGTATTGCGAGGCTTCCAAGAAGCCGGTGTCCTGCGCAATCATCGCGAAAATCACCGTCAGCGCCGTGAGAATGATTGCCACGACCAGCGGGTCGGGCATGTAGCGGTTCACGATCCGCGTGAAAAAGTTGGCTATCGAGTTCATATGCGTCTCCCTTGGCGGGCCCCTCCGCCCGCCTTCTGATATGATTTGCAAATCATCAGCATTTACTTATAACGTCAATATATAATTCACGACGAGGTGCGAGATGGAGAAGGTGATCGTGATCGGAGCAGGAATTATGGGAGCTGCGCTGGCCCGCCAATTCCTGAACGCCGGGCATCCGGTCGCGCTCATTGACCCGGCTGATGGCGCGCGCGCCGCTGCAACCGAGGCAATCGACGACGCGCCCGGCTTCGTCTCGAGCCCTTCCGTGGATGCCTTGGGACCGGACTGGCAGAGCTGCGGCTTCGTGATTGAGGCCGTGCCCGAACGGCTGGATCTCAAGCGCGACGTGCTGGGCGAATTGTCCCGGCATTTCGGGCCCGAAACCGCGATCGCCTCGAACACCTCGGGCCTGCGCGCGGCCGATCTCGCCCGTGACCTCGCGCATCCCGAACGCTTTGCCATCGCGCATTTCTTCAACCCGGCGGACATTGTGCCCGCAGTGGAGCTGGTCCCTGCCCCGCAGACCTCGCATGAGACGCTCGATCGCTGGCAGGCGCTTCTGGAGGGTTCGGGCAAGAAAGTCGCGCGGCTCGGTGCCGACATTCCGGGCTTCGTCGCGAACCGTTTGCAACACGCGATGGCGCGGGAATGTTTCCACCTGATCGAAGCCGGGGTCATCGACGCCGAAGGGCTCGACACGATCACCCGCTACGCGCTCGGCGTAAGGCTGGCGCTGAGCGGACCGCTCATGCAGCGCGATCTCAACGGGATCGATACCCATCACGCGATCGCATCCTATCTCTACCCCGATCTCGCGGCGGACCAGACGCCGCCGAAACTGCTCGACGACAAACTTGCAGCAGGAGAGCTTGGCCGGAAGAGTGGAAGAGGCTTTTACACGTGGGACGAGCGACAGGAGCGCAAAGCGAAGCGCATACAAGCGCTGCTGCCCGAGATCATCGCGCTGGCACGACGGATCGATATGGAGGAGGACTGAATGCCTGAATGGGTGAACCGGCCGGAAGGCTCGAACTGGGGCGATTTCGGCGCAGACGATCAGCTGGGCACGCTCAACCTGATCGGCGCGCCCGAACGGCAGGCCGCCGCGCAGGAGATTCGCGAGGGCCGCGCCTTCTGCCTCTCGCTGCCGCTCGATCTGCCCGGCAAGCTGAAGCTCAACCCGCGACGCAAGCCGCCGGTGCTGCAGCCAACCTTCCTCGAGGACACGCCCTATATCAACTACGCCCTGGCAAACGTCGACCCGAGCCTGCGCGACGTGCTCAGCGACGATCAGGTGCTACTGTCGACCCAATATTCCACGCAATGGGATTCGCTCGCGCATGTCGGCGCGCTGTTCGACGCGGATGGCGACGGCGTGGCGGAGCGGGTTTATTACAACGGTCACCGCGCGGACGAGGATGTGCTGGGTGCGGATGGTCCGGGGGAGCACGGCTCCTATGCGCGCCGCCTGTCGGTCTGCGAGATGGCCAAGTCGCCCGTGCAGGGGCGCGGCGTGCTCGTCGATTTCGTGCGTCATTTCGGGATGGCACGCACCCTCGTCGGTCTCGACAAGCTGCAGGAGGTGATCGCCGCCCAAAACGTCGAACTGCGCCGTGGGGACATCCTGATGCTGCGCACCGGCTATGCGGAGGCCCTGCGCGACATGCAGGACGCGCCCGACCCCGAGGGGCTCGACGCGACAGGCGCGGTGCTCGACGGGACAGATCAGGCGCTCAAGGACTGGCTGGGCGCGAGCGGAATCTCGGCGATTGCCGCTGACAACTACGCGGTCGAGAACCCGCATACCGACCCCACTGCCTGTTGCCTCCGGCTGCCGCTGCATCACCATTGCCTGTTCAAATTGGGGATGCCGTTGGCGGAGCTGTGGTATTTCCGCGATCTGGCGCAGGCGCTCGAGGCAAGTGGACGGAATGCGGTCTTCCTGACTGCTCCGCCGCTCTACCTTCCGGGGGCCATCGGCTCGCCCGTCACTCCCGTAGCCACAATCTGATTGAGGGGGAAACCGGCCTCTTCAGCAGGCTCGCGGAGGTATATGTGGAGCGTCCTCAGTTTGCGCTCTTCGTGCGTCCTTGACGCCGGATGCTGCGCCTCGATGCGAAAGACAGCTTTGGGGCCGAGTTCTTGAACTGATTTGAGCGGAGAGTCTGCGTGTAGCTTCTGCGGAAGTTGCGATGCGAACCACTGCAGATCTGGAGGGCAAGAACGAAGCTCACCGCCGTGATGGCTGAAATAGGAGTCTAAGGCAAAACGCAGTCTCTGCGAGGATTGTCACCGCATACGCCGGAGCGAAAGCTGCCGCAAGGTGAGGCGCGAAGAACCGCAAACCGCTACCGATCAGATAGACCAAACCTGCAAGTGCGAGCCCTGCACCGAAGGCTTTTGCGAAGACGCCCGAACGCCAGACCAACGCGCCCATCATCAGGCTGTTCACGCCGAAGAAGACCAGCCCGAGATCATAGCCGTGGCCATGCAGGTCGAGAAACACCAGTGCCAGTGACTGCGTGTTGCCCGCGTCGCCTGCGTTCGAAAGGAGCAGCCAGGCAGCCTGCAACGCCATCAGATTTGCCGCGATGAGGACAGCCTGGATCAGCCGGAACACCATCGCCGACAGGGCAAGTCCGTGGGCTACCTTTCGAAAAATCAGGTATAGCAGGATCGCAAGGCCAGTGTCGCTCAGCGCCATAATCAGATCGGCTGTGATCGCCAATCGGAATTGCCCCGGGGCCGCGAGGATTGCCTCGGCCGTGCCCGTGGCATCCGACAGATCGATCAGGGGCGAGCGGAGGCCAAGCTCCGCGCCGAGCCCCATGACTATGATGACAAGATACAGCATCCCCGCGATGCGGGACTTCCGGACCAGGTCGTCGGTCAGAGAAAGTTGGCTCATGCGGACGCTCCTTCGATGGTGACTTTCAGGCTGCGCTAGACTTTATCACGACAGAGCGCCCGTGGTTTCCGAACCCGCATGGACGGTTCGCACGCTGCCCAGCCCAGACCGAGATGAGAACGATAGCTGCGCCGCCAATTTGGAGCAACGACAAGCCCTGCCTCAGCCAGAGCCATCCCAAAACAACCGCCGTGACCGGGCTCATCATCCCCAGCATCGAGACTGCGCCGGGCTCGAGGCGAGCGATGCCGCGGAACCAGATCGCGTAAGTCGCGGCCGCTCCGATCAGGCCGAGCCAAACCAGCCCAGCGAGGTTTAGCGCGGTCAGCGGCGGCAACGAGGGCTCGACCATCAAAGCCATCGGCAGCAGGATCAGCCCGCCTGCCGTCAATTGCCAACCGGTGAAACTGAGCGGAGAGACGGGCGGCTGCCACTTACGGCTCAGCACCGTGCCTGCCGCCATCGACGCCGCCCCGCCGATACCGGCGGCTATACCGACAGGATCGAGCGCAGCCTCAGGCCCCAGCAAAAGGAGCGCGACCCCCAGAGCGCCCGCCGCTGCAGCGGCAACCGCCCCTGCGCGCACCGGGGTGCCAAGCCAACCCCACGCCATTAGAATGACCATCATCGCCTGAAGCGAGCCGAGCGTGGCTGCGACCCCACCGGGCAGCCGATAGGCTGCCACGAACAGAAGGCTCCAGAACACGGTGAAGTTGAGACAACCAAGCAGGAAGGTGCGGCCAAGCCATGCGCGCGACGGCAGCGATCGCGTGAGCATGATCAGCACGAGCCCCGCAGGTAAGGCACGCAGAGCCGCAAGCGTGATCGGATAGCCAGCGGGCAGCGCCTCGGTGGTGACGAGATAGGTGCTCCCCCAGAAAGCCGGGGCGAGCGCCGTGAGAAGAATATCGGTAGTGCGTGACATCGGGTGACTCGTATTCAAGGACAGACGAGAGAGAGGGAAGACGAAGGTTGCGGGTCCATATCGGCGGACCGCGTTAAGACCTTTCCGAATGCCTCACCTCGTGGAAACCCTCCGTCGGCGTGGGTGCGACGAAGTGGCGAGTGAACTGGCGAAACTGGGCTTCGGACACCGCGAAGGGGTGATCCCCGCGTTGATTGCGCGCCTGCAACCGCGCCAGGCACATAGCGTCGGACACGTCGAGCACATGAAGCTGATGCGCCGCATCGGTCTGGTCGAGGATACCGCGCAGCCAGTCCCGTTGCGCGACGGTATTCGCTGGAAAATCGAGCACAACCGAAAGGCCCGCATCCAGCAGTTTCACGACATGCGGCGCGATGACCCGCCGGAGCCTCGAAGAATAGTCGACGTAGTCGGACGGTGACCGCAACGCACCGGCAAAGAGCGCGTGGAGCCACTCGTCCTCGGCGATGAGCACCGTTCCGGGCGCGCGCGCCAAGCGTGCTGCCAGGGTGGATTTGCCAGAGGCGACCTTGCCGCACATCATGTGAAGGGTTGGTGATCGATGGGTCATTTTGGCACCTTCGGTCGGGTCGCTTAGCGGAAGTGGCGAGGGGAAAGACAGGGACGCTCAGGCCAAGGCTCGAGCCCGATATCGCGCATCAGATGGGGTGAGAGATCGCGCGGCACGCGGTGCGGTCTGTAGCGGCGATGCCGGAGACCACGGAACAAAAAACGGAACTTCATTTGGCTCACTCCTCACGCGATGAGTTTCAGCGAGCTGCGCAGCTGTGCCGCAAGGTCTTCACGCGTTCCGTTTACGAGCCGCGCCCCCGTTTCCCGCACGATCAGCGCGGGAATGGAGCGGACCTGCAGGGCGCGGGCGCGTCGCCGATCGGCTTCGACAGCCTCGGCCGTGGCCGGATCTTCCAAACCGTCTGCGAAGGCCGCCGCCTCGAAACCGAGGCTTTGCGCGACGTCACGCACCACGCCCGGATCGGCGATATTTCGTGCCTCGGTGAGATGCGCGCGTTGCAGCCGATCGAACATCTCCCAATGGGCACCCTGCCCGCCCAGCATCTCGACGGCCTTGCATCCGAGCGCGGCGGTCATCCCGTGGGGATAGTCGAACGGCGCGGCCCGCATGGCCTCGATATCGACAAGCTCGGGCCGGTCGCTGACCTCACGGCAGACCATCCAATGTCCGAGGATGGTCTCGCGCGCGGCTTCGGGTGCCCCCCAGCGCGCGGCCATTTCTTCGCGATCGGCTTGCAGCACGAAAGTGCGATGCCGGATGTCGAGATCGAACTCGGAGGCGAGGCTGCGCATCCGAGACGAGATGTTGAAACACCAGCAGCAGACGACATCGTGAAAGAAGTCGATGGTGAGATTGGGCATCACGCGGCCTCCTCGTTCAGAGCAGCCCCCACCAGCCGCGCCGCGATGCGCGCGACATGGGTGCCTTGGAAGCGGGCACCCGCGAGATCGGTCTCGGTCGGTGCCCGCGACCCGTCCGCTCCGGCGATCGTGCCGGCGCCGTAGGGCGCACCGCCAACGATACCGTCAGCGCGCGTCTGATTGGCGAAAGTGTAGGGCATCCCGGCGATGAGCATCCCGAAATGCTGCAGCGGGATCTGCGTGGACAGCAGCGTCGCCTCGTGCCCGCCATGCTGCGAGCCGGTCGAGGTGAACACAGCCGCGACCTTGCCGACCAGCGCATTGCGCGCCCAGAGCCCACCTGCCTGATCGAGGAAGGACTTCACCTGCCCCGCCATCATCCCGAACAGCGTGGGCGTGCCAAAGATGATCGCGTCATAGGCTTCGAGATCGGCAGGACTGGCGACCGGCGTATCGTCGGCGGCGAAGCCAGCCTTCTGCCGGATGTCATCAGGCAGAGTTTCGGGAACGCGGCGCAGATCGACATGCGTGCCAGGCACGCTGCGCGCGCCCTCCGCCTCGGCTTGGGCGAGCGCACGGACATGGCCGTAGCTGGAGTAATAGAGAACAAGAACGCGGGTCATTGGATCCTCTCAGGGCATGGGTTTCATTGCCTGAAAAGATCGGGGATCAGCCGCGTCGGAATAAGCAGTGGAGGCTCACTTCATTCTTTACGCCGGTTGAAGAATGTCAGGCCTCCATCGCCGCCCGCAGATGATCGAGAAACGCCCTCACTTTCGCATCCATTCCCAGCCGCGAGGCCGTCACAGCGAATATCTCCGGCGCGGGCAGCTCCCACTCAGGCAGGACACGCACCAGATCGCCGCGCGCCTCGGCCTCGTTCGAGACGAAATCCGGCAAGGTGCCGATGCCTTGGCCCGCGATCAGCAGATCACGCAGCACGAGGCTGTTGCCTACGCGAATGGCAGGATCGAGATCGAGGCTGAGCGTGCCTTCTGGCCCGTGCAGCGCCCATTTCGTCAGATGGTCGGCCAGCAGGAAGCCGATCACCCTATGCCCTGCGATATCCTCCGGTCGCTCGGGCAAACCGGCCCCGGCAAGATAGGCGGGGGACGCGAAAATGCGCTGCCGCATCGTGCCGATCTTGCGCGCGACCAGAGCGGAATCCGGCATCGTCGGCCGTATGCGGATCGAGACATCGAATCCGCCTTCAACCATGTCGACAACTCGGTCATCGAGCGAGAGCGACAACCGCAGATCGGGATGCGCCTCCAGAAACTCCGGCAGGATCGGGCAAATCACCGTCTGCCCGAAGGAGCTCGAGGCGTTCACTTTCAGATGCCCGCGCACCGCCCCTGCCCCATCGCGGATACGCGTCTCGACTGAGCTCACCGTGTCGAGAATGCCGCTCGCCTCGTCGTAGTATAGCCGCCCGGCATCGGTCAGAGACATCGCGCGCGTCGTGCGTGTCAGCAGCGAGCTCCCGAGGCTTTCTTCCAGCAGTTTGATCTCTCGGCTCAGAAGTGCAGGCGAAACCCCGAGGTCCTCCGCGGCACGGACGAAACTGCCGCGTTCTACGATGCGGCGAAAGGCTTGCATGACGGAGAGTTTGTCCATTTCGGTAGAACCTCATGGCGGTCGACAGGCGCTCCGAATAGCATGAATTTCGCATGACGCGAATGCAGAGACGCCCCTCGGCTTCGCTGACAGTCAGCAGCGAGAGAAACGGAGCCGTAGGCCGAGCCACATTTCGATGCGGAGCGCACTTCTTAAAACGCACTCCTTAATAACCCGATTAAAACGCACTCCTTAATAACCCGAAGCAAAGCAAACTATCTGTCGCAACATCGGCGGCGGAACGCGCACGCGTCGGTCAGTAGACCTGATAGCTGCAGCGTTTTGCCACCCGCTC
Organism: Thioclava sp. F42-5; assembly: GCF_002213195.1. NCBI lineage: Bacteria > Pseudomonadati > Pseudomonadota > Alphaproteobacteria > Rhodobacterales > Paracoccaceae > Thioclava > Thioclava sp. F42-5. The sequence continues at coordinate 27,035 of NZ_NBNZ01000001.1, forward strand.
GAAGCGACCTCCGCGGCTCTCATCCCATTAGCTCAATTCACGCCTGCGCATGCCGCGACGCGTCTCGGCATCGACGGGATTTCGCCGATCTGGACGCGGATACGGACCAACCCGGGCTTAGTTGGACCGTGTGCCGGCATCGCTCGTAGGCGCGCCCCTTCCGACCGGGTCGCGCGGCGCCGACTTCGGTGCGGAGACTACTGCAGAAGGCGTATTCTGCCCGTAATGGCGCGCGCTTTCCGCTTCTCGGCCGCGCACGACCCGCAGCCCGCGCAAGGGCCCGGTAGTCTCGGTGACAACGGTGCTTTGTCGCTCCGGCGCGGTGTCATGGTGATGAAAAATCACAACCCAATCACGTTCGCGCCGCAGTGCATGGGCGCGCGCGCTGTTCGAATAGAGCAATGTCAGATGCCAGTCGCCACGCCGCAAATGCAGGATCGGCAAGGTTGCCTCGCCCGTGGTATTAAATCTGCGCGGCGCGATCTTGCGCAGCGTGCCTGCCTCCGCACGGGCTCGATAGAGCGCATCCGCCTCCAGCAGTAGAGCTACTGGCGGCACGTCGGGACCGGAGCCCGTCCGCGCGCGTCGGATCGGCGCAAGGCGTGCCTCGAGGGCGGCCAGAATACCCGCACGGCGGCGCGCCCCAAGTCCTGAGACGTGCATTTTCGGATCCCGTAGTGCGACCTCCAGGTCTTCAAGGCTCTGAGCGTCGAAACTGGTCGCGAACCGTTCGGCTAGCACGCTCCCGACGCCCGGCAGAGTCCGAAACGTTCGCTCGGGCGTGAGATCGCCGCGCAGACGATCCAACTGTGCCCAATGTCCGGTCTGCACCATCTCAAGAAGCGCGGCCGCGATCCCCCGCCCGATGGTGGGCAATGCCACCAGCGCGGGCAGACCGCCACGCAACGCGATAACGCGCACCGGTTCGGACAAGGACCTAAGAGTCGTGGCGGCGGCGCGATAGGCGCGCACGCGAAACCCGTCTTCGCCTTGGATCTCCAGCAGGTCGGCGTAACTGTCGAGCCGCGTCGCGAGTGCTGCATTCTCCTGCAATCCCTGTGACGGTATCGCGACCTGCATCCGTGTTCCCTTCCTCGCGAATATTGATCAATTTTGATATTTCGCTACTCAAGAGCGCCAACCGTCTTATCCAAGCTGAAGATGACGAAGGGCAAGCTCCTAAAGCGCACCACCTGCGCTTGCGCGCCTGATTTTGCACCGCAGAGATGGCCCTTCGATCGACAGATCACCTTGTGTCCACGGCTCGACCATGTGCGGTTTGCATCTCTCGATGCGTCTCCCGGATGGCGTTCCGTTTCCACTCCTCCCATCGATGTCTTCACTCTCGCGGATTCGCGGCATCCCGGCATTGACGCTCGACAAGGCGCGGGGCTGTGAAGTGCTGATCGCGGTCAATGCGCGCCGCCCCAGGTGGGGCAAGCTGCGGGCCTGACTCGGTTCAGGAGGATGCCATGAAAAGGCTCGACCCGGCGAAGACCCGCGCCGAAGAGGTGATGACGCCCGGGGTCGTCTATTGCCGCACCGACGAGACGATCGAGGACGCGGTGCACCTGATGGATCAGCGCAAGATCCGCAGGCTGCCGGTGCTGGACGGCAAGAAGCGGCTGGTCGGGATGTTGAGCCTTGAAGACGTGGCGCACGGGACGTCGTTGCAGATCGTGGGCGAGATGACCCGCGCCGTCTCCAATCACCACAAGTGAGTGCGAAGGGGACGAACTGAACGACGCGCTCCGGCCCCACCTCGCCGTTGCTGGGAGCGCTGCCAGTCCCTCTCCGCAACCGTTTGGCATACTTTTCGAGGGCGAACGCACGGCCCGTTATTACCGCCGCAGCTCTGAATCTTCTCGTATCACGGCGGCCACTGTCCAAGCGACCGCGGAAATTTCACAATTCTTCATAATTTGAAAGGTGACAGGCGCCTTTTCGGGAGAGCATAATTATTTCATTTTCATGAGTTCGTATCCGCCCGGCCGCTGCCGCCGGAACGGGCGTCGCTGGGGGAAGCATGTTCAATTTACACGCTATTCGGCCACAATTCGACGCAAACTGCGACGACTTTCTTGCTCGTCGCACCGGCTTCTGCAGCGCCTTTGACGACAAGGCGATGCTTGACTTCTCAAGACGGAGCTACCGCGAGATCTACCGGCAAGGATCCGAGATCGCGGCCCAAGGCGAGGTCGCGGAACGAGTGGGGATAATTGCCTCGGGGCTCGTAAAAAACGTCGTTCTCACCGAGGGCGGTGACGAATACGTTCTGCAAATCCTGCGCTCAGGTCATCTGATTGGCAATCCCGAGAACGAGTTGAGCGGATTTTCTTGCCAAGCGGTCACCGACACCGCGATCTGCTGGATGCCACGCGCATCGTGGCACGCCTTTCTGCAATCGCATCCGCAGATTTTCCTCGGCTGTCTGGCAGCGTTGAACCGGCAATTCGAAGAGTTGCAGCTCAGCCTCGTCAAGATGCGCGGACGCACCGCGGTGCAGCGGCTCGCCTTCTGGCTTCTGGAACAGGCGTCGGGAGCGACCGGGAACAGCATGCCGCAAATCCGCATCCTGCTTTCACGGCGCGATCTGGCATCGCTTCTGAACATGACAACCGAGACCTTGTGCCGCGCGCTTCATCAGATCGAGGAGCGTGGCGCGATCCACCTTCTCGCGCCCGACCGGCTGAATATCATCGATCCAGAACGGTTGCGGCGGCTCGCGAAATACCACGATGAGCGGATCGGCGCAGCACTGGCCGAACCCGCGCACGCGCCGCGCCTCTCTCAGCATGCAACTTGTTCAGAGGGAAGAAAGGTCTCGGTGGCGCGCCCCACTCGCTTGAAAATCGCCGGTCCCGGAAAACGGTCGCGCGGCGCGCGGGACGCGACGACCGCGCCACCGGAACGGCTCTAAACGCGAGCAGCGTGCTGCGCGCCATCCGAACGCGCGACGCGTCTCGCCCCGAGCCTTCTTTGCGGCAGCTCTCAGCGCGGGCAATCGGCAACATAATAAGTGCCGTCCCCGTTCGAATAGGCGCAGCGATCAGTAACGCTGTTCTGCGCCACGAGCACCCCAGCCGCTGCCCCCGCGAGCGCGGCGATAACTCGCCAGTCCCGGTTCGCTTCCAGCGCGTCGGCGGTGATGAGCCCCGCTGCTGCCCCTGCGGTCAGTCCAACCGCAGTGCGCTGCTGCGATGTCAAACTCTCGCAGCCCGGCAAAAGGGTCAGAACGACCAGCGTGGCGGGCAGAACTCTACAGCATATCATCGGACAGGTCCTCTCTTTGCGAATAGCTCCGCTAACGATTGCGCGCTACGGACCGCCGGTCATTGTCGAGCGTCAAGCCTTCCCCGGCTGCGGCGCAGGCGAGATCACGACCGCGCATGGCGCATGATGCAGCACCTTTTGCGAGACGCTGCCCAGCACCGCCCCGCGCAGCCGCCCGAGCCCGCGACTGCCCATCACGAGCATCTGCGGCCTCTCCGAGGCAGCGAGTTCGAGGATCGCATCAGCCGTGTCGCCCCAAAGAAGCCGGGTCTTGATCCGCCGTGCGCCCATCTTGTGTGCCCGCTCCGACGCACGCTCCAAAACCTGCTCTCCCAGCGTGGTCAGGGCTTGGGCCGCCTGCGCATCGCTGCGCCCGCGCTCCAGCAGATCGGCGAGCACCCTGCCAGCTTCCAAGCCTTCCAAGCGCGGCCCCGGCGTAACGTCGTCCACCAGATGTTCGATCTCGGCCATGCGCAGCCATTCCTCCGCCGGGCGGTCATGCATCCGAACATGCGCAATCTTCAAATCCAGCCCGAGTGCCAGGGCCAAACGCGCTGCAAGCGTCACCGCATTGTCGCCGCTGACCGATCCGTCCGTCGCTACGAGGATATGTTCCGCCATCGCCCTCAACCTCCCGATGTCTATTCGTTACCGCTCCCGGACAGCAGCATCTTCCGCTAGAGCGCGCGCGGCATTGTTACCCGTCAACGCTTCCGCGCCCGCTTGGGCTCGGCGCATTAAACGGCACCAGTTTCCTTTGCTCCGCCAAGCGTTCCACACCCATTTTTGCGTTCATTGCTTCGCAAAGCGGCGGGCGCGTTGTCTTCCAATAGAAGAACGCGTGCTGCCCATGAAGGCGCCGCAGGCGGCGCGCCTTTTCTCGTATCTCGGCGGCGCGCACATCCAGCGTGCGCGATTCTCGTTCGGGCTCAATCCCGGCGACCAATCGACGAGGTGACAAGCACTCCCAGTCCAAACATGCCCAAAAGCGCGCCGGTCCACAGCGCGGGATGGCTACGCAGGTTGTGGCGCAACTCACTCTCGGCCTCGACCAGCGTGTGGCGCATATCCGAAATGGCCTCGCAAGTGTCGTCTGCGAAATTATGGCCCATCCGTGTCGCCTGTTCGCTGAAATCGGCGGCGCGAAGGCTTCCGTAGCGTCGCAAGGCACGCGTCAGCGCCTTCACCTCGTAGCGCAGCTCATTGAGGTCCGAACGGATATCCTCCGCAGCCAGGCGTTCACGCTCCCCGATATCGTCAGAGAGCTGCGGCGTAGCTTGGTTCGAAGCGATACCCATTGTCTTTCTCCCGTATTGCCTCTGTGAATTGATTGTGATGGTGGCGAGCACGCCGGGCGATAGAAGCGCATGGGTGCCTCAAGCTCGAAAGCAGCCCCTCCGGATTGACACGCACAGGCGCGCGACTTGCGCTCAATTTCCCGGATTCATTCGGGCCTTTTCGATCGCCAGATCGTCACGCCAGCTATTTCGAGAACAGCACCGGCAAATGGGCCTTTTCCAACAGCAGTGACGTCACCGCGCCAATCACAAAATCATAAAGCCGCGAATGCCCGAACGCGCCGACAGCGATCACCTCGGCCCCGCGTTCGCGCGCTGTGCGCAGCATCTCGTCGCCAGGCTCAGATGTGGTCTTAGTCCGGTCGAGCAGCGTCACATCGAAACCTCGCCGATCCAGCGCCGCGGCGAGATCTTCGCGCAAATCGCTCACAGCGCGCCGCTCGCCCTCGGGTGAAGACACGGAGAGGAGATCGATCCGCGCACCCTTGTCGGCGAGATAGAGCATGTCATTGACCGCACGCATAGCCTCGCGCGTGCAGGAGACGCCAACCAGAACATGGCGCGCAGGCCTTGTGAGAGCCGCTTTCTCATCGAGAACGAGAACCGGACGTCCCGCCTCTCGGATCAATCGCTCCTGCAGACGAACGTCCGCCGCGCGCCCCGCATGGCGCGGCACCCTTGCGGACAAAACAAGATCAGCGGCGCGGCAGCTATCAATGAAAAAATCAGCGACTATGCCGCCAGTTTCGGTCGGGGTCCGGAACTCGGCGCGGATATCTTCTGCCTTCACCGCGAGTTCGAAGCGCTCGCGGATCGCGGCGCCCTCTTTTCGCTCCCATTCGAGAAATTCCGGCAGGATCACCGGATCGCTGACCAGATCGCCGCCCATCGGAGGCAGCGGCTCTACCCCGTGGGCGCCGATTAGATGCGCATCGAAACTTCGACATAGCGCCGCGGCCATCGGAGCAAGCCAGTTGGCCTCGCTGGTGTCGAGAAAAGTTGCGGCAATCGTGCGCGGAATCATGGGCGGGCTCCTCTGTCAGGTTTCACTCCAAGACTGCAGACCGCCGCGTTGAATAGCATTGATTACGCGCAATGCGCGTGGGGCACGACCAGTGACACGGTTTAGCTCTCTTCAACCGTCTAACTTTTCACAGGAGGTCCGCAATGACACCTCAAGCCAAAGAGATCGAAGTCAAACAAGAGAAAGCCAGCTCCGCCAGCACACCTCCCTCTGCGACAGCAACCGCCGAGTCGAGCCAGCCGACGGTCCAAAACACTTCCCCAGCAGCACGCGAACCCCACATGTTCGGGATGCTTCGCTCCGAGATCGACCGCTTGTTCGACGATTTCGCAAGCCCCGGCCTCAGCTGGCCACGCGCTTTCGGGCTGGGCCAACGCGCCGCTGGCATGCCCGCCCAGTTGTTCGATCTCTCCTTACCCGCAATGGATTTCGTGGCGAAGGACGATAGCTATGAACTGCGCGTCGATATGCCGGGGCTCAAGCCCGAGGAGATCGAAATTCGCCTCGATGACGGACGGCTCGACATTCGTGGCGAAAGCAGCAGCAAGCGCGAGGAACGTGAGGGTGACTACTTCCTACAAGAGCGCCGCTCTGGCCGGATGGAACGCTCGATCGCCCTTCCGCGCGGCATCGACCCGGACGGCATCGACGCAGTTCTCAGCGACGGCGTGTTGACCGTGACGTTGCCGAAGACCGCCGAGGCACGCGAGAAGGCTCGGCGCATCGATGTAAAGGCGCAGTGAATACAATGCCGTGGGCGCGCAATCGCACCTTTTGAAACCACGCCCCCTCCGCCCGCGGAGCACACCGCCGCGCAGGGGGCACTCCGGCTCAGAGGGTAGATGATGACCAAAGGAATGCTCGCAATTCTCTCGGCGTCGGCATGGATTCAGCCCGCCCATGCGCAAAGCAACATGAACGCAGAGACGATCGCTGCACAGCAAGGTGCCGGTCTCTCCCAAATTTGCTATTCTGAGTGACATCCGGAGACTGCGTAGGGTGATGAGCCGTGGCGTGGGTCCGAACGGCTGCGTTTTTTTTACGCCATAATGTCAGTCATTGGTCTGGCATGATGGACGAAACAACCAAATGCTCGCCCCCATCCGCGTAAAGGTCGGCAGGCGTGGACGGCTCCTTCTGATCGCGGAATATCTCAAGACGCCCAACGCTGATCTCGTGGCAATAGGCTGTCCTGATTGCGCGTTGTCAATGCCCGCCTTCGCCCAGATGGGAAGCTGGAGCGGCCCAAGCGGCGTAGCTGCAATCAAAAAGCCCAAGGAGGCTATCATGACGGAAAATCTCAAGACGCGGGTGATCGAAGCCTTGGCTTTCGACCCATCTCTCCATGCCGACGACATCGCCGTATCTGAAAAGGACGGGATAGTCTCGCTACACGGCCATGTGCCCACCTATGCCGAGAAACTCGCGACCGAGCGGATCGTTGGCCGTATACGCGGCGTGCGCGGCCTCGCGCAGGAACTGGAGGTGCGCCCCGCGGGCCAGCATGTCACAGCCGATGACGAGATCGCCAAACGCGCGGTGCAGATCCTGCGCTGGAACACCGCGATCCCGGACGAGGCGCTGCGGGTGAAGGTGCAAAAGGGCTTTCTCACGCTCGAGGGCGATGTCGAATGGGATTACCAGCGTAAGGCGGCGGAGAGCGCGCTGCACGGGATCGCAGGTGTGACCGGCATCGCCAATCACATCGTGATCGCTCGTCGCCCCTCGCCGGACGACGTGCGCGAACGCATCGAGAAGGCGCTCAAGCGAGACGCCGAGCTCGACGCGCTGTCAATCACGGTCCGGGTCGAGGACGGGGTGGTGACGCTGGACGGCAAGGTCGATTGCCTCGCCGATCGTCGCGTGGTTGAACGCGCCGCTTGGGCCGCCCCGGGCGTTCATATGGTCGAAGATCACCTGCGAGTCTCGTGAGGCGCCTATGCCTTTGGCGCGCGGCGGGCAATCCGCCGGCACGCTTTCAACAAAGGGGAGATAACGTCATGAAGAAGACCGGCCTGAGCACTTTGGACCACGCCCCGCAAGTTGTGGCGGAATGGCTCAATGATCTGGAATCCCGGCTGGGTAGCGAAGACCGTGCTCATTCCTACCTGCTATTACGCACCAGCCTGCATACGATCCGAGATTTCCTGACGCCGGACGAAGCTGCCGATCTGGCGGCCCAACTCCCGGTTCTGCTGCGGGGCGTCTATTTCGAAGGGTTCGTGCCCTCGCACCAACCAGCCCATCCGCGTAACCGAGCCGCGTTTCTGGATCGGATCAACAAAGCTTTCCGCGATCACCCGCTGAAAGACCCGGAAGCGGCGGTGCAGGCGGTGTTCGATCTGCTTCACGAGCGGATATCCGAGGGGGAATACCAGCAAGTCACCCAAGCGATGCGCCACTCGCTGCGCACCCTGCTGGACTAAGCCCGCATTCAGACGCGTAAGCTGCGGGCACGCTACTATCCGACAGTCACGCACGCGCGGTGGCGAGAATCTGAAGCACCTCCGCATCATAGAGTTTATCGAGATAGGCGAAGAAGACCTCAACTGCCCCAGGGCGCGGGGGGCAACAGTCGGAAAAATGATCGCCCTCGCCGCGCACCGCTCTCCTCTGCCGGATCTCCGGCGCGCAGCGCGGTCCCGGTCGCCATCCCGTCATCGACCACAACCGCGCCTCCAGCCGGTCGGTCACCTCCCCCCGACCGGTGCCGCGCCTTACCGCAAAACCGGCGCCACAGCTTTGAGTCCGCCAAAAGCCTCGACCTCGCGGACGAGGATGATCACCGTCTCGGTCAGACAGGTATCGCTGTCGCGATTTGTCACAGACCTTCCCGTTGCATCTCGGGCTCTCGATGATCAGATTGCGGGCCGCGCGCACCAGTGGAAGCGCAAACAGCGCTATCCCGCCCGCCAGCTGGCGCACCACCATTCATCGCCAGCCTGCCGTTTCGCAGCTTTTCGCGCAGCGGGAAATTGGGGCACGCAGGTCGAGCAACGAAATTTCCTTTTTGATCGGGGAACCCTAATCACCCGCCTCGCCCAGCATTCGCCGGGCCAACGCGAGGTAACGTTCGGCCTGCACCGGCCAATGTTCGGGGCGGCGCGGCACCGGATCGCGCAGGTGGTCCAGACAGAGCCGCGCGCGGGTCAGACAGCGAAACCCGCCCAAAGCGGCATGCACATGTCGTGACAAACGCGGGAAACCATAGCCTTCCATCGCACGCTCCAAAGCAGGGCCGAGAGCCGGCGCACCGAGCAACTCGCATTCGAGCCCCAGATAGCCAAGCTCATCCCCGATATCGACGATGCGCGCGGCGGACGACGTCTCGACCCGGTCGAAGATTACCGGCGGCGTGGTGAGACAGACATGTTCGGGGCGCAGGTCGCCATGCCCCTCGATCACCATACGCGCCGCCGCGCGCTGGACGATCTCCGGCGCGATCGCATCAATCGAGGTCAACTGCGCCCGTGTCAGCGCATCGAGATCACGGCTTTTCAGATGAATGCGCATCTCGCGCAGATGACTCCGATTCACCCTCGCCTCGTGCCGGAGATGGCGGAGATAGCTTTCGGCGGCCACCGGTGCGCGCTGGCGCTGGCGGTAGAACGGGGCAAGCACCCTTGCGATGGCGTCGATCTTGGTCGATGCGGGAATTCGACCAGCCTCAATCCGGAGATCGAGCATCGCCGCCTCCGGTAGTCGCCGCATCCGCACGAGCCAATCAATTGCAGACAATCCGGGAATAGTTTCATCGACATCCTCCCGCACCAGGCGCAACCCCTCGGGCCCGAAGCAGAGCGCCTCAAGCCCCAGGTAGACCCGTGGTCCCGCGAGTTCGCGGTTCAGGCGTAGTTCTTCGCGGCAGGCATGTTCGCGCGCGGCCAATGTCCGGTGATCGAAGCCCGCAAGTGCTACGGGGCGCTTGATCTTCCATACCCGGTTCGCGGTCAGGAATAGATGCGCCGCATGGGTTTCGATCTCGGTCTCGGGCTGCAGTCGCGCGCGCAAAAAGGCGAGCTTCTCCGTGAAGCTCGGATCAGGCGGGCAAGGCGCCGCCCGCGGCACAGGGATCGAAGCATCCGTCACCCAATCGCCCTCCTACCAGCCCGGTATCGCCTCGACGCGCTTTTCCTCTCATTGACCACCGACAATGCACCTCCGAGCCTGCAAGACGACGCTGCGAGCCATGCGCTTCTTCGCTCTCAATTCCAGCCGCTCCCTCGGGACCACTCTCGCCGAGGCCGGAGGGTTTTCGCTCGATCCGCTCGAGGAACGAGATTTTGGCGGCGGCCAGCACAAGAGTCGCCCACTGGTGGATGTGCAGGGCCACGACGTCTTCGTCCTTGCGGGCAGCCACGCAGAAGCAGGCCTGTCAGCAAATGACCGGCTGATCAGGCTGATGTTCTTCCTTGCCACTTGCCGCGATCACGGTGCCGCGCGGGTCACGGCGATTGTGCCGTCCCTGCCCTATGCACGCAAGGATCGGCGGACTCAGCCGCATGACCCATTGGGCACGCGCTATGTCGCACAGGCAATCGAAGCGATGGGGACGGATGCAATCGTCACGATCGAAGCGCATAACCGGCAGGCCTTCGAAAACGCCTTCCGCATTCCGGCGTTGCATCTCGACGCGCGTGCGGAGATGGTCGCAGCGATTGCGGCGCTGCATTCCAAGCGCGGTGGGATAGCGCCGGTGATAGTTTCACCCGATACTGGAGGCATCAAACGCGCCCAGCTCCTGCGCGAGGCGCTGGACGCGGCGGGGATCGATGCGGGACTCGCATTTCACGAAAAGCGCCGCGTGGGCGATGTCGTCTCGGGCGCGCTCTTCGCGGGCGACGTTGACGGTAGCGAGTGCTGGATCCTCGACGACATGATCGTGAGTGGCGAGACAATGCTCCGCGCGGCCAGCGCCTGCCGCGCGCGCGGCGCCTCCGCTGTGCATTTGATCGCCACCCATGCGTTGATGGATTCTGCGGCGCTGGATCGGCTCGCGACCGCGGAATTGGCGGGATTGCATGTCACCGACGCCTCGGGTCTCCCAAAGGGAGCGAGCGAGAGTCTGGGGCCGAAATTGAATATTTTGCCCATGGCGCCCTTGCTGGCGCAGACCATCCTTGCTCTGCGCGGAAATCTCGAGTGCGCGGAACCCTAAGGGAACGGTTCCATGACTTGGGAGTTCTCAGTAGCGTCTTTCTCCTTGTGTCTTCGAAAGCGCATGTTCTTCTCGGGCAACAAGGTAAACCTATGCGCAACGATGGGACCAGAGTTCTCCTCGTCGAAGACGAGGCAATTATCAGAATGGACTTCGTAGTTGGGCTTGAGAACTTAGGGTTTGACGTCATTGAGGCGAACGCCGCCGCAACTGCCCTCGGCCTGCTCGACGCTGGTTTGGTGATCGACGTGCTGGTCACAGACATCGACATGCCGGGGGATATGAATGGCCTCGCGCTCGCCCGAGAAGTGCGCCGAAGATGCGCCTCTTGCCGCATTATCGTCATGTCAGGACATTCAACGCCGGAGAGCGACGAAATGCCGGAGCGCAGCGTCTTTCTCCCCAAGCCTTTAAGCCCCCACGATTTAGCGGCGGCGTTTACATGACCGAAGATCAAGAGATTGGTTTCTTTGCTTGACTGCGCATCCGTATCTCGCAGCGGAGACCCATCAATTGGCTCGTGGCTCACCGCGTAATAATGCTACCAACGCCGGAAAGAGTGCCGCCTCCTTACATGGCGAACCTATGAACGCGAGCCTCAACGGAAGCAGACCAGTCCCGATATAAAGTGCCGATCGTTGATCGGCAGCAATGCAAGAGAGCTATCGAGCGAATAAGGTTCACATCGCCCTGCGACGAACCGGGGGCAACACCCAGACCTCGCAGCCTCGCGCGGGAGCTCAAAAAATCAGGACGCTGGCGATGAGACACTCAATCGTCCTTACCTTTTACGACGGGTCGCAGCAGAGCATGGCGCAGTTGAACTCCGCCATAGAGGTCGCGCGATGGTTCGACGCGGAAATGAGCGTCGCGGCAGTCGCCTACTTGCCCGAATACGACAGTTCTACGCCTCTTTGCTCTGATGTTGCTGCGATCCGAAGACAGGCGACGACAACCGCTCTCGAACGGTCGCGAGAGATATTTTCTGTTCTTGCAGCACAGAAGGTCAGCGGAGGAGCGTTTCCGTTCCTAACGACCCGAGAAAGCTTCGAACGTCAATTTGCTTGCCTCGCAACCTACGCCGACTTGGTTGTCAGGTCGGATCGTGAAGGCGCGGATCTAAAGCAACAAAATCAAGTTGCCGAGAAAGTTGCGTGACGCCTGACCTTAGGCTTACCAATCCAAAGGCGTTTTGCGCTTTCCGTGAATATTCCATAGGCCGCGACAATTCCGCAGACAAACCAAACGTAATCCGTCGGTAGCGGTAGAAAGCCGAGAACACCTGCGCCGGGCAACCAGGGCATCGCAAAAGCCAAGCCACCGACGCCGAGCGTCAATCCCCACAACGGAGCGGAGGGGCAACTCGCCCAGACTGCATTCTGTGTCCGGATGACGAGCGTGAAGACCAGCTCGGTGAGGAGCGACTCCAGGAACCAAGTCGTTCGGAACAACTCGGGCGGAGCATGAAAAAGCACGACCATTGCGAAGAAAAACGCCGCATCGAAAAGAGAGGAAATCAAGCCGAAAATCGCCATAAACCGCAGTAAATCTCGCAGAGCCCAGCGATGAGGACGCTCTCGGAGCACCGCGTCGACCCGATCACTCGCAAGCGCAAGCATTGGAAGATCGGTGAGTAGGTTTGCAAGCAGGATCTGCCCGGCTGTCATTGGCAGGAAAGGGAGGACCATCGAAGCGAGCGCCATCGATACCATGTTACCAAAGCTGGCCGCGGTGGCGATCCGGAGATATTTCTGCGTATTGGCGAAGGCGCGGCGCCCCTTCTCGACCGCGGCGAGCACGGTTGATAGCTCGGCAGAGGTCAAAACCATGTCAGCCGCCTCGCGCGCGACATCCGTCGCCCCCTCTACTGAAAGCCCTATGTCAGCCAGTCGCAAGGCGGTCGCATCGTTGATCCCGTCACCGAGAAACCCCGTGACATGTCCTGCCTTACGCAATGCCGTGACAATGCGCTCTTTGCTTGCGGGATCTACCTCGGCAAAGACCTCGGCTTCCGACACAATCCGGGAGAGTGCATCAGCACCGAGCATTGCGACCTGCTCCCCCGTGACGGGCTCCGGCCTCTGAAGCCCAACTGCCTGAGCGACCGACTTAGCGACGAAGCGGTTATCTCCAGTTACGATGCGCAGCCCGATTCCGTGTGCGCGCAAGGTGTCAATCATGTCGGCGGCATCGTCGCGCAATGGATCACGAAGGAGCACGAAGCCCTGGAGATCCATCGCCGTTTCGTCCTCCGGCCCAAATCCGGTCCGTCGATCATACACGCGCGTCGCGATCGCGAGAACCCGAAGCCCCTCCTCGCTCCAGCCTCGCAACGTGTCTGTCAGACTCTCGCGAGTCGCCGCATCGAGGGGCGCCCCTGCATTATGGGTGCAGATTTCGAGGACAGGCAGCGCCGCACCTTTCGTGATCATCAGGGCGTGATGGTCTTGTGCCACGACGACAGACAGCCTGCGACGTGCGAAATCGAACGGCACCTCCGCCAGTTTGACCGGAAGTTTGTCGGTCCACGATGTCCTTGCCTGCATCGAAAGCGCCGTGTCGAGCGGGTTGTCGAGACCTGACTGCAACTCAGCGTTGATAAAGGCGAGAGAGCGCACCCTTTCACTGCTTGTCCCGTCGGGAGTTACGACATCATAAAGTTCCACTACCCCGCGCGTGAGCGTGCCTGTCTTGTCCACACAAAGCACATTCATACTTCCGAGAACCTCGATTGTATCGAGTTTGCGGACGATCACGCCGCGTTGGGCGAGCCCTCGCGCTCCAGACGCCAGCGTCACCGCAAGGATTGCCGGCAGCATTTGCGGCGTCATCCCGACCGCGAGCGCAAGCGCGAAAGTCAGACTGTCGAAGAAGGGACGACCCAGCGCAAGGTTCACAGCCTCGACAATCAGAGCAATCACCAGAACGAGCTCCGAAATCATCACGCCAAAGCGCCGTAAACCGCGAGAGAATGCAGTTTCCGGCTCACGACGGCTGAGCTTCGCGGCGATGGCCCCGAAAACCGTATTCAGGCCGGTCTCCATCACAATTGCCTCGGCCGTCCCACTTCGCACGGAGGTTCCGGCCCAGACTGCGCTCGCCCTTGCCGCGATCGGGAAATCGGGATCGACTGAATCCACTGCCTTTTCCACGGGAAATGGCTCCCCGGTGAGGGGAGCCTCGATCGTGAAAAGATGCTCGCACGTGACAAGCCGCGCATCCGCCGGGATCAGATCGCCTGCGCGCAACAACAAGATATCACCGGGCACGACCTCGCTCGAGGGAACGATCAACGGTGCGCCGTCACGCCGGACCCGGCTGCTTGCCTGCAATCTTGAGAGGAGTGCCTCGACGTCCCGTGCCGCTCGATATTCCTGCCAGAACCCGAGGAACCCGCTGAGCGCGAGGATCACAAGGATGATGCCGGCATCGGAGAAGCTTCCGACCAGGCTGGCGATAAGCGTGGCACTCAAAAGGAGCAGGACCAAAGGGTTGCGCAGCTGAGACAGCGCGACCGCTAAGGCCCGACGCTGATCCCCGGACGAAGCGACAGGTGCAGGTTTCCGCCGCCGTTCGGCATCTTCCGAGCTCAGACCGTCGAGACTTGATTGCATCCAATTGATGAGCAAGTGCGGTTCATGCGCCCACCACGCGTCCCCGAAACCTCTTGTGTCGCCGTCGTCGGGCATCGCGCTCCTCGCTGATCAGGCTACTTTTTTACTCGCCAGCGGCCAGACACCATGCTCGGTATCCTTATTCGCAAGGGTTCGATCATTCCGAGATTTACGCATTGTCACCGGTCAATCTCTCGGGATTGCGCAAAATGCAGCGTTGGCCCGTTGACGGTTCGCAATGACGCGAGAGTCGCACAGGCAGATGATCCGTTTGCGCAGTTTTCATGTGAAGCAGCGTCAAGAGCGGCCCGGTCATCCGAAACGCCATGTGAGTTCATGAAGATCTCTGATCGGTCGCCAGTCACAATTTTGGAGAGAATACCGTGGATCCTAAATCCAAACCGAAGCCAAAATCGTCGACAAAATCTGGCTCGAAACCAGCGCCTGCCCCGCAAACGCCCTCTGGGACGAAGAGTTCTGGCAAATGAGTATCGCCCCGCCGTGCTGACTACGCGGCGGGGCTTTGAGACGCGGGGAATGGATACAATCGTAATGATCGAAGCGCATAACTGACAGGCTTCAAAATTTCCTTCCGCATCCCCGTGTTGAATCTCGACACTCGTGCGGAAATGGTCGCAGCGATTGCGGCGAGGCATCTCGCGGGCGGTGGGATCGCGCCGTGGTTTCACCCGATACCGGAGGCATCAAACGCGCGCAGCTACTACACGAGGCGCTGGACGCGGCGGGGATCGATGCGCGACGAGCATTTCATGAAAAGCGCCGCGTGGGCAACGTCGTCTCGGACGCGCTCTTCGCTGGCGACGTTACCAGTCGTGGGTGCTGGATTTTCAACGACAAGATAGCCATGTGGCGAGACCATGCTTCTGACGGCCAGCGCCTACCGCGCGCGCGGCGCCTCCGCCTTGCATCTGAATGCGACCCATACACTGAGGGACACCGCGGCGCTGGACTGGCTGGCGGCGGCAGGTTTGGCGGGACTGCATGTCACCGACGCCTCGGGTCTCCCAAAAGGAGCAAGAGAGACTTTGGGTTCGAAATTGAACGTTTTTCCAATGGCACCGCTACTGCCTCGGACGATCCTTGCTTTGACCGGTGGCCCAGCTGTTGCTGCTCCGGGCAGATCATTAAATTCACACGTCATCACGGTTAGACAATCAAACTAAAACGAGCAGAAACAAATCCGTGCAATAACAACGCATCATTGCTCCCCTGATCAACGACGACACAGGAGCGATTTCTGTGGCGCGCAGCGCTCGCCACGTCACTTGATGTTCGTCTTAACGCGTCAACCTGTCGTTCTGAATGCGCCGCTCGCGTTCAGATTTCACCCGCTGGGATCCCCTCGTCGGACTGTCGTCCCAGCCGGACCGCGACTTCGACGGTTTTTCCGTTAGTCGGAAACTCAACCGTCGCGCTGGAATGCATGCGGCCATCCACAGTGACCTCGACGGCGCCGCTGCCGAGGCCCTCCGGGTCATCGACCCGAAGCGAGATGGCCCCGGCTGGACCGCGGAGGCGAGCGCGGAAACCGCCCCAGCCCTTCGGCAGACACGGGGCGATGTGCAAAGCGCCCCCGACAAGCTCCAACCCGAGAATTGCCTCGATCCCCAGTCGCCAGGACCAGGCCGCGGCACCGGTATACCAGGTCCAACCCGCACGCCCCTCCAAAGGCCCCGCGCCTCCGATATCGGCAGGCATCACATAAGGCTCCGCGCGGTAGCGCTCGGCATCTTCCCGACAGGCACTGCGACGGATCGGATTGATCAGGTCGAAAATACGGTAGGCTTCCTCTCCATTCCCGAGCTTCGCATGTGCCATGCCGAGCCAAGTGGCGGCGTGGGTATATTGGCCGCCGTTCTCGCGCATGCCAGGTGGATAGGCCCGGATGTAGCCCGGATCGCGGGGCGTGCGGTCGAAGGGTGGCGTGAGGAGACGCACGAGGCGCAACTCTCGATCGACCAACCAATCCGACGTTGCGTTCATCGCCTGCAGGCTGCGATCCCTCGCGAGCCCGTCGGCCAGGACCGACCACGATTGGGCGATGCTGTCGATGCGGCATTCGTCGCAGTCCTGCGAGCCCCAGGGTCGACCGTCATCGTCAAAGGCACGCATATACCATGCGCCATCCCAGGCCGCATCGTCGACTGCCCGTTTCAGTTCTCTTGCTCGGCGTTGCCAATGCTCAACCTGGTCGTCGTGCCCGCCCAACCGGCCCAGGTCGGCGAAACCTTCCGCGCAATGGGAGGCAAACCAAGCCAGCCAAACGCTTTCTCCCCTTCCGTGATTGCCGACACGATCCATTCCGTCGTTCCAATCCCCAGCCCCGATCAGTGGCAGGCCGTGCCGCCCTGAGGTGACACCACGGATCAGCGCCCGACGGCAATGTTCGAAGAGAGGCGAGGCGTGTGCGCTGCGCGGGAAGGCTGCGTATCGATCGTCTTCGTCCTCAGTAAGTGGTGGTGCCGTGAGAAACGGAATCTCCTCGTCGAGAATGCCGACATCTCCGGTGGAGCGCACGTAGCGATGGGTGGCGTAGACCAGCCACAGCATGTCATCCGAGCAGCGCGTTCGCACGCCGCGGCCTTCCGGCGGATGCCACCAGTGCAGCACATCGCCCTCCTCGAACTGATGTCCGGCGCAGTCGAGAATATGGGCTCGGACGCGAGCGGGTTCCGAGAAGAGGAAGGCCATCATGTCCTGCAATTGATCGCGAAAGCCGATGCCACCGCCAGCCTGGTTGAACCCGGCGCGTGCCATAATCCTGGAAGAGAGCGCCTGATAAGGTAGCCAACGGTTCACCATCAGATCGAAGGCGGGATCGGGCGTCTCGACCGTCACCGCCCCTAACCGCTGGTGCCAAGCCGTGAGGGTCGCCTCCAAGGCTTGGGCTGCACGCCCGACATCGGACCATTCTATCGCGAGCGCTTCCGCATCCTCGATATTCGCGCCATCGCCGAGCAGGAAAACTACCTCCTCGCTGGCCCCCGGGGCGAGATCGAGATGGACCTGATATGCCGCGCAGGCATCGCGAATTGCATCGCATTTACCTCCGAGTGACCAACGTCGTAGCCCTTCGGGATGTTCGGCATCGTTGTCCGAGCCGTAGAACGCAGTCCGATCGCAGGTCAGGCTGTGCGCTGGATGGCTGGCGGCGAGAAACGCGACACGCGCAGCGAATTCCGGTTGCCAGCCGTTTCGGGCGATCAGCGCCCGGCTGGCCGCGTGATATGCACAGGTCACATGTGGCCGCGAGGCACTGGGCAACCCGCCGAGTTGCCATTCGGCGATATAGGTTGCGGTGATGCGGCGCGGACGGTCGGTGGTGTTGCGCAGCCGAAGGTAGGCGAGTTTCACTGACGCTTCGGGAGGCACGAAAACGGTGAGTTTCTGCTCGAGCCCTTGGCTTTTCCGCGTCCATTCGGTGCTACCGGTGCGGTGGACTGCTTCGCAAGGAGCTTCGTCTCCCGCGGGCAATGGCGTCGGTGTCCAGATTCTCGCTGTTTCCTCGTCTCGCAAATAAAGGGCTTCGCCCTGAGCATCAGTTACCGGATCGTTCGACCACGGCGTCAGTCGGTGCTCTCCGGCATTGAGGCTCCAGGTAAACCCGAGGCCTGCCTCCGAGACGATGGTGCCAAAGTGGTCATTCGCGAGCACGTTGCACCAGGGGGTCGGCGGAACGCGGCTGGCATCGAGGTGAATGACATAAGCGTCGCCATCATTTGAAAACCCGCCGTAACCATTTTCGAAGCGTAGCCCCTGCGCAGGGACTCGCGGTGGTTGGTTCTCTCTCTCTGGTTGGCCATCAGGCGTGAAAAGAGGCGACTTGTCGTGCAGTTCCTCCACCGATTGCAGCGCCTCTGTCAGCGTCTCGGCCGCTCCGTCGAGCACAAGCTGCGCCAATTCCTCGAGTGCGCGGCGCTGGGTCTTGGCAATGCGGTCGGCGCTATGCAGATGCACGCCTCCATCACCGCCTAGCCCCTCTGCCAGCCCCGCATCGCGCAGCGCGTCGCGTAATCGTGCATTGATCGGCTCCTCATAGCTGGATGCCCCTGTGCTCAGGATCACCAAATCTGCCCTCAACCCATGCCGATGCCACCATCGATGCGCGCGCACCGCAGCGGGTAAGAGCACCGCATGGTCGGCATCAGCAACCCGCACGAGCACGATTGGCAGATCGCCTGACAGCCCCAGCCCCCAGAGGTCCTGCTGACCTGGCAGGAAACCGGTCAGAGACTCGGCACGCTTGACAGGCGGTCGAACGAGTTCTGCGGCGGCCGCTTGAGCCGCGCGCAGCTCCGCACCGGATGCCCCGAGTTGATCCGCCTCGATCGCAATGCTGCGCTTGGCGTCCTCGAATGCCCAATCGAGCGTCTCGCCGCCGGAATAGCGGCTGGCAATTTCGATCGCGGTTTCGCGCGAACCAGCGGCGACAGTCATGAATGCCAGTTGCGCCCGTGCCCCCGGTGCGAGCCGAACCTTAGCCCGCAGCGCCGACGCCGGGTCAAGCGTCCAGCCCGCGGTCGCCTCCGGTGGGCGCTGCAGCCAGTCCAGTGGTTCGCTGCTACCGTAGCGACCAAGGATCGCACGGCGGTCGCTGTCGAAGCCGCCGAACTGCACCGCATTAGACCCACCTAGCAGCCGTTGGAGCATGACCGGCGGTCGGTCGGAGGGGCGGCGCGGGCGCCGGGTAAAGAGCAACGCATCGAGCCCGACCAGCGGCTCGCTCTGCACGAATAGCTTGCTGAAAGCAGGGTGCCGCTCATGGGAGGCGAACGAAGCTAGGGCAACTTCGGCATAACTCGACACCTCGATCTCGCGCGTGGTCTGACTCTCATTGACTAAGGTGACGCGGCGAAGCTCGACATCGTCTGCTTGGACGGTAACGATTTCCTGCGTTGCGGCGATCTCGTTCTTATGCAGGTGGAAGCTGGCTCGGTCAGGATAGAAGGTGATATCCACCGCTTGGGTGGACCTGCGGCGGAAATCCCAAATCATGCCGTTCTCGGCATCACGCAGGAACAGTCCAGCCCGGGCGGCGCGGCCGAGGTCGCCGGACCAGAGCGTTAAAGACTGCCCCTGCCACCACAGAGTGCTGTCTCCACCATCGCTGATCCAGGACGACAGGCGACCGTTGCCGATGACATGAAGCTGCGGCGCCCCGGTATCGGGCGCTGGCCAGCCATCCAGAGGGGGCACGGCCCGGCGCTCGAGTTCTGGAAGTGGCGGTGGGCCGGCATCGGGTAGCGGCTCTGGGACATATTCCCACGGCACCCTTTCCTGCAGCAGCATCTCCATCGCCGCGATCCGCGGGTCGCGGTTAAAGCGCCGCACGAGACTATCGCCTGTGAGCGCATTGTCGATAGCGGACAGCAACATCCCCTGATGATGAGCCATGAAGGTCTGCACCGGGGTGAAACGCGCGCCGGGGCTGCGTTCGGCGGTAAAATCGGCAGCGTCATAGAAGCCGTATCGCCCCTGCATCCCCATGGCATCCAGACGGCGCAGGTTGGCCACGGCGGTTGCCGGCGCCACGGCAAGCGCGAGCGCGCTGGCATAAGGCGAAACCACGTAGTCTTCATCGAGCCCGCGCTTCAGGCCCAGCCCGGGGACGCCGAAGGCGCGATACTGGTAACGATGCGAAGCATCGCGCGTGGCGAAGGCGGCTTCAGACACCCCCCAGGGCAGCCCCAACCGTTCGCCGTAGCGCTTCTGCACCGCGACGGCGGCCGCCTCGCTTTGCCCCAGGAGCCGCCCCGGACCGCTGCGCAATAGCAGCGCGGGCATGAGATATTCGAACATTGAGCCGTTCCAGGACAGCACGGTCAGGTCGCGACCGGGATGCGCCAGTGGTCGTCCAAGGTGGAACCAGTGCTCGACGGGGACATCTCCCTTGGCGATCGCAAAGTAGCTTGCCAGCCGCGCCTCAGAAGCCAGCAGGTCATAGCGGTGCTGGTCCATCTGGTCCTGGCTCAGGTTGTAGCCAATGAAGAACGTTCGGGTCTCGCGGTCGTAGAGCAGACCGAATTCCATCGCCAGAGCTAAGCGATGGGCATGCTCGGCGCTGACCGTGAGGCTGTCGCGAAGGGCGTTTCGCGCAGCCAGTCCGTCCTTCAACGCGGCACGAAGGGTGTCGTGCCATGGATCGGCCTCCCTCTTTCTAATCAGACCCCTTGCGGTCTCAATTGCGGTCTCGGTGTCCTCGAGGCGAAGATCGGGCGGCAGGACCTCGGCAAGCTGAGCGGCGAGTGCCTCCTGCCCGGATGGCGGCGCTGCGACAAGGGGCGTCCACGGGCAAAGCGTCTCGAGATCTCGAATGAAGCTGATCACATGGTGGATGCTGCGTTCGAGCCAGAGATGGATCTCTCGGGGATCCGTCGCCGGAGCGGCTTCGAGCGCGGCGGGAAGCTCCGCTGAGAGCGCGGGCAGCCCCGTGTCCCGCATGGCGCGGGCGCTCGCGACCCAGTCCTCCGGCCGGTCGCGAACCCGCGCCGCATCGGCGATCAGGTCGTCGAGAAGAGCGAGCAGCGGGGCGGAAGGTTGCGACGGCATTGCAGCGAGGGCATCGCGCAGCAGTCCGAAGCTGTCCGCAAGACCATCCCACGAAACAGATGACACCGGCGGACCTTGGGCCGCCTCCCGGCATCCCTCCGCGAGCGTCACCAAGGCCACTGCAAGGTTGCCGCTGTCGACGGTGGAGACATAGCGCGGCTCCAACGGTTCGAGGGTGCGGGTATCGAACCAGTTCAGGATATGACCGTGATAGCGCTCGAGCCGCTCAAGCGTGGCCAGCACATTG
This sequence comes from Thioclava sp. F42-5, assembly GCF_002213195.1. Taxonomy (NCBI): domain Bacteria; kingdom Pseudomonadati; phylum Pseudomonadota; class Alphaproteobacteria; order Rhodobacterales; family Paracoccaceae; genus Thioclava; species Thioclava sp. F42-5. The sequence continues at coordinate 48,219 of NZ_NBNZ01000001.1, forward strand.
GCGGCTCGCGCGACGAGGGCGGGCAACCCGGAATGACCAAGGTCGAACGCAGAGAGCGTTGAAAGCAGCAGCATGCCGACATTGGTGGGTGAAGAGCGGTGAGCTATCTCTTCATGCGGCTCGGTTTGATAGTTGTCGGGCGGTAGCCAGTTGTCCTCCGGCCCTGCATAGGTCTCGAAATACAACCAGGTGCGACGCGCGAGGTGACGCAGGAAACGCTGGTCGTCACAACTCAGAGCTTCTTCAGGGCGATGCAGGGGGCGGGCGATCAGCTGCGCGATCTCGGGAGAGATCAGCCATAGGAGCAGAAGCGGCGCTGCACCGGGCAACGCTTCCGGGGCAAAAGCCGTCAGCGTGGCCGCCATAGCCACGGCCAATATCGGTGCGCCAGCCATCTCCTCCCAGGCACGCCTGCGATCCGCGCTGTCAGCGGTGGCGACATGGGCAGAGGATATCCATTCGAGCATCCGCCTGCGTGAGATCATCATTCTCCACAGCGCACGACAAATTGCGTCGAGCGAGACGAACGCTTCATGAGCCATGAAAACGACGGCAAGCGTCCAGCGCCGGGCGTGATCGAGGAACTGGCGCGTCCGCTCGCGCACTACGCCACGTCTGCGCCCGCGGATAAAGCCCGCAATGGCGTCTGTTATCAGGTAGACTCCCGGAGCGACTACGGTGAGCACAGACCACACAAACGCATCCGACGGCACGAGAAGCCAGCCGATCAGAGCGAGTAGCACCAGAACTGGCGGGATCAGGCTGCGGCGCAGGTTGTCGATGATTTTCCAGCGGTCGAGAGGCGAAAGCGGATTCTTGAATTGCTTTTCGCCGCGCCCGGGCACAGTGCGCTGGAGCCAGGGTAACAATTGCCAGTCGCCGCGTATCCAGCGGTGCCAGCGGCGGGTGAATTCTGGGTAGTTGCCCGGGAAATTCTCATAGAAAACGATGTCTGACGCGAGCGCGGCTCGCCCGTGCAGGCCTTCGAACAGGTCATGGCTGAGTATCGCGTTCTCCGGCACCCGCCCGCGCAGGCTCTGGCTGAATGCTGCGGCGTCATAGGCCCCCTTTCCCGTGAAAACGCCCTCGCCAAAAAGGTCCTGATAGACGTCCGACACCGCCCGGCTATAGATGTCGATCGCCGTGTCGCCAGTATAGAGCCGGGCGAAAAGCGAGGCCGAACCCGCCTCTGGCGAGATCTCGATCCGCGGCTGGATGAAGGTATAGCCCGAGATCACGCGCTCGCCTGTCGGATCGAATTCCACCCGGTTGAGCGGATGGGCAAGCGTGCCGATCAACCGGTGGATCGTGCCCGGCGGGGCGATGGTGTCTGCATCCAGCGTGACCACGAAGCGCACGACTCCAAGGGCGCCGGTATCGCCCTCGGTCAGGGGAAAGGCCGATATTACATCGCCATGAAGGAACGCATTGAATTCTTCGAGCTTGCCGCGCTTACGCTCCCATCCCATCCACACGCCTTCTGCCGGATTCCAGCGCCGCCGCCGGTGCATCAGAACGAAGGGGTGACCGGGGCCGTATCGCCCATTCAGCTTCCGGATGCCCTCGGTGAGAGCGTCTTCAACGTCCGCGTCTGATGACAGTGTTTCGTTAGCAGCGTCTGCCAGGTCGCTCAGGATCACGTAGTGCAGGCGCGGGTCGGGGTTGGTAAGCCAGTGCCGCTCGAGTTGGGAGATGAGCCTCGAAACCTCGTCTCGCGCGGCTATGATCACCGGCAGGACGACAGCCGTCTCGCAACCTTTCGGCAGGCCGTCACGGAAGTCGAGCTTGGGAAGAGTCCGGGGCGGGATCGTCTGAGTTACAAGCCAATTGACAACGGTGACGGCGATTATCGAGGCCGGCATGAGCGACAGGAGCGCGGTAACGATCGACGCGGTGACCGACGCGTTGTTCACAGCAAGCAACACCAGCGGCACGGTCATCGCCACCGCTCCCACCGCGATCAACGCGATGGCATAGGAGGCGCCCGCATGAGCCAGGACCCAGCGTCGCCACGCCGCCGCGGTATGTGCGCGAAAGCCCACCTGACGCTCCAATTGGCTGCGCCCGTCGCCGACAAGCCACCAGCCGACATGGTTGGCGCGGGACGCCCCGGTATGTGCGGCAGCCAGCAAGATGGCCTCATCCGCGACCCGTGTTTCGGACCAGTCCGAGCCCTCGGAAAGCTCCTCGGCCGCCTTCCGATAGCTATCGCGCGTATCGAAATCCATCGCGTCGTAGATACCTGCCGGATCCTTCCGAAGGATCGCCTCGACTCGGCTCGTCGCCTCGAAGACCTCCTCCCAAGGCACGCGCGAGATGGCCGAAAGCGCCATGATGGCACGCGAGACCGCCTCGGTCGGGTCGTGGGCCTCTCCGTAAGCGGCTCCGGGCGTCGCTCTGAAAGGAGGATCGATCTCCTCGATCAATTCAGAGAAAGCCACGACGATGGTCTCGAGGCAGGCGAGCCGCAACATCGCCGGAAAGGCCCAGAGTTCTGCGATCGTCAGGACCGCGCCGCGTTGAAAGGCGGTCAGGAACCTCTCTGCGGCCCCGAAATTTACCTGCATATGCGCAGCTTCGAGAAAGCCATGCGCAGCCAGAAATATCCGCGGCAGACCGCGGCATTCGGGCGTAGAGAGGCTGGGCAGGCGGCGATAGAAATCCGGCGGCATATCCGCCTGAACCTGGCGAACGGCGCGGCGAACATGATACTCGTTGTCGAGCAACCATTCGGCCGCCTTCGTCGCTGCCGGCGGCGGATGGATTGAACTGCGCTGGGCCCTGACAAGCCATTTCGGAATCGCATCAAGCTCGCCCCAGACCGGTGCGGGGCGCGGAGCGCCCGTGCAGATCAGGAGGTGCTGGCTTAGGCTCTCGGCAGCGTGGTCGAGCAGTTCCTCCGGCCCGCTTCCAGCTGTCCGATCCGCCGTCTCGGTCACACCGCTGCCCTTACCATACGTGATCGCCACGGCGCGGCCCGTGTCGCCCGCCGCGTCCCGGCTTCGGGGCGGCGCACCAGAAGCACGGGAACAGTTGCCGCCGAGATCAGGTATTCCGCCGTGCTGCCGATCGGCAGGTCAGGATGCGCCCCTTGGCCACGCGCACTGAGCACCACCAGACTGGCGGCTTCTTCGTTCACCGCGCGGGCGAGAGCCCGACGCGGGTCTTCGCCACTGAGCAGACGCACGCGCGTGCGCAACGAGTCGGCGGGCAACAGTCCCCGGATTCTGTCGAGATAGGCTTGGGCCACGCGTTCGTTTCGGTGGCACAGATCGGCACGCAAAGCCTCGTCATGGGCGTCGGGGGGGCTGTTTCCCGTAAGGCTGATGTCCGGCACCGCGTGCAACAGGACCAACTCGGCGCCCCGGCTCTGGGCGACGCGCAGGGCAATGGGTAACACGGCTTCCGCCCAGGTCGAGCTGTCGAGGGGCACCAGAACGCGCTCCCTGGACTTCTGTCGCGTCACGTCGTTGGCGGGAGTCTCGGGGACGATCAAGACAGAGCCTGCGGCGTGTTCGGCCACTTGGCGCACCGTGCTGCCGAGGCCCCATTCGGCCCAGGGGCCGCGTCCACCGACGCCCAGCACCGTCAGATCCACTCCGGATTCATGCGCCTTGCGGCAGATGCAGTCCGCAGTGGCTCCGCTCATCACTTCCGTGTGGATATCGGGCAGGGTGCCGATTTCACCGACAAGCCGACTAAGTTCGGCCTCCTCCTCTCGGCGACCGAGGTCCCAATCAACGGGATCGACCGGACGTCGCATAGGTTGCGTTCCGGCCTCCATCACCCGAAGCACCGTCAACTCGGCTCCCATGACTTCGGCAATGGACGCAGCCTCCGCGAGAACCTGACGCGACTGCGGCGAATGGTCGAGACAGGCCATCACGTGACGAAAATGCAAATACGAGTCTCTGGGGTGATCCATCGCACCCAACAAGTCGCGCGCCGAATTTGGGTGCAATTCTGGCATCGAAACCTCCTTGGCGAGATATCTTGTGTTAAGACGGTCCTTTACTGGCTTGCGACTTCCTTTTTACCAGATACGGAATGTGGGAACATTGACACAACGCAACGCGACGGAGGGGGCGCAGAGCGTGATCTGTCACTCGAATGGCGTCTCGTCTCTGTGATTGTCCGTCTCGGGTCCTGCTGGAAGGAGTGCCTGTCGTCATCGAACGATACTCCGATCTGGGGCCGATCGAGTTCGCGACACATTCGAAGGTAACGCATGATGCACGGCCTCGGATTTTTCGGCTGAGGCACGGACGATGTAGTAAAGCCTCTCGTTTCAGTGGAGTTGCCCGAAAATGCAATTTGCGTAGCGCTCAGTTTTCAACCACCGTCAGCACCGGACGCGGAGGCTACGTTTCTTAGGTTAGCCGGCCGCCTGCTCCGCCTACTACGAAGTGCGCTGAACCTATTATTGTTGGACCGCTCATCTCCCGACGGTCGCATCGATCGATTTGCTTACACAAAGTGAGCAATTGCCACGGCGAGCCCTGATTGGAACAATAATCAATATACTCTGAGTTCAACAGATAAGAGGGTATTGCCGTGACCAAGCTTATTTTGTGCGTCTTGATCCTCGTCGCAGGCACTATTGCGCATGCAGAGACAATACCCTCTCATCCAGGCAAATTGCCCAAACTCGACACCTCCAAATTGTCTCCGATCGAGGCCTGTGCGTGGTTCAAGAAACCCGGATACGACTATTGGTCAGTTCGCCTCGACCGGATCGAGGCTGCCAACCAAGTGCTGGCCAACACGGTGGCGCAAGAGGATGGTGCATCTATTCGAAATAGCATCCACTCGAGTTACACGAAATGGCTAGTCGGATCGCAAAACGACGAAACGGATATCCGCATAGCAAAGTTGAGCGCTTGCAAATGGGCCTTTGAACAAGCCGCAAAGGCCCGGGAAGACCAAATCCTGCCGATGGAGGCCACGGAAACCGAACGATTTCTCGCTGTTCATTACGACAAGGGTTAGTCGGGGAAATGACATATCTCTACGCGGGCAATGCCAAGCAGCTGCCGCCGCCCAAGACGGCACACATGACGCCTGAAGAATTGAGGCGCTTAGCATCACGGAGCGGTCCTCGAACTTCGAACACTCCAAACATGAAACCTCCGAAGCTCACCGGGTTCGACTCCACGCTCTCAGTGGTAAAATATTGGAGCCATTGTCTCGAAGATGATCTTGAAGGCGATGTTTTGGCCAGTCGCGCCAACAGCCTCAGGAAAGCTAAATTCCAAACCTTCGCTGAACATTGTTGGGCTCTGATAAAATGACGGTCTCTCGCCTTCTTGCAACCCTCCTTTTTGCACCAGCCTTAGGCATCTTGGTCCCCTCGCCCAGCTATTCCGCTGATATGATGCTAGGCCGCGCGGCCTTCATCAAGGAACGCTACGATCGCGCGGTGCCGGCATTTGAGGAGCTCTCTGAAGAGGGAAACGGCGAGGCCAGTTTCCTTCTCGGTCACATGTATCTTGAAGGCCTCGGAGTCCCGCCCGACGAAAAGCGAGGTGTGGAATATATGCGACTCGGAGCAAAGCAAGGATATGCCGAGGCTGCTTCCGCCGTCTGCAAGCACGAGTTCGAAACGGCTCTCAAAACTGGGAACTATCAACCGCTCATCGCCCCCTGCAGTCAGGCCTCTACATATATAGGGCCGACGCGTTCAATTGCCCCACTGGATCCGAGCTATCCCATCAGGTTCAACTCTGTTTTCCCCTTTATCTCGCGTTATCGGCTCGGCGTAGCCTACGACATGATGGGCGAAGAGAATTATGCCTTCATATGCTTTGCTTCGGCCTACGTCGTGCTTCAGGACACAGGCTACACCAACGAGAAACGGCACATGGAAAAGCGCGCGGCGTATTGGAATATCCTCGGTCATGCGGACAAGGCACTACCAGGCCGCCTCCCTGAATTTGATGAGACTGCGCCCGGCTGCGTCAACACAAGGCGTTGGCTTTTGTTTGATCAGCTCGATACGATAATGAAAATGGCTGCGCGCGGAACTTTTCAATAGACTGTCGCGAAAAGAGAGCGAGCTTCGGGAAGCGGTCAATGCCAGTGATCTGAATTGGCCCGCAGGGCATGGACGTTTCTTGCCCCAAATTTCAAGTCGAAGATTTCTCGCTGAGCCGCGCGCGGAGCAAACAGGAAGATGGCCTCGGCGAACTGAGACACTCATAGCTTCTACGGATCAGAACTCGATCTTCGAGGCGACACCGCATCTCGGAACTAAGCTGCTCGACACGTGCTGCCGAGCGTCTCCTGAAACCGGGCTATGGTGTTCTCGATAGCGTTCAGGTCGGTTGGCTCACTCCAAATATCCCAGATCAAAAAATCCTGGAGAAGGCGAGGCTGCGTCCGGTCAACTTATAACGCCCCAAGCCCACATTCGTGAGACCCCGCGATAGCTCGATCCGGCAAGAGCCCAGTCGCACTGTGACCCACTCTACAGGCTGGACGACGGCAGGATCCCCCCTGAGGCGTTCGCTCTATCTGAGGCGTGGTATTTCTCGATGGGTTTGCCGCTATTGCCTTCGGGGCACCTCCGTGGCACAAAACGGACACGAACGGAGCACCGCGCCGCAATACGGACCGGAAAATTCCCTTTGAAATCAAGGCTTAGCGGGGCGAACTTCAAGCCCTACCGCCGGAGCCAAATCTCTCGCAAGAGACTGATTTCAAAGAGAAAAGCCCAGAGCTCGCTCTGGGCTTTCTTTTTTCCGGCTTCCCAAAGGCACAAACGCGGCACGGACCGACGAAGGCCGCGGCACATGGCTCTGACGACGAACTGCCCGCGATGCTCGGCCGCGAACGCGTATCTCACTTTGCATCCCTGGCGAAATAAGCGGTAACCATTTCTAGGATGTCGCGCTCCTCCGAGACCCGTGCCAGTTCCTTCTTCAGCCGACAGATCTCGGCATCCGTCTCCGCGTCGCTAGCCGACGCTTTCGAGAACTTCTTCCTCCAGGGGCAGAGGGAGCATTGGCTCACACCCAAGCGCTCGGCCACCTCTCTGACCGGGTAGACCCTCTCCGTGATCTGCGCGACGGCATCTTGCTTGAAATCGTCGCACGATCCTGATCATCGGGAAGCAGGCGTATTCCTGAAGACGATCAGAGCCGAAATTTAGCTTTGTGCCGGAAACTTGATACAGACGCGCAGCCCGTCGGAGCCGTCCACGGTCAGCGTCGCGTCATGCTGGAACGTCAGGGTCCGGATCAGGCGCCAGCCGAGTGAATTCGACCGTTCCGGGCGCTCCGCATCCGACGGCAAGCCGATGCCGTTGTCAGAGACGACCAAGGCGATCCCGCTTTGCAGGTCGCCGGAGACGTCGACGCGAATGGTTCCGCTCTCCCTGCCGGTAAAGGCATATTTGAACGCATTGGTGATGAGCTCTCCGATGATGAGCCCAATGTCGATAGCGAGCTTGCTGTCGAGCATCAGCTCCGCGCAGGTCACCTCGATATTGGCGTCGAGGCTTTCGCCGCTGAACGCACGCTCCGAAGTTCTCGCGACTTCGGCAGCCATCTGCGCGAGATCCACCTTTCCGGTCTCCTTCCCGCGCTGCATCAATTCGTGGGCCTTGGAGAGCGCCCCGACACGGACTTCGAGTTCGGTCAGAACCTGCTGGGTCTCCGGGTGTTGGGCCCGCGACTTGCTCATACGAATGAGCGCGGCGATGAGCGCGAGGTTATTGCCGGTCCGGTGGTGTAGCTCCTGCATCAGCAGGTCGCGTTCGGTGATCCCCTCCGAGAGTTCGCGGTTCTGTTCGCTGAGGGCCGCTGTCGGGTCCTTCATGCTGAGATCGTTTAGCGCTTCTGTCGCCTGTTCGATGAGCCGGGCATCCGCCGACAGATTTGCCGACGAGCGGAAAACCGCCTCGATCCGAGTTCCTTCGTGACCGGTCTCGACATCGAAACGCGTTGCGATGCGCTGCACGCCGCGCAGTCCCAGCCCCATCCCCGTCGAGGAGGAAGGCGCCCCATCCGGCTGAAGTTTCTCCTTCGGGATGCCGCGCCCCTGGTCGGTCACGAGAAGCCCGAGTGCCGGTTTGCCTTCCACCTCGGTGAGCGAGAAGGTCGCGCGTCCCTTCTGCCCATGTTCGATTGCATTGCGACCGAGTTCGACGACGGCGGTGACGGCCCGTGTGCGCTCGAACGCGCCGAATTGCAGGACGTTGGTGAGCGTCATGGCGACATCGCGCAGCCGGGCCACGTCGGCGCTCTTCTCAAGGGTCACGGTGGTGAGTTTTGCCATGGTAACTGGTCGCCTCCCCGGTTTATGCGCATGACGACGATGCTCGCATCATCGCGCCCGCGGAACGCGCGATCCAGAAGAAATCCGGCGATCAACAGCGGGCTTTTCTTCAGCAATCCGGGCGGAAAATGCGCCTCCCGCAAGGTTTTCAAACCGTCGCTATGCAGGATCACCATGTCCCCCGCCTCCAGCTGCACGGCTTCCTCGTAGCCATGAGACGCCGCGCCACCGATGCGACCGTCGCGTACCGCCAGCCGCCTGATACCTTTCGCGCCGATCAGCAAGGTCGAGATATTGCCAAGCGCCGCGTAACGTAGCTCCATCTGCGGCTGTGCGACATGCATCAGAGCTACCACCGCCCCGCGTCGACCGACCAGCCGCTCGGTAATCTGGCGCATCAGCTTACCTGGCTCCGACGAAAGCCCGCCCGCGGCGCCTGCAGCTGCGATCACCTCGCTGGCGGCTTCGGCGGCGGCGGGGCCATGCCCAAGGCCGTCGCAGAGCAACACATCGGTCGCCCGCGGGGTCTGCCGGATCTGAAAGTCGTCGCCGCAGGTGTCTTCGTTCGGGTGGCAAACACGCAGCCCCACCGCTTCGACGCCGCAATCAGCACCGCTGCTTTTCCCGCCGAAGGTGCATACGATCGTCGTTCCGGTGTCCGGCGAACTGAAAATGTCGAACGTATCCGAGAGGCGCACGATCGCCCCGAGCCCGAGACCGGCGGAGTCAGTCGAGCTTTCGCCATCTTGGAACATCCGGTCGATATCCGAGATCCCCGGCCCTCGATCCGTGAAGATCATGTTGATGACGTCGGAACCGGGCTGGCGCACAAGTTCGATCAGGGCTCGCCCGCGCTCTGCGTAGCGCAGCATGTTGGTCGCGGCCTCCGTAGCCACGATCGCGAGTTCGCCGACGCGTGTCTCGGGAAGACCGATCGCGACCCCATGGCGCCGCGCGAGCCGCCGAACGACTGCCACGGCACTGCGATCATCAATTTCCACCCACTGGTTCATAGCTTCACGCTCATGGAAACGGTTGTGCCCTTGCCGGGGGCAGAGCGGACCTCGAACCCGTGTGAAAGGCGCTTGGCGCCGCCGAGCCCTCTGCCGAGGCCTCCCGCGGTCGTGTAACCGTCGGACATGGCCAGCGTTACGTTTTCGATTCCCGGCCCCTCGTCGCGGCATTCGACGCGCAGATACTCGGAACGGTCGTCGAGATAAATTGAAATCTTGCCGCCGCCTCCGTGCACGATTGCGTTGCGAGTGATTTCGCTCACAGCCGTCGCAAAACGGGTGATCCGCACCGCCGACAGCCCGCGCTCCTTGAGAATTCGAGCGACGGCCTGACGCGCAGCGACCACATCGCGGCTGGTCGCAAGCGTTATCTCCGCGACGGCTGGTCTGCTGGATGTTTCGTTTGGATCAGGCACGCCGCAACTGAGTGAGTGCATGGGTCAGGCTGAGCGCCGTGCGGGTCTCGGGCAGATACATCCCCAGTTCGACCAAGGTCACCGCAACCGCTGGACGCATCCCGACAACGTAGGTTTCCGCGGCCAGCAGCTTGGAAATGCCAGCGAGCTGGGCAATGACGCGCCCGACGAAGGTATCGACGATCTCCAGCGAACTGATGTCGAGGATCACGCCCTTGACGTTCTCCTTGGCGATCCGGTTGGAGAGCGTGTCCTGCAGTTCCACGATTTCCGTATCGGTGACGTCGTCCTGAATGGAGACCAGAAGCGCGTTCTCGACCAGGTTTATGGACGTCACACCCGACACGTCAGGAGACCTCGCTGGTTTTGATGACGTAGCCGACCTTCTGCAATGCATCGGCCAGGGCCGTGCGGATGCTGGACCGGGTGGACACGGTGCCCACGTCGATGCCGAGCTGCACCATGGTCTGCGCGATCATCGGGCTGATGCCGCTGATGATGCATTCCGCGCCCATCAGGCGCACGGCGGCCGCGGCCCGCAAAAGGTGCTGCGCCACCTGCGTGTCGACCGTGCCGACACCGGTAATGTCCATGATCACCACCTCGGCCTGCCGCTCGAGAATGGTCTGCAACAGGTTCTCCATGACCTCCTGCGCCCGGGCGGAATCCAGAGTGCCGATCAGCGGCAGCGTGAGAACGCGATCCCAGAGTTCGACCACCGGGGTCGACAGCTCGAGCATTTCCTGACGTTGGCGCTCTATGATCTGGTCGCGCTCGCCGATGAAGATCTCGTTGGTGTAAATCGCGAAAGCATCGACGAGACGGGTCACCATCAGCACGTCGCTGATAAGCTTCCCGCTTTCGACATCCGTCATCGCCTCGAGCCGCTTGAACAGCGGAGCTTTGAGGGCGAGCACGAATGTCGCCATCTCGGTCGGCGTGACGCCACGGCCGACGCGCTCCTTGCTGACGTCTGCGAGGACGGCACGCAGGTCTTCCCATTCGTCGTCGTCCAGGCTGAACTCTTCGTTTACGACGCCGGCACGGATACCCTTGGTGAAGGCTTTCAGAAGTTCCTGGTTCTGCGCACGACTCTCGGAGTCGGAGAACAGGTCCGAGCGTTTCACGCCCTCTTTCACCTGAGTGCCAAGCCACTCCTCGACGACACCTGAGAAATCAGTTTCGAGTATGGTCAGGATATTTGCCGTCGCTGTCTGCGGCATGTGCAGGAACTCCCGTTCTTATGAATAAAACAGGTAAGCCAATTAGCTGCGGCAAAGTCAACGCATGGTCTTCAATCTTGCCCCGAGGACAAGCCCCTGATCGTCGACGTCCACGGGCACTGCGATCTTGCAAACCGGTCAATGGAACCGACGTCCCTGTGACTCGAAATCGCAAAAGCGAATGCGCCGAACACCGTTCGTGACGAACCGCATCACTCAGCTGAGCCCAGAGAGCCTCTTCACGCGATGCACCATCTCGTCGAAATCAAACGGTTTCAAAAGGACTTCGGCGTCGACCTGAGCCGGCCCTGTCGCGGCCTCTTCGTCATATCCGGTCATGAATATGATTTTCAGGTCTTCGCGGGACTCTTTCGCCCGGGATGCGAGTTCACGACCCGTCATCCCGCCGGGCAAGCCGATATCCGTCAGCAGAACCGACACCCCCGGCTGTTCGTGCAGCAACGCGAGGCCGTCAGCCGCGTTCCCGGCTTCGTAGACAGTGAACCCAGCCTCTTCCAAGGCCTCCACCACGACGAAGCGCACGATGACTTCGTCATCGACCACGAGGATCGAGTGATCGGCGCTCGCGGCCGGAGCCTCTGCCACCGGACGCTGCGCAGTGGGGAACTCGATCGCCGCCGTAGAGCGCGGCAGAAAGATGTTCACTGTCGTTCCCACACCGCAATCGGCTTCGATCGTAGCGCATCCGCCGCTTTGCCGCGCAAACCCATAGACCATCGAGAGGCCCAAGCCGGTGCCTTTACCGCTGGGCTTGGTGGTAAAATAAGGATCGAACGCTTTCGATATCTCTTCTGCGGACATCCCCGTTCCGGTGTCACGCACGGAAAGGCGCAGGTAGTTACCGGGCTGAAGTTCCGAATGTCCATCTTGTATGACTTCGTTGGCCGTGCTGATCGTGATCGTGCCACCGTCGGGCATGGCATCGCGCGAATTGATGCAAAGATTTAGCAGCGCACTCTCGAGCTGGTTCGGATCGACCATCGCGGGCCAAGGCGCTGCGCTGTGCTCCGTTCTGATCAAGATGTGCGGCCCGATCGTGTGCCGCAACAGGTCCTCCATACCGTGCACCAGCTGGGGTACGTCGGTGGGCTTGGGCATGAGCGACTGCTGACGCGAGAAGGAAAGCAAGCGCTGGGTGACGCCTGCGGCACGTTCGGTCGACGATTGCGCGGCTTCCAGATAACGCAGGATTTCCTCGGGACGCCCGTCTTCAAGGCGCTTCGCGACGAATTCGAGGGATCCCGAAATCGCGGTGAGGAGATTGTTGAAGTCGTGAGCGAGACCGCCGGTCAATTGCCCCACGGCCTCCATTTTCTGGGCCTGCCGGAGTTTCTCCTCCTGCTGCATCAGTTTCGCGGTCTGCTCTTCGACGCGCTGCTCCAGAGTCTCATTCAGCTGAGACAGCGCCGCGGCCGCCTTGTCGCGCTCCTCGAGAATGGCGCGCCGATCATCGAGATCCATCAGAACGCCTGCGAAAATGCGCGGTGTTTGCGATTCCATCCGGCCGTTGGCTTCGACCCAGTGATAGCGCCCGTCGGCCCGCCGGACACGGAACTGATGCGCGTAAGGCGTCGTCTGCTGCGTCGCGCGGTCGATCGCCGCCATCAGACCCGGCTTGTCGTCCTCGTGCACGTTTACGACAATCTGCTCGATGGTCAGGCCTTCGACAGCCCGCGCGGGGTCGAGCCCCATGCTGCGGGAAAAGTCGTCATCGAGGTCGAAGGTTTCGCTGTCGAGATACCAGACCCAAGTGCCCAGGATCGCCCCGGCCGAGAGCGCTCGCGCGACGTGACGCGCGTTCTTTTCCGCGCGCCGCTGGCTTTCGCGTAGCTCGCGCTCCTTCTGTTTGCGATCCGTGATATCGCGAAAGAGAACCGCGACCTGAGCTTTGCTTGCGGGCTCCACCCGCCTCGCAGAGACCTCGATGTGCCGCCCGACCTCAACGAATTCGCGCTCGAACCTCAGAGGCTCCCCGGTTCTGAGCACTTCGCCGTAGATTTTCACCCACTCGTCCCCATCTTGCGGAGCGACATCGAAAACGGTCTTGCCGACAATGCCGTCAATCCCGGTATGCCTCTCGTAACCGGAATTGGCTTCGATATGGACGTAGTCGCTAAGTGGTCCTCTGGGACCGTCGATGAACTGGATGACGCAGAACCCGTCATCGATCAACTCCATCAAGGCCTTGTAGCCAGCGTCAGGAGCAGTTTGGTCCTCGGCGCCGCGTGCTCCCGGCATCAAAGCGTCTTGCGAATTCACTTAATCGGTCCAATGCAGATTGGGTTTTCTGAACGAGCGCAATAGTTAGAGCTTTTTGTGAATCTTACAAACAGCATTTGGCCCAAATGGGGCAGAAACAAAAGCACGCAAAAACGCCCCGCCAACACTCATCCAGCAGCTAATCTCGCGCGACAAATGTGGGAAGGGCCATTTGGCACGCGTTAACCCACAACGCCCATGATCCCGAGAAGGCGCGGCGCATCAACGCAGTGACAGGTTGCGCCGTGCTGGCCGAGGCTAGGGCAATCATCCCCAAGTCAGGCCGGTTGCCCGGTGTCGACGGCAAGGCCAAAATGTCGAAATCCGGTGATAATGCCATTGCGCTGTCCGCATCGCCGGAGACGATCCAAAGCGCGGTTCGGGCGATGTTCACCGATCCGAGCGACCTGCGTGTCGAAGATGCGACCCGCTGCCTCGCGCTCAAGCTCTTGCAAGGCTTTGCCCCCGTGATCGCCGCAGCTTCGTGGCAATCTCTTCCGGCTTGTGTCGCTTCGTAGCCATGCTGATCCTCCGTTTCCCTAAAGATAACGGCGGACCGCTTCATTGGGGGAGGATCAACGGACGCATTCGCGCTGTTCCAAACCGCCCCGCCCATGCGATGCTGACGCCAAGATGCGGATCGCGAGCCTCAACACCCAAAACATGCGCCTGCTACCGAACCGGGAGCTAGGGCGGCTGCATGGGGCTTGGGACAGCGACGACCCCGAGGACCCACGCCTCGATCCGATCGACCGGCGGTTGACGGCCGATCTGCTCGCCGGGATCGACGCCGATCTGGTCGCGCTGCAAGAGGTGTTCGACCTCGCGACCCTGGAGCACTTCCACGCGCGCTACCTGCTGCCCACCGGCACACGGCCTTACCCCGAGCGGGTCTGCCTGCCGGGCAATGACGGGCGCGGGCTCGATTTGGCGGTGCTGTCGCGCCGGAAGCTGGGAGCGGTGCGCAGTCACGCCGCGCTGACGCCGGGCGATCTGGGGCTGGATCTGCCCGAGGGCGTCGATCCCGAGATGCCAATCTTCCGGCGCGATTGCCTGATGGTCGAAGTGGGCGCGCTGACGCTGTTCATCACGCATTTCAAATCGCCCTACCCCGACGAGGCCGCCGCCTGGCGCACCCGGCACCTCGAGGCGCTGGCGACGCGGGCGCTGATCGAGCAGCACTTCGACAATCCGGCCGAAGCGCTCTGGCTGATCCTTGGCGATCTCAACGAACCCGACGACTCCGAGCTACCTCTGCCCCGCGCGACGGCGCCGCTTGAACACGGGTTCAGCGTGGATCTGATGGCGCGGATGCCCCGGCCCGAACGCTGGACCTATTACGACCCCCATTCGGCGCGCTACCATTGCCCCGATGTGCTGTTCGCCTCGCCCGCGCTCGCCGCGCGCTACCCCGATGCGGTGCCGCGTATCTTGCGCAAGGGCTTGGGCACCGAGGCCGCCCGCTATCAGGGCGAGCGCCTGCCCGGCATCGGCCGCCACCGCCCCCATGCAAGCGATCACGCGGCCGTCGCGATCGACCTGCCGGGGCTGTGAGCGCGGCTAGAGCTCGAAGCTCTGATGCAGCTCGGGCATAACGACCTTCGCCGGGTCGAGCCCTTTCGCGAAGACCTCCATCGACTTCTTCTCGCCATGCACGAGGAAGATCTTTTCCGGGTGGCGGGTGCGGGCCAGCCAGCGTTTCAGATCGCTCTGGTCGGCATGGGCGGAAAAGCCGTTGATCGTGTGGATCTGCGCACGCACCGGGATCTCCTCGCCGAAGAGTTTCACATGTTTCGCCCCGTCCACGATGATCCGCGCGAGCGTCCCTTCGGCGGCGTAACCCACGAAGATCACCGCGCTTTCTTGCCGCGCGAGATTGTGGCGCAGGTGGTGGCGCACGCGCCCGCCCGTGCACATCCCCGAACCCGCCATGATCACCGCGCCCGAGCGGATCTCGTTGAGTGCGATCGAATCCTGCGTCTCGCGGGTGAAATGCAGCTCGGGCAGCTGGAACGGGTCGCGCCCCTTGTGGATGATATTGGCCAGTTCCGGGCGCAGCGCCTCGTCATGGCGCGCGAAGATCCGGGTCGCGGAGATCGCCATCGGAGAGTCGAGGAACACCCGCAGCGATTTCTCGATCTCGCCCGAGGCCATCCCCTCGCGCAGGAACCACAGCAACTCCTGCGCACGCTCCAGCGCGAAGGTCGGGATGATGACATTGCCGCCCCGCCCCGTGGTCGCGCGGATCGCGGCGAGGAATTCCGCGATCGAGGCCTCGAGCCCGCGATGGTCGCGCTCGCCATAGGTGGTTTCCATCACCACGATATCTGCATCCTCCGGCGGGTCGGCATCGTTGAGAAGCGGACGATTGTCGGGGCCCAGATCGCCCGAGAACAGAACCTTTCGGCTGCGGCCATGCTCGGTCAGGTCAAGCCGGATCGAGGCCGAGCCGAGGATATGGCCCGCGTCGAAAAAGGTCGCCTCGATCCCGTCAAACAGCGATAGCGTCTTGCGATAAGTCGCGTTGCGCCCGAACCGATCGACCGCGTCGAGCGCATCCATCGTGTCGTAAAGCGCCTCACGCGACCCGCCGCGCCGCCCATGGCGGTGATGACGGCGCGCCTCTTCCTCTTGCAGATGCGCCGCGTCGAGCATCACCAGTCGCGCCAGATCGCGCGTGGCCGAGGTCGCGATGATCTCGCCCTTGAAGCCGCGCTTGACCAGAAGCGGGAGCCGCCCGCAGTGATCGAGATGGGCATGGGTCAGCAATACCATGTCGATCTCTGAGGGCTCGAAGCCGAATTTCGCGGCGTTGTCTTCGACCAGTTCCGAGCGGCCCTGGAACATGCCGCAATCGATCAGGATCTTGCGCCCCGCGCATTCGACGAGATGGCAGGAGCCCGTCACCTCATGCGCGGCACCGTGAAATGAAATCTTCATCCTCTCCTCCCATTGGTTCGTCGATATTGCGACCGAACTGCGCATACCAACGCCCGATATCCTCCCAGATCTCCTCGGCGCTTTCGGCATACCAGAACAGGTCGCGGTCCTCGGGGTCGATCACCCCCTCCTCCACAAGGAAATCCGGATCGAAGACCCGGCTCCAATACTCGCGCCCGACAAGGATCACCGGCAGCGGGCGGATCTTGCGGGTCTGGATCAGCGTGAGCGTCTCGAACAGTTCGTCGAGCGTGCCATAGCCGCCCGGAAACACCACGAGCGCCCGCGCGCGCATCAGGAAATGCAGCTTGCGCAGGGCGAAATAGCGGAAGCGGAAACACAGGCCGGGCGTGATGTAGGGGTTGGGGAATTGCTCGTGCGGGAGCGTGATATTGAGCCCCACCGTGCGCGCGCCCGCATCATAGGCGCCGCGATTGGCGGCCTCCATCATCCCCGGCCCGCCGCCGGTGACGATCACCAGCCGGTTGCCATGCGGGCCCTCGCGCGCACCGACGATCCGGCCAAATTCGCGGGCGACGTCGTAATAGCGACTTTTCGCGGCGACGCGTCTGGCAATCTCGACGCGTCGCGTCAGATCGTCATTGCCCGGATCGGCCGCGCTGCGGGCCTCCATCTCGGCCAGCTTCTCATGCGCGGCTTGCGGTTCGGGGATCCGGGTGCCGCCGAAGACCACGATCGAATGGGCGATGCCCTGTTCGCGCAGCAGCGTCTCGGCCTTCTGGTAATCGAGCTGCAGGCGCGCGCCGCGCATGTCGTCGCGGTTGAGGAAATCGACATCCTCATCGGCCTGCAAGTAATTCGGATGCGCCATGATCTCGCGGGTCAGATCGGGGGCGCGGACATCCTCGTGGCTGGGCTTGGGCTCGCACCACGGCAGATCGACCTCGCGCGCCACGTCATCGGCGGGCTGGGGCTTGGTGCGTTCCCCTTCGATTGTCTCCGACATCGGCTCCTCCTCGATTACCGAACCGGCGGGCTTGCGGTGGCAAGCTCCACGATCTCCTCGGTGATTTCGTCCTGCCGCAGGCTGCGCGAGGTTTGGATCAGCTCGGTCAGCGTGTCGGAGGTATTGTCATGAGCGGCGATCATTGCGCGCATCCGGGCCTTGTCAACGGCGGAGTAAAATCCGGCCACGGTAGCGGCGGGGTGCTCCTGCTGCGGGCGACGGTGAAATCGCTAGGCCGACCCTTCTATCAACCCGGGAGATTTATTGGCTTAATCACCTGTGCGGACTACCGAAAAATTCCCTGTCGCGCCGAATTCGAATATCTAGCCCTGGAACACCCAGATGTAGCAAAAACCAAGAGGCCACGCAGAAAAACAATAACGCATGCAATGCCTTAAGCATGAAGGCAAGACCGATCAACTCCTTACCGCCGGCAGCCAAAGTTCTCGCAAGAGATTGATTTCAAAGATCAAAGCCCAGAGTTCGCTCTGGGCTTTCTGTTTTCCGGCTTCCCGTCGCGGCGCGGCGATTTCAGCGTCCTGCTAAAAGTCTGCCGCATCCAGGAAATCGCCGACCAGCCTGTTGAACCGGTCCGGTTTCTCCATGTGAACGTTATGCGCGCAGCCGGGCATCACGGCGAGATCCGCCCCCGGGATGCCGCGCCAGAGCGCTTCGGGCTGCGTCCAGTCATAGGAGCGGTCGCGGCTGCCCCAAAGGACGAGGGTCGGGCTTGCAATCGCGCCAAGAGCGGGCGTGCCATCCCAAGCTTCCCAGGCCGTGAGGCTTGCGAGTGCGGCCTGCTGGCGCGCCTTCTGCCCGAGCGACAGGCAGAGCGGAAAACCCTCCGCCGCCTCTCCCTGCCGGAACCATGTCGCCGCGATCCGCCGCGCGGTCGCGGGCACCCCGTCGCGCAGAAGCCGTTCACGGGATTGCGCGATCGTCTCGAACCGCCCCGGCATCACGCCGCGCGGCCCGGTGCCGTAGAGTATCAGCTTGCGGATGCGCGCGGGGGCCAGCCGGATCATCTCCTGCACGACCATGCCGCCCATCGAATGGCCGAGAAGATCGAAGCGCTCGACCTCGAGCCGGTCGAGAAGTCCGAGCACCATGCGCGCGTGACCTTCGATGCTCTCGGGCGCCTCCAGCGCTGCGCTTGCCCCGAACCCCGCGAGATCGGGACATATGACATCGCGGAACGGGCTGAAATGCGCAAGCTGCGCGTCCCACATTGCGCTGCCGCCGAGATAGCCGTGCACGAGGACGAGGGGCGGCCCGTTGCCTGCCCGGGTGAAGGACAATTCCGGCATCCCTGCCTCCCTTCTCCGTCCGCGCTCCGCGTCAGCCCTGGACCTGCGCCGGACGCAGGTCGAAATGTTCCTCGGGGAAGAACTTGGAGAGCCGGATATCGGCGGACCGCGCATGCCCCTCCATCCCTTCGAGCCGCGAGATTCGTGCCGTCGCCTCCGCGAGCGGTCGGGCCGCCTCGCGGGTGGCGCGCTGCCAAGTGATCGTCTTCATGAACTTGTGCACCGAGAGCCCGCCAGTGTAGCGCGCGGCCCCAGAGGTCGGCAGCACATGATTGGGGCCCGATGTCTTGTCACCGAAGGCTACGGTCGTCTCTTCGCCGAGAAACAGCGAGCCGTAGGATTTCAGCCGGGCCAGCCACCAGTCGAGATCCCGACACTGCACGTGCAGATGCTCGGGCGCGAGTTGATCGGCGAACCGCGCCATCTCCTCGGCGCCGTCGCACAGGATGACTTCCGCGAAATCCGCCCAGGACGCTTTCGCGCTGTGGCGATTGAGTTCCGGCAGGGTCTCTATCTGCTCCGGCACGAGGCGCATGACCTGATCGGCCAGAGCGCGATCGGAGGTGACGAGCCAGACGGGCGAGTTGTAGCCATGCTCCGCCTGCCCCACCAGATCATAGGCGACCATCTCGGGATCCGCCGTCGCATCGGCGATCACCATGCTGTCGGTCGGGCCAGCGAACATGTCGATGCCGATCTGGCCGAAGAGGATCCGCTTGGCCTCAGCGACATATTGGTTGCCGGGTCCGACGAGGATATCCGCCTTTGGCAGGCCGAACAGACCATTGGCCATCGCGGCCACCCCCTGCACGCCGCCCATCGAAAGGATCACGTCGGCGCCGCACAGGTCCATCGCGTAGAGGATCGCGGGCGGGATGCCGAGACCGGGCCGCGGCGGCGAACAGGCGGTGATGTGGGGCACGCCCGCGACCTTGGCAGTGGTGATCGTCATGATCGCGCTGGCAACGTGGCTGTAGCGCCCGCCGGGCACGTAGCAACCGGTGGCCGAGACCGGGATCTGCTTCTGCCCGGCGGTCAGGCCCGGAAGTATCTCGATCGTGCAATCGGTGACCGTCGCGCGCTGCGCCTCGGCGAAGCGGCGCACGTTGTTATGGGCAAACTGGATATCGGCCTTGAGCTGCTCGGGCACGGCGGCGCTGGCGGCGGCGCGCTGCTCCGGGGTGACGACGATCTGGCCGGTCCATTTGTCGAGTTCTCTTGCATAGTGACGCGCCGCGTCCTCGCCGCCGGCCGCGATCTTCGCCAGCATCTTCGAGACGATGTCATGCACGCCTTCCTGATCCGTCTCGGCTGTCCGGACGGCTTTCTTCAAGTAGATCATGGTGGTTCTTCCCGTTACATTCTGCCCTTCCAGGGCACGAGGCGACGCTCGACGAAGCGCATCAAGAGATCGAAAGCGAAGGCGATCGCGGCGATCACGAAGATCCCCATGATCACGACCGGTGTCTGCAGGAACTGGCTGGCGGAGAGCACCATGTAGCCAAGCCCCTTGGTCGAGGCGACCATCTCCGCGGCGACCAGCGTGGTCCAGCCGAAGCCGACCCCGATCCGCATCGCCGTCAGGATCTCCGGCATCGCGGAGGGCATGATGACATGGCGCATCACCTGCCAGCGTGTCGCACCGAAGGAATAGGCGGCGTGGATCTGCTCGATCGCGGCGGATTTCACGCCAGAGCGCGCCCCCAGCACGACCGGCGCGAAGACCGACAGGAAGATCAGCAGGACCTTGGAGGTCTCGCCGATGCCGAACCAGATGATCATCAGCGGCAGGTAGGCGAGCGGCGGAATCGGCCGGTAGAACTCGATCGGCGGGTCGAAAATGCCGCGCATGATCGGGCTCATCCCCATCGCGAGCCCCAACGGAATCCCGATCACGCAAGCCAGCAGGAAGGCGCCGAAGACTCGCACGGTCGAGATCACTACGTGATCGAGAAACGAGGTGCCAGTATAGCCGTCGCTCCAGACCGAGAGAAACTTCGACACGATCGCCATCGGCGAGGGCACGAAGAGCGGCTTCACCCAGCCCATGAAGGTCACGAGCCACCAGACGAAGAAGAAAAACAGGATCGAGCCAATCGAGAGCCACAGCGTATTGCCCTGCCCCGGGACGCCGTAGGTCTGGCCGGGCTTGGTCGCGCGCGAGCGGGAAATCCGCGCCCAAAGTCCGGGCGGTTTCGTCGGGGTTTGAGTTGTTTGCTCCGTCATGCCGCGGCCTCTTCGTCGGCGAAGATGATCTTCAGGACTTCTTCGCGAAGTTCGATGAATTTCGGGGAGGCCTTCACCTGTCGGGCGGGCATCCCATCGAGAAACTGCCGCGAGAACGGCAGGTCGAATACGTGGGTGATCCGCCCCGGGCGCGGCGACATGACCACCAGCTTGGTGCCCATGAACAGTGCTTCCTCCACGCTATGCGTGATGAAGAAGACCGATTTATGGGTGTCGTTCCAGATGTTCAGGATCAGTTCCTGCGCCTTTTCGCGGGTCAGCGCGTCGAGCGCGCCCAGCGGCTCGTCCATCAGCAGAACGCGCGGATCGCAGGTAAGCGCGCGGGCGATGCCGACGCGCTGCTGCATCCCGCCGGAAAGCGAGTACACCGGTGCGCCCTGAAACCCGTCGAGCCCGAGCATGCTCAGGAACCTGTTGGCGACCTTCTTGCGCTCGGCCTCGGCGACGCCCTGGATCTGCAGGCCGAAAGCCACGTTGTCCAAAACGTTCAGCCAAGGCAGGAGCGCGTGTTTCTGAAACACCACCGCG
Organism: Thioclava sp. F42-5; assembly: GCF_002213195.1. Taxonomy (NCBI): domain Bacteria; kingdom Pseudomonadati; phylum Pseudomonadota; class Alphaproteobacteria; order Rhodobacterales; family Paracoccaceae; genus Thioclava; species Thioclava sp. F42-5. The sequence goes on from NZ_NBNZ01000001.1 coordinate 69,417, forward strand.
CGGTCCGCGCCCGGGCCGGAGACCTGCTCGCCATCGAGCATCAGCGCCCCCGAGGACGGCGACAGAAACCCCGCGATCAGGTTGAGAAGCGTGGATTTCCCACACCCCGATGCGCCGAGCGCCACGACGAATTCATCGTCCTCGATTGTCAGGTTGATCCGGCTCAAGGCCTCGACGGGCGGGCGACCATCCGCCGCTGGATAGACGACCGATACGTCCTCGACATTTAATCCCACGTCGCTGCTCCCTCTCGGTTTCTTGGTCCTGCCCGGATCGTATACCCGGGCAGGAAAGACTGTTTCACTTCAGGGCGTCTTCGGCGATCTTCGTATTCACGAAGGCCGAGTAATCGTCGGCGACACTGTCGATGCGGCCCGCGGATTTCAGGAATTCCGCGGTCGATTTCATGATGTTCGCGGCATTGCCAAGCCAGGTGTCGCTGACTTGTTCGGACAGCGGCACGAAGGTGTAGCCCTTGAGAATGCCGGGGATCTGGTCGGCGCCCGCGCCGGTCACGCTGGCGATCTCCTTGACCTTCTCGTTATCGGGCGTCCAGGCCGAGGGATCGTCCAGATAGGCCTTGTTCGCCGCGTTCATCGCCTTGGCGAAGGCCACCATTTCCTTCTCGTGGGACTCGGCGAACTTGGTGTTCACGGTCCATGCGTTGAAGGTCGGATAGCCCCATTTCGCGGTTTGGGCGGCGCTCACGATACGGCTGCCGGTCTCGAGGATATTTGTCTGCACCGGCGGCCAGATGAAAGCGGCGTCGATCGTGCCCTGATCCCATGCGGCGGCGATCTGGTCCGGCGGCATCGAGATGATGGTCAGATCGGATTCCTTCATCCCGGCATGGGAAATCGCGCCCATCAGCGAGTAATGCGCGGTGGAGCCCACCGGCACCGCGACGCGCTTGCCCTTCAGATCTTCCAGCGATTTGATGCCCGAGCCGTTATGCGCGATCAGGCTCTCGGAATCGCCGATCGCGTAGGACACCATGAACATTTGCAGGTCGACGCCCTGGCTCGCGGCGATCGCCAGCGGCGAGGAGCCAAGTTCCGCGACCTCGACGTCACCCGAGGCCATGGCTGCGATCACGTCGGTGCCCGAGTTGAACACCCGCCATTCGATCGTCCAGCCGGTGGCCTTCTCGAAAGCCTTTTCGGCGCGCGCGGCGTTCATCGGGGTCGGATCGCTGAACGTCCCGATCGTCATCGTCTCGGCCCAGAGCGCGGACGTCGAGAGCGTCAGCGCGGCCGCCGCCGTCATCATCATCTTGTTGAATTTGTTCATGTCAGAACCTCCGTTGGTAACATTGCGAGATGTATCTCTCGCTTTGATGGTTATCGCGTTCCACTATCGCTGCGCCCCTCCGCCGGTGCGGTCGCAAAGGCGACGATAGCACTGACCAGCTCGTCGAGCGTGTCAAATACGTCCGCCCGGGGACAGACTGCCTCCGGAATAAGCGAAAATTCGGTGCAGGCGATCATCTGCACAGTTGCGCCGCGCTCGAACAACGCGCTCGAGGCGGCCGCCAGTTTTTCGCGCGCGCCCGGTTGCGGGCCGTCCGCCTTGATCTGGCGGATCGCAGCCAGAAGATCGTCTTCCGCCTCGCTGTAGCGCAGGTCCAGCCCGTGTCGCGCTGCGGCTGAATCGAAGAGTTTCACCTTGCGCAGCGCGGGTGAGCCAAGAACGCCGACCCTACCACCCTGCCCGGCCAAGCGTGCGGCCCGGGCAACCGACAGCTCCACCATGTCGAGCACCGGCACGTCGACCGCCGCGCGGATCGCGGGCAGGTAGTGATGCGCGGTGTTGCAGGGGATCGCGAGAGCCTGCGCCCCGCCTGCCACCAGCCGGCGCGCCATGTCGGCGAGAACCGGGCCCGGATCTTCGCCCGTACCTTCGATCAGGTGGCGGATACGCGAGGGGACCTGCGGGTTCTGATCCACGATCAGCGGCACATGATCGGCATCGTCGCGCGCCGTCACGCTGGCCAGAACCTTCTGCATAACCAGGATCGTCGCCTCCGGTCCCATGCCGCCCAGAATTCCGACCCGCCGCATCATGCGCTCACCCTGGCGCGGACGCTCTCGACTGCATCGACGATGTGACCTGCGAGATGCGCGCAATCCTCGAGGCTGAACGTCAGCGGCAGGCGCATATCGAAGAGGCTGGCGAGAACCGCATCGGTCTGGGGCAGCTCCTGCGCGGCGACGTAGCGCCAGCTGCGATGATCGGAGGTGAAGCCCCGGGGCTGATCGGCCCCGAACCATTTCACCTCGACCCCCGCCTCCGCAAGCCGCGCGATCAGGACCTCGGCCTCGGAAGGCGCAAGGCCGGGCACCCGAAACTGGATCGAGGAGCCGACATAGAATTCCGCCTTCGGTCGACGCGGCAGGCAGATCGCGGGCGAGCGCGTCAGCCCATCGGCCACCAGATCGTAGCGCGCGTTCCACGCGGCAACACTCTGTTCCAGCTGGCGAAGCTGCGGGCGCAGGATCGCCGCGCGCAGATTGTCCATCCGGGCGGACATGTTGGGCGTCTCCAGCCGGATCTTGTCGTAGATCTCGGGCGCGGGCCCTGCCCCATGGCTCTCGTAGTTCATGTAGGAGCCCGACAGGACCGTCGCGCGCGCCATGAATTCGGCGTCATCCGAGGTCAGCAAGCCTCCCTCGCCGGAATTCATGTGCTTGTAGGTCTGGGTGCTGAAACACCCCGCCAGCCCGAAAGAGCCGGACAACCGACCGTTCCACCGCGCCCCCATCGTGTGGGCGCAATCCTCGATCACGCTCAGCCCATGCGCCGTCGCGATCTCCATCAGACGGTCCATGTCGCACAGGTGACCGCGCATATGCGACAGCAGAAGGTGCCGCGCGCCGCTTTGCGCAGCCTTCGTCGCCAGCGCTTCGAGGTCGAGCACCAGATCCTCGGTGATCTCGACCAGAACCGGGACGCCCCCCACCGCCGCGATCGCGCCCGGCACCGGGGCGAGCGTGAAGGCGTTGGTCAGCACGCGATCGCCCGGCATCACCCCCGCGGCGCGCAGGGCGATCTGCATCGCCTGTCCGCCCGAAGCCACCGCGAGGCAATAGCGCGCGCCCTGCCATTGCGCGTATTCGCGCTCCAGCTCCACCACCTCGCTCGCCTCGCCGGGTGCATGGTTGTAGCGATGCAGCCGCCCCGAGCGCATCACCGCCACGGCCGCCTCGATCCCCTCCTCGGGGATCGGGGGCTGCTGGGTGAAGCTCTTGGAGAAGCGCGGCCGGATCATGATCTCAGGCCACCACGAGGGCTTTGTTGGCCTCGGCAAAGACGGTCTCGTAGCCGAACAGCGCCGCGGCGCCGCCGGTATGCAGGAAGACCACGCGCTCGCCTTTCTTGAAATGCCCCTTGCGGCAATAGTCGATCAGCCCGGCCGCGCCCTTGCCGGAATAGACCGGATCGAGAAGGATCCCTTCGAGCTGCGCGAACATGCGGATCGCCTCCAGCGTATCCTCTCGCGGGATGCCGTAACCCTCGCCGACATAGCTGCAATCGGCCACCACGTCCTCGCGGGCCACCACACCGGGGCAGCCCAGCTTCTCGGCGGTCTTCTGCGCCAACGCGAAGACATTGGCCTCCTGCTTGTCCTTCGGCGCGCGCACCCCGAACCCCGTCAGCGGGATCCCGGCATTGATCGCCTTGAGTCCGGTGATCAGCCCGGCCTGCGTGCCCGCCGAGCCGGTCGCCGTCGCGATATGGTCGATCACCAGCCCGCGGTCATTCGCCTGCCCGACCAGTTCGAAGGCGCAGTTCACATAGCCGAGCGCGCCGGTCGCGTTGGAGCCACCGCCGGGAATGACGTAGACCGTCCGGCCCTCGCCGCGCAGCTTCTCGGCGACCGCCTCCATCTCGGCCTGCATGTCCTTGCCGCCCGCCCGTTTCGACGTCGTCGCCCCATGCAGATGGTCGAGAAGCACGTTGCCGTTCTCGTTGTAATTGGCGTCGTTCGAGCCGGTGCGATCCTCAAGCAGGATATGGCAGGCCATCCCGAGCTTCGCCGCAGCCGCCGCCGTCTGGCGTGCGTGGTTCGACTGGGTCGCGCCCTGGGTCATCACGGTATCGGCGCCCATCGCCTGCGCCTCGGCCATCAGAAATTCCAGCTTGCGCGTCTTGTTGCCACCGGTCGACAGGCCCGTGCAGTCGTCCCGCTTGATCCAGATTTCCGGCCCGCCCAGCTCTTTCGAGAGGCGATCAAGCTTTTCGAGAGGGGTCGGCAGATGCGCCAGGTGAACGCGGGGAAAGCGAGCGAGATGCATATGGAGTTCCTTGGGTAACTTGTCTGTATCGAGCGTTGCGCAGATCAATCCCCTATGCAAATTCGAAATTCTTGATATGTTTTGCACTTCTTGCAAGTTAGGGGCGATATGCGACTGGAATGGCTCGAAGACATCCTCGCGATCGAGGATACGGGATCTTTCAGCGGCGCAGCCGAGCGCAGGATGCTCACGCAATCCGCATTCTCGCGCCGAATTAAGCAGATCGAGGATTTCGTCGGCGTCGAATTGTTCGACCGCTCGCACAAGCCGATCCGTCTCAAGCCGACGACGCGGGCACAGCGAGAGCAAATCATGCAGCTGTCGAACGGGCTGCGTCAGCTCGTCGCCGATCTGCGGCGCGGCGACAGCGTGGCAAGCAACCGCGTGGTGATCGCCTGCCAGCACTCGCTGACCACCGGGCATATACCATCGATCCTGCGCAAGATGCCGACAGAGCGCGAGGGGATATATGTCCGCCTGCGCTCGGCCAATCTCGACGCCTGCACGGGGCTACTGCTCTCGCGGCAGGCCAATGTCGCGATCGTCTACCGCACGCCGGACGAAAGAGACGACGCCCGTGCCGATTTTCTCGAGGAGATCACGATCGGCACCGACCGGCTGATCCCGGTCTTCAACTCCAGCCTACCGAAAGCCGCGCCCGAGGGCGCCGGTCCCGTAGAGACGCCTTACATCGCCTACCCCTCGGACGTTTTCTTCGGCCAAGTGATGGAGCGCAGCATCCTGCCCTATCTCAGCCCGGCGATCCGCTATGCGCCCAAGGTCGAGACGGCACTGACGCTGGCGGCGGTCGAGATGGCGGTGATCGGCATGGGGGTCGCGTGGGTCCCGGAATCGCTCGCGCTGGAGCCGATCACGGCGGGACATCTGGTCGATCTCTCCACGGAACTTCCGGTCTGCGAATTGCAAATCAAGGCGATGCGCCTGCAAGGCAATTACAACCTCGCGGAAGAGACTTTCTGGTCGTCGCTCAGGTCTTGAAAGCCGGTCGTCGCTCAGGCGCCAAATTGCCCGGAACTTGCCGCCGAGATCCATGAAGTGCGGTCGCAACCTCGATCGTGGCAGACGAGGATCGAGAAGCACGGAGTCGGTCTGTGACGCGGTTAGATAGAAATATTCATCATATTGATAGGAATCAAAGTTCGCTCTCTTCTCCTGTGATTTTCTCTGATCGACGCGGGTTCCATGCGTCATCAAAGTGGAGGAAGATGAAATGCGTAATCCATTGTTCACGGGCAAATCTCGCGTCTCGCTCGTCGCTCTTGCAGCGGCGCTGGGAGTCGCGATCGCATGGCAGGCACCGGTCACCGGTCCGCTAAGCTTCGCGGCCAATGCACAGGAGTCCGGCGGCCAAGGGACCGGCAAGGGAAATCAAGGCGGTCAGGGTCAGGGCAGCAAAGGCGCTCAGACCGGGCAATCGCAAGGTCAGGGACAAGGCGGCCCGGGAGAAGATTCCGACGGCAAGGGGCCGCAGGCAGGCGCCCCCTCCTCTTCGGGCGGCGGCAAGCCGACCTGGTCGCAGGAAGGAATTCCGGAGGTCGAACTCGGTCGTCTGAACGTCGCGCGCTCGCCCGAGCACGTAATCGATCAGGCCTATGAAGAAGCACTCGCGTCGATCTCGCCCGAGATGGTCTCCTTCTACAACCTGTCGCTGGACAAGGCGATCGAGGAGCTTTCGCTGAACTGGGACAACGTGAGCTTCATCGACTCGCCGTTGCAGAACCTCGGCCTTCTTCAGGCAACGCTCGACGGCTCGACGCCGCTCGCGAGTTCCGGCGTCTCGAATGATGCCGACACGCTCGCGGCGATCTTCCTCGGCGCGGCGTCGGACAAGACCGTCCCGATCTCGACCGATACGGTAATCGCGGTGACGCAGATCCTCGGGGTTCCGGTGACGGGCACCGCAGCGGCATCCCTCGCTGCAGATGCCGAGGCCGTTCGCATCGCGATCCTCGCCGGGCACGGCTGATCGCATCTGAAACGCAAAAGCCCGGACCCGCCCGTCGGCGCGGGGTCCGGGTCGACAGACCCATTTCCAACATAACAAGGAGGCAGTCATGACACGCAAGACTGCAAAACGCGCAACGACCGTAGCCGGCATCGCGCTCATCGCGGGGCTGGGCTTTACCGTGCAGCCCGGCCCGACCTTCGGAACATTCCATCTGTCCGTGCCGAGCGCTCTTGCGCAGGACAGCGGCTCGCATACCGATGGCGATCACACGGATGGCGGCCAGCAGAAGGGCAAGACCGGCGAGGCTGGCCATGGCTCGAGCAGCGGCGGCCACGAGGACGACGGCACGCATGAGGAGAGCGGCGGCCATGGCGGCGCCAGCGGCTCTTCCGGGCAGGGTCAGGGCGGCCCCGGCCCCGATTCCGAGGGCAAGGGTCCGCAAGCCGGCACCCCGTCGGGCACGCGCGGCACCAAGCCCGTCTGGTCCAGCGAAGGAATTCCGGAGGTCGAGCTCGGGCGGCTGAACGTGGCGCGTTCACCCGATCACGTGCTTCAGCGCGCCTATGAGGAAGCCCTGGCGACGATTTCGCCGACCATGGTTTCGTTCTACAACCTGCCGCTCAATCAGGCGATCGACCAGCTTTCGCTGAACTGGGACAACGTCTCTTTCATCGACTCGCCACTGCAAAACCTCGCCCTTCTCAAGGACACGCTGGATGGCAGCTCGGCGCTCTCGAGTCTCGGGGTGACGAACAACACCGCGACGCTGGAGGCGATTTTCCTGGGCACGGCCTCGGACAAGACCGTGCCGATCACGGCCGCCACGGTGACGGCGGTGACGACCATTCTCGGCCAGCCGGTGACGGGCGCGGCAGCGACCAGTCTCGCCGCGCAAGCCGAAGCGGTGCGGATCGCGGTTCTCGCCGGGCATGACGGCTGAGACTCTATGGAACCTAGGCAACACTCTGCCCTCGCGTAAAGCGTGGGCAGAGAATTTCACTTCTGCTTGCACGGTTCGGAGATCATTATCCCGCGACATGGGGATATCCGACCCGGCGAATGACTAAAGACGGACAGAGAGGCATCGAGATGGAATTTTCAACGAAGCTGGCTGCGGCCTGCGCCCTTGTCTTCAGCCTTGCGGCCCCGGCGGCTGCTACGGCACAAGACTCGGCCAACTTCTTCAAGGTGGGCACGGCAAGCGTCACTTACGGACCTTACGTACGCTTCGGGCTCGGGGTCGCAAACACCCGACCCTCCGACGAGCACTGGCTCCCGCCCGGACAGTCCGATCCGCGGATCGATTTCAACCTGAGCAACGATACGAGTGGCTTCGGAGAGATCGCCTTCGGCTATGACTGGATGAACGGCTTCCGCGGTGATGTCAGCGTCCTCACGACTGGCTCGGCCACGACGACCGGTCCGCACACGACCAGCGGCGAGCATGCCGACATCACTTCGGCTTCGGTTTCGACCAGCGCGGTGATGGGTAATCTCTACTATTCCCCGTTCGAGCAGATGGGCGTCAATTCCCGCCTGCATCCTTTCGTCGTGGCGGGGCTTGGTTACGCCAACAACAAGGTCAGCGACTGGACGCGGACGAATACCGCGAAGAATCCCGTAGACCGGACCTTCTCGGGCGACACCCACGGCGATTTCGCCTATTCGCTCGGCATCGGCATGGCCTACCAACTGACGGCTCCCGGCAAGCATCCGGCGATCCTCGAGATGTCCTATCGCTATTACAGCTTCGGGACCGCGAAGGGCGGCAGCACGCCGCTGACGAGTGGTGAATCGCCGGTCGCTCCATTGACCTTCGAGAACGACGCGCATGTGCTTTCGATCAGCCTGCGCATCCCGCTGCAGCGGCTCTGAGGCTTCTTGCGGGGGGTGCCGGACTGCTTGCAGCCCTATCCAGCCCCCCGCAGGACTTCCGATAAAGCAGCTCCGCCAGATACGGCTGCGCCCCTCCCTCTCACATCCGCGACGCGAGAAACCCCGCAGCAAGATCCGGGGTGGCGATCTGGGGATACTCGGCTTCGGCAATCTCGACGCCGAAGCGTTTATCGAGCGCAATCACCAAATTCAGAATATCCATCGAGTCGAGTTCAAGATCGTCCTGAAGATGATCGGACCCCGCGATTTCGGCGGGATCGAGATCGGGAGCGACGCGCACGAGCTCCTCGATATAGGCTCTGCGGATTTCATCTTCGGTCATAGCTCCTCCGGCGTTTGCAGCTTCGCGTCGATCGCGGTCAGGAATTTCGAGCCCAGCCGCCCGTCGCTCACGCGGTGATCCGCGGCGAGGGTCAGCGTCACGGCCTGCGCGGCAACCACCTTGCCGTCTCGCACCAATGCTTGCGGGCCGGGCGCACCGGCGGTGACGATGGCGACCTGCGGCGGCACGATGATTCCGGCCATCGCCTCGACCCCGCTCTCGCCAAGCGCCGAGAAGGTCAGCGTCGCCATGCTCATCTCCGAGCTTTTGAGCCGCCCGGCGCGAGCGCGCATCGTGAGGTCGCGCATCGCCTCCATCAAATCCTGCAGGCTTTTCTTTTCGGCATCGAGGATTGCTGGGGCCACGAGCCCGCCGCCCCGAAGCGCGATTGCGAGGCCGAGATGAACCGCCGGGGATGGCGTGAACCCGTCCTCCCCGAAATGCCCGTTCACCGCCTTTTCTTCGCGAGCCGCCAGTGCCATCGCCTTCATCAGAAGCGCGCCCATCAGGATGCGTTCTTCGGGCGGGCGGTTCGCATTGGCGGCGCTCAGCCAATCGCTCGCGGCGCTGAGATCGACCGTGTGGGTGACGTAGTAATGCGGGATCTCGCGTTTGGACCGGGCCATCGCGGCGGCGATCGCCTTGCGCATCTCGGCGATATATGCGCCGCGATCTTCTGCCGGGCTCGGCGTCGCGGCGGGTTTCGTCGTCTCGACATCGGCGAGCACGATCGCGCCCCCCGGCCCGCTGCCGGTCAGGCTCTCCAGCGCGACCCCCAATTCCGCGGCGCGTGCCTTCGCGGCAGGAGAGGCGGCGATCCCTGATGGGGTAGCGGGAGGCGGCGCACTTGGCAGCTCCATCCTTGCCTCCGGTTCGACCGGTTCGGTAGGGGACTGCGGCGCAACTGGCGGCGCGGCCTCAGAGGTCTCCGCCGACGCCTCCCCGGGCGCTTTGATAACGGCAAGCGGCGCGCCAACCGGCAGGTCTTGCCCGAGCTCTGCCACCAGCTTTTCGACCACACCGTCCTCGAAGACCTCGATCTCGATCGCACCCTTCTGGGTCTCGACCACCGCGACGATATCGCCGTGCTTGACCGTATCGCCGGGCTTCACCAGCCATTCGACCAGCTTGCCCGCCTCCATATCCGCGCCGAGCGAGGGCATCTTGAAAACGGCCATCGCCTCACCCTTTCCCGAGCGTCGTCTTCACGGCGGCGACGATAGCGGGCACCTGCGGAATGGCGGCGTCCTCGAGATGTTTGGGATAGGGTATCGGCACCTCGGCGGAGCAAACGCGCCCCACCGGCGCATCTAGGTGCCAGAAGGCCTGCTCGCCGATCCGGGCCGCGATCTCGGCGGAGAGCGAACCGGACCGCCAGCCCTCGTCCACGATCACCACGCGGCGCGTGCGCGCGAGCGAGGCCATGATCGTCTCATCATCGAGCGGGCGCAGGCAGCGCAGGTCGATCACCTCCGCCTCGATCCCCTCGCCCGCCAGCGCCTCGGCGGCCTCGAGCGTCTTCCACAGCGATCCGCCATATGTGATCAGGCTGATATCCTTGCCCTCGCGCCGGATCGCGGCCTTGTCGATGTCGACCGGCCCCGCATTCGCGGCGATCTGCCCGGTCATGTTGTAGAGCATGACATTCTCGAAGATCAGCACCGGATCGGGATCCTCGATCGCAGTCCAGAGCATCCCGCGCGCGTCCTCCAGCGTGGCGGGCGCGAGAACCCGCAGCCCCGGAATATGCGCGTACCACCCTTCGAGCGAATGGGAATGCTGCGCCGCCAGTTGCTTGCCCGCGCCGGTCGCAAGACGGATCACCACGGGCGCCCCGAACTGTCCGCCCGACATGTGCCGGATCGTGGCGGCGGTGTTCATGATCTGGTCGAGCGCGAGCAACGAGAAATTCACCGTCATCACCTCGACGATGGGCCGCATCCCGGCGGCCGCCGCACCGATCCCGGCCCCGGTGAAGCCGGACTCCGACAGCGGCGTGTCGCGGATGCGGTCCTCGCCGAATTCGTCCATCAACCCTTTCGAGACCGCATAGCAACCGCCATATGCACCCACATCCTCGCCCATCAGAAAGACCCGCTCGTCGCGGATCATCGCGTCGCGGATGGCCTGCTTGACCGCCTCGCGATAGGTCATCTCGACGGTCTCGGCGCTGGGTTCGGGCGGCGCGGGCGGCGCGGGGCGTTCCTCGGCCATGACATGGCGGGTGAGCGTCTCGAGCGGCTCCCACTCGCTCCCCTCGGCATAGGCGACGGCGGCGGCGATCTCGTCCTCCACCCCCGCCTCGATCTGCGCGACCTCTTCGGGATGCATCAACCCGCTCTCGTAGAGCCAGGACTGGAACCGCACGATCGGTCCCTTCTCGCGCCACGCGGCCACCTCGTCCTTGTCGCGATAGAGCTGGGCGTCGAACATCGAATGCGCGCGGAACCGATAGGTCAGACATTCGAGGAAATAGGGTTTGCCAGTCTCGCGGATCGCGGCGAGCGCGCGGCGGGTGGCGGCCTCGACCGCGACCACATCCATCCCGTCCACCTGCTCGGTCGCGAACCCATAAGCCGCCGCCTTGCGCCGGATGTCGGTCACGGCCTCGGTCCGCGCCAAAGCCGAACCCATCGCGTAGCCGTTATTCTCGCACACGAACAGCACCGGCAGCGACCAGAGCTGCGCGAGGTTCATCGACTCGTGGAACTCGCCCTCTGCCACAGCCCCTTCGCCGAAGAAACAGGCGGTGACATTGGGCGCACCCATCATCCGGTCGCGCAGCGCGAGGCCCACGGCCAGCGGCAGCCCGCCCCCCACGATCGCGTTGCCTCCGTAGAAATTCCGTTCGGCATCGAAGATATGCATCGAGCCGCCCCGCCCGCCCGAGGCGCCGGTGGCCTTGCCATACATCTCTGCCATCACGCGCTCCATCGGCACGCCACGAACCAGCGCATGACCGTGCTCGCGATAGGTCGCCACCACGCGATCCTCAGGGCCAAGCCGCGGGATCACGCCCGAAGCCACCGCCTCCTCGCCATCGTAGAGGTGCAGGAAGCCGCGGATCTTTTCCTGCGTGTAGAGCTCGGCGCATTTATCCTCGAAATGGCGCACACGGATCATCGCCGTGAGCAATTCGCGGATGTGGTCATGGGTCAGGTGCGGTTTGTCGGCAGTCATGTCTCGTCACTCTCCAGCGTCGAAATATCGCCTTCCGGCAGGCCCAGCTCGCGCGCTTTCAACAGACGGCGCATGATCTTGCCCGAACGGGTCTTCGGCAGGGTCTTGCGGAACACCACCTCGCGCGGGGCGACCGCCGCGCCGAGCTTCTTGCGCGCAAGGCCCCGGATGTCGCGTTCGAGATCTTCGGACGGCTCGAACCCCGGATTGAGCGCGACATAGGCCTTCACGACCTCGCCTGCGGTCTCGTCGGGCAGGCCGATCACGGCAGCCTCGGCCACTGCCGGATGCTCGATCAACGCGCTTTCGACCTCGAAGGGGCCGATCAGGTGACCGGAGGATTTGATGAGATCATCGGCGCGACCGACGAACCAGAAATATCCCTCCGCGTCGCGCATCGCGAGATCGCCAGAGAGATACCAGCCACCCACGAAACACTTCTCGTAGCGCGCCTCTTCGTGCAGATAGGCGCGCATCATCGATGGCCAGCCGGGGCGCAGCGCCAACTCGCCGATCTCGCCGGGCTTGCAGTCGCGCAGCCCATCATCGACACGCTCCACGATCCCCGCCTCGATCCCGGGTAGCGGCTTGCCCATCGAGCCCGGATGCACATCCATCGCGCGGGTATTGGCGATCATGATCCCGCCGGTCTCGGTCTGCCACCAGTTGTCGTGGAAGGGTTTGCCGAAGACCTCGTTGCCCCAGACCACGGCCTCGGGATTGAGCGGCTCGCCCACCGAGGCCATGAACCGCAGTGTCGAGAAATCGTAAGGCGCGGCCGCCTCTTTCCCTGCGCGCATCATCATGCGGATCGCTGTCGGCGCGGTGTACCAGACCTCGATCTGCTCGCGCTCGAGGATGCCGTACCAGCGGTCGAGATCGAAATCGGCCTCATCAACGATCATCCGCACCCGGTTCACCAGCGGCGAGATGATCCCGAAGGATGTCCCCGTCACCCAGCCCGGATCGGCGGTACACCAGTAGCGTGTGCCCGGCGTCAGTTCGAGCGCGTAGCGGCCCGCCGCCGCATGCATTACCACCGCATTATGCACATGCACCGCGCCTTTCGGGCGGCCCGTGGTGCCGGAGGTGAAATGGATCAACGCGGGATCTTCGGGTGCCGTATGAACCGTCTCGAACGACTCCGAGGCCGCCGCCATCGCAGGGCCGAGCGCCACGCAACCCTCCGGCGCTTCGTCGCCGATGATCAGCACCAGTTTGAGCGAGGGAATTTCGTCCCGCCACGCGGCGATCTTGCGGCGATAGATCGAGGCGGTGGTGATCAGCGCATTGGCCTCGCCGATCTCGAGCCGGGTGCGCAGGGGCTCGGGTCCGAAGGCGGAAAACAGCGGCGAGAAGATCATCCCTGCCTTCAGCGTGCCCAGCGCCGCGACGTAGAGATCGGGCACCCGGCCGGCGAGACCGAAGAGCCGGTCGCCCGGTTCCAGCCCGTGCGCAGTCAAAACATTGGCGAAGCGCGCGGTCCGGGCAGCGAGATCACGATAGCTCAGACTTTGCCGCTCGCCGTCCTTGCCGAGCCAGAGGATCGCCTCGTCATCCCCATGACCCGCAGCGACATGCCGATCCACCGCCTCATGCGCGATGTTTAATCCGCCATCGGGAAACCCGTCGAGCATCGCCCGCGCGGTGTCCCATGTGAACGCCTTGCGGTCCTCCTCGGAGAGCGTGGCGGCGGCGCGTTCGGCGGCCGACTTCTGGATGATCGCCCAAGTCATCACGCCTCCTCCCAAGGTGATGCCAGTCGACAGACCGCTCCCTGTCACGAACGGCCATGATCTTCCCTAGGCGAAGACAGAAGGCAGTTTCATTGATGTGGCTCAACGCGGGAGCGGAAATTATCTGCGGGTTGCGCGCGATACGACCAGATGCCCCAGCAGCGGCGGAAGCAGGCTCATCGCCCCGGCGAGCGTCAGCCCCGCGATTCCGGGCGACGGAAGCTGCAGCACATCGGAGAGTCCGGGTAGCCACAGCGCCCCCGCGATCAGCACGAGACACAGCACGAGCGCGCCCCAGACATAAGGGTTGCGCGTCACATCATTGCGCAGGGCGTGAGTGTCCCCCTCCCGCATGTTGAACACGTTCCAAAGCTGGCCCAGCGCGAGGGTGACGAAGGCCACCGTGACGGCGGCCCCGGGGGCAAGCTGTAAACCGTAGAGCGCCCCTCCGAAGGCCAGCATCGTCGCGAGGGTTACAATGACCCCAAGAATGACGATGCGTTCCCATTCGCGCCTCGCGAGGATCGGCTCCGCACGGTCGCGGGGCGGACGGCTCATTTCGTGTCCGTCGCCATGCCCCATCCCAAGCGCAAGCGCCGGGAAGACATCGGTGACGAGATTGAGAAACAGGATCTGCAGGGGCAGGAGCGGCGCGGGGAGCCCCACCCCCACGGCGATCCCCACCACGAGGATCTCCGAGAGATTGCACGACATCAGGTAGACGATGAACTTGCGGAGATTGCCGAATATCACCCTGCCCTGTCGCACCGCCTCGACGATGGTTGCGAAATCATCGTCCTTGAGCACCATATGCGCCGCCTCGCGGGCGACTTGGGTGCCGCGTTGTCCCATCGCAATGCCGATATCGGCCTTCTTCAGCGCCGGTGCGTCATTCACCCCGTCGCCCGTCATCGCGACGGTCTCCCCCTCGCGCTGGTAGAAACTGACAAGCTCCAGTTTCGTCGCCGGGGCCACGCGGGCGAAGACGCTGGCCTTGCGCAGGCGGTCGAGCGTGTCATCGCTGGCGCTCTCAAGATCGAGGCCTGTCAGCTCTCTCCCCTCGATCGCCATTACACCGTCCTCACTGATCCCGGCATCTCTGGCGATGCGTGCGGCGGTCTCGGCGTGATCCCCTGTCAGCATGATCACCCGTATCCCTGCGCTCTGGCAGGCCGCGATCGCGGGCGGAACATCCTTGCGCAGGGGATCGGCGAGACAGGCGACACCGACCAGCGTCAGCCCTTCATAGGGGGCCTCCTCCGTCCCCTCCGCCTGCTTCATAGCGAGTCCGATCCCGCGCAACCCCTCGCCCGCCGCTTCAGCGTTGCGGGCGATCCAGCTTGCCTTGTCCTCATCGCTCAGCGGACGCGCACCCTCCGGCCCCAGAACCTCGGAGCACGCAGCGATCACCGCTTCGGGCGCGCCCTTTGTCGCGTAGAGCATACCCCCCTGCGGAAGTTCATGGACCGTCGCCATCATCAGGCTGTCGGTCTCGAACGCATGCTGGAGCAGGCGTGAATCTGCTCCGTCTTCGGACACCCCTAGCTTTCGCGCTGCACTCAGTAGCGCCAGTTCGGTCGGATCCCCGATCCGGCCATCCTCGCCGTCCCCCAGCTCGGCATTGTTGCACAGCATGCCGATCTGCAGCGCCGCGCGCAGACGGTCGTCCGCTATTCCGCTATCCGGGCCGTCCAGATTCACGCTCCCCCCGTCGAGCAAGACCTGAACCACGCTCATCCGGTTCTCGGTCAGCGTCCCCGTCTTGTCCGTCAGGATCAGCGTGGTCGCCCCGAGCGTCTCGACCGAGGACAACCGGCTGATCAGGGCGTTGCGCTGCACCATCCGCCACATCCCACGCGCGAGCGACAGCGTGGCAACGACGGGAATACCTTCGGGGATCGCGGCCACAGCAAGCGCGACCCCGGTCTGGATCATACCGGTGAGCGGGTGGCCCTGCGCCAGCCCCGTGACGATGATCGCGACGGCGAGGGCGATCGTCAGCCAGACAAGTCGCTGCCCGAGCCGCGTCAATTGGTGTTCGAGCGGTGTGGGCTCCGTGCTGGCCTCCATCGCGAGCTGGCTGATCTTGCCGATCTCGGTCTCCATGCCGGTGCGCACCACCACGCCGATCCCAGCACCCCGCGTTACGGCCGCGCCCTTGAACGCCATATTGGAACGATCCCCCAACACGACGTCGAAGGGCAACGCTTCGGTGATCTTGCGCACCGGAAGAGACTCGCCCGTCAGTACGGATTCATCACAATAAAGCCCCGACGCTTCGACCAGCCGCATATCGGCGGTCACAACGTCGCCCGCCTCGAGCATCACGAGATCGCCCGGCACCAGATCGTGGGCGTCGACTTCGCGCAGCATCCCGTCCCGGCGCACCCGGGTACGGACCTCGGCGACGCTGAACAGCGCCTCCATGGAACGGGTCGCGCGCAGCTCGGTGAAGAACCCGATCGCGCCGTTCAGGAGCAGCACGACGAGTATCGCCAACGCCTCGACGATATCGTTGATGACCAGCGAGAACACCGTCGCCAGAACGAGAAGCGCGACGATCACCCCCTGGAACTGATGCAGCAAGATGCTGAGCGCACTGCGCGGTTTCTGACGGCGCAGGGCGTTCGGGCCGTGGCGCGCGAGGCGCGCGGCGGCCTCCTCGGCGGACAGCCCGTCCGGAAACGGCACGGACAGACGCGCCAGCACCGCCTCGGCGGTTTCGACAAATGCTGGTGCGGCGTCGGTTTCCTGCATTCCCGGGGGCCTTCGGTGATCCCACGTCGATGGTAAGCCTTTCCGCGGCCTACGCAATCGTCTCGCCTTGCGTAGGAATGCCGCAGAACCTCCCCGGCCGCACCCAGATCACGGATCGTTGATCCCGGTCAATGACGGTTCACCGATGTCGCCCCAGCCTAGATCGCAGGTCTGGCTGCGAAATTTCACCGCAAGCGCGACCGGGAGGAGGAGGAAAACATGCATATTTGTAAAGCCATGATGGCGGCGGTGAGTGTCGCTGGCGCGCTCTCGGCCAGCGCCGCGCGGGCGGATGGCACGGTCGAGGTTCTGCACTGGTGGACCTCCGGGGGCGAGGCCAAGGCCGTCGGAGAACTGAAGAAAGCCTTCGAGGCCGAGGGCGGGGAATGGATCGACTCGCCGATCGCGGGCGGTGGCGGCGATGCCGCGATGACGGCGCTGAGGGCGCGCGTCGTGGCCGGAAACCCGCCGACCGCCGTGCAGCTCAAAGGGCCCGGCATTCAGGAATGGGCCCAGCAAGGCGCGCTCAACGACGTCCAGTCCGTGGCGGATGAGGGCAATTGGGACGATGTGTTGCCGCCGGCGCTGGCCGAAATCATGAAATACGAAGGCAAATACGTCGCAGCCCCGGTCAACATCCACCGCGTCGACTGGATCTGGGCCAACCCCGAGGTGCTGAAGAAAGCGGGCGTCGAAGGCATGCCCACGACATGGGACGAGTTCAACGCAGCCGCCGACAAGCTGCAGGCGGCGGGTATCGTGCCGCTCGCCCATGGCGGTCAGCCTTGGCAGGACGCGACGCTGTTCGAAGACGTGGTGTTGGGAATCGGTGGGGCCGATTTCTACCGCAAGGCGCTAGTGGAGCTCGATCCGGAGGCCCTGACCTCGGACATGATGGTCAAATCCTTCGATCAGCTGCGCAAGCTGCGTGGCTATGTCGATCCGAACTTCTCGGGCCGCGACTGGAACCTCGCGACCGCGATGGTGATGCGCGGCGAGGCCGGTTTCCAGATCATGGGCGACTGGGCCAAGGGCGAATTCCTCGCGGCGGGCAAGGTTCCGGAAAAGGATTTCCTGTGCTGGCCCACGCCGGGCAAGGGCTTCGTGCTGAATTCGGACAGCTTCACCTTCTTCAAGGTGGAGGGAGAAGACCGCATCGAGGGCCAGAAAGTGCTGGCGCGGTTGATCATGTCGCCCGAGTTCCAGAAGGTCTTCAATCTCGCGAAAGGGTCGATCCCGGCGCGCACGGACGTGCCGCTCGATGATTTCGACGCCTGTGCCAAACGCTCGCACGAAGACCTGCTGGCCGCGATCGAGAACGACACGCTGGTGCCGTCGATGGCGCATGAGATGGCGGTGCCCCGCTCGGTGCGCGGCGAGTTCCTCGATCTTGTGACGGCGTTCTTCAACTCCGACATGAGTTCCGAGGACGCGGTCAAGCAACTCGCTGCCGCGGTCAAGCGCGCGCAGGAAAACTAGGGCCTGCAATGTCCGGGAGGACGGGCCCCATGGCAAGGTTCGGGCGGGCGCTGGAAAGGCGCCTGCCCGCGATTGTCGTCTCTCCGCTGTTCGCGGCGAGCTTGTTCTTCGTCTACGGCTTCATCGGCTGGACGGCCTATATCTCGCTGACCCGCTCGGGGGTGATGCCCGACTACCAATTCGACGGGGTGAGCCAATATGTCCGTCTCTGGCAGACGCCGCGCTGGTACGTGGCGATCCGCAACCTGTTTGTCTTTTCGGGCCTGTTCATCTCGATCTCGATGGCGATCGGCATCCTTCTGGCGATCCTGCTCGACCAGAAGGTGCGCATCGAGGGGGTGATCCGCACGATCTACCTCTACCCGATGGCGCTGAGTTTCATCGTCACCGGAACAGTCTGGAAATGGATGCTGAACCCCGGCCTCGGCCTGGAGCGGTTGATGCATCAGGCCGGGTTCGAGAGCTTCAGATTCGACTGGCTGGTGAACTCGCATTACGCGATCTACACGGTGGTGATCGCGGCCGTCTGGCAAAGCTCCGGCTATGCGATGGCGCTGTTTCTGGCCGGGCTCCGCTCGGTCGATGACGAGGTGCTGAAAGCGGCGGCGATCGACGGCGCGGGCCCGTGGCGCACTTATACCGGGATCGTGCTGCCGATGCTGCGACCGGTGTTCCTCTCCACCGTCATCATCCTCGCCCATCTCGCGATCAAGAGCTTCGATCTGGTGATCGCGCTGACGGGCGGGGGGCCGGGCTATGCCACCGACATGCCCGCCACCTTCATGTATTCCTTCGCCTTTCAGCGCAGCGAGCTGGGCGTGGCGGCGGCGAGTGCCACGATGATGCTTATGACGGTCATCGCGATCATCGTGCCCTATCTCTACTCGGAACTGAGGAAGACAACCGGATGAGCGCACGCAGCACAGGCGGGATCGTCCGGCGCAAGGGGCTGCATCACAGCCTGATGCGCGCGCTGCTATTTGCGGTGCTCGGGCTGTTCTGCATCTACTACCTGATCCCGCTTCTGGTGATGATATCGACCTCGCTGAAATCGCTGGCCGAGATCAGGGAGGGCTCTCTCATCAGCCCGCCGCAGGCGCTCGACTTCAGCGCCTGGGAGAAGGCGTGGAACAGCGCCTGCGTGGGTGTGCGTTGCAACGGGCTTGCGCCCTATGTCTGGAACTCGGTGATGATGACCGTCCCGGCGGTGGCGATCTCGACGATACTGGGCGCGCTCAACGGCTATGCGCTGACCAAGTGGCGCTTTCGCGGCGCCGATACGATCTTCGCGCTGATGCTGTTCGGCGCCTTCATTCCGTTTCAGGTGATCCTTCTGCCGATGGCGCGGGTGCTGGGCCAGCTCGGGCTTGCGGGCACGGTCCCGGGGCTGATCCTTGTGCACACGGTCTATGGCCTCGCTTTCACGACGCTGTTCTTCCGCAACTTCTTCATCGGGGTCTCGGACGGCATCATTCAGGCGGCGAAGGTCGACGGGGCGGGTTTCTTCGGAATCTTCTTCCGGCTCGTGCTGCCGATGTCGCTGCCCGCGATCGTCGTCACCGTGATCTGGCAGTTCACCCAGATCTGGAACGACTTCCTGTTCGGCGTCGCATTCACGATCGGCGACAGCAACCCGGTGACGGTGGCGCTCAACAACGTGGTGAACACCTCGACGGGGGTGAAGGAATACAATGTCGACATGGCTGCGGCGATCATCGCGGCCCTGCCGACGCTGGCGGTCTATGTCTTGGCCGGGGCGTGGTTCGTGCGCGGTCTCTCGGCCGGAGCGGTGAAAGGGTAGCGATGGCAGCGGGAATTTCCCTTCAGGGCGTGCGCAAACGCTTCGGGACCAACGAGGTGATCAAGGGCATCGACCTCGAGATCGAGGCGGGCGAGTTCATTGTCCTCGTCGGGCCCTCGGGCTGCGGCAAGTCGACCCTGCTCAACCTGATCGCCGGGCTCGAGACGCTGAGCGACGGCCATATCGACATCGCGGGGCGACGGGTCGACGACACCCCGCCGCGCGACCGCGACATCGCGATGGTGTTCCAGTCCTATGCGCTCTACCCGACCAAGACGGTGCGCGAGAACATCACCTTCGGGATGCAGACCCGCCACGTCCCGCGCGCCGATCAGACCAAAGCCGTCGAGGAGTTCAGCACGCTTCTGCAGATCCATCCCTATCTCGACCGCAAGCCCGGCCAGCTTTCGGGCGGCCAGCGCCAGCGAGTCGCAATGGGCCGCGCGCTCGTGCGCAAGCCCGAAGTGTTTCTGTTCGACGAGCCCCTGTCGAACCTCGACGCCAAACTGCGGATCGAGATGCGCACCGAGATCAAGAAGCTGCACCAGCGGCTCGGCAAGACCGTCGTCTATGTCACCCACGACCAGATCGAGGCGATGACGCTGGCGACACGGATCGCGGTGATGGATAACGGCCATATCCGTCAGGTGGCCGAGCCCGGCGCGATCTACGACGATCCGGTGGACCTGTTCGTCGCGGGCTTCATGGGCTCGCCGCCGATGAACATGCTGCCCGGTGTCCTGCGCCGCGGGGAGCCGGAAGGCGTATCTGTCGAAGTGGCGGAGGGCGCGGCAGAAGCGCTGCGGTTCCCCTTGTCCCAAAAGCTCGCGGAGCGGATCACCGCCCCCGACGGGCAAAAGGTCGTCCTCGGGCTTCGGCCGGAGGTGATCTTCATGGCCGGGACCGAACTGCCCGGCCCCGACCGTTTCGTCTTCGAACGTCCGGTGGATCTGGTCGAGCCGACCGGACCGGACACGATGATCGTCTTCGCCCTGGGCGAGACCGAGGTGATCGCCCGGGTCCGGCCCGAGGACGCCCTGCCCCCGGGCGCGCCCTTCAGCTTCGAGGTCGATATGGGCAAGGCCAAGGTCTTCGACGCCGAGACCGGGCTGCGCCTCTAGCGCGTGCAGCCCGCGGGCGTCCGGTCACCCTTTGCCTTCGGCCTCCGCGACATGCCCTTTCACCTTCAGGAAGCTGTCCGGTGTCACCGAGATCGAGTCGATCCCGAACTCCACCAGTGTGCGGGCGAATTCAGGGTAGTTCGAGGGCGCCTGACCGCAGAGACCGACCTTCGCGCCCACGTCATGCGCTTTCTCTATGACCGTCCGGATCATCCACTGAACGGCGGCATGGCGTTCGTCGAAGAGCGTCGCGAGCCTGTCGCTGTCGCGATCGATCCCTAGGGTCAGCTGCGTCAGATCGTTGGACCCGATGGAGAACCCGTCGAACCGCTCGGCGAAGGCTTCGGCGAGGATGACGTTCGAGGGCACTTCGCACATCACGTAGATTTGCAGCCCGTTCGAGCCGCGCACCAGCCCTTCCTCGGCCATCACCGCCAGCACGCGGTCGGCTTCCTCGGGCGTCCGGCAGAACGGCACCATCACCAGCACATTGTCGAATCCGGCCTCTTCGCGCAGCCGACGGATCGCCCGACATTCCAGCCGGAACCCGTCGACATAGGCCGGATCGTAATAGCGCGAGGCCCCGCGCCAGCCGATCATCGGGTTGGATTCCACCGGCTCGAACTGCCGCCCGCCAAGCAGGTCGGCATATTCGTTCGTCTTGAAATCGCTCAGCCGCAGGATCATCGGGTTCGGATAGGCCACGGCGGCGATCCGGGACAGGCCGAGCGCCAGTTGATCGACGAAATATTCGGACTTGTCCTCGTATCCCCTAGTGAGGGTTTCGATTTCCTCCCGCACTTCCGCCTCCTGAATGTCGGAGAAATGCAGCAGCGCCATCGGGTGGACCCGGATCGTGTTCGAGATCACGAATTCCATCCGCGCCAGACCGACACCATCGATCGGCAGCCGCCACCAGCGCGCCGCGATCGCCGGGTTGGCGAGGTTGAGCATGACCTTGGTCTTGGTTTCCGGCACCGCGTCGAGGTTCAGATCTTCGACCGTGAACTCGGCAAAGCCGTCATAGACCAGACCCTCGTCCCCTTCGGCGCAGCAGACGGTCACCTCCTGCTCGTCATGCAGCACATGGGTCGCATCTCCACACCCGACGACGGCGGGAACACCCAACTCGCGGCTGACGATGGCGGCATGGCTGGTTCTGCCTCCGTGATCGGTGATGATCGCCGAGGCCCGTTTCATCACCGGTACCCAGTCGGGGTCCGTCGTCGATGTGACAAGGATCGAGCCGTCCACGAAATCGTCGATATCCTTGACGTCTTCGATCAGGCAGACCCGCCCGGTCGCGATCTGCTCGCCCACCGACAGACCGTTGACGACGACCGGACCGTGCGCGCCGATCGTGTAACGCCGCAAAGACCCGGCGGAGACTCGCGACTGAACCGTCTCGGGGCGCGCCTGCACGATGTAAAGCTTGCCCGTGACGCCGTCCTTGGCCCATTCCATGTCCATCGGCTGCCCGTAATGCGCTTCGATGGTCGCCGCTTGCTGCGCGAGGTCGAGCACCTCGTCATCCGACAGGACGAACCTCCCGCGCTCGGCTTTCGAGGTCGGCACGTTGCGCACCGGGTTCGGAGCGTCCGGCCCGGCATAGATCATCTTGATCTCTTTCGCGCCGAGCTTCCTCTCGATGATCGGTTTGATCCCCGTCTTACCGAGGAACGGCTTGTAGACCTGAAACTCGTCCGGCGTGACCGCGCCCTGCACGACGTTTTCGCCCAAGCCCCAGGCCGCGCTGATCAGCACGACCTTGTCGAAGCCGGTTTCCGTGTCGATCGAGAACATCACCCCCGACCCGCCGATATCGGAGCGCACCATCTGCTGAACACCGACGGAGAGCGCGACATCGAGGTGATTGAACCCTCTGAGCTTGCGATAGGTGATCGCGCGGTCGGTGAAGAGCGAGGCATAGCACTTGCGGCAGGCGGTCAGAAGTTCCTCCTCGCCCGAGACGTTGAGATAGGTCTCCTGCTGACCGGCGAAGCTGGCATCGGGAAGATCTTCGGCCGTCGCGCTCGAGCGCACGGCGACGGAGACCTCGGGCACCCCTGCCCGCTTGGACAGATCGCGATACGCCTCCCGGATTGCGGCTTCGGTCGAGGCAGGCCAATCGCCTGCCACGATCGTGTCGCGAATGCTCTGACCGGCGACGTGAAGGCTGATCTTGTCCGCATCGTAATCCGCAAGATAGCCCGCGATGGCCTCGGTCAGTTTGTTCTCTTCAAGAAACATCCGATAGGCGTCGGCGGTGGTGGCGAAGCCCGGCGGGACCTGAATACCCTTGGCGCCCAACTCCTGCACCATCTCGCCGAGCGAAGAGTTCTTGCCGCCCACAAGCGCGACATCTTCGCGGCGTAAGCTATCGAAAGGAATGACTTCTTTCTTCGTCGTCATGGGCTCGCCTCTCCTGTTTGCACTTGCGGGCACTCTATCCGAGGCGCGCATCGGGGCCTTGATCTCTGTCAACGCGGAGCCTTTCGGACGGGGCTCTGCCTGCGCACCCTCCAGCCGCCCAATCCGTTCTGGACAGCGTGAGATTTTCCTGCGATCAAATCCGGGATGGTGTCCGGCCCCAAAGGGTCGGCTGAAAAGGGAACACGGTGCGGGCGAGGCCCAACTCCGTGACTGCCCCCGCAACTGTAAGCGGCGAGCGCCACCGAAAACGCCACTGACCTGCAAAGGTTGGGAAGGTCCGGTGAAGCCACGACCCGCGAGTCAGGAGACCTGCCATCTCGGATGCGCCGCCGCGCATCTCGGTCACCTTAAACCCGGGCGGGGTGCCCTGGGACGGAGAGTCGAGAGATGGACCAGATCGGACCTCGCATATCGCCGTGCCGCGACCAATCCCGCCCTTTTGCGCGGAGGGCGCGATGCTTTTGGAACGAACGCTTTCACTCTTACAACTCGATATAGGACCTATCTCGCCGCTGCGGGCGCGTGAGCTGGGCACGCTGGGCTACATGGAATGGCTTGGCACGCTGCCGGGCGACATGCCCTATGCGAAGGCGGCGATCGTCGCCCATATGCAGGCCTATCCGCACTCCCTGATCTCACCAGCGGTGGAGGTGTTCTGCGAGCTGTTACTGGAGTCGCTGACCCCGCAGCCTTTCGTCCTGCCGATCGAGATGCCCCCGCCGGTGCGGCGCGGCGGGGCACGCGCCCGGCGCGGCCTCTGACCCGCTTTTCGTCTTGCGGTCGCTCTCTGCGGCCCGACCGAGGACCATTGCAGTAGGGAGCGTCATTCGTTCCCTGCGAGGCTCGGCTCTGTCCAACGATGGTCATGGATGAACTGAGAGGATCTCTCCATGAATGACAACAAACTGACCCGCCTGCTCGACGCGCGCCCGGTGATCTGCGCCGAGGGCTTTCTGTTCGAACTGGAACGGCGCGGCTATCTGACCGCCGGGGAATTCGTGCCCGAGGTGGCGCTCGAATACCCGCAGGCGCTGCGCAATCTGCATGTCGATTTCCAGCGCGCCGGCAGCGATATCGTCGAGGCCTTCACCTATAACGGCCACCGCGAGAAGATGCGCGTGATCGGCAAGGAAGACCTGCTGGAGCCGCTCAACCGCGCGGCGCTGAAGATCGCCCGCGAGGTCGCCAATGCCAAGACCGGAAACCTGATGGCGGGCAATATCTCGAACACGAATATCTGGGACCCGGCCGATCCGGCGCGGCAGGCCGAGGTGCGCGCGATGTTCGACGAGATGGTCGGCTGGGCGGTCGAGGAAGGCGCGGATATCCTCATCGGCGAGACCTTCTACTACGCGGGCGAGGCGCTATGCGCGCTCGAGGCCGCGAAGGCGTCGGGGCTGCCGGTGGTGCTGACGCTGGCACCGATGGCGGCCAACGAGATGATGGACGGGGTCGGCATCGTCGAGACCTGCCAGAAACTTGAACAGGCGGGCGCCGATGTCGTCGGGCTGAACTGCTTCCGCGGGCCGCAGACGATGATGCCGTGGCTGCGCAAGGTGCGCGCGGCGGTGAGCTGCCATGTCGGCGCCCTGCCCGTGCCCTACCGGACCACGAAAGAGGAGCCCACCTTCTTCAACCTCTCGGATCACAACGGCTGCACCTGCCCCTCGCCGCATGGCCGGACCTTCCCGACCGCGCTCGATCCGCTGGCTTGCAACCGCTACGAGATCGGCGCCTTCGCGCGTGAGGCGCAGGCGATCGGGGTGAATTACCTCGGCGTGTGCTGCGGGGCGAGCCCGATGCATATCCGCGAGATGGCCGAGGCCGTGGGTCGCGAGACCGAGGCCAGCCGCTTCTCGGAGCGCATGGAGAACCACTTCATGTATGGCCAGAACGCCCGCCTCCCGGCGCATATCCGGGCGCTTGGTGACGGGGCCTGAGGCAAGACACGCTCCTGTCGCGCGAGAGTTTCGCGCGGCAGGGCAATCTATATATTGACACCGATACACCATGCATCCCAATATGATGTTGCTTTGGTTCCTGCGAGTCACTCCGCAGGCGAAGAGGGAAGCCGGTGGAATTCCGGCGCTGCCCCCGCAACTGTAAGCGGCGAGCCTGATGTCCGAATGTCACTGGTGCGATGCGCCGGGAAGACGGACCGAGAGGCGTTCGAGCCGCGAGCCAGGAGACCTGCCAGAGCAGATAGACGACGACCGCGGCGGAGGGCCCGGGCGCGTGGCTATGTGCTGCGGCACCCTGCCCACGAGCCTTGTCCCGCGCTGCCGACAGCAAACAAAGGGACAGGACACATGACCATCACCGTCTATTCGAAACCGGCCTGCGTGCAATGCACCGCCACGACCCGTGCGCTGGATGCCAAGGGGATCGACTACAACGTGATCGACCTCACCGAGGATGCCGCCGCGATGGAGATGGTGCAGGACTTGGGTTACCGGCAGGCCCCGGTGGTGATCGCCAACGAGGAACACTGGGCGGGCTTTCGCCCCGACATGATCAACCGTCTGGTCTGAGGCCTAGCCGCGATGGGACAGGCACGGCTGATCTATTACTCCTCGGCCTCGGGGAACACGCAGCGCTTCGTGGAGCGGCTGGGCCTGCCCGCGCAGCGCCTGCCCCTCTCGGCGGAGGCTCCGATGCCGTACCCGCCCTGCCCCTACGTCCTGATCTGCCCGAGCTACGCCGACGGCAAGGGGCGCGGCGCGGTCGCGAAACCGGTCATCGCCTTTCTCAACGATCCCGCCCGCCGCGCGGGCCTGCGCGGCGTGATCGCCAGCGGCAATCGCAATTTCGGCGCGCTTTTCGCCTGCGCGGGCGATCTGCTGGCGCGCAAGTGCAATATCCCCGTGCTCTACCGGTTCGAACTGGCGGGGACCGACACTGACATCGACCGCGTGCGCGCGGGTCTCGACAATTTCTGGAGGCTGGAATGCTCGACAGCGACGTGAAACCGAGCGGGGCCACGGCCTCGGAATTCGCGGGGCTTGATCACCACGCGCTCAACGCAATGCTCAACCTCTATGACGCGGAGGGCAATATCCGCTTTGACGCCGACCGGATGGCGGCGCGACAATATTTCCTGCGCCATGTGAACCAGAACACGGTGTTCTTCCATTCGCTGGACGAGAAGCTCGGCTATCTGGTGGAGGAAAGCTATTACGACGCCGCCGTGCTCGATCAGTATTCGCGCAACTTCCAGCGCGCGATCTGGGAGGCGGCTTTCGCGGCAAAATTCCGTTTTCCGACCTTCCTCGGCGCGTTCAAATACTACACTTCCTACACGTTGAAGACCCGCGACGGGCAGCGCTATCTCGAGCGCTACGAGGACCGGGTGGTGATGGTGGCACTGACGCTTGCGCGCGGCGACGAGGCGCTGGCGATGCGCCTCATGGAGGAGATGCTGGCAGGCCGCTTCCAGCCCGCGACGCCGACCTTCCTCAACGCGGGCAAGAAGGCGCGGGGCGAATTCGTCTCCTGCTTCCTGCTGCGACTGGAAGACAACATGGAAAGCATCGGGCGCGGCATCAACTCGGCGCTGCAACTGTCGAAACGCGGCGGCGGCGTGGCCCTGATGCTGACCAATATCCGCGAATATGGCGCGCCGATCAAAGGGATCGAGAACCAATCCTCGGGCGTGATCCCGGTGATGAAGCTGCTCGAAGACAGCTTCAGCTATGCCAACCAGCTGGGTGCGCGTCAGGGCGCGGGCGCGGTCTATCTGCACGCCCATCACCCCGACATCCTGCGTTTCCTCGATACCAAGCGCGAGAATGCGGACGAGAAAATCCGGATCAAGACGCTGAGCCTCGGCGTGGTGATCCCCGACATCACCTTCGAGCTCGCGAAGAAGAACGAGGAGATGTATCTCTTCTCGCCGCATGACGTGGAGCGGGTCTATGGCTGCGCCTTCTCGGAGATTTCCGTGACCGAGAAATACCACGAAATGGTCGACGACGCGCGGATCCGCAAACGCAAGATCAACGCCCGCGCCTTCTTCCAGACGCTGGCCGAGATCCAGTTCGAAAGCGGCTATCCCTACATCATGTTCGAAGACACGGTGAACCGCGCCAACCCGATCGCGGGACGGATCACCATGTCGAACCTGTGTTCGGAGATTCTGCAGGTGGCCGAGCCTTCCGAGTTCGACGAGGATCTGGGCTACGCGCAGATGGGCACGGATATCTCGTGCAATCTGGGTTCGCTCAACATCGCCAAGGTGATGGATGGCGGCGATCTGGGCGCGAGCGTCGGGGCCGCGATCCGGGCGCTCTCGGCGGTGTCGGAGATGAGCGCGATCAACGCCGTCCCCTCGATCCGCAAGGGCAACGAGGAAAGCCACGCGATCGGTCTGGGTCAGATGAACCTGCACGGTTTCCTCGCCCGCGAGCGCGTCCATTATGGCAGCCCCGAGGGGATCGAATTCACCTCCGTCTATTTCGCCGCCGTAGCCTATCACGCGCTGGCGGAATCGAACCGGCTGGCCGCCGAGCATGGCCGGAGTTTCAAGGGGTTCGAGGCCTCTGCCTATGCCGATGGCAGCTTCTTCGAGAAATACGTCACCCGCGACTTTCTGCCTGAGAGCGACACCGTCACGGCCCTGTTCGACCGCTTCGGGATCACCCTGCCCACCCGCGCCGACTGGGCCGAGCTGCGCGACCGGGTCATGGAGTCCGGCCTGTGGAATCGCAACCTGCAAGCCGTGCCGCCCACCGGCTCGATCAGCTATATCAACAACGCGACCGCCTCGATCCACCCGATCACCGCGAAGATCGAGATTCGCAAGGAAGGCAAGATCGGCCGGGTCTATTACCCCGCGCCCTACATGACGAACGACAATCTCGAGTTCTACCGCGACGCCTATCAGATCGGCCCCGAGGCGATCATCGACACCTATGCGGCAGCGACCGAGCATGTCGATCAAGGTCTCTCGCTGACGCTGTTCTTCCCGGCCGAGGCCACGACCCGCGACATCAACCGCGCCCAGATTTATGCATGGCGGCGCGGTATCAAGACCATCTATTACATCCGCCTGCGCCAAGCGGCCCTCGAGGGGACCGAGGTGCAGGGCTGCGTATCCTGTTCCCTGTGAGGCCCGCCATGAAAGATCTGCACACATCCCGCCCCGTTCCGCGTGCCGTCAACTGGAACCGCCTTCAGGACGACAAGGATCTCGAAGTCTGGAACCGGCTCACCTCGAATTTCTGGCTGCCCGAGAAGGTGCCGCTGTCGAACGACATTCAAAGCTGGTCGCAACTGACCGAGGATGAGCAGACGCTCACGATCCGGGTCTTCACCGGGCTGACGCTGCTGGACACGATCCAGAACACCGTGGGCGCGCCTGCGCTGATGGCGGATGCGGCGACGCCCCATGAGGAAGCGGTTCTGTCCAACATCGCCTTCATGGAGGCCGTGCATGCGCGCAGCTATTCCTCGGTCTTCTCGACACTGTGCAACACCGCCGAGGTCGACGAGGCGTTCCGCTGGTCGCAGGAAAACCCGCATCTGCAGGCCAAGTCGCGGCTGATCCTCGACGAATACGACGCGACGGCGAGACCGTTGAAGCGCAAGGTGGCGAGCGTCTTTCTGGAAAGCTTCCTGTTCTATTCGGGCTTCTACCTGCCGATGCACTGGTCGAGCCGCGCGCGCCTGACCAACACGGCCGACCTGATCCGCCTGATCATCCGCGACGAGGCGATCCACGGCTATTACATCGGCTACAAGTTCCAGCGCGCGTTGGAGCGGGCGACCGAGACCGAGCGCACCGAGATCAAGGATTTCGCCTTCTCGCTGATGTTCGACCTCTATGACATCGAGGGCCGCTATACCGAGCAGCTCTATGACGGTCTGGGCCTGACGGAGGATGTGAAGCACTTCCTGCATTACAACGCCAACAAGGCGCTGCAGAACCTCGGCTACGAGGCGCTCTTCCCCGAAGAGGCGACGCGCGTGAACCCCGCGATCCTCGCCGCGCTCTCGCCCGGATCGGACGAAAACCACGACTTCTTCTCGGGCTCGGGATCGAGCTACGTGATCGGCAAGGCGGTCGCGACCGAGGACGAGGACTGGGCGTTCTGAACCCGCCGCCGCCCGCGCCTCAGACGGGGCGCGGGGCAGTATCCGGGGCTGCGGTCTCGCCGGTCGATTTCAGCGTGGCGATGAACCGCTTGGTGCGCTCGCGCTCGGGCGCATCGAAGACCTGCCGCGCCGGGCCGGTCTCGACCACGCCGCCGCTTTCCAGCACGACCACCCGCTCGGCGATCTGCGAGGCCAGCCGCAAATCGTGGGTGGCCATCACCATCGTCGTGCCCTCGCGGGCCAGCTGTGCCAGAACGTCAACGACTTCCGCCGCCAGTTCCGGATCGAGCGCCGAGGTCGGCTCGTCGCAGAGCAGCACTTTCGGCGACGGGGCGAGCGCGCGGGCGATGGCGATGCGCTGCTGCTGCCCGCCCGAAAGCGTCGCGGGCCAGGCATCGGCCTTATGCGCCATTCCGACCTTCTCCAAGAGCGACATCGCCCGCTCGCGGGCTTTCGCGGCAGGCCAGTTCTGCACGGTCACGAGGCTCTCCATCACGTTCTCGATCGCAGTGCGATGCGGGAAGAGCTGGAAGTTCTGGAACACCATCCCGGTCTGTTGCCGAATGCTCTGGATCTGGGCGCGCGACAGCTTGCCGCCTTCGCTCA
The DNA here is from genome assembly GCF_002213195.1 of Thioclava sp. F42-5. Lineage (NCBI taxonomy): Bacteria > Pseudomonadati > Pseudomonadota > Alphaproteobacteria > Rhodobacterales > Paracoccaceae > Thioclava > Thioclava sp. F42-5. The sequence continues at coordinate 99,105 of NZ_NBNZ01000001.1, forward strand.
GAGTGACGGACGCGTCGCCGATGGCGAGCGTGCCGCTCGTGGGCACCTCCAGCAGGTTGATGGTACGCAAAAGCGTGCTCTTGCCGCCGCCGGAGGGGCCGATCAGCGCGGTCACGGAGCCCTCAGGCAAAGACAGCGAGATCCCCGACAGAACCTCGTTGTCACCGAACCGCTTGGTGATATTCGACAGCTCGATCATGTGCGTTCCTCCAGAAAGCCGCCATATTGGCCGAGGCGCCGCTCGAGCCGCCCCTGCAGCGCCGACAGGACCGAGCAGAGCGCGAGATAGATCAGCGCCGCCTCGACATAGAGGACGAGCGGTTCATAGGTGGTCGCGACGATCCGCTGCGCCGCCTGAAACAGTTCCGGCACGGTGATCGCTGCGGCGAGCGACGTATCCTTCACCAGCGAGATGAAGCTGTTCGACAAGGGCGGCACCGCGACGCGCGAGGCCTGGGGCACGATGGTGCGGGTCATCGTCTGCCGCCAGTTCATGCCGATGGAATAGGACGCTTCCCACTGCCCCTTGGACACCGAGGACAGCGCCGCGCGCAGGATTTCCGACGTGTAGGCGCCGACATTCAGCGTGAAGCCGATCAGCCCCGCCACGAAGGCGTCGAGCGTGATCCCGAGGCTCGGCAGCCCGTAGAAGATCAGGAAAAGCTGTACCAGAAGCGGCGTGCCCCGGATCACCCAGACATAGAACCGCACGATCCACACCAGCGGACGCGGCCCGAACAGCCGGATCACCGCGCAGAGCAGCCCGAGCGCAAGGCCCAGCGTGAAGGTGATGAGCGTCAGCGGGATCGTGAAGGTCACCGTCGCCTGCAAAAGCGGCACGAGCGATGACCACATCAGGGGCAACCAGTCAGCCATGGCGGATCCTTTCTGCAAGCCTCACGCGCCTCCGGGCTGAATCCCGAAGGCGCGCGCGGCTCGACATGCGGCTTACTTCGAGACGTCTTCCCCGAAATACTCTTCGGAGATTTTCTGGTAGGTCCCGTCGGCCTTCATCTCGTCGAGCGCCTTGTTGATCGCAGCCAGCAGGTCGGGCTGGTCCTTCGCGATGATCACGCCGGAATAGTTCGCATCGGGCATGGTCGCGGCTAGCTTCACGGGGGCGTCCGGCTTGTTCTTCTTGAAGTCGAGGAAGGACAGGCTGTCATTCACAGTGGCATCGGCGCGGTTCTGGATGACAAGCGCGATCGACTGATCGAACCCGTTCGTGCCGATCAGTTCGGCACCGTGATCCGAGGCGATCTTGCCGAAATTGCTCGAGAGCGTCTGGGCGGCGGTCTTGCCTTTCAGATCGTCGAAGCCGGTGATGTCGGTCTCGTCCTTGCGCACGATCAGCGCCGCTTTCGACGCGATATAGGGCTGCGAGAAATCGTATTTCTTCTTGCGCGCATCGGTGATGCCCACCTCGTTGATCACCGCGTCGTAGCGGTCGGCATCGAGCCCTGCGATCAGGCCGTCCCAGCGGCCTTCGAGGAACTTCACCTTCACGCCCAGCTTTTCGCCGATAGCGCGCGCGATGGCGACGTCGAAGCCGGTCAGCTTTCCGGATTCGTCATGGTAGGTGAAGGGCGGATAGGTGCCTTCAGTGCCGACGCGGAAGACGCCGTCTTTCTGGATGTCAGCGAGGCTCGCGGCCTGGGCCGCGGGCGTCACGATCCCGGCGAGGGCTGCGATGGCGATGAGGGTGCGAACGGGTTTCATGCGAGATACCTCCGATAGGTCGAAGACGCCGCCGTGGGGCGCGTCGGAATGACAGGCGCCTTACCTAGTAACGCCGCATACCGGAGTCGATGCGCCAGACAAGCATCTGATAAAATTAGTCTTTTATCCCATCTCGCCGAGCGGAAGCGGAACGAATTCCATCAATGCCCTACGCGAAAGAAAGCCTGTTCCACGGCGCGCGGTCTCGGCGAAACGCTATCGTCCTTCACCGGGCCGCGCGCTACGCTTCCGCCCCGGCGGAGGGACGCCCCAGACGGCGTGTGAGGGCGGTCTCCAGCAGGCTCAGGGCGTCATAGACGAGCACCGCGAACAACCCCACGATCACGCCGCCCTGAAGGACGAAGGCCGTGTTGCTGGTCAAAAGCCCGGCGATGATCACCTCGCCCAAAGTCCGCGCGGCCACGGTGGAGCCGACCGTCGCCGTGCCGATGGCGATCACCACAGACAGCCGAATGCCCGTCAGGATCACCGGCAGGGCCAGCGGCAATTCCACCCGGATCAGGCGCTGCCAGCGGGTCAGGCCGATGCCGCGGGCGGCCTCCATCGTCGCGGGCGGCAGAGTCGAGAGCCCGGCAATGGCCGTCTCGAAGATCGGCAGCAAGCCGTAGAGGAACAGCGCTACCAGCGTCGGCCCGGCCCCGAAGCCGAGCGCGGGCACCGCCAGCGCCAGCACCGCAACCGGCGGGAAGGTCTGGCCGATATTGGTGATCGTGCGCGACAGCGGCAGGAAAGCCGCGCCCGCAGGTCGCGTCACGAGGATGGCAAGGCCCACCGCGACCAGCGTCGCCAACCCGGAGGCCAGCGCAACCAGCCCCAGATGGCTGAGCGAGAGCGACAGGATCGAGGCGCGCTCGTAGATCACCGGCCCGCCCGCCGGGGCGAAGGGCGCAAAGACCGGCGCGAACCAATGCGGACGCAGCACCAGCGCCAGCAGCAGCGCCACGCAGGTGGCCCGGATCGCGCCGCTGCGGCTCATGCCAGCTCCGCCGCGCGGGCGCGGATCGTCGCCAGAGTGACCCTGCCAAGCGGACGGTCGCCATCCGCCACCGGCAGCGCCTCGCAGCCGCGCCAAAGACACAGCGACAGCGCATCGCGCAGGCTGGTGTCGGGCGCGATCGGCTCGCCCTCGGCCGTCCCGTCTTCCATCACGTCCGAGACCGGGATCAACGACAAAAGCCGGAGCGGACGATCAACCCCGCCCACCATCTGCGCGACGAAATCGGTGGCGGGCTCGGCGATGATCTCGGCGGGCGTGCCATGTTGCAGAAGCTTGCCGCCATCCATGACAGCCACCCGGTCGCCCAGATGGATCGCCTCTTCCATGTCATGCGTGACCAGCACGATGGTCGACCCCAGCTGCCGCTGGATGCGCCGCAGATCGGCTTGCGCCCGGGCGCGAATGATCGGGTCGAGCGCGCCGAAAGGCTCGTCCATCAGCAGCAGATCGGGCCGTGAGGCCAAGGCGCGGGCGACGCCCACACGTTGCTGCTGACCGCCCGACAGCTCCGCCGGATAACGGTCGCGAAACTGCGCGGGCTCCATCGAGAACAGGTCCAGCAACTCGTCGACCCGGGCGCTGGTCTTGTCCTTGGACCAGCCGAGCAGTTTGGGCACCGCGCCGATATTGCCCGCGATCGTATAATGCGGGAACAGCCCGTCGCCCTGAATGACATAGCCGATCCGTCGGCGCAGCTCGTGTTTGGGCAGCGCGGCGGTTGACTCGCCATTGATCCGCACCTCGCCGGAACTCGGCTCGATCAGCCGGTTGATCATCCGCAGAAGCGTCGTCTTGCCCGAACCGGAGGTGCCCACGATCACCGTGATCGTTCCGGTCTCGACCGTCATCGAAACGTGGTCCACCGCCGTCGTGTCGTCATAGAGCTTCGTGATCTCGTCGATTTCGATCATTCTTCACGCTCCGTTCGGGGGGTCGTCAGTTCGACGAGGATGTCCATTGCGATGGCCGAAACCAGCGCCAGGGCGACAGTGGGCAGCGCGCCCAGCAAGATCAGGTCGCCCGCCGTCTGGTTGAGGCCCTGAAAGACGAATATGCCATAGCCGCCGCCGCCGATCAGCCCGGCGATCACTGCCAGCCCGATATTCTGAACCAGCACGATGCGCAGCCCGGCCAGCACCACCGGCAAGCCCAGCGGCAGTTCCACCCGCGCGAGACGCTGGCGCCATGTCATGCCCATCCCACGCGCAGCCTCGAGCGCGGAGGCAGGTGCGCTGCGCAGACCCGCCAGCACGTTGGCGACGACCGGCAGCAGCGAATAGAGGGTGAGTGCAAGGAAGGCAGGCGCGAAGCCGATCCCCGCAATACCGATCGCGCGGGCGCCGGGGATGATCCCGCTCAGCCAGCTCAGCACCGGGATCATGATCCCGAACATCGCGAGCGAGGGGATCGTCTGCAGGAAGCTCAGCACCGGAAGCAATGCACCGCGCAGCGCCGCATTGCGGTGGCACATCACGCCCAGCGGCAGGCCGATCACCGCCGCGGCCAGCAGCGAACCGAAGGCAAGGCCCAGATGGCGCAGGCTCGCGGTGTAGAAGGCGTCCTTGCGGCTCGCGAATTCCTGCGCGATAGACAGATCGCTCAGCGCCCCCGACCACAGCAGCGCCGCGACGAGCGCGATCACCAGCCCTAAAATTCCCGCCCGCGCTGCAGGCCCCGGCGACAGCGCGGAAAGCGCGTCGGCCATCATCAGCGCGAAGACCACCAGCAGGAACCAGCACCCGGCAGCCGGCGAGACACGCGCATACTCGCCCGCCTCGGTCAGCAGAAACGACGCGCCCGCGATCAGCAGCCAGACCAGTCCCGCGAGGCCAAGCGCCGCGCCCGCGATGCGCAAGTAAGGCCGCGCGGCGGGCAGGCCAAAGGCGAGCCCCAGCAGCATCAGCGCCATCGCGGGCCCCGTGACCTGCGGCGCGGCGACGGTCCACAGGGCGCGCCCCTCGCCCGCCACGATCCGGTTCGCGGCGAGCGTCAGGAAAGGTGTGAAGATCGCAGCCAGCCCCAAGAGCGCGAAGAGCACCCCGGGCGGCGAGAGGCCAGCGGTCACGCCCCGCACACGCATCGCTGCGGCGCTCAGTTCAACACCCCGATCTGCGTCAGGTAATCCTTCGCGACCGCCTCGGCAGGCTCACCGCCGACCTGGATACGGCCGTTAAGTTTCTGAAGCGTCTGCATGTCGAGCTTGTCGAAGATCGGGTTCAGCACTTCGGGGATCTTCGGATATTCCTTCAGCACCGCGTCGCGCACGATCGGGGTGGGCTCGTAGACCGGCTGCACGCCCTTGTCGTCTTCCATCACGACGAGCCCCGCCGCGCCCACGCCGCCATCGGTGCCATAGGCCATCGCCGCGTTCACGCCCGAAGTGCCGCGCGCCGCCGCCTGAATGGTCGCCGCCGTGTCGCCACCCGAGAGAACCACGGTCTGATCGGGGCTCAACTTGAATCCGTAAGCCTTCTCCATCGCGGGCAGCACGGCGGGGGACGAAACGAATTCGGTCGAGGCCGCGAGCTTCACGTCACCGCCATTCGACACCCAGTTGCCGAAATCGGACATCGTGGTGAGGTTGTTCTTTTTGGCCAGATCGCCCGTCACCGCAATCGCCCAGGTATTGTTCGCCGGCGCGGAATCGAGCCAGGTGATATCGTTCTGCTTGTCCAGTTCGGCCGCGCGATCATGGGCCTTTGCCGCATCCTTCCAGATATCGCTATCGGCCTCGTTGAAGAAATAGGCCGCGTTGCCGGTATATTCGGGATAGATGTCGATCTGGCCCGCGAGGATCGCCTTGCGAACGACCTGCGTGCCGCCCAATTGCAGCCGCCGCTCCACCGGCATCCCGGCATTTTCCAGCGATAGCGCGATGATATTGCCCAAGAGACCGCCCTCGGTGTCGATCTTGGAGGAGACGGTGATATCGGCCTGCGCGGTGGAGGCGAGTGCGCCCCCGAAGACCGCGGCGGCCAGGATAAGAGGATATTTCATGGCGTGTCTGGCTCCCTGAACAGGTGGCTGTGGTCGTCTCGAGATGTGATCTAGGTTGAGTGTAGGGCCCGGCCCGCGCCCGCCAAGCCTTGCTCCGATCGTCTTTGGTATTGAGAGGCTCGCGCCGCGCGCGTCCCCCTCCCTCCGGGGGTGCGTCACATTTACGCTAGGTCGATGCGCGAAGTTCCGGGTAGATAGTGAAAAGACATGAGTGATGAGGGACATCATGGCGGGAATTGGCACGGGTCTGGCAAGGCTCGCGATGGTGGCGGTGCCGACCGCGCTCGGTGTGGCGGCGATCGTCTTTGCGGGCGATCTGAAATCGCTGCCCAGTCCGAGCGAGGCGAACCGCCCGGCGGCGCTGGTGCGGGTGATCACGCTCGCGCCCACCGAGATGATCCCGCGCGTCAGCGGCTACGGCATGGTCGCCCCGGTGCGCGAGTGGCGCGCCATCGCCCGGATCGAGGGCGAGATCCGCGACATCGCAGAGCCGCTCGCGCCCGGTGACATCGTCGCGAAAGGAACGCCGCTTTTCACCATCGACGACAGCGATCTGAAACTGCAGCGCGCCAGTCTCGAGGCGCAGGTCGCCGCCTCCAAGGTCAAGGACGACACGGTGCGCACGAGTCTGGAACTGGCGCAATCCGACCTCGCGCTGGCACAGGATGAGTTCGATCGGCAGAAATCTCTCCACGATCTGGGCCGGATCACTCAAACCCAACTCGACGGGGTGCGCCGCCAACTGCTGACCGCGCAGACCAAGGTCGCCGATCTCGAAAGCCAGCTGAAGCTGAACGAGGCAGAGCGCGAAGTGCTGGATACGCAGGCGGCGACGATCGACCGTGCGATCGGGCTGTCGACGATCACGGCGCCTTTCGACCTGCGGGTCAATTCGCTCGACGCGGATCTCGGGCAATACGTCAATCGCGGTCAGGTCCTGCTGAGCGGCGAAGGCATCGAGGCCGTCGACATCTCGGCGCAATTCCCGATCGGGCGGATGGGGCCCCTGCTCCGGCTCGCGGGCGACGGCACGAAGGTCACGGATCTGAAGGCGCGCGTCACCCTGCCCGACCCCGAGCATCCCATTGTCTGGAAGGCCCGGGTCGAGCGGATGGGCGACGCGATCGACGAGACCACGCAAAGCGCGCCCGTCGTGGTGCGGGTCGACGATCCGTTGGGTCAGGCGCAGGCGGGCGAGCGCCCGCCCCTCCGGCGCAACATGGTCGTCGCGGTGGAACTCGCCGCGCCCAAGCAGAGCCTGCTCGTCGTGCCCGCCGAAGCGGTGGCGGGTGGGAGTGCAATGGTCGTCTCCGAGGATGGGACGCTGGCGAAGCGCGCAGTTAAGACCAGCTTCGTTTCGGGCGATCTGGCGGTGATCGCACAGGGCCTCAAGGCGGGCGATCAACTGGTGATCACCGACCCGTCGATCGCGGTACCGGGCATGGCGGTGAAAGCGACCGAGGACGAGGCTCGCAAGGCGGAGATCGCCGCCGAAGCGCTCGGCCAGACACCTTCGAGCCCGCAACCGGGCAGCGGTGGCGGTGGCGGCGGTGGTGGCGGCGGCAAAGGAGCCGCGCCCGAGGGCGACGCCGCCAAGCCCGCCGGGGCCGCGCAATGATCGCGCTTTTTGCCGGCCATCGCACGGCGGCCAATATCGCGATGATCGCGATTGCGGGCCTCGGGCTGATGGCGCTGCCGAGCCTGCAGCGCGACACTTTCCCGGCGACCCCGCCCTCGGATGTCTCGGTCCGTATCACCTATCCCGGCGCCGCGCCTTCGGAGGTCGAGACCGGCATCTGCACCGTGACCGATCCGATCCTCACGCGGGTCGAGAACCTTGCGAAGCTGACCTGCCTCGCGCGCGACAACAGCGCCCAGATCACCGCAGAGATGATCGAGGGCGCGGATATGACGCGCTTCTACAACGACATCAAGGACGCGGTGGACGGGATCAATTCATTCCCCGACAAGGCTGACGATCCGGTGGTGCAGATCGTCGAGCGCACTGCCTCCGTCTCGTCGGTGGCAGTGACCGGACCGGACGATCCGGCGGTGCTCTACGCCTATGCCCAGAGCTTCGCCGATCAACTGCGCGCCGATCCCGCGATCTCGCTGGTCTCGGTGAACGGCTTCTCCGACCGCGAAATCGCGATCGAGTTCGACCGCGCCGCGCTCGAACGCTTCGGGCTCGACATGGGCTCCGTGGGCGCGACGCTGGCGCGCTACAGCCTCGACATGCCCGCGGGCTCGCTCGAGGGGCGTTCGGGCGAAGTCGCGATCCGATTCCTCGGCGAGGGGCGCACGCCTGCCGAGCTGGCGCAGATCCCGATTGCGGGCAGTGCCGCGGGCGGCGAGGTGCGGCTGGGCGACGTCGCCACGATCCGCGAAGGCTTCGCCGATCCCTCGCAGGCCACCTATTTCGACGGCAAGCGCGCCGCCATCGTCTCGGTCCAGAAGACCGCCTCGCAGGATGCGCTGCGGGTGCGGGCCGCGCTTGATCGCGAGATGGCACAGGCGCAGGCCGAAGCGCCGGGCAATATCCAACTCGCGATCTCCGCGGATTCCACGCGCAACATCGTCGAGCGCCTGCGCATCATCGGGATCAACGGGTTGCAGGGTCTGATCCTCGTGCTCGTCGCGATGTGGCTGTTCTTCGGGCTGCGCATGTCCTTCTGGGTCGCGATGGGCCTGCCGATCAGCTTCCTCGGCGCGATCTTCGCGATGCAATTCCTCGGCTACACGATCAACATGATGACGATGGTGGCGCTCTTGGTCGCGACGGGCCTGTTGATGGACGATGCGATCGTGATCTCCGAAAACATCGTACGCCGTCGGCAACAGGGCGAACCTGCGCAAGTCGCTGCCGTCAAAGGCACGATGCAGGTCTTTCCCGGCGTTCTGGCCTCCTTCCTGACCACGGCAATGGTGATCGGGCCGCTCAGCTTCCTGACCGGCAATATCGGCGCGCTGCTGAAATACATCCCGATCGTGCTGCTTATCACGCTGACGGTCAGCCTGATCGAAGCCTTCCTGATCCTCCCCGCCCATATGCGCCACTCGCTGCGCCACGACATGCGTCCCGGCCCCGTGCAGCGCGCGGTGAACGGCGCGTTTGATCGGCTGCGCGACAGGGTCATCGTGCCGCTTGCCGGGGTGGCGCTACGCTGGCGCTACCTGACCATAGGGCTCGCGATCTTCCTCGTGTCGCTTTCGATCGCGCCCTTCACCGGGGGCTTCCTGAAATACCAGAGCTTCCCGACGCTGGAGAGCGACACGGTCGAGGCGCGGCTTCTGCTGCCTGCGGGCGCACCGCTGTCGCTGACCGAGGCGCGGGTGAGCAAGGTCGTCAAGGCGCTCAAGGAGATGGATGCCGAACTGAGCCCCGCTCAACCGGACGGCCAGCCGCTCGTCCGAAGCTACACGATCACCTATGGCAGCAATGCCGACAGCCCGACCACGGGGCCGAACATGGCGACGGTGAGCGCTTCGCTGCTGCCCGCAGGGACGCGCACCACCGACGTCGGCACTGTGCTCGATCGCTGGAAGCAGTTCGTCGGCAAGATGCCCGACATGGCCGCTTTCCGGATCACCGACAAGGAGCGCGGCGCGGGCGGCAAACCGATCGATCTGCTCGTCACCGGCCCGGATCTTGGCGAACTGGCGACCACCGCGCGCGAGTTGCGCCGCTTCTTCCGCGGTTTCGACGGGGTACGCGACGTGACCTTCGATCTGCAGCCGGGCAAGCCCGAGCTGGTGGTGCGGATGAAGCCGGGCGTCGCAAACCTGCTGGGCGTGACGCCTGCCGCGCTGGCCGGTGAGTTGCGCGCGGCCTTCCGTGGCGACAGCGCGGTCAGCTTCGCCGATGCGCGCGGTCAGGTCGATATCGTGGCCCGGCTCGCGCCCTCCGAGCGGCGCGCTATCGGCGACGTTCTGGCGCTGCGAGTGCCGGGTAAGAACGGCGCGCTGGTGCCGCTCTCGGCGGTAGCGACGGTCAGCGAGACGCGCGGTTACACCACGATCACCCATGTGAACGGGCAGCGCGCGGTCTCGGTGCAGGGCACGATCGACCCGACGCGGGCCAATTCGCGCGAGTTGATGGCGGCGATGCGGGCCGATTACCTGCCCGAACTGGCGCAGAAGCGTCCCGACGTGAAGGTGCAGGTTCTGGGCGAGGAACAGGACACCGCGACCACCGGCGCGTCGCTTGCGCGCTTCATGACGGCGGGGGCGATCGGGGTCTACCTGCTGCTGGCCTTCTACATGGGCAGCTTCATCCGACCCGTCGCGGTGATCGCGACGATCCCGCTCAGCCTGATCGGCGTCATGTGGGGGCATGTGCTGCTTGGCCTGCCTCTCTCGCTGCCGAGCCTCGTGGGGCTGGCGACGCTGGCGGGCGTGGTGGTGAACGACGCGATCCTGCTCGACGCCTTCATCGGCGAGAGACGCGCGACCGGAACCCCGATGCTCGAGGCTGGCAAAGAGGCCGTGCGCGACCGCTTCCGCGCGATCTTCCTGACCTCGCTGACGACGGTGGTCGGGCTCGGCCCGCTTTTGCTGGAGAGCTCGACGCAGGCGCAATTCCTGCGCCCGATCGTGGCGAGCCTCGCCTTCGGTCTGAGCGCGGCGACGGTGCTGTCGCTCTTCGTGACACCGGCGATCCTCGCCGTGCTCGAGGATTTCGGCGTCCGCACCGCCGATCCCGAGCCAGAGGCGAGGGAGCCTCCTGTCGAACACCCGGTCGACGCCTTGCCCGTCTGAGACGGGGCGCGAACAGACGCGCCCCGACCCGATCAGTCTTTCTTCGGCTTCGGATAAACCGGCAGATGCGGGATCAGGACGTGATCCGGCTGATCGATCGCGAAGAGGAAGGCGCGCGCGATGTCGTCGGGGCGCAGCGCGTCGGGTTTCGCCTCGTCGAAGAACGGCGTATCGACCATGCCCGGATGCAGGCAGGTGACGCGGCCACCGGCTTCACCTAGCTCCTCGCCGAGATTGTCGGCATAGCCGCGGATGAACCACTTGGTCGCCGAATAGACCGAGCCGAACATCGCGCCCTGCGACGCCTTCGAGCCGGTCAGCACCATATGCCCCTTGGAGGCGCGCAGATGCGGCAGGGTGAATTTCGCGGTGTAGGTCACGGCGAGACAGTTCACCTCGATCATCTTCTGGAAGCTCTCGACCGATCCGGCCTCGGTGCCGCGCGCCGAGGCGCCGACGCCCGCATTGGCCAGAACCACGTCGAGCCGGCCGTAATGCTCCACCGCGCGGGCGACCATGCGCTCCTGCGCATCGGGGTCGGTGACATCGGTGGGCAGCGCGAGGGCGTTTTCTTCGCCCAGATCCTTGACCAGCGCTTCGAGCTTGTCCGCGGAGCGTGCGGCCAACGCCACCTTGTGACCCGCCTCGACCGCATGGCGCGCGCAGCTCTCGCCGATCCCGGTGGAGGCGCCGGTGATGAGAATGATTTTCGACATGTCAGCCTCTCTGAATTTGGTGGGAACGAAGAAGGCGCCACCCGGACCGGGCAGCGCCTCTCGATATCAGCCCAGCAGGGCCAGTACTTCTTTCGCCGCCGCCTCGGACGACGCCGGGTTCTGGCCCGTCACCAGACGCCCGTCGGCGACCGCATGGGGCTGCCAGTCGTCGACGCTCTCGAACTTCGCGCCCAATTCGCGCAGGCGGGTCTCCAGCAGGAAGGGCACGACATCGGCAAGACCAACGCCACGCTCTTCGCTGTCGGTGAAGGCGGAGACCTTGCGGCCTTTCACGATGGAGTCGCCATTCTTGTCCTTCACCTTGTCGAAGGCCGCCGGGCCGTGACAGACCGAGGCAACGATCTTGCCGCCATCCCAAGCGGTGCTGATCGCCTTCGCGGCGATATCACTCTCGGCGAGGTCGTACATCGCGCCGTGGCCGCCGGGAATGTAGAGCGCGTCGTAGGCGGTGATGTCCTCGTCTTCGATGCGCGAAGGGTTTTCCAGAACCGCCTTCGCCTCTGCATCGTCGCGGAAGCGCGTCACCGAGGCCGGAGCGTCGTCGCCGGTCACGTCCGAATTCGGGTCGATCGGGATCGAGCGGCCGCCGATCGTGGCGACTTTCACCTCGTGACCGGCATCGAGGAAGGCGTAATAGGGCGTCGCCAGTTCCTCGTACCAGACACCGGTGGACTTGCCGGTGTCGCCAAGGGCATCGGCTGCGGTCGAAAGAATAAGAATGCGTGCCATGGGTTTGGCCTCCTTGGTTGTGCGTTTCAGGGCATTTCCGGTCCTGTTCGTCTCGGGCCGTCAACGCGTCCCAGCAGAGATAGGTTGCGTTTACTGATCGAGAAATTGATGCACGCCACGTCAGAAATCGATATTCTGGAGACATGCCGCCCGACATATCGCTTTTGCGCGTGTTCCATGCGGTCATGGAAGAACGCAATGTCACCGCCGCGGCCCAACGGCTCGGCCAATCCCAGAGCACGGTGAGCGCTGCGCTGTCACGTCTGCGTGCGGCGCTGGGTGACGAGCTGTTCCTGCGCGCCCGCTACGGCGTGGAACCGACCGAGAAGGCGCTCGAGATCGCGCCCGACATCGCCGCCGGACTGGAACGGCTGGAACAGGCCTTCCGTGCCGCCGAGCCCTTCGATCCCGCGCGCACCACGCGCCGTTTCCGGCTCTTGCTGGGGCCGTACGCCGAGATCGTGCTGGTGCCGGAGCTCGCTGCCGCCTTTGCGGAGCGGGCCCCGTCGGCCCGGCTGGAGATCGCGCCGATCGGGCCCGATCTGGACCCGCGACAACTCGCCGGTCGGGCCTTCGATCTGGCAGTCGGGCGCTTCGACTCGCCGCCTGAGGATCTCGTGGTCTCGGAGCTGTTCGACGACGGGTTCCGCTGTATCGTCGCGCCGCAAGCCTTGCCGGAAAGCGTGATGCTGGATCGTGACCTCTACGAGAGCCTGCCGCATGTGGTCGTCTCGCCGCCCGGCAATTGGCGCACTGGCGTTCACAAGCGTACGGAAGCGACTGGTCTGCGCCGCAACACGGCCGTCGTGGTCACGCATTTCCTGACCGCTGCACCCGCCGTCGCGCGGCTGGGCGGCATCGCCACGGTGCCTGCCCGGGTGGCCGCGATGACCGCCGGCCCCTACGGCTTGCGCAACGTGCCTGTGCCGGTCGACCTCGGCACCTTTCCCAGCCAGATCGCATGGCACCCGCATCTGCGCCGGGATCAGGGCCATGTCTGGTTGCGCGAGCTGATCCGAGAGGTCGTCGCCGAATTCACGTCGCCGGACTGACGGAAGTTCTAATACGTCCGCTCAAGTGACCCGCCCACGCGCCTTGAAAGCGGGGGTATCCCAGGCCCGCTCGGCCATTACCTTGCCGAGGATTTCGGCGGCGCGCGTCACGTCGCCCTCATCGAGGTAAAGGGGCGTGAAGCCGAAACGCATCGCGTCGGGGGCGCGGAAATCCCCGATCACTCCGCGCGCGATGAGGGCCTGAACCACGGCGTAACTGTCAGCGAAACCGAACGAGACCTGGCTGCCGCGCGCCCCCGGGTCGCGCGGGCTGAGCAGAGCCAGCTCGGGGCAGCGCGCCTCGACCTCGCGGATGAACAGCTCCGACAACGCGACGGAGCGCGCCCGCACCTCATCCATCGTCAGCCCGTCCCAGACCTTGAGCGCCTCTTCGAGCGCGGTCATCTGCAGGACCGGCGGCGTGCCGACGCGCATCCGCTCGACCGCGCGGCCGGGGCGATAGTCGAGATCGAAGGCGAAGGGCGCCTCATGGCCAAGCCAGCCGCTGAGTGCGGGGCGCACCGTCTCGGCAATATCTGGGCGGACATAGATGAATGCCGGGGCGCCGGGGCCGCCATTAAGATATTTGTAGGTGCAGCCGACGGCGAATTCGGCCCCGTTCGCCGTCATGTCCACCGGCACCGCGCCGGCGCTATGTGCGAGATCCCAGATCATCACCGCCCCGACCGCGTGGGCCTTGCGCGTGATCGCGTCGAAGTCGTGCATCCGGCCCGTGCGGTAATCGACCTGCGTCAGCATCACCACCGCGACCTCTTCGGTGATCGCGTCCGCCACATTTTCCGGGGCGGGCGTGCGCAGCTCATGCCCGCGACCCAGTGAGCGGATGAGCCCATCCGCCATGTAAAGATCGGTCGGGAAATTGCCCTTGTCCGACAGGATCACTTTGCGGTCGGGCCGCATCTCGAGCGCCGAGGCCAGCGCCTGATAGACCTTGATCGAGAGCGTATCGCCCAGCACGACCGACCCTTCCGGCGCCCCGATCAGCCGACCGATGAGGTTGCCGACGCGGGCGGGCTGATCCATCCATTGCGCCTCGTTCCACCCCCGGATGAGCATCTGCCCCCATTCGTCGCGCGCGCAGCTCTCCAGCCGCTCCGCCACGCCGCGCGGCAGCGGCCCGAGCGAGTTCCCGTCGAGATAGATCACCCCCTCGGGCAGATCGAATAGGTGCTTTCTCGGCAGGTTCGGCATGATGGTCTTCCTCTTGTTGTCGCGGCCTGGAGCGCGGCTCTAAACCTGGCAATCTGCTGATGCATCACGAAAGTTTCGGGTCGGGCGCACGCTACCCGGCGAACCCCGCCCTCGCAATATCCCGCGCGATATGCTCTGTCTCCGTACAGGATGCGGAACGAGCGGGAGAGAACATGGAAGACCTGAGCGGGATCGACTGGGAAGATGCTTTCGAGAATGGCGGCTATATCGAGAATGGCAGCAGCTACCCGGATCAGTGGTCCAAGCGCGCCGCCGAATTCCGGTCGCGCCATGCCGATCGGATGAGCGAGGTGGCCTATGGGGATGCGCCCCGCGAAAGGATCGACATCTTCCGCCCCGCCGGCGCGTCCAAGGGGCTCGTGGTCTTCGTGCATGGCGGCTACTGGCTGAAATTCAGCAAGGACATGTGGTCCCATCTGGCGGAAGGCGCGCTGGCACAGGGCTGGACCGTCGCCCTGCCCGGCTACACGCTCGCCCCGGAAAACAGCATCCCCGGCATCGCGCAGCAGATCGCGCGGGCCATCGATCACGCGGCGGGGCTGGTGGAGGGGCCGATCCATCTCGTCGGCCATTCCGCGGGCGGGCATCTCGTGACGCGGTCGGTGTCTCAGGGGAGCGCGCTCTCCGACGAAACCGCGGCACGCATCCGGCGGGTGATCTCGGTAAGCGGTGTGCATGACCTGCGTCCGCTGCAGATGCATTCGATGAATGCGCGCCTGGGGATCACGCCCGAGATCGCCGCGAGCGAAAGCCCAGCGCTGCTGAAGCTGCGCCCCGGCGTGAAGGTTACCGTCTGGGTCGGCGCGGCGGAGCGTCCGGAATTCTTGCGCCAGTCGTCCCTGCTCGCCGAGCATTGGTCGTCTTCCGATCTGGTCGCCGCCTACGGGCGGCACCATTTCGACGTGATCGAGGAGCTGTCGGACCCGTCCAGCGCGTTGATCACGGCGCTTCTGAGCACGGATTAAGAAAGCGTCATCCGCTGCCCAAACCGCCTCACCGTTCCACACATCAGTTTCACGTTCGCGCGCTCGGGCTTCGCTGCACTTGCATTCCAACCGGCCTTGGGGTCTCAAAAGAGTGCATCTGTGCACCAAAGCGTCTTGCGAGTGTCGAACATGAGCGATGCCAAGAATACCTACGAACACAGCGTTCCCTTCTTCTGGCCGATGGCTGCGGCGATGGAATGGCAGAAGATCGGGCTCGACGCGGTCGAGAAAGGTCTGACCTATTTCGACGAGGCGGCCAAGATCACGCACCCGCCCGACCCGGAATGGGCCACGAAGAACGACGTGCTGCTCGATCTCGACACGATGCGGCTGCGCGATTTCGGCGGCACGGGCGGCGGCATTCCGGTGATCGTCGATGCGCCCTATGCCGGGCATTCCTCGACCATCGCGGATTACGCCAAGGGCCAGAGCCTGATCGAGACGCTTTTGGATGCAGGGCTGGGGCGTGTTCTCTGCACCGACTGGAAAAGCGCGACGCCCGAGATGCGCAATTTCGACATCGACAAGTATCTGGCCGAGATCAATGTCGCGGTCGATGATCTCGGCGGGCGGGTGATGCTGGTTGGGCTGTGTCAGGGCGGCTGGATGTCGGCGATGTATGCCGCGCGCTTCCCCGAGAAGGTCGCGGGTCTCGTGCTGGCGGGCTCGCCCATCGACACCGATGCCGGGCACGGGCCGATACGCAAGCTCGCCCATGAGATGCCGCTTTCGGCCTATCAGGAGATGGTCGAGGCGGGTGAAGGCCGGATGCCGGGGCGGTTCATGCTCACCGGCTGGAAGAACATGCATGCCGATCAGCAGTATTTCGGCAAGTTCGTCGATCTCTACCAGCATATCGACGACCGGAACTTCATGAAGCGCACCGAGCGCTTCGAGAGCTGGTACGAGAACCCCATCGACCTGCCGGGGCGCTATTACCTGCAGGCGATCGACCTGCTGTTCAAACAGAACCTGTTCGCCAAGGGAGAGTTCGTGGGCCTCGGGCGCAAGCTCGATCTGGGCACGATCACCTGCCCGGCCTTCCTGCTGGCGGGCAAGGCGGACGACATCACCACGCGCGAACAGGTGTTTGCCGCCGAGACGCTGCTCGGCACGCCGCGCAAGGATATCGTGAGCCGCCTCGTCGAGGGCGGGCATATCGGCCTCTTCATGGGCAGCCATACCCTTTCGAATGTCTGGCCGGAAATCGGCCAGTGGCTCGGAAAGCTCGGGGCCAAAGCTGGAGACACGCACAATGGACCAGACCGTCGCTGAACCGATGACGCAGGATGTGCCGAAAACAGACCGCAAGACAGGTCTGAGCGCGGCAGAGGCGGCAGAGAGGCTCGAGCGATACGGTCCGAACGCGCTCAAAAGCGACGAGAAAACCCTGCTACAGCGGATCGCGGGGTATTTCTGGGGGCCGATCCCGTGGCTGATCGAACTTGCAGCGCTTCTGTCGCTCGTACTGCGCGACTGGTCCGATTTCGGCGTGATCTTCGTGATGCTGCTGCTCAACGCGGCCGTGGGTTTCAAGGAAGAGAGCAAGGCGAGTTCCGCCATCGCGGCGCTCAAGGCGCAGCTGGCGCCGAGCGCGCGGGTCAAACGCGACGGGACATGGCAGGAGATCGCGGCGCGTGATCTGGTGCCCGGCGACATCGTGCGCCTGTCGATCGGCCAGATCGTTCCAGCCGACCTGACACTGTTCGAGGGCAAATATCTCTCGATCGACGAGGCGGCTCTGACGGGCGAGTCCCTTCCTGTCGACAAGTCCGTGGGTGACAGCGCCTATTCCGGCTCGGTCGTGAAGCTGGGCGAGATGACGGGCGAGGTCACCGCGACCGGGATGGAGACCTATTTCGGACACACCGCCTCGCTCGTGCAGACCACGAATGGCAAATCGCATTTCCAGAAAGCCGTGATGCAGATCGGGAATTTCCTGATCGCAGCGGCGCTGGTTCTGGTGGCGATGATCGTGATCGTCTCGTTTCAGCGGAACAACCCGCCGCTCGAGGTGATCCAGTTCGCGCTGATCCTGACGGTCGCGGCGATCCCGGTCGCGCTGCCCACGGTTCTGTCGGTGACGATGGCGGTGGGCGCGGAACGACTTGCGCGGATGAAGGCGATCGTCTCGCGGCTGGTCTCGATCGAGGAGCTGGCAGGCGTCGATGTACTGTGCTCGGACAAGACCGGGACCCTGACACTCAACGAATTGACCGTCGAGGACCCGCGCCCGGCAGAGGGCATCGCGGTTGAAGACCTGCTGCGCGCATCGGCGCTTGCCTGCGACCGCGACGCGCCCGATGCGATCGACACCGCGGTGCTGGCAGCGGCGGAGGGCATCGCGCTCGACGCTATCGAGACCGTCAGCTTCACGCCCTTCGATCCGGTCAGCAAACGCAGCGAGGCGGAGCTGCGCCACGAGGCCGATCGCTGGCAAGTCGCGAAAGGCGCGCCGCAGGTAATCGTGGAGCTTGCAGCCCTGACAGATGACGCACGCAAGGCGGTGGAGGACGAAGTCGAAACCCTTGCGCAGCAGGGCTACCGCGCACTCGGGGCCGCACAGAAACGCGCCGGGCAGGACTGGGAATTCCTCGGTCTGCTGCCGATCATCGATCCGCCGCGCCCGGATGCGGCCAGCACCATCGCGGACGCGCGCGACATGGGGATCGATGTCAAAATCATCACCGGCGACCACGAAGCCATCGCGCGCCAGATCGCGGGCAAACTCGACCTCGGGCAGAAGATCTATCCCGCGGGCGAGTTGCTCGATGGCGACCCTGCCACGGTGGAGGCCAATGTCCGCGCCGCCGACGGCTTCGCGCGGGTCCTGCCCGAACACAAGTTCCGGATCGTCGAGGTGCTTCAGGCCGGGCATTCCATCGTCGCGATGACCGGGGACGGGGTGAACGACGCCCCTGCCCTGCGCAAGGCCGATGCCGGGATCGCTGTGAGCGGCGCGACCGATGCCGCGCGCGCCGCCGCCGATCTGGTGCTGACCGACAAGGGCCTGTCGATCATCACCACGGCAATCGAGGAAGCCCGCCGCATCTTCGAGCGGATGACGAGCTATGCCACCTTCCGCGTCGCCGAGACGATCCGGGTGCTGCTATTCATGACGCTCTCGATTCTCGTCTTCGATTTCTACCCTGTCACTGCGATCATGATCGTGCTGCTGGCGGTGCTGAATGATTTCCCGATCATGATGATCGCCTACGACAATGTCTCGGTCTCGCCACGCCCGGTGCGCTGGGACATGCGGCGCGTGCTGACGGTGGCGGCGACGCTTGGCGTGACCGGGGTGATCGAGACCTTCGTGCTGTTCTGGTTCGTCGATGCCTATCTGGGCCTGCCGCGCGACCAGATCCAGACGATCATCTTCCTCAAGCTTCTCGTCTCGGGGCACATGACGCTGTTCGTCACGCGCCATCAAAGCTGGTTCTGGCGGCGCCCCTTCCCGGCGCTGCGCCTGTTCGCGACGACGGAGGCCACGCAATTGCTGGGCACGCTGATCGCGGTCTATGGGCTGTTCGTGACGCCGATCGGCTGGGGGCCCGCACTGCTGGTCTGGCTCTATTGCCTCGTCTGGCTGCCCCTCGAGGGGGCGATGGCCTTGCTCATACGAGCGCTTTATGATCGCAGGGCACAAGCGCGCGGGCAGTAAGCCCCATCACGGCGCTTGCAGGAGGCACATGACGGACGACACGCAAGAGGCAATGGAAACCCCGACAGGTAAACGCGGGCGCGGATTGCCGATGGGCATCTGGGCGCTGGGGTTCGTGTCGCTTTTCATGGATGTCTCCTCCGAGATGATCCATGCGCTGCTGCCGGTCTACCTGATGACCGGACTTGGCGCGACGGCGCTGGCGGTGGGTGTGATCGAAGGGATCGCGGAAGCCACCGCCGCGATCACCAAGGTCTTTTCTGGGGCGCTGTCGGACCGGATCGGGCGGCGCAAGGAGCTGGCCGCGCTCGGCTACGGGCTGGCGGCTGTGACGAAACCGATCTTTCCGCTCGCGCCGACCTTCGACTGGCTTGTGGCCGCGCGCTTCATCGACCGGGTGGGCAAAGGCATCCGGGGCGCCCCGCGCGACGCGCTGATCGCCGACCTCGCGCCGGGCAAGATGCGCGGCGCGGCCTTCGGGCTTCGGCAATCGCTCGACACGGTGGGCGCCTTCCTCGGGCCGCTCGCCGCGATCGGGCTGATGTGGCTGTTCTCGGACGATTTCCGCTCGGTCTTCTGGGTCGCGGTGATCCCGGCTTTCCTGTCGCTCGGGCTGATCCTGTTCGTGGTGAAAGAGCCCGCCCATCCCCGCGCGCAGCGGCAGGTGCGCAACCCCCTCGCCCGGTCAGAGCTCAAGCTCTTGGGTAACGTGTTCTGGTGGGTCGTGGTCGTCGCGACGCTGTTCACGCTCGCCCGGTTCAGCGAGGCCTTCCTGATCCTGCGCGCCAATGACGACGGCATCCCGGTGATGCTGGTGCCGCTGGTTCTGGTGGGGATGAACGCGGTCTATGCGCTGATCGCCTATCCGGTCGGGGCGCTTTCCGACCGGGTCGGTCGTGTCGGGCTGCTGCTGGTCGGGCTGGGGTTGTTGATCGCAGCGGACCTGACGCTCGCGCTGGTCGGCGGGATCGGCGGTCTTGCGATCGGTGTGCTCCTGTGGGGAATGCATATGGGCTTCACACAGGGGCTGCTGGCCGCGCTGGTGGCCGAAGCCGTCCCGGCAGAGTTGCGCGGCACCGCCTTTGGCATGTTCAACCTCGTCACCGGCGTGGCGCTGCTGATCGCCAGCGTGATCGCAGGGGCGCTGTGGGAGTTCGGCGGCGCGCAATGGACCTTCCTCGCGGGCGCGGGCTTCGCGACGACGGCGGTGCTGGGCCTGCTGCCGCTGCGCAGCCGGCTTAACGGGACGCACAAGCCCAAGACCTTAGGCTGACGCAGAAATTGCGCCGCGCGGAAGACGCGCGGCGCTTTCGTCAGATCAGGCAGTTTCCTCGACCGCGAGCCCCAGCTCCTCGATCATTGCATCGCGCATGACGAATTTCTGCGGCTTGCCGGAAACCGTCAGCGGCAGGCTCTCCTTGAACCGGATCACCGCCGGAATCTTGAAATGCGCGATCTCGTCGCGGCAGAACTCGCGGATAGCCTCCTCGGTCAACTCGGCGCCATTGCGCGGCACGATCCATGCGGCGACGATCTCGCCCAGCCGGTGATCCGGGATGCCGAAGACCTGCGCCTGACTGATATCGGGATGGGTGTAGAGGAACTCCTCGACCTCCCGCGGATAGACGTTTTCGCCGCCCCGCAGGATCATGTCCTTCACCCGTCCGGTGATGTTGCAATAGCCCTCGCTGTCGATCCGGGCGAGATCGCCCGTATGCATCCAGCCATCCGCATCGAGCGCATCATTCGTACGCTCGGGCTCGCCCCAATAGCCGCACATCACCGAGTAGCCACGCGTCAGCAGCTCGCCCTGCTCGCCCACATTGGCGAGCGAGCCATCCTCGCGCACGATCTTCACCTCGAGATGCGGCTGCACCTGACCCACCGAGGACACACGTTTTTCCAAGGGTGTATCGGTGGCCGACTGGAACGAGACCGGGGCGGTCTCGGTCATCCCGTAGGCGATCGTCACTTCCGACATGTGCATCTTCGATTGCACCTGCTTCATCACCTCGATCGGACAGGGTGCGCCCGCCATGATGCCGGTGCGCAGCGACGAAAGGTCGTGGTTCGCGAAATCGGGATGCTCCAGCATCGCGACGAACATGGTCGGCACGCCGTAAAGTGCGGTGCAGCGTTCGGCCGCGACACATGCCAGCGTGACAGGCGCGTCGAAGCCTTCGCTCGGCACGACGATAGCCGCGCCCTTGGTGACGCAGCCCAGCGTGCCCATCACCATCCCGAAGCAATGGTAGAACGGCACCGGGATGCAGACGCGGTCCTGTTCGGTCGCCAGCATTGCGCGGGTCACGAAATGCGCGTTGTTGACGATATTGCGATGCGTCAGGGTCGCGCCTTTCGGCGATCCGGTGGTGCCGGAGGTGAACTGGATGTTGATCGGCTCGTTCGGGTCGAGATGTTCGGTGAGAGCGTCGAGCGCGCCTTGGTTTTGCGCCGCACCCATCGCCTCGACATCCGAGAAGCGATGACAGCCGGGATGCTGGGTCTCTCCCAGAGTGATGATGTCGCGCAGATCGGGCAGTTTCATGGTTTCCAGCTGACCGGGCTCACTCTTCGCAAGCTCCGGCAGCAGGCGCTGGATCATCGACAGGTAATCCGAGCTCTTGAAAGTCTCGGCCAGCACCAGCGCCCGGCAACCGGTCTTGCGCAGCGCAAATTCCAGCTCGTGCAGGCGATAGGCCGGGTTGATGTTCACGAGGATCACCCCGATCCGCGCCGTCGCGAACTGCGTCAGCAGCCATTCCGAACGGTTGGGCGACCAGATACCGAGCCGGTCGCCATGCCGAAGCCCGAGCGCGAGCAGCCCCGAGGCGAGCCGGTCGACCCGCTGCGCGAACTCCGCCCAGGTCCAGCGAATGCCCTCCGAGGTGAAGATGGCGCCGTCGCGATCGGGCCAACGCTCGGCAGTGCGCTTGAGCACGGCTGGGATCGTATCCTCGATCAGCGGGGTATCGGTCGGCCCGGCTACATGGGCCAGACCACGTTTCGGCACCACGCCGAGATCTGAGTGCGGGTTGCTCTCGCTTTGCATGACTTCCTCCTCTGGCTCCCCATCGCCGGCACATTCGGCCGATGATCCTCCTTGGGGCGCTCACATTAAATGAACGATGGTTCATTTAATGCAACCCTAAACCGCAGAAACAAGAAAATCATGCTGCGCTCGCGAAACCGTGTTCGAGGCGATCGCGCCTTCGGAACCCTGCAAAACCTGACGACTCGCGGCATTTCTGCTATGGTTGAAAGTAGTCTAATCTTCTGAGGGAGGAGCGATGATGCGACCGGAACTCATGACACGCCGCCGCGCATTGCGTCTCGCGTTCGAGCGTTACATCGAGGCAGACAAGGCATGGCGCGACGCGCTCGTGGGCTTGAACGACTGGTTCCCGCGCAGCGCGAACCGTCGTCCGGGGCTGATCGGAAATCCGGGTTCGCCGATCCGACGGCTTTACGATGCGCGCAGCCGGGCGCTGCTGCGCCTAGAAGTCACGCAGGTCAAACTGGCCACTGCGAAACGGCGACTGGCAGAGCGCCGCGCGCGCGAGCTGCCGCCCGTGTTTCTGATCGGGCCGCCCTGCTGAGCAAGGGCGACGCACTCGCAGATTTCACCCGACAGGACGGCGGCGGCACGTGTCCTCCGTCCGGGGGTGCTTGTCATTTCCAAAACTCTGACGCAGCTTCGCAACGGGCAGCACCGTTCGAGCGACGGCGCGGCGCGGGTCGCGACTCGCCGATAGGCCCCCGATACGACCTTTCTGGAGAGCTTCATGCGCACGTTCGTCACGATCACCCACGAGGATTGCCTCGCTCACGACACCGGGCCCACCCATCGCGAGCGGCCGTGGCGCCTCGAGACGGTGCGCGGCCTGATCGACGAGATGGAGCTGCCGGTCATCGAGGCGCGCGAGGCGAGCGACGAGGATCTCCTGCTGGGCCACGACGCGGCTTATCTTGAAGCGCTCGAAGAGGTCTTCGCACGTGAGGAACATGCAGATCTCGATTCGGACACGCATGTTTCGCCGGGCTCGCGCCGTGCGAGCCGCCTGGGCGCGGGCGGGGCCTTGCAGGCCGTCGATCTCGTTCTCACGGGCGAGGCCGAGCGCGTGTTCGTCGCGACTCGCCCGCCCGGGCACCACGCATCGCGGACGCGGGCGATGGGGTTCTGCATCTACGGCAATACCGGGCTTGCGGCGCTGCATGCGCTCGAACGTCACGGCCTGTCGCGCGTCGCGGTGCTCGATTTCGACGTGCATCACGGCAACGGTACGCAGGATATCCTTTGGGACGAGCCGCGCAGCCTGTTCATCTCGTCGCATCAGGAGCCCAAGTCGCTCTGGCCCGGCACCGGGGCGCGGTCGGAGACGGGCGCGCATGACAACGTGCTCAACCTGCCGCTCGCCAGTGGCAGCGGCGCGTCCGAGATGAAGGTCGCCTGGGAGGACGGGCTTGCCCGGTTGGAGGCCTTCAATCCGGAATTGATCATCGTATCCGCCGGGTTCGACGCGCATCGCGAGGACGACATCTCGGGCCTGCTCTGGACCGCCGGGGATTACTGGTGGCTGACGAGCGCGATCCGTGGCGTCGCGCGCCGTTGCTGCGACGGGCGCTTGGTTTCCTGCCTGGAAGGCGGCTACAACCCGACCGCGCTCGCGGAAGGCGCAGCCGCGCATCTCGAGGCGCTTGCGAAGTGATCGCCGGGGCGCGCTCATATCAGGGGCGCGACAGGCGATGCCCGGTCCGCTCAGTTTCCGCGAAAACCTGAAGCAGGCACGAAATGGCACGTAACCGCTATTACACCGGCCCGGTCAGCGACCATTTCGACGGCGAGCGTTTTCACCCGCATGGCCAGCCGTCCACGGATCGCTCCTTTCGCGACATCCTCAAATGGCGGCGCGAAGGGCAGCGCGCCCGGTGGCCCAAGCACGTCCCCATTGAGCCGAGCGTGCCGCCCGAGCGCAGCGACGCGGCGCGGCTCACCATGGTCGGCCATGCCTCGGTTCTCATTCAGGTCGCAGGGCTCAACCTGCTGACCGATCCGGTCTGGTCGGACCGCGCGAGCCCGCTGCGCTTTGCCGGGCCTAGGCGCGTCACCGCGCCCGGGATCGCCTTCGACCACCTTCCGCCCATCGACGCGGTCCTGATCAGCCATAACCATTACGACCATCTCGACACCGTCACTTTGCGCAAACTGCACAAACGCCACCGTCCACGGATGGTGATGCCGCTAGGGACCGATGCGACGGTGCGAAAGGCGGTACGAGGGGCGCGGATCGAGATCGGCGATTGGCACGACCGCATCGCGCTGTACCCAGAGATCTCGGTCACGCTGACGCCCGCGAACCACTGGTCGGCACGGGGCCTCGGCGACCGCCGAATGGCTCTCTGGAGCGGCTTCTGGATCGACACGCCGCAGAGCCGGATCTGGTTCGCGGGCGATACCGGCTATGGCGACGGGGCGATTTTTCGCGACATCCGCGCCCGGCACGGTGCGCCAGACATCGCGGTGATCCCGATCGGAGCCTATGAGCCGCGCTGGTTCATGCAGCCCCAGCATGTCGCGCCCGAAGAGGCCGTGCGCATCTTCACCGATATCGGCCCCGCCCAAGCGCTCGGCTGTCACTGGGGCACGTTCCAGCTGACCGACGAGCCGCGCGAGGAGCCGCCCACCCTGCTGGGTCAAAGCCTCGCGGCCTCCGGGATCGCGGCGGACCGGTTCCGAGCCTTCGCGCCCGGCGAGGTCTATTTGGCACCCTCGACAGGGTAACAGCGTCGCACCTTCTTGTGGTGACGCAATCGAGCGGTCAAATTGAGGGCAGCGGGAATTCGGCTGTGCCGTCCCCTTCCCCGGGACGATCACGCGGCGGAAAGAGAGGGTTGAGATGAGCTGGTCCTATTCACTCGGCAAGATCGGCGGCACTGTGCTCAGGGTCCATGTCACCTTCGTTCTGCTGATCATCTGGATCACCGCCACCGCCTGGGCAGCGGAGGGGCCGCAGGCGGCGCTGGTCAACATGCTCTTCATCCTGTCGGTCTTCGCCTGCGTCGTGCTCCATGAATTCGGCCATGCGACGATGGCGGCGCGGTTCGGCGTGCGAACGCCCGACATCACGCTTCTGCCGATCGGCGGCCTCGCGCGGCTGGAGCGGATTCCGGAAAATCCCAAGCAGGAAATTCTGATCGCCGTGGCGGGGCCCGCGGTCAATGTCGTGATCTTCCTGATCCTGACGATCTTCCTCGGCGGTCGCGGCTGGCTCAGCGATCTGCAATCGCTCGACAATCCCGCGCAAAGTTTCTGGGGCCGGCTTGCGCTGGTCAACGCGCTTCTCGTCGCGTTCAACCTGATCCCGGCCTTCCCGATGGATGGCGGGCGGGTCTTCCGAGCGGCTCTCGCGCTGTTCATGGACCGGGTGAAAGCGACGCAGGTCGCAGCCCGAACCGGGCAGGTCATCGCCGTGCTCTTCGCCTATTGGGGTCTGACGAGCGGCAACCCAATCCTCGTGCTGATCGCGGTGTTCATCTTCTTCGCGGCGGGATCGGAAAGCTCCGACGCGGCGATGCGCGGTCTGGCCCATCGGGCGGCGGCGCGCGACGCCGTCATCACCTCCTTCGTGTCGCTGACACCGGAAGATACGATCGACACCGCCGCGCAGGCGATCCTGCACAGCTCGCAATCGGAGTTTCCCGTGCTCTCGCCCGAAGGACAGATCCTCGGCTTCGTCACCCGCGAGAGCGTGCTGGCCCGGCCCGATCCCGAGTTCCGCCAGACACCGGTCTCCGAGATCATGTTCAGCGATGTGCCGGTCGTTTCGCTGAAGACCGGGATGGACGACGTGCTCGACGCCTTCGCGCGGCAGCGCATCCCGGCGGTGGCGGTGGTGGGGGCGAACGGCAATTTCGTGGGCTTCATCAACCGCGAGAATATCGGCGAATGGTTCATCCTCGCCCGCGCCCCTAGCGTGCGGCGCGGAGGGTAAGCCCGAAAGCGGCGCCCTGCTCTAGAGATAGACCGACAAGCCTCGCCAGCCCGCAAGCACAGCCGAAATCGCCATGACCACGATGGCGATCGTCCGGTACTGGGCGTTGTCGAGCCGCGCGAAGGCCGTAGTGCCCGCCCATGTGCCGAGCGCCAGCGCGGGCACCGAAACCAGCGTCAGCCAGAGCGCATCGCCATTCACGGCCCCCGCAAGGATCAGCCCGGGCGTTGCCAACAGCGAGGCCACGAAGAAGAATAGCAACAACGAGGCCCGCGTCTGCATCGCCGTGGTGCCTGCCCCGAGGTAATAGGCCACTGCGGGCGGCCCCGGCATCGCCGCGAGCCCGGAAAACGCGCCCGAGGCGACGCCCGCCAGCAGCGCGAGCCCGCCATGGGGATGCGGGCGCGCAGGCTTGTAGCGCAACAGCAGCGTCAGCCCCGCGAGTACGGCGAGCGCGATCATCACCCGCGCGGCATCGGCGCTGACCGTGCTGAGCGCGAAAATCCCGACCGGCGTGCCCACAATCGCGCCCAGCGACAGCCGCGCAAGCGAGGGTTTGTGCACATGCCCGTGAAGCGTGAAAAGATCGCGGCACCCGACCACGACCTGCAGCAGCACCGCCAGCGTCACCGCCTCGATCGGCGGCACCATCAGCGAGACGATCGGCACCGCGGCCAGCGCGAAACCGAACCCCGCAATGCCGCGCAGGAAGGCCGAGAAGAACACGGCGGTGATGACCAGCAGGGTCGTTGCGCTCAGCATCCGGTCACGTCTCGGCCTGCGCGATGCGCGCTGCACAGCCTGCGGCACAGAAGGCGACCAGCCCCTCGACCGAGGCTTGCGCATCGGACTGCGAGGCCAGCGCCGCGATCCGCCATTCCGAGGTGAGGAAGGCCAGAAGGGCTGCAACCGAATAGACGAACCCTTCTGCCACCACCGCCCGGCCCACCTTGGGATGCAGCGCGCAGATTTCATCCATGAAACGCTGTGCGGTCGGGTCGAAAAGATCGGTAGAAATATCGGCCCAGGCCGGATCGGCCGAGACCATCGCCACCAGCCGCGCATAGGCCAGCCATTGCGGATCGCTGCCTGCCGCCTTCGCCAGATAGGGCCGGAAGAAGCAGCCGAGGATCGCCGTCAGATCGAGCGCCCCCTGCCCCTTCGCCTGCGCCAGAGCCTCCAGACGCAGACGCGCCAGCTCTTCGGCGCGCCGCTCCACCACTTCGCGAAACAGCGCCTCTTTTGAGCCCCCGTGATGGTTCACCAGACCCAGCGGCACCTCGGCCAGCGCGGCGATGTCGCGCACCTTCGCGCCCTCGAATCCGTCCCGCGCGAACACCGTTTCCGCCGCATCGAGAATCCGTGAACGGCTCGCGAGAGAGCGCTTCGACGGCGCTCTAAGCCTTTGTTTCTCGGTCGTCTTTTTCGTCATCAGATCGGGGCTTGCTTATTTTGAACAATGGTTCAATTTAAAAACGTCTGGGAGGAGACGCAAGATGACAGATACGAGGGGCAGGTTCGCCCTGATCGGCGCGGGCCCGATGGGTCTGGCCGCGGCCAAGGTGCTGGGCGAACAAGGGGTAGACTATCAGGGGTTCGAACTGCACAGCGATGTGGGCGGGCTCTGGGATATCGAGGGCGCGCATTCGACGATGTATGAAAGCGCGCATCTGATTTCCTCGAAGCGGATGACGGAATTCACCGATTTCCCGATGCGCGAGGAGGTGGCGGAATATCCCAGCCACCGCGAGATGGCGCAGTATTTCCGCGATTTCGCCGATCATTTCGACATTCGGCGCCATTACCGCTTCAACGCCAAGGTGACGAAGGTTGAACCGCTGGGCGGCGATGGCGAAGGCTGGCGGGTCAGTTGGCGCGATAGCGAGGGCGAGCATTCCGAGATCTATGCAGGCGTTCTGATCGCCAATGGCACGCTCTCCGAACCGAACATGCCGGAGTTCCCCGGCCAGTTCGACGGCGAGTTGATCCACTCCTCGGCCTATCGCGACCCGTCGCAATTCACCGGCAAGCGCGTGCTCGTCGTGGGCGCGGGCAATTCGGGCTGCGACATCGCGGTGGACGCGATCCATCACGGCAAAAGCTGCGATCTTTCGATGCGACGCGGCTATTACTTCGTGCCGAAATACGTCTTCGGCAAACCCGCCGACACGCTAGGCGGCGCAATCAAGCTGCCGATGTGGCTCAAGCGCAAGATCGACGGCGCGCTGCTGAAATGGTTCGTCGGCGATCCGCAGAAATATGGGTTTCCCAAGCCCGATTACAAACTCTACGAGAGCCATCCGATCGTGAACTCGCTGGTGCTGTTCCACGCAGGTCACGGCGATCTAAAAGTGCGCGCGGATATCGAAAGGCTCGACGGCAAAACGGTGCACTTCAAGGATGGCGCGCAGGCCGAGTATGACATGATCCTCGCGGCCACCGGCTACAAGCTGCACTACCCCTTCATCGCGCCGGAGCTGCTGAACTGGCAAGGCGACGCACCGCATCTGTACCTTAACGCGATGCACCCCAAGCGCGACGATCTCTTCGTGCTGGGAATGCTCGAGGCGAGCGGGCTTGGCTGGCAGGGCCGTCACGAGCAGGCCGAGATGGTGGCGCGCTACATTCGCGGGCTGCGCGAGGGATCGGAGGCCGCGAAGCGCCTGCAGGCGAAGAAGGCCGAGGGGTTCGAGCGTGCGACCGGCGGCATGGCCTATCTCAAGCTCGCGCGGATGGCCTATTACGTGGACAAGGCGACCTATCGCAAGGCGGTCACCGGCTGGATCAAGGCGCTCGGCGGGAAGGCCCCGGCATGACCGGGCTCGACGCGGTCCGGCTGAACTTCAGCCCCGGCGCCCTGCATCTGCTCAACGCGATCCTCGGCATCGTCATGTTCTCGGTCGCGATCGACCTCTCCCCCCGCGATTTCCGCCCGCTGGTGCGCAGGCCCTGGGCGCTGATCGTGGGCTTCACGTCGCAGTTTCTGGTGCTGCCCGCGCTGACCTTCGGGCTGGTGCTGGCGCTGCAACCCAGCCCGTCGATTGCGCTCGGGCTGATCCTCGTCGCGGCTTGTCCCGGCGGGAATGTCTCGAACTTCTTCACCCATCGGGCGGGCGGGAACACGGCGCTGTCGGTCTCGCTGACCGCCTTCGCCACGGCGGCGGCGATCGTGCTGACGCCGCTAAATATCGCGTTCTGGGGCAGCCTTTACGCCCCGACGCGCGCGCTGCTGCACGAGACCCATATCGACCCGGTGAGCGTGGCGATCACCGTGGGTATCATGCTGCTGTTGCCGCTGATCGCCGGGATCGCGCTGAACCATTACCGCTACGATCTGACGACCCGCATTCGCGATCCGCTGAAATGGGTGTCGATGGCGATTTTCGTGGCTTTCGTGGCGCTCTCGCTCAGCGCCAACTGGTCCTATTTCGTCCAATTCGTCGGGCTGATCGCGGGGATGGTGGTGCTGCACAACGCACTGGCCTTCGCGGGCGGCTATGGCACCGCGACGCTGGCGCGGCTTTCGCCCTTCGACCGGCGCGCGATCACCATCGAGACGGGGATCCAGAATTCAGGTCTCGGCCTCGTGCTGATATTCGCCTTCTTCGGAGGTTTGGGCGGCATGGCAATCGTCGCGGCTTTCTGGGGCATCTGGCACATCATCGCGGGCTTCGCGATCTCGACATTCATGAGACGAAAGGAGGCCGCGCGATGACCCGGATCCTGATTACCGGTGCGGGCGGCATGATCGGCCGCGTGCTGACCGCTGAACTCGCCGAAAGTGGCCATGAGGTCATCGCGACCGATCTGGCATGCCCCGACAACTTGCCCGAAGCCGTGCGCTTCGTGGCGATGGACGTCACCACCGACGCCCCCTGCAAGGTCATCGCGCGCGAACGGCCAGAGGTGATCGTGCATCTCGCCTCCATCGTGACGCCCGGTCCCGGCATGGGGCGCGAGCTCGCCTACCGCGTCGATGTGGAGGGCACGCGCAAGGTGCTCGCGGCTGCGCTTTCGGTCGGGGTTCGGCGACTTGTCGTGACCTCCTCGGGCGCGGCCTATGGCTATCACGCCGACAACCCCGTGCCGCTGCGCGAAAGCGATCCGGTGCGCGGCAACCCCGAGTTCGCCTATGCCGATCACAAGCGGCAGGTCGAGGAGATGCTGGCCGAAGCGCGCGCCACCCACCCTGCCCTCGAGCAGGTCGTGCTGCGGGTCGGAACGGTTCTTGGCAAGGGCACCGACAACCAGATCACCGCGCTGTTTCGCAAGCCGCGCCTGCTCGCGATCCGGGGTTGCGAGAGCCCTTTCGTCTTCATCTGGACCCGCGATCTGGCGCGCATCCTTATACGTGCCGCGACCGATGGCCCGCCTGGCATCTTCAACGTCGCGGGAGACGGCGCACTGGGCGTCACCGACCTCGCAAGACGTCTGGGCAAACCGGTGCGCCGCCTGCCCGCGCTCGGCATCAAGGCCGCGCTCGCCATCGCCCATCCGCTGGGCCTGAGCCGCTACGGGCCCGAACAGGTGCGCTTTCTGCAATACCGCCCCGTCCTTGCGAACGACGCATTGAAGGAAGTCTTCGGCTACACGCCAGAGCTGACCAGCGCCGAAGTCTTTGACCTCTGGGCGCGCGAGGCCGGGCTATGAGCGCGCGCGTCGCGGTAATCTCGGGCGGCGCCGGGGGGCTTGGGCAGGCGCTCTCGGCGGGGCTGCGCGCCGAGGGCTGGCAGGTCGTGCTGCTCGACCGGGATATCTCGGGCCTTACCGCCGCGCCGAATGAAGAGGCCATCGCCTGCGATCTGACCGATCCGGCGCAACTGGAGACAGCCTGCGATGACATCCGCGCACGTCACCCCCGGATCGAGCTCGCGATCTACAACGCGGGCGTCACCCAGATCGGGCCGTTCTCCGAGCTGAGCGAGGCCGCACATCGCAAGGTCTTCGAAATCAACTATTTCGCGGCAACCGCGATGGCGCGGCATTTCCTCGAACCGCTGCGGGAAAGCCACGGCACGCATCTGGCGATTTCTTCGGTGGCGGGATTCTCGCCGCTCTATCACCGCACCGCCTATGCCGCGTCGAAACATGCGTTGGAAGGGTTCTTCAAATCGTTGCGTTCGGAGGAGGCTCCTCACGGCGTGCGCGTGAAGATCGCAGCCCCCTCCTTCGTGGCAACAAATCTAGACCGGGCCGAGCGGCAATCAGACGGCATCGCACGTCCCGGAGCGGCTGCGGACGGGGTGGATTACATGACGCCGGAGGCTGCCGCGCAGGTGATCCTCGCCGGGCTGAAGCGCAACCGCCCGATGATCCCGGTAGGCCGCGTCGCGCGGCTCGCGTGGTGGATCAGCCGCGCCTCGCCCGGGCTGTTCCAGCGGCTCATGGAGCGTAACATCGCGCGCGATCCTTCCTGACTTCCGCAGCCGCGACCTTTCGCAGCAGGACATGAGAAATTGCGCCCAACTTGATCGAGCGCATTGAAGCGACCCGTGCCCCCGGCGCTAATCTGCCCGTGATGAGGCTCCGGGTCGCGTTTTGCGCCCCCCTCACCGAACGAGTTTCAAGGGGAACGCGACATGAGTGTGACACAGCATGAAACCCCGCATGGCGGGATGCCCGGCTGGGCGTGGAGCGTGGTCGTCGCGGCAGGCCTCGTTGCGTGGTGGGGGATCTACCGCCAGCTCCCGGCCCTCTCCGAATGGATCGTCTCGTTCCTGCCGGTCGCCCGCGACACGCATACTGGCGAGGCGCTGGCCTTCTTCTTCTACGACGTCCCGAAAGTGATGATGCTGCTCACCCTGATCGTCTTCGCGATGGGGGTCGTGCGCAGCTTCTTCAGCCCGGAAAAAACCCGCGCGCTTCTCTCGGGCAAGCGCGAGGGCGTCGGCAACGTGATGGCGGCGGGCTTGGGCGTCTTGACGCCGTTCTGCTCCTGCTCGGCGGTGCCGCTCTTCATCGGCTTCGTCTCCGCGGGCATTCCGCTGGGCGTCACCTTTTCGTTCCTGATCGCAGCCCCGATGGTCAACGAAGTGGCGCTGATCCTGCTCATCGGCCTCGTCGGCTGGCCCGTGGCGTTGGTCTATCTCGGCTTCGGCCTCGCCATCGCGATCGTCGCGGGCTGGGTGATCGGCAGGCTCCATGTCGAGGGCTGGCTGCAGGACTGGGTGCGCGACATCCATTCCGGCGCGACCACCCCGGGCGCGGTCGAGAGCGACGATCTAAGTATGACCGACCGCTATCGCCTTGGCCTCGAGGCGGTGCGCGAGATCTTCTCCAGGGTCTGGATCTGGATCATCATCGGTATCGCGATGGGCGCGCTGATCCACGGCTATGTGCCGCAAGACCTGATGGTGCGTATCATGGGTTCGGGCACGTGGTGGTCGGTGCCCGCGGCGGTGCTGATGGGCATACCGATGTACACCAACGCCGCAGGCGTCATCCCGATCGTCGAGGCGCTTCTGGGCAAGGGCGCGGCGCTCGGCACGGTTCTGGCCTTCATGATGTCGGTGATCGCGCTGTCGATGCCCGAGATGATCATCCTGCGTCAGGTCCTGAAACTGCGCCTGATCGCGGTCTTCATCGGGGTCGTCGCCAGCGGGATCCTTGCCGTCGGCTTCCTGTTCAACGCATTGTTCTAAGGAGAAAAGATATGAAGGACGTCAAGGTCTACGGCCCCGGCTGCAAGCGCTGCGAAAAGACCGAGGAGATGGTCAAGGAAGCGGCCGCCAAGCTCGGCATCGAGGTGTCGGTCGAGAAGGTTACCGACCCCCGCGCGATCGCCATGGCAGGCGTGATGTCGACCCCCGGCGTCTCGGTCGACGGGAAGCTGGTGCATACGGGCGGCCTGCCGGATAGCGGCAAGCTCGAGCGGTGGCTATCGGCCTGAGCGAACCCTACCTCACCGAAAGTGAGCCAAAAAGAAGACCCCGCGCCGGGTAGCGCGGGGTCTCTCATTTCAAAGCGCGAAGGCTCAGTTCAGTTCGCTCGCGCGCTCGGCATCGACCGTCTTCGAAGCCTCGTCGACCGCGGATTGCAGGTCGTCGAACACTTCGCCACCGTTCTGGACGTTGTCCTTGAACCAGCCATAGACCGGCTGCGCCGCATCCTGGAACTGCTTCTTCTGCTCGGGCGTCGGCACGTAGATCTCGCCGCCGTCCTTCTTGAACTCCTCATAGGCGGCAATCGACTTGCGCTTGGGCGAAGCGAAGGTCGCCTGCTGGAGCGCCGCGAACCCGTCCACGATCACGCGCTGCATGTCGGGCGACATGTCCTTGAACTTCTGGTTATTCATCCACCACAGCGCCGCCATGTAGGCATGCCCGTCGAGCGTGACGTATTTCAGCCCGGCCTCGGGGAATTTCATGTTCATGATGTCGGTGATGCCGTTCTTGGTGCCGTCCACGACGCCGGTCTGCAGCGCGGTGAACAGTTCCGGCCACGGGATCGGGGTCGGCGAGGCACCCATCGCTTTCACCAGCTCCTGCGGCAGGTCCGCGACGATGGTGCGGATTTTCATGCCTTTCAGATCCTCGGGCGTTTTCACCGTGTGCTTGGTGTTGGCGAAGTTGCGCCAGCCGCCGGTGTTTCCGATCGTCATCAGGCGGATCATGTTGTCGCTGTCCGCCAGCGCCATCTTGCGCAGCTGCGAGGTGAAGTCGGTATGGGTCAGCACCTCTTCGGCAACCCGGTCGTTCGGCATCAGATACGGCAGGTCGAGCACCTGCACATAGGGGAAGATCCCCGCAGCCCCGCCCGAGGTCGAGATGTAGATGTCGAGCGAGCCATCCGCGATGCCCTGCAGACACTCTGCCCCATTCGAGCACAGCTGCGTGCCAATGAAGAGGTCGACCTTGATCTTCCCGTTCGAGGCGTTCTCGACATAGTTCTTGAACACGACGAGACCGTCGTAATCCTCGTCATTCGTGTTCGAGTTGGCGACCGCGCGCAGCGTGATCGTATCGTCCTGAGCCTGCGCGGCCATGCCGAGCCCCGAGGCCAGCACGGCCCCCAGCGCAAGCGATTTCACGAAAGTTCTGAGCATCATTTCCTCCCTATATGCTTCAGTATCGTTTTAGTTGGCGAACCCCGTCAGACGGGGAATGGTCATCGAAATCGCGGGGAAGTAGGTGATCAGGAAGATCACGGCCACTTCGACCGCGAGGAACGGCAGGATCGCGCGGGCGATGGTCTCCACCCGTTCCTTCGACACCGCGGCGGCCACGAACAGCACCAGCCCCATCGGCGGCGTGGCGAGCCCCACGGTCAGGTTCACGCTCATGATGATCGCGAAATGAATCGGATCGACCCCGAGCCCGGTGAAAATCGGCGCGAGGATCGGCCCCAGCACGATGATCGCGGGGCCCGCGTCGAGGAACATCCCGACGATGAACAGCAGGATGTTGATCAGGAACAGCAGGATCAGCGGGTTCTGCGACAGGCCGAGGATGAACTCCGCCAGCGCTTCGGGGGCGTGCGACAGGCTGACGACCGTCTTGAACGCCATCGCCGCGCCCACGAGCAGCAGCACCACCGAGGACGTCAGCCCCGCCCGCATCAGGATATGCGGCAGGTCGCTCCAGCGCAGCGTGCGCAGGATGAAGAGGCCGACGATCAGCGCGTAGGCCACGGCGATCGCGGCGGCCTCGGTCGGGGTGAAAACGCCGCCCAAGATACCGCCCAGAATGATGACCGGCGTCATCAGCGGGAAGAAGGCGCGCAAACTCGCCTGTCCCCGCTCGGGCCATGTGTGTTTCTTCGAGGCGGGCGGAAACCCGTGCTTGTTGGCCATGAACTTGACCATCACCATCAGCCCGACACCGACCAGAACGCCAGGCACGATCCCCGCAAGGAAAAGCGCCGCGACCGACTGGCCCATCACATAGGCATAGATGATCATGATGCCCGAAGGCGGGATGATCGGCCCGATCACCGAACTGGCCGCGGTGATCGCAGCGGCGAATTTACGGGTGTAGCCCTGCTGCTCCATCGCCGGAATCAGCATAGAGCCCAGCGCGGACGTATCGGCCACTGCCGAGCCCGAAAGCCCCGCGAACAGCATCGAGGACAGGATGTTCACATGCGCGAGGCCGCCGCGCAGATGGCCCATCATCGCCTCGGAGAACTCCACCAGACGGCGCGTGATGCCGCCCGAGTTCATCATCTCGCCGGCGAGCATGAAGAACGGGATGGCAAGCAGCGGGAAGCTGTCCATCCCGTTGTAAAGGTTGCGGTAAAGCAGCGCGAAGTCGCGCTCCTGCCCGTTCAGGAGCAGCATCGCGCCCGGGGCCGCGAGCAGCGCGAAGAAGATCGGGAAGCCGATCAGGATCAGGACGAGGAAAAGCGGAAGGAACCAGACCAACATCACTCTGCCCCTCCAGCGATCGCGAGCACGGGCGGCAGCGGGTCGTCCCCGGTGCGCAGGGCCAGCAGGTTGCGCAGGATCAGCTCGATATTGACGAGCACCAGAAGCGCGAAACCCACCACGAGCGAGGCCATCATCCAGCTGCGCGGCACACGGATCCAGGCGTCGAAGGCAAGGCTGTCGGGCACCCAGAGAGAGGCGGTCGCGAATTTGCCGCCAAAGCCGGTGATCCCGTCCCAGCCGAGTTTCAGCGCCGCGACCGAGACCATCAGCGAGAACACCAGAAGCACCAGCGTCAGGCCGCGCGCGACCAGCTTCGGCAGCATCGCCGCGAGCATGTCGATCGCCACGAACCCGCCCGAGCGGAAGGCCGAGGGCGCCATCAGCCCCCCCATCCAGAGCATGCAGAACCGCGCCGCCTCGTCAGGCCAGGGCAGCGCGTTGTTGAGCACGTAGCGAAACCAGATCTGGATCAGGATCGCGATGACCATCGCCGCCACGGCGACGACGCCCGCCCAGCGTCCGATCGCGAGCAGGATGTCGTTCAGCCGGACCAGAGGCCTGGCCAGGATTGTCAGCAGGGTCATGCGCGCGTTTCCTCCCTCGCGATCCCTTGAAGGCCCGGCGCCGCGCTCCTCCTGCGCGGCCCGGGCCGTATATGTGCCGTCTCAGTTCATCTCGATGCGCCGCACCTGGCCGCGGTAGAAGGCCAGCGCATCGCCATCGTCACGCATCACCGCGCGCTCGACCTGACCCAGCACCAGCAGGTGGTCGCCGCCCTCGTGACAGGCCACGCGGTGACATTCGAACCGCGCGAGGCAACCGTCGATCAGCGGTACGCCGTGATCGTTCAGGTGATAGGCGTGATCGAGCAGCGCGTGGGCGTTCTTCGTCGTGGCGAAACACAGATCGTCCTGATCGGCGGCGAGCACGTGGATCGCGTAATGCTCGGCCTTCTCGAAATGCACGAAACGTCGCGAATTGCGGTCCGGGGCCCAGATCACCAGCGGCGGATCGAGCGAAACCGAAGAGAAACTGTTCGCCGTGATCGCGACCGGGCCATTCTCGCTGGCGGCGGTCACGATGGTGATGCCTGTCGCGAAACGCCCGAAGGCGTCGCGCAGCAGGCGGGTGTTCTCGGGGCCCGGCACGAAGGTGCGCGGGGTAAACTGGCGGGTGGCGTTCATCATGGGACCTCCTGACCGAGTCCGGCCTCGTAGAGGCGGAACCACGTCTCCCTGTCGATCTGAACCTTCAAAGCATCGGAGAGCTTCGCGATGCGCTCGAGATTGTTGGTGCCCATCACCGGAATGATCCGCGCCGGATGGGCAAGCAGGAAAGCGGTCGCGACAGCTGCGCGATCGACCCCCTGCGCCTGTGCGATCTCGTCGAGCACCGCCTGCACCGGGCCCTCGCCTGTCATCAGCGCGCCGCCACCCAGCGGCGACCATGCCATCGGGGGTTGGGACTGACGCTGGTGGAAGGCCAGGTCGCCATTGGTGAAGGGCGCGAGGCAGCCGAGGCTGATCTCGATCTGGTTGGTCACGAGCGGCGTCTTCATCGCCGATTGCAGCAGTTCCCAGTCCCAGGGGCGGAAGTTCGACACGCCCACCGCACGCACCTTGCCCGAGGCTACGAGATCATCGAGCACTGCGCCTGTCTCGCGATGATCCATCAGCGGATCGGGGCGGTGGATCAGCAGCAGATCGATCCGGTCGGTGGCAAGCTCCCGCAGCGAGGTCTCGACCGAGGCTTCGATATGCGCGCGCGAGGTATCGTAATGCTTCACCTTGCGGTGGGAATGACGCCCCGCCGAGACGATGATGTCGCATTTCGTGACGATTTCCATCTGATCGCG
Organism: Thioclava sp. F42-5; assembly: GCF_002213195.1. NCBI lineage: Bacteria > Pseudomonadati > Pseudomonadota > Alphaproteobacteria > Rhodobacterales > Paracoccaceae > Thioclava > Thioclava sp. F42-5. The sequence goes on from NZ_NBNZ01000001.1 coordinate 136,212, forward strand.
CAGCGACGGGTCCTCGCGCATCGCCGCGCCGAAGATGCCCTCCGCCGTGTAGCCGCCATAGATGTCGGCATGGTCGAAGGTGGTGATCCCCTGCTCCAGACAGGCGTCGATCTTGGCGCGCACATGGGCGGGCGAGGTATCGGCATCGTCGCCGAGGCGCCACATGCCATAGACGATCCGGCTGAGCGCCACGTCGGAGGTGAGGTCGATCTTTTCCATTAACGGCGTTCCCCTTCTGCGAGCGGTGTTGCGGGCGGTCCCATCGGGACGCGGCCATAGACTTCGGGCAGCGAGACCGTGTCGAGATGCGGCATCACGAGACGGCCGAACTGGCGGGCCTCGTCGATATGCGGATAGCCCGAGAGGATGAAGGCGCGAATGCCCATCTTGCGATATTCCTGGAGCTTCGTGAGCACCTGATCGGCCGAACCCACCAGCGCCGCACCGCAGCCAGAGCGCGCGCGCCCGACCCCGGTCCAGAGGTTCGGCTCGACATAGCCGCTCTCATCCGCGATCTCGCGGTTGCGCGCCTGTTTCGACACGCCGAGCGAGCTTGCATCATGCGCCCGCTCGCGGATCTTGCGGCCTTCCTCGTCATCGAGCCTGGACACCAACTCCTGCGCGTATTCCTTCGCCTCGGCCTCGGTGTCGCGCACGATCACATGGACCCGCAGCCCGTAATCGAGCACACGGCCATGACGCTCGGCGGCCTCGTTGACGACCTTCATCCGGCCTTCCAGCTCTTCCTTGGTCTCGGGCCACATCAGGTAGACGTCGCAATGCTCTGCGCACAGCTCGACCGCCGCCGGGGAATAGCCCCCGAAATAAAGGAGCGGGCCGCCCTGCTGATAAGGCTTCGCCGGGTCGGTGGTGAGGCCTTTGAAATTGTAGATCTGACCTTCGTAATTGATCTCGTCGCGGGTCCAGGCCTGTTTGAGGATCTCCACAACTTCGCGCGAGCGCTGGTAGCGGAATTCGCTCTCTTCCTTCTCGCCCGGGAAATCGGACGAGATGATGTTCACCGTCAGACGCCCCTCGAGCATGTGGTCGAGCGTGGCGATGGTCCGCGCCAGCATGATCGGTTGCATCTCCCCGCAGCGCACGGCGGCGAGGAAATTCATCCGGTTCGTGATCTGGCTGGCACCCGCGACGAAGCTCAGCGTGTCTTGGCCCACCTGATAGCTCGACGGGCACAGGATGTTGCGGAACCCCTGCCGCTCGGCTTCGCGCACGATGTCGGAGCAATGCGCCCAGCTGGAGCGCAGATCGCCTTCGGGCTGGCCCAGATAGCGATAATCATCCGAGCAAAGCGCCGAGAACCAGGACACCTCCGCGGCATCGAGATCGGCCGATCTTACCGGCACAACAGTCATGCGTTCCTCCCTCGCGATTCCCGTTCGATTTCCCTTCACTTAGCAGCCGCCTTGATATAGATCAATACTGTATCAATTTTTGGGGCGACCAAGTGACACAGGCAAATCAAGGGTCAGAGCGCACCGGACTGCCGATCTATCAGCAGATTTCCGAGATGCTGATTCGAGATATCGCGGCGGGACGACTCACCGACGGGGAGCGCCTGCCCCCGGAACGGACGATGTCCGCGCAGCTGAAGATCGCGGTGGGGACGTTGCGGCGCGCGCTGGAGGATCTAGAGGAGAAAGGCTTGCTGGAGCGTGTGCAAGGCTCGGGCAATTACATCCGCACCCGCAACCTGCGCGACCATTTCTACTCCATGCTGCGGATCGAACTGCTTTCGGGCGGCGGCTTCCCGAATGCCCGCATCCTCTCGGTCGACGTGATGGACAAGCCCGCCGACCTGCCTGCCTTCGGCACAGCCTTGCGTGCGAGCCGGGTGCGCCGCCTGCGTTTCCTCGATGAGACGCCAGTCGCGGCGGAGGAAATCTGGCTCGACGCCTCGAAGGGCGAGGTGAAAGCCGAGGATCTCGAGGACTCGCTTTACGCCTACTATCAACGCGCGCTCGGTTTCTGGATCGCGAGCGCCGAAGACCGGGTCAGCTTCGCCCCGATGCCGGACTGGGGGCCGTCGGAGCTCGACTGCCGCCCCGGTGAGACCGCTGGCTATATCGAGCGCTTCAGCTGGGCCGACGGGTCTGCCCCGGTCGAATTTTCGCGCACATGGTTCGACACCAGCCGCGCGCATTACGTTCAACGCATGAGATGAGGAGGCTCGGATGAGCGCCACCAAGACGGAACCCGTTCGCTACGGCATGATCGGCTGCGGCATGATGGGACAGGAACACCTGCGCAATATCGCACTGCTCGACGGGGCGGAGGTCGCGGCGATCTTCGAGCCCAACGCAGAGATGGCGCAGGCCGCGCAGACGCTCGCGCCGAGGGCGCAGATGGTGGCCTCGGTGGCGGAGCTTCTGGCGGTGGAGGCGCTCGACTGCCTCGTCATCACCAGCCCGAATTTCCGCCATCTCGAACAGCTCGAAGAGATCGCATCGACACGCCCGCTGCCGGTGCTCGTGGAAAAGCCGCTCTTCACCGACCCGACCCATACCGAGCGGCTGCAAGCCTTCCGCGACAACTACCCCGCCCCGGTCTGGGTCGCGATGGAATATCGCTACATGCCGCCGATCGCCGCTTTCCTCGACGAGGCCGAGGCAGCGACGGGCGGGATCACCATGCTCACGGTCCGCGAACACCGCTTCCCCTTCCTGTTCAAGGTCGGCAACTGGAACCGCTTCAATCGCTATACCGGCGGCACCTTCGTCGAGAAATGCTGCCACTTCTTCGACCTGATGCGCCTCGCGCTGAAGTCCGAGCCGGTGCGCGTCATGGCCTCGGCTCCTGCGCCGGTGAACCACGTCTCCGAGGACGGCGCACCCGACATCCTCGACGCGGGCTTCGCGATCGTCGAATTCGAGAACGGCGCGCGGGCGATGCTGGAACTGTGCATGTATGCCGAGGGCGCGCGCTATCAGGAGGAGGTCACCGCCGTCGGGCCCAACGGCAAGATCGAGGCGCTGGTGCCCGGCCCGACCCGCTTCTGGCCCGAGCATCTGGGTCTGCCGCCGGTACCGAAGCTGGTGATCTCGCCGCGCGATCCGAAGGGCCCGGTGGAGCGCGAGTTGCCCGTGCCCGAGGAATTGCTCGCCGCTGGCGATCACAACGGCTCCACCTATCACCAGCATGTCGGCTTCCTCGCTCTCGTGCGCGGGGAGCGCGCAGCACCCGAGGTCACACTGGAAGATGGTTGGGCCGCGGTCGCGATCGGTCAGGCCGTGCAACGCTCGATCGAGACCGGCGAGGCCGTGCACTTCCCTGCGCAGCCTTGGCGCCGCGTGGCCTGAAGACAGAACGGTCAGCCGGGCCTGTACGCAGGGCGTGGGCGTGGCGCTGCTGACGGCGCGCCCGCGACGCCGCTGCAGGCAATCCTGCTGACCGATCATCTGACGGTCGCCGCCACTGGCCGGGCCGGCTGCTGATCTGGTCGATAACCGGGCTCGCCGATTTCGGGGCCGTCTGCCCGATCGTGATCTGGCGCTCGCATCTTAAACTTTTCGGGTAAGCTGTCGCTGGCGCGGACGCGAGGCCCGGTTTGGGCCACTGTCGCACCGGACTATGTCATAGGGCATCCGCGGCGCGCGCGGGGACCGAAACCGAGCAAGGAGGACAGGCCATGAGCAAGGCACAGGCGGTGATCATCGGGGTGGGCGACGGGCTTTCCGCCGCCGTGGCGCGGGAGCTTGCGCCCGATTATGACCTGACTCTCGCGGCCCGCAGCACCGTGCGGATGCAGGCGCTGGCCGAGGAAATCGGTGCGCGCACGGTGCAGCTGGACGCGACCGACGAAGCCGCAATCGCGGCGCTGTTCGACGCTCTGCCAGAGCCGCCGCGCGTCGTGGTCTACAACCCCTCGGGACGGGTGCGCGGCCCGGTTGCGGAGCTCGACGCCGAAGAGGTCCGCGCCGCCGTCGAGATCACTGCGATCGGGGCGTTTCTCACCGGCAAACACGCCGCGCGCCGGATGCTGACGGCGGAGCCCGCCGACGGCACTCGCGGCACGATCCTGTTCACCGGAGCGTCCGCCGGGGTGAAAGGATTCGCACGCTCCGCCCCCTTCGCGATGGGCAAATTCGCGCAACGCGGGCTGGCGGAGAGCATGGCGCGAGAGTTGCACCCCAAGGGTATCCATGTCGCCTGGGTGAATATCGACGGGATGATCCTCAACCCCGGTCGCAACGAGGCGCCGGACGAGCCCGGCTCGATGCTGCGCCCCGAGGCGATCGCGAAGACCTACCGCCAACTGATCGAGCAGGATCGCAGCGCCTGGACAAACGAGATCACGCTGCGCCCCTGGGTCGAGACGTTCTGAGGCGGCAGGCGCTCAGCGCCCCTTGCCCGCCTCCAGTGCCGCCGAACGCATCGCCGAGAGCGACTGGCGCGGGGTCAGCGCCTCGGGCGAGATCACGAGGTCCAGCACCGCGCCGGTCTCGGACGCCTGCGCACGTTCAAAGGCGGCGGCGAAATCCTCCGTCCGCTCGACCCGCTCGCCGTGGAAACCATAGGCCTTCGCCAAAGCCGCGAAATCCGGGTTCACCGCCATCGTCGTGCCCGACACGCGGGTCGGATAATTGCGCTCCTGATGGGCGCGGATCGTGCCGTAAATCCCGTTATTGAGGATCAGAATGATCGGCTGTGCACCCGCCTGCGCGGCGGTGGCCAGTTCCTGCGACGTCATCTGAAAATCGCCGTCGCCCGCGAAGCAGACCACGGTCCGCTCGGGCTGCGCCACCTTGGCGGCAATCGCGGCGGGCACCCCATAGCCCATCGCCCCCGATTGCGGCGCAAGCAGCGTGGCCTTCGGCCCGAAGCGGAAGAAACGGCCCGGCCAGACCGCGAAATTGCCCGCCCCGTTGGTCAGGATCATGTCCTCGGGGAGTTCTTCGCGCAGATAGGCGCAGACCTTGCCCATATCGACCGGCGAGGGCAGCTCCGGCAGATCGAAGCCAGCGTCATAGGCCGCCCGTCCCTCGGCGCGCCAATCGGCCCAGCCGCCTTTGACCGGGTCCATTGCGCCAAGTGCGGCGGCAAAGGCGTTCGGTCCGGCATGGATGCCAAGTTCGGGACGGTAGATCTTGCCGATCTCCAGATCGGAGCCGTGGACATGGATCAGCCGCTGCGCGGGCTGCGGCACATCCAAGAGCGTGTAGCCGTCGGTCGTGTTCTCGCCAAAGCGTGCATTGATCGCGAGGATCACGTCGGCCTCGCGCATCAGACGCTTCACATGCGGCGCCATCCCGACGCCCGCATCGCCACAGAAAACGGGTGAATTATTGTCGAACTGGTCTTGATAGCGAAAGACCGAAAGCACAGGGATATCAGAAGCTTCTGCGAAGAACTTAATGGGCGACGTGCCGTCCCCGCGCCAGTTGCACCCACCGTAGAGGATCAAGGGACGCTCCGCCCCGGCGAGCATCTCGCGCAGTTCCCCCATCGCCGTCGGATCGGGCTGCGGCTCGGTGATCCGGACGGGCGCACCAAGCGGCGCGGCCTCGGTCATCGCGGTCAACATGTCCTCGGGCAGCGCAACCACGACCGGGCCGGGCCGCCCGCTCACAGCCATCGTCCAGGCCCGCGACAGAATTTCGGGGATACGTTCGACCCGGTCGATCTCGACCGCCCATTTCGCCATCGTCCCGAAAACCGCCTTGTAATCGAGCTCCTGAAACGCCTCGCGGCCCTTCATATCGGTGCCGACCTGCCCCACGAAGAGGATCATCGGTGCGGAATCCTGCATCGCGGTATGCACCCCGATCGAGGCATTGGTCGCCCCGGGGCCGCGCGTCACCATGCAGATGCCCGGCTCCCCGGTCAGCTTACCATATGCGGCGGCCATGAAGCTCGCCCCGCCTTCCTGACGGCACAGCACGAAATCGAGCGTGCCTTGCGTGTCGTGCAGCGCATCGAGCACCGCGAGATAGCTTTCGCCCGGCACCCCGAACGCCTTGCGCGCACCGAGCCCTACGAGGCTCTCGACCAGAAGTTGACCACCGTTTCTCATGCGCGCGCCTCTCTCCCTCTTGTGCCGCTCCGCGCTTCGGCGCGGATCTGCGAGAGGCGTAGCACGCGCCAAATCCGAGCGCACCCCCGGCACGTCGCAAGCGCGGCAGATCACCCGGCGAGGTAGGTCCGGAACCACGCGATCATGCGCTCCTCTGCCAGCTTAGCGGCGGCCTCGTCGTAGCGCGGCGTCGTGTCGTTGTGGAACCCGTGGTTCACGCCCGGATAGATATAAGCCTCGTAGCGCTTGTCGTTTTCCTCGAGCGCCTTTTGATACTCGGGCCACATCGCATTGATGCGCTGATCGAGCGCGGCGAGTTGGATCAGTAGCGGCGCCTCGATCATTGCGACCTGTGCGCTGTCGGGCGCGGCCCCGTAGAACGGCACGCCCGCGCCCATTTCCGGGTATGCGACAGCGAGCTTGTTCACCACGCCCCCGCCATAGCAGAATCCGGTCGCGCCGACCTTGCCGTTGGTGCCGTCGAGCGTCTGGAGATACTCGAATCCCGCGAAGAAATCATTGAGCAGCGCCCCCTGATCGAGACTGCGCTGCATCTCGCGCCCCTCGTCGTCATTGCCCGGATAGCCGCCGAGAGAGGACAACCCATCGGGCCCCATCGCCACGAACCCCGCCTTGGAGAGCCTGCGAACGACGTCGCGGATATAGGGATTGAGGCCGCGGTTCTCGTGCACGACGAGGATCGCGGCGGGCGGATTGTCCGGGTCGATCTGCGTCGGGCGCACCAGATAGGCGGTGATCTCGCCGGTGCCGTTCGGGCTGGGATAGGTTATGTCCTCGCCCTGAATGTCGGGATCGTCCTCGGCCACCTGCTGGGCGAGCGCGTAATTCGGCGCGAGCGCCCCGAGAATCGCGACGGCGGTCAGGCCACCCACCGCCCATTTCCCCGCGCGGTCGAGAAATTCCCGTTTCGAGATTTTGCCATGGACATAATAGTCATAAAGATCGAGAAGTTCCTGGTCGAAATCGGCCGCCGTCAAGCGACGCGCATTGGCTGGGTCGGTCATGGATGAATCCTCCTCCTGAGAGGAAGAAGCATATCACGGACGCGTGAATTGCCCTCATCTTATCGACGGATAGTTCAGGCAAGGCGCCCGCCCAACGCCGCCGCTGCCGCCACCGCCAGCCGCATGGGCATAGCGCATAGATCACAGATCAAATTTCCCTATCGGCCTTGGGTTGCATCTTGCAATTACGTTACGTTTATAAGTTGTCTGGCGTCATCGCCCCGCCCCGCTGAAACGCGCATTCTCGAGGAGCCTCGAATTGAAAACGCTACGTCCCGTCATCGGCCTTGTCCTCGTCGCGGGCGCTCTTTGGGTCATCGTCGGAGAGCAGATGTCGGGCGTCAGTGCCGACGCCGTCGTCAATGCGCCCGTCGTCACCGTACGCAGTAGCACTGCGGGCAAGCTTTCGATGCCGAAGCGCCCGCTCGGCGCGGATGTCGCCAAGGGCGAACGACTTGCCACTGTAGATGACAGCCTGCCCGACAGGACGCGGCTCGACGACCTGCGGATGGAGGTCGCGAACGCGCAGGCGACCGTCGATCGTATCAAGAGCGATCTCGGCGCAAAACGGGCGCAACGCAAATCCTATGGCGAGCGCACCAAGATTTATCGCGAACATCGCATTGCCGAGATCGAGACCAAGCTGAAATTCGCCCGCGCGCGGCTCGACCGGCTCCAGCCGAAGGCGCAGGGCTCGGAGACGAGCGCGACCAAGGTTGCGCAGACCGCCCCGCCCGCCACCACGGACACCGCTCCTCTGATGCAGGCGCGCGAAGACGTGGCGCTGCTCGAAATTTCGCTCGACGCGGCCAAGTCGGGCGTCTTTCTCGGCGACGGCTATAACGACGCGCCGAGCTCCGAACAGCGCGGTGCCGATCTGGACGAGGCGATCGCCTCGCTCGAAGCGAACCTCACGGAGGCCCAGACCCGCCTCAAGACGCTGGAAGACCGCCGCGCGCAGGAACAGACGCGCGTGGCCACGATGTCCTCCAGCCATGTGACCTCGCCTGCGAACGGAATCTACTGGGAGACACTGCAGGCGGATGGCGTGACGGTGCAGCGGGGCGATCCGATCATGGAGCTTGTGGATTGCGACGTCCCGCTGGTGACCGCCTCGGTGAGCGAAGGGGTCTATAACAGCCTTAAGGTGGGCGATTCCGCGACGTTCAAACTGGCTTCGCGCGACAGGATTTACGACGCGACGGTCGCCCGGCTCGCAGGGAGTGGCGCGGCGGATGTCTACCAGCATCTCGCGATCGCGCCGAACAAGGAACATCTCGAGCGTTACGACGTGACCCTTCTCGTCCCGGAACTGAAATCGGATCCCGATCTCGACTGTCCCGTGGGGCGGACCGGGCGGGTATTCTTCGAGCGCCGCCCCCTCGACTTCCTGCGCTGAGGGCGGGACGGCATGTTCTTCTATCCGCAACTGGGAGAGCTTGGCTCGGCGGCGATGCAGCTCATCCTCGTGGTGGGCATCACGGCCATCCTGCCGAGCTTCGTCAACACGCGGCGCAACTGGCACCGCACGGTCTTGCTGGGGATCAGCGCCGTTCTGGCGCTGCGCTATATCTGGTGGCGCGGAACCGAGACCCTCGCCCCGCCCGGCCTGACGCTGGACGCGCTGGCGAGCTGGTCGCTCTATGCACTCGAAGGTCTCACCATGATCGGCTCGCTCAGCGCCTTTCTGGTCCTGTCGCGGATCAAGCTGCGCAGCGAGGACGCGGATCGATACGTCAATCTCCCGACCGAGCGAGAGCCGCTCGTCGCGATCCTGATCGCCACCTATAACGAGGATCGCGACGTTCTCGAACGCACCATCGTGGGCGCGAAGTTCCTGCGTCACCGCAACAAGACGATCATCGTCTGCGACGACAGCCGCCGCGACTGGCTGCGCGATTTCTGCGAGGCCAAGGGCGTGCGCTACATGCGCCGGGCCGACAACGAAGGGCAGAAGGCCGGCAATATCAACCACGCGCTGGACCGGCTGGCCGAAGAAGAGGTGCACCCCGACTTCGTCGCAATCCTCGATGCGGATTTCGTGCCCCATCGCGGCTTCATCTCACGCACGCTGGCGCTGTTTCACGACCCCGAAGTGGGGCTCGTGCAGACGCCGCAACACTTCTTCAACTCCGACCCGATCCAGCACAATTTCCGCCTCGACAGCTCCTATCCCGACGAGCAGCGTTTCTTCTTCGATCAGATGCAGCCGTCGCGCGACGGCTGGGGGATCGCCTTTTGTTGCGGCACCTCCTCGGTCTGCCGCTGGAGCGCGCTGCGCGAGATCGGCGGCTTCAACACCGAGAGCGTGACCGAGGATTTCATGCTGACGCTGGCGTTGCAGAACGCGGGCTGGCGCACCGTCTATCTGGCCGAGCCGCTGACCGAGGGGCTCGCCCCGGAAGGGCTCAAGGAATACATCACCCAGCGCGCCCGCTGGTGCCTCGGCCTGATGCAGATCGCGCGCTCCTCGCTCGGACCGTTCTCGAAGAGCAACCTGCGCCTGCGCGACCGCTGGAGCGTGATCGACTCGATCCTCTACTGGACCACGACCTTCCCCTTCCGGATCGCGGCGATCTGCTATCCGCTGCTCTACTGGTATTTCAACATCACGGTGGTGAATGCGGGCCTCGCGGACGTACTGAGCTATTTCGGTGTCTACTACCTGTGGAGCCTGATGACGCTCAACATGCTCAGCCGCGGTATGGTCGTGCCGATCCTGAACGATGTCAGCCAATTGATCGGCGCGATCCCGATCGCTCGCGCCGCCTTCACAGGTCTGCTGCGCCCCCATGGCCACCCGTTCTCGGTGACCGCGAAAGGCGGGGATCGGTCGAAAGTCGTCGTGCAATGGCGGATCATGATGCCGTTCCTGATCCTGCTTTTCCTGACGCTGGGCGGCCTTCTGATCGGGATCATCTGGGATCGCTTCGCCTATTTCGACGCGGGGGACGGTAAATGGGTGATCCTGTTCTGGACCATCTACAATCTGTTCCTGCTCGCCGCGACCTGTCGCGCCTGTGTTGAGCTGCCCCGGCGGGAAATCCATGTCGCGGACAAGCCCGAGCGGATTTCCTTCGACTCCGACGGCGTGGAATACTGGGTCTGGATGACCTCTTTCACGATGGACACGGTGCGCCTTCGCGGCCTGACCTTACCGGAACAGACCCGCGGCAAACTGACGATCGACCAGATCACCGGCCCGATCGAGTGCTACGTCATCGCGAAGACGCGGGACGGCGCGCGGTTGCAGCTGCTCCCGACCGAGGAGCAGCGCGAACAGCTCTTCGTGCGCTTCTACGCGGAAGGCGACGAGCCCGGCGTCAGCCATGTCCGCCCGGGCGCCCTCCTGCACGACATCTACCGCCGTTTCCTGCCGAAATACTCGTCGGACGAGTGACCCTGCGACGGCAGGCATCAATAGGTGTTGATGGAAAGACCCGCGAAGGCTTCCTTGGCGAAGGCCCGCCAGCCAGCCCGGATCGAGACCGGCCCGTCGCCGATTTTCTGGGTCACCGCAATCGTCCGCTCGGAATAAGTGTCGCTTCCCCCCGCCGAAAGCTCGAGCCCCAGACCGGAGCGATTCCCGGCCTGAAACAGCGCGAACCAATCCTGATCGATCGTGTTGTACTGGGCCAGCAGGAAGACATGCCCGAATCGGGTGGGCGAATAGTGCTCCAGTCCCGCCCGCACCCCGAGTCGCCAGTTATCGTCCGACAGCGTCCGCCCGATGCTGGGCCCGACCTTCAGCGTTCCGATTCCCCCAAGCGCGAAGTCACGCGTCACCACGGCCCCGGTCGACCAGCCGCCCTCGTAATCGGAGAAATTCGCGCCAAAACTCACCTTGCCGCGCGATATCGCAAACACCGCATCGGAGGTGTTCGTCCCGAGATCGGCCTGCAAGAACGTCCCGTCTGCACGGGCGGGCGAGACCGGCCCCAGCGCCAGTGTCAGCGACGTCGCGACCGCGACGCTCAGCCAGTGAATCTTGTGCATTCTGCGAATCCTGTATAGCTCTGCCTCAGACCTTGGCGGCCTCCTCTGCTTCCCCTTAACCTTAGGGAAACTCTTGTTTTTCAGCGCCGTCCAATACGGGAACAACGCGTATCCTTCGATGGCGAGTGTTCGGCGTCGATTTGCGCTTTGCAAGCGGCCTGACCCCGGTCCCGCAAAAAGGTTCACAACAACAACCCGACACCACTTTCTCGCCGTAATTAACCATTAACTATGACTTATAGGCGTTCCCTCCTGTACATAACTTAGGATTGAAACGAGGATGACCATGCGTCGAAATCACAATCTCGGGGGCATTTTCCTGCGTACCGCTATGGCGATGGTACTTGTCGTGGCCGCGACTGCAGTCTTCGTCGCAAAGATCGTCTCGGACCGGGCCCACGAGTACCAGGTAGCTATCGAGCACAAATTGGTCCTCCGAGGCTCGGACGCGATCGCGCTCAGCTTCAACACGGCTTTGACGCGGGAATGGGACAGTATGCACGCCGTGGCGCGGGCCCTCGGTTCTGCAACGCAAGACGACATCGACAGGTTCATGGACGCCGTCTCGCGGACCGGCGGTCAGGTCGCCTGGGCAGGCTTCGCCGCGCCCGATGGCACGATCATCTCCGGCTCGAACGGCTATGACGTCGGAAAGAATGTCAGCTCCAAGCGGTGGTTCCGCGACGGCATACGCGTGCCGTCGATCGATTCCATCACCGAGGTGATCACCAATGCGCAGACCGGCGAGCCGGAGCGTTACCTGAACCTCTCGACCCCGGTGAAAGGCGCGAACGGACAGAAGGCCGGTGTGCTGGTCTACCGCGTGCGGATCGCGTGGGTGCGCAGTTTCCTGTTCGAAGCCAGCAAGGAGCTTGGCATCGACGTGGTCGTGCAGGACATCAACGGCGATACCGTGATCGACACCCGTCACCACGGCACCCCCCTCCCCGACAATCTGACATCGGGCGCGAGCCTGCGCAGCAAGTCCTCCGGCGTCTTCCACATCGTGGACGACAAGAACGGGGAAACCTATGCTTTCGCACCGAATTTCGTCGAGGACGAGCTGCCCAATTTTGGCTGGCGGGTTTTCGCGGTCCTGCGCCGCGACAACGTTTCGACCGATCTTCCGATGCTGACGCAGGTGACGCTGGCGACGGTCGCGGCGGCGGCGCTGTGCATGCTGATCGTGACGCTGGTCTTCCTCAAGCTGCTGCTGCGCCCGGTCGAGCGGCTCGCACGGGATGCCAAGAGCATCGCGGACGGCAATTACGTCTTCCCCGAAGAGGCGACAAGCTCGCGTGAGGCCGCCTCGTTGTCGAGCGCTCTCGCGATCATCCAGAGCAAGCTATCGCCCAAGAACGGCGTCCCACGGGAACCCAAACCCAATCCCTGACGAGGGAGCGAACTCGAAGGGGCGCTCGGGCGCCCCTTTTTCATCTGGAATAAGCCTTACAGCGGCAGCCCTGTCAGCCGCGCCACCAATTCGGCAGTGTTGCGCGCGCCGAGCTTGGCCTGCAGCCGCGCGCGATGCGCCTCTGCCGTGCGCGGCGACAACTCCAGCACCCGCGCGATTTCCTTGTTGGTCTGCCCCTCGGCCAGAAGGGCTGCCACCTGCCGCTCTCGCGCCGTCAGATCGGCGACGGGGCGCGATTCCGAGAGATCCGCAAAGCTCCAGACCGCGCGCGCGAAAGGATCGTCCGGCGTCAGGGATTGCCCGCGCACCCGGCACCAGAACAGTGCCCCGTTCCGGCGCTGCATGATCCGCTCATCGGCATAGCGCCCGGTCTCACGCATCCGCCGCAACCCGATCTCGCCGATGCGCAGAAACTCCTCCTGCGACGGGTAGAGCACCGCGAGCGAGCGCTGCGGCAACTCGTCTTCGGCATAGCCGAAGGTTTCGCAAAACCGCGCGTTGCACCGCTCGATCACCCGATTGCGGGTGACCGCCAGCCCGACCGGCGCATGATCGAAGGCCAGCACCGCCATGTCATCGCTGTCCAGCAGGTCCTGCTCCATCCTCTTCTCCCGATAGCGTAGTTCTACGAATAGAGGTCGTGCCGCCCCTGCGCTAGTCTCCGCCGCAACGGAGAACCATTGGGAGGAGAGCCGCATGGACGCGAAGATCGTCGGCTGGGGCCATACGAAATTCGGCAAGCTGGAGGGGCGCACGCTCGAGGATCTGGTTCTCGAAGCGGGCGGCGGCGCGTTGGAGCACGCCGGGATCGACCCGGCAGAGATCGACGGCATCTGGCTGGGGCATTTCAACTCCGGGCTGGTGCCGGACGGGTTCGCAAGCTCGCTGGCGCTGGGGATCGACGACAAGCTGCGCTTCACGCCTGCGACCCGCGTCGAGAACGCCTGCGCGTCGGGCTCGGCTGCGATCTATGCCGCGCGCGATGCGATCCGCTCGGGCCGGGTGAAGGCCGCGCTGGTCATCGGGGCCGAGAAGATGACCGCGAAGGACACCGCTGGCGTGACCGAGGCACTGGCCGGGGCATCTTACCAGATGGAGGAGGCGGGCGTTTCGTTCCCGCAGATTTTCGCGCGTTTCGCGCAGGCCTATTATCAGTCGCATGGCGACCGCTCGGCCGCGCTGGCCCGGATCGCGGCGAAGAACCACCACAATGCGCTCGCCAACCCGCTGGCGCAGATGCGCAAGGATGTGGGGTTCGAGTTCTGCAACACGGTGAGCGACAAGAACCCGATGATCGCCCCGCCGCTGCGGATGACCGATTGCTCGCTGATCTCCGACGGGGCGGCGGCGCTGGTCATGGTCGCGGACGACCGCGCGGGCGATTTCGCCAATTCCATCGGTTTCCGCGCCGCCGAGCAGGTCAATGACTACCTGCCGATGTCGCGCCGCGATCTGCTGGCCTTCGAGGGCCCGGCGGAGGCTTTCCGCCGCGCCTATGCGGCGGCGGGCGTGAGTGTCGACGATCTCTCTTTCGCCGAGGTCCATGACTGTTTCACCATCGCGGAATTGCTCGTCTACGAGGCGATGGGGCTGGTGCCGCAAGGCGCCGGCGCGCGCGCCATCGACGACGGGCTCGTGCTGCGCGACGGGAAGCTTCCGGTGAACCTCTCGGGCGGGCTGAAGGCCAAGGGGCATCCCGTGGGCGCGACCGGCGTGTCGATGCATGTGCTGGCCGCGATGCAGCTCACCGGTCAGGCGGGCGAGATGCAACTGCCCGGCGCGGAACTGGGCTGCGTCTTCAACATGGGCGGCTCGGGCGTCGCGAATTACTGCTCGATCCTCGAAGCGGAGCGCGCGGCATGAACCCGGCGGAGTGGCTGATCCGCAGTGCAGTGCGCACGCCGGACGCCCCCGCGCTGCTGCAGGGCGAGGAGCTGCGCGCCACCTATGCGGAATTCGCCGACCGCGCCGCCCGGATCGGGGCTGCGCTGGTCGCGAAAGGGATCGCTCCGGGCGACCGCGTCGCGCTGTTCGCCAAGAACTGCCCGGAATATCTCGAGGCGATGTATGGCGCGTGGTTCGCAGGCGCAGTGGCGGTGCCGATCAACGGCAAGCTGCACCCGCGCGAGGCCGCATGGATCATCGAGGCTTCAGAGGCGAAGCTTGCCTTCACCGGGGGTCCGGAAAGCGATCTGGGCGTCGAGACGGTGGACCTGAGAGGCCCGGCCTATGCCGATCTCCTGCACCATGTCCCGACGCTCGCCCCGGTCGAGATCGCCGCCGACCAGACGGTCTGGCTGTTCTACACCTCCGGCACGACCGGGCGGCCCAAGGGCGTGTGCATCACCTCGGCCAATGTGCAGGCGATGTGTCTGGGGTATTTCTCGGACGTCGACAGCGTCGAGCCGCAGGACGCGATCCTCTACGCCGCGCCGATGTCGCATGGCGCGGGGCTTTACAACTTCGTCCATGTGATGCGCGGCGCGCGCCATGTGGTGCCGCGCTCGGGCGGGTTCGAGGCCGACGAAATTCTCGACCTCGCTCCGAAGCTGCAACATGTCTCGATGTTCGCCGCCCCCACCATGATCCGTCGTCTGGTGGACCGCGCCCGCGCCGCGGGGCAGACCGGCGAGGGCATCAAGACCATCGTCTATGGCGGTGGGCCGATGTATGTCGCCGATATCATCGAGGCAGTCGAGGTGATGGGGCCGCGCTTCGTGCAGATCTACGGCCAGGGCGAGAGCCCGATGACGATCACCGCCCTGTCGCGCGAGCTGGTGGCGGATCGCACCCACCCGCGCTGGCGCGAACGACTGGCCTCGGTCGGGCTCGCGCATAGCCCGGTCTCGGTGCGGATCGCTGATCCCGATGGCCGCCCCCTGCCCGCTGGCGAGACCGGCGAGATCCTCGTGCGCGGCGCGGCGGTGATGTCGGGCTACTGGCAGAACCCGGAGGCGAGTGCGAAGGCGCTCCGCGGCGGCTGGCTCTGGACCGGCGATCTGGGCACGATGGATGCGGACGGCTTCGTCACGCTGCAGGATCGCTCCAAGGATGTCATCATTTCGGGCGGCACCAACATCTATCCCCGCGAGGTCGAGGAGGTTCTGCTGCTGCACCCATCGGTCCATGAGGTCGCGGTGGTCGGCAAACCCGACCCGGAATGGGGCGAGAGCGTCGTGGCCTTCGTCACGCCTGCGCCGGGGTCCGAGATCGACCCCGCCGCCCTCGATCGACATTGCTGCGATCAGATCGCGCGGTTCAAGCGCCCCAAGGCGTATCGCGTGGTGACGCAGCTTCCCAAGAACAATTACGGCAAGGTCCTCAAGACCGAGCTGCGCAAAATGGTGACGGAGGAGGATTGATGTCGCAACTGGAGGGAAAGACCGCACTGGTGACAGGCTCGGTGCAGGGGATCGGGCTCGCCATCGCCAAGTCGCTGGCCGAGGCGGGCGCGCGTATCGCGCTGCACGGGCTGGCCGATGAGGCGCAGATCGCCAAGGCGACGGCGGTGCTGGAAAAGGCGGGTTCGCCCGAGGTGAAATTCTTCGACGCCGACATGGCCGATCCCACGCAAATCGACGCGATGATGGACGCGGTCGCGGAGTGGGGCGGCGCGGATATCCTCGTGAACAACGCAGGCATCCAGCGCACCACCAGCCTTGCCGACGCCACGCCCGAGATCTGGAACGCGGTGCTCGCGGTGAACCTCTCGGGTGCATTCCATACGATGCGCCGCGCGATGCCGGACATGGCCGAGCGCGGCTACGGGCGGGTGATCAATATCGCCTCGGTGCATGGGCTTGTGGCCTCGGCCAACAAGGCGCCCTATGTCGCCTCGAAATTCGGCCTCGTCGGCATGAGCCGCGTCGCGGCGCTGGAATATGCGCAGGCGGGCACGCGTGAAGCGGGCGGCGTGACGGTGAACTGCATCTGCCCGGGCTGGACCGAAACCGACATCCTCGGGCCGCAGATCGCTGAACGCGCAGCAGCCCATGGCGGCGACCGGGCCGCGGGGATCGCGGATCTTCTGGCGGAGAAGCAGCCGACGCGACGTCTCTCGGACCCGTCCGAGATCGGGGCGCTCGCGCTTTGGCTCTGTGCGCCGATCGCGCACAACGTGACCGGTACGTCCATTCCGGTCGATGGTGGCTGGACCACGCAGTAACGGATCGGAGGCAAAAAGGGGCGGCGGATTGACCACCGCCGCCCCTGCCTTCAATCCGGCCCAGGCACCGCGGGGGAGGTGCGGTGCCTGGGCTTGGGGGTGCGATCAGTCTTCGATCGCACCCTCGTCATCGCGGCGCTCATGCATCCGCGCTTTCACGAAGCGCCCGAGGAATAGCGGCAGGATGAAGCCGACAATCGCCACCGTCCACAGGCCGATTGCCAGCGGGCTGCCGACCAGCGTTCCGTAATCGCCATTCGAGATCGTGACCGCCCGGCGGAGGTTGTTCTCCATCGTGTTGCCCAGAAGCGTGCCGAGAATGATCGGCACCAGCGGCACGTCGAGCTTGCGCAGTACCCAGCCCATCACGCCGAAGCCGATCATCACCAGCAGATCGAAGCTGGAGCCGGAAATCCCGTAGATCCCCACGAAGGACACCATCGCAACGATCGGCATCAGGATGCGCGGCGGGATCATCAGGACGCGGGTGAAGATGCCCACCATCGGGATGTTCATCGCAAGCAGCATGAAGTTGGCGATGAAGAGCGCCGCGATCAGACCCCAGACCACATCGGGGTTGTTCTGGAACAGCAAGGGGCCGGGCGTGATGTTGAGCGACAGAAGCACCGCCAGCAGCACGGCGGTCGTCCCCGAGCCCGGCACGCCGAGCGCCAGCATCGGCACAAGCGCACCGCCTGCGGCCGCATTGTTGCCCGCCTCGGGGGCCGCGACACCGCGCGGGTCGCCCGTGCCGAAGGTGTTCTTGCGGTCCACCAGCTTCTTCTCCATCGAGTAGGAGATGAAGGAGCCCAGCGACGCCCCTGCCCCCGGCAGCACGCCCGCGACGAAGCCCAAGAGCGACGAGCGCAGCATGGTAGGCGTCGTCTCTTTCACCATCTTCCACGGGGGTGTGATGCGCCCGACCGAGACCTTGTGACCCGCGCCGGTGGCCGAACCGTGGCGGTGCTCGAGGAAGATGAACACTTCCGACAGCGCGAAAAGACCGACGATGGCGACGAGGAAATCGAGCCCGTCATAGAGGTGCACCTCGCCGAAGGTCAGACGCGGCACGCCGGTCTGGGTGTCCACCCCGATCACCGACAGGCCGAGGCCCAGCATCGCGGCGAAGGCCGATTTCGCCTGATTGGTCGAGGAGACGCCGCCCAGCGTGGCAAAGGCCAGCGCGAAGAGCGCGAAATATTCCGCCGGACCGAACAGCAGCGCGAATTTCACCAGCTGCGGTGCCAGCAGGATCAGGCCCCAGGTGGCGATGAAAGCACCCACGAAGCTTGCGATACCCGAGAGCGACAGCGCCTCGCCCGCAAGCCCCTTCTTGGCCATCGGGTAGCCGTCGAGACAGGTCATCATCGCGGGTTCGTCGCCCGGAATATTCAGCAGGATCGAACTGATCCGCCCGCCATACATCGCCCCGTAATAGACGCTCGTGAGCAAGATCAGCGAGGGCGTGGCTCCCAGCCCCAGCGTAAACGCCAGCGGGATCAGGATCGCGACGCCGTTGGACGGGCCGAGGCCGGGCAGCGCGCCCATCATGGTGCCGAGGAACGTGCCCAAAAGCGCGAGCAGCAGGTTTTCGAAGGTCAGAGCGGTGTGAAAACCGTCTGCGAGTGACATTAAGGTGTCCATCATTTCACCTCAGAAACCGAAGGGGCCGCTGGCGAGCGAGAGGCCCAGCACCAGCTTGAAGATTACGTAGATACCGATCGAGGTGGCGACGCCGACGACGACGGATTGCAGCGGCCGCGTGCCCAGCCGCCATGTCAGGTAGGCGCTGGCAAAAGCGGTCGCGATCAGGAAGCCCGCGATGGGCAGGAATTCCGCATAGAGGATCATCACCACGACGGCGGCGAGGATTTCAGCGAGCCGCGAGAGGCTCGGCCAGACCGGGTCGGGATCGGGCTTGAGCAGGATCGCGAGCGAAGCCAGCCCGAGGATCACCGCGATCACCAGCGGAAAGGTTTTCGGCCCCACCGCATCCGACAGGAAACTTTCTTGGATTTGCAGCGTCGCCCAGCCGTAGAACAGCGCGAGGCACAGGCCGACGGCGCCGAAGATGCGATCACTCATGATCCCCTCCCTTGAAATGAAGGCGCGGCGGCGCCCTTGGGCCCGCCGCGCGCATGGGTGTCTCGCTTACTTGATGATGCCGATCTGGCGCGAGATGTCCTGGATCTGCTGGACCGACTTCTCGACGAAGGCCTCGAATTCGGCGCCCTGCAGGTCGAGCGGGGCCAGACCGTTGGCCGCCATCACCTGCTTCCACTCGTCCGAAGCGTAGAGCTTGCCGACCTTGTCGACCCAAGCCTGATAGGCTTCGTCGGACATGCCGCCCGGTGCGTAGAAGCCGCGCCAGTTGGCGCCGATCGCATCGATGCCCTGCTCTTTCGCGGTCGGGAATTTCGAGAATTCACCGTCCAGACGCTCGGGTGCCAGCACCGCGATCACACGGATATCGCCGGAATCGACGAAGCCCTTGGCTTCCGACAGATCGCCGGTAAAGGCTTGGACCGAACCCGCGAGAAGCTGGGTCACCGCTTCGCCGCCGCCGTCGAAGGCGATGTACTTGACCTTGCGCACATCGTCGATGCCGTAAGCGTCAGCCGCGATCAGAACCTTGAGGTGGTCCCAGCCACCCACGGCCGAGCCACCCGCGACGGAGACCGAGTTCGGGTCGGCCTTGATCTTGTCGAGCAGTTCCGGAAGCGTCTGGATGTCGCTGTCGGCAGCCACGGCGATCACGCCGTAATCCGCGCCGATCGATCCGACCCAGCGGACCTGATCCATCGAGTTGCCCGGATAGGCGCCCTGCGCCAGACGGGTCGCGGTGGCCGAGGAGGCCGCGACGATCAGGTTATCGTCGTCGTTGCGCTTGTTCACCACTTCGGCGAAGGCCACGCCACCGCCGCCGCCGGCGAGGTTCACGACCTGCATGGTCGAGTCGATCAGACCCAGATCCTGCATGGTCTTGCCGACCTGACGGCAAGTGAAGTCCCAGCCGCCGCCGGGGTTCGCCGGTGCGATGCATTCCTGTGCCGACGCGCCGGTCGCGACGGTGAGCGCCGCGGCAGCAATCGCCGCGCGCATGAGTTTAAAAGCCATGGTATATCCTCCACTGTCCGCCCGTTGCCTCCCGCAGCGGGCTATGGGTCGGGTTTTACCGCTTGAACCTGTCACGAACCTGTCACAGGTTCGGAGCCGAAACGGGGAGGATGGATGCGGCTTCTGCTAGTGGAGGATGCCGAGGAACTGGCCGAGGCCACGCAGCGTCGGCTTGCGCGGTCCGGCATGGCCTGCGATCTCGCCGCCACCGTAGAGGAGGCGCGCGATTTTCTGGCGGTGCAGGCCTATGACGCGGTGATCCTCGACATCAACCTGCCCGATGGCAGCGGCACCGACCTCTTGCGCGAGATGCGCGCGCAGGCCGCGATGATGCCGGTGCTGATGCTGACCGCGCAATTCTCGGTCGACGACAAGATCTCCGCCTTCCAGCTCGGGGCGGACGACTACCTCGTAAAACCCTTTGATCACCGTGAGTTGGAAGCAAGACTTCATGCGATCGGGCGACGTCAGGCGACCGACCGCTCCGCCGATCTCGAACTCGGACATCTGCGCTACAACGCAACGGCGGGCAGCGCCTCGGTCGGGGATCAGGCGCTGAAACTGACGGGCCGCGAATTCGCGCTGCTGGGAATTCTGATGCGCAATGCGGGGCAAGTGATGTCGAAGGACCGGCTGCACGAGGGGCTTTACGCCTTCGACGACGCCGTGCCGGGCGACAACGCGATCGAGCTTTATATAGCTCGGCTGCGCAAGAAGCTTACCGGCAGCGGGGTCGAGATCGAGACCCTGCGCGGACGGGGCTACCGTCTGGCGGCGCGCGACGGCGATGTCTGACGGCCCCCGCTCCCACGACACCGGCCTCGCCGCCACGCGATCCCTGACCGCGCGGCTGGTGACCGGGCTGTCGGGGCTGATGATCGTCGGCGGGCTGATCCTCGCGCTCGCAGCCTTCGCCTATGGGCGCACGGCGGCCCGCGACGCCTTCGACCGGTTGCTGGTGGGGGCCGCCAATGACATCGCCGCTTCGATCTCGATCCGCGACGGCGCGCCGGTGGTCGATCTTCCGGTCTCTGCCTTCGAACTCTTGGCCCTCGCCCCCGACGACCGCATCGCCTATCAGGTCAGCGGGCCTAAAGGCGCGGTGCTCACAGGCTACAAGGACCTTCCCCGCCCGAACACGACGGCACAGGACTCGGAGCTTTACGATGCGCGCTTCAAGGGAGAGCCCGCGCGCTACATCCGGGTCACGCGCCGTTTCGCGGAACGCCAGTTCTCCGGCACGGTGGAGGTGATCGTGGGGCAAACCCTGCGGGCGCGCACCCAGCTTGCGCTCAGCATCACTCGCAACGCACTTGGCGGGCTGGCGGTCGGCGGCATCGCCATGCTCGCTTTCGCCATCATCATCGTGCATAGCGCGCTGCGCCCGCTGGAGCGGCTGGCTCATGGCATCTCGGAACGCGATCCGCAGGACCTGACCCCGATCCGCGCCGCCGTCCCGCGCGAGGTCGATGTGCTGGTGCAGGCCACGAACGGGTTCATGGGGCGGCTCGACCGGCAGTTCGCCACGATGAAAAGCCTGATCTCGGACACCGCGCATCAGTTGCGGACACCCGTCGCCGCCCTGCGCGCGCAATCCGACCTCGCCGCCGAGGAAGACGACCCGGCGCGGCGCGACCAGATCGTCGCGAAGATGCATTCCGGAACGGTGCGGCTGAGCCGCCTGCTCGATCAGATGCTGTCGCGCGCGCTTGTGATCCACCGCGCCGACAGTGCGCGGCGCGAGCGGGTCGATCTGCGCAACATCGCCTTGGATATCTTCGAGGAAGGCGATCATGCGGCTCTCGCGCCGGGCAGCGACATCCGGCTGGAGATCGCCGAGGCGGAGGTGCCCGTGCTGGCCGATGAGCTGTCACTCTCGGAGGCGGCGAAGAACCTGCTGGGTAACGCGCTGGCGCATGGCGAGGCCCCGGTCACCATCGGCGCGGAGCTGCGCGACGGGCGCGCCCGGCTCTGGGTGCGCGATGCGGGGCCCGGCCCCTCTCCCGAACTGCGCGCGCGCCTGGGCGAGCGTTTCGCGCCTGGGCGCACGGACACGCGGCGGCGCGGCGCGAGCAGCGGGCTGGGTCTCGCCATTGCGCAATCGGTGGCCGAGACCTATGGCGGCACGCTGGAGATGGAAATCGATGCGGCAGGCTTCACCATCGCGATCACCCTGCCCCGAGCCGAGGAGCCAACATGATTCGCACGCTCCTGTCCCTGTCGCTCTGGCTGTGCCTGAGCGTCCCCCTTTTGGCCGCAGAGCCCGAGGCCGTCCGCACCTTCGGCCCAGATCAGCCCGCCCGCAAGATCACCCTGCGCACCACGACCGACGTCAATATCCTCGCCCCCGCGATCAAGGCGTTTCTCGACACCCAGCCCGGCCTCGCGATCCGGTTCGAGCAATGGGGCTCGAACGACCTCTACGATATCTCCGAGGCCGATTGCGCGAAGGGCAAGCCCGGCGCCGAACTGGTGATCAGCTCGGGCGTGCAACATGTGGTCAAGCTGGTGAACGACAATTGCGCCGCCACATGGATCTCGCCCGAGACGACGGCACTGCCGAAGGATCTGCGCTGGCGCGATCAGGTCTGGGGCATCTCGCGCGAACCCGCGGTGATGATCTACAACCGCGCGCTGGTTCCGCCCGAGGACGTGCCGCGCACGCGTTTCGATCTGGTCGACCTGCTGCGGCCCGCGCAATCGCCCTATACCGGCAAGATCGCGACCTATGACATAGCGGATTCCGGGCTGGGGTTCCTCTTCGCTTTTCTCGACAGCCAAGAGGCCAGCACCTTCGGCGGCTTGATGGAAGCCTTTGCGCGCTCCGGCGCGGTCGCGACCTGCTGCTCGGCCGAGATCATCGACGGTGTCGCGGGCGGCCGCTACCTGATCGCCTACAACATCCTCGGCTCCTACGCGGCGCAGGCGGCGCGCGACAATCCCGATCTGGGTATCATCGCGCCCGCCGATTACACGCTGGTGCTCTCGCGCGCGGCCTACCTTCCGGGGCCCGAGCCAGATCCGACCGCCGCCAAGCTGCTGGATTTTCTGCTCTCACCCGCGGGCCAACGGGCGCTGGCGCAGACCAAGCTGATCGACCCGATCGCGAATGACGGGGGCGGCAGCGACAGCGACGAGACGCTGACCTTGCAACGCCTCATCGCACTGGGCCCGCCGCTGCTGGTTGCGACCGACACGATGAAAGCCGCGCGGTTTCTGGAGCGCTGGCGCGATACCTTTGCGCAATGAGTGGCGGAGGGGCGGCTCAAGCGGAGACGCGCTCCATCTGAAAGGGTGTGCGCCGGTCCGTGGGATGGCGCACGCGACCCTCGGGCTGGGCGGTCAATCCCCGCCCCGCCCCTCCATTCGCCGAGCGGCGCGCGAATGGCAGATGCGCCAGCCCGCCGGGACGGACTGGCGCACGCCCTGCGCCTTCGGCACGTAGCGGGCGCAGTCTCGGTTACACCGCCTCCAGCGCCACGGCGATGCCTTGGCCCACGCCGATGCACATCGTGGCCAGCGCCCGTTGGCCCTTGCGGCGCACCAGTTCCAGCGCCGCCGTGCCGGTGATCCGCGCGCCCGACATGCCCAGAGGATGCCCCAGAGCGATCGCGCCGCCATTGGGGTTCACGCGCGCATCATCATCCGCGATACCGAGATCGCGCAGCGTGGCCAGACCTTGGCTGGCAAAGGCCTCGTTCAGCTCGATAACATCGAAGGCGTCCTGAGTGAGCCCCAGCCGCGCCATCAGCTTCTTGCTGGCAGGCGCAGGCCCGAAGCCCATGATCCGGGGCGGCACGCCAGCCGCGGCCCCGCCCGAGATCTTCACCAGCGGCGTCAGCCCATGTTTGCGCACGGCCTCCTCGGAGGCGATGATCAGCGCCGCCGCGCCATCGTTCACGCCGGACGCATTGCCCGCCGTGACCGTGCCGTCGGGGCGCACGATGGGCCGCAGCTTGGCCAGCGCCTCAAGCGTCGTGCCGGGGCGCGGGTGCTCGTCAGTGTCGACCACCACCGGATCGCCCTTGCGCTGCGGGATCGTGACCGGGGTGATCTCCTCGGCCAGACGGCCCGCCTCCATCGCCTTGGCCGCAGCCTCCTGCGAGCGGACCGCGAAGGCGTCCTGATCTTCGCGGCTCACGCCGAAATCATCGGCCACGTTCTCCGCCGTCTCGGGCATCGAGTCGACGCCATGGGCTTCTTTCATCAGCTTGTTCACGAAGCGCCAGCCGATGGTCGTGTCATAGACCGCATTGGCGCGGCTAAAGGCGGCCTCGGCTTTCGGCATCACGAAGGGCGCGCGCGACATGCTCTCGACACCGCCCGCGATCATCAGATCGGCCTCGCCCGCCTTGATCGCACGGGCTGCGGTAATGATCGCATCCATCCCCGAGCCGCAAAGCCGGTTGATCGTGGTCCCCGGCACGTTCACCGGAAGACCCGCGAGGAGCGCCGACATCCGCGCCACGTTGCGGTTGTCCTCGCCCGCCTGATTGGCGCAACCGAAGATCACGTCTTCGACCGCTTCCCAATCGACGCCCGTGTTGCGCGCCATCAGAGCTTTCAGCGGGATCGCCCCCAGATCGTCGGCGCGGACAGGTGCCAGAGCGCCGCCGAAACGGCCGATCGGGGTTCGGATATAGTCGCAGATATAAGCGTCACGCATCGGCCAACTCCTCGGGACAGATCAGGTCACCCACCTCGCCCTCGACATGGAGGGTCGCGCCGGTGACGGATTGCAGCTCCTCCATCGAGATCGCGGGGAGCTTTTCACGCAGGACGAAGCGGCTATCGACCACGTCCACGACGGCGAGCGACGTATAGACGCGGGTCACGCAGCCCACGCCGGTCAGCGGGAAGGTGCAGCTTTCCACCAGCTTCGGCTGGCCCTTCTTGGTGACGTGATCGGTGATGACAGCCACGCGTTTCGCGCCATGCACGAGGTCCATTGCCCCGCCCACGGCCGGCACGCCTTTCGGCCCGGTCGACCAGTTCGCCAGATCGCCCGTTTCGGCCACCTGGTAAGCGCCGAGGATCGCCACGTCGAGATGCCCGCCGCGCACCATCGCGAAGCTGTCGGCATGGTGGAAAAACGCGGTGCCGGGCTTCAGCGTGATCGCCTTTTTCCCGGCATTGATGAGGTCCCAGTCTTCCTGACCGGGCTCGGGCGCACGACCGAAGCCGAGCACGCCGTTTTCCGTGTGAAAGATCGCCTCGCGGCCTTCAGGCTGGAAGCGCGCGACCATCTCGGGAAAGCCGATCCCGAGGTTCACATAGGCGCCGTCCTCGATGTCCTGGGCGGCGCGCCAGGCGATTTGTGCATTGCTCAGTTTCTGGGTCATGGGTGATGGGCTCCGGCGCGGTTCAACTCTTCTTCCTGGGCGGGATTGGCGACCTCGACGATCGCATCCACGAAGATGCCCGGGGTGACGATGACTTCCGGGTCGATCTCGCCCGGCTCGACCGCCTTGCTCACCTGCACGATGACCTTTGCCGCCGCCGTCGCCATCAGCGGCGAAAAGTTCCGCGCGGCCATCCGGTAGGTCAGGTTGCCAAGCGCGTCGCCCTGCTCGGCCTTGATCAGCGCGTGATCGGCCTTGAGCCAGCGCTCCATCACGTAGTCGCGGCCGTCGAATTGCTGCACCGGCTTGCCCTCGGCCAGATCGGTGCCCACGGAGGTCGGCGTGAAGAAGGCCGGAATGCCCGCGCCACCCGCGCGGATTCGTTCGGCGAGCGTGCCCTGGGGCACCAGTTCCAGCTCGATCTCGCCCGCCAGATAGCGTTCGGTAAACACCGTCGGATCGGCCGAGCGCGGGAAAGAGCAGATCATCTTCTTGACCATACCCTGCTCGATCATCGCGGCGATGCCGACATGGCCGTTGCCTGCGTTGTTGTTAATCACGGTCAGCCCCTTGGGCGATCCGGTCTCCAGATAGCGGTCGATCAGGGCGTGGATCAGTTCGATCGGCGCGCCCGAGCCGCCGAAACCGCCGACCATCACCGTGGCGCCGTCTTGAATATCGGCCACGGCCTCGGTCAGCGAGGAAAGTCTCTTGTCCATTTGCGGTCCTCCTGAGGCCTCGGATTTAGACCTGCGTCGCACAGCTTTCCACGGATTTCGTGCGCATCTTGACATTTGTTCGCATCGCGCGAAAACCTGTTCGCATGTTGAACAAACCGACCGATTTCATCGCCTCTTTCGCCAAGGGGCTACGCGTCATCGAATGTTTCGGGGCC
This sequence comes from Thioclava sp. F42-5, assembly GCF_002213195.1. NCBI lineage: Bacteria > Pseudomonadati > Pseudomonadota > Alphaproteobacteria > Rhodobacterales > Paracoccaceae > Thioclava > Thioclava sp. F42-5. The sequence continues at coordinate 162,197 of NZ_NBNZ01000001.1, forward strand.
GAGACGCCGCGGCTCTCGATTGCCGCGGTGGCGCAGGCGACGGGCTTCGACCGGGCCACGGCGCGGCGCTGTCTGCTGACGCTGAATGCGGAAGGCTACGCGGAATACGACGGCAAGTTCTTCACGCTGACGCCGAAGGTTCTGCGGCTCGGGATGGGGGCGCTGGCCTCGCTACCGCTGCCGCAGATCGTGCAGCCGTGGCTCGATCAGCTGACCGATCGGATCGGGCAGAGCTGCTCGGTCTCGATCCTCGACGGGACGGAGATCGTCTATCTCGCGCGGGCGGCGCAGAGGCGGGTGATGTCGATCGGCTTGATGCCGGGCTCGCGCCTTCCGGCGCATTGCACCTCGATGGGGCGCGTGTTGCTGGCCGCCCTGCCCCCGGAGGACGCCCGCGCAGCCGTGGAGGCCTCGGACCTGACGCCGCGCACGGCCTATAGCCTCACAGATCCGGGCGAAATCCTCGCGCGCATCGATCAGGTGCGCCGCGACGGCTATGCGGTGATCGATCAGGAGGTGGAGATTGGGCTGCGCTCCATCGCGGTGCCGCTTTACGACATCCATGGGCGGGTCGTGGCCGCGCTCAATACCGGGATGGCGGCGAGCGCCGATCCGGCGGAGACGCTGATCGAGACCTATCTGCCGGAACTCACGCGGGTGCAGACGGGGCTGCGGCGCGTGCTGCGCTGAGCCTCACCCCGCCACGGTAATCTCGGTGTCCCATTGCGCGCAAAGCGCCGTGAGCGCATCCGGCAAGGGCTTGTCGATGAAAACCCGGTCGATGTCGGAGAGCGAGGCGAGCCGCACCGGCGCGGAGCGTTCCAGCTTCGACGCGTCGGTCACCAGAAAGCTCTGCCGCGCCTGCCGCAAGATCCGGCGGCTGACGCGCACTTCGGCGAGATCGTAATCGAGCATGTCACCGTCGGAATCGAGCGCGGAGGTCCCGATCACCGCGAAATCGGCTTTGAATTCGCCCATGAAATCCGCCGTCAGGTCACCCACCAGCCCGCCATCCGAGCGGCGCAGATTGCCGCCCGCGACGAGGATATCGCAGCTCTCATTGGCCAGCAGGATATTGGCGACATTGATGTTATTCGTGACCACGGTGATGTTGCGGTGATGCAGAAGCTCTCGCGCCACCGCCTCGGTCGTGGTGCCCAGCGTCAGCACGATGGAGCTGTTGTCGGGGATCGCCTGCGCACAGGCCCGCCCGATCGCCGCCTTCGCCGCCTCGTTCATCCGGCGGCGCTCTTCATAGGCGAAATTCACAACGCCAGTGCGGATAACCGCCCCGCCATGCACGCGTTCCAGATGCCCCGCTTCGGAGAGCTCCGTCAGGTCGCGCCGGATCGTCTGGACCGAGACATTGAAGCGTTCGGCCAAGGCTTCGACCACCACACGGCCCTCGTCGCGCGCGATCTCGAGAATTTCGGACTGTCGGAAATTGAGCGCCATCCTGCCCCCCTTTTGGGTCTTGCTGCCACAGGTTACCGACAAAGTCATGTCTTGGCAGTGTTTTTGTGTGAAATCACCGGAAGCCGTGTGGCGCGGTCAGTTCAGCTTCAGCCCCGAGATCCGGGCACGGATCGCGCTGTCGGTGTCGTCGCTGTCTCCTGACAGCGCCAGCCCCACGAGCTGCGTCGGCTGGCCCCCGAAGGCGCGCTGGTAGTCGCGAGCCAGATCGACGCTCTCGGAATGCGATCCGGTGCCCGCCGGGCGCAGCACCACCGTTTTGCCGCGCGCACCCAGATAGGGCGACGGCAAGAGCTCCCCGCGCCCATGCGCGCCACCCCAGACATACATCAGCACCCGCGCTTCCTTCACCGCCAGAAGCTTGCGGATGCCCGCCCCCTGATTGGCCCGGGCGACCGCCTCTGGCATGAAGACGAAATAGAGCGAGAGGTCGCGATCGTCGCCGCCCTTTCGGTCGAGCTTCGTCGGCGGGACGCTTTGGCTGACCGACCATTGCCACGCGGCCTTGCGCGCGCCCCAATCTGCCTGAGGCAGCGCACGCCAGATCAACGACACCGCCCCGTCCGAGCGCATCTCCACGCCGTTTGGCGATTGTTCCCAGTCATTCGAGGAAAACAGCGAGAACCGCTGCTCGGTCCAGCCACCGAAGATCGAGGCCGGGGCTAGGCCCGGCATCAGCCCCACGCAGAAGCTTGATGCGAGAAAGGCGATCGACAGGCGGCGCATGACACTCTCCTCTTGCTTGGCTGACAGGGCTACGCAGGCAATCGGCGCGCCGGATCACTTGGCCCGGATGATGCCCGCAGGTCGCAGACCGTCAAGACAGGGCGCGCGCGATGCGCTGCAGTTTCGCGACCTGTTCGGCTTGGAGAAAAACTCACCCAACTCGCGAAATGAAAAACCCGGCCACCGGGGCCGGGTTCTTTCAAATCGCTTCTGGCGCGCTCAGCTCAGGCCGAGCTTCTTCAGCCGGTTCTCGCGCAGCCGCGCAAAGTCGTCGCCCGCGTGATAGCTCGAGCGGGTCAGCGGCGTCGCGGAGACCATCAGGAAGCCCTTGCCGTAGGCCGCTTTCTCATAGTCGCGGAACTCTTCCGGCGTGACAAAACGCATCACCGCGTGGTGCTTCGGCGTCGGCTGCAGATATTGCCCGATGGTCAGGAAATCGACATCGGCCGAGCGCATGTCATCCATCACCTGACGGACCTGCGGCGCCTCTTCCCCCAGACCCACCATGATGCCCGATTTGGTGAACATCGACGGGTCCAGCTCTTTCACGCGCTGCAACAGGCGCAGCGAGTGGAAGTAGCGCGCACCGGGGCGCACGCCGGGATAGAGGCCCGGCACGGTTTCGAGATTGTGGTTGAACACGTCGGGGCGCGCCTCGACAACCTTCTCCAGCGCGGCGGGCTCGCATTTGAGGAAGTCCGGCGTCAGGATCTCGATCGTGGTGTCGGGCGAGCGGTGACGGATCGCGCGGATCGTCTGGGCGAAATGCTCCGCCCCGCCATCGTCCAGATCGTCGCGGTCGACCGAGGTGATCACGACGTGGTTCAGGCCCAGCGTCTCGACCGCATGGGCGACGCGGCCCGGCTCGAACACGTCGAGCGCGTCGGGGCGACCGGTGGCCACGTTGCAGAAGGAACAGCCACGGGTACAGATTTCGCCCATGATCATCATGGTGGCGTGGCCCTGGCTCCAGCATTCGCCGACATTCGGGCAGCCCGCCTCTTCGCAGACGGTGACCAGCTTGTTGGTCTTCAGAATGTCGCGCGTCTTCTTGTAGCCTTCCGAGACCGGCGCTTTCACGCGGATCCAGTCGGGTTTCTTGGGCTGAGCATTGTCGGCGCGATGCGCCTTTTCGGGGTGGCGTTCACCGGGCATCTTGAGATCGCGCATGATCCATCCTTTCGGAGTGCGGTTGATCGTCACATAAGCCGATTGCGTGCAGGATGCAAATGCGCAGGCCCAAAGGCAGTATTGCACACCGCGCGAGGCTGCGCGATCTGCCCGAGGCCGTGGCAAGCGGACAGAGCGGGGACGAACATTCGCAACGCCGACATCCGCCAACGGCCCTTGTGAAGGTCGCGCGGCGAATGCTGCATCTGCAAAGTCAGCGATTGCGACCGAAAGCGACATCCGTTAGTCAGGCCTCTCTCCAAAACGCAACCTTCCCAACCGATCAAGGAGACCTCCCTATGCTTCCCGGTTCGAAACTGCCCGACGTCACCTTCCACACCCGCGTGCGCGACGAAAGCATCGAGGGGCCGAACCCGTTCCGCTGGCAGGACAGGACCACCGCGGATTTCTTCGCGGGCAAGCGCGTGGTGCTGTTTGCGCTGCCCGGCGCCTTCACGCCGACCTGCTCGACCTACCAGCTGCCCGGTTTCGAGAAGGGCTTCGACGATTTCGCCGAACAGGGCATCGACGCGATCTATTGCCTGTCGGTCAATGACAGCTTCGTCATGAACCAGTGGGCCAAGGCGCAGGGCCTCGAGAACGTGCAGGTGATCCCCGATGGTTCGGGCGAGTTCACCCGCCGCGTCGGCATGCTTGTGCGCAAGGACAATCTCGGCTTCGGTCTGCGGTCGTGGCGCTATGCGGCCGTCGTCAATGACGGCGTGATCGAAGCCTGGTTCGAGGAGCCCGGCCTCGAAGACAACCACGGCGAAGATCCCTATGGCGTGTCCTCGCCCGAGACCGTCTTGAACTGGCTGGTCGACGCCAACGCCGAAGCGGCGGCGTGACCAACTGCCGGCCCGGTTTCGGGCCGGCGCTCTAAGCCACGGGGCGCGTGGCGGCGGTCAGAACCGTCTGCGCGCCTGCGCGACCAGCCCCTCGCCCGCCTTTCGCAGGACGCGTACCAGCGGATCGAACCATGCCTCGGCATCGGAGACCTCGCGGGCCCGGACCAGCCGGACCATCCGCGCGGGCTCCTCGTCGAAACGGCTGAGCGCGAGCGTCGGGACGGCGCGCGTTTCCTGCAGGCTCGCGATCTCGGGCACCAGCGTCAGCCCCATCGCCTGCCCCGCCAGCGCACAGAGCGTGCTCAGCGACGACGCACCAAGGTCGATGCGTTGCGCCGCCCGCGTCAGCCCGCACAGCGCGAGCGCCTGATCGGCAAGGCAATGCCCCTCATCCAGAAGCAGCAACTGATCCGGGTCGATCGCCTGCGGGCTGAGGCCGCGCACCATCGTCAGCTGGTCCGGCGTGCCCGCCAGCAGGAAGCGATCCTCGAACAGCGAGGCCTCGAACAGTTCCGGTGCCGGGGTGGCGATGATCGCGGCATCGAGGCGGCCCTCGGCTATCTCGGTCAGCAGCGTCTCGGTCGTGGCCTCGCGCAGCCGCAGCGCCCCTTGCGCGCGCAGCCCGGGCAAGGCGGCGGGCAGCAGATAGGGCGCGATGGTCGGGATCACGCCGAGATTGATCTGCCCGAGCCCGCGCCGCGCCTCGGACTGCAGATCGCGCAACTCGCCCGCGACCCGCTCGGCGGTCTCCAGCACCCGCCGACCCGCCCGCGTCAACCGCACGTCGCGCGGGCGGCGCTCGACCAGCGGCTGACCGACCTGCTCCTCCAGCTCGCGGATTTGGACCGAGAGCGCGGGTTGGCTGACATGGACCAGTTCGGCGGCGCGCGAGAACGAGCGCGCCTGGGCGAGCGCACGCAGATAGGTGAGTTGGCGAAGCGTTATATTCATAGCCTTCAATTATCGAGACTTGGATATTTTTACAATTTCTCTTTATGCGAATATTGATGGAGGACGCATGCGAAGAGGCCACTCTCCAATTAAAATTCTCGCAGCGAGGAAGACGTTGGCCCGCGAACAGGGAAAACGGCGCAAAGGTTTTTCGCGCCTTTTCTTATATCTTCTAGGTACCTACGGGTCTCAATTGAAGTGATACCTTAACTTTAGCGACCCGTTAGGTTTAAGCATTGGGTGGCGCATTGCGCGTTCACGGCCTCACCGCTCATCCAATCATCGGACTTGCCCCGCCATAGGTCTCGTCGTAATGCCGCTTGAGGCGTTGCAGGGCGATCCGCAGGACGATCTTGCCCGACCGCGCCGACCAGCCCAGCCGCTTCTCCGCCGTCTCCAGCCCTTCGAGGAAACAGCAGCAGCGCAGCGCCATGTCGCCCAGGCCCGGCCCCAGATCGCGCAGCGCCAGCGCCACCCGCTCCCGCGCGGTGTCGGAGCCGCTGCCCATCGCCAGTTCGGGGCGATACTGCCCGCGCCCGCCACCGCCGGTCAGAAAGCGTTCCCAGTTCTGCCCGACCCGCGGACCCATCTGCGCCAATTCGAAATCCTCGCGGAGCCGCTCGCCTGCGGCGACCAGATCGGCGCTCAGGAACGGCCGTCCCTGCTTGTCGCGCCGCCGCGCCAGCACTGCGAGCGGGCTCTCGGCGAGATTGGCGCGCACACGGCGCTGGTGCCCGTCGGCGTCGGCGCGCGTCTCCTGGACGAACTCGCCATGTTGCGCAGCGAAGGGATTGGCGGCGGTTTCCCCGCGCGCGGCGGCCTCTTCTTCGAGCACACGCTTCAGCGCTGCGCGCCCCGCATGCGTGATCTTGTAGCTGGTGACGCGCCCCTCATGGGCCACCTCGATCCAGTCCTTCAGTGCGAAGGCCTGCGCCACCGCCCGCTCCAGCACCGCCGTGCGCACCGTGCCACGCAGCACCACGGCCTTGTCCATCTCGCGCCCCACGATCAACAGCGCGCCCGGCTCGGACAGGCGGCGCAGGATGCGGCGCGTCTCGCGGCGCAGTTGCTCTTCGTTGGCGGGAGTTTCACTAGGGCGGAAAGCTGCAGTCATGGGCGTGTCCTTCTGGAGCACGGTCGGACCCGGAGCGATGGAGGGATTGGCAGCGCCCGATCCGGCCGCACGGCCGAGACGTTCCAGCGCCTCATCGACCAGCGGATCATCCCGCCGCGCCTCGATCCGGCGCACGCGGCGCAGGATTGTCGAGGCCGCACAGCCTTCGGCCCGTGCCAACTCCCTGATCGGAATGCCGTCTTCGACATGGCGCAGATAGAGTTGGGCATGTTTGGGCAGTCAGGCGGGAAGTTCCGCCGGGGCCGGTGCGATCGAATTCATACTGTCCCCCAGATTACGCCGGGCAAAGCTCGGCGAGTCCGTCCGGTAACAACCGTGAGTTGCTTTGGTTACCCGTTCGTTAACAAACGGGACGCCAGCAAGAATTCCTTAAACTTCCTAAACAAAGCTTTGCCGGGCGCGCGCTGACGCCGAAATTTGCGCAACACCGTGCGAAGCTGCGTCACGCTCGGGATCTCACCTCAAGGGAGTTTCCGATGACCGCCGCATTTCGCCAGAAAAACACGCCCGCTCTCCGCCCTTCCGCTCAACTGTATCTCGTCGAAACCACGGCACCCGCTAGCGTCGCGTCCGAACCCGTCGCCGGGGTCGCGAGAATGCGTCGCCCGCGCCTGCTGATCCGCGCCGCGCGCTTCGGACTGAGCGATTACAGCCGCAAACGCGACCTCAAGCGTGTGATGCGGATGAGCGAGCTGCCGCGCCCCGGCGCGGCGCTGCGCGCATTGATGGCGGAGGAAATGGCGCTCGATCAGGCGCGGCGCGCGGGCGAGGCCACCTACTCGGTCGCCCGCCATCTTGAACTGCTGATCGCCCTGCTCGCCGAAGCCCGGCTGGCCCGAAAATCGATGTCAGCCTCAGCGTGACTTGAAGAGCGAGCCGAGAACCCCGCGCACGATCGTCTGGCCCGTCTTGGTGCCCAGCTGACGCGCGAGGCTCTTGCCAAAGGTCTCGAGTATCGTATCGGATCGGCTCGAGGATCTGCGCGTCGGCTTCGACTTCGCCGTCGGATCGTAGCGCCGCGCGTTGTTGAAATTCTCGAACCCCGCATCGAGCTCGGAGCGGCCCGCGGCGGTCTTGGCGGCCTTCTCGCGCGCTTCCGCCTCCGCCGCCTCGCGCGCGGCCAGTTCGGCGCGCTTGGCAAGGATTTCCTGCGCCGACTCGCGATCCACCGGCGTGTCATACTTGTCGCCCAAACCGCTTTCCGCGATTACCGCGGCGCGCTCGGTATCGCTAAGCGGGCCGAGGCGCGATTGCGGCGGCCGGATCAGCGTGCGCTCGACCATCCCCGGCACGCCCTTCTTTTCGAGGAAAGAGGTGACAGCCTCGCCGGTGCCGACCTCCTTTATCGCAATCTCGGTGTCGAAGCTCGGATTGGCGCGGTAGTTCTCGGCCGCGCGGTGCAGGTCGCGCTGATCCTTCGCGGTGAAGGCCCGCAGCGCATGCTGCACCCGGTTGCCGAGTTGGCTGAGAATGCCGTCGGGCACGTCACCGGGGTTCTGGGTGATGAAGAACACGCCCACCCCCTTCGAGCGGATCAGCCGCGCCACTTGCTCTACCTTGTCGACCAGCGCCTTGGGCGCGTCGTCGAACAGCAGGTGCGCCTCGTCGAAGAAGAACACGAGCTTAGGCTTGTCCGGGTTGCCGACCTCGGGCAGTTCCTCGAACAGTTCCGAAAGCAGCCACAGAAGGAAGGTGGCGTAGAGCTGCGGATTTCCCATCAGCTTGTCGGCAGCAAGGATGTTGATCTGGCCCATCCCGTTCTCATCGGTCCGGATCAGGTCGGTCAGGTCAAGCGCCGGCTCGCCGAAGAATTGCCCGCCGCCCTGGTTCTCCAGCACCAGCAGGTCGCGCTGGATCGCCCCGATCGTCGCGGTGCCGACATTGCCGTATTCCAGCGCGATCTCGTCCGCGCGCTCGCCGATATGGCGTAGCATTGCGCGCAGATCATCGAGATCGAGCAGCGCCAGCCCCTCCTTGTCGGCGATGTGGAAGGCGATGTTAAGCGCGCCTTCCTGCGCCTCGGACAACCCCAGCAGCCGGCTCAGCAGCAGCGGCCCCATCTCGGAGACGGTCGTGCGCACCGGGTGGCCCTTCTCGCCGAACATGTCCCAGAAGACCGTCGGATAGGCGCGGTAGTCCAGATCGAAGCCGATCGTCTGCGCGCGCTCCATGAAGGCGTCATGCAGCTTGGCCTCGGTCGAGCCGGAGGCCGCGATACCCGAAAGATCGCCCTTCACATCGGCCATGAAGACCGGCACGCCCGCCTGCGAAAATCCCTCGGCGAGGATCTGCAGCGTCACCGTCTTTCCGGTGCCCGTCGCGCCCGCCACGAGCCCGTGACGGTTGCCGTATTGGAGCTTCAATTCCTGCGGGGTCGCGTAGCCTTCGCCGCCGCCACCAACGAACACGCCCTCTTCGGTCAGAACACCTGTCATTTCGCCCTCGCCAAACAAATCCCGGCTCAGACAATACTATCTTAACCCCTTTGCGCCAGTGTGATCCTGCCCTCGGGTTACGCTTTTGCGCAGACGGGGGCACTTCCTCCCTGTCAGACTGGCCGCGCCCTCCTCGGCGCGGTCTTTTTCTTGCATGCCAAGGGATTGCGCCGCGTGCCTCATCCCCTCACCGCGCGTAACACTTCCTCAACTTTGCCTGTTGACCTGTGAAAAATTACAGCCTAGCGTGGCGTCAATGACGAAGTCGGCCAGTCCGACAGGGGGAAAAGGAAGGGGTCCTGAACGGGCCCCTTTCGCTTGGAAAGCCCCGCTATCGTAGCCCCGAAACGCCCCGTCACACCCGCGCCCGTCGCGGATGAATCGCCCCTCTGAGCCTCTCGGCATTTCCCGCTCACAGCCAGCCCGACGCGCGCGTCCCGGCACCTCACGAAACTGTGGCAGCATGCCGCCTATCCGTGAGCGCGGCTGCCGAATTCATCACTGACAGCGCCGCGGACCCGTGTTAAGCCTTCGCCCAATACGTTTCAGGAGAAGAGTAATATGTCTCAACTGACGAAACCGCTCGCCCTCGCTCTGGCCCTCGGCCTTGCAAGCGGGGCTTGGGCACAAGACACCACGTCGAGCGACACCTCCACGACCCCGTCGGCGGATGCGACCGCAGGCGCAAGCGCCGATGGCACGACGGCCGCGGATGCGGATGCGACCAATACCGATCAGGCGACCGACGGCCAGACCGCGCCCGATGCGGCTGCGGACGCCCCGACCATGCCCGGCGCCGACCAGCAGGCCCAGAAGCCGCAGGAGCCGCAGACCTACGTCAAGGCGACCTACGAAGACTGGGAGCTGCAATGCGCCAAGTCGCCCGACGGCAAGGATCCCTGCCAGATGTACCAGGTGATCAAGGACCAGAATGGCGGCAACGTGGCCGACATCTCGGTGATCGGCCTGCCCGATGGCAGCCAGGCCGCAGCCGGCCTCACCATCATGGTGCCGATCCAGACGCTCCTGTCGCAGAACCTCGTGATGCAGGTCGATGGCGGCAAGCCGATGGTCTACCCCTATTCCTTCTGCGACCCGCGGATGATGGGCTGCTTCGCCCGTTTCGGTGTCAGCAAAGCCGAACTGGACTCGCTCAAGAAAGGCAGCAAGGCGACGATCACGATCACGCCGCTGGCCAACCCGCAGCAGAAGGTGAAAGCGGATATCTCGCTCAAGGGCTTCACCAAGGCCTTCGAGGAAACCGTGAAAACCAACAAGGAAAATGGCGTTCAGCAGTAAGCTGGATGGATGAGCTTCGACTCATAACCATTTGAGATCAAAGACGCCGCGCCCGATCCGGGCGCGGCGTTTTCACATCGCACGCAGCGCGAGAACCGCGTTGAGCCCACCGAAGGCGAAAGCATTGGACAGCGCCGCGCCGACCTGTGCCTTGCGGGCGGTATTGGGCACGTAATCGAGATCGCAGTCGGGATCGGGTGTGGTGTAATTCGCCGTGGGCGCGATCACCCCGTCGCCAAGCGCCATCAGGCAGGCGATCAGCTCCACCGCCCCCGTGCCGCCGATGCAGTGGCCGTGCAGCGCCTTGGTCGAGGAAACCGCGACCTGATCGGCCGTCGGGCCTAGCGCCGCGCGGATCGCGGCTGTCTCGATCCGGTCATTGGCCGCCGTGCCGGTACCGTGGGCGTTGATATAGCCGACCTCTTCAGGCGCCATAGCCGCATCGCGCAGCGCGCCGGAGATCGCCGCGCGCGCCCCCTCGCGCGAGGGCATTACGACGTCACGCGCATCGGAATTCATCGCGAAGCCCGCAATCTCGGCCAAGGGCCGCGCGCCGCGCGCCTCGGCGCTTTCCAGCGTCTCGATCACGAAAACGCCCGCGCCCTCGCCCTGCACCATGCCGTTGCGATCCGCAGAAAACGGGCGGCAGCCATCGGGCGACATCACCCGCAGCCCTTCCCACGCTTTCAGCCCACCGAAATTGAGCATCGCTTCCGAGCCGCCCGCGAGCATCCCCTCGGCCATGCCGGAACGCACCATCTGGAAGGCTAGGCCGATCGCGTGGTTCGAACTGGCGCAGGCGGTGGCGACGGCGAAGCTCGGCCCCTGCAGCCCGTAGCGGATCGAGAGATGCGAAGGCGCGGAATTGCCCATCAGCTTGGGCACCGTCAGCGGGTGAACGCGGTTCTTTTGGTCGGCAAAAACAGCGCGATAGGCGTTGTTCGCGGTGGTGTGTCCCCCGCCCGCCGTGCCGATGATGCAGCCCCAGGCCGCGGGATCGGGGGCGCGCTCAAGCCCGGCTTGAGCCATCGCCTCCGCCCCCGCGACCAGCGCGTATTGGGTGAAAGGATCGTATTGCGCGAGCTGCGCCGAGGTGAAGCGGCTGGTGGCATCGAAGCCGTGTATCTGGCCGCCGATGCGAATGCTCAACCGCTCCACATCAGCGAAGGAGAGCGGCCCGATACCGCTGCGCCCCTCCGCCATGGCCGTCTTGGTTGCCGCAACGCCCTCTCCAAGCGCGTTGATCGTGCCCGCGCCCGTGATGACGACGCGCCGCATCAGGCGACGGCGGTCGAGGGTTTGCCACCCGAGACGAGACGCTCCACCGCGCCGACGATCGCCCCGATCGAGGACATGTCGAATTGCGAGGCGGCGGGCTCGTTGGCGTTGAAAGGCACCGAAACGTCAAACGTCTCTTCGATGGCGAAGATCACCTCCACCAGACCGAGACTGTCGAGCCCCAATTCGTCGAGGGTCATTTCGGGCGAAAGCTCGGAGGGCTCACGAAGGGCTTCGCGGGCGATGATCGAGAAAACCTGGTCTTGCACGTCTGGCCTCATATCTGGCGTTACTCCGTGCCGCCTTTTTGCGTGAGTTTCGTAACAGTTTCTCGAAGCTCGGCCATTTGCGCAAACAATCTCGGCAGTCTGCGCAGAGATTTGTTGATCTCGAGCTGCGTTTCCATCTTCACCGCCGGGCTGCCCCAGATCGTGCGGCCCTTCGGCACGTTGGTGTAGATATTGGTCCCGCCCGCCGCGATCACGTCGTCGCCCACGGTAATATTGTCCGACACGCCGCATTGGCCTGCGAGCACCACGCGGTGCCCGATCCGGGTGGAGCCCGCGACACCGACCTGCCCGCAGAGCAGACAATCTTCGCCGACCTGCACGTTGTGACCGATATGGACGAGGTTATCGAGCTTGCTGCCCGAGCCGATGGCCGTCGCGCGCACGGTGCCACGGTCGATGCAGGTATTGGCGCCGATCTCGACATCGTCGCCGATCTCGACCGTTCCCAGAGAATGGATGCGGGTCCATTTCTGCTCGGTGATCTCTTCGCGCTGCTCGAGCGTTTGGCGGATTTCCTCGACGCCGGAGGGATCGGGCGTGACGAAGGAAAACCCGTCCGAGCCGATCACCGCGCCGGGCTGGCAGACGAACCGGTCGCCGATCACCACCTGCGCGCCGATGCGCACTCCGGCATGGATCAGCGCCTCGGCCCCGATCCGGGCGCCTTCACCGATCGTGACCTGCCCGACGATGCGCGCGCCCGGGCCGATCCGCACGTCCGGCCCGACGATGGTGAACGGACCGATGGCCGCGTCCGCGCCGATCACGGCGGTCGGGTCGATCACGCAGGAGGGGTGAACGCCGGAGGCGATCGAGGGGCCCGGGTCGAAGGCTTTCGACAGCCCCGCCATCGCGAGCCGAGGCCGGGTCACGAAAACCGCGGCCTCGAGCCCGTAGCCGCGCCAATCCGCGCCTTCCCATACCAGCGCGGCGCGGGCCTTCCCGGCTTGCAGACCTTCGGCGTATTTCTCGCTCATCGCCAGCGCGATCTGGTCGGGCCCCGCAGCGGCGGGCTCGGAAGCTCCCGTCACCTCGATCGTCAGGTCGCCTTCGGCGCGGGCCTCCAGCGCCTTCGCGATTTGCTCGATTGTCTGGGACATTGCCGATCCTCTCATGGTCGCTTGGGGGCGGGAGTACCGCCCCCGTTGCCAGAGATTTAGCTGTCCTGCGTACCCAATTCCACCCCGGCCTTTTGCAGCGCGTCGAAGAGGATCGCGTCACGCCCGTAGACGTCGCGGCGATACTCGACATGGCCGGTCGCGGTCGGCCAGGCGGTGAAGTAGGTCAGGTGCACGGGAACGTGCTTTTCCAGCGGCACCACAGTTTCGCGCCCCGAATTGAGGATGCGCTTGAACTCCGCCTCGGGATTGTCGCTTTGCGCGCTCAGAAGGGTATACGCCAGATCGAAGGGGTCGCCGACGCGCACGCAGCCGTGGCTGAACGCCCGCGTCTCCTTCTGGAAGAGCGATTTCGACGGCGTGTCGTGCAGGTAGATATTCCAGCGGTTCGGGAACAGGAATTTCACCAGCCCGAGCGCGTTGCGGCTCGATGGCGGCTCTTTCATCGCGAAGGGGAAGTTGCTCGCATTATAAGCCGCGAAATTCACCGCCGAGCGTGGCACGACCCGGCCTTGGCTGTCGATCAACTGAAGCTGGCTCGCCGCGTTCGGATTGCGCTGCATCTTCGGCAGATATTCCTTGGTCACGATCGAGCGCGGCACATGCCATGCCGGGTTGATGACCATCCGCTCCATTTCGTCGGAGAACTCCGGCGTGCGGCGATCCGAGCTATTCTGCCCGACCACCGTGACCGAGCGGAAAATGGTCTTTCCATGATCGACCACGCGAACCGAAAAATCGGTGATGTTGACCCAGACGTAGCGTTGCGAGAAATCGATGCCGTTCATCCAGCGCAGACGTTCCATCGCGACGAGGATGGATCTCATCCGCGCCTCCGGGCTCTTGTTCAACTCGCCCAGCGTGCTCGGCCCGGCGATGCCGTCGGTCGCGAGCCCCTGATCGGCTTGGTAGGCCTGCACCGCCTTCTGCATATCGGCGTCGTAACTCGCGCTGGCGGTGCGCCCCAGATAGCCCATCTTCTGCAGCCGGTTCCGAAGCGCGATCACGTCCGGCCCGGTGTCGCCGGGCTCGAGTTTGGAGCCGGGCACCGTCGGCCCCCAGCCACCCGCTTCTATCTGATGCTCCAGATCGAGACGCGCTTTCACGAGCTGCGCATATTGCGGCATCTGCGGAGCGAGTTCGCGCAGGAACAGCGCGGGGTTCGTCGAGGCCGCGAAGGCAGTGATCCGGGCCTCGGGATCGGCGCGCTTGGGTTCGCGCTTGATATCGGAAATCACGCTGTGCGGATCGAGCACGCCATGCGACAGGTCATGCGCGTAATCGAGGAAGATCTGGCTCATCTTCACTTCGAGCAGACCGCGCTGGCGCTCGGACTGGACGGCGGCGAAGGCGACACGCAGACCCGCGGGATCGTAATGCGCGGTCGGCAGCCCCTGCAGGCTCGACAGGTCGAGCGCTCGCATGAAGGCCGCGCGGCGGTCGGCATCCCCGGCGGCGGTCCAGATCGGTCGGTAATCGCGCGCGGCGTAGAAGGCGGCGAGGGCGGGAGTCTTGGCGGCGGCTTCGGCGACAGCTTGGGTGAATCCCGAGAGTTCGACACCTGCCAATGGCGACATGGCCCCTTGGGCGGCGATCTGGGCAGTGCCTTGCGCCTGGGCGCCGGCGGCGAGCGTAGCCAGCGCGAAGGCCAGCCCTATCTTACGGAAATTGCGCGTCATGGCGTCTTAACCCCTGCCCGGACCCTTCGTTCCAGATGTTCCAAACTTACCCGCAACTGTCCAGCGAAGCGTTGCCTGCGCGCAACGAATTGAGCCGAGGCCCGAGGAAAGATGCAGGCGCGCAACAGCGCCTTTCCTCCACCCGGGGCCGCGGCCTCGCGCCGCTCCCACATGGCTGTGAGGAGATTTTTACTACCGGCAGGCGAATTTTTGCCGACCCGCCTCGTTATGGCAAAGATGCATCAGTTCCGTTCTTTATCGATTAATCGGTCTATGCCATAAGAAGTGAGAAGTTTGGGTCTACCATCCCTCAACCGCCCGAAACAGGGCGGGTAAATCGAGAGACAGGCGAACACAGGAACTTGCTATGACGACGATTTCCCGGCGCGGCCTTCTGGGCGCATTTGCTGCGACCATGGTGACGGCAGCCCCCACCATGAGTAACGCTTTCGGTCTACTCAAGGGCGCTGGGGATATCCGACGGATCAAGATGTATAACGGTCGTACCGGCGAGACGCTCGACACCGTTTACTGGATCGAAGGCGAGTATATCCCGGACGCGCTGAAGGAAATCACCTACTTCGCCCGCGACTGGCGCACCAACCAGCTGAAAAACATCGACGCGCGCACCGTGGACATCGCGGCGGCCGCACACAACCTGATGGAATCGAACGAACCTTACATGCTGCTCTCGGGCTACCGCTCGCCCAAGACCAACGCGATGCTGCGCGCCCGCTCGAAAGGCGTCGCGAAGAACTCGCTGCACATGAAGGGGCTGGCGATGGACCTGCGGCTGAAGTCGCGCTCGGTCAGCCAGATGTACAAGGCAGCGACCGCCTGCCATGCCGGCGGCGTGGGCAAGTACTCGCGCTCGAACTTCGTGCATATGGATTGCGGTCCGGTGCGGCACTGGGGCTCCTGAGCCCCGCCTGCACCGTCTAGGCCACCCTGAACGCCGCTTATTCGAGCGGCGTTTTTCTTTGCGTTCTCGCGCCCGAACCTGCGCTCACAAAAACTGGATCGCGCGTGAGAAATCGTAGAGGAACGTGCTCCCCCGTCTCCGGATTGTCCCTGAGCTGCGATTTCGCAGCCCGAAGGCACCTGCAATCCGAGGAGTTTCCCGATGCGCTATCCCGCCCGCCTCGTCATCCCCTATTTCGCCGCGATCGCGCTTGGCAGCACCATGGCCTATGCCGCCTCGGACGATCCCGGAACCGGCTCCGGTCAGACCGAATGGATCAACCCGGTCGTGAAGGATTACGGCAAGATGCATCCCGTGCCCGATGGCGCGCTGACCCCTGACCCGAAAAAGGACTGGAAGATCGTCTTCGACGTCGGCGGCGACAAGACGATGGAAGACGGCGTGAACGCGGCGCTCTGGCATGTCGCGCGCGCGGTCAACGTCTACGGCAATGCGGGCGTCGACAAGGAGCATCGCAAGTTCGCGGTGGTGCTGCACGGCGCGGCGACCAAGCTCGCCCTCTCGCCGGAAGCGTATAAGAAGAAATTCGGTAACGATAATCCAGACACGAAGCTCAAGAAGGAGCTCGCGGAGGCAGGCGTCACGCTCTACGTCTGCGGGCAGGCGCTGGCCGATCACGGCTTCAGCGAGGATCAGGTCGGGCCGAATGTGGATGTGGCGCTCTCCGCGCTGGCGGCGGTTCCGGTGCTCGAGAGCCAAGGCTACCAGCTTTTCCCGATGTAACCGCGCAGCAAAGGCGGACATGAAAAAACGCGGGCAGTTTTCGCTGCCCGCGTTTCTTTTTGTCTTGGCGGCGCGGGACCGAAGGCCCCGGCCCCTCGGCTCACATGCTGCCGGCGCCCATACCCATCCGGCTTGCCAGATCGGCCAGCACCCAGACGGTGCCCGCGGCCATAAGGATGATGAGCAGGAAGGTGAACAGCACCAGATACAGGTCCGGCCGCGCCTCTTTCGAGAAATCGAGGTGCATGAAGGCCCAGAACTGGATCACCAGCTGCGCGATGCCGAGCAGCCCCACGAGGGACCATGCGACACCGACCGAGAACATGCCGCCCGCGACGATCACGACGCCTGCGAGCGTCAGGACCACCGAGAGGGCGAAGCCCCAGACATAGCGCGCCATGTCGTGCTTGTACTCAGCCGAGTCCATGCCGACGTCGGAGTTGATATAGTCCATCACAGCACCCCCATCAGGTAGACTTTCGTGAACAGCGCGATCCAGACGATGTCCAGCATGTGCCAGAACAGGCCCAGACGCACGAGGCGCGACTTGATCAGGTCGTTCATCCCGAAGGTCTTCATCTGAACCATCAACAGGATGCCCCAGATGATACCCGAGGTGACGTGCAGACCGTGCAGACCCACCAGCGAGTAATAGGCGGTCAGGAAGCCCGACACTTGCGGCGTGTTGCCCTCGGTCCAGAACTCGTGGAATTCGTAGAGTTCGATCCCGAGAAAGATCGCGCCGAGCGCCAGCGTCAGGACGAGCCAGCCCACGGTGCGCTTCATCGACGCGCCGTATTTCATCCCCAGCGTGCAGATGCCGAAGGTGAAGGTCGAGATCAGCAGCGCCATCGTCTCGATCGTGGGCAGGCCGAGGCTGAACAGCTCATGCGGGCTCGGCCCGTTCGCGATGCCGTGCCATTCGGCATCGGCGTAGTTGGCGATCATCAGCGAGAAGGCGATGAGATCCGACATCAGGAAGATCCAGAAGCCGAAGATCACCGTGCCCGTCTTGTCGTGATGGCCGTGATCGTGGGAGGCAGCGTGCGCTGCCCCCGTGTTGCTCATAGTTGCACTCATACCTGCGTCTCCATGATCAGGCCGCGGTTCTTGGTGGTGAACTCATCGTCGAGCCGGATTTGCGGCGTGGTTTCGACGAGGCGCTTATGGGCTTCATAGCCCTCGCGCAGTTCCTCCGCAGTGATGGTTTCTTCCCAATCGGTGTCGTAGGAGCGGATCAGCACCAGCACCCACATGGCCACGAAGCCCACCGCCGCGATCAGCCACATCTGGAAGATCATGGCGAACGCGAAGAGCGTCGCGACGAGGCCCACGAGGAAGGGCATACCGGTCGGCTTCGGCAGATGGATGTCGACGAACTCGGTCGGATCCATGATCCGCTTGCCCGCTTCCTTCGCATCGACCCACGGCTCGCGCGAGGTCATCGCGGGAATGGTGGTGAAGTCGTATTCCGGCACCGGGCAGCCCAGCGACCATTCGATACCACGACCGTCCCACGGATCGCCTGCCGGCACCATCAGGCTCTCACGGTTCTTGACCGAGACCCAGATCTGGATGACCTGCGCGGTCAGACCCGCCAGCACGCAGAGCGCGCCGAGCATCGCGATCACCAGCCACGGGAAGTAGGCCGGCTCGGTGAAGAAGGCCATGCGGCGCGGCGCGCCCATCAGGCCGATCGCGTAGAGCGGCATGAAGGCCCCGTAGAAGCCGATCATCCACAGCCAGAAGCTGCGACGGCCCCATTTCTCGTCCAGGCGGAAGCCGAAGCAGAGCGGGAACCAGAAGTTCACGGCCGCGAACATACCGAACAGCAGGCCCGGGATGAGCATGTTGTGGAAGTGCGCCACCAGGAACAGCGAGTTGTGGGTTGCGAAGTCGATCGTCGGGTTGGCGAGCATGACGCCCGTGATCCCGCCGATCACGAAGGTGAAGATGAAGCCGGTGGAGAACAGCATCGCGGTCGAGAACCGCAGCTTGCCGCGCCACATCGTCAGCATCCAGTTGAAGACCTTCACGCCCGTCGGCACGCCGATCGTCATCGTGGCGATCCCGAAGATCGCGTTCAGGTTGGCCGTCTGGCCCATGGTGAAGAAGTGGTGCACCCAGACGGTGAAGGACAGCACTGCGATGGCAATGGTGGCCCAGACCAGCGAGGTGTAGCCGTAGATCTTCTTGCCCGAGAAGGTCGGGATGACTTCCGAGAACACGCCGAAGGCCGGCAGGATCAGGATGTAGACTTCCGGGTGACCGAACAGCCAGAACATGTTGGCGAAGTTCATCATGTTCCCGCCTTGGGTGGCGGTGAAGAAGTGGAAGCCCGCCTGACGGTCAAGCGCCAGCATCAGCGAGGCCACCGTCAGCGGCATCATCGCGAAGATCATCAGGATCGCGGTGCACAGCGTCGCCCAGGCGAAGATCGACATGTCGAACAGTTTCATGCCGGGGGCACGCTGCTTGTAGATCGTCACGAGGAAGTTGATGCCGGAAAGCGTCGAGCCCACCGATGTCAGGCCCAGCGACCAGATCCAGTAATCCACGCCCTCGTTCGGCGACAGCTTGATGCCCGTGTAGGGCGGGTAAGCGGTCCAACCGCCGGTCTCGAAGTGACCGACGACGAGCGAGGCCATCACGAGCGCCGCACCGCCGATCGACAGCCAGAGCGAAACCGCGTTCATGAAGGGGAACTCCATGTCGCGCGCACCGATCTGGAGCGGCATGACGACGTTGATGACGCCGGTCAGGAAGGGCATCGCCACGAAGAAGATCATGATCGTGCCGTGGGTCGAGAACAGCTCTGCGTGGTGTTCGACCGACAGGAAGCCCGGTGCGGGCGAGACCTGCTGGGCGCGCATCACGACCGCCTCGAGCACGCCGCGGATCAGCATGATCAGGGCAAGAACGATGTAGATGACGCCGATCTTCTTGTGATCGAGCGTAGTGATCCAGTTGGACCAGAGCGGTTTCCACCAGCCTTTGACGGTCAGCAGAACCATGACCGCGAGCGCGCCGAGCACGACGACGCCGCCGGCGCCGGCCGCGATCCCGGTGGACAGAGACGGCTCCGTAAAGAAGGGAACGATGAAGATATCGTTCCAGTCGAGACTACCAAGAATACTCATTGCGCGTCCCCTTGAGGTTGAATTTGCGAGACATGCAGCTCGTCGCGGATCGCGTCATCGATCTGTTTCTGCTCGGGCGCGTTGTCGGGAAGGATGGCGGCGCCACCATCGGTCAGCATGTCGGGGTTCATTGCCACCTTGTCCCAGAAACCGGTCTCCGGCGGCTCGAAGAGTTCAGGCCCCGACCAGGTCGCGGTTTTCTTGAACTGCTTCTCGAGCTGGGCGAAGGGGTGCTTGGGCTCTTGCAGGAAGGCGTTGAACTGATCCTGGCTCACCACGTCCACTTCGAACTTGTTGAGCGGGAAAGCCGCGCCGTTGAACTGGCTGTTGAAGCCATAGGTCTGCGACGGGTTCTCCGAGGTGGTCAGGTTCATCTTCGTCTTCATGCCGGGCATCGCATAGATCTGGCCCGCGAGACGCGGAATCCAGAAGCTCTGCATCGCGCCGGTCGCGGTCAGGTCGAACTCGACCGGGGTGTTCTCGGGAAGAACCAGCCGGTTCACGGCGGCGACCTTGCCGGGATAGATGAACATCCATTTCCACTCGGAACCGATGACCTTCACATGCATCGGGTCCTTGCCCGTCGGCTTGTAGGGGTCTTCGCCCTGCACATGGCCCCAGGTGAGCCAGCCGACGATGAGGAAGGTGAGCGTGGCACCGCCCCAGATCACGACTTCGGCCCCAACCGAGTGTGCCCAGTTCGGGTCGTACTTGCCCTTGCCGCCATGGCGGCGATAGCGCATCGCGATCCACGGCGTACCGATCAGGATCGGCAACGTGATGGGCAGCATCCAGAGAAAGAAGCTGATCAAGTGCGCGCGTTCTCCGGCCGCGACCGGCCCGAGCGGGGTCATCACCCCGTTCTCCGCGCAACCTGACAGCCATGCAGCCGCGACGGTCAACAGGACCGGGGCAGCGAGGCGGCTGGGCCGCTTGTAGATTTTTTCAAACAACACGGAAATACCTTTCCTATTCCCTCTTCTTGGCGCGGGGGCATAGGGGTCTCTCGGGGGAGGCCGCGAGGGCTCCCGTCCCGCGCGTTGCCTTCCACTCTAGGGCAGCGCCCTTGAGGTCAATCGGTCTTGACAAATTGTCGCAGGAACAGCCGCAAACATATGAAATATATGCACAATTTCCATCACAGTCCTGCGACACACGAAAAAATTCCCAATAAATAAAGGGGGTTGGGCTTGAACGCGCGCATCGAAACACAGGGGCAAACGGGCCAATCTCTCGCGCTTGTGATGCGGCGGTGAGCGATCCGTGAGCAAAATGAGCAACTTAGCCGATCACGCGCGCTTGAGGTCACGCCGGATGTGAGGGGCGTCGCCGGGTGCGGGACTCGCTTTGGAGGCCGGATCTGGCTCTCCTCGGCGCTGTGTCGGACCGGCGCCAAACAAGGTCGCAGCGCGTCGTTTGGGCGACAGGGAAGAGCTTAGAGAGCGGCCGCCCGACGCAGCGCCGGAAGCGAGGAAATCCGTACGCGCCCGCCGGAGATGCGGAAGAGCCCCTGATCGCGCAGACGGCGGATCGTCTTGTTGGTATGCACCAGCGAGAGCCCGAGGGAATCTGCCACGACCTGCTGGGCGAAGGGGAACGGGGCGCTGTCCTTCTCGATCAGACCGACCGCCTCGGCGCGCTCCCATGCGTGCATCACGAACCAGGCGATGCCCTCGTTGGCGTTGCGCTGCCCGACGGAGGCCAGCCAACCCGAAAGCCGCGTCAGTTCGCGCGTCATCAGCCAAAGAAGCGCAGTGTCGCGATCTGGGCCGTTGATCGCGGGTTGGCGCAGATCGGCCGGATCGAAGCTCGACAGTATCACCGGCGTGAGCGCCTCGTAGTAACTCGCCCCGGGGCCGTGCAGCACACTGGTGAGGCCGCAGAGATCGCCGGGATAAACCAGCGCCTCGACCTGCCGACGCCCGTCTTCGATCAGAGTATAGCGCATGGCGATGCCGCGCTCGATCCGCGCGATCAGCGGCGTGGACTCGGGCAGAAGCGCCGCGCCCACGGGCACCGCGCGTTGCGAATGGGAAACATCCGCCAGATTGGCGAAGTCAGATTTTCGAGACAGGTCTTCCAAGCTTGCTCGGTTCCGTTTTGTTAACTTATTCGAGGAAAGCCAGCATCTGCCGCGAAACCGATGAACGCGCTACGTCATAGGACATCGCTGCAGATCTTTTCCGGTATTCCTCGACGTCACCCTGCGAAAAATCGCTTTTCGCCTATGTGAAAAGCTTCGAGAATCGGTGTGCGGCTGCGGTCGGGCTGGGGAATTACGCCACTACAAATAGTAGCGTGGCTTCCCGGATCCGAGCTCGACGACTCCTATGTCGGCGAGCTTTTCCAGATCTGGCAGTTGGAGAATCCCCTGCGCCCACTGAACCAACCCTTCGCTGCGCAGGCGGGCGAGGGTCTTGTTGGTATGAACCAGGGACAGCCCAAGCGCATCCGCAAGATCCTGCTGGCGGACGGGGAACGGCATCTTGCCATCGCGCACCAGCCCGGTCTGCATGCCGCGCTCGTAGAGCGTCACGAAGGCCCAAGCGAGCGCCTCGCGCGCCGAGCGCTGGCCAACCGTCACCAGCGCATCGCCGAGGAAATGCTCCTCGCGCGCGACCTGCCATGTCAGCATCATCGCGCGCTGCGGCATTTTCGAGAACAGTTCCCAGACCTGTCTGCGGTCGAATACGCTGAGCTTCACCGGCGTCAGCGCCTCGGTCGTATGCGAGGCCACGCCCATCATGATCGCGTCGAGACCGATCAGATCGCCGGGAAAGAGGAAATTGAGCACCTGCCGCCGTCCGTCTTCCAGCATCCGGTAGCGCATCGCCTGACCCTCGAGCAGAGTGAAAAAGCGCTGCGGCTCGTTCCCTTCCATCACCACGGCCTGGCCCGAGGGCATCCGCAGCTCGCCCGCCCGGGCAGCTTCAGTGATCGCTTCTTCACCCGGATCCGGCGCCATGAAGGCGGGATTATCGACGAAGGGGCAATTTCTACAGTTACTTGTCATGCCTTGGCTCACTTTTGCGTCATAAGGCAACGCGGATGGCCTTGGCGGGTTCCTTTCGATCTTCGGGAGGAAGCGAGTGTTTCCCGTTATTTGCCTCACGTTTCCGCCGACAGGCGATCACGATGCTTTGTAGAGCCGAAAACAAGCGGCTAGACGAATTGCGAAGGTATGTCATAGTTAAATGACCCCGAAGATTATGACGTGCATTAAGGTTCACGAGGCCTCTCAGCGCACCGTCGACCGGGACTGACGCCTAAATTTCAGATGCGACGCCGGATCAACTACGATCCCTTCCCCCTTCGAACGCAGTTATCTGCAAGGACAGGATGCTGATGCCCCGGAATATCCAGCACGAACGAAGCGAGAATAGCGCAAGCGATGCCCGCCGCGCGGCTAGGCGGTCCTCGTGACTCTTTGTGCGCCACCTCGGATCGACGGCACCGCGCTGGTTCTCGAAGACGCAATGATCGTGGCCTATGACGCGGCCGCGATGCTAAGCGAATTCGGTGCGCGCGACGTGGTCATCTTCGGCACCGTCGATGAAGCGTTGCAGCACATCGCTGGCGGCAACGATATCTCGATGGCGCTGCTCGACATCAATCTCGGCGACGAAACCTCGCTGGAAGCTGCCAAGGCGCTGCGCGAACGCGCGGTGCCAATCCTCTATTCGACCGGCTATGATGAAAAATCCGTGATGATGGATGGTTTCCCTGAAGGCAAAATACTGATCAAACCCTTCACCGACGACGATTTCGCCCAAGCCCTGATTTCGATGGGGTTTGTCGAAGCCTGATCTCAACGCTCCCGGCGCCGCAAACTCTACGCCATGCGCCCAGCGACATGAGTCATGCGTCCAGCGCATACCGGCCAAACATGGACATCCCGCGCAACCTCGCGTTCCTCGTCAGCGGAACACGAGGTCGCGCGGCGATGCGAGGCAGAGAGGAGCCCCGCTCCGCGCCATCGCGACCGAACCATCGCGAAGGAGGCGCTTGCTCATGAACCACACGATCCGCAAAGCCCATGCCGGGCTCGCCGCCAAGGTGATGTCCGCCGAAGACGCCGCCGCCCTGATCGACAATGGCGCGACGATCGGCATGTCGGGCTTCACCGGCTCGGGCTATCCCAAGGCGGTGCCGATGGCGCTCGCTTCCCGGATCGAGGCCGAGCACGCGGCGGGCCGCCCGTTCAAGGTGAAGATTTGGTCGGGCGCTTCGACGGGTCCCGAGCTGGACGGCGCTCTGGCCAAGGCCGACGGGATCGAATTCCGCCTGCCCTACAATTCCGACCCGATCGCGCGCGAGCGGATCAATGCGGGTCAGATGAAATATTTCGACATGCACCTGAGCCAGGTCGCCCCGATGGCGTGGATGGGGTTCATGGGCAAGCTCGACACGGCGGTGATCGAGATTTCCGGCTTCACCGAGGATGGCAAGCTGATCCCGTCGAGCTCGGTCGGCAATAACAAGACGTGGCTCGACTGTGCTGACAAGATCATCCTCGAAGTGAACCGCTGGCAGTCACCGATGCTGGAGGGGATGCATGACATCTATTACGGCACCGCCCTGCCCCCGAACCGCGTGCCGATTCCGCTGGTGAAGCCTGACGACCGCATCGGCCAGACCTATTTCGAGGTCGATCCCGAGAAAGTCGTGGCCGTGGTCGAGACCGACGCGCCCGACCGCAACGCGCCCTTCAGCCCGCCCGATGCGGTGGCCGAGGCGATTGCGGGCCATATCCTCGACTTTCTCGGCAACGAGGTGAAACAGGGCCGCCTGCCGCGCGGGCTGCTGCCGCTGCAATCCGGCGTGGGCAACGTGCCGAACGCGGTGATGGCCGGGCTGATCGAGGCCCCCTTCGACCAGATGACCGCCTTCACCGAGGTCATTCAAGACGGGATGCTCGACATGATCGAGGCGGGCAAGCTGCGCATGGCGAGCGCCACCGCCTTTTCGCTCTCGCCCGAAAAGGCGCAGTATTTCAACGACAACGCCGCCTATTTCCGCGACAAGCTGATCCTGCGCCCGCAGGAAATCTCGAACCATCCAGAGCTGGTGCGCCGATTGGGCTGCATCGCGATGAACGGGCTGATCGAAGCGGATATCTATGGCAACGTGAACTCGACACATGTGATGGGCTCGAAGATCCAGAACGGCATCGGCGGTTCGGGCGATTTCGCGCGCAACGGCTATGTCTCGATCTTCATGACTCCGTCGGTCGCCAAAGGTGGTAAGATTTCGGCGATCGTGCCGATGGCCGCCCATGTCGATCACATCGCGCAGGATGTGCAGGTGATCGTGACCGAACAGGGTCTGGCCGATCTGCGCGGGCTGTCTCCGAAGCAGCGTGCCGAGACGATCATCGAGACCTGCGCCCATCCCGCTTACCGCCCGATGCTGCGGGACTATTTCGAGCGCGCCAAGAAGGGCAGCTTCGCCAATCATGCCCCGAACCTGCTGGGCGAGGCGCTGAGCTGGCACCAGCGGTTTGTCGAGACGGGGACGATGGAGGAATGAGGCACTGAGGGGCGGGCCTGAGCCTCGGTTGGGCGCTTCGATCGGCGGGTGGCTTGGCAGTTTATCTCGCAAGCCCGAATGACGTTCGAGCCCGCGCTGACATCGCCAATGCGCCCTCTCGGGGGGAGGGTCGGGCGCGGCCTCGGGCTGGTCGCCCCGCGCCGGAGCAAAATGCTCCCGCTTCGCGATTGCGCCCGAACTGGGCGACCAAATCAGAAAAAGGGGCGCCCGACCGGACGCCCCTTCCCTATCTCAAATCTCGAAAAGCTCAGACCTTGAGCGACGGGATGATCTGCTTCTTGCGGCTCATCACGCCGGGCAGCACCACCGTGTCGCCCTCGACGGTGGCGTCGAAGCTCTTCTCGGCCACGCCCTTCACCAGATCGTTCGGCACCAGCAGCGTCGCCTCTTCCTTCAGGATGTCGATCACGAACAGCAGCACCTGATCGACGCCGTCTTCCTTCGCGACCTCTTCCATCGAGGTCATCAGCGAGGCCTTCCGGTCCAGCACCATCTTCGGCGCGGTGGTCTCCAGCACGGAAACGCGGAAGGTCGTGCCGTCGACCGGGTATTCCTTGGAATCCATCCGCAGCAGTTCTGCATCGGTGAAGGCGGAGACGTCCGATTTCGCTTCGAACATCTTCTCGGCCAGCTCGTGCATGTCGATGCCCAGATCGCTCGCCAGCGCGTCGCAGACGGCGCGGTCGTGATCGGTCGTGGTGGGCGAGCGGAATTCCAGCGTATCCGACAGGATGCAGCTGAGCATCGCGCCCTTGATGCCGCGCGGCGCTTTCGCCACGTCGTCGCCCATCAGATCGTAGAGGATGGTCGCAGTGCAGGCGAGCGGGCGCATCGTGATGTCGATCGGTCCCTTGGTCTCGATCCCGCCGGTCAGCTTGTGGTGATCGATGATCTGGATGACGTTGGCAGCGTTGATACCGCTCGGCAGCTCGGCGGGGTTGTTGGTGTCGACGACGACCACGTCCTCGCCTTCTTCCACGTCAGAGATGATCTCGGGCTTGTTGAGGCCCCAATGCTCGATGACGAAAGCCGCCTCGGTATTGGGCTCGCCCAGCAGGCAGGGCTTGGCCGGGGTGCCTTTGACTTCGTTGAGATACCACGCCCAGGCAATGGGCGAGCCGGTCGAGTCGGTGTCGGGGGCCTTGTGGCCGAAAACCTTAATCGTCATGGGGAGATCCTCTCGGATAATCAACTGTCGGCGCAGGTTATAGGCGCTGTGTCTGGGCTTGTCACCTAGGGGTCTGGCGATGCGGAAAGAGCCGCAAGCGAGCAACCGGACAGGCGCGGACCGGGGCGGGTCGCCCCGGGGCAAACTGCATTTCGACGTCTCAGCTATCGAGCCGCTCGATGCTCCAGCCGTCCTTCTCGAGCAACCGCAACAACCCCTCTTTACCCGAAAGGTGCAGCGCGCCCACCGCGACCACGACCGGCCCCTGCTTCGCCGCGGCTTCGATCTTGGGCAGCCAGTTGCGGTTGCGGGCGACCATCAGCAGATCCTCGGAGAGCTTCATCTGGCGCTCGACCTCATCGGCATTCATGCCTGCCGTGACGGCCTGTTCGCGCGCCAGTTCCCAGATCAGGCGCGGTTCGCCCCGAAAATAGAGATCGCCCATCGTCACGCCCATATCGTCAGCCAAGGGCGCGCCGATCACTGCCGCGCGGAGCATTTCCAGCGCCTCGGTCTCGGTGATGCCGTTGAACAGCTTGAAGACAGTGTCCCACGGCTCCAGCGCCTCGACCGGCACGCCGTCGGCCTCGGCCTGCGTCATTACCTGCAGGTCCAGACCGCCCTCCCCCTTGGCGAGCTCGGCCGTGGCACAGGGCGGCAGCGACAGCGTCATCGCGACGAAAGCGGGCCGCATCTTCGCGGCGAGGAAAGCGGGCATCCCATGGGCCGCGAGCGCCGCCTTGGTCATGTTCCAGTCCTGCTCGGACATCATCTGTGGCAGGGTCTTGCCGGTCGAGAACATCAGCGTCGGGTCGGTCTGGATCGCGTGCTCCAGCCGCGCCTGCTCGTCCGGGCCCGCCTCCACCAGCAGCCGCGACGCTTTCTCGAGCGCCTTCGAGAGCGCCCCGACCAGCTTGTCATGACGCGGATCGGGCAGATGGTAGGTGCCGGCCAGCGTGATCTTTTCCGTGCCCTTGGTTGCAGAGAACAGCAATCCGCGGGAGAAGGGCGCGGAATCGGCGGCGGCGGTCAGCGCCTCCTGCTCGGCCTTGGGCAGCGCGTCAAAAATATTCGTGCCGCGGCACTCCGCCCATGCGGGCAGTGCGAGGCAGAGAGAAAGCGCGGGGGCCAGCAAAGGCCGAAGGAGCTTGGCGAATTTCATGAGGGCGAGAGTGCCACGCGATATGCGTTCCGCATAGAGGCGAAATCGCCGCGCCCCGATCGTTCGAATTGACGCAAAAAATTCGCTTTTCGGTTATTGACAGCCGCCCGCCTCAATGACTAACTCCGCCATCGTTAGCACTCACCAATGACGAGTGCTAAAAGTTTTCGAACCTGGAACCTTTAGGGAGTGACCCAGATGGCATTCAAACCGCTTCATGACCGTGTGCTGGTCAAGCGCGTGGAGAGCGAAGAAAAAACCAAGGGTGGCCTGATCATCCCCGACAGCGCGAAAGAAAAGCCCGCAGAGGGTGAAGTCGTCGCAGTGGGTGACGGCGCGCGCAAGGAATCGGGCGAGCTGATCGCACCGGGCGTCAAAGCTGGCGACCGCGTTCTCTTCGGCAAGTGGTCGGGCACGGAAGTGACCCTCGACGGCGAAGAGCTGCTCATCATGAAAGAAAGCGACATCATGGGCATCATCTCGTAAGGCGCCCTGCCCTTACCGAGATCCCCTGATATCCCAAGAACAACTCAGTCAAGGAGCCAACAAACATGGCAGCCAAGGACGTGAAATTCTCCACCGACGCCCGCGATCGTATGCTCGACGGCGTCAACATCCTCGCCGACGCGGTGAAGGTCACGCTGGGCCCGAAAGGCCGCAACGTCGTGATCGAAAAGTCGTTCGGCTCGCCGCGCATCACCAAAGACGGTGTGTCGGTCGCCAAAGAGATCGAACTTTCGGACAAGTTCGAGAACATGGGCGCGCAAATGGTGAAAGAAGTCGCCTCGCGCACCAATGACGAGGCTGGCGACGGCACCACCACCGCCACCGTGCTCGCTCAGGCGATCGTCAAGGACGGCCTGAAAGCCGTGGCCGCTGGCATGAACCCGATGGACCTCAAGCGCGGCATCGATCTCGCGACCTCGAAAGTCGTCGACGCGATCAAGAGCGCTGCTCGCCCGGTCAAGGACTCGGACGAAGTCGCTCAGGTCGGCACCATCTCGGCGAACGGCGAAGAAGCCATCGGCAAGATGATCGCCAACGCGATGCAGAAAGTCGGCAATGACGGCGTCATCACCGTGGAAGAAGCCCGCGGCATGGAGACCGAAGTCGAAGTCGTCGAAGGTATGCAGTTCGACCGTGGCTACCTGTCGCCCTACTTCGTGACCAACCCCGACAAGATGGTCGCGGAACTCGAAGACTGCTACATCCTGCTCCACGAGAAGAAGCTCTCGTCGCTGCAGCCGATGGTCCCGCTGCTCGAGCAGGTCATCCAGTCGCAAAAGCCGCTCCTCATCATCGCTGAAGACGTCGAAGGCGAAGCGCTCGCGACCCTCGTGGTCAACAAGCTGCGCGGCGGCCTTAAGATCGCAGCCGTGAAAGCACCGGGCTTCGGCGACCGCCGCAAGGCCATGCTGCAGGACATCGCGATCCTGACCGGCGGCCAGGTGATCTCGGAAGACCTCGGCATGAAGCTCGAGAACGTCGGCATGGACATGCTGGGCACCGCCAAGAAGGTGAGCATTACCAAGGACGACACCACCATCGTCGAAGGCGCTGGTGACAAGGCCGAGATCGAAGCGCGCGTCAGCCAGATCCGCACCCAGATCGAGGAAACCACCTCGGACTACGACCGCGAGAAGCTGCAAGAGCGCGTCGCGAAACTGGCCGGTGGCGTGGCTGTCATCCGCGTCGGCGGCATGACCGAAGTCGAAGTGAAAGAGCGCAAGGACCGTGTGGACGACGCTCTGAACGCGACCCGTGCGGCCGTTCAGGAAGGCATCGTTGTCGGCGGTGGCGTCAGCCTCGTTCAGGGCGCGAAAGTGCTCGCCGGTCTCTCCGGTGCGAACTCCGACCAGGAAGCCGGTATCGCGATCGTCAAGCGCGCCCTCGAAGCGCCGCTGCGTCAGATCGCAGAAAACGCCGGTGTGGACGGTGCTGTCGTGGCCGGCAAGGTCCGCGAGAGCGACGACCTGAACTTCGGCTTCAACGCGCAGACCGAAGAGTACGGCAACATGTTCGAGTTCGGCGTGATCGACCCGGCGAAAGTGACCCGCACCGCGCTCGAAGACGCGGCCTCGGTTGCTGGCCTGCTGATCACCACCGAAGCGATGATCGCCGAGAAGCCGGAGCCGAAAGGCGCTGGCGGTGCCCCCGACATGGGCGGCATGGGCGGCATGGGCGGCATGATGTAATCAGCCGTTCCCGCTTCAGGGATCTATGGGAAGGGGCGCTCCGGAAGGGGCGCCCCTTTTCACATGCGCAAATCGCAGGTTTTTATGCCCGTATTGAGCTATGTCACGTGGCCGTGAACGATTGGTGCTACACTTCCCCATCGTCAATTTCGCTGGAAGGCCCCGGTTATGTCGCGCAATTTCCTCGTCAAATCCCTCGCCTGCCTCGCTGTCGCTCTGGCCGCCTCGGTCGCGGCGGCCGAGGAAACTCAAGACTGGCGCTTCGGCGGCGACGCCTATCTCGCGGGCCGAACCGTGAGTGCCACGGGTGAGAACATCCACGATCTTTTCGCCGCTGGTCAGCACGTCACTATGGGTAGCCCGATCACGGGCGCGGCGCATCTCGCGGGCCAGAATATCGTGATCGGCGCACGGGTGGGCGGCGACCTTTATGCGGCGGGTCAGGATATCGACCTCGCGGCCCCGGTCGCGGGTGCGGCGACGCTCGCGGGTCAGGCGCTTACCGTCAAGGGGACGATCTCGGGCAACCTGCGCGCGATGGGGCAGCAGGTTCGGCTCGAGGCTCCTGTCGCGGGCAGCGCGGTCATCGGCGCCGACGAGGCGCTGATCGACGCCGAAATTTCGGGCGATCTCGTGCTGGGAACAAAGACCGTCACCTGGGGCGATGGCGCGACGGTCACAGGCAAGGTTCAGGTCTATACCGACACGCCCGGTGAGGTGACCGTCCCCTCCAGCGTCGCCCCGGCCGAACGGGTAAGCATTCATCAGGCGAAGGAATTCGAAGAGGCGAAGGCACGCCCTGCCCCGGCGCGCAATTACCTGATCGAGATCCGCGATTGGCTGGGCGGCGTGCTCGTGGTCGGGATCGTGGCCACGCTTCTCGCGGTCTTCGCGCCGGGCTTGATGGACCGCATGCGCCGGCGCAGCCTCGCCCATCCCTTGCGCGCGGGCCTTGCGGGGTTCGTCGGGCTCTCGGCGCTCGTGGGATCGATCTTGCTGCTTGCGATGACCGTGATCGGGCTGGTGCTGGTGCCGTTCTCGCTGCTCGGAGTGCTGGTGCTGGGCTTCGGCGGCTATATCGTGGGGATCTGGGTCATCGGCGCGTGGTTGCATGATCTGATCGGGCGCGGCCAGCCGGTCACGCCGGGCGAATGCGCCCTCGCGGCGTTCGGTGGCGCGGCGATCGGCGCGCTGATCTGGATCATCCCGTGGGTCGGTTGGCTCGGCGTGATGGCGATCTTCCTGTTCGGCGCGGGCGCGATCGTGCTTCGGGTGACCGGGATCGGTGCGCAGGAGGCCATGGTCTGACAGACCGTTCCCGCCTCTGGCCATCCCCGGTTTCGCACGCTATCGCTGCGCGAATGACAGGGGGGGAGGAACCATGACCGATCTGGTGATTTTCGACTGCGACGGGGTGCTGATCGATTCCGAGATCATTTCGGCGCAGATGCTGATCGACGAGCTGGCCACGCTGCAGGTGAATATCGACCTCGATTACGTCGCGCGCCATTTCCTCGGCCGGTCCTATCCCACGGTGATGAAGCAGATCCGCTCCGAGTTCGGG
The DNA here is from genome assembly GCF_002213195.1 of Thioclava sp. F42-5. Lineage (NCBI taxonomy): Bacteria > Pseudomonadati > Pseudomonadota > Alphaproteobacteria > Rhodobacterales > Paracoccaceae > Thioclava > Thioclava sp. F42-5. The sequence goes on from NZ_NBNZ01000001.1 coordinate 193,083, forward strand.
CTTGATCTTCCGGAGGAGTTCGAGGCGCAGTATCGCGCGCGTCTGCTCGACGCGTTCGAGCGGGACCTGCGGGTGACTCAGGGCGTGGCCAATGTGCTGGAGGCACTCGACGTGCCATGGTGCGTGGCCACCTCGTCGAGCCTGCCGCGCGCCGAACGCTCGCTGGAAATCGCAGGCCTGCGCGACCGGGTGGGCGATCGGCTGTTCACGGCAAGCGAGGTCGCCCATGGAAAACCCGCACCCGACCTGTTCCTGCACGCGGCGGAGAAGATGGGCGCGTCCCCTGCCCGCACGCTGGTGATCGAGGACAGCCTCAACGGCATTCGTGCAGGGCTTGCGGCGGGGATGGAAGTCTGGCGTTTCACCGGCGGCAGCCATCTGGCCGGGCGCGACCTGACGCCGCCCGAGGATGCCCGTCCGCATCGCGAATTTGCGCATTTCACCGAGTTCTTCCAGAATGGAGTCATCAGGGAGAAAGAGTCGTGAGCCGTATGAATGAGGCCGAAACTTCGCGCGATGACGAGGCGGCACGGGCCGGATGGCTCTATTACGTCGGCGGCATGACGCAGGACCAGATCGCCGCCGAGCTCGGCGTGTCGCGTCAGCGCGCGCAGCGGCTGGTGAGCCGCGCGGTTTCAGAAGGACTGGTGCGGGTGCGGATCGAGCACAAGATCGGCGCCTGTCTGGAACTGGAAGCGGCGCTGATGCGTCGCTTCGGGCTGCAGACGGTGCGCGTCGCGCCGTCGCTGGGTGAACGCGGCGACCCGGCCACGGCCACCGCCGCTTTCGCCGCCACGCTTCTCGAACGGATCCTCGCACGGTCCGAGCCGCAGGTGATCGCCTTCGGGACGGGCCGCTCGCTCTCTGCGATGGTGAGCGAGGTGATGCAGCGTCCCGCGACCGAGCACAAGATCGTCTCGCTGATCGGCAACATCGCCCCGGACGGTTCTGCCTCGTTCTATGACGTCATCATGCGGATGGCCGACAAGCTGCGCCTGCCGCATTATCCCATGCTGGTTCCGGTGATCTCGGAAACGGTGGAGGAACGTGCGATGTTCGACCGGCTCAAGCCGGTGCAGGCCGTGAAGCGGCTCGCGGCGGACGCGGATGCGACCTTCGTCGGCGTCGGCCAGCTGGGCGAGGACGCGCCGGTGCACAAGGACGGCTTCGTCACCCTCGCCGAACTCGAGGAGCTGCGCGCGGCGGGCGGCGTGGGCGAGCTCGTGGGCTCGTTCTACGATGCGCAGGGCAACTACATCACCACTCCCACCACGACGCGTTTCGGCTCGTTCCGGATCGAGCCCAAGCGCGACGCCCCGGTGATCGGCATCGCCGCTGGCAGCTCGAAACTGGTCGCGATTCGTGCCGCTCTGGAAGGCGGGCTTCTCAACGGGCTCGTGACCGACGAGCCGACGGCTCAGGCCCTGTTGGAAGACTGACGCCGAAACAAGGCGTTAGAGACGGCGTTCATAATAAATCAAGACATCGCAGTAATTCTTGATTGACAGCTTGGGTTCTGTTTGTGAATATTTTCTCACAGTTTGGGCATATGCTCAGACCGCAAGGGAGGAAATCTATGACTTATACGATCCGGGCGCTCATGGGCGCCTGTGCTCTCGGCGCGCTTGCGACTGCTGCGGCAGCCGAGACCACCATCACCGTCGCAACCGTGAACAACGGCGATATGGTCCGCATGCAGGGCCTGATGGACGACTTCTATGCCGAGCATCCCGACATCAAGGTGGAATGGGTCACGCTGGAAGAGAACGTCCTGCGCCAGAAGGTCACCACCGACATCGCCACCAAGGGCGGCCAGTTCGACGTGCTGACCATCGGCACCTACGAGGTTCCGATCTGGGGCAAGCAGGGCTGGCTCGTGCCGCTCGACGGCATGCCCGACAGCTATGATGTGAACGACCTGCTGCCGCAGATCCGCAAAGGCCTCACCGTGGATGGCAAGCTCTATGCAGCGCCCTTCTACGGCGAAAGCTCCTTCGTGATGTATCGCAAGGACCTGATGGAAAAGGCCGGGATGGAAATGCCCGAGAAGCCGACTTGGTCCGACATCGAAAAAGCCGCTGCCGCGATGACCGACAAGGACAATGAAGTCTACGGCATCTGTCTGCGCGGCAAGGCCGGTTGGGGCGAGAACGCCGCCTTCCTGACAACGATGGACAACTCGATGGGCGGACGTTGGTTCGACGAGAACTGGCAGCCGCAATTCAACACGGCCCCGTGGAAAGAGACCATGTCGCGTTACCTCGACATGATGAACAAATACGGCCCGCCCGGCGCGTCGGCCAACGGCTTCAACGAGAACCTCGCACTGTTCCAGCAGGGCAAATGCGGCATGTGGATCGACGCCACGGTGGCTGCGTCCTTCGTGACCAACCCCAAGGACTCGACCGTGGCCGACAAGGTCGGCTTCGCGCTCGCGCCGAACAAGGAAGGCGTCGACAAGCGCGCGAACTGGCTCTGGGCCTGGTCGCTGGCGATCCCGGCGGGTACCCAGAAGGAAGACGCCGCGAAGACTTTCATCGAATGGGCGACCTCGAAGCACTATACCGAGCTCGTGGCCGAGAAAGAGGGCTGGGCGAACGTGCCCCCGGGCACCCGCACCTCGCTCTACGAGAACCCGAAATATCTCGAAGCGGCCCCCTTCGCGAAGCTGACGCTGGACTCGATCAACGCGGCTGACCCGACCAATCCGACGGTCGACCCGGTTCCCTATACCGGCGTCCAGTTCGTCGCGATCCCCGAGCTCCAGGCGATCGGCACCGCCGTCGGCCAGCAGTTCTCGGCTGCGCTCGCAGGGCAAATCTCCGGCGATCAGGCACTGCAAAACGCACAGAGCCTGACCGAACGCGAGATGAAGAAGGCCGGTTACATCAAGTAACCAGGCCCCTCCCCGGCCGGGGCGGTCATTTTGGGTCTGACCGCCCCGTGCCTCTTTTTTTCAACTTCCGATAACCGGAGCCGGACCGATGTCCACGCAAGCCTCGCGCTCTGCCGCGCGTCTCATGATTTCGCCATCCGTCATCCTGCTGTTCATGTGGATGGCCGTGCCGCTGGGCATGACGATCTGGTTCTCGTTCCAGCGCTACAACCTGCTGATGCCCGGTCAGGGCGGCTTCGTGGGCTGGGACAATTACTATTATTTCCTCACCGATCCCGCCTTCTTCACTGCGCTCAAGAACACGTTGGTGCTGGTGGGGGGCGTGCTGCTGATCACCGTGATCGGGGGCATCCTGCTGGCGCTGCTCCTCGATCAGCCGATCTTCGGCCAGGGCATCGTACGGGTTCTCGTGATCGCGCCCTTCTTCGTCATGCCGACCGTGTCCGCACTGGTCTGGAAGAACATGCTCTACAATCCGGTGAACGGCATTTTCGCCTATATCGCCAAGGCGATAGGGCTACAGCCATATGACTTTCTCGCCCATGCGCCGATGCTTTCGATCACCATAATCGTGGCATGGCAGTGGCTGCCCTTCGCGACGCTGATCCTGCTGACCGCGCTGCAATCGCTGGATTCCGAGCAGCTGGAGGCCGCCGAGATGGACGGCGCGGGCGCCCTGTCGCGGTTCTTCTACATCATGCTGCCGCACCTCGCACGGGCCGCGACCGTGGTGATCCTCATCCAGACGATCTTCCTGCTCTCGACCTTCGCGGAAATCCTAGTGACCACGAATGGCGGGCCGGGCAACGCGTCCACCACGCTGACCTACCTCGTCTATGTCCAGTCGCTGCTGCAATTCGACGTGGGCGGAGGCGCCGCGGGCGGTGTGATCGCCGTGATCCTCGCAAATATCGTCGCGATCTTCCTGATGCGGATGATCGGCAAGAACCTGGAGGCGTAATCCAATGGCGCGCAAAATCTCCAACCGCCGCCGCACGATCATGTCCGTGATCGCATGGGCGCTGGCCTTCGTGATATTCTTCCCGATCCTCTGGACGATCATCCTGTCGTTCAAGACCGAGGGCGACGCGATCAAGGCGCCGTGGGACGTGCTGACCTCGGCCTGGACTGTCGACAGCTACCATCTCGTTCAGGAGCGCTCGAACTACTTCCGCCACTTCATGAATTCGGTGGTGATCTCGTTCGGTTCCACCCTGCTGGCGTTAATCGTCGCGATCCCCTCGGCCTGGGCCATGGCCTTCGTGCCGGGCAAGCGCACCAAGGACGTGCTGATGTGGATGCTGTCCACCAAGATGATGCCCGCCGTGGGGGTGCTCGTCCCGATCTACCTGATGTTCCGCGACTGGGGCCTGCTGGATACCCGGACCGGTCTGGTCATCGTGCTGTGCCTGATGAACCTGCCGATCGTGATCTGGATGCTCTTCACCTATTTCAAGGAAATTCCGAAGGACATCCTCGAGGCCGCCCGCATGGATGGCGCGACCTTGAGCGGCGAGATCCTCTACGTGCTGACCCCGATGGCCGTGCCCGGCATCGCCTCGACGCTTCTGCTGAACGTGATCCTCGCCTGGAACGAAGCCTTCTGGACGCTGAACCTGACGGCGGCGAATGCCGCCCCCCTCACCGCTTTCATTGCCGCCTATTCCAGCCCCGAAGGGCTGTTCTACGCGAAACTCTCTGCCGCCTCGACGCTGGCTATCGCACCGATCCTGATCCTCGGCTGGTTCAGCCAGAAACAGCTGGTGCGTGGCCTGACCTTCGGCGCCGTGAAATAAGGAGCTAAACCCATGGGACAGATTACCCTCAAGGGCGTCCGCAAGGCCTTCGGCGATGTCGAGGTCATCCCGCCGCTCGATCTGGAAATCAACGAAGGCGAGTTCGTCGTCTTCGTCGGCCCCTCGGGCTGCGGCAAATCCACCCTTCTGCGCCTGATCGCGGGTCTGGAAGACGTCTCGGGCGGCGAAATCGAGATCAACGGTCAACCTTCGAGCGACCTGCCCCCCGCCAAGCGCGGTCTGGCGATGGTGTTCCAGAGCTACGCGCTCTACCCGCATATGTCGGTGCGCAAGAACATCGCCTTCCCGCTGAAGATGGCAAAGCTGGACGCGGCGGCGGCCAAGGAGAAGGTCGACAATGCAGCGCGCATCCTCAACCTGACCGACTATCTCGACCGTCGCCCCGGCCAGCTTTCGGGCGGTCAGCGCCAGCGCGTCGCGATCGGTCGGGCCATCGTGCGCGAACCGGCGGCGTTCCTTTTCGACGAACCGCTGTCGAACCTCGATGCGGCGCTGCGGGTGAACATGCGGCTGGAGATCTCGGAACTGCACCAGAAGCTCAAGACCACGATGATCTACGTCACCCACGATCAGGTCGAGGCGATGACCATGGCCGACAAGATCGTCGTGCTGCAGGCCGGACGGATCGAACAGGTTGGCTCGCCGCTGGAACTGTATCGCTCGCCGCGCAACAAGTTCGTCGCGGGCTTCATCGGCTCGCCGAAGATGAACTTCATCGAGGGCGACGAAGCTGCGAAATACGGCGCCGACAGCATCGGCATCCGCCCGGAGCATATCGAGGTCTCGACGACCGAAGGCGCGTGGGAGGGCACGGTCGGCGTGTCCGAGCACTTGGGCTCCGACACGTTCCTGCATGTCGAAACGAAGCATGGCGTGATCAACGTGCGCGGCGGCGGCGAGATCGGGCTGCATTCGGGCGACAAGGTCTACCTGACCCCCGACCTCAACCAACTCCACAAATTCGACGCGCAAGGACTGGCAATCTGATGCGACTGAATGGCAAACGCGCCCTGATCACCGGGGCAGCCCGTGGGATCGGCCGCGCTTTCGCGGAGAAATACATCGCGGAAGGCGCGGAGGTCGTGATCGGCGATATCGACATAGCGCGGGCCGAGGACACCGCGGCCGAGATCGGCGCGGTCGCGCTCAAGCTCGACGTGACCGACGCGGCGAGCATCGACGCCGCGATGGAGAAGATGCGCGCCTCGGGCGGGATCGACATCCTGATCAACAACGCCGCGATCTTCACCGCGGCCCCCCTCGTCGAGATCACCCGCGAGGATTACGCCCGCGTCTTCAAGATCAACGTCGAAGGCACGCTCTTCATGATGCAGGCGGCGGCGAAGGAGATGATCGCGCAGGCCCGTGGCGGCAAGATCATCAACATGGCGTCTCAGGCCGGACGTCGGGGCGAGGCATTGGTCGCGGTATATTGCGCCTCCAAGGCCGCCGTCATCAGCCTTACGCAATCGGCGGGGCTGAACCTGATCGAACATGGCATCAACGTGAACGCGATCGCGCCCGGCGTGGTCGATGGCGAGCATTGGGACGGCGTCGATGCCTTCTTCGCGAAATACGAGAACAAACCCCTGGGCCAGAAGAAAAAAGAGGTCGGCGAGTCCGTCCCCTATGGCCGCATGGGGACCGCCGCCGACCTTACCGGCATGGCCGTTTTCCTCGCCTCGGACGAGGCCGAATACATCGTCGCCCAGACCTACAATGTCGACGGCGGAAACTGGATGAGCTGACATGACACTTTCCAACGACACCCTCTCCGAGCTTCCCGCAGACGTGGCGCGCCCCGGTTACGACCGCGCGGCGCTCACCCCCGGCATCGTTCATATCGGCTGCGGCAATTTCCACCGGGCGCATCAGGCGGTCTATCTCGACGATCTGTTCAATTTGGGCGAAGGCCATGACTGGGCGCTCATGGGCGCGGGCGTTCGACCGGGCGATGCGAAGATGCGCGATGCGGTTCTAGCACAGGACGGGCTCTATAGCGTTATCGAGCTGGACCCGGCGGCGAAATCGGCCCGCGTGATAGGCTCGATGGTTGGTTTTGCCGAAGTGGCCTCCGGAAATGCGCCGCTGATCGCCGCCATGTCGCAGCCCAGCGTTCGGATCGTGTCGCTTACCGTGACCGAGGGCGGCTATTACATCGACCCGAAGACCGGCACGTTCAGCCCGACCCATCCCGACATTCAGGCCGATGCGGCCAATCCGGACCATCCCGAGACCGCGTTCGGCGCGATCATCGCCGCGCTGAAGGCGCGCCGAGCCTCGGGCGTGCCGCCCTTCACCGTGATGTGTTGCGATAACGTCCCCCATAACGGCCATGTCACGCGCGACGCGGTTTGCGGACTGGCGGAACTCTCCGATCCGGAGCTAAGCGCATGGATCAAGGCCAATGTCGCCTTTCCGAACTCGATGGTGGACCGGATCACCCCCGCCACCGGCCCGCGCGAGCGTGCGCTGGCCCAAAGCTTCGGGATCGAGGACGCCGCCCCCGTCACCTGCGAGCCCTTCCGGCAATGGGTGATGGAGGACAATTTCCCGGCAGGCCGCCCCGCGCTGGAGAAAGTCGGCGTGACCTTCACCGATGCGGTCGACCGGTTCGAGACGATGAAGATCCGTATCCTCAATGGCGGGCACGCGATCATCGCCTATGCCGCAGGCCTGCGGGACATCGAATACGCGCATGAGGCGATGGCAGATGATCAGATCCGCGCCTATCTCGACAAGATCGAGACGACCGAGATCCTGCCCATCGTGCCGCCGGTGCCCGACACCGACCTGAACGATTACAAGCAGCTGATCTTGAGCCGCTTCTCGAACCCGGAAGTGGCCGACACGATCCGCCGCCTGTGCCATGACGGCTCGAACCGGCAACCGAAGTTCATCATCACCTCGATCAGCGATTGCCTCGCTCAGGGCCGGGATTGCACCGGGCTGATCCTCGAGAGCGCGCTCTGGTGCCGCTATTGCTACGGCACCAGCGAGACCGGCGCCGAGATCGCGCCGAACGATCCGAATTGGGATCGCCTCGTCGCGCAGTCGAAGCTGGCGAAGGAGCGTCCCACCGCGTGGCTGGAGATGTCCGAGATCTACGGCGATCTGGCCGAGAATGCCGAGGTCGTGGCGAAATTCACCGCGCTTCTTAACGACGTCTGGGCGCGCGGGTCGCACTCGGTGATCGCGGATTATCTGACGGGCTGACGGCACGCTTGCACTTGCACAAGCTCCCCCCTTGCAAAACTCTCGCAAGGATTCGAAATTAAACGGGTGTTCAATTCATCCGGTTGAGGTCGAGCCTTTACCGAAAGTGAGCTCGGGGAGGAGTTTCATGGATTACGCGCTCAGCGAGGAACAGCAGGCCATTTTCGACATGGCTTACGCCTTCGGGCAGGACGAGATCGCCCCCCATGCGGACGCGTGGGAAGAGGCCGGCACGATCCCGAAAGAGCTCTGGCCGAAAGTGGCCGAGCTGGGTCTGGGCGGCATCTACGTCTCCGAAGACTATGGCGGATCGGGCCTGTCGCGCCTCGATGCCACGCTCGTCTTCGAGGCGCTCGCGATGTCCTGCCCCGCCGTGGGCTCGTTCCTGTCGATCCACAACATGTGCGGCGGCATGATCGACAAGTTCGGCTCGGACGAGGACAAGGCGCGCTGGCTGCCCGATCTGGTCAGCATGAAGAAGGTCTTCTCCTACTGCCTGACCGAGCCGGGTTCGGGCTCGGACGCCGCGGCGCTGCGGACCAAGGCCGAGCGCTCGAACGAGGGCTGGATCCTGAACGGCACCAAGGCGTTCATCTCGGGCGGCGGCTATTCGGATGTCTATGTGACCATGGTCCGCACCGGCGATCCGGGGCCCAAGGGCATCTCGACGGTCGTGGTCGAGGACGGTGCAAAGGGGCTCAGCTTCGGCGGGCTCGAGCGCAAGATGGGCTGGAAAGCCCAGCCGACCGCGCAGGTGCAATTCGACGATTGCCACATTCCGGCGGAGAACTTGCTGGGCGAAGAGGGCAAAGGCTTTACTTATGCGATGGCGGGTCTCGATGGCGGGCGTCTGAATATCGCGGCCTCCGCCCTGGGCGGCGCGCAGGCCGCGCTCAACAAGACGCTGGCCTATATGGGCGAGCGCAAGGCCTTCGGTAAATCGCTCGACCAGTTCCAGGCGCTGCAATTCCGCCTCGCCGATATGGAGGTGAAGCTGGAATCCGCGCGCACCTTCCTGCGTCAGGCGGCATGGAAGCTCGACAACAAGACCCATGATGCGACGAAGTTCTGCGCCATGGCTAAACTCTATGTGACGGATGCCTCATTCGATGTGGCAAACCAATGCCTGCAATTGCATGGTGGTTACGGCTATCTTGCCGATTACGGGATCGAGAAGATCGTGCGCGACCTGCGCGTGCACCAGATCCTTGAAGGCACGAATGAAATCATGCGGCTGATCGTCAGCCGCGCGATGCTGGCGGAGCGTGGATGACCGAAGAAACGATGATCGCGAGAAAGGAAGGCCACGCCGGACGGCTGACCTTCAATCGACCCAAGGCGCTCAACGCGCTCGATCACGAGATGGCCATGGCGATCGAGGCGGCGCTCGACGCATGGCGCGACGACCCGGAGGTCGATCTTGTCGTGATCGACGCAGCGGGGGATCGCGCCTTCTGCTCGGGCGGCGACATCGCCGCCGTTTACCGGGCCGGGATCGCTGGCGATTATGCACCGGGACGCGACTTCTGGCGCGACGAATACCGGATGAACGCAAAGATCGCGGAATATCCCAAGCCCATCGTCGCCTTCATGCAGGGCTTCGTGATGGGCGGCGGCGTCGGCGTCGCCGGCCATGCCAGCCACCGGATCGTGGGCGAAAGCACGCAGGTCGCGATGCCGGAAAGCGGGATCGGGCTGATCCCGGACGTGGGCGGCACGCTTTTGCTGGCGCGCGCGCCAGGCCACGTGGGCGAATATCTCGGCCTCACGGGGGCGCGAATGAACGCAACCGACGCGCTCTATGCCGGGTTCGCCGATATGTTCGTGCCCGAGGCCGATTGGGAGGAGTTGAAGACCCGGCTCATCGAGACCGGCAATATCGACACCCTGCCCCATCCGCGCACCCCGCCCGAACCTGGCAAGCTCGAGGGCCTGCGCCCAGAGATCGACCGCATCTTCTGGGCCGAGAACCTCAGCGCGATCGTCGCCAAGCTCGAGACTTCGGGCAGCGAGTTCGCCGAGAAGACCTACAAGACGGTGCTGCGCAACTCCGCGCTGTCGATGGAGGCGACGCTGCGCCTGATCCGCATGACCCGCGCCGAGAACACGATCCGCGCCGCCCTCACCCATGAGTTCCGCTTTACCTGGCGTGCGGCGGAGCTAGGTGATTTTCTTGAGGGCGTGCGGGCGCAGATCATCGACAAGGATCGCAATCCGCAATGGAAATATGCTCTGGATGCGCTGCCGGAAGAGGCGGTCGCGCAGATGCTGGAGCCGCTCGGCCCCGAATGGGCCATCTGGGAGGAGACGACATGAAAATCGCATTCATCGGGCTTGGAAACATGGGTGGGCCGATGGCGGCCAATCTGGTCGCCGCGGGTCACAAAGTGATCGGCTTCGACCTCACCGCCCCGCCGCCCGAGGGCGTGGGTCGGGCGACGACCGCAGCGGCGGCGGCGCAGGAGGCCGAGGTCGTCATCACCATGCTCCCCAACGGCCAGATCCTGCGCGACGTCGCGAAGGAAGTGATCCCGGCGATGCAGGAAGATGCGGTGCTGTGCGATTGCTCGACCGTCGATGTCGACAGCGCGAAAGCGGTCGCGGCGATGGCGGCAGAGCGCGGCCTCGGTTCGCTCGACGCGCCTGTCTCCGGTGGCGTGGGCGGCGCGACCAATGGCACGCTGACCTTCATGGTGGGTGGTGACGCGAAAAGCTTCGAGATCGTGAAGCCCCTCTTCGACGTGATGGGCCAGAAGGCCGTGCATTGCGGCGAAGCGGGCGCGGGTCAGGCGGCCAAGATCTGCAACAACATGATCCTCGGCGTGACGATGATCGCGACGTGCGAAGCCTTCGCGTTGGCCGACAAGCTGGGCCTCGACCGCGAGAAGATGTTCGACGTGGTCTCGACCTCCTCGGGTCAGAGTTGGTCGATGAACACCTATTGCCCGGCGCCGGGCGTCGGCCCGCAATCGCCCGCCGACAACGATTACAAGCCGGGCTTCGCCGCCGAGCTGATGCTCAAGGACCTGCGGCTGAGCCAGCAGGCCGCCGAGAGCGCCGATGCCGACACGCCGATGGGCAAGCTGGCCGCCGCGCTCTATTCGGCCTTCGTGGAAACCGAAGGCGGCAAGGGCCGCGACTTCTCGGCCATGCTGCCGCGTTTCGAAAAGCGCAGCCGCACCTGAATTCCGAGCGGAGGCGCGTCGCCGCGCCTCCCGCAGTTAATCCTTGCCGCCTGAGTTCGCGTAACAGTATCAAGTTGCAAGGAAGCTGCGCTACGGAAAGGGCTTTGAATGTTCAAGAACAATGTCGGCGGCATCGACCGCACTCTGCGCATCGTGGTCGGGCTGGCCCTGATCATCGCCTTCTTCATGACCCCGCCCGGCCCCTATCGCTGGCTTTTCTGGGTGGGCCTGATTCCGCTCGGGACCGGGTTGCTGGGCACCTGCCCGCTCTACTCGATGCTCGGCGTCAATACCTGTAAGAAGTAACCCCAGAAGCCTGATTTCGCCCCGAGGGCGAGCCGGACCCCGCCGAATGACCGCGCGTCTTCGGCGGGGTCTTGCTTGTGAGAGGGTTGCGCGTGGATAAAGCCCGATTCCGCGATGGAACGGCTGGCCAGCTACGTTCATTTATATCCCAACACGCGCATGAGCGCGTCAGGAAAGGAGAGGTCACATGAAACACCTGACCCAGCTTACCCTCGCCGCTGCCCTCGGGGCGAGCCTTCTGCCCGGGGCCGCCCTTGCTGACGGGCATGGCCACGGCAAATGGAAGAACGACCGCGGCCACGCAGAGCGCGATTACAGGGGCTGCCCGCCCGGACTGGCCAAGAAGAACAATGGTTGCCGTCCGCCCGGTCTCGCCAAGAAGAGCTATCGCCACGACGACGAGCGCGACGACGAATGGCGGGACGCGGAGCGCCGTTGGCGCCGCGGTGACCGGATCACCGGCGACTACGTCCTGATCCGCGACCCGAACCGCTACGGCCTGAACGACAATCGCACCTATTGGCGCTCCAACGGCTACGTCTATCAGGTCGACCGCCAGACCGGCGAAGTGCTCGCTCTGATCGGACTCGCGCGTTCGATCCTCGGCTACTGACTTCGCAGACGCAGCGTCAACCGCGACATAGCGCCGCATCTGAACACGAGGCCTTCACGTAAAGTGGAGGCCTTTGTGATTTGACACGGAAATATCGTAATTTTTTATTAAGCAATAACAGCATCTTACAGCGCGCAACAGCTTTCGCTTCTACGCATGGCGGCAATGCGGAATCTGCAATGGACCTTTTCGCCGCAATGCGGCATTTGGTCCCTCAAGACGAAAGGAAAACGCGCATGACTTATCTCCCCCGTGTCGCGCTGATCGCGGTGATCGGCGCAGCTTTTACCCCGATGGCAGCTCTCGCAGATGGTCCGATGAGCGCCGCAGGTTCGAAAATGGCAGCAAGCGTCTCGGTCGCGAACCAGTCGCATGACCAGAAGCCCTCGGTTCGCAACGACCTGCTGTGGCAAGTTGGCCAGCAGATCACCGAGAACCACGTTCGCCTCCGCCAGCCCGCCGCGTTCGGCCTGAAGGCTGACGCGACCTACTGGCGCTCGTTCGGCTACATCTACGAAGTCAGCCCCGAGAGCGGCGAAGTGCTCGCCCAGGTCGGCAAGGCCACGGACATCGTCGGCTTCTGAGCCACAGTCCAGACGGAAATTAAAAAACGGGCGGAACCACTCCGCCCGTTTTTTATTGTCCTCGAAAGGTTGGAGGACAGAAAGATGTATCGATTCTCAATTTCGTTGCCCGATGACACGCGCGTGGATAGGCTTTCAAGATGAGGATCGTGATGCGCCCACTCGCCCTGATTGCGCTGACCTGCGCCCTGCCCGCCCTCGCCTCTGCCGAAGGATCGGCGCAAGGGGTTCAGGTAATGCGCGGTGGAAAGATCGACATGGGTAGCCCCGCAGCGCAGGAAGCCAAAGCTTCCGCAAAGGCCGCGCCGGAGTGCAAGACGCTCACGACGGGCGACACGTTCTGCAAGGTCGCCACGACCAATGGCACGTCACGCTGGGTACTGCAGGGTCAGATGGAGCCCGAGTTCAGCGTCGGCGATGTGTTTCCAGTCTATCAGCACTCGATGATCCTGAACCTGCGCCGCTACGATCTGCCGATCGTGACCGGCGCCTGGCGCTACTACAACGTGCGCGGCGTGATCTACAAAGTCGGCGCGGAAGACCACAAGGTCATGGAAGTCATCGGCCGCACCGCACGGCGCTGAGCCCGCGCGCCCGCGACCAGAGCGCGGCGGATCACTCCGCCGCGACCTTCACTCCCAGCATCTGCGCAAGGTAATGGCCGGTATGGCTGCGCGGGTTGGTGGCCACTTCTTCCGGCGTGCCGACCGCCACGATCTCGCCGCCGCCATCGCCGCCCTCGGGGCCGATATCGATGATATGATCGGCCGTCTTGATGACGTCGAGATTGTGCTCGATCACCACGACGGTGTTGCCCTGCTCCACGAGGCTGTGCAGCACCTCCAGCAGTTTTCGAACATCTTCGAAGTGCAGACCGGTCGTCGGCTCGTCGAGAATGTACAAAGTGCGACCTGTGGCGCGTTTCGACAGTTCCTTGGACAGCTTCACCCGCTGCGCCTCGCCGCCTGACAGCGTCGTTGCCTGCTGGCCGACCTTGATATAGCCAAGGCCCACCTCCATCAACGCGTCCATCTTCTCGCGGATCGAGGGCACCGCCTTGAAGAACTCCTGCGCGTCCTCGACCGTCATGTCGAGCACATCCGCGATGGACTTGCCCTTATACTGGATTTCAAGCGTCTCGCGGTTGTAGCGCTTGCCCTTGCAGGTCTCGCATTCGACATAGACGTCGGGCAGGAAGTGCATCTCGATCTTGATCACGCCGTCGCCCTGACAGGCCTCGCAGCGCCCGCCCTTCACGTTGAAGGAGAACCGCCCCGGCTTGTAGCCGCGCGCCTTCGCCTCCGGCAGACCGGCGAACCAGTCGCGGATCGGGGTGAAGGCGCCGGTATAGGTCGCCGGGTTCGAGCGCGGCGTGCGCCCGATCGGGCGCTGGTCGATGTCGATGACCTTGTCGAGATGCTCCAACCCCTTGATCGTATCGCAGGGCGCGGGCGTCTGACGCGCACCGTTGAGCCGCATCGAGGCGGTCTTGAACAGGGTCTCGATGGTGAGCGTGGACTTGCCCCCGCCCGAAACGCCGGTCACGCAAACGAACTTGCCGAGCGGGAACTCGGCCGTGACGTTCTTGAGGTTGTTGCCGGTCGCACCCACGACCTTGAGCTTCTTCTTGTTGCCCTTGCGCCGCTCGGTCGGGACCGCGATCTCGCGCGTGCCGGACAGGTATTGCCCGGTCAGCGACGCCGGATCGGCGGCGATCTCTTCGGGCGTGCCGCGCGAAACGACCTGACCGCCATGCACGCCGGCGCCCGGGCCGATATCGAAGACGTAATCGGCATGGCGGATCGCATCCTCGTCATGCTCCACCACGATCACCGTATTGCCCTGATCGCGCAGGTTTTTCAGCGTCTGGAGGAGGCGGTCGTTGTCGCGCTGGTGCAGGCCGATCGACGGCTCGTCGAGCACGTAGAGCACGCCCGTCAGGCCCGAACCGATCTGCGAGGCCAGCCGGATCCGCTGGCTCTCGCCGCCCGACAGAGTGCCCGCCGCGCGGCTCATGGTCAGGTAATCGAGACCCACATTCACGAGGAAGCCGAGGCGTTCACGGATTTCCTTGAGGATCGCCGTCGCGATTTCGTTCTTCTGGTGCGAGAGGCTGCCCGGCACGGTGGCGACCCACTCATGGGCCTCCTTGATCGACATCTCGACCACGTGGCCCACATGCTTGCCGCCGATCTTCACGGCGAGCGCTTCGGGCCGCAGGCGGTAGCCGCCGCAGGCGTGGCAGGGACGGTTGTTCTGATAGCGCTCCATCTCCTCGCGCGACCAGGCAGAGTCGGTCTCGCGGTAGCGGCGCTCCATGTTCGGGATGATCCCCTCGAAGGTGCGGCTGACCTCGTAGACGCGGCCGCCCTCGTCGAAGCGGAACTTGATCTCTTCATCGCCCGAGCCGCGCAGGAACAGCTCCTGCACGTTTTCCGGCAGATCCTTCCACGGCTTTTTCGGATCGAAGCCGTAATGTTTCGACAGCGCCTCGATCGTCTGGGTGTAATAGGGCGATTTCGTCCGCGCCCAGGGGGCCAGCGCCCCGCCCTGCACCGAGAGCGTCACGTCGGGCACCATCAGGCGCTCATCGAAGAACAGTTCGACGCCGAGGCCGTCACAGACCGGACAGGCCCCGAACGGCGCGTTGAACGAGAACAGGCGCGGTTCGATCTCGGGGATCGTGAAGCCCGACACCGGACAGGCGAAGTTTTCCGAGAAGGTCGTGCGTTCGGGCTCCCCCTCGCCTTCGCGCGGCGCGCTCTCGAAGATCGCGATGCCGTCGGCGAGGTCGAGCGCGGTGCGGAAACTGTCGGCCAGCCGCGTCTCCATCCCCTCGCGCACGACGACGCGGTCCACGACCACGTCGATGTTGTGGCGGAATTTCTTGTCGAGCGTCGGCGGTTCTTCAAGCTCGTAGAACTCGCCATTCACCTTCACGCGCTGGAAACCTTGCTTGCGCAGCTCGATGAATTCCTTGCGATATTCGCCTTTGCGGTCGCGCACGATCGGGGCGAGCAGATAGCCGCGCGTGCCCTCCTCCATCTGCATCACGATATCGACCATATCCTGCACCTGCTGCGCCTCGATCGGCTCGCCGGTGGCGGGCGAATAGGGCGTGCCCGCGCGGGCGTAGAGCAGACGCAGGTAGTCGTAGATTTCGGTCACGGTACCGACGGTGGAGCGCGGGTTCTTCGACGTCGTCTTCTGCTCGATCGAGATCGCAGGCGACAGACCCGAGATGTGATCGACGTCGGGTTTGCCCATCATGTCGAGGAACTGGCGCGCATAGGCGCTCAGACTTTCGACATAGCGGCGCTGCCCTTCGGCATAGATCGTGTCGAAGGCCAGCGAGGATTTCCCGGAGCCCGACAGCCCCGTGATCACCACGAACTGGTCGCGCGGAATATCGACATCCACGCCCTTGAGATTGTGCTCGCGCGCGCCGCGCACTTCGATGAACTTCAGTTCAGCCATCCACGCCCCCTTTATCACCAGCCCTAGATAGGTGTTTCCCCGCGAGTCTCCAATCCAAATCTGCGAACGAAATGTGAACTTTCTGCATGGCGGCAATGTCGCGCGTATCCGTCGCGCCGCTTGCACGCCTCGCAGCCCGATCAAAATTGCGGCAATTGGGCATTAAATTCCATTTCTTGAATGTATTTTCGACGGGTTTCGCGCTATCACTCTTGAAAGCGGTCCGGTATTTGCCACATGAACCGGGAAACGGGCCTGCGGGTCACGCGAATGCAAGAGGTAACGACATGCTGAATTTTCTTCGCCCTTCCGGTGGAAACCGGGTCGAGCGCATTGCCCCGCAGGACGCCGTCGCCAAGGCGAAAGCCGGTGAGCTCACCGTGATCGACGTGCGTGAGGGCATGGAAGTGAAAAGCTCGGGGAAGGCCAAGGGCGCGCTTCATATCCCGCTCGCGACGATCCGCATGAAGGCCGACCCGTCGAGCCCGGAGAAGCATCCCGACCTCGACCCCGCGAAGCCGGTCGCGCTCTATTGCGCCTCGGGCGGGCGCTCGGCAGGTGCGGCGCAGATGCTGGTCCAGATGGGCTACGCCGAAGTCTACAATATCGGCGGGCTGGGCGACTGGCACGCAGGTGGCGGCGAGATCGAGCGCTGATCGCGCACTGTGTCGCATGATTTTGAAGGGGGCCCGCCGGGGCCCCTTTTGTTTTGCGTAGCCGATGGAATTGCGTGGGCGTGGCGCGTGCCTATATCGGATGCGTAACGATCAAAGGGTGAGACCGACAATGGGTTATGCCAAGACTGCGATGCTGATGGCGGCGATGACGGCGCTGTTCATGGGGCTGGGCTACCTGATGGGTGGTGCGACCGGCATGGTGATCGCGCTGATCTTCGCCGCCGGGATGAATGTCTATTCGTGGTGGAATTCGGACAAGATGGTGCTGCGGATGCATAACGCGCATCTGGTGGCGCCGGGCGACCGCGCGGGGCTGAACGCGCTGGTCGGGCAACTGGCCAAGAATGCCGACCTGCCGATGCCCGCCGTTTACCTGATCGACACGCCGCAGCCCAATGCCTTCGCCACTGGCCGCAACCCCGAGAACGCCGCCGTGGCGGTAACCGCCGGGCTGATGCAGAGCCTGTCGCGCGAAGAGCTGTCGGGCGTGATCGCTCACGAGTTGGCCCATATCAAACACCGCGACACCGCGATCATGACCGTGACGGCGAGCTTCGCCGGTGCGATTTCGATGCTGGCAAATTTCGCCCTGTTCTTCGGCGGCTCGCGCGAGCGGATGGGGATCATGGGCACGCTGGCGATGATGTTCCTCGCCCCGATGGCGGCGGCGCTGGTGCAGATGGCAATCTCGCGCACCCGCGAATATGCGGCCGACAAGGAAGGGGCTGCGATCTGCGGCAACCCTCTCTGGCTGGCCTCGGCGCTGCAGCGGATCGAGGCTGGCGCGCGCCGGGTCGAGAATGTCGCCGCCGAGCGCAATCCTGCGACCGCGCATATGTTCATCATCAACCCGCTGAGTGGGCATGGCGCGGATAACCTCTTCGCCACCCACCCCTCTACCGAGAACCGCGTTGCAGCGCTGCGCCAGCTTGCGGGCGGTACGGGTGCGCGTCGGGAACGCGCGGCCCCCGCGCCGGCTACGGGCGATTGGAGCGGTGCGCGCTCGATGCCGAAAGTGCGCCGGAAAGGCAAGAACGGGCCTTGGGGGTGAGGGCCGCGCCCGAGCCTCGGGTGGGCGCTTTGCTCCGTCAGGGACCGGGCATTTTATCTCTCAAGCCCGCAAGTCGGTAGTGCCGAAAGTGACATCGCCAATGCGCCCTCCCGTGGGGAATGAGGAGGGACCGTCGCGCCAGTGGCGCGGCGTAAGCCCGACGAATGGGCGCGGCCCGGGGCTGGTCGCCCCGGGTCATAAGAAAAAGGCCGGGGTTCCCCCCGGCCTTTCGCACTTCCCGGCACATCCGATCAGAAGTGGATCGCGCGCCCGTAAGCGTCGAGCACCGACTCGTGCATCATCTCCGACAGGGTCGGGTGAGGGAAGACGGTGTTCATCAGGTCTTCCTCGGTGGTCTCCAGCTGGCGCCCCACGACATAGCCCTGGATCAGTTCGGTCACTTCCGCGCCGACCATATGCGCGCCCAGCAATTCGCCGGTCTTCGCGTCGAACACGGTCTTCACCAGCCCCTCGCTCTCGCCCAAGGCAATCGCCTTGCCGTTGCCAATGAAGGGGAAGCGGCCAACCTTGATGTCGTAGCCCGCCTCTTTCGCCTTCGCTTCCGTCATGCCGACCGAGGCGACCTGAGGCTGGCAATAGGTGCAGCCCGCAATCGAGCCCGGCTTGACCGGATGGGCGTGCTTGCCCGCGATCAGCTCGGCCACCATCACGCCCTCATGGCTCGCCTTGTGGGCCAGCCACGGTGCGCCCGCGATATCGCCGATTGCATAGAGCCCATCGACGCCGGTGCGGCAGTATTCATCGGTCACGACATGGGTGCGGTCGATCTTCACGCCCGCCTCTTCAAGGCCAAGATCCTCGACATTGCCGACGATACCGACTGCGGAGATCACGGTGTCGACTTCCAGCGTCTCGGTCTTGCCGCCCTTGTCGAGCGTTGCGATCACCTTGTCGGCCTTGCGGTCGAGCTTGGTTACCGTGGTCTTCTCGCGGATCGTCATGCCCTGTTTCTCGAACTGCTTCTTGGCGAATTTCGAGATTTCCTCGTCCTCGACGGGCAGCACGCGATCCATCACCTCGACGACCGTCGTCTCGGCACCGAGCGTATTGAAGAAGCTGGCGAATTCGATACCGATCGCGCCCGAGCCGATGACCAGCAATTTCTTCGGCTCATGCGGCGGATTGAGCGCGTGCTTGTAGGACCAGACGCGTTTGCCGTCGGCCTCGAGCCCCGGCAGGTTGCGCGCCCGCGCGCCAGTCGCCAGCACGATGTTCTTGGCGGTCAACTCTTCGCTACCCTTGTCGGTTTTCACCGAAACCTTGCCCTTGCCGGCAAGTTTCGCGGTGCCCATCACGACATCGACCTTGTTCTTCTTGAGCAAGTGGCCGACGCCCGAAGCGAGCTGCTTGGCCACCCCGCGCGAGCGTTTCACCACCGCGTCGAGATCGTAGCCGAACTTCTCGGCGCTGAGGCCGAAATCCTTCGCGCGCTCCATCAGGTGGAACACCTCGGCCGAGCGCAGAAGCGCCTTCGTGGGAATACAGCCCCAGTTCAGGCAGATGCCGCCCAGATGCTCGCGCTCCACGATCGCGACCTTGAGGCCCAGCTGTGCGCCCCGGATGGCGCTGACATAGCCCCCCGGCCCTGCCCCGATCACGATCATGTCGTAGGTTTTCGATGCCATGTCTTCCCTCCGGTCAGAAACTGGTTTGGCATTAAACTATTTTGCGGACAGCTTCAACTCATCCGCATCCGCAAGCGCCTTGCGGTAGCCGCCCTGCTCCATGAATGCCTGTTCCTCGGGCGTTGTCTCGCGATCTAGCGCGGAATTGCGCCAAGGGAAGCGCCCGAACCGTTCGATCACTGAACGATGTGCGAGCGCGTGGCGCAGGTTATCTTCCGAGCGCCAGCGCTCGGAGAACAGGGTCACCGCCCGGTCCTGATCGGCAAGCTCTTCGGAATGCATGAAAGGAAGGTAGAAGAATTGCTGCAGCGGCGGCCCGATCTGCAGGTCGAACCCTTCGGCGATGGCGCGATCGGCATGGCGCCGTGCCATCGGGTCGGTCTGGAAGGCGCGCGGATCGTCTCGGAACATGTTGCGCGGGAACTGGTCGAGTAGCAGCAGAAGCGCCAGCGCGCCCTGCGCGTTGCGCTCCCATTCGGTCAGCGCGCCTTGCGCGCCTACCTGCCAGAGCGGCGCGTAACGACGCCGGATCGCGGCGTCGATCTGCTCGCTCGACTGGTACCAGTATTTCTCGCCGACCTCGATACGCCAGAAGCGTATAATCTCGTTGATGCGATCCATGGTGACGGCCCTCCCCTGCCGTGCCTGCCCCGCTGTCATCAGATCATGGTAGGGCAAGCGCAGAGGCAGGCAAAGGGCCTTGCATCAGGCGGCGGCATCCTCGTTCTTCGCGGCCTCGGTCTCGGCTTCCTCTTCGCTGGCCGCTTCGGCCTCCTCCTGCGCGACTTCCAGACGCGCCTCGACCGCCACCGCGGTCGCCGTCGGCGAGAGCAGCGTGTAGGAGCCGGTCTCGTCCACCGAAGGCGCTTCGCGGCGCGTCATCCGCCACACCGCATAGCCAGCGATCGCGGCGCAGAGCACACCGATATAGAGGAAGAACCCGCCCGGACCCATGACGCTCATCAGCCAGCCGGTCACCAGCGGCCCCGCCACCGCGCCAAGCCCGTTTACGAACATCAACCCCGCAGAGGCGGCCGCCATGTCGGAGGAATCGAGATAGTCGTTGGTATAGGCGATCAAGAGCGAATAGAGCGGATTGGCCACACCGCCGATCAGCGTCGCTCCGATCAGCAGCACCCAGAAGGGTGGGTTGAGCGCGAAGATCGTGA
Source organism: Thioclava sp. F42-5 (assembly GCF_002213195.1). NCBI lineage: Bacteria > Pseudomonadati > Pseudomonadota > Alphaproteobacteria > Rhodobacterales > Paracoccaceae > Thioclava > Thioclava sp. F42-5. The sequence continues at coordinate 213,720 of NZ_NBNZ01000001.1, forward strand.
ACGTCACCACCGCGCCCGCGAGTGCCGCCCCCATGATCACGCGGCGCCGGTCCATTCGGTCCGAAGCCCAGCCGATCGGATATTGCAGCACGAGACCGCCCACGTAGATCGCCGCCACGAAGGCCGAAATCTGCTTCACGTCGAGCCCTTCGGCGGTACCCCAGACCGAGGCCATGCCGAACATCGCCGAGATGATTCCACCCAGCAGGAAGAGCCCCACCATGCCCAGCGGCGAGGCTTCCCAGAGCCGCTTGAAGGTCATGCGCTGGATCGTCTCGAAGCTGGGCGCGGGCGAGGCGGCGAGCAGAATCGGCGTGAAGGACAGCGACACCAGAACCGAGGGGATCACGAAGAGGAGATACCCCGCCGGGTCGCCCACGTTCAGCAGCGCCTGCGCCGTGACGATGCCGAACATCTGCATGATCATGTAGAGCGACAGCGCCTGGCCGCGCGTCTCGTTGGTCGAACCCGCGTTCAGCCAGCTTTCCGCCGTGATATACACGCCCGAGAAGGAGAAGCCGATCAGCACGCGCATAGCGACCCAAGCAGGCCAGTTCGGGAAAGCCGCGTAGAGGATCAGCACCGCCGAGATCAGCGAGCCGAGCGCCGCGAAGACGCGGACGTGACCGACGCGCGCGATCATCTCGGGCACCATGCGCGACCCGAACAGGAAGCCCGCGAAATAGGCCGACATCACGAGCGACATGTAGAAGGTGTTGATGCCCTCGATCTTGCCGCGGATACCGAGCAGCGTGCCCTGCATCCCGTTGCCGACCATCAAGAGCATGATGCCCAGCAAAAGCGGCCATGTCTGGCGCAGCACTAACAGCATATCGGTCTCCCGGGGGCCTGAATTGGATTGCGTCGTCCCGCGGCATCTAGTCCGCGGCGACAACATTTCCAAGCCCTGAAAGCGACTCTAGGGAATTAGAAGCGACGCATCGCCGTAAGAGAAGAAACGGTAGCCCGTCTTAACCGCATGATCGTAAATTTTGCGTATGCGATCTTGCCCCATCAAGGCCGAGACGAGCATCAGCAGCGTCGATTTCGGCAAGTGGAAATTCGTCATCAGCGCGTCGGTGATGCGAAACTCGAAGCCGGGATAGATGAAGATGTCTGTGGCGTCCCGGAAGGGCACGATATGGCCTTTCGCGCCGCCCTCGGCGCGTGCGGCGCTCTCGATCAGGCGCAGCGCGGTGGTGCCGACGGGAATGACGCGGCCGCCTGCGGCCTTGGTCGCGTTGATCTCGGCCGCTGCCTGCTCGCTCACCTCGCCCCATTCGGAATGCATCTTGTGCGTGGTGACGTCCTCGACCTTCACCGGCAGGAAGGTGCCCGCGCCGACATGCAGCGTCACTTCGGTGAACTCCACACCCTTGGCGGCCAGCGCCTCCAGCAACTCGCGGGTGAAATGGAGGCTGGCCGTGGGCGCCGCGACCGCGCCGGAATGGCGGGCGAAGACGGTCTGATAGTCGCGCTTGTCCTCGTCATCGGGGGCGCGCAGCGCCGCGATATAGGGCGGCAGCGGCATCGCTCCGGCCTCGGCCAGAGCCGCGTCGAAATCCTCGCCCGTGAGGTTGAAGCTGAGCCGCAGCTGGCCGTCCTCGATCGCCTCGACCTTGGCCGAAAGCGCGTCGGAGAAGACGATCTCTTCGCCCTCCTTCACCTTGCGCAAAGGCTTCGCCAGCGCGGACCATTCGCCGCCCGGTGCGGGCTCCAGAAGCGTCACCTCGACCTTCGCGACCACCTCGCCCTGTGCGCTCTGCCGGGTCCGTGTGCCCGCCAGCCGCGCCGGGATCACCTTGGTATTGTTGAGCACCAGCCGGTCGCCGGGGCGGAAGATGTCGACCAGATCGCGCACGTGGCGATCATGAATTGTATCGCCTTCGGCTAACAACAATCGTGCCGCATCGCGCGGGCGCGCAGGTCGCGTCGCAATCAGCCCCTCGGGGAGCTCGAAATCAAAATCGTCTAGCTTCATCTTCAGCCTTATTCGCTCAGCACCTTGGGCGGCGCCGCCCGGAACAGCTCACGCAATCCGCCGGGCGCCAGAACCGACAGCGGGTTGATCGAGACCTTCGGCGCGTCGGCGCTTCCGCGCAGAGAGTAGTTGAAGCCGAAGAGCCCTTCCCCCGCCTTCGAGATGACCTGACCGATCCCGTTCACGAGATAGAAAGGCGAGATCACGCCCTTCATGTTCAGCGTCTTCGATTGCGGGTAGTAGTTGCCCGTCATCGTCACCCCCATGGAGGCCCCTACGGCGGCGCCCCGTGTGACACTCACCCCGTTGGGCGTCAAGCGGAAGGCGCCATCGACGGAACTGAACAGGATGCCCTCGCCGCTCAGCTGTTCCAGCAGCCCTACGCCCGAGGCCGCCGACAGCAGCGAGGCCAGAACCGGCGCGTCCTTCACCCGCAGGTTCGCGACGGTGAGCTTGCCGTCATAGCTTTTCTGCCCAACCGGCGTCAGCACCAGCGTGCCCTGCCCGCCGCGCGCCTTGGTGAATATTCCGGTTGCCGCCAGCGCCTGTCCCGCATCTTGCGTTTGCGCCCGGACTGCGACGCGCCCGCCCGCGGCGGGGATCACCGTGCCGTCGATCGGCGCGCTGCCGTTCAACTGTCCCTGGAACCGGCCCGACAGACCGCCCCGCGTACTGAAATCGCCGCGAAACCCGGTGAGCGCGATGCCGTCCGTTATCTGCACCCGGTCGAGGGCTGCATTAATCGACGTGCTGCCCCCACCGCCTGCGCCGGCCCCGCCGCTGCCGCCCAGATCCGCCTGTGCGAGGTTCAGATCGCCGGAGGTGACATTCACCTTCGGCGGGCGCGCCTTGCCCTGGCCTATCAGATCGACGCTACCGTCGAACCAGTTGCCGACGCTGAGGCGCGAGAACCGCGCCCGGTTCAGCCCGCCGCCCTTGTTCAGCGTGATCCCGCCCTGCGCCTTCAGCCCCGCCGCGCTCAGCGACAAGCTGTCGATATCGGGTGGCGCGCCGAGCGTGCCGGAAATCTTCAGATCGCCCGCGCTGCCCGCAGGTTTGCTCCACCCGATTTCCGGGATCGACAACCGCACCCCCTGCAGCGCACTGGTGAAGGTGAAGGCGGTCGGCTGATCCTTGCGCAGATCGAGCGCGATACGGCCTTTGCCCGCGCCGCCCACCATACCGTTCGGCAAGGCAATCCCAAGACGATCCAGCCCGTCAGCGCTTACATCGACCGTGCCTGCAACCTCCGAGCGGCCCTTGTGCTCCGGCCCGAATTTCTGCGTCCAGGCTGCATCGAACCCGACACCGGACAGTGTCCCCTTGCCGGAAATCGTCATCCCCTTGGGATCGGCCTTCAGCGTCAGCAAATCGGCCCGCAGCGTCCGGTTGGGCACCAGCGTGTCGGTCTTCACCTCGGTCAGCCGGGCGGTGACATCGAAACCGATCTCGTCCTGCGGCACCTTGGGTTTAAGCGGTAGCCGGATTACCGAACGCGCCTCGGCCCAACCCTGCGCGATATCGGTGCTCATGCCTGCCTTGCTGAGAAACTCGAAAGGCGGCTGATCGAGCAGCGACAGCGCCGCCGGGATCGGCGAGCGGGTCATCAGCGTGACCTCCGCCGGGGCTGGTTTGATGCGGATATCGGGCACGATGAGCGACGAGCCCGTCACCTCGATCCGGCCGCCCGACGGCGCGGTCACATGCCCCTCCTCGACCTTGAGCGCCTGACGCGTGTCGATGATCGTGGCGAAGCCTCGGCCCTGCTGAACGGGCGGCAAGGTGTTGATGATCCGCACATCCGCGCCCCGGAACTCGTAGCCAAGCGCCAGTTTCGGCTGCGCCCCCGGCACCAGCCGCAGCGCGACGCGGGCATTGCGCAGTTGGCCGGTGGTCACGTTCTTCTCGAGCCATTCGCGGGTCTTCGGCACCACCGCCGGCGGCCAGAGCGCGAGCAGCTTGGTCTGGTCGATCTGGTCGATCCCGGCATCGAGCGCGACTTTCCAACCGTCCTTCTCGGCGCTGACCTTGCCGCGCGCCGAAATCGTTGTGTCGCCCTGATCGTTCAGCTCCAGCTGCCCGATATCGACGCGGAACGGATCAAGGTTGAGCCGGAAGTCGACCGCGCCTTGCGCGAATTGCACAGGGCTCTCGAACAGACCCGCCGGGTCGAGCTGCAGATCGGAAATCGCGATCTGGCCGAGGATCTCCTTCGGCACGCCGCCCTCGAGATCGCGCAGATAGGTGTGGCCTGCCGCCCGCAGCCGCAATGCCCTGCTGTTGAGCGAAAGCGTCGAGACCTCGACGCGCTGCCGCTTCGGATCATAGCTGAGATAGAGCTTGCCGTTCTCGATCGGGATCGGCTTCACGCCCTCGTTGGGCCGGATCGCGCCGCGCCCGATCTCGAGCATCGCGTTCATCCCGGTCAGTTCGCCCTTGTCGTTCAGCCCGGAGCGCAGCGCCCCCGAGATCGGCGCATCGAGCACGCCGAGCGCCACGAGCGCCGGCGCCTGCATCGCGAGATCGCGCGCCGGAAGCGCGGTCACGGCAGCCCCGAAACTCGCTTCGCGGCTGGCCTTCTGCGTGGTCATCGACAGCGCGACCTGCGCCGGCTTCGCCCGACCACTACCCAGATCGAAGCCAAGCGCGACAGAGATTTCGCTATCGCTCTGCGTCAGTTTGAACCTGCCGTCGCTGACCTTCCAGAGCCGGTCGAGACGCTCGTCCATCAGCCGGAGTTGCAGGTCTTCGGCGCTGATCTGCTGCAGCTTGGACAGCGCTGGAACCTCGAGCGTTTTTTCAAAGGTCTCAATGAGATCGGAGGCATTGTTCAGGTCGATATTGGCGAAGCGATTGCCGCCGCCGAAATCGAGATCGAGCTTGCCGTCGGGCAGGCGATGCAGCGAAAGGCTCGCTCCGCGCAGCCGGAACGAACGCGGCTCCACCCGCCCGCGCAGCAGCGGCTCCGCCCAGAGCGTCATGCGCAGCTCGGGCAACACCGCGATCGGCAGGCCCGAAGGCCGCTCGAGCCGCACCGTGTTCAGCCGGATCCTGGGCCGGATCCCGTCATCGATATAGAGATCGATCCCGCCGGATAGCCGAACCCGCATCTGCCCCTGCAACGCGTCATTGGCGCGTGTCTCGATGCGGGAAACAACCCATTGCGGTACGGCGACCGCGCGATGCGTGATGACGAGAAAGGCCCCGGCGGCCACGACTCCGAGAAACAGGAAGCTGAGAACCAGCAAGAGCCCGGTGCGCGCCCTGCGGCCGCGACCTGCCGACGTTTCCGCCCCGGTGGCGACCTTCTCGGCATCGCCCGTCGACGCTTTGCCCGCCCTATCGGGCGTGCCAGACGTTTCGCGGCTATCGGGACGCTCTCTCTCCATACCGTTCGTCTTGCGCCCGTTGGCTCGGGGCCGTTTCTCCCTCGGAAGCGGCGCGTGCCGACCCCGTCTCATCTGCCGGGCCCACCGCGCGCGGTCTTGCCCGGGTCTCCTGCCTCGTGGTTAAGTCTCGCGCAAGCGGGCGTGGAAAGTAAGCCCCGAACTTGCAAGGAGGTTCCCCAATGATCGAGACAGGCGAAAAAGCGCCGGACTTCACTCTGCCCGCCACGGGTGGCAAAAGCTTCGAAACACTCGGAAATCCGATCACGGAGGAGGGCAACCTGACGCTGTCGGCCTTCGCCGGCCGTCCGGTCGTGCTGTATTTCTATCCCAAGGACAACACGCCCGGCTGCACCACCGAGGCGCTCGATTTCACCCGGCTCGGCCCGGATTTCGCCGCCGCAGGCGCGGTCGTTGTCGGCATCTCCAAGGACAGCCTGAAGAAGCACGAGAATTTCTGCGCCAAGCATGACCTGGGCATATATCTGGCCTCCGACGATGATGCGGAAACCTGCGAAGCTTACGGTGTCTGGGCCGAAAAATCGATGTATGGCAAGACCTTCTGGGGCATCGTTCGCGCGACCTTCCTTATCGACGCAGACGGCAAGGTGGCGAAGGTCTGGCCGAAGGTGAAGGTCAAAGGCCACGCAGAAGAGGTGCTCGGCGCCGTCCGAGACCTCGGCTGATCGAAACCCCGAAAAGGCGCTTTCCCGGGCGTCCACCCTCGCGACGCGGCGCCCGTCGCACGGCGACCGCCAGCGGCAAGCGCGGATCACACCAACGTGACGCCCGCATGACCGGCAGGACCTAAACCGCCGGGAAGTCCCGTCTTTTGGGCAAGAAACCGCTCATACCGCGCGCGCGAGGGAACCGTGACCGAATGTGCCCGGGAAAGAGGTTGCCCGGACCTGCCCCCCTTGGTAATCCCTTTGGCCAAGGGCGGAGGACTTATCCACAAGCAGGACGGGTGCACCGCCGCGAGCGACGCGCGGCCCCTTCGTGGTCGCCCTTGATCCGAAACAAACACAGGACCGACCGGCTTGCCTAGACGCATTCTCGACCGCCTGAACACCCGTCTCGAGCGCATCCTGCCCGAACAGCGGCTGTTTCTGAAATCAGACAGCGCCACGCGGTTCGTCCGACTGCGCCCCCTCACGCAGGCGAGCGTCTTGGCGATTGGCGCTGGCGTATTCGTGTGGTCGATGGTCGCGACCTCGATGCTCTTCATCGACGGGATTTCCTCTGGCGGGGCCGCGCAGAACGACAAGGTTGCGAAAATCGCTTTCGAGCGACGCCTCGACGCGCTCTCGCAAGAGCGCGACGCCCGCGCGGCCGAAGCTCTCGCCGCTCAAGACCGCTTCCAGACCGCCCTCGAGCAGGTCTCGAAGATGCAATCCACGCTGCTCGCCTCGGAAGAGCGCAAGCGCGAGCTGGAAACCGGGATCGGCGTGATTCAGGCGACCCTGCGCCGCACCATGGAAGAGCGCGACAACGCCCGCCTCGCACTCGCCAAGGCCGAGGGCAAAGGCCCCGATGCCGGCCCCACCCCGGCAGCCCGCGCGGAGGACATGGCGAAAACGGTCGACATGCTGACCAGCGCACTCGGAGAGACAGCCAAGGAACGCGACACAGCGAATGCCGACGCCAAGACGGCGCAGCTGCAGATGGACAAGATCGCGCTGCAGAAGCGGCTTCTCGAACAGCGCAACGACGAGATCTTCACCACGCTCGAAGGCGCCGTGAAAATCTCGATGGAGCCGCTCGACAAGGTGTTCAAGCAGGCCGGCATGGACCCCGATCACGTCCTCAAGGAGATCAAGCGCGGCTATTCGGGCACCGGCGGGCCGCTCTCGCCGATCTCGCTCTCGACCAAGGGCACAGCCGATCTCGACGGCGATACCGCCCGCGCCGAGAACATCCTGCGCAAGCTCGACGAGATGAACATGTATCGCATCGCCGTCGACAAGCTGCCGCTCTCGATGCCCGTGAAGGCGCATTTCCGGTTCTCCTCGCCCTTCGGTTGGCGCTGGGGCCGGATGCATGAGGGCGTCGATATGGCGGCTCCGATCGGCACCAAGGTCTACGCGCCCGCCGATGGCGTCGTGATCGCGGCCGAGCACGAGCGCGGCTACGGCAACATCATCAAGATCCGCCACGACTTCGGCATCACCACCCGCTACGGTCACCTGAACAAATTCCACGTGAAAGTCGGGCAAAAGGTGTCGCAAGGCGAGTGGATTGCTGATATGGGCAATACCGGACACTCCACGGGACCGCATCTGCACTACGAGGTCCGGCTCGGAGGCAAGCCAATTAACCCGATGACCTTCATCAAGGCTGGTAAGAATGTTTTCTAAATCGAAAATCCATGAACCGGGCCCCAAGGCCGACGGCGACAAGCCCAAATCCGCTGAAAGCGCGACCGCTCCGAGCCGCCCCACGTCCAGCTCGAGCGACTACACGCCGAGCTCCGCGCCGCGCTCCAAGCCCGCGCCCTCGGTTCTCTCCTCGGACCTGACCATCACCGGCAACGTCAAGACGACCGGCGACATTCAGATCGAAGGCACCGTCGAAGGCGACATCCGCGCCCACCTGCTGACCGTCGGCGAAAGCGCCACGATCAAGGGTGAGATCATGGCAGACGACGTCGTGGTCAATGGCCGCGTCGTGGGCCGTGTGCGCGGCCTGAAGGTGCGCCTGACCTCGACCGCACGCGTCGAAGGCGACATCATTCACAAAACCATCGCGATCGAGAGCGGCGCGCATTTCGAAGGCTCGGTGCAGCGTCAGGACGACCCGCTGCAGACCGGTCAGGGCACGCCGAAGCTCGCGCCGCCGGCCTCCGAGGCTGCTGCAGCCGCTGCGGCTCCGACGGGTTCCGAACAGAAATAAAATCAGGCGATAGCCAGAGCAGGAGGGGCGGCCGATCGGGTCGCCCTTTTATTTTGCGCTGGCGTCATGTCCCGAACGAGCGGCAGGGGCGCTGCCCCTCTTCGCATTCGCGAATTCACCCCGGGATATTTGCGCCAAGCCGAAAGAATATCCAGTTTTCTCGCCCTGGCGGAAATATCCCGGGGCGCGCGCGCAGCGCGGGGGCAGAGCCCCCTAGACCGACCCCACAGAAAAGCGCGCCGCGTGGGGATGCCACGGGCGCGCCTAGTTGGAATGGCGGGACATCGGGCCGGAAGTAGCCCCTGCCCCGCTCGGGTTATTTCACGACCGTCTCCGGTCCCATCGCCATCGTCGGCAGCCATGTCGACAGGAACGGCACGTAGGTGACCAGGATCAGGAAGACGAAGAGCACGGCGAGGAAGGGCGCAGCCGCCTTCACGACCCGCATGATCGGCATTCCTGCCACGCCTGAGGTTACGAAAAGGTTCAGACCCACCGGCGGCGTGATCATCCCGATCTCCATGTTCACAACCATGATGATGCCGAGATGGATCGGATCGACGCCCAGCTCCATCGCGATCGGGAAGACCAGCGGGGCGACGATCAGGATGAGGCCTGAAGGCTCCATGAACTGCCCGCCGATCAGCAGGATGACGTTGACGATCACGAGGAACATGATCTTGCCGAGACCTGCGCCGAGGAGCGCCTCGGTGATCTTCTGCGGAATTTGCTCGTCGGTCAGGACGTGCTTGAGGATCAGCGCGTTGGCGATGATGAACATCAGTGTGATTGTCAGCTTGCCCGCCTCGAACAGCGTATCGCGCGTGCCCTTGTGCCAAATGGCGGTGATCAGTGCCTGCGGCTTCTTCAGAAGTGAGGTTTTTCGCTCGCCCTCGTCGAGCGGGCCCATGTCGCGATAGATGAAGTTCGCGACGAACCACGCATAGACGGCGGCGACGGCAGCGGCCTCGGTCGGGGTAAAGATACCACCCGTGATGCCGGGGATACCGTAGAGGCCCACCATGATGATCGCGATCAGCATCAGGCCCCAGAACGCGTCGACGAAGCTTGCAGCGACTTCGCCCCAGCCCTGCCACTCGCCTTTCGGCAGGTTGCGCTTGATCGCGAAGAACAGGATCGTGGCCATCAGCATCACGCCCGCAAGAAGGCCCGGAATGACGCCCGCAAGGAACATCCGCCCCACCGACACGTCGGTCGCCGAAGCATAGACGACCATCACGATCGACGGCGGGATCAGGATGCCGAGCGTGCCGGCGTTACAAATAACGCCAGCGGCGAAATCCTTGGAGTAGCCCACCTGACGCATCGCCGCGATGACGATGGAGCCGATGGCGACCACGGTTGCAGGCGACGAGCCCGAGAGCGCCGCGAACAGCATACAGGCGAATACGCCCGCGATGGCCAGTCCGCCCGGCAGGTGCCCTACCACGGCGATGGCGAAGCGGATGATCCGTTGCGCCACCCCCCCGGTCGACATGAAGCTCGAGGCGAGGATGAAGAACGGGATCGCCAGCAGCGTCGCGTGGTTGTCCATCGCGTCGTAGAGCGACTGCGCGATGGAGGCGAGCGAGGCGTCCGAAAAGATCAGCAGGAACAGCGTCGAGGCCAGGCCAAGAGAGACCGCGATCGGCACGCCGATCAGCATGAAGCCGATCACCATCACGAAAAGGAACAGGATATCCATGCCTCAGTCACCCTTGTTGAAATGGGCCACGTCGGCCACTTGGTCTTCGGCTTCGTGGCTCACGATCAGCGCCGCACGCGTGCCCGTGGCGACCCCGATCGCCGCCTGTACGAAGCGGATCAGCAAAAGCGTCACGCCGATCGGCAGGATCAGATAGGGGATGAAACGCGGCAACTTGTCATAGGCCTCGCCCATGTTGAACCGGTCGCCGAGCCAGACGGCGAGCCAATCCGCGATCGGTACCTGGTCGGTCTCGTAGAAGGCGCGGTCGCGCGTCTCCTGGAAGCCGGTCGGGAACCAGCGCCCCGAGGTCTGCTCGAACCCGGCGAACGGCGCCCAGTAATCCCAAGCCCCTTTCAGCAGCAGGACCGCGTAGAGAATGCACAGGCCCGCCGCGACGAGGCTCATGGCCTTGCGCGGTCCGGGGCGCAGCATGTTGATAATTGCATCGACGCCCAGATGCGCGGTCACTTTCACCGCGTAGCTCATGCCCAGAAGTACCAGCCAGGCAAACAGGATCAGCGTCGTCTCCAGCCCCCAGATCAGCGAGGAGTTGAAGACGTAGCGCAGTACGACATTGACGAAGGTGATCACCGTCATGACGCCGAGGATCAACGCGATCAGCGTCTCCTCGAGGTTGTGGATCGCCCGCGAAAACCCGTTACGCGGCTCATAGCGCTGGCTCATGGCTCACTCCGGTCTGAGGTCGAGAGGTGAAAGTGGCGCGCGCGGGTGATGTGGGGGCCGCGCGCGCCGTGAGATCGGGCGACGGGTGGGGTCCGTCGCCCGTCCGTTCCGGATCAGTGCTTGGCGTTGATCGCCTGCGCTGCGTCGATGTTTTCCTGACCGACGTCATCCTTGAACTGGTCCCAGACCGGTTTCATCGCATCGACCCATTGCTGGCGCTGCTCGGGCGTCAGTTCGCGGATCGTCGCACCGGCATCGAGGATCGCCTGACGGTTCTCTTCGTTGACCTGGTTCACGGCGGCGTTGCGCTCCTGCGTGACCTCGTCGAGGATCGACTTGATCTGGTCACGCATCGCCGGATCGAGGCTGTCCCACCAGTCGACCGAGGTCACGACCATGTAGTCGAGCAGGCCGTGGTTGGTTTCGGTGATGCCGTCCTGCACTTCGTAGAACTTCTGGCCGTAGATGTTCGACCAAGTGTTCTCCTGCCCGTCAACCACGCCGGTCTGCAGCGCGCCATAGACTTCCGAGAAGGCCATCGGCTGCGGCGACGCCCCCAGCGCTTCCATCTGCGCGATCAGCACGTCGGAGGGCTGCACGCGGAACTTCAGACCCTTGGCGTCGCCCGGCACCAGCAGCGGCTTGTTGGCCGAGAACTGCTTGAGGCCGTTATGCCAGAAATCGAGGCCCAGCAGACCGCGACGCACCATCGCCTCTTTCATCGACTGGCCGACTTCGGAATTCTGGAATTCGTCCACGGCTTCCATGTTCTTGAACATGAAGGGCAGATCGAAGATGCGGTATTTCTTGGTGAAGGTCTCGAATTTCGACAGCGAGGGCGCAGCCATCTGCACGTCGCCCTGCAGCATCGCTTCCAGCACCTGATCATCGTTGTAGAGGGTGGAGTTCGGGTAGACTTCGACGCAGGCCTTGCCGTCCATCTCTTCGTTCACGCGCTTGGCGAACAGCGCCGCCGCGATCCCTTTCGGGTGCTTGTCGGTATTGGTGACGTGGCTGAACTTGATGACCATTTCGCCTTCGTCGCAGCCCGTCGGATCGGCCATTGCGACCGAGGCCGAAGCCATGAGGGCGAGCGCCGAAACGGCGGCGGTAAATTTCTTCATAATGTCCTCCCGGTATTCATGTCACGCCGGTCCTCCCCGGCATCGGGGCAAGCAGAAAGGCGCCGAGAGATCCGATCAACTGTTTCGTGAAGCTCTTGTAAAAAGGCCAATTAACCAATCTAAGTCAAAGCCTTACGAGAAAGCCCCGATCCCGCGCCGACGAGGGGTGTGCGAAATCCCGCACAGATACAGGCGGCTGCGTGCGAATCCTCGCCCGCCCCTAGTCGCGGTAATCGTCGGGCCGCAGCCCGTGGCGCGCGAGCTTGTCGTAGAAGGTCTTGCGCGGCAATTTCAGCGCTGAGGCCGCCTCGGTCGCGTTGCCGCCCGAGCGGGTCAGCGCCTCTGCCAGCAGCGACTTCTCGACCGCCGCCATCCGCTCGGACAGGCCCAGCTCCGCCGGCGGCTCGCCCGCCTCCAGCCCCATCGCGAAGCGCATCGCCTCCGACATAAGCGCGCGGGCATTGCCGGGCCAGTCGCGGGCCATCAGCTGTGCGGTCATCTCGGCCGGGATTTCGGGCGCGCGCAGGTTGGCCTGTTCGCAGGCGGTGGCGACATAGTGGCGAAACAGCGCGGGAATGTCCTCGGGGCGTTCCGAGAGCGAGGGGATACGCACCTTCAACGCCTCCAGCCGCCAGTAGAGATCGGGGTGGAAGCGCCCTGCCCGCGCCTCGCCTGGCAGGTCGCGATAGGTGCCCGCGATAAGGCGCGTGGCAGGCCGGGTCTCCAAGAGCTCGATCAGCGCGAATTGCGCCGGGCGCGGCAGGTCGGCCACCTCGTCTAGGTAAAGCGTGCCGCCCTCGGCCTGCGCGAAACCGGCCTCCAGCGCCTCCACGTCGAGGCCCGCCGCGGCGAGTTTAACGAAGGGACGGCGCGCATTGGTCGAGAGCAGATGGATCACCTCGGCGAGCTTGGAATTGCCCGCACCCGGCGCGCCGGTGATCAGCACCTCGGCGCCCGAGCGCGCCGCGCGACGGGCCGCTTCGCGCAGGCCCTCCGCTACCGGAGAGTCGCCAACCAGCATCCGTGCCGCGGCATCGCCACGCTTGCCGGCGGCCCGCGAGAACCGCGCTTCCATCACGCGCGCGCGCGTTTCCAGAGCCTTCTCAACGACGGCCAGCAAGTCTTTCCCTGCGCAAGGCTTTTCCAGAAAGTCGAACGCGCCCGCTGCCATCGCGCGCACTGCCATCGGCACATCGGCCTCGCCGGTCAGCAGGACGACGGGCAGCTCCGCATCGGCCTTCTGCACGAGGTCCAGCAGCGCGAACCCGTCCTTCCCGGGCATCCGGATATCGGTGACCACGATCCCCTCGAACTCGGTCGAGATATGGTCCTTCGCTTCGATATAGCTGCCTGCGAGCGTCGGCTTCAGCCCAGCCAGTTCCAGCGTCTGGCCTAGCGCCTCGCGCACCGCGCGGTCGTCATCGACAAAGAGAACCCGGCGCATCATGTCTCCACCTCGGTTGGTCTGGGTTGGCTCGCAGCTTCGCGCAGATCGATGGTGAAGCGCGCCCCGCCCCCCGGAACATTCTCGCCGCGCAGGTTGCCTCCGAACCCTTGCACAAGCCCGTAAGAGATCGAAAGGCCGAGGCCAAGCCCCTCTGCCGATCCGGCTTCCTTGGTCGAGTAGAACGGATCGAAGATACGCTCGGGGTCGCGGATGCCCGGTCCGGTGTCGCGCAGGCTGAGGCGGATCATGCCATCCGTGCGCGCCATGCGGATCGTCAGGCGGCGCTCGGGCTGGCCCTCCATCGCCTCGATCGCGTTCGAGATCAGGTTGATGACGACCTGACTGAGCCGCACCTCGCCACCCATGACGATCGCGGGGAAATCAGGACGCTGCCAGTCGACGGTGACGCCCGCGCGCTTCAGCCTTTCGTCGAGCATCTCGAGCGCGCTTTCCACCACCGCCGCGAGACCCACGCGGGTCGCGGGTTCGCTTTCTTGCCGCGCAAAGGCGCGCAGGTTGCGGATGATGCGCGCCATGCGATGCGCCATCGCCCCGATCTTGCCGAGCGTCTCGCCCGCCTCTTCAGTCCGACCGCGATCGAGCAGCAATTCAGCATTCTCTGCATAAGACGAGATCGCCATCAGCGGCTGGTTCAGCTCGTGACTGATCCCCGCCGACATCTGCCCCAGCGCCGAAAGCTTGCCCGCCTGCACCAGCTCGGCCTGCGTGCGGCGCAATTCCTCGTTCGCGGTCGACAGCTCCGCCGTGCGCTCCGCCACGCGAACCTCAAGCGCGGCATTGGCTTCGGCCAACGCGCGCCTGCGCTCCCACAATGCGAAGATCACCGCGCCCACCGCCAGAAACCCGGCCGCCGTCGAGAGCGCGGCAAGCCGCGCCGCGCGCAGAACCGGATCGGCGGCGGCGAGCGCGTGACCCTCCATCTGGATCACCGGCAATTCGCGCGACACATCCAGCGCGGGACCGGCGAGCGAGCCATCCCCCGACACCAGACGATGGCCCGCCAGATTGCGTTCGCGCAAGTGAAGCACCCCGGCGAGCGAGCCCGCCGGATAGGTCGCGGGATCGGGGCGTGCGCCCGGTTCGGACAACAGCACCAGATCGGTCCGATTGGTCAGGAAGCTCACCCCGTCGGCATCGGTAAACCAGACGGGCACCGGGTTGCCGCGCCCCTCGGCCTCGACATCCTCGGCATTCAGCCGCAGCAGCACGATGCCCGAGACGCGGCCGCCAGAGGCGAAGACAGGGGCGGCGAAGACGAACAGCCGGTCGCCGGTATCGGGATCGACGAAATGTTCTGACCCTGTCGCGCCTTGCGCGGCGCGGGCCAGCGCCCGGTTCATCGTGACCCGATCGGGACTGTCCGCAGGGCCCGCGAGCACCGTGCCTCCCGGCGCGATCAGCCAGATGTCGCGCGCGCCCGCGTGGTCGGCCAAGCGCTGCAAGGTCAGGCTCACCGCGTCATCGCGCCACGTGCCGACCGCCTTGCCCCCTTCGGCAAAACGCCCCGCCAGCGCGACCACGTCGGGATGATCGGCGGCCAGAACGGCCACTTCGCGAAACTGCAGAAGGGCCGCCACCAGACGATCCGAGGCCAGCCGCAGGTCGGACTGTCCCTGCGCCTCGATCCGCGCCAGACCCTCGCGCGCCGAGACCCGCCACACCCCGATCGAGGCGGCAAGCGTCAGCGCTATCCAGATGAGCAATATGGCGACACGGCCCAGCATCAGCACTCTCCCGCCCTTTCCTTGCGACCAACGGCGCGGCAATGCAAGGCGGCGTGTTCGCTTGGTCTTGCATCCCGCGGCGCCTTCTGCCCAATCTGGCCTCCGACCAAACGGAGCGCCGATGCAGACCCTTTCCCAATCCCCGCTCGACCCAGATTTCGTGCAGAACCCTTACCCGTTCTATGACCGCGTGCGTCAAGGCGCGCCTCTCGTTCAATGGCCCGAATACGGGTTTCACGTGACTGCGCGCGCCGCGATCGTCGGCGCGGCGCTGCGGGACCGGCGGTTGGGGCGCGAAGCCCCGCCAGAACACGCGGTGGAGGTTCCGAAGCATCTCGAGCCCTTCTATGCGATCGAACGTCATTCGATGCTGGAGTTGGAGGCGCCGACCCACACCCGCCTGCGCAAGCTGGTGACGAAGGCCTTCACCCCGCGCCGGATCGCAGGCATGGAGGACGAGATCGCGACACTCTGCCACCGGCTGGTCGACGAACTGCCCGAGGGCGGCTGCGACCTGCTGGAGCATTTCGCGAAACCCCTTCCGGTGATCGTGATTGCGCGGCTTCTGGGCGTGCCGGAGAAGGATGCCGACAAGCTTCTCGCGTGGTCGAACGCGATGGTGCAGATGTATCAGGCCCGCCGCGACATCAGCCTCGAAGAAGACGCGGCGCGGGCCTCAGCGGAATTCGCGGAGTATCTCGGGGACCTGATCGAGACTCGCCGCAAAACGCCCGACGACGATCTGATCTCGGAACTGATCGCGGTCGAGGAGGAAGGCGTTCACCTGAGCCGCGACGAGCTGATTTCCACCGTGATCCTGCTCCTGAACGCGGGTCACGAGGCGACCGTCCACCAGATCGGCAACAGCGTGAAGACCCTCGTCGAGCAGACCGTCGCGCCGCATTGGCTGGAGCCAGAGCGGATCGACGGCACGGTAGAGGAACTTCTGCGCTTCGATCCGCCGCTGCACTTGTTCACGCGATGGCTCTACGAGGACATGGAGTTTCAGGGGCAAATGCTGCGGAAAGGCGAACGGATCGGGCTGCTACTCGCCGGTGCGAACCGCGACCCGTCGGCTTGGGACGATCCGAGCGCCTTCGACCCGTCCCGCCCGGTGCGCATCAATTTCAGTTTCGGCGCAGGGGCGCATTTCTGCATCGGCGCGCCGCTGGCCCGGCTGGAGTTGAAACTCGCCCTGCCGATTCTGATGGAGCGGCTACAGGGGCTCGATCTGCCGCGCCGCCCCTATTACGCCGATCTCTACCATTTCCACGGGCTGGAGAAGCTGGAGACCACCTACACCAAGCGCTGATCGCTCACAGCGGCAGTGCGGTGGTGGATTTCAGCTCTTCCATCGACAGAAGCGCCGTGACGTTGTGAATTTTCACTTCCGAGATCAGCGCCTGATAGAAGCGGTCATAGGCGCGCGCATTCTCGACCCGCACTTTCAGGATGTAGTCGATATCGCCGGCAAGGCGGTGCGCTTCCATCACCTCGGGGCGCGCGCGCAGGGTGGCGAGGAACTTGTCCTGCCATTCGGCCTCGTGCTCGGACGTTCGGATCAGCACGAAGAAGCATGCGTCGAACCCAAGCGCCTCGGGATCGAGGATCGCGGTCTGCTTTCCGATCACCCCCGCCGTGCGCAATTTGCGAATCCGGTTCCAGACCGGGGTCTTGGAAGAGCCTGTTTTCCGCGCGATTTCGTCGAGCGACTGGCTCGCATCGTCCTGTAGCTCCGCGAGGATTTTCCGATCCAGCTCGTCGATCTGCACCGCCATTCCGATTTTCCTCCGATAGAAAGAAGATTGTTACTCCCATCAAATTCATAAGGAACAAATTTCCTTATTGGCAAGGGCCTATAGCCAAAAACGAGAACATTTTCCTATATTAACGCTCAAGACGCAGACGAGGAGCGTGACATGGAAACTCTCGAAACTCAGACCCAGGTGACCCTTGCCGGCGCAGGTCCGGGCGACCCGGACCTGCTGACCGTGGCGGTGCTGCGCGAGATGACGTGCGCCGATGTCATCCTGCACGACACGCTGGTGAGCGCCGAGGTGCTCGCACTTGCAGGTCCGCAGGCGAAGTTGATCGAGACCGGCAAGACCGGTTTCGGCCCCTCGATGAAGCAAAGCGACATCTCGGACCTGATCGTCCGCCTCGCGCGCGAGGGTCAGCGGGTGCTCCGCCTGAAATCCGGCGATCCGGGTGTGTTCGGGCGGCTGGGCGAAGAGCTGGACGCGCTCGACGCGGCCGGAATCGCCTATCGCGTGCTGCCGGGCATCACCGCCGCTTCCGCCGCCGCCGCATCGCTTGGCCAGAGCTTGACCGAACGCGGCCGCAATCGCGAGCTGCGCCTGCTCACCGGCCATGACGCCGACGGGCTCGCCGAACAGGATTGGACGGCGCTCGCTCGTCCCGGCGCGGTCGCGGCGATCTACATGGGCAAGCGCGCGGCCCGCTACGTGCAAGGGCGCCTGATGATGCATGGCGCCTCCCCCGCGACCCCGGCCTGCGTGGTCGAGAACGCTTCGCGCGCCGATCAGGTGATCCGCCCCGCGACGCTCGCCACCCTGCCCACCGTTACCGCCGAGGCCAAGGGCCCCGCCGTGATCCTGCTGGGCCTCGCCCCGCGCGACGCCCGCATCGCCCTGAAGGAGGTCGCGCTATGAGCAAGAAATTCATCCCCGGCGTGATCAGCGCCAACGATCTGCGCGAAGGCCATGTCGTCTACATGAACGACGCGGGCCAATGGGTTCTGCGCCTGAGCGACGCCGCTTTCCTCGACGATCCGGTGATTGCCGAGATGTGGCTCGATCTGGCCAATGCGCAGCCCGACAAAGTCGTCGGCGCCTATCTCGCGCCCGCCACGCTTGGCCCGAATGGCCCCGAGCCCGCGCATTTCCGCGAGGCCTTCCGCGCCTCCGGCCCTTCCATTGAGCTACCCGGGAGCTGATCCATGTTCCAACCCAGCGATTTCGACCGCGCCGCCGTCCGCGCGCGCGCCGAGCAGTTACGCCATCAGGTCGCGCGCCGCCTCGACGGCAGCCTGACCGAAGACGAGTTCAAGCCGCTGCGCCTGATGAACGGGCTCTATCTGCAGCTGCACGCCTACATGCTGCGGGTGGCGATCCCCTATGGCACGATCAACGCGCGGCAAATGCGCCAGCTCGCCAAGATCGCAGATGTCTGGGATCGCGGCTATGGGCATTTCACGACGCGCCAGAACATCCAGTTCAACTGGCCGAAGCTGGTCGATGTGCCGGACATGATCGACGCGCTGGCCGATGTCGGCATGCACGCGATCCAGACCTCGGGCAACGCGATCCGCAACACGACGACGGACGCCTTTGCGGGCGCCGCCGCCGACGAGATCGCCGATCCGCGCCCCTATGCGGAGTTGATCCGTCAATGGTCCACCGACCATCCGGAATTCCAGTTCCTGCCGCGCAAGTTCAAGATCGCGATCAATGGCGCGCGCGCCGACCGCGCCGCGATCCGCGGCCACGATGTCGGCCTGCAACTGGTCGAGCGCGATGGCGAGATCGGTTTCCAGGTCTTCGTGGGCGGCGGTCTGGGCCGCACCCCGATGATCGCGAAGGAACTGCGCAGCTTCCTGCCAGTGGCCGATCTGCTGCCCTATCTGGAGTCGATCGTAGCGGTCTGGAACCTCGCAGGCCGGCGCGACAACAAGTATAAGGCACGCATCAAGATCACCGTGCACGAGCTTGGAATCGAGACGTTTTCCGAGATGGTCGAGGCCGAATTCCCGGCCCGCCGCGCGGCCTTCAAAGGTGCCGATCAGGCGATCCTCGCAGATCTCAAGGCGCAATTCGCGCCGCCCGTTTTGCCTGCGCGGGAGAGCGAGAGCTTCGAAGCCGCGCTCAATGTCGATGCGCTACTGCGCGACTGGGCCGCACGCTCGGTCTCGCCCCACCACAACCCCGATTACGGAGTCGTCACGGTCAGCCTGAAGGATCACGGCGCGCCTCCGGGCGATGCCACCTCGGACCAGATGCGCCTGTTGGCGGAGCTTGCCGAACGCTACGGCCAGTCGGAGCTGCGCATCAGCCACGAGCAGAACGTGATCCTGCCGCATATCGCGAAGGCCGATCTGCCCGCGCTGTTCGAGGCCCTGCGCAAAGGCGGCCTCGCCACGGCGAATATCGGACTGACCTCGGATATCATCGCCTGCCCCGGCATGGATTACTGCGCGCTGGCCACGGCCCGCTCGATCCCGCTGGCACAGCAGATCGCGACCCATTTCCGCGACCTCGGGCTGGAGCAGGAGATCGGTGCGCTCAAGATCAAGATTTCGGGCTGCATCAACGCCTGCGGTCACCACCATCTGGGCCATATCGGCATCCTCGGTCTCGACCGCGCGGGCGTGGAGAACTACCAGATCACGCTTGGCGGCGACGCGACCGAGACGATGGCGCTTGGCGAGCGCGCTGGCCCCGGCTTTGCCTATACGGAGGTGATCCCCGCGCTGGAGCGTCTGCTGCGTGCCTATCTCGAACTGCGCGAAAACGCGACCGAGAGCTTCCTCGAAGCGCTGCGTCGCCTTGGCCCGGACCCGTTCAAAGAGGCGCTCTATGCAGAGGCTCAACGCCATGCCGCTCAATGATCGCCCGGATATCGCAACGCGCGTCGCCGGGCTGAACGAACGCTACCGCCACCACGCCGCGACCGCGGTGATGGAGCGGGCGTTGCGGGACGCTGACGTGGGCGAAGTCGCGCTGGTCTCCTCCTTCGGGGCGGAGTCGGTGGTGCTCTTGCATATGGTCTCGGTGATCGCGCCCGGCACGCCGGTGCTGTTCATCGACACGCAGATGCTGTTTCCTGAGACGCTCGCCTATCAGCGCGACGTCGCGCACAAGCTGGGCCTGACGAATGTCCAGGTGATCCAGGCCGATCGGGCCGCGATCGCCCGCGACGATCCGGATGGAACTTTGCACCAGTACAGCACCGATGCTTGCTGCACACTGCGCAAGACGGTGCCGCTGGAAAACGCGCTCTCGGGCTATGACGCCTGGATCACCGGGCGCAAACGCTTTCAGGGCGGCCAGCGCGCGGCGCTCGACTTCTTCGAGGTCGAGACCGAGGCGCGGATGAAGATCAACCCGCTCGCCCATTGGGACAAGCAGGATGTGCAGGATTACATGGTCGAGAACCGCCTGCCGCGCCACCCGCTCGTGGCGCAAGGCTATCCCTCGATCGGCTGCGCGCCCTGCACCTCGCCTGTGAAACCGGGCGAGGACGAACGCGCGGGCCGCTGGCGCGGCGCCGCCAAGACCGAATGCGGCATCCACTTCATCGGCGGCAAGGCCGTACGTGTGAACAGTGAGGGCCAAGTGATTGAGAACAAGGAGAATGTGGCATGAGCGTGATCGTTCGCGACGACGGCTTCCACGAGGATGACTTCACCGGGGCGAGCCTCGATATCGCGCCGGAGACCGATGCGGGATACTTGCCCGCGCTGATCGACGGCGCCGAGATGATCCGCGTCCTGTTCCCGACCTTCTCGGACGGGCGTGGCTTCTCGCTGGCGCGCCGCATCCGTGCGCTCGGCTATTCCGGCCGGCTGCGCGCGGCGGGCCCGCTGATCGCGGATCAATACGCGATGGCGCGGCGCGTCGGCTTTGACGAGGTCGAAATCCCACCGGAGCTGGCCGAGCGCCAACCGCAGGCGCAATGGCTCTTCCGCGCCGACTGGGCCGCGCATGACTACCGCGCGCGGCTTGCCGGCTGAGGCTTTCGCCTGCAGCCGATATCCGATAAACCCCACCCGTGACCGGCAATTGAGCCAGATCAAGGGCCAGCGCTGACGCAAGCTGTATCCGATCTGCATATTTGCCAGACCGAGGCGCCTGCCCCGGCCCGAGAGAGATATGACAATGAACGAGAGCGCCGTGACCGAGATCCCCAAGGTGAAAACCCTGCCCGACGCGCAGACCGTGACCGAAGTGACCCACTGGACGGACCGGCTGTTTTCCTTCCGCGTGACGCGGCCGCAATCCCTGCGCTTCCGCTCGGGTGAATTCGTGATGATCGGACTGATGGGCGACAATGGCAAACCGCTGCTGCGCGCCTATTCCATCGCCTCGCCGAACTGGGACGAGGAGCTGGAATTCTACTCGATCAAGGTGCCCGACGGCCCGCTGACCTCGAAGCTGCAGCATATCAATGTGGGCGACCAGATCATCCTGCGTCCGAAGCCCGTGGGCACGCTGGTCCATGACGCGCTGCTGCCCGGCAAGCGCGTGTGGTTCCTCGCCACCGGCACCGGCATCGCGCCCTTCGCCTCGCTGATGCGCGACCCCGAGACGTACGACAAGTTCGACGAGGTCATCATGATGCATACCTGCCGGACCGTCGCCGAACTGGAATATGGCCGGCAGCTGGTCGAGAACCTGATCAACGATCCGCTGATCGGCGAGATGGTCGAGGGCAAGCTGAAATATTACCCGACCACGACCCGCGAGGAATCCCCCCATATGGGCCGGATCACCGACAATCTCGAGAACGGCAAGGTGTTCAAGGATCTCGGCCTCGAGCCGATGAACCCCGAGACCGACCGCGCGATGGTCTGCGGCTCGCTCGCCTTCAACAAGGACGTGATGGCGGTGCTCGAAGGGTTCGGCCTGCGCGAAGGCGCGAATTCCGAGCCCCGCGAATATGTGGTCGAGAAGGCCTTCGTCGGCGACGGCATCTGAGCATATCTGGGGGCGCTGCCCTCGCCGGCGCCGGACCGCGGCAAACGTCAGAGAATGAGGGGGCTCTGCCCCCTCGGGCTTCGCCCTCACCCCCGGGATATTTGAACAAGCCCGATGGGAACACCCGACGCGCGGCCGAACCGGTCGCGCCGGGTGCCGTCGGTCTTGACGGTCATCGGCGTCCCCGCCTGTACCGTGCTTCGTTTATCGCCGCGAATTAGTTGAATTCTCGTTAATGCCTTCGGGTTTGCGCATATATCCTCATGGGGGGCACGCCAGCGCGCGGGCGCAGCGCCCCTTCGTGACCCAGCGTTTTTTCCGTCACGGCTTGGGAGATCGCCTCATCGTTGCTATCTTGAAAGGATGACCGAGGGGATCACCACGATGACGCGCCACCAATTGAGCCACAGCTTTCGCGAACATGTCGCCGATGGCGTCGTCCATGTTCTGGGCGTCGTTTTCGCCGTGGCAGGCGTCAGCGCGCTGATCGTCTGGGCCTCGCTCGCAGCACCTGCGGGGCGCGTCTGGCCGCTTGCGGTCTATTCGGTGGGGCTGATCGCCTCTTTCTCGCTCTCGGCCGCCTATAACCTGACGCTGCATGCACCGACGCGTGCGGTGTTGCGGCGCTTCGACCACGCGGCGATTTATCTACTGATTGCAGGCACATACACGCCGATGGCGCTGATCGGCCTCGGCGAGGTCGCGGGCTGGGCGCTGACCGCGACGGTCTGGACGCTCGCGACCTTCGGCATCGTGATGAAGCTCGGCTTCTTCCACCGCGCGGAGCGCACGGGGTTCTGGCTCTATCTGGCGATGGGCTGGCTCGGGATGATCGCGATGTGGCCGTTGATCGTGGCCCTGCCCTTGCCCGCGCTGATCCTGCTGGTCGTGGGCGGGCTGACCTATACGGTCGGCGTGATCTTCTACCAGACCGAACGCATCCCCTTCTCGCGCGCGATCTGGCACGGCCATGTGCTGGCCGCCGCCGCGACGCATTACGCCGCGGTGATCGTGATCTCGCACTGAGCGGGGTTCAGAGCGGCTCGATATCGCCCATCGCGCGGGTCTCGTGGAATTCCGAGACGAAGCGCGCCAGCGCTCCCTCGTCGATCGCCGCGCGCAGGCCCGCCATCAGTTCCTGATAGTAATGCAGGTTGTGCCAAGTGAGCAGCATCCCCGAGATCATCTCGCCGGAGCGGAAGACGTGGTGCAAATAGGCGCGCGAATAGTTCGAGCAGGCCGGGCATGTGCAGGCCTCGTCCAAGGGGCGCGGGTCGTCGGCATGGCGGGCGTTCTTGATGTTCACCTGACCGCGGCGGGTCCAGGCCTGACCCGTGCGCCCCGAGCGCGACGGCAGCACGCAATCCATCATGTCGATGCCGCGCTCGACCGCGCCCACGATATCATCGGGTTTGCCGACGCCCATCAGGTAGCGGGGTTTGTCTTGCGGCAGCATGCCGGGCGCATAATCGAGCACGCCGAACATCGCCTCCTGCCCCTCGCCCACGGCGAGGCCGCCGACCGCGTAGCCCTCGAAGCCGATCTCCTTGAGTTTCTCGGCACTTTCCTCTCGAAGCTCACGCGTCACGCCGCCCTGCTGGATGCCGAACAGCGCATGGCCCGGACGGTCGCCAAAGGCGTCACGTGAGCGCTGCGCCCACCGCATCGAGAGGCGCATGGATTTGGCCACTTCTTCCTCGGTCGCAGGCAGCGCGGGACACTCGTCGAAGCACATCACGATGTCCGAGCCCAAGAGCTTCTGAATCTCCATCGAGCGTTCGGGCGAGAGCATATGTTTCGAGCCATCGACATGGGAGGCAAAGGTCACGCCTTCCTCGGTCAGCTTGCGCAGAGATGCCAGGCTCATCACTTGGAACCCGCCGGAGTCGGTCAGGATCGGCTTGTCCCAGTTCATGAACTTATGCAGCCCGCCCAGACGCGCCACGCGCTCTGCACCGGGGCGCAGCATCAGATGGTAGGTATTGCCCAGCAGAATATCCGCGCCGGTCGCGGCCACGCTTTCGGGCATCATCGCCTTCACGGTGGCGGCGGTACCCACGGGCATGAAAGCCGGCGTACGGATCTCGCCGCGCGGAGTCGAAATCGTCCCGGTGCGCGCCGCGCCGTCGGTGGCCTTGAGGGTGAAGCTGAACTTGGTCATCTGGGGCTCTCCTTCGGCCCCGGCTGATAGACCCAAAGCGGCGCAAAGGGAAGGCCGCGCGCGGCAGCAGAGCGAAGAGCGATCAGAAGGGCAGCAGGCTCTTTTTCGGGCGGAACTTCACCCCGCAGCTTTCGAAAAAGGCGCGCACCTCCGGAGTGAGCATGCCGCGACCATTGGAATATTGCGGAAGATCGAACCCGCCGCCTGCGTTGATCTCTACCACAACGGGGCCATCCGCAGTGATGGCGATATCGGTGGATTGATACCGGACGGGGGCGAAGCTGCGCGCGGCCCGCTCGTTGATTTCGAGGAGTTCTTTCCAGAAAGGCAGTTCCATCCCCATCAGGCCAGGCCGGTCGGGGTGATCTTCGAGGAATTCGACCTCGATCCCGCGTCGCGCGACGGTGCGAATGCGACCGGTCGGGACGTCGATTCCGCAGGCGAGATTTCCGGGGCGCCAGAACGCATCGGCGATATTATCGCCTTGCGGCAGCTTGATCGCCGCCATTGGCACACGCAGCCCGTCATTCGTAAGCAGGTTCACCATCCGCACCGTGGCCAGAGCAGAGGCATAAGGCTGCAAGGCGGCGTGGTTCTGGAGCACCGGCTGAAGCACATAGGCATTCTTGGCGAGCGTCTGCTCGGCGAAATCGTCGTAGCTCATCGGCTCCTGGCCGGCGCAATGGATCATCTCGGCATCCGCGTGTTCGATCCGGAACGCACCGAAGCTGACCATGCCATCCACGATCTTGCCGAAGAATTGCTGCCCTGGGCGCGCGAGAAGGAAAGCCCTCAGCTGGTTCGCATCGCTGATCCGCTCCCCCATCCCGTGGTAGAGGCGCTGCGAGGGGTCAAGCACAGCGACAGTCTCGGGGATCGCCACCCCCGCGGCGCCAAGAAGCGTTGAGGCCAGCGCCTTGTCCTCTGCGGCGCTGTACCAGCCGCGGTTGTTCACGACATTGACGATCGGCCAGTGCAGGTCGTTGGACAGGAACCGCGCGCGCTCTGCCTGATCGTGGCGTGCAATGTCGTAAAGCCCGAAGCGCACATATTCGACGAGGTTGATCCGCGTCTCCGACTTCGCAAGTTGGCGATAGTCGCGCAGCACCTGCAACACCGAACGGCCCGACTTCTTGGCCGCGTAAACCAGAAGATCCTGGAAGGAACTGTCGCGCGCGCTCTGATAAGCGGTTTGGTCAAGTGTGGCGAGGGACATGGCGACTCCAAGTGAAACAATCATCGATCTTCCGTTGAATTTGATCCTATGAAGAAACGCGGCAAAACTTGGGCAAAGCGGCGATCTTTTCGCGGTCAGCCCTTTGAAAACGTCGGGGGTCGCACGGCATCTTACGTAGGGGCATAGACCGGAATCAGCTTTTCGCTTTACGCTAAGGCAAAAGGAGGCTCGCCATGTTCCGCGCCCTACTTCTCGCCCTCTTCACCACGCTTGCGCCGGTCGTCGCGGCCGCGCAGAACCAGCGGATCAGCCACTGCATCGCGATCGCCGATGCAGCGCCCGGGATCGAATATCTGCACAAGGCCAGTTGGTCCGACCCGGTGCCGGAGCAATCGGTGCGGCTGCATTACATCGACCATTCGATGGTGCTGTTGCAGACCGAGGGCGGGCTGTCGGTCATTACCGATTTCAACGGCTGGACCGGCGGGGCCCGGTTTGCCCCCGATTACGTCACGATGAACCATGCTCATTCGAGCCATATGACCGATATGATCCCGAACGGGACGGTGGCGCTTAAGGGCTGGTCGGATCAGTTCGGCATCGCTGCCGAGCATCATCTCGATCTGGGCGAGATGCTGATCCGCAATGTGCCCACTGATATCCGCAGCTGGGGCGGGGTCGAGGAGAACGGCAACTCGATCTTCGTTTTCGAGGTGGCGGGGCTGTGTATCGGCCATCTGGGCCACCTGCATCACGAGCCCGATCCCGCGCAATATGCGGCGCTCGGGCGGCTCGACGTCGTGATGGCAGCGGTGGACGGCTCCTACACGGTCGATCAGCCGACGATGATCCGCATCCTGAACCGGTTGCGCTCACGCATCGTGATCCCGGTCCATTGGTTCGGCGAGCCGACCCTGCAGAGCTTTCTCGACGGGATGAAGGGTGTCTTCGCGGTGGAGCGGCCCGGCGTGAGCGAGGTGATCGTCTCGCTCAGAACCTTGCCGCGCGAGCCCACGGTGATGGTGCTGGAGCCCGAACGGCTGCGGTAGAGTAAGCAGAGAGAAGCTAGTCGCCAGAGGAAGAACGCCTCTCATGGAAGAAAATGAAAGCGTCAGCATGGCTCGCTGGGCGAGAATAATGAACAAAGACAACGGCTACGGCGGCGAATTCAATCACGAGACATCGGGCGACAAGGAGATCGTCGAATTGGCCACCGCTGCGACTTGGTGCGAAGAAATGGCGCGCCAATTCAGCGTAGAATTAGCCAATCTCCGCGCTAACAACGACGATCCTCCTGACTGCTTTGTTGATTTTGATGGCAAAACGCTGGACGTCGAACTCGTCCAAATGATCAATCCGGATCATAAGAAGCGGGCGAACAAAGGTGAAAGCCCGCATGCAAATCCTTTGTTTCAGGACACTCAGTGGCACGCATCACGCATTCGCAAAGAGGTAGATCTACTTGTTGACCAAAAAGCACAGAAATACGCGAAGCGCGGCGTATCAATTGACGTTCTTCTGATCCACACAGCAGAACCATGGCTTTATGCAGCTCAAATCGAAGAGTTCTTAACCAACAATACGTTCGTCCCACACAGAGGGATTGCGAATGTCTTTTTGCTTATGGGGTATGACCCAAGTCGTAAGCAGTGGCCGCTCTTTAAGCTCTACGGAGATCTTTAGTGGTCTCATGAACTGAGCGACGCTGTATGCCTCAACTCTCCGCCTTCTTCTCCCAGCGGCCGCCCTCTTCCGACCAGTAGATCGCTTTCGCGCCCGCGCCGGTGAGTGTCTTCCACTGGCCGCGCGCATGTTGCACCGCCTGCGGGTCGTTGCCGTCGAACAGGATCCAGACGCGTTTATGGGCGTCGGTCTCCTCCGCCGCGACCTCGGCACCGTCGACGGCCATCATCGCCTCGCGCCCGTCGCCTGCGGGCGCGGTGCCCAGCAAGATCGGCTGCAAAGCGTCATGTGGCCCGCCTGCGAGCCCGTGCGGCAGAAAGCTCGCCTCGCTTCCCATCAGCCAGAGTCTCTGGTCGAGCCAGTCGAGGCGCGCGGAATCGGTACCGCGCAACTCCACCTTCCAACCCTGCTCCACCGCCCGGGAGGCGAGGTTCAGCACCACCTCCTCGAGACTGGAGCGGGTCAGATGGTAGAAATTGACCTGCCCCATCTCAGGCTTCGAACTTGTCGCGGATAAGCCGGTCGAGCATGCGCACGCCCCAACCGGTCGGCCCTTTCGGGGCCAGCGTGGTCTCGTTCGGCGGAAGCGCGACGCCCGCGATGTCGATATGGCACCACGGCACCTCGTCCTTGACGAAGCGCTTCAGGAAAGCGGCCGCGGTGATCGCGCCGCCCCAGCGGTTTCCGACATTGCGCATATCCGCCAGCCGCGATTTCAGCGCCTTGTCATAGGCGGGCTGCAGCGGCATGTGCCACGCGCCCTCGCCCTCGGTCTTCGCCGCTTTAAGAATGTCGGCTACAAACTTGTCATCATTGGCGAAAAGGCCCGCATTCTCGTGACCGAGCGCGACGATCACCGCGCCGGTCAGCGTGGCGAGATTGACCATCGCCTTGGGCTTGAACCGGTCCTGCGCATACCAGAGCACATCGGCCAGAACGAGGCGGCCTTCGGCATCGGTGTTGATGACTTCGATCGTGTCGCCCTTCATCGAGGTCACGATATCGCCGGGGCGTTGCGCGCGCCCGTCGGGCATGTTTTCGACGAGACCCACGAGGCCCACGACATTCGCCTTGGCCTTGCGCAGCGCCAGCGTGCGCATCACGCCCGAGACGACGCCTGCGCCGCCCATATCCATCGTCATCTCTTCCATGCCCGCGCCGGGCTTGAGCGAGATGCCGCCCGCATCGAAGACGACGCCCTTGCCGACGAGCGCGAAGGGCGCCTCACCTTCCTCGCCGCCCTTCCACTGCATGACGACGAGTTTGGAGGGCATTTCCGAGCCCATGCCGACACCCAGAAGCGCGCCCATGCCGAGCTTCTTCATGTCCTCTTCCTCGAGGATTTCGACATCGAGGCCCAGCTCCTGCATCGCGGCGAGGCGGGCGGCGAAATCGTCGGTGGTGAGGATGTTTGCGGGCTCGTTTACCAGATCGCGGGTGAAGAACACCCCCTCGGCGAGTGCTGCATGCGGGGCGGCGGCAGCGGCGACTTCTTCGGGCTTGTCGACCATGATCGTCACCGGGCCGAAATCCTTCTTGCCCTCGCCGGTGTGATAGTCGAAGCGATAGGCGCGCAGCGCTAGCCCCAGCGACAGATCAGCCGCGCGCGGATGGCCTTGCGCCACCACGAGAACCCCGGCTTCGCCGAGCTTGGCCCCGATCGCAGCCCCCGCCTTGCGGGCCTCGTCGGCACTGGATTTCCGGTCGAGCCGCACCAGCTGCACCGCTTCGGCGGCGATCGCGGCGGGCCAGCTCAGATCCATCGCCTCGCCCGCACCCAAACCCGCGAAGGCTTCCGAATCCACCGCGCGCTTGATCGCGCCCTTCATCGCGCGGTCCAGCTTGCGCCCGGCCTGGCCCAGCTTGCCGTCCCCGCCCACGATCAGAGCGATCCGCCCGCTTTGGGTGGCAAAGCCCTCCGGATCGGTTTCCTTGAAGGCGATGGCGACGGGTTGGGTCATGTGGGGCTCTCCGCAGATGGGACCGTCGCGCGGATCGGCGGCGAGCGGTCGCGATTGGCATCATTTCGCGCGAGAGCCTAGCCCTGCCTCCGGAAAATGAAAAGCACCCCCGCTGCGCCCTTCCCTCACTTCGCCCGACAGGCTAGAGAAAGGGAAATATTCGGGGGTATTGAAGGGTCGTGACGCGACTGGACAGATATGTTTTGTCCAAATTGATGGCGCTGTTCGGGTTTTTCGCGCTCGTGCTGGTCTCCGTCTATTGGGTCAACCGGGCTGTGATCATGTTCGACAGCCTGATTTCGGATGGCCAGACCGCAACGGTGGTGCTGGAATTCACCGCGCTGACCTTGCCTTACGTCATCCGCATCGTGCTGCCGGTCGCGGCCTTCGCCGCCACGATCTACGCATTCAACCGGCTCGATCAGGACAGCGAACTGGTGGTGATGCGCGCCACCGGAACCTCGAACTGGCGGCTGGCGCGTCCGGTACTGGTCTTCGGGCTGATCGCCTCGGTGATGATGGCGTTGCTGGTGAACTTCCTCGTCCCCGCCGCGAAGGCCCGTCTGGCCGAGCGCCAGCAGGAGGTCGCGCAGAACCTGACCGCGAAATTCCTCACCGAAGGCACGTTCCAGCATCCCGCGCCGGGCATCTCGATCTATATCCGGCGCATTTCTGATCTGGGGGAGTTGCAGGATATCTTCGTCTCCGACAGCCGCTCGGCGCAGACGAGCACGATTTATACCGCCGACAAGGGGGTGATCGTGAAGACCGAGACGGGGCCGAAACTGATCATGTTCTCGGGTATGGCCCAGACCCTGCGCAAACCCTCCGATCACCTGTCTGTCACCCGCTTTGCCAATTTCACCTACGACATCGGCTCCTTCCTCAAGTCCGGGAAAGCGCGGGCGCTGAAGATCGACGAGATGATGACCCCGCGCCTCGCCGCGATGATGGCGGGGAGCGGACTCGACGCGACTCCGGGCGCCGACAGCGCCAAGGCCGCCCGCGACGCGCTACGACTGGAGCTCGCTCGGCGGATCACGCAACCGCTATTGGCCCCGATCGCGGCGCTGATCGGATTCTCGGCGCTGATGATGGGCACCTTCTCGCGCTTCGGCATGTGGCGGCAGATGACGCTCGCGATCGGCGGGCTGATCGTGATGCAGGTACTTCAGAACGCCGCCGAAACCAGTTCCGGGCGCGACCCCTCGCTCTGGCCGAGCCTGATTGCGCCGACGCTGGGCGGGATCGTGATGGTGCTGTTCATGCTGTGGTGGTCCGGTCGTCCGCGCCGCATCCGGCCCAAGCGGGAGGCTGCCGCGTGACGCTTGCTCTCTATCTTGCGAAACGGTTTCTCCGCAGCTTCCTGATCGTCGCGGCAAGCTTCTGGAGCATCCTGTTCCTGATCGACGTGGTCGAGGAAATCCGCCGCTTCTCCGATCAGGGGCTGAGCCTTTTGCAGGTCTCGTTGCTCTCCGCGCTCAACATCCCGGAGACGCTTTACACGATCCTGCCGCTGATCGTGATGCTGTCCTCCGTGGCGCTGTTCATCTCTCTCGCGCGCAGTTCGGAACTGGTCGTGATCCGGGCCGCGGGCCGGTCTGCACTGCGTATGCTGGCCGCACCGATCGCGGCGGCGCTGGTGCTCGGGCTGCTGACGCTGCTGGTGGGCAACCCGCTCGTCTCGGCCACGTCGAAGCGCTATGAGACCCTGCTGGATCACTACACCTCCAATGGGGGCTCGACCGTGTCGATCGGGCGCGAAGGCGTCTGGATGCGACAAAGCGCGGGGCTTTCCTCGGACGGCAAAACGCTCGCGCAGGCGGTGATTCATGCCGATCGCGCGAATGGCGATGCAACGACGCTGCATGGAGTGACCTTCCTGATTTTCGACCCTCAACGCGGCCCGGTGCGCCGGATCGACGCGAAAACCGCGACGCTGGTGCCGGGCGCGTGGCAGTTGCAGGACGTGAAAGACTGGCCGTTGGGCGACTCCACCAACCCCGAGCGCGACGCTACGATCGAAGACAGCCTCTCGCTGCCCTCCGACCTGACGGTGGCGAGCATCCGCGACAGTTTCGGCAAGCCCTCCGCAGTGCCGATCTGGCAATTGCCGGGCTTCATCGCCTCGCTGGAGGCCGCAGGCTTCTCCGCGCGCCGCCATATCGTGTGGCTGCAGATGGAGCTCGCGCTGCCGGTGCTCTTCGTTGCGATGGTCCTGATTGCGGCGAGCTTCACGATGGACCATGTGCGCTTCGGCGGCATCGGCGCGAAGGTTCTTTTCGCCTTGGCTGCCGGTCTGGGCTTGTTCTTCCTGCGCAATATCGCGCAAGTTCTGGGCGATAACGGACAGATTCCCGTTCTACTCGCGGCCTGGGCGCCGCCGGTGATCGGGTTGATGCTGCCGCTGGCGCGGCTTCTGCACCGGGAGGATGGGTGATGCGGCGGCAATTCGGCGCTTTGGCAGGACGGGCAAGCGCTCTGGCGCTGATCGTCGCGCTTGGCGTGGCAGGGCCGCAGCCCGGGCGCGCGCAAGACCAAACAGCGACCGATACGGCCCCCGCAACGCAGGGTGCGGCGATCCCCGCCTCGGACGAATTGGCGACGCTGCTGGCCGATCGGGTCGCGATCCGCAACCAGAACGAGTTGGTCGCGGAAGGGAATGTCGAGGTCTTCTACAAGTCAAACCGGCTGTCTGCAAAACGCGTGGTCTATGACCAGAAGGCCGACAAGCTTTACCTCGAAGGTCCGATCCGGCTGGTTCAGCCCGGCCAGTCGCAGGCGGTGATCCTCGCCTCGCAGGCAGAACTGTCCTCCGACCTGCAAAACGGCATCCTGCTGAGCGCGCGCATGGTGATGGCGCGCGAATTGCAGCTCGCCGCCGCCCGGATCGAGCGGCGCGAGGGCGCGATCACCATCATGGACAAGGTCGTGGCGTCGTCTTGCGAGGTATGCCGGACCAATCCGACGCCGCTTTGGGAAATCCGTGCGAGCCGCGTCGTGCATAACGCGACGACGCGCCAGATCGTATTCGAGGACGCCCAGTTCCGCGCGGCGGGCGTGCCGATCGCCTACCTGCCTCGGCTGCGGCTGCCCGCGCCAGGCGTGAAGCGGATGACGGGCTTCCTCGCTCCGCGTTTCCGCACCACGAGCGGTCTCGGCCCGGGGCTTCTGGTACCCTATTTCATCGCGCTCGGACCCAGCCGAGATCTGACGGTGACGCCCTATTTCGCCACTTCGCGCACCGAGACACTGAACCTGCGCTATCGGCAGGCCTTCAACTGGGGCAAGATGGAATGGTCCGGCGCGCTGAGCAATGACGACATTCGCAGCGGCACGCGCGGCTATCTCTTCGGCGATCTCGAGGCGCAGCTTCCGCGCGAGTTTCGCCTGACCGCGCAGCTTCGGCTGGTCAGCGACGACAGCTACCTGCTCAATTACGGGCTCAGCGACGATGACCGCCTGTGGTCGGGCGTCACGCTCGAACGGGTACGCAGCGACGAATTGATCTGGGCCCGCGTCGGCAATGTCCACTCCCTGCGCGCGGGTGAGAGCAACGCCACCGAGCCAATGCTGAGCGGCACCGGAGAATGGCTCCGCACCTTCCGCCCCGCCGGGATCGGCGGACAGGCCAGCGTGCGGTTTTCCACCCTCGCCACGCGGCGCGCTTCGAATGCGACGGTCGATCTGAACGGCGACGGTCGCCCCGACGGGCGCGACATGGTGCGTGGCTCGCTCACCGCCGATTGGCGGCGCAACTGGCTGTTCGGGCCGGGCATGCTCGGGTCGATCGAGACCCAATTCGCGGGCGACATCATCGAGACCAACCAGGACCCCGCCTTCAGCGAAACGATCCTGCGTGGCCAGCCTACCGTCGCCGCGGAGATCCGCTGGCCCTGGGTCAAGACGAGCGGTCGCGCGGCCTATGTGATCGAGCCGGTTGCGCAGGTCGTCTGGGCGCCGGATCACCTGAAGGACGCTCCCAACGAGGACAGCCAGCTGCCTGAATTCGACGGCGGCAACCTGTTCTCGCTGACCCGCTTTCCGGGCGAGGATGCCCGCGAGACGGGTTTGCGCGCCAATGTCGGGCTCGGCTGGACGCGTTATGACAGCTCCGGCTGGTCGCTTGGCGTCGCGGCGGGCCGTGTGTTCCGCCAGCGCGACCTGAACCAGTTCTCGCAGGGCACCGGGCTGTCGGGCACGAAATCCGACTGGCTTCTCGCGACCCATCTCGCAACCGCGAACGGGCTGACGCTGTCGAACCGCGCGCTGTTCGACGATAACTTCTCCGTGTCGCGCGACGAGGTGCGGCTATCGCGGGTCGGAACTGACTTCGACATCTCGGCGGGCTATCTCTGGCTCGAGAAGAACCCCGCCGAAGGACGCGACGACAACATGTCCGAGCTGATGCTGGACACGGCGTGGCGCTGGGGCGCCGGCTGGTCGGGCACGATGAGCACACGTTACGATTTCACCGCCGAGCGCGCCGCGCGCGCCAAGCTCGGCCTGCGCTACCAAACCGAATGCATCGCGGTTGATCTTTCCCTCTCGCGCCGCTTCACGTCATCCACTAGTGTAGCCCCTGAGACCGATTTCGGCCTATCCGTCCAACTCGTCGGCTTCGGCGCGAGCGACGGTGCGCCCGCGCGGCGAATGTGCGGAAGTTGAGGCCGGGGATCGCAAAGCGGCCCAGCGGGCCCAGAGGATCAACGAGGCCCCAAGGGCCAGGACTGAACGAGACGAAACGGACAGGCACGCTCATGACGATGATGACCCGACTGCTCACCCTTCTGGCGCTGATGCTCGCCCTGCCCTTCGCCGCAGGAACGGCGCAGGCGCAATCGGGCGGTAGCTTCGCGCCCGTCGTCACCGTCAACGGCATGGGCGTGACCGACTACGAAATCAACCAGCGGCAGCGCTTCATGCAGCTGCTGAACGCCGGCGCGAACACGCGCGAGGACGCCGAGAAGGCGCTGATCGAGGACCGTCTGCGGATCTGGGCCGGCAAGCGCATCGGCATCAAGCTCGACGAAGCCGCGATCCAGAAGGGCATGGATGAATTCGCTGGCCGCGCGAACATGACCGGCGACGAATTCGTGCAGGCACTGCAGAAGGAAGGCGTCGATCCGAACACGTTCCGCAACTTCACCGAAGCCGGCCTTGTCTGGCGCCAGGTGATCCGCGCACGCTTCGGGCCGCAGGTGAACATCACGAAATCCGACGTCGACCGCGCGATGATGCCCGAGAGCCAGACCGGCAAGGGCGTGAAGGTGCTGATATCGGAGGCGATCATCCCCGCACCGCAGGGCCGCGCCCGGGCCGCGATGGGGCAAGCGCGTCAGCTGTCGGCCGCGCAGGGCGAAGGCGCTTTCGCCGCGCTCGCGCGTCAATATTCGGCCGCGCCGTCGCGTGCACGCGGTGGGCGTCTGGACTGGATGCCGATCGACAAGCTGCCGCCGCAACTGCGCGGCGTGGTGCTCAAGCTCAAGCCCGGCACCGCGACCCAGCCGATCGAGCTGCAAGGCGCGGTCGCGGTCTTCATGCTGCGCGCGATCGGCGACGGCGATGCGCCGTCGGGCCCGCAGACGCTCAGCTACATGACCTTCGCGATCGGCCCGACCGGCTCGCAGCAATCGGCCAAGATCCAGAGCCAGGTGGCCGCGGCGCGCGAATGCAACCAGCTCTACACGATCGGCAAGGGCTTCCCGCCGAGCGCGCTCACCAAGCATGAGGACGTGGCGCAGGCGCAGGTTCCGACCAATATCGGTCTCGCGCTGGCGCATCTCGATGTGGGCGAGACCGAAGTGATCCCGCAAGGCGCCAACGACGTGCTCGTGATGCTCTGCGATCGCAAGGTTGCGCCCCAAGGTGACCAATCGGCTCCCGACCGCGATCAGGTCCGCGCGGCTCTCGAGAACAAGGCGCTGGAATCCTACGCCAATGGCTACATGGCCGATCTGGAAGCCGAAGCGGTCATCGTGCGCAAATGAGCGCCCAGCCGACCGATCGCACCGCGGCCCGTGCGCCCGACCGCCCCGTGATCCTCAGCTGCGGCGACCCCTCGGGGATTGGCCCCGAGATCGCCGCCCGCGCCTGGGAACATTGCGGCGCGAAACTGCCCTTCGTCTGGATCGGTGACCCCGCGCATCTGCCGCGCGGCACAAAAATCCGAGAGATCGACCGACCCGCCGACGCGCTGCGCCACGCCAGCGCCGGGCTGCCGGTGCTGCCCCACCAGTTTCCCGCCGCCGCCCTTCCGGGCGAGCCCGATCCCGCAAATGCGAAAGCCGTGATCGACGTGATCGCGCGCGGCGTCGATCTGGTGATGCGCGGCGAAGGGGCTGCGCTCACCACCGCGCCGATCAACAAGAAAGCGCTGAAAGACGGGGCAAAGTTCACCTTCCCCGGCCATACCGAATATCTGGCCCATCTCGCGGGCGTCGAGCGGGTGGTGATGATGCTCGCCTCGTCGCGAGTCGACCCGCCGCTGCGCGTGGTGCCCGCCACGATCCATGTCGCGCTCTCCGAAGTACCGAAACTTCTGACCCCGCAGCTTCTGCGCGAGACGGTGCGGATCACCTATGAAGGGTTGCGGCGCGATTTCGGCTTCTCGGCCCCACGGATCGCGGTCGCGGGGCTGAACCCGCATGCAGGCGAAGGCGGGGCGATGGGCATCGAGGAAGGCGACTGGATCGCCGACACGCTCGACGGTCTGCGCGAAGAGGGCTACGCGGTTGCGGGCCCGATGCCTGCCGACACGATGTTCCACGCGCGCGCCCGGCAGAATTACGACGCGGCGATCTGCGCCTATCACGATCAGGCGCTGATCCCGATCAAGACGCTCGATTTCGACGGCGGGGTGAATATCACGCTCGGCCTGCCCTTCGTGCGCACCTCACCCGATCATGGCACTGCCTATGACATCGCGGGTCAGGGCCGCGCCAACCCCGCCTCGTTGATCGCGGCGCTGGAGATGGCGGCCCGGATGGGAGCGGCCCGGCATGACTGAGGCTGCGTGATGGCCACGATCGACGGGCTGCCCCCGCTGCGCGAGGTTCTGCAGACGCATGACCTGGTGGCAAAGAAGAGCCTCGGGCAGAACTTCCTGCTGGACCTGAACCTGACCGCGAAGATCGCGCGCTCGGCGGGCGATCTGACGGGTGCCGACGTGCTGGAGGTCGGTCCCGGCCCCGGCGGCCTCACGCGCGGACTGCTGGCCGAGGGCGCGCGCAAGGTGCTCGCGATCGAGAAGGACACACGCTGTCTGCCCGCCTTGGCCGAGATCGCCGAGGCCTATCCGGGCCGTCTCGAAGTGATCAATGGCGATGCGCTGCAGGTCGATCCGCTCGCGCATCTCACGCCCCCGATCAAGATCGCCGCGAACCTGCCCTATAACGTGGGCACCGAGTTGCTGGTGCGCTGGCTGACGCCGAAAGACTGGCCGCCCTTCTGGGAAAGCCTGACGCTGATGTTCCAGCGCGAGGTGGCTGAGCGGATCGTGGCGAAGCCGGGCTCTAAGCATTACGGCCGCCTCGCGATCCTCGCGCAATGGCGCGCCGAGGCGAAGATCGTAATGAGCCTGCCGCCCGAGGCATTCACGCCCGCACCCAAGGTGCATTCGGCGGTGGTGCATCTGCGCGCCCTGCCCGAGCCGCGCTATCCGGCCGATGCGGCAACGCTCAGCCGGGTCGTGGCTGCGGGCTTCAACCAGCGCCGCAAGATGCTGCGGGCTTCGCTCAAGGGTGTCGCCCCTGATATCGAGGCGAAGCTGGAGCAGGCTGGGATCGCGCCCACCGAACGCGCCGAACGGGTCACGCTGGAGCAGTTCTGCCGCCTCGCGCGCATCGTCGCGGGACAGGAATGATCTGCGCCGCGCGCGAGGACGACTTGCCTCGCGGTGCCGAGATCGTCTTCGCTTCCCTCATTTCCGGGATTGGCCAGTTGCCCACGTCGATGCTGACCGGTCACACCGCTGAACTGCCGCGATAGAGAGAGCTGCGCGGTTCGCGCGTGTCGGCTTGCACGTGGCACATCTGATGGATGGCAGCTGCGGCCGGGTGTATCCGCACGCGGACCAGACGGGCGAAGCGTCCGCCCCGCTCCCAAGATGCAAAAAGGCCCGCCAACTTGGCGGGCCTCGCGCTATCTCTTGGGAGGCTTTACTCGCCTGAAGCCTTCGGCAGCTCGGCGCTCGCCTCGGCTTTTTCGGCCTTTTCGGCTTTCGGAGCGCGCGGCTTGCGCGGGGCGCGCGGACGCTTGGGCTTCTCGGCCTTTTCAGCTTTCTCGGCCTTCTCCGGCTTTTCGGAGGGCTCTTCCGCCTTCGGCGCGTCGTCGCCGCGACTACGGCTTTCGGGCGTATCGACGAGGGTGGAATCGTCATCGGAGTCCAGCTGCGGCATCGGCGGCATCATCTCGGAGCTTTCGCTCCGCTTGCGCCCGGACGACCTGCCCTCGGAGCGCTCGTCGCGGCGCTCGGACGCATTGTCCTGAGCCTCCCCTTTCGAGCCGGTCTCGTTTTGACCGTCATTCTGCTGACCGTCGTTCTGACCGCTGTTCTGGCCGCCGCTTTGCCCGTGGCCGCCGTGGCTCTGACCACCATTATTCTGGCCACCATTGTTCTGGTTGCCGTTATTCTGGTTGTTCTGCTGGCGCTGCTGGTTGCGGGCTTCCTGCTCGCGGGCCTGTTCTTTCTGCGCCTCGCCCAGCATTCGCGTGTAATGCTCTGCGTGCTGCAGGAAGTTCTGTTCGGCCACGCGGTCGTTGCCGAGCTGCGCATCGCGCGCGAGCTGCAGATATTTGTCGATGATCTGTTGCGGCGTACCGCGCACCTTGCCTTCGGGGCCGGAGCTGTCGAAGACGCGGTTGACGATATTGCCCATCGACCGTTGACGGTTCGACTTGTTACGCGAACGGGATTTCGAAGATCTCATGGCTTTCGTTTTCTTGGCCCGTTGTCACGGGCTTTTCGGAAATGGCCGCTAATGCAGGGCCTGCGGGCTGAACTGTCACGCTGGGCATACCTGCCCGGTTTCGTTCCAAACACCCGCGCTGTGAAGCTGAGCCGTGCGGGGGATCAATATCCGGCCTGCACAGGCTTGACTAAACATGCGAGGGGCGACCTTTCAAGTCAGAAAATCGGTCAAATCCGCGATTTCGATGGATTCGCGGGGTTTTCCCCAAGTTTTTGCGCGATTTCGTGCTCAGGACGTGCCGCAATCCGCCGGATCACCGGGTTTATGCGCCAAAATGACGCGGTCGCGGCCGTCGAGATCACGGCGGGTCTCGATGTTCTCAAGGCCCTGCGCTGCGAAGAGATCGCTAACCGCCTGCGCCTGCGTCGGACCGATCTCGACGGCGAGGCGTCCGCCCGCCATCAGCCGCGCCCCTGCGCCGCGGGCAATGGCGCGATAGGCGTCGAGCCCGTCGCCGCCCGGCGTCAGCGCCGAGAGCGGCTCCCAGTCACGCACGTCCTGAGAGAGCCCCGCCATCTCGTCTTCCGCAATATAAGGAGGATTCGCGACGATGAGGTCATAACGCCCCGGCACATTGGCAAACCAGTCTGAAATCAGGAACTTGGCGCGTTTGGCGACACCGAGCGCCTCGGCATTGGCTTTCGCGACCTCAAGCGCGGCTTGAGACAGGTCTGTCCCCGTCCCTGCCGCGAAGGGCATGGATTTCAGCAGCGAGATCAGGATGCAGCCGGTGCCCGTTCCGAGGTCGAGCGCGTGAACGAAGGGCCGCTCCAGCGCCACCTCGACCAGCAGCTCCGTCTCCGGGCGTGGGTCGAGCGTGTCGCGGGTGACGCGGAATTCATGCCCCCAGAAGAGGCGCTTGCCCGTGATCTGGGCGACGGGCTGGCGCGCCTCGCGGGCGGTGAGCGCCGCCTCAAACCGGGCGGCTGCGTCCTCTGGCAGCGGGTCTTGCAGCGCCAGCGTCAGTCGGTCGGGCGCGATCTGCAGCGCATGGGCCAAAAGCCTGCGCGCGTCGGTCTGCGCGCCCTCGATCCCGGCCTCGCGCAGACGCCGCGTCGCGGCGACCAACGCATCCTGCGCCCTCACGCCTCCATCTCCGCCAGTTTCGCCGCCTGATCGTCGGCAATCAGCGCGTCGACCACTTCGTCGATCTCGCCTTCCATAACCTTATCAAGGGAATAGAGCGTGAGGTTGATGCGGTGATCGGTCAGCCGCCCTTGCGGGAAATTATAGGTGCGGATGCGCTCCGAGCGGTCGCCGGAACCCACCTGGGATTTCCGCGTCTCGGCACGTTCCGAAGCCGCGCGGTCGCGCTCGGCCTCGAACAGCCGCGCGCGCAGCACCGCCATCGCATTGGCGCGGTTCTGGTGCTGGGATTTCTCCGACGAAGTCACGACGATCCCGGTCGGGATATGGGTGATGCGCACCGCGGAATCCGTCGTGTTGACGTGCTGCCCGCCCGCCCCGGAGGCCCGCATCGTGTCGATCCGGATATCATTGGCGGGGATGTCGATATCGACAGCCTCGACCTCGGGCAGAACGGCGACGGTCGCGGCAGACGTGTGGATGCGTCCGCCGGCCTCGGTTTCCGGCACGCGCTGCACGCGGTGAACGCCGGATTCGTATTTCAGCCGGGCGAAGACGCCCTCACCTTCGATGCGCGCCACCGCTTCCTTGACGCCGCCCAGCTCGGTCTCGGTCAACTCCATCATCTCGAAACGCCAGCCATGTTTCTCGGCGTATTTCTGATACATACGCAACAGGTTACCCGCGAACAGCGCCGCTTCCTCGCCGCCCGTGCCGGGGCGGATCTCCAGGATCGCGGGGCGCGCGTCGGCGGCATCCTTGGGCAGAAGCGCCACGCGCAAGGCCTGTTCCATCTCGGGGATACGGGCTTTGAGACGCGGCAATTCCTCTTCGGCCAGATCGCGCATTTCCGGATCGGTCATCCAGCCTTCCGCCTCGGCCAGATCGGCGCGGGCCTGACGCCATGCCTCGATCTGGGTGACGACCGGCTTCAATTCGGAATATTCGCGGCTGATCTCGGCGATCTTGGCGGGTTCCGCGCCAGCGTTGAGCAGCGCCTCGAGGTACTCGAAGCGCGCGAGGATCTGGTCGAGTTTCTCTTCGGGCAACATGGGATCGGTTTGGCGCGAAGCGTGCGGGGCGTCAAGCGGCGAGCGTTGTGAAGAGAGCGCCGCTTCCTCCCGTTGGTCCGGGGCGACCAGCCCCGGGCCGCGCCCAACCTTCCCCGGGAAGGCGCGTTGTCGATGTCATCGCAGGCTCAAGCGCCCGCCGGGCTTGCGAGATTGAGCGCCCGGCCCCACACAAAGCCACGCGCCACCCGGGGTTCGGACGCGTCCCTTACAAACAACGTTCCGTCATTGCCTCTTCGCAGCGCTGCGACATCACATATCAGCAGACTGCCCACAGCTCCCTTTACGGCTCGGGTCCTATCACCTAGATAAACAGTCGAGTAATTCGATAGGCGCCCTGCCGGCGCCCCTGCCGATGGAAGAAGCCGCCATGACCGCCACGCCCGAAGAGCCGCTTGAAGGCACGCCGCTGATCAAGCCCTCGACGACCGACCATCCGCTCTACGAAAATGTCGTGGAAGCGTGCCGCACCGTCTATGACCCGGAAATCCCGGTGAAC
This sequence comes from Thioclava sp. F42-5, assembly GCF_002213195.1. Taxonomy (NCBI): domain Bacteria; kingdom Pseudomonadati; phylum Pseudomonadota; class Alphaproteobacteria; order Rhodobacterales; family Paracoccaceae; genus Thioclava; species Thioclava sp. F42-5. The sequence continues at coordinate 254,012 of NZ_NBNZ01000001.1, forward strand.
ATCTATGATCTCGGCCTCGTCTACACCATCGAGATCAGCCCTGAGAATGACGCGAAGGTGATCATGACGCTCACCGCTCCGGGCTGCCCCGTCGCGGGCGAGATGCCGGGTTGGGTTCACGATGCCGTGGCCTGCGTCGGTGGTCTGCGCGATGTCGATGTCGAGATGACCTTCGATCCGCAATGGGGCATGGACATGATGTCCGACGAGGCGCGGCTGGAACTAGGCTTCATGTGAGGCTTGGAGGGGCTCTGCCCCGCACCCTGCGGGTGCTTCCAGGATATTTCCGACCAAGAGGAAGGGAGCCGCGCGGCTCCCTTTTTGTTTCCTTGCATTTGCGCACACAACCTTCGCACTGCGATGGACTTGCCGCCCGCCCGCGCAGCCCCATGTCATCTGGCCGAACGTCAAACCCGATGAGAGGACTGACATGGCTGATACGCTATTCTCCCCCACGAAGCTCGGCGCGATCGAGATCGCCAACCGCTTCGTGATGGCGCCACTGACCCGCAACCGTGCCCCCGATCTGCACCCGACCGATATGACGGTCGAGTATTATCGCCAGCGTGCAGGCGCCGGGCTGATCGTCACCGAAGGCACGCAGATTTCGCCGATGGGTCAGGGCTACGCCTGGACGCCAGGCATCTACAGCGAGGAGCAGGTCGCGGGCTGGAAGAAAGTCACCGACGCGGTGCATGAGGCTGGCGGCAAGATCGTCGCGCAAATCTGGCATGTCGGCCGGATCTCGGTGCCGCAGCTGCTGAACGGGCGTGACCCGGTCGGGCCGTCTGCGATCTCGGCCGAGGCCAAGACCTTCGACGGCGAAGGCTTCGTGGCGACCACCACGCCGCATGCGCTGACGGTCGAGGAAATCGCAGCGACGGTCGAAGATTACCGCAAGGCCGCGCGCAATGCGCAGGCCGCGGGCTTCGATGGCGTCGAGATTCACGCCGCGAATGGCTATCTGATCGATCAGTTCCTGCGCGACACCTCGAACAAACGAGAAGACGAGTACGGCGGCTCGATCGAGAACCGCACCCGCTTCCTGCGCGAAGTGGTCGATGCGGTCACCGAGGTGCTGGGCGCCGAGCGTGTGGGCATCCGTCTCTCGCCGTGGTCGAACGCGAATAACGTGGGCATCGACAGCAACACGGCCGAGCTGTTCGGCGCGGTGATCGATTTCCTCAACACCAAGCCTATGGCCTATGTCCACTTCGTGGAAGGCCAGACCGGCGGTCCGCGCGAATGGCCCGAGGACGGGATAGAGACGCTGCGCGCGAAGTCGAAGGCGCCCTATATCGCGAATAACGGCTACGACAAGGCGATGGCCGAAGCGGCACTGAAAGAGGGTGCGGCGGCGGTGGCCTTCGGCAAGCTCTTCATCGCGAATCCGGACCTGCCCAAGCGTTTCGCGAAGGACGCTCCGCTGAACGAGCCGAACTCGGAAACGTTCTACGGCGGCGGTGCTCAGGGCTACACGGATTACCCGTTCCTCGACGAGTGACGCAGGCATTTTTACCTGCTAGACTTTAGATGCAGGCTTTTTTAATTGCATATTGCCATGCGCAGGCGCTAAAACCTGCGCATGGCTTATTTTTGTGTTCTCACCGGCGATATCGTCGCCTCGACTCGGCTCTCGGCCTCCGAGCTGGGCGCGGCACTCGATGCGATCGAGGGCGCGGCGGCGGCATTGTCTCCGCTTCTGCGGGAAAGTCACTTTGCCCGCAATCGCGGAGATGGGTGGCAATTCGCGATACCCAGCCCGCGCCTTCAGGCTAGGCTCGCGCTGCTGATCCGGGCCGAGTTGCGCGCCTTGGGCGAGGCGTTCTCGACCCGGATCGCGATTGCCGAGGGCGACGGCACGCTGCCTGCGGATAGCGACCTGAACGGGGCATCGGGCCCGGCCTTCACCGCCTCGGGCCATCTGCTGGATAGCTTGGAGGGGCCGCGCATTGCCCATGCTGCGGGCGGGGCGCTTGGCGCGGCGTTCCGGCTGTTCGATCACATCTCGGAGGCGTGGACCCCGGCGCAGGCGCGCGCAATCGCGCCGATGCTGCGCCTCGATCCGCCGACCCAAACCGCCGCCGCCTCCGAGATCGGCATCACCCGGCAATCGCTGGCACAGGCCTTGGCAAGCGCGGCCTACCCCGCCATCGTGGAGGCCCTGGCGATGATCGAGGAGACCCAATGATCGAGACTTTCGCGGCGCTTGTCTTTGCCCATGCCTTCACAGATTTCGCGTTTCAAAGCAGCGGCATGGCGGCGAAGAAGGCCGGGCGGGACGAGGCCGCGCTGGCCGCGCATATCGCGATCCTCACGGGGCTGACGCTGTTGGCAGGGCTGCAACTGTCGTGGACGCTGATCGGGGTGCTGGCGCTGGTCGCGCTCAGCCATCTGGTGATCGATGTGGCCAAGAGCTTCGCACCGCGCGAACATCCCCTCGCCGCCTTCCTTGGCGATCAGGCCGCCCATCTGGCTGCGACCGCGCTGATCGCCACCGCCGTCCCGACATTCTGGGCCAACGCGCTCTGGGCGAGCCTCTCATGGCTCCCCGGCGTCCTGACGCTCGCCACCGGCCTTTTGATCACCACCCGCGCCGGCGGTTTCGCGGTGGGCATGCTGATGGTGCGCTACGAAGAGGACGCACCGCCCGAGGGGTTGCCGCAGGGCGGGCGGATGATCGGGCTTCTCGAGCGCGGGCTGATCTTTCTGCTGGTGCTGGCGGGACAGCCCTCGGGCATCGGCTTCCTGATCGCGGCAAAGTCGATCCTGCGCTTCGAGGCGGTGTCAAAAGACGGCGCGAATCCGAAATCCGAATATGTGATCATCGGCACGCTGGCCTCCTTCGGCTGGGCGCTCGCCGCCTCTTACGCCACGCTCGCGCTTTTGGGACATTTGCCGCCCCTTGGAATCCTGCCCGTGCCCGACTAAATTACTCGGTGAAGGAGAGCCCCCATGTTCAACGTTCCCGGACAAGACCCCGTAACCCTGACCGACGCCGCCGTCGCGCAGATCGCCAAGCTGATGTCGCGCGAAGACGCGGCTGGCTTCCGCATCGGCGTGAAGAAAGGGGGCTGCGCGGGCATGGAATACACGATGGAGGTCGCGGCCGAGGCCGGACCGATGGATATCGTCGTGGAAAAGGGCCCCGCCCGGGTTCTGATCGCACCGATGGCGCAGATGTTCATGCTGGGCACAGAGATCGACTACGAGACCGGTCTTCTCGAAAGCGGCTTCAAGTTCCGCAATCCGAACGTCGTCGATGAATGCGGCTGCGGCGAGTCGATCAAATTCGCCGATATGGAAGCCCCCCAGACCAACGGCTGAGCCCCGCTCCCGCGCCAATTTGCCCTTTGCGAGTGCGATCCCCCTGCCCTAATGTCGGCCCGAATGACATAAGGGAGACAGGCATGCGCAAGAAGCTGGCCGCCGGCAATTGGAAGATGAACGGGCTCAAGAGCAACCTGGGCGAGGTGAAATCCCTTGTCGAGGGGCATCCCTCGCCCGCCTGTGACGTGCTCCTGTGCCCGCCCGCGACGCTGATCGGCGCGATGGCCGAGGCGGCGGGCGGCAAGCTCGCGGTCGGCGGGCAGGATTGCCACATGAACGAGAGCGGCGCACATACGGGCGACATCTCGGCGCAGATGATCGCGGATGCGGGTGGCTCTCACGTCATCGTCGGCCATTCCGAACGCCGTGCCGATCATCATGAAAGCGATCTGATTGTGCGCGCCAAGGCCGAGGCTGCGATCGCCGCAGGCCTGATCGCGGTGATCTGCGTGGGCGAAACGGAAGCGCAGCGCGACGGCGAACAGACGCTCGACGTGATCGGCGAACAGCTTGCCGGCTCCGTTCCCGACGGTGCGACGGCCGCCAATTGCGTAATCGCCTACGAGCCCGTCTGGGCGATCGGCACGGGTCGCACGCCGACGCTGGATCAGATCGCGGAGGTCCATGACTTCATGCGCAACACGCTGATCGCGCGCTTCGCCGACGCAGGCAACGGCATGCGGCTGCTCTATGGCGGCTCGGTCAAACCCGGCAATGCCGAGGAGATCTTCGCGACCTCCAACGTCGACGGCGCGTTGGTGGGCGGGGCCTCGCTCAAAGCTAGCGATTTCGGCGCGATCATCGCCGCGCTGGAGGCAAGCTGAGCCGCATCCCGCTCGGCATCCGGGGGCCTCGAACACAAGGGCCGCGCGGCTTTCCAACGCCGCGCGGCCCACGCAATTTCCCCCGCCCCGCCTTGCGGGCGCCGCGCCGATCTCGTATCACGCGGACCAAGCTTTCAAGAGGATGACAGATGCGCGCCGAGACGCAGAATACCGTCGAACAGATCCGCAAGTCCCTGACCTTGCTCGGCCAGCGGATGGACCTCGAGACCGCGCCGCACCGGATCGAGGAATTCAACGCGATGATCGAAGACCCCACCCTGTGGGACGATCAGGCGCGCGCGCAGAAACTGATGCGCGACCGGCAGCAACTGATGGACAAGTTCGAAACCTATAACCGGATCAAGCAGGATCTGGAGGACAATGTCGAACTGATCGAACTTGGCGAGATGGAAGACGACGAGGAAGTCGTCTCCGAAGCAGAAGCGTCGCTCGCCGCGCTGAAGGAAACCGCCGCGTCGAAAGAGCTGGAAGCCCTTCTCGACGGCGAGGCCGACGGCAACGACACCTTCCTCGAGATCAATGCGGGCGCGGGAGGCACCGAGGCCTGCGACTGGGCCTCGATGCTGCAACGGATGTATGTCCGCTGGGCCGAAAAGCGCGGCTACGAGGTCGAACTGCAATCCGAAGAACCGGGTGCCGAGGCCGGGATCAAGTCCTGCGCCTACAAGATTTCCGGTCCCAATGCCTATGGCTGGCTGAAATCGGAATCGGGCGTGCACCGCCTCGTGCGGATTTCACCCTTCGGCAAGGGCACGCGCGAGACCTCTTTCGCCTCGGTCTGGGTCTACCCGGTCGTTGACGACAATATCGAGATCGAGGTGAACCCCGCCGATATCCGCATCGACACGTTCCGCTCCTCGGGGGCTGGCGGTCAGCACGTCAACACGACCGACTCGGCGGTGCGGATCACCCACCACCCGACCGGCATCGTTGTCACCTCGTCCGAGAAATCGCAGCACCAGAACCGCGACATCGCGATGAAAGCGCTGAAATCGCGGCTCTATCAGATGGAGCTGGAAAAGCGCACCGCGGCGATCAACGAAGCCCACGAGAACAAGGGCTCGGCCGGCTGGGGCAACCAGATCCGCTCCTACGTGCTGCAGCCCTACCAGATGGTGAAAGACCTGCGCACCCAATACGAGACTTCGGACACGCAGGGCGTGCTCGACGGCGATCTCGACGGGTTCATGGCAGCGACGCTGGCGCTCGGCCTCGAAGGCAAATCCCGCGCCGACGCGCAGGCGGATAGCTGATCGCGAATGACGGCGCGGGTTCACATCACCGGCGCCGCAGGATCGGGCACATCATCTTTGGGGGAACGCCTGGCTGACCGCTTGGGCGTCACCCATCTCGATACCGACGAATTCTATTGGGCCGAGAGCGACCCGCCCTACACCGTCAAACGCCGCCCCGCAGAGCGGCTCGCCTTGATGGAGGCGGCGAAAAAGCCCGAAGGCTGGGTGATCTCCGGCTCGCTCGACGGTTGGGGGGAACCCGCGATCGCGGGCGCCGACCTTATCGTCTTTCTCACCGCTCCGACGCCGATCCGCCTCGCGCGCCTGCGCAAGCGCGAGGCGATGCGCTTCGGCCCGCGTATCCGCAAGGGCGGCGACATGGAGGGCAATCACGGCTCCTTCCTGACCTGGGCTGCGGGCTATGACGATCCGTATTTCTCGGGTCGCTCGCTCAGCCGCCATCACGAATGGCTGGCGGGCCGGTCTGAACCGATACTGGACCTTTCGGGCACACGGCCGCTGGATGAACTGCTGGCGGAGTGCCTCGAGGCCCTCGGAATGAAACCCTGATCCGGTTTGGCGCGTATCCTCACCACTAGCGAAAGGATGACCGCCGTGGAGTTCAAGGACAAACGCATCTGGATCATGGGCGCGAGCTCGGGCATCGGGCAGGCGCTGGCGCGCGAACTGGCCGCCCGCGGGGCGCGGCTGGTGCTGTCTGCGCGCTCGGTCGAGCCGCTGGACGCGTTGAAGGCAGAACTGGGTCAGGGCGAGGTGGTACCCTGCGACGTCGCCGATCCCGAAAGCCTCGACGATGCGCGCGGCGAAATCCTGAGCCACGGGCCGCTGGATGCGATGATCATCACCGCCGCGCTTTACGATCCGGGCCGCGTGGAGCAGATCGAACGGGAGGCTGCGCGCAAGCTGGTGGAGGTGAACCTGCTCGGCACGCTATGGTTCGCGCAGGCCGCTCCCGGCTTGCTACGCGAAGGTGGGCAGTTGGTGATCTTCGGCTCCGTCGCGGGCATCTTCGGCCTGCCGAAAGGGCAGCTCTACTCCGCCTCGAAAGCCGCCGTGATCAACCTAGTGGAAAGCCTGCGGGTCGAATATGCGCCCAAGATCGACGTGCGGCTGATCTCTCCCGGCTTCGTGAAGACTCGCCTGACCGAGAAGAACGACTTCGCCATGCCCTTCATGATCGAAGCCGACGAGGCCGCCCGCCGCATCGCAGACGGGCTGGCCAAGGACCGGTTCGAAACCCACTTCCCCCGCCGCCTCACTTGGCAACTCAAGCTGTTGAAACGCCTGCCCTATGCGCTCTCCCTGCGGCTGACGAAACGGATGGGCGGCTGAGCCTCGCGGCGACGCAGCGAGCAATTCTCTGGACAGATCACGTCCGCGTGACGCAACGTGAAGTTGCGGGCCTTTGGGAGAGGCCCTCAGTCAGGGAGAAAAGCAATGCAAACGATCGTGTCGCCGCCCTCCGAGGTGCCGCCTATCCGCGACCTTCAGGCCTCGGACATACCAGACATCCTGAAGGCGGGATGGAACGATTTCAAACGCGCCCCGGCCTTCGGTCTGATGTTCTCGGGCTTTTACGTGCTCGGCGGCATCGTGCTCTGGATGGTGTTCGCAGCGCAGGGCGAGGAATGGTGGCTGATCCCCTTCGCGCTCGGCTTTCCGCTGCTCGCCCCCTTCGCGGCGATCGGGCTTTATACCGTCTCGCGCAAGCTGGAGGCGCAGGAGCCGCTGATCTGGCGCGAGGTGATCGCCAGCTGCGTCTCGGAGAAGGATCGCCAGACGCCGTCCATGGCGATGCTGATCCTGATGATGTTCATGTTCTGGGTCTTCGTCGCCCATACCACCTTCGCGCTGTTCATGGGGCTGTCGGCCTTCACCAACATCTCCAGCTCGCCTGAGATCCTTCTGACCGGGAACGGGCTGATGATGCTGAGCATCGGCACCCTGATCGGGGCGGGTTTCGCAGCGATGCTGTTCTCCTTCACCGTGGTCGGCCTGCCGCTGATCATGGATCGCGAGATCGACATCATCACCGCCATCCTCACCTCGATGCGGGCAGTCGCGGCCAACCCGGTCTCGATGGCGATCTGGGCGCTGGTGATCGCGGCGAGCCTGTTCGTTGGGATGCTGCCGATGTTCCTTGGCCTCTTCATCGTGCTGCCGGTTCTGGGTCATGCCAGCTGGCACATGTATCGCCGCCTCACTTCCTGAGGTCCGGGCGCCGTTTTCCGAGGGGCGCGAGATTTCGCGCCCCTTTGTCATGGAATTATTGAAAGGCAGATAGCGTGAACATATAGTGAACACATGGCAAGGATGACCCTCGATCAGAAACTGGCGATCCTCTCGGATGCGGCGAAATACGATGCCTCCTGCGCGTCGAGCGGCGGGCAGCGGCGCGACTCGAAGGATGGCAAAGGGATCGGCTCGGTCACCGGCTCCGGCATCTGTCACGCCTACACGCCGGACGGGCGCTGCATCAGCCTGCTGAAGATCCTGATGACGAATTTCTGCATCTATGACTGCGCCTATTGCGTGAACCGGGTGAGTTCCAACGTCACCCGCGCGCGGTTCTCTCCCGAGGAGGTCGTGACCCTCACGCTGGAATTCTACCGCCGCAACTATATCGAGGGGCTGTTCCTATCCTCCGGCATTATCCGCTCGCCCGATGACACGATGGCCGACATGGTGCGGATCGCGAAGCTCTTGCGGGTCGAGCATAATTTCCGCGGCTATATCCATCTGAAGACCATCCCCGACGCAGCCCCCGAGCTGATCGAGGAGGCGGGCCTTTACGCCGATCGCCTCTCGATCAATGTCGAGCTGCCGACCGACCGCGCGGTGCAGGACTATGCGCCGGAAAAGGATCCCGCCCAGATCCGCCGCGCGATGGGCGACGTGCGGGTGCTGCGCGAGGCGCGGAAGGAACGCAGCTTCACCGGGAAGCGCCCTCCGAAATTCGCGCCCGCCGGGCAATCGACGCAGATGATCGTCGGCGCGGACGGGGCGAATGACACGACGATCCTGAAAACCTCGACCCGGCTCTATTCGAGCTATGCGCTCAAACGCGTCTATTACTCCGCTTTCTCGCCGATCCCGGACAGCTCCGCCGCCCTGCCCCTGATCAAGCCACCACTGATGCGCGAGCATCGCCTGTATCAGGCGGACTGGCTGCTGCGCTTCTACGGCTTTAACGTGGACGAGATCTCGCAAGGCACCACCGACGGCAATCTCGATCTGACGGTCGATCCCAAGCTCGCCTGGGCACTGGCGAACCGGCATCTGTTTCCGCTCGACGTGAACAGGGCAGAGCGCGAGATGCTGCTGCGCGTGCCGGGGCTGGGGGTGAAGACGGTGAACCGGGTGCTGGCGACCCGCCGCTACCGGACCCTGCGCTACGAAGACCTGAGGCGCATGGGGGCGAATCTGAAGCAAGCGAAACCCTTCATCACGCTGCTGGACTGGCACCCGCGCGCACTGACCGATGCAGCCGATTTGCGCGCCCGCTTCGCCCCGCCGCCGCAGCAGTTGCGGCTGTTGTGATGCGGACGATCACCTTGCCCGAGATCGGCACGTTCGAGGCCTGGCGAGACGAGGCCCGCGCAGCCTTGGGCGCTGGCATCCCGCCCGAGGAGCTCCTCTGGCATCGCGGGGCGGCGGAGGCCGATCTCTTCGCGCAGGACGCACCTATCCCCACGGGCAGCGCTGTGAGCGTGCCAAAGGGCTTTGTCGACCTCGCCCGGCTCGTGGTCTGTCATCGCGACCCGGAACGCTTCGCGCGGGCTTACGCGGTGCTCTGGGCGCTGCGATCCGACAGGCGCCTGCTGGAAGACCGCGCCGATCCGCGCATCGACCGACTGAACCGCATGGCCAAGGAGGTCTCGCGCGACCGCCACAAGATGACGGCCTTCGTGCGCTTCCGCGAAATCGGGGCGCACGACGCCCCACGTCGCCGCTTTGCCGCGTGGTTCGAACCCACGCATTACATCTGCGAGCTGACCGCGCCGTTCTTCGTGAAACGTTTCGGCGACATGGACTGGACGATCTTCACGCCCGATCTGACGGCGCATTTCGAAGCGGGCAAACTGCGCTTCAGCGAGGGGCAGCCGCGCCCCGATCTGCCCGAGGATGGCGCCGAAGACCTCTGGCGCACCTATTTCCGCAACATCTTCAACCCGGCGCGGCTGAAGGTCGACGCGATGCAATCCGAAATGCCGCGCAAATATTGGCATAACCTCCCCGAAGCCAGCCTCATCCCCGAGATGATCGCCACCGCACAGGCCCGCGCCGAGGAGATGGCATTAAGTGCCCCCACGCTGGCCCCGGCCCGTGCAGGCAAGATCACCGAACGGCTGGCAAGCGACCGCGCCACCCCGCCGCCTGTCGGCGACCGCGCGGAGCTGCTCGCCGGGCTGAACGGCTGTCGCCGCTGCCCACTTTGGGAGAACGCAACGCAGGCAGTACCGGGCGAAGGGCCGCTGGATGCGCCGCTGATGATCGTGGGCGAGCAGCCGGGCGATTTCGAGGATCTCGAGGGCCGCCCCTTCGTCGGCCCCGCAGGGCAGCTTTTCGACGAGGTGGCGGCGCGGGCTGGCCTGTCCCGCGATCGCGCCTTCATCACCAATGCGGTGAAGCATTTCAAATTCACCCCGCGCGGCAAACGGCGCATCCACCAGTCGCCCGACCGGCAGGAAATTCATCACTGCCGCTGGTGGCTCGACCGGGAACGCGCTCTGGTGAAGCCGAAGGCGATCCTTGCGATGGGCGCGACGGCGCTGGAGTGCCTCACCGGGGATCGGCGCGGCCTTCTCAAGCGGCGCGGCACGGTGGAGGTACTCGACGATGGCACGCCGATGCTGATCACCATGCACCCGTCCTACCTGCTGCGCCTGCCCGACATGGAAAAGCCCGCTATGCTGCGGGCTTTCGAGGCGGATCTGGTCCGCGCGGTGCAGATGGTGGCGTGAGGCGTCAGCCCAGCACTGCAAGGCTCGGGAAGGTCTCCAGCAGCCAGAAACTGATCGCCGAGAACGCATTGGTCAGCAGCAGAATCCCGACGACGACCAGCAGCGCGCCCATCGTCTTCTCGATGATGCCCATATAGGCCTTGAGCCGGTTCATTACCCCGATCGCACGCTGGATGAACAGCGCGGCCAGCAGGAACGGAATGCCCAGACCCAGCGCATAGACCGCCAGCAGCGCGGTGCCGCGCGCCTGATCGCCGCCTTGGGCGGCCAGCGACAGGATCGCACCCAGCTGCGGGCCGATGCAGGGCGTCCAGCCGAAGGCGAAGGCGAGCCCCAGCACATAGGCACCCAAACTCGAGCCGCCCCGGTCGCCCGCATCCAGCCGCGCCTCGCGGTCGAGGATCGGGATGCGGAAGACGCCGAGGAAATGCAGGCCGAGGATCACGATCACTCCGCCCGCGATCCGTCCGAACAGCACCTGATTGGTCAGGAAGAACCGCCCGAAGGTCGAGGCGGCGAACCCCATGAACAGGAACACCGTCGACAGGCCAAGAACGAAGAACAGCGCAGGCACCGCCGCCGAGCGTTTGCCCTCGCGCAGGTCGCCCATGCTGACCCCGCCCATATAGGCGAGATAGGGCGGCACGATCGGCAGCACGCACGGGCTGAGGAATGACAGCAGACCCGCAAAGAGCGCCACGAAAGCGGCGGGCAGGAAAGCGGCAGAGACGAGATCGATTCCAAACATGTTCTTCCTCTACCCCATTCCTCGCGCGCGGTCACCGGGTCGTGAGATAACAACAGCGTGGACAAATCAGCGCGGGCGCGCGAGAACCTCCGGCATGAAACCCGATGTCGAAATCGATGCAAAGGGGTTGTTGTGCCCCCTGCCCGTCTTGCGCCTGCGCAAAGCGTTGGAGGCGGCGGCGCCCGGCACGCTGGTCCAGCTGGTCGCGACCGACGGGGCGAGCTGGATCGACGTGCCCCATTTTTGCGCGCAATGCGGGCACGAGCTTGTCGAGGCAGAGGATTGGGAAGGCGTGAAGGTCTATCTCGTACGCAGGGGCTGATGGCCCTCGCGTTGCGCACCTGCCCGGCGTCGGCCCGCCGCTGATGATCAGTCTCCCGATGCTGGTAAGGCTGGCCGAGGAACTGAGCCCCTTGCCGAGGACATAAGCGCGTGCCAATCTCCGGCCATTCTCAGGGCGGGGCGAAATTCCCCACCGGCGGTATGCGGCGAAATCCGCGAGCCCGCGAGCGCCTCGCCGTCGTGCGAGGGTCAGCAGATCAGGTGCGAGGCCTGAGCCGACGGTTACAGTCCGGATGGAAGAGAATATGCAGCCGATCCCGCGCCTTCTCGCGCGGGCGCGGCCTGTATGTGATCGCCTTGGGTGACGTGTCGCTAGCAAGGAGATCACGATGACACACACCCGTTACGCTTTTATCAAGGCCAATTGGCACGCTGATATCATCGACCGCGCGCTCGAGGGGTTTCTCGAAGAGATCCCGGCGGCGCAGGTCGATGTCTTCGACGTGCCCGGCGCGTTCGAGCTGCCGCTGAGGGCGCAGGAACTGGCCCGAACGGGCCGCTACGCGGCGATCGCGGGCGCGGCTCTGGTCGTCGATGGCGGAATCTACCGGCATGATTTCGTGGCGCAGGCCGTGGTGAATGGCCTGATGCAGGTGGGGCTGGAGACGGGCGTGCCCGTGCTGTCGGTCTCGCTGACACCGCATCAGTTCCAGGAGACCGATCACCACCGGGCGATCTTTGGCAGCCATTTCGTCGAGAAGGGCCGCGAGGCGGCGCGGGCGGCGCTGCAACTGACCCGCCATGCACAGGAACTGGCCGCCTGAGCGCGGATAAGCAGATATGAAAACGAAAAAGGCCGGGCGCTCTGCCCGGCCTTTCTCAAATCTGAGGCTGCCTCAGCGGCTCCACCAGCCCCGTTTCTTGGGCTTGGGCGCCTCCTCGGTCATGGTTTCGCCCTCGGCTTCGGTTTCCGCGAAGGCCGGACCACCGGGCAATTCGACCGGAGCATCAGGCTGCGGCGTTTCCGGAGGCTGCTCGAACGGGGTTTCCGGCTCGGGCGCGGGCGGCGTTTCCTGCGGCACGTCGGCAGGGGTTTCCTGCGGCGTAGGCTCGGGCGTCTCGACGGGCGCGTCGGGCTGCGGCGTCTCCTGCGGCTCGGTCGGCGCGTCGGGCTGCGGGGTTTCCGGCGGCTCAGGGCTCTCGGGCGTCTCCGCTACGGGCTCCTCGACCTTCTTGCGCGCACGGGAGCGGCGCTTGGGTTTGGGCGCCTCTTCCTCCGCCGCTGCGGCCTCGACCTTGGCGCCGGCGGCGCTGCCTTCGACGGCGGCTTGCGCATCCGCCTCGGGATCCACCTTCTTGCGCGACCGCGTGCGGCGCTTCGGCTTGGGAGCTTCTTCCTCGGCCTTGGCCTCGGTGCCCTCAACCGCAGCTTCCGCAGTCTCGGCGTCCGCTTTCGGTTCTTCGACCTTCTTGCGGGCGCGCGAGCGGCGCTTCGGCTTCGGCGCTTCTTCCTCCGGCTGAGCCTCGGTCTTGACGTCGGTCTGCGCCTCGGTCTTGGCCTCGTCCGCCGGAGCCTCTGCCGCTTGCGCGGGTTCGGCCTTGGCGGGCGCGTCCTGACCTCCGGTCGGTTCAGACTTCTGATCGTCCGACTTCTGGTCGCCCGACGACTGATCGCCGTTCTCCGAAGAGTCGTTATTCTCCCCGTTCTCGCCATTCGACTTCTTGCGACGGCGACGGCGGCGGCGCTTCTTCTTAGGCTGCTCCTCGGCCTCGGTCTCGACCTCCGGGGTCTGCGCCTCGGCTTCGGCCTCGGTCTCGTCCTCCGCCTCGTCGATTTCGGCCATCAGGCTTGCCGACGCGGACACCACGGGGCTGTCCACTTCCGCAACATTGCGGGTCGCGGTCTTGAACTTCTCGATGGTGAAATCGGGCGAGACTAGCTCGGGCGCGGCCTCGATGCGCACGGACATACCGTAGCGGGCCTCGATCACTGCCACATGTTCGCGCTTGGCGTTCATCAGGTAGTTGGCGACCGCGACGGGCGCACGCACCAGAACCTCGCGGGTCCGTTTGCGGGTGCCCTCTTCCTCGATCGCGCGCAGAACGCTCAGCGCGAGGCTGTCGTCGGAGCGGATCAGGCCGGTGCCGTGGCAATGGGCGCAGGGCTGCGTCGTGGATTCGATCATGCCCGGACGCAGGCGCTGGCGGCTCATCTCGAGCAGGCCGAAGCCGGAGATGCGTCCGACCTGAATGCGCGCGCGGTCGGTCTTGAGGCGCTCTTTCATGCGCTTTTCGACGGCCGAGTTGTTCTTGCGCTCGTCCATGTCGATGAAGTCGATCACGATCAGCCCGGCGAGGTCGCGCAGGCGCAGCTGGCGGGCCACTTCGTCGGCGGCTTCAAGGTTGGTCTTGAGCGCGGTTTCCTCGATCGAGCCTTCCTTGGTGGCCCGGCCCGAGTTCACGTCGATCGCGACGAGCGCTTCGGTCACGCCGATCACGATATAGCCGCCGGACTTGAGCTGAACGGTCGGGTTGAACATCGAGGCGAGGTAGCTTTCCACCTGATGGCGCGCGAAGAGCGGCAGCGACTCGGCGTAGTGCTTCACGTTCTTGGCGTGGCTCGGCATGATCATCTTCATGAACGCCTTCGCCGCGCGGTAGCCGCGCTCGCCCTCGACGAGAACCTCGTCGATATCCTTGTTGTAGAGGTCGCGGATCGACCGCTTGATCAGATCGCCTTCCTCGTAGATCGGCGCCGGTGCGACGGATTTCATCGTCAGATCGCGGATCTGCTCCCACAGGCGCATCAGGTATTCGTAATCGCGCTTGATCTCGGTCTTGGTGCGCTGCGCGCCCGCCGTACGCACGATCAGGCCGGCACCTTTCGGCACGTCCAGCTCGCCCGCGATTTCCTTGAGCTTCTTGCGGTCGGCGGCGTTGGTGATCTTGCGCGAGATGCCACCACCGCGCGCGGTGTTGGGCATGAGCACGCAGTAGCGGCCTGCCAGCGAGAGATAGGTGGTCAGAGCGGCGCCCTTGTTGCCGCGCTCTTCCTTGACGACCTGCACCAGCATGATCTGGCGCACCTTGATTACTTCCTGGATCTTGTAGCGGCGCGGACGCGGCTTGCGGGCCGGACGGATCTCTTCCTCGACATCCTCGTCGGCGACGGATTCGATGCCGCTATCGGCCTCGGTCGCGTCGTCGTCATCGTCCTCCGTGTCGTCGCTGTCATCCTCGTCGGATTGCGCAGCTTCCACAGCCGCGGTTTTCTCAGCAGCTTCCGAAGCGGGCGCTTCCTCGGCCGGAGCTTCGGAGGTTTCCGTCTGCGCGTCCCCTTCCGCCTCTTCGCTGGCGGCATCGGCGTTCTCGTCTTCCGCCTCGGGATCGACGACGCCCATACCCGGGATTTCGTCCGAGCTGACGACCGCGTCGTCCTGCTTGGCCTTTTCCGCCTTGTTCGACGACCGGCGCGAGCGGCGGCGGCGTGATTTCGGCTTTTCCTCTTCCTCGGCAGCGGCCTCGGCAAGCTGTCGCTCTTCTTCGAGGAGCGCTTCGCGGTCGGCGACAGGGATCTGGTAGTAATCGGGGTGGATTTCCGCGAAGGCGAGGAACCCGTGCCGGTTTCCGCCGTAGTCGACGAAAGCCGCCTGCAGCGACGGTTCGACGCGCGTTACTTTCGCGAGATAGATATTGCCGGCGAGCTGCCGTTTGTTGATGGTCTCAAAGTCGAATTCCTCGACCTTGTTGCCGTCCACCACCACGACGCGGGTCTCTTCCGCGTGGGTGGCATCGATAAGCATCTTCTTTGCCATGTAATTCCAATAGGTCAGCCCTTTGCGACCGGCCCGGGGGCGCGGCGCTGTCTTGGGCTGAAACTGTCCTTGAGGCGAGGCTGCGGACATGCGCGCAGACGGCGGTGGCGTCGAGCCTGCCCGTCTTCATCTGCGAAATCCCGTCACGCATCATCGCGGTTCTTTCCAAGGCGCGGTCGGCCTTAGCCGCTTGGCGCCCAATTAACGGCCTCCATCCCGGCATATGCGGCAGAGGGAGACAAACTTGCGGCCTTTCGGCCAATCGGTTGAGCCGGGGCCCCTTGCGCATCATCTGCGCCGGATCGGCCAAGGCATCAGCGAATTTCGGAGGGTTCACACGTTTGGCGTGAAACCGACTGGTTTCGACCATAGCGGCACAGCCACCGGGAACACAATCGAATTTTCGTAACGGAAGGGTTAATCGCGCCCCGATTCCGGGCAAAGATCAACGATTGGGCAGGCCCGTCCCGGGGATTTTTCGCCCTGGGCCTGAAAATGCCGCGGCGCGGTGCCATCCGGGCCCGCGCCGCTCACGTCGTCTTGTTCGAAAGCTGCCTGCACGCGCCCGCATCGAGGGGGCCTGCGCGGGCGCAGGCCTCACAGGTAATCGGCGCGCGCGAGGCCGTATTTCGCCATCTTCTCGTTCAGCGTCCGACGCGGCAGGCACAGTTCTTCCATCACCGCCGAGATCGACCCCTTGTGGCGCCGCATCGTGTTGTCGATCAGCATCTTCTCGAAGCTCTCGACATATTCCTTGAGCGGCTTGCCCTCTGTGGTGATCGCAGCCGGGCCCGCCTCTTCGTCGTCGGTCATCAAGAGCGACGCGATGGAGCCCGACCCCCGGCGCGATTGCAGCACCGCGCGTTCGGCCACGTTGATCAGCTGGCGCACATTGCCCGGCCACGGAGCCTGCAGCAGTTGTGCCGCTTCCTGCGCGGTCACTTCGGGCACGTCGCAGCCGTATTCGTCCGCGAATTGCTCGGACATGCGGTTGAACAGCGTCAGGATATCCTCGCCGCGCGCACGCAGCGGCGGCAGGGTGATCTTCAGAGCGGCCAGACGATAATACAGATCGGGGCGCAGCGCGTCCTCGACCGTCTTTCCCTCGCCATGGGTGTTGCAGATCGCGACGATCCGGGTCTCCGCCGGCGCGCCCTGATCGTTGATGAATTGCAAAAGCCGCGCCTGCAGCGACTGGCTGAGCGCCTCGACATCCTCGAGACAGAGCGTGCCGCCGCGGGCCTCTTCCATCAGCGGCAGACCGCCCTCCTCGACCGGGCCGAACAGCTTGGCAGAGAGGGCTTCCTCGGTCAGCGCGGCGCAGCTGACCATGACGAATTTCTTTCCCGCGCGGGGACCCGTCGCGTGCAATGCATGGGCCACGAGCGTCTTGCCGGTGCCGGTCTCGCCATCGATCAGAACGTGGCCATCAGCCTGAGACAGATCGAGAATATCCTCGCGCAGGCGTTCCATCGGTTCGGAGGTGCCGATCAGCTTGCCCATCACCTTCTCGCCCTCGGCCAGATCGCGGCGCAGCGCGCGGTTATCCAGCGTGGTGCGCCGCGCCTGCGTGGCGCGTTTGGCCAGTTCGGTCATCCGATCCGGCGAAAACGGCTTTTCCATGAAGTCCATCGCGCCAAGGCGCATCGCCTCGACCGCCATCGGCACATCGCCGTGGCCGGTGATCATGATGACCGGCAGACCGCTATCGATGCCCATCAGCCGCTTGAGGAAGGCCATCCCGTCCATGCCGGGCATCCGGATATCGGTGATCACCACGCCCGGCCAATCGGGGCCGATCACTTTCAGCGCATCTTCGGCGCTGGCATAGGTCTCGGCGTCGAAGCCCGACAGCGCCAGCCATTGGCTGACCGACTGCCGCATGTCTTCCTCGTCATCGACGATCGCTACCTTCATTAGTCTTGCCATGTCTTACTCCGCGGCCTTTATGGCCCTGTTCTTGTCCGCCAGAAGGGGCAGCTGCACTTCGAACACCGCGCCCCCGCTTTCGGAATTATGGGCGGTCAGACGCCCCCCGAAATCACTGATGATGGAGGACGAGATCGCGAGGCCCAGCCCCGTCCCCTCCCCCGGTTTCTTCGTGGTCCAGAACGGCTCGAACAGCTTGTCGAGGTCCGAAATCCCGGGACCATTGTCACGCACGCTCAGAACGGCCGTTTCCCCCGAGGTAAGCAACAACTCCACCTGCGGTTCCTCAACGGACTTGGTAGCGTCGAGTGCATTGCGCAACAGGTTGATGATCACCTGCTCCAGCCGGATGCGGTCTGCCATAACCATAACAGGACTCCGCGGCATGGTGCGGGAAATGTGCAATTTGCGAATTTTCAGCTGCGGCTCCATCATCGAGAGCGCCTCCGACAGCGCCACCCGCAGGTCCACCGGCTCGAACGCCTCGCCGCCCTTGCGGGCATAGGATTTAAGCTGCCGCGTGATCGCGCCCATGCGACCGATCAGGTCGTCGATGCGCTGGAAGGAGGACAAAGCCTCCTCCACCCGGGCGCGCTGCAACAGCAGTTTCGCGCCAGCTAGATAGGTCTTCATCGCGGCCAGCGGCTGGTTCAACTCGTGGCTGACGGCAGCCGACATCTCGCCCAGAGCGGCGAGCTTCGAGCTTTGCGCGATCGTCTGCTCGGCCACTGCCAGATCCTGCTGCGCCTTCTCACGCTCGGCGATCTCGCGGCTCAGACGCGCGTTCAACTGGCGCAGCTCCGCCGATTCCGCCCGCAATTCCTGGCTTTGCCGCCGCGCCCGGCGTGATAGCGCGTAAAAGACCAGCGCCAGCAGGATCGCGAAGCCCATGATCTCGAGCGCGAGCACGGCGTTCACCCGTTCGCGCACGGAATCGTAGCTGGTAAAGGCGATCATTTTCCAGCCGCGGAACGGAATGCGCGCCTCGGTCCGCATCACCGCACGGCCCTTCAGATAGGCGTCGGGCGCATCATTCGCCCAGTCCGCGGTCGCCTGCAGCGCGCGTTCGATCGCGGAGGGGGCCGAGCGTGCGGCCAGCGCCTCCGACATCGTCACGCCGCGCCAGCGCGGCTCGGTCGTCAGGATGATCTTGCCCTCGCTGTCGACCACGGCCAGCGCATCGGAAATCCCCGCCCAGGCACGCTCGAATTTCGACAGGTCCGCTTCGACGACGATCACGCCGACGGGCTTGTTGTTCTGGATCACCGCCCGCGAGTAGTCGAACTCGGTGCCGCCTGCCTCGGGCTCGTTGACCGAGAAGATCGTCCCGCGCGAACGGGTCGCATCGACGAAGAAGGGCGCGTTCGGAAAGGGCGTGCCGATCTGCGTGCGATTGGTCGAGGCCACAACGCGGCCCTGCATGTCCAACAGTCGGATCGAGGCGACAGCGACCTCTTTCTTGGCCGTGATCAGCTGCGCGGAGGCAGTGGAATAATCAGTCGTATCAAGAGCTTGCGTCAGTTGCGGGTCGCGCGCCAGCAACAGCGGCACCACGGAAGTCCGCTGCAATTCCGACATGATGTTGCCGGTGTAGAGCGCGAGGCGCAGCTCGGTGCGCACGCGCGTCGTCTCGGTGAAACGCTGGGTGAGCCACTGGTTGGTGATCCACATCACCGTCCCGGCCAGCGCGAGGATCAGCACCACCGCGATGCGCAGCAGCCAGCGGGCCCGCGGCGAGCGCGCCATAACGCCGAGCCCGCCCTCACCTTCGGGCGGCTCATCCGGTAAAATCGTCGAACGTGTCTGCACGTGCGTCATGCGCGAAGTCTAAGCCAAGGCCCAGAGCGCAACAAGCGCGCGAGATCAGGCGGTTGCCAGCATCCCGCTCAACGCGCGGAAAAGCGCCGCCCCGTCGGCGCCGCCCTGCGCAGCCTCGATCGCGCGTTCGGGGTGGGGCATCATGCCCAGCACCCGGCGGTTCTCGCTTAGCACGCCCGCGATATCGTCGACAGACCCGTTGGGGTTCTCGCCATAGCGGAACGCCACGCGGTCCTCGCCCTCGATACGCGCGAGGCCCTCGGGGTCGATCTGATAGTTGCCGTCATGGTGTGCGACCGGGATCATGATCTCCTGCCCAAGCTCATAGCCCGAGGTATAGGCGCTGTCGGTCGTCGCCACGCGCAGCGCCAGCGGTTTCGATACGAATTTCAGCCCCGCATTGCGCATCAGCGCGCCCGGCAGAAGCCGCATCTCGGTCAGCACCTGGAAGCCGTTGCAGATCCCCATGACATAGCCGCCCTTGCCCGCGAAATCCGCCACGGCCTGCCCGATGGGCGAGCGCGAGGCGATGGCGCCGCAGCGCAGGTAGTCACCATAGGAGAACCCGCCCGGCACACCGATGATGTCGATGCCTTCGGGCAATGCGGTTTCCTTGTGCCAGACCTTGACGACATCCGCCCCGGCTGCCGCGAAGGCCATGCTCAGGTCACGGTCGCAATTCGATCCGGGGAAGGTGATGACGGCGGCTTTCATGGGCGCAAACTCCTGGCCTTGAGGGTCGAACCTGTCGAGTAAGGCCAGTACGGCCTTCGGCTTGGTACAAATATCGCGGGGGGGGGATTGGCCGGCAGGCCACGGGGGCAGCGCCCCCACCCTGCCCGGATCAGGCGATCTCGATGGTGTATTTCTCGATCACGGTGTTGGCGAGGAGCTTCTCGCACATTTCCTTCACCTCGGCCTCGGCGGAGGCGGCGTCGGTCGCGGTCAGGTCCAGCTCGATCACCTTCCCCTGGCGCACGCCTGCGACGCCGTCGAAGCCCATATGGCCCAATGCGTGGCGCACGGCCTCGCCCTGCGGGTCGAGCACCCTATCCTTCAGCATCACATGAACGCGGGCTTTCATCACGAGCGGTCCTTTCAGTTGATCAGCGTCGGTTTGATCGGCTGGGTATTCGTCGGTAGCACGCCAAGGCGCTTGGCGACTTCGGTGTAGGCATCGGTCAGGTTGCCCAGATCGCGGCGGAACACGTCCTTGTCGAGCTTCTGGCCCGTCTTGACGTCCCACAGGCGGCAGCTGTCGGGGCTGATCTCGTCGGCCACGATCAGACGCATGAAATCGCCGTCCCAGACCCGGCCAATCTCGATCTTGAAATCGACCAGCTTGATGCCGACGCCATAGAACACGCCGGTCAGGAAGTCGTTCACGCGCAGCGCCAGCGCCACGATGTCGTCAAGATCCTGCTGGCTCGCCCAGCCAAATGCGATGATGTATTCCTCGGGCACGAGCGGATCGCCCAGCTCGTCGTTCTTGTAGCTGTATTCGACGATCGGGCGCGGCAGCGGCGTGCCCTCTTCCAGCCCCAGACGCTTCGCGATCGAACCGGCGGCGAAGTTGCGCACGATCACCTCGAGCGGCACGATCTCCACCTGGCGGATCAGTTGCTCGCGCATGTTGAGACGTTTGATGAAGTGGTTCGGCACGCCGATATTGGTCAGGCCGGTCATGAAGTATTCGGACAGGCGGTTGTTGAGCACGCCCTTGCCCTCGATCACATCGCGCTTCTGCGCGTTGAAGGCGGTCGCGTCGTCCTTGAAATACTGGACCAGCGTTCCGGGCTCGGGGCCTTCATACAGAACCTTCGCCTTGCCTTCGTAGATCTTCTTGCGCCGGGGTGCCATCGCGTCTCCGTTCTCGCTTGGCGCGGACGTCGTGGGAGCCTGCGCCACATCCCGAACGGAATACCGCGCCGCCCCTGCGCGCCGTCCGCGAAAGGGTGTCGCCCGCCCTATAGGACAAGCCCGCGAGTCTCGCAAGGTAAAGCGCACAGCCGTTCACGCGGATGCACAGCCCCGTCAAACCGGCCAAATCGCGGCCCTTTCCTCTTGCGGCGCGCCCTGTGCATGTGCATATCGATGGTAACGGAGACTTTACCGGGAGGGACGAGGGCCATGACCACCTTCGACGATCGCGAAAACGCTTATGAGAACAAGTTCGCGCATGATGCCGAACTGCAGTTCAAGGCCGATGCGCGCTGCAACAAGATGCTGGGCCAATGGGCCGCGGGCCTTCTGGGCAAGACCGGCCCCGAGGCCGATGCCTATGTCCGCGAGGTCGTGACCTCCGATTTCGAGGAAGCGGGCCACGAAGACGTGTATCGCAAGCTCTCGGGCGATCTAGGCGACAAAGCCGATGAACAAACGATCCGCGCGAAGATGGCCGAATGCATGGCCGAGGCGCGTCGTCAGGTGGTCGACGAGGCCGAGTGAGCCCTCGCCCATGACACGGATTGAAAGGCCGGATGCCCTGCGCGTCCGGCCTTTTGCATATCGAGCCGAGATCGCAGCCCCTTCATCAAGAACATGAAGGAAACGAATTTGCCAAATCCCGCCTGTCATGGCAGGACAAAGCCAACCGCCGCGCCAGACGCGGCCCTTTTGCATTTGACGAGGCCCTTATGACCGCCCCGAAAACCGACGCGCTGAGCCGCCTTCTGGAAACCCGCGATTGGCTGATGACCGATGGCGCGACCGGCACCAACCTGTTCAACATGGGGCTGGCCTCGGGCGAAGCGCCGGAACTGTGGAATGCCGACGAGCCCGCGAAGATCGCGAAGCTCTATTCGCTCGCCGTCGATGCGGGCTCGGACCTGTTCCTGACAAACAGCTTCGGCGGCAATGCCTCGCGACTGAAACTGCACAACGCCCAGAACCGCGTGCGCGAGTTGAACCGCCTCGCCGCCGAGATCGGCCGCGAGGTCGCCGACAAGCAGTCGCGCCCGGTGGTCGTTGCGGGCTCGATGGGCCCGACGGGTGAGATTTTCGCGCCGATGGGTACGCTGACCCACGAACTCGCGGTCGAGATGTTCCACGAACAGGCCGAGGGTCTGAAAGAGGGCGGCGCGGATATCCTCTGGGTCGAGACGATCTCGGCGCAGGAAGAATACAAGGCCGCCGCCGAGGCCTGCCATCTGGCGGGGATGCCGTGGTGCGGCACGATGAGCTTCGACACCGCAGGGCGCACGATGATGGGCCTGACCTCGCAGGCGATGGTCTCGATGGTCGACAAGCTGGCCCACCCGCCGCTGGCCTTCGGCGCGAATTGCGGGGTCGGCGCATCGGACCTTCTGCGCACCGTTCTTGGCTTTGCCGCAACCGGGACCGAGCGCCCGATCATCGCCAAGGGCAATGCGGGCATCCCGAAATATGTCGACGGCCATATCCATTACGACGGCACGCCCGAGCTGATGGCGGAATATGCGGTGATGGCGCGCGATTGCGGCGCCACGATCATCGGCGGCTGCTGCGGCACGATGGCCGAGCATCTGGTCGCGATGCGCGAGGCGCTGGAGACGCGTCCGCGCGGCGAACGCCCGACGCTCGATCAGATTTCCTCGGTTCTGGGTGGGTTCTCGTCGGAGGATGACGGCCTGAGCGGGGATGCGCCCAAGCGCGAACGTCGGGGACGTCGGCGCAGCTAAGCGCGGATTGAGGGGCGCTGCCCCTCGGCCTTGCGGCCTCACCCCGGGATATTTGAACCAATACGAAGGAAGGGCCGGGATTTTTCTCGGCTGATGGAGCATGCACGCGTCTCAGACGAGATCAGAACAGTTCGAGCTGATCGCCCGGCCGGGGCGGCACGCGGAACTGCGTCACGTCGAGATCGGGCAGATGACGCGCGAAGCCCAGCCGCTTGCAGCTCAGCTTGAACCGCTGCTGCAACAGTTCCGCCATCTCTCCCTCGCCCTTCATCCGCTCGCCGAAGCGCGGATCGTTGAGCTTGCCGCCGCGCATGTCGCGGATCCGGCCCAGCACTTTCTCGACCTTGCCGGGGTGATGCCGCTCCATCCAGTCGGCGAAAAGCGGCGCCACCTCGTGCGGCAGGCGCACCGGCATCATCGAGGCGGCCTTGGCCCCTGCCCTGCGCGCCTCGGTCAGGATCGCTTCGAGCTCGTGATCGGTGAGTCCCGGGATCATCGGAGCGGCCATGACGCGCACCGGGATGCCCGCGCGCGACAGTTCGCGGATCATGCGGATCCGGGTCGGCGGGCTCGGGGCGCGGGGCTCCAGATCGCGGGCGAGTTTGGCGTCGAGCGTCGTCACCGACACGCCGACCTGGGCCAATCCCGCCTCGGCCATCGGCGCGAGGATGTCGAGATCGCGCAGGATGGTCGAGCCGCGGGTGACGATAGAGACCGGATGGCGATAGGCCTGCAGCACTTCCAGAACGGCGCGCATGATCTCCATCTTGCGCTCGAGCGGCTGATAGGGATCGGTATTCGTGCCGATGGCGAGCACGTTCGGACGATAGCTTTTCTTGCGCAGCTCTTCTTCGAGCACCTGCGGCGCCTCGGGACGCGCAATCAGCCGGGTCTCGAAATCCAAGCCAGCCGAGAGGCCGAGATAGCCGTGACTGGGGCGCGCGAAGCAGTAGATGCAGCCATGCTCGCAGCCGCGATAGGGGTTGAGCGAGCGCTCGAAGGGCACATCTGGCGACTGGTTGCGGGTGATGACGGAGCGCGGTCGCTCTACCGAGACTTCGGTTCGGGTCAGGCGCTCCTCTTCGGGAATGTCCCAGCCGTCATGTTCGGGCGCGCGGGAGAAGGGCTCGAACCGGCCCACGGGGCGCGCCGCGGCGCCGCGCGCGCGCAGACGCTCGGACGGGTTCGCGGGGGGAAGGTCGAATGGCAGACTCATGCCCGGAATTTAGAACGAAATGAGAACATTTGCCAAGTAGAGTCCGGGTATCCGCCCGGCAACACCATGCGAGGTCGGACAAAACACCGCGCATGTCGCAATTCGCCAAGACTTGACGGGGCCACGGCCCCACCACAGGGTAACACCGGCTAGCAGGAGACTATTGGACATGGCCGAAGACGACGACGATATCATCCTCTCGGAACTCGACGATGACGAGCTTACCGCGCAGATGATGGATGACCTCTATGACGGTCTCAAGGAAGAGATCGAAGAGGCCACCCGCATCCTGCTCGACCGCGGCTGGACGCCGTATGACATTCTGACCAAGGCCCTCGTCGCGGGCATGACCATCGTGGGCAACGACTTCCGCGACGGTATCCTGTTCGTGCCGGAAGTTCTGCTGGCGGCGAACGCGATGAAGGGCGGCATGGCCATTCTCAAGCCGCTGCTGGTCGAGACCGGCGCGCCGCGCATGGGCAAGATGGTGATCGGCACGGTGAAGGGCGATATCCACGATATCGGCAAGAACCTCGTTGCGATGATGATGGAAGGCGCAGGCTTCGAGATCGTCGATCTGGGCATCAACAACCCGGTCGAGAACTATCTCGAGGCGATCGCCCGCGAAGAGGCCGATATCCTCGGCATGTCCGCGCTGCTGACCACCACGATGCCCTATATGAAGGTCGTGATCGACACGATGAAGGAACAGGGCATCCGCGACGATTACATCGTTCTGGTTGGCGGTGCGCCGCTCAACGAGGAATTCGGAAGGGCGATCGGTGCCGATGCCTATTGCCGCGACGCCGCCGTGGCGGTCGAGACGGCGAAGGATTTCATCGCTCGCAAGCACAACCAGATGAGCGCCTGATCGCCGATCGCGGCCGCATCACGCCTGACATACATGGAGAGGGCCCCGATTTTTTCATCGGGGCCTTTTCATGTGCCCTTCCCCGCCCCATACTTGAAAGGAAGGGGGAAACGCGAAATGCCGCTGCCACATTTTCTGCTGCTGATCCTGTTCGTGATCGTTCTGGCCGGCCTGACGATCTGGGCCTTCGCCGCATCGGGGTTCCCGATGGCGATGCTCGGGCTGATGGTTCTCGTCGCAGCAGGCGTTGCCCGGATGATGGCCCGGGTGGAATGACCGCCCGGACAGGTGCCTCGCTTCCCGGCGACACGACCTTAACGAAAGATGGCTTAGCTCCCGAGGGGTCGGGACGGCTTCTGCTGATCGCCTGCGGGGCGCTCGCGCGGGAGATTCTCGCGCTCAAGCGGATCAATGGCTGGGATCATATCGACCTGACCTGCCTGCCCGCCAATCTGCACCTCTACCCCGAGAAGATCACCGCCGCCGTCGAAGAGGCGGTGCTGCATTATCGCGACCAATACGACGATATCTTCGTGGTCTATGCCGATTGCGGCACGGGCGGACAATTGTCGGAAAAGTGCAAGTCCCTGGGCGTCGAGATGGTCGAAGGCCCGCATTGTTATTCGTTTTTCGAAGGCAATGCCGCCTTCGCCGAAACGGCGGAAGACGAGATCACGGCCTTCTACCTCACCGATTTCCTGACGCGGCAGTTCGACGCTTTCGTCTGGAAGCCGATGGGCTTCGACCGTCATCCGGAGCTGATCCCGATGATGTTCGGCAATTACGACCGGCTGATCTATCAGGCCCAGACCGACGATCCGGCGCTAGATGCGAAGGCGCGCGGGGCGGCGGAGCGGCTCGGACTGCGCTATGAGCGGCGTTTTACCGGCTATGGCGATCTGGCCACCAGTCTCGCGAAATTTGCCGCGAAATCGGGCAATCCGGCCTAATCTTCTTTGAATTTTTCTTAAAACCC
The DNA here is from genome assembly GCF_002213195.1 of Thioclava sp. F42-5. Taxonomy (NCBI): domain Bacteria; kingdom Pseudomonadati; phylum Pseudomonadota; class Alphaproteobacteria; order Rhodobacterales; family Paracoccaceae; genus Thioclava; species Thioclava sp. F42-5. The sequence goes on from NZ_NBNZ01000001.1 coordinate 279,721, forward strand.
GGCCTACGGGGCTTGGCATCGCGACGTCAGCCGGGTATTGGCTGCGCCAAATCTCACATCCTCCGGCCCGCCCCTCCCCGGTCGCGGGCCTTTCTAATTGCAGGACGATCTTATGACCCTGTCGCAATGGCGCAGCCAGTGGACTGGCAACTTCCGCGCTGACATCCTTTCCGGTCTCGTGGTGGCGCTGGCGCTGATCCCCGAGGCCATCGCTTTCTCGATCATCGCGGGCGTCGACCCGAAAGTGGGCCTCTACGCCTCCTTCATGATCGCAACGATCACCGCCTTCTTCGGCGGCCGCCCCGGCATGATCTCGGCCGCGACCGCCGCGACCGCGGTGCTGATGGGCACGCTCGTGCGCAGCTACGGGTTGGATTACCTGCTGGCCGCGACGGTGCTGGCGGGCGTGATCCAGGTGATCGCGGGGGCGCTCAACCTCGGGACGGTGATGCGCTTCGTATCGAAATCGGTGATGACCGGCTTCGTGAACGCGCTCGCCATCCTGATCTTCATGGCACAATGGCCTGAGCTGAACCCGGCCAACGTGCCGGTGGTGGCGACCTATGCGCTCGTCGCGCTTGGCCTTGCGATCATCTATCTGCTGCCGCGCTTCTTCCGCGCCATCCCCTCGCCGCTGATCGCGATCCTCGTTCTCAGCGCGGTCTCGATGGGGCTTGGGCTCGACGACGTGCACACGGTGTCCGACATGGGGGCCCTGCCCGATCAGCTGCCCTCGCTCCTGGTTCCGAACGTGCCGTTCAATTTCGAGACGCTGCAGATCATCCTGCCCTATTCGGTGGGCGTGGCGGTCGTGGGCCTGCTGGAAAGCCTGATGACCCAGAACATCGTCGACGAGATGACCGACACTCGCTCGGACCGTCGTCAGGAATGCTTCGGTCAGGGCATCGCCAACTTCTGCACCGGCTTCATCGGCGGCATGGCGGGCTGCGCGATGATTGGCCAGTCGGTGATCAACGTCACCTCGGGCGGGCGCACGCGCCTGTCGACCCTGACCGCGGGGATCGCGCTGCTGATCTTCTGTGTGGTTCTGGGCGAATGGGTGGGCCGCATTCCGATGCCCGCGCTGGTGGCGATCATGATCATGGTCTCGATCGGCACGTTCAGCTGGGCCTCGCTGGGTCAGCTGCGCACCATGCCGATGTCGTCCAACGTGGTGATGCTGGCCACCGTCGCCTTCGTCGTCGCCACCCATAACCTCGCGATCGGCGTGCTGGTGGGCGTGCTGCTCTCGGGCATCTTCTTCGCGGGCAAGATCGCGCGGATGACCGAGATCACCTCGCGCTACAACGAGGCGCATCACCTTCGGACCTATTACATCAAGGGCCAGATCTTCTTCGCGACCGTCGAAGAGTTCAATCGCGCCTTCGACTTCCAGGAGAAGCTCGACCGCGTGGTGATCGACCTGACCCACGCGCATATCTGGGACATTTCCTCGGTGTCGGCGCTCGACCGAGCGGTGGGTAAGTTCCGGATGGCCGGAACGGATGTGAAGGTCGTGGGGATGAACCAGGCGACCGAGACGATCATCGACAAGCTGTCGAATGGCGGTCAGGTCGCAGTAGGGCACTAAGGGTCTCAGAGGGGGCTCTGCCCCCGCTTGCTGCGCAAGCCCCCTGGGATATTTCCCCAATACGAAGGGCGTGTCGGATAAGGCGCGCCCTTTTTCTCAGGCTTCCAGCTCGGTGTCCCAGTAGAGGAAGTCCATCCAGCTTTCATGCAGATAGCCCGGCGGGAAGCGCCGCCCGATGCGGAGCATGTCCTCGGGCTGGGGCTGGCGCGCGGGCTTGAGAAGCTGCATCCCCGAGCGTTCCAGCGGCTTGTTGGCCTTGCGCAGATTGCACGGCGCGCAGGCTGCCACGACATTCTCCCAGCTGGTGATTCCACCGCGCGAGCGCGGAATCACGTGGTCGAAGGTCAGATCGCCCTTCTTGCCGCAATACTGGCACTTGAATTCGTCCCTCAGAAAAAGATTGAAGCGCGTGAAAGCCACGCGCTTCTGGGGTCGGACATATTCCTTGAGGACGACGACGGAGGGGATTTTGAAGGCCTGCCTCTGGCTGCGCACCACCTCTTCGTATTCGGCGAGGATCGTCACCCTGTCGAGGAAGACCGCCTTTATCGCCTCCTGCCAAGGCCATAGCGAGAGCGGGTAATAGGAGAGCGGTCGGAAATCGGCGTTGAGCACCAGTGCCGGATGCTGTCTCAGCGCCGCCGGTTCACGGGTGAATTGCGTTCGAAAATCGGTCCTGTCGCATTCGTCCAGCATGGGTGACTCCGTCCTCGCCCTGTCGCCTGCCTCGGCTCAGGGGCGGGGTCCGCCCCTGCCTTATCCATGACTATATATGGCGTTCGCGATCTGGCAAGCCTCTTGATCTCGCGATTGCTGCCATGCGGCATGGGTAGCAAACTGCCATGACAGGGAAATGACGGCCCAAGACGGAGAATGGAGCCCGGCGTCGCGGCGCTGCGGCATGCCCCGCCGATCAGCCGGGCAGCTTGTCCTGCAGGAAGGACAGCGCCACCGAGAGTCCGTCCGGTGCGATTCCGTGCCCGGTGCCCTTCATTACATGGGCATAAGTGTCGAAACCCGCCGAGACCAGCGCATCGCCAGCCTTGCCCATATCGGCAAAGGGCACGACCGGATCCTGATCGCCATGGATCAGCAGCACCGGCGGCTTCGAGATCGCCTCAGTGCCCAGGGCTTCCGGGCGCAGCAGACGCCCCGAGAAAGCCACCAGTCCCGCGACCGGTTCGGCGCGGCGCGGCAGCACTTCGAGCGCGGTCATCGTGCCTTGCGAGAAGCCGATCACGGCGAGCTGCGCGGGCGTCAGCCCCTGCTCTTCCAGCACGGAGTCGAGGAACGCATCCACGTCGGCTGCAGCATCCTTGAGACCTTGAGCGGATTCCGCTTCGCTGGAATTGTCGATCCACGGAATCGGGAACCATTGACGACCGTAAGGGGCCGCGCGGCAGGGCTCAGGCGCGTCGGGCGCGAGAAACAGCGTGTCGGGCAAATGCTGGCCCAGCGGATCGGCGAGGCCCAGAAGGTCCGCCCCGTCCGCACCGTAGCCATGCAGAAACACCACGGCGGATTTCACTGTACCGGATTGCGGCTCTCTGCGTCCGGCGTCCAGCTTGCGGGTCATGGGGCAACTCCTTCACGATCTTTACACGCCGCGTAATAGGCCCAGAGGCCACGCGCCGCAACCGCGCGCCACGGCGACCAGGCCGACGATAGCTCATTGAATTGCTTGCGCTTGGGCCGCTCGGGTAGATCGAATAGCAGCCGCGCCCCTTCGGCGAGCGCCAGATCGTCAACCGCAAAAACATCGGCGCGGCCCAGAGCGAAGATCAGGTACATCTCCACGGTCCAACGCCCGATGCCGGGGATCGGCAGGAGCTGCGCGACCACCTCCTCGTCGGGCATCGCGCGCAGCCCCTCGAAATCGACACCGGAATTGGAGAGCGCCTGCAAGTAGCGCACCTTCTGGCGCGAAAGGCCACAGGCGCGCAGGTCCTCTTCCGAGGCGCCGGCGATCGAGACCGGATCTCCGAAGCCCGCGCCGATAACCTTGTTGCGGATCGAATTCGCGGCGGCGACCGAAACCTGCTGGCCGATGATCGCGTCGCGCAGCGCCTCGAACCCGTCCTCGCGGCGGCGTAAGGGCCAAGGCCCCGTCAGCGCACAGACCTCCGCAAAACGCGGCTCGGCGCGGCAGAGAAATTCGGTGCCTTCGGCAATGTCGTCTTCGCAAGTAATGATACGTCCAACCATGCGCGACACCCTGCCTCATGCCGCGCCCGCTTGCCAGCCCCCAATCGCCACGCTAGCAAGCTGTCATGAGTGACATTCCCGCCCCTCCCGCCACGCGCGAAATGCGCAACACGATCGTGCTGGTCCTGGCACAGGCGCTGCTTGGCGCGCAGATGCCGATGATTTTCACCGTGGGCGGGCTCGCGGGCCAGATGCTCTCGCCCAACCCCTGCTTCGCGACGCTGCCCCTGTCGCTGATCATTCTTGGCTCGGTCCTCTCGGCACAGCCGATGTCGGAATTCATGGCAGCAAAGGGTCGCCGCGCGGGTTTCATCCTCGCCAATGCGATGGGCGCGCTGGGGGCGGCGACCGCGGCCTATGCGCTGTTCCACGGCTCCTTCGCGCTCTTCATGCTGGGGTCGTTCTTCACCGGTACATACATGTCGGCGCAGGGCTTCTACCGCTTCGCGGCGACCGATACCGCCAGCGCGGAGTTTCAGCCCAAGGCGATATCCTACGTGATGGCGGGCGGGCTGGTGGCTGCGATCATCGGGCCTCAGTTGGTGAAAGTCACGAGCGAGGCGATGGTCGTACCCTTCATGGCGACATATCTCGCGATCATCGCGATCAATGCGCTCGGGCCGATCCTGTTTTCCTTCCTCGACATCCCCGCCCCGGGACGGCGCAAGAAGCACGAACGTCACGAGGGCCGCAGCCGCCGCGAGTTGCTGAAAGATCCGGTCATCCTCGTCGCGATGATCTGCGCCATGGTCTCCTACGCGTTGATGAACCTCGTGATGACCTCGACGCCGCTCGCGGTCGTCGGCTGCGGGTTCGAGCAAGCGGACGCGGCTAATATCGTCTCGGCGCATGTGCTCGCCATGTATGTGCCGAGCTTTTTCACCGGCCACCTGATCGCCCGTTTCGGCAAAGAGGCGATCGTCGGCACAGGACTGGCCATTCTCGCCGCAGCGGGTGCGATGGCGCTGAGCGGCGTCGATCTCGCACAGTTCTACGCCACGCTCATCCTCCTCGGGCTCGGCTGGAACTTCGGCTTCATCGGGGCGACCGCGATGCTCGCCTCAGCCCATAGCCCGGAAGAGCGCGGGCATGTGCAGGGGATGAACGATTTCGTGGTGTTCGGCGGCGTCTTCCTCGCCTCGCTCGCCTCGGGCGGGCTGATGAACTGCACCCAGAGCGGCAATGCCCAGGCGGGCTGGCAGGCAGTCAACCTCGCGATGATCCCGTTTCTGACGCTGGCCGGCGCCGCGCTGATCTGGCTGGTGCTGCGCCCGAAAGAGACGCGCTGAGGGGCGCCGCCCCGTCGCCGGACGGCGAAATATATCAAGAAACGCGTCGCCGGCCGGCGACATATATCAAAAAAGAAGTGGGCTCTGCCCCCGAGGCCTACGGCCCCCTCGGGATATTTCTCAAGAGCGAAGCGGCCACGCGCCCCTTCGGCTTGGCGAAAATATCCCGGGGCGGGAATTCGCGACAGCGAAGGGAGGGGCAGCGCCCCTCCGGCAACGGATGGGTTCAGGGCAAGGCTCAGGCCAGTTTGGCGATACGCTCTTCGAGCACGTCGAAGGGCACGCCCGGCTCGTCCTTGGCACAGCGGATTACCAGCGAGGTTTTCACGCTGGCGACGTTCTCGGCGGCGGTAAGTTGTCCTGTCAGGAAGCTCTGGAAGCTCGACAGGTCGGGCGCCACGCATTTCAGCACGAAATCGATCTCGCCATTGAGCATGTGGCACTCGCGCACGAGCGGCCATTCCCGGCAGCGCGCCTCGAAATTCGACAGGTCCGCCTCGGCCTGGCTGTGCAGGCGCACCATCGCGAAGACCTGCACCTCGAATCCCAGTTCGCGCGGGTTTACATCGGCATGGTAGCCACGAATGTAACCCGCCTCTTCGAGCGTGCGCACGCGGCGCAGGCACGGCGGGGCCGAAATCCCCACGCGTTTCGCCAATTCGACATTCGTCATCCGCCCGTCCGCCTGCAGTTCAGCAAGGATTTTGCGGTCGATATCGTCGAGCCGAGAGGTGGCCATGTTGAAATAATCCTTCGTGCGTTGCGGCAGAACTTACCGCCGGAAGAGAGGAGGCGCAATAATATTTCGCGACACGCTCCGCAAGTGCTATTTGTCGCGGCATGCAGGGGCTTTTCGGCGCGCTTCGCTCCGACTATATCCGTCGGGCAGATTTCCAAGGAGGCGGGCATGTCCGAGACGAAGAAAACCAAGGTTCTGATCATCGGTTCCGGCCCTGCCGGCTACACGGCGGCGGTCTATGCGTCGCGTGCGATGCTCGAGCCGGTTCTGGTGCAGGGCATGCAGCCGGGCGGCCAGTTGACCATCACCACCGAGGTCGAGAACTGGCCCGGCGAGAGCGAGATCCAGGGCCCCGAGCTGATGGTGAAGATGGAAGAGCATGCCCGCGCGATGGGCACCGAGATCATCATGGATATGATCACCGAGCTCGACACGTCGAAGCGCCCCTTCGTTGCAAAAGGCGATTCGGGTACGACCTACGAGGCTTCGGCGGTGATCCTCGCCACCGGTGCGCAGGCGAAATGGCTTGGGCTCCCCTCGGAAGAGAAGTTCAAGGGCTTCGGCGTCTCGGCCTGCGCGACCTGTGACGGGTTCTTCTATCGCGGCAAGGAAGTCGTGGTGATCGGCGGCGGCAACACCGCTGTCGAAGAGGCGCTGTTCCTGACCAACTTCGCTTCCAAGGTGACGCTGATCCACCGCCGCGACACGCTGCGTTCGGAGAAGATCCTGCAGGAGCGCCTGTTCAAGAACCCCAAGGTCGAGATCGAGTGGAATCACACGGTCGAGGAAATCCTCGGCGACGAAAATCCGCTGGGCGTGACCGGCGTGCGCGTGAAATCCACCGCGGACGGCTCGGAGAAGGTGATTCCCTGCGACGGGTTCTTCGTGGCGATCGGCCACGCGCCTTCGTCGGAACTGGTCAAGGACAGCCTGAAGATGCAATCGGGCGGCTATGTCTGGGTGGAACCGGGCTCGACCCGGACCTCGCAGCCGGGCATTTTCGCGGCAGGCGACCTGACCGATCACACTTATCGTCAGGCGGTCACCTCCGCCGGCATGGGCTGCATGGCCGCGCTCGACGCCGAGAAATTCCTCGCCGAGCAGGGCGAAGCCGAGTGATCTCTTTCCACGGCACGGTCTGGCGGATCCTCTCTGCCGATCGTGCCGAAGATGCTTGCGAACCGGCCCGCCATCCGGAGGGCCGGTTTCATCATTCCGGGCAGGTAGCCCTTTATGCCTCGCTGAGTGCCGAAGGGGCTGGCGTAGCCCTGCGGCGTTACGTGCGGGCCAGCGATCCGCCGCGGGTGATCGTTCCGTTGCAGATCACAGCGCAGGCGGTGGACGACCTGCGAGGCACGCCCGATCAGGCGGCGGCGTCGGCGGTCTGGCAGGATGAGAGGGCGAGCGGCGCGCCCTCGTCCACTTGGCACTTCTCGGATCGAGCGCGGAACAGCGGCGCGCAAGCGATGCTCTATGCGTCGCGCTCGCGTCCCGATCTGAGCCATCTCGTGCAGTTCGAGGTTACCCCCGCGACGGTCCGGCAGCTTGCTCCCGCGAAGGTCTGGCAGCCGCCCTACCCTATCCCGTCTGCGTGAAGCGTCATTGCATGGTCGCCTGCCTCCTTTAGTGTGAAGGCAACCGAAGGAGGCCTCTCATGCGCTGGCGCGGGGTCAATCACGTCGAATTTTCGGTGCTCGACTATGAAAGGTCGATCGCCTTCTACGATGCGATGTTCGGATGGCTTGGATATAAGAGCTTCTGGACGCTCGATATCGGATATCGGTCGACCTATTACATGGCGCGCTTCCCGATGCCGCATTCCTATATCGGCATCCAGCCCGCGCATTCCGGCAAGAAGCTGGATCATGACGCGCGGGCGGTGGGCATACATCACATCGCGCTCTGGGCGAAGTCGCGCGCCGAAGTGGATGCGTTTCACCGAGATTTCCTGATCCCGCGCGAGCTGTCGGTGACCGACGCCCCGCAGGAATATCCCGTCTATGCGCCGGGCTATTACGCGGTGTTCTTCGACGATCCGATCAACGGCATTCACTGGGAGCTCGCACATATCCCGCGCATTCCGGGCCTTGGTGCGATCCGCCGGTTCCGCGCGGCCCTGAGAGCCGCACAGAAAGAGCATCCGGAATGGGATGGCCCGCCCGAGAAGATCGCCTTTCGCGAGCTGCCCGGGGGGCGCTGATCTTCAGCGCCGATTACGCCAGGTGGCTGAGGAAGGCGTCGATTTCCTCGGGCGTTGTGGCCCAGGAACAGACCAGACGCGCGGCCAGAAGCTCGTCTTCAGGGCCTTCCAGCGACTGATCGAAGGGCCAGAGATAGTAATAGGCCCCGGCCGCATTCGCGCGCTTATGCGCGCCGCGCGGCAAGGCGGCGAAGACCGCATTGGCCTGCGTCGGGTGGATCAGCTTCGCGCCCTCGATCTGGCCGATGCCTTCCGAGAGTTTGCGTGCCATTTCATTTGCATGCCGCGCGGTCTTCAACCACAGATCATCGGCCAGATAGGCCTGCATCTGGGCCGCGAGGAAACGGTGTTTCGAGAAAAGATGGCCACCGCGCTTGCGGCGCAGCTCGAACTCCCAGGCGCGTTTGGGATCGAAGATCACCACCGCCTCAACCGCCATGCAGCCGTTCTTGGTGCCGCCGAAGCTGAGCACGTCGACGCCCGCCTTCCACGTCATCTCCGCAGGAGTGCAACCCGCAGCGACCAGCGCATTGGCAAAACGCGCGCCGTCCATATGCACCGGCAGATGGTAGCGGCGTGCGACATCGGTCAGCGCCTTCACGTCCTCGGGCGAATAGACCGCGCCTGCCTCGGTCGAGTTGGTGATCGAGACCATGCCGCGCTGCACGTTATGGATACCGCCGCGGCCCGTGTGCGCGATGGTGCGCGCCAGCGCGTCGGGGTCCATCTTCGCATCCGGCCCGTCGACGAGAACCAGTTTCGAGCCGTTGGTGTAGAATTCCGGCGCGCCGCACTCGTCTTCCTCGATATGGGCGTTGCGGTGGCAGAAGATCGCGCCCCAGGGATCGGTCAGCACCGCACAGGAGAGCGCATTGGCCGCCGTTCCGGTCGCGACCAGATAGACACGCGCTTCGGGTGCCTCGAAGATCTCGCGGATCTTCGCCTGAACGCCCTCGGTGATCGGATCGTCGCCATAGGAATGCAGATGACCCTCATTCGCGGCCGTGAGGCCCTCGAGAATGGCGGGATGGGCGCCGGACGTGTTGTCGGAGGCAAAATTCATGAGAGATCCTCGATCGTGTATTCGTCCCACTCGTCTTCGGGCACTTCGAACTCGGGCACGGTCCAGCCGCGCACGCTCTCCCCGGCCTCATGGACCGTCTCGCGCGAGCCCGAGATCAGGTAGTGCCAGTCGTGTAGAGGTTTGTCTTCGAAGCGCAGCCGGTAGGCGCAGGTCGCGGGCATCCAATAGGCGATCTTGTGGATCGTCTTGGGGCTCAGCGTCACGCATTCGGGGACGAACTGGTGGCGAATGTCATATTGCGTGCAGCTGCAGCTCTCACCATCGAGCAGCCGACAGGCGACGCGGGTGAAGACGACCTCGCCCGTATCCTCGTATTCGAGCTTGTTCAGGCAACATTTGCCGCAGCCATCGCAAAGCGCCTCCCATTCGGGGGCGGTGAGCTTCTTCAGCGGCAGTTTCCAGAACTCGGGGCGCAATTTGGTCATGGCGCGGAAAATGGGGCAGCGGCGGGGAAATGGAAAGGGCAGATCGGCGTATCGTGAGCGGATCTGCGATTTGGACGTGGCGGGACGGGCTGCGCCCGACCTCGGGCGGGCGTTCGCGACTCTCGTGGTCTGAGCTTTATGGTCCCGTCACCGAGCGACGTCGATGCGCGCGCTGGCGGCGAAAAGCGCCCTCCCGCTGGGAGGTCGGGCGCGGCCCGGGCGGGTCGCCCGGGCGGGAGTTGAGGTCGGCGTTCGCCTCTCAGCGCTCCGCCAGAATCTCCCGCGCGCGGACGCAATCGGCATCCATCTGCGCGACCAGCGCCTCGAGCACGTCGAACTTCATCTCGGGGCGCAGGAATTCGACCAGCGCGACCGAGACATGCTCGCCATAAAGGTCGCCTTTGAAATCGAAGACATAGGTTTCGAGGTTCGGGGTGTTCTCGCCGAACATCGGACGCACTCCGAGGCTCGCCGCCCCCAGATAGCTACCCTTGTAGGGACCGGTCAGCACGTCGAACTTCACCGCATAGACGCCAAGCTTGGGCAGATGCAGCCCGGCCATCGACATGTTCGCGGTCGGATAACCCAGATCGCGTCCGCGCTTGTCACCGTGGAGCACTTCGCCCTCGATCCGGTGCAGGTGACCCAGCATCGCGGCGGCATCCTCGGGACGGCCCTCGGCCAGCGCGGTGCGGATCGCGGTCGAGGACGCCTCGACCCCCTCGACATGCAGAAGCGGCGCGACGGTGACCTCGAAGCCGTATTTCGCGCCCAGCTCCGTCAGCATCGCCACGTCGCCCTCGCGCCCCTTGCCGAAGCGGAAATCGCCGCCCACCGCGACATGGGTCACGCCCAGCCCTTCGGCCAGCACCTCGCGGGCGAACATGTCGGCGCTCATATCGGCCAGTTCGTCGTTGAAGGGCAGCTCATAGAGGCGATCGACGCCGAGCTTGGCGAGCCGGTTGGCGCGCGCCTCGGGGTTCATCAGCCGGAACGGCGGCAGGGTCTTGCTGGCGCGCGCTGCGAAGAATTCGCGCGGATGGGGTTCGAAGGTGATGACGCCCAGCGGCGCATCTTTCCCGCGCGCCTGATCGATCACAGATTGATGGCCGAGATGGATGCCGTCGAAATTGCCCATCGCGACGGAGGCCCCGCGCGAGGATTTCTCCAGCGATTTCCAAGTGGTCAAGCGTTTCATCCACCCCGCCCTCCGGCGAGGTCGCCGGGTCAGTCGAACTTGCGCGAGGGCGCCAGAACCAGCGCCTCGCCTTTCACGACCACCGTATCGCCCACCGCGCAGTGGGTTTCAAGCGTGACACGGCGACGCGAATGGTCGATCGCCGTGACCTTGACCTCGGCGTAGACCACATCGCCCGGGCGCACGGGGGCCATGAATTTGAGCGACTGGCCCAGATAGACCGTGCCGTGACCGGGAAGCTGCTCGCCGATCACCGCCGAGATCAGCCCCGCGGTCAGCATGCCATGCGCGATTCGACCCTCGAAAATGGTGTCTTGCGCATAGGCATCGTCCAGATGGACCGGGTTATGGTCGGTGGAAACCTCCGCGAACATCTCGATGTCGCGGTCGGTGACCTCCTTGCGGAGGTAGCGCACCATGCCGATTTCCAGATCTTCGATGCAGATCGTGCCACGGGGCAGGTTGTCGAGCATATCCATAGGTCCCAGCCGGAAGTTCATGTTGCACTGCGGCATAGCACATGCGGCAGAGCACAGGCAAGGCGCCTGCGCAACTTTTTTACCCTACCGAGACAAAAGTCGCAACAAAGTTACGTAGAGAATTTGATGCTCCGCTCAGGTCAGTTGCCCCATGCTGTAGAGTGGATCGCGCTGACGCGCCTCCAGCCAGGTGCGCAGCAGCTCCGGATTGGGGTTCTGCGGATCGGCGCCGAACTGGTCATGCGCCAGACCGCCGGTGATGAAGAGGCAGTCCATCCCCTCCCCCGCGGCGCCGGCCACGTCGGTATTGATCCCGTCGCCGATGGCGAGGATGCGCTCATCCTCCGCGCCGCCCAGACGGCTCAACTTGCGCCGCGCGAGATCGTAGATCGGCGGATGGGGCTTTCCGAAATACATCGCCTCGCCGCCCATTTCCTCGTAGAGCGCGGCCAAAGCGCCAGCGCAATAGATGCGCTTGTCGCCCAGATCCACGACGATATCGGGGTTCGCGCAGAGCATCGGCAACTCGCGCATCTTCGCCAGCAGGAATTTCGGGCGGTAATCCTCGGGAACTTCGTTCACCTCATCGAAGGGACCGGTGCAGACGATACCCTCTGCATCGTCGAAATCGACGCGAGTGATCTCGGCTTGCCCCTGCCATTCTTCCGGCACCTCGGTGAAGAAGCCGTCATCCTTGGACGGCCCCAGATGCCAGACCTTCTTGCCAACGGCGCCCGCGAACATCGCATCCTGCGCGGCATCGCCGGAAGAGACGACGAGGTCATAGGCGTCGCGCGGACAGCCCAGCTTGTCGAGTGACTCCATCACGAACTTCGACGGACGCGGCGCGTTGGTCAGGAGGACGACCTTGCCGCCCTTCGCGCGAAACGCCTGCAGCGCCGCGACAGCCCCGGGGAAAGCCTCGACCCCGTTATGCAGGCAGCCCCACAGATCGCAGAACAGCGCGTCATACGAGTCGGAAATCTCGGAGAGAGAAGAGATGATGCGGGTCATATCGGCCTTTCGTCAGCAGAGTTTGGCGCGGTCCGAAGCCTCGGCCTGCGGGACCTCGCTCGCTTACCGAGGCTATATGGCACGGGCGTGACGGAAGGCAAAGCGGCGGCACCGCTCAGTTCGCGTCCGAAACGACCCCGTAACCGTAACCATAGGCATAGCCATATTCGGGGGCCGCGAAGCGGAACTTGTTGACCACGACGCCCATCACGTTGGTGCGCTCGGCCAGCTCGCGCTCGCAGATGTCGATTTCCCGGATCGTGGTCTCTTCGGTCGCGGCGATGATCAGCACGCAATCGACATGGGCGGCGAGCGAGAGCGTATCGTCGCTGACCAGCACGGGCGCGGTGTCGAAGATCATAAGGTCGGGGGCGTAGATAGCCTCGATCCGCTCCAGCGCCTCGGTCGCGCGGCGCGACTGGATCAGCTCGGCCGGGGTCGCGACCGGTTTGCTGTTTGCTCCGATCGCGAGGTTGGCGCCCAGACGCAGCGCGTGATCGGCGAACTCGGCTTCCCCTGCGAAAACGTCGGAAACTTGCGGGCCGCGCGGCGCGTCGAGCAGTTTAAGAAGCGAGGGCTTGCGGAAATCGGCCTCGATGAGCAGGGTGCGCCGCTCTTCTTGCCGTGCGAGGCTCAGCGCGAGATTGAGTGCGACGGTGGATTTCCCGCACCCCGCCGAGGGCGAGGTGATCGCCAGCCGCCGCCAGCCATTGGCCCGCATCTGCTGCACGATCTTCGTGCGCATCAGGTCGATCGGGGCACTCTCGGCGCTGCTGTCGGGACTGACGATGCGCTTGCCGCGCAGTCGCCCGAGGTTCGGGGCAATCGGCGTCAGCGCCTGCCACGCGTTCGCGGTGAGACTGTCACTGCCCTGATACGCTGGCGCGCGCGCGGCAGGCTCGAACGCCGTACGCCCGGTGCGGGCGGCCCGGGCCTTGGCAATCGCATCTCGAAGTCTTTCGGCCATCTCGCTCTCCTTGCCTCAGAACAGCCGGTCGAGCGGCATGTAGAACGCGCTGAACAGCACCACGACCGCGATGAACGCCCCGCCGACCATCGAGCCGGAGACCACTATATTGCGGCGACGGGCGCGTAAGTCTTCGGGCGTGCTCAGGTAGGGCAGCGTCGCGAAAGCCGCGATGCCCAAATGGCGCTGCAGGTCTTCGGGGCGACGGATACCGGTGCTGAGCAATTCCTTCAGCGCGATCGCGACGAGGCCGAGCAGTAGCCCCACTCCGACCCCGGCCAGCGCCAGCGTCTTGCGGTTGGGTTTCACCGGCTCGCCCGGTGCCACCGCCTGATCGATCACGGTCAGCTTCTCGCCCTTGGCCAGCGACTCGATCGTGTCGCCCGTCTCGGCCACCGCGCGCGCCTGCACGGCGCTGTCGTACTGATCGGCGAGATTGTCGTGATCGCGGCGCAGCGCTTCGAGCGCCGATGCATTGGCGGGCACTTTCGCCATGGCTTCGCGAAGCTGCGTCATCTTCAAGTCAGCGGCCTCGCCCGCAGCCTGCGCCACGAAAAGCGCATCGGTCAACTCGCGCAGACGGTTCTCGAAGGCCGACTTCGCTTTCGGCAGCGGTAGTTGTGCCTGCTGCGACAACTCCTGAATTTGCGCCCCCAGCGCCGCGAGGCGCGCGTCATCAGCGGGCAGAAGAGGTTTGAGCGCGTCGCGCTGCGCTTCCAGCCGGGACAGTTCGCGGGCTGCGGGCGGGTAGATCGCGTCGCGGTCGACCTTGCGCCCTGCCGCCTCGCGCAGGCGCACCAGCCGGTCGATCTCCGTTTCGGTCTCGTTCACATGCGCGAGCCGGGTCTCCGCGTCCGCCTGCACCGCGGCGAGACGGTCGCGAAGCAGCGGCAGCTCCTCGGGCAGCGCGTCGCCGTTCTCCTGCTTGAACTGCAAGATCGCCGCGGAGGATTTCGACAGCTCCGCCTCCAGCCGATTCACCTCGCGCGAGAAGAAATCGAGCGTATCGCGTGCGGCCTTGGTGCGAATATCGGCGTCTTCCTTCAGAATGCGCGTCACCAGCTCGTTCGCGACCCGCGCGGCGCGAGCCGGAGCGCCGGCGCGAAAAGACACCGTCATGAAAGTCGCGTCCTTGGGGGCGGAGCGCGATCTGCTCTGCTCGGAAATTTCGATCGCGACCGAATTCTTCAGCGCCTCGAACACTGCGTCGGCATCGCGCGCGCCGGTCTCGGTGCGCAGGTCCGGAAACAGCGCCATCCGACGCGCCATGTCGAGAAGGCTCTCACGCGAGAGCACGCGCTTGCGGATCACCTGCAGCTTGGCGTTGGTATCGGTGTGCGCGGTCGAGGCGGCGAGACGGTCGGGGATGCGATCGCCTTCGACAACCAGAAGCGCCCTGGCCTCGTAGATCGGTGTGATCATCCGTCCGGCCGCCAGCCCGACAAGCGCCCCCAGCAGCACCGCCAGCAAGAGCCAGTGGATCCGCCGGGCGAACAGGGCCGCGTAGAAGCGGAGCTCCCGCATCAGCGCCCTCCCCTGTGCAGAAAGGCGGGCGCGGGCTCCGGCTGTGAGGGACCGGGCGCAAGGCCGGCATGCCCAGCGCTTGCAGCAGAGATCGGCGCGGGTGCGATCACGCGCGGCTTGGCGCGCTGCGTCTCGACCGGGAGATAGAAGACATTGTCCTCGATCACCCTGTCGATGATCTCGCCGGTGACGACCTCCGAACGCGCCGAATAGGCATAGACCATGCCCAGATCGGCCAGCTGGTTCATCAGCCGCGGCAGGCCGCCGCAATGGGCGTGCAGTTTCTGTGCGGCCTCGGGGGTGAATATCTCCCGCGTCGCACCTGCAACCCGCAGGCGATGGGTGACATAGGGCTGCGCGCAATCGGCGGGCATCGGCCCGAGATGGAAGCCGGAAGACACACGCTGCGCGAACTGGCGCAGCTCTGGCCGCGCGATCAGGTCGCGCAGTTCCGGCTGCCCCATCAGGATCAGCTGCACCAGCTCGTCTTTGTCGGCGTTGATATTGGTGATCATGCGCAGCTCTTCGAGCACGCCCGCATCGAGGTTCTGCGCCTCGTCGATCACCACCACCACGCGCCGCCCGGCAGCATATTCCTGGATCAGAAGCTGCTGGAACCGATCGTAGATCAGGACGTAATCCTCGCCCGCCTCCACCCGCTGGCCGAGCGAGAGCATGATCCAGCGGATCACGTCATCGCGCGAGCCCCGCGCGTTGGAGACCAGAGCGATCGTTACATCCTCGGAGATGGTCGCCATCAGGTGACGTAGCAACGTCGTCTTGCCCGCCCCCACCTCTCCCGTGATGAGCGTGATCGGCGCGCGCGAGAAAAGCCCGTATTCGAGCATCGTCGCCGCGTGCTTGTGCTCTGGCGACCAGAACAGGAAGTCGGGATCGGGCAGCAGCGAAAAAGGCCGCTCCGCCAGTCCGAAGAATTCGGTGTAGATTTCGTTCATGCCTGTACCGGGCCTTTGGCCTCTTGGATTTGCGCCAGTAAGCGGCATCCCCCCGCACTTCGCAAGAATTCGTGAGGAAATCGTGAGAAGTTACAGCCAAACTGTCGCAAAAACGCGTCTATCCCTCGAAAAACTGGCCTTTTAGACAGGGGTAGGATGTTCAAATCTCTTTATAGTTGACGTCGCAGCAGCTAGCCTTCTTGCCAAGCGCCGATCAGAGCGCAGTAGCAGACAGGCAAGACAGATGCCCCGATACCAGTATGCGCGCGCGAGCTGTCTCGCGCTTTGCGCAGCGCTCGCATTGAGCGGTTGCAAGAGTGACGAAGACAAGGCCGAGGCCCATTACCAATCGGCCCAGACGCTTCTGGCCGAAGGCGATCCGCTCCGCGCGATGGTCGAGCTGCGCAATGTCTTCGAATATGACGGCACGCATAAGGCCGCGCGGCGCGCCTATGCCGATCTGCTGCTGGCGCAGGGACGGCTGCAGGAAGCCTTCAGCCAGTATCTGCGCCTTCTCGAACAATATCCAGAGACCGTCGATGTCCATCGCATCCTTGCGGAGCTGTCGCTGCGCACAGGCAACCTGCCCCGCGCGCAGGAAGAGGCGGACGCGGTCAAGGAACTCGCGCCCGACGATCCCGGCGCGCAGGCGGTGCAGCTTGCGCTCGACCTGCGGGACGCCAGCCTGTCGCGCGATACCGCGCGCCGCTCCGAGATCGCAGCGACGGCCGAAGCACTGACCGAAGCGCATCCGGAGATCCTCACCGGCTGGCACGTACTGATCGACGCGCGAAACGCGGAAGGCGATGACGCGGCGACGCTTACAGCCCTCGATGCCGCGCTGACCCGCGACCCGGCGCAATACCGTTTGCAGGTCCTTAAGCTGGAGCTGATCTCGAAACACGGCTCAAGCGCCGAGATCGGCGCGCAGCTCGAAGTGATGCAGAGGCTGTTTCCCGAGGACACGAAGACCCGCACCGCGCTGATCGCATGGTATGTGCTGCGCGACGATCCGGCGGGGGCCGCGCGCTTCCTGCGCAAGCTCACGACCGATCGCGACCGGCAGACGAGCGGCTATCTGGAACTGGTGCGCTTTCTGGCCCGCGCAAAAGGGGCCGACGCTGCGCGGGCGGAACTCGACTCTTTGATCGCGCAGTCGCAGGGCGAGCCGAACGAGGCGATCTTCACCGCGATGCGCGCCGATCTGGATTTTCAGGCGGGTGACCGGGCAGCGGCGCTTGCGCGGATGCAGGCACTTATCACCCGCCATCCCGACAGCGAGGAGATGCGTCAGGTCCGCACCGCTTACGCCCGGATGCTCGACCACGACGGGCAACGCGAAAAGGCGAAGGCCGAGATTGCGGCCATCCTGAAGACCGACCCGACAAACGTCCCTGCCCTGCAACAGCGCGCGACTTGGCGGATCGAGGAAGATCGCACCGATCTCGCGATCACCGATCTGCGCAGCGCCTTACAACAGTCCCCCGACAACCCGCAGACCCTGACCCTGCTGGGCGAGACCTATATGCGCGACGGCGCCCCCGATCTCGCGCTGGGGCAGTTCAGCCAAGCCTATGACGCGGCGGGCCGCGCCGCGCCGGAGGCGATCCGCTATGTCGATTTCCTTTTCGCGCACGACCGCGCCAGTGCCGCGCGGACGGTTCTGGCCGAGGCCGTGGAGGTCACTCCGAACAGCCCGGGCCTGCTCAAGCGACAGGCCGATCTGGCGCTGGCCGATCACGACTGGGCACTCGCCCATCGCAGTGCCGACCGGCTCGCCGCGCTTGCCGCGCCGGGCACCGAGGGGTTGGCGCAGTCGATCCGTGCCGCGATCCTCCTCGGGCGCGGGCGAAGCGAGAGCGCGATAGAGACGGTGAAAACTCTGGTGCAGGCGTCCGGCCCCGGCGACGACGGCATCACCACGGCCACGGCAGTCTCCGCAGCGGCGGTCTCGGCGGTGGTGCAGGCGCAACTGGCCTCCGGACGTGGGGCCGAGGCCCGCGCCTATCTCGACGCTCAACTGGAGCAACAGCCCGGTAATCGCGGCTTGCGCCTGCTGGCGGCCAATCTCTCCGCGATCCGGGGCGACACCGATCAGGCGGAGGCGGCGCTGCGCACACTGATGCATGAAGCCCCCGCCGATCCGCGTCCCGCGCGCCAGCTCTATCGCCTGCTTGCGTCTCAAGGGCGCGAAGGCGACGCGCTTGCGGTGATCCAGACCGCTCTGGAGAAGGCTCCGCAGGCCGATCCGGTGCTACTGCTCTACCGGGCGCGGTCGGAAGAGAAATCGGGCCGGTTCGACGCGGCGATCGCGACCTATGACGATCTCTACACGCGCGACAGCAGCGACCTGATTGTCGCCAATAACCTTGCGAGCCTGCTGAGCAGCCATCGCGACGACCGACCCAGCCTCGAGCGCGCGGCCCGGATCGCGAAACGCTTCCGCGAGCGACCTGAACCTGCCTTCAAGGACACCTATGGCTGGACAGAATACCGGCTGGGAAATTACGGCGCCGCGCGCCCCCTTCTTGCCGCTGCCGCGGCCGGGCTGCCGGAGAACGCGCTGGCGCAATATCACTACGCTGCCGTGCTGATAGCGCTGGAAGAGACCGACCTCGCCGAGGCCGCCTTGCGCGATGCGCTGCGCTTGGCCGGCGCGCCACTGCCGCCCGCCATGCAAGGCGCGCAGGAGCAGCTTGCAGCGCTGACCGGGACCGCGCGGGCGGGCTCGTCGGGCAACACCCCGCGCCGGGCCCCGGACCAGCGCTGATTTTGTCTTTGGATCAAAGCTCTCGCAGGGTAAGCTCATGTGAAAGCGCCGCGTCAGACGGCCTATGAGCGAGCAGTCGAGATGATCACTACGAGCCCCCCTCTGCGCGAGGAGCGTGCCCTGCCATGGGGCACGCTCGGCCTGCTGACGCTGGCCGTCCTTTCCTATCCGTTCTTCGCATTGGGGCTGGCCAGCCTCGGGGCTGCGTGGTCCACGCCGGAATACAGCCACGGGCCGCTGATCCCGCTGATTTCGCTCTATCTTTTCGCGCGCGAACTGCACCACGCGCCGCTGCAACTGGACGCCCGCCCGCAGCGCTGGCAAGGCGTCACGGTGATCGCAGTGGCGCTCTCCCTCGCTGTCTTCGGCGCGCGCGCGCAGATCGCCGACCTCGTGACCTATGCGCTGATTATCTGGACGATGGGCGTGGTGCTGCTGAGCATGGGCTGGCAGGCGGGCAAGCGCCATTGGAAGCCGGTGCTGCATCTGATCTTCATGCTGCCGCTGCCGCAGATCCTCTACTGGAAACTCACCATCGCCCTCCAGCTCGTCTCGTCCGAGCTGGGTGTGATGCTGGTGCGCGCCGCTGACATTCCAGTGCATCTGAGCGGCAACGTCATCGACCTCGGCGTCTACAAGCTGCAGGTGGCCGATGCCTGTTCGGGGCTGCGCTATCTCTTCCCCATCCTCAGCTTTTCCTACCTGTTCGGCATCCTCTATCGCGGGCCGTTCTGGCATAAGGCGGCGCTCTTCGCGATGGCCGCGCCGCTGACGGTGCTTCTGAATTCGCTGCGCATCGGCATGGTCGCGATCCTCGTCGACGCTTACGGCATCGAGCAGGCCGAGGGCTTTCTGCATGTCTTCGAGGGTTGGGTGATCTTCGGCGCGGCGATCGCGATCCTCAGCCTCACCGCGATCGGGCTGCAGCGGCTCGTGGCCGAGCCGAAACCGCTCTCCGAGGCGCTAGATCTGGACTATCGCCGCTTTGCGCCTGAGGCACGCCGCTTGCGCAATCTCGCACCGTCGCGCGATCTGGGGTTGGCGGTCATCCTCACGGGGGTCGCGCTGGTGCTCTGGTCGGGCCTGCCGCAGATGACGACGCTCCCGCCGGAGCGCGCGCCCCTGTCGTCCTTCCCGACGCAGATCGACAGTTGGCAGGGCACGCGCCACCCGCTGGAGCCTGCGACCGAGCAAGTCCTAGCGGCGAGCGATTATCTCAACGCGGTCTATGCCGATCCCGCGCAGGACGCGCCGGTGAACCTGTTCGTCGCCTGGTATGCCGATCAGAGCCAGGGCGACGGCATCCACTCGCCCGAGGTGTGCCTGCCCGTCGGTGGCTGGGAGGTCAGCGCCTTCCGCCCGCATCGCATCGCCCTGCCCCACCGCGCCCCCTTCGAGGTCAACCGCGCGATCATCACCAAGGGGCTCAACAGGCAACTGGTGTATTACTGGTTCGACGGACGTGGCCGCGCGATGACGAGTGACTGGCGCGCGAAGCTGTCGGTGATCGCGGATGGCCTCACGCGCGGACGAACCGATGGCGCGCTGGTACGCTATGTCACGCCGATCCGCCGCGACGAGGATATCCGCGCGGCCGACCGGCGCCTTACACGTTTCATCGGACAGTCGCTGCCCAGGCTGAGCACCTCGATTCCAGAGTGACGGGCTTACGAGCCCAGCGCGACGGTCCCGCCCCAGCAACCCGGGATCGGGTTACGGGTGTCGAAGACGAGCGGACATGTTTCCACGGCTTTGATCGCGCGGTCCACGCGCGCATCTGCCATCGCAGGCGTCAGCCCGATCGCGAGCGCATGGGCCACCGGATCGTAAAGCGAGCGGCCCGTCTGACCGGGCATCGAAGTCGGAGCGGTTTCGCGCAGATCACCCGCGAAAGAAGAGCTGGCCACACCGGTCACAACCAGTGCGGCAAACGCTACCGCCGATGTCCTCCAATGCGCCATACAGGATCCAAGCCGAATGCCGAATGAAACAGCGCGAACCGCAACGCTGCTCGCCCCTTGAGTTTGTGGCGCAATTGGGGCCGCGCGCAACTGGAATCTTGGCGAAAATCAAGCGAAAGTAACGATTTAGGAGAAACAGTTTAGCCTGATCTCAGGCTTTATTTCTCCATCTTGGAGAATATCCGGTCATAGGCCGAAAGGAGCTGTCGCGCCGAGAAATCCCAGGACAGCGCATCGAGCACCCGCGCCCGGCCCAGTCGCCCCATCGAACGCGCGCGCTCGGGCGCTTCGATCAGGGCCGCGATGCGGGTGGCGAAGTCCTTCGGATCGTTGGCACGTGCATAAAGCGCGGCCTCCCCTGCAGAGGCCCGCCCTTCGGTCAGTTCGAACTGCACCAAAGGCTTCTCGAGCGTCATGTATTCCATGACCTTGTTCATGGTGGAAATGTCGTTCATCGCGTTTTTCGGATCGGGCGCGACGCCGATATCGATCGCATTCATCGTCGCGAGCATCTCTTCGCCGTAAAGCGGGCCGGTGAAGGTGAAAGACTCGCTCAGGCCCCGCGCGGCGACGTCGGCCTCCACGTTAGGCAGTTCGGGGCCGAAGCCCACGATCACCACATGTAGATCGGTATGGCCGAGCTTGCGCACCAGATGCTCGACCGCCTGAACCAGAAGGTCCATCCCCTCCTGCTGGCCGATCACGCCGATATAGCCGAGCACGGTCTTCGCGCCCTTGCGATAGGCCGGATCGCCGGGTCCGGGCAGGAAGGTCTCGACGCGAGGGGCGGAGCGGACGACGAAGACGTCCTCGGGGGCCATGCCACCGCGGGTGATCGCGATCTTGCGGAAGCTCTCATTCGTGGCCATCGAAACCGAGGCGCTGGCGAAGGTGATCCGCTCCCAGATGCGCATCACGGCCCACAGGAGCCCCTTCTTGCCGAACTTGGCCTCGAACAGCTCCGGGCAGACGTCGTGGTGGTCGAACATGTAGCGCACGCCCGACAGCCGGTAGCGCCACGCCAGAAGCCAGATCAGGTCGGGCGGGTTGCAGCCTTGGATCACGTCGAAGCCGCGCTCGCGCTTCACCTGTTTCGCCAGCCGGAACCACGCCTTGATCGCGTGCCAGTATTCCCGCGCATAGGCGACCGCGCCGGAATGGGCTTCGGGTGGTGCGGGATGGCGGTAGATATGGATGCCCTCGATCTCTTCATAAGCCGCGTCCCAGCCGCGACCCATCGGACAGATCACCGAGACCTCGTAGCCCGCGGCGCGCAATGTCGTGGCCTCCAGCCAGACCCTGCGATCCAGCGGCACCGGCAGGTTCTCCACCACGATCAGAATGCGTCTCGCCATGCCGCTTAAGACCCGCCCTTGCCACGGGGGCGGTTTGCCGCCCATTTTTATGTGAGCCCCTTTCGCTCACGTCTTGCGACGGTTATGTCCCAGCCACGCGTTGGTTTCCACCCCGCATAACTCCGGATTTCCCCATATGTTGCGCTCTCTACTCTCCCGTCTCAAACCAGAGACCGCTCCCTCCTCGGCACCCAATGGCCTGCCCCGTCCGGAGGCGCCGATCTGCGTGATCGGGGACCTTCACGGCCGCGCCGATCTCTTGGCCAAGATGTTCGAGCGGATCGGGCAGGAACCGGAAGGGGCAAAGGCCCGGATCATCACGCTCGGCGACATGATCGACCGTGGCCCGAATTCGGCGCGGGTGCTCGCGACGCTGCACGCGGCGCAGCTTGCCAACCCCTCGCGGATGATCTGCCTGATGGGCAATCACGAGCGGATGATGCTCGATTTCCTGCTCGCGCCCGACGCACGCACGGCCGGTTGGCTGCGCGTCGGTGGGGCGCAGACGCTGCAAAGCTATGGCATCGCGCCGCCCGATCCCAACGAGACCGATCTCGAGGTGCTCGACGCGGTGCGGATGGATCTCGCGCGTGCGCTGGGGCCCGATCTGCTGGCCTGGCTCGATGCGCGGCCCGCGATGTGGCGCGAGGGGCGGTTCGCCGCGACCCATGCCGGGGCCGATCCCTATCACCCGATGGAACGCCAAAGCCGCGATGCGCTGCTCTGGGGCCATCCCCGTTTCGGACAGATGACCCGGCGCGACGGGGTCTGGATCGCATTCGGCCATTGGGTCGTCGATCAACCCATGGCCGATCAGGGCCGCATTGCAGTTGATACCGGCGCCTATGAAACCGGGCTCCTGAGCGCAGCATGGCTCGACAAGGGCGGGCTGCGCTTCCTGCAAGTCGCGAATTGAACCAATACGGGCGCCCCGATGGGAGCGCCCGTTGGCAGGTTACAAGCCGTCTCTCTCTCGCAACCGGTGTCGGAATTACTTGCCCGTCTGGCGCAGCACCACGGCGACGGTCATCAGGCAGAGCCACAGATCGGTCAGCAGCGACAGTTTCGCGTAATAGCGTTCGTCGAAGCGCACGCGATCCACGAAGGCGGTGGTCGAACGCCCCGCGACCTGCCACAGCCCGGTGATGCCGGGGCGCATCTTGTAATAGGCCCGGCCCATGGCGCCTTTGTAGCTGGCCTCCTGATCGAGCATGAAGGGGCGCGGCCCCACGAGGCTCATCGAACCGAAGAGCACGTTGAAGAACTGCGGCAGCTCGTCGAGGCTGGTGCGGCGCAGGAAGCGGCCGATACGCGTGATCCGCGGATCGTCGTCGAGCTTCTGGTTCACCGACCATTCCAGCGCGAGCGCCGGGTTTTCGTTGCACATACGCACGAGCTGCGCCTCGGCATCGACATGCATGGTGCGCAGCTTGTAGCAGCGGAACCGCTTGCCGCCCTGCCCGACGCGTATCTGCGAATAGAAGGCGGGACCGCCATCGGCGCGCACCGCGAGCGCCAGAAGCGCGATCAGCGGCAGCAGAACCGGAAGGATCGCGACCACGGCGAGAATGTCGAAAAGGCGCTTTCCCATGCCTTCGTAGCGCAGAATACGCGCTCCTGTCCGGGTCGCGCCCGTCGCATTTGCCAGTTCGAAATTGGTCGAGAGATCCGACATTTTCTTCCCTATTGACTGCCTCAAAGTGCGAACCTTCGAGCCCGCTTTTCTTTAACCCGGTTTTTACCTTTGATTCGTCCATAATTGTGACGAAAGCCGCCAATTGTTGCGGCTCCGGCCCATAAACGGATCTCGACAAAAAATCACAAGCCGTTGATCACCGTTTTTTATCTTGTTGTTTTATATGTTACATTTCTTCCTAACTGCCGTAATCCGCAGCCTCGCCGCACTCGCGCATAAGGCGAATGGCGCTACGCTGCCCCTAGGTAACTTTTGGTTAAAGACTTATAAATCCGGACGCCTGCGTCGCCCCGCCGCCATGGCGGAATTTCCGCCCCCTCTTGATCGCGCGGCACAACTGCCCATATCGGCTGGGAAGATGTTATGGAGATTAACATGACCCGAGACGATGCCCGCGCGCTCTATATCGAGCAGCGCGTCGCGAATGAGAAGAAGTCGGCCCTGCTGGGCTATGTGCTGTGGTTCATGCTGCCCATGCTTGGCGTGCACCGGATGTATATGGGGCGCGTCTTCTCCGGCGTGGTGATGCTGGCGCTGACCGGGATCGGCACGCTTCTGTCGCCCATCCTGATCGGCTTCATCCCGCTCGGCCTTGCAGGCCTGTGGTGGCTGATCGACGCGCTGCTGATCCCCGGCATGGTCTCGCAGGATATGGCAGAGACGCGCTGGCGGCTGATGCAGGAAGCTTAATCCGCCTGCCGGATCGGGTGTTCGGCCAACGCCTGCGCCTGATCCGGGCTCAGGCTTTCCGGTCGCACGACCTGCGTGTGGATCGAGAAGACCACGGCATTCGTGCGCGGCAGCCGGAACAGGCATTGCCGCTCCACCCTAATATAAGGGGCGTCGGCGGGCGCGTGGGCGAATTCGTATTCCGAGCGTGGATCATGCAGATGTGCCGCCGAGCGCGAGGCGGTCCCGCGCATCAGCCCCCCGCCCTCACGCACGCCATCCAGCAAGCGCTGCACCCGCTTGCCGAGATCGTCGGTGTAGAGCTCGATCGGTTCGTGAATGCGCATCATCGGGCGCATGAATTTCTCGCGCAGCGTCCAGCCCGACGGGAAACACAGCACACCGCCGGTCAGCACATGCTCGGTATGGCCGAACGCGTCGGGGTCGGCTTCCATCAGGCATAGATCGCATTGCAGCAGCCGCCCGAGCGTGGCGAGCGGGTCCGTGCGATCCAGCGCGACCACCGCCCCATCGGGCCGCGTGACCGTCTCCGCACTGCAGGCAAATCCCAGCGCCGGCAACATCGGCAAGATCAGATCGTAGAGCTCCTCCGCCGCAGGTCGTCCGTGCTCCGACAGGCCCAGCACCAGATCGCGCGCCTCCTCGATCAGCCGGTCGCGCAGGCCCATCTGGGCGGCGTAGGCATCATCGACCTCCAGCCAGTCCTCATATGTCACCGGGATCACACCTGGCAGCCGCCGCGTGCGCGGATCGGCCCAAGGCGCGAAGCTCAGGCGGTTTTGCAGGATCGGTGTGGCGACAAGGTCTTTCATCCCCGCAGATTGCCGCGCGCCGCGGCCCACGACAAGAGGCCCTCGTCAGGGCGGCCCCGCGCCGCGCACGTAGTCCGAGATCATCTGGTAATCCTTGCGCGGCCCCTGCACCCGCCAGATCGCCCGCCATGCGGGCCAGGCCTCGAAATCGTAGCTGACGCGGTAGTCATCGGGATCGCACCAATGGCTTGCGGTGGGCTTCAGCGGATCGAAGCTATGGAAAGGCCGCCCATCCTCGAACGCGACCGCGATCTGCCCCGCCTCCAGCCGCCAGAAATAGCTGCGCTCGGCATGAAAGCTCTGGCCGCCCGGCATCATCAACTCGCCGCTCTCGCGATAATGCAACCCGACCCCTTCGGGCGCGAAACTGGCGCGGCCCTCGAACCGGGCCTCGGTGCCATCCGCATGCAGAATACGGCGCGTCAGCACCCAGTCCCCCTCGAAATCCGACAGCTGCGGCATTGGCTCTCCCTTGCCCCAAAGGCAGCTGCAGTCTAACAAGCGCGCAACCACACGCAATCAAGAGGCCGCCGATGATCCCGCGTTATGCCCGCAAAGAGATGGTCGACATCTGGGAACCCGCCACCAAGTTCAAGATCTGGTACGAGATCGAGGCGCATGCCTGCGACGCTCAGGCCGAGCTGGGCGTGATCCCGAAAGAGAATGCCGAGGCTGTCTGGAAAGCCAAGGATGTCGAGTTCGACGTCGACCGCATCGATGAGATCGAAGCCGTCACCAAGCATGACGTGATCGCTTTCCTCACCCATCTGGCCGAGCACGTGGGCAGCGACGAAGCGCGCTTCGTCCATCAGGGCATGACCTCGTCGGATGTGCTCGACACCTGCCTCAACGTGCAGCTGGTACGCGCCGCCGATATCCTGCTGGCCGATCTCGACAAGGTTCTGGCGGCGCTGAAGAAGCGCGCCTACGAGCACAAGGACACGGTGCGCGTGGGCCGCTCGCACGGCATCCATGCGGAGCCCACCACGATGGGCCTGACCTTCGCGCGCTTCTACGCAGAGATGGACCGCAACAAGGCGCGCCTCGCGGCCGCCCGCGAAGAAGTCGCCACCGGCGCGATCTCGGGCGCTGTCGGCACCTTCGCCAATATCGACCCGCGCGTCGAAGAACATGTCTGCAAGATGCTGGGTCTGCGCCCCGAGCCGATCTCGACGCAGGTGATCCCGCGCGACCGTCACGCGATGTTCTTCGCGACGCTGGGCGTCATCGCCTCGTCGATCGAGAACGTCGCGATCGAAATCCGCCACATGCAGCGCACCGAAGTGCTCGAAGGCGCGGAATTCTTCTCGATGGGCCAGAAGGGCTCTTCGGCGATGCCGCACAAGAAGAACCCGGTCCTGACCGAGAACCTCACCGGCCTCGCCCGCCTCGTGCGGATGACCGTGATCCCGGCGATGGAGAACGTGGCGCTTTGGCACGAGCGTGACATCTCGCACAGCTCGGTCGAGCGCGGGATCGCCCCCGACGCCACCGTGACGTTGGACTTCGCGCTGAACCGTCTCGCCGGTGTCGTCGACAAGATGATTATCTACCCCGAGAATATGCTGGAGAACATGAACAAGTTCCCCGGCCTCGTGATGAGCCAGCGCGTCCTGCTGGCGCTGACCCAGGCTGGCGTATCGCGCGAAGACGCCTATGCGATGGTGCAGCGCAATGCGCTGAAGGTCTGGGAAGACCGCGTCGATTTCCGCGAGCAGCTGCTGGCCGACAAGGACGTCGTGGCCGCGCTCGGCGTGGACGGCATCAACGAAAAATTCGACATGGGCTACCATACCAAGCATGTCGACACGATTTTTGCCCGCGTTTTCGGCGAATAATCGAGACACAAGCCCGTTTCGCGCCGCCTATGTCGACAGACTATAGGCGGCGCGCGTGATTCGGGCTTACCCTAGGGCATCTGGCAAAGGGAGATTGCAGATGATCCGAACCATCCTTGCAGCCACCGTGCTGATCTTCGCCCCGCTCGTGGCTTCCGCCGAATGCTACGGCGATCATCAGGCCTCCATGTCCTGCCCGCAGGGCAAGGTCTGGGATAAGGACGCGAATGCCTGCGTCCTGCAATCCAGCTGACCGCTGAGACGGTAAGTCCGTCTTAACGTCCTCCGTGCAAAGCTGACCGCGAAACCGCATTGGCCGCCCGCGCGGCCGATGCCCAGCACGGAGGTTCTCGCGGTGAATGCGATCGCGCCCATGGCGCTCGGCCATATGCCCGGGTCCGACTCGGCCAGCGACAAAGCTGCCCGCCCCGGGCCGCTGTCGCGGCGCCAGAAAGCTGCGATCATCGTGCGGCTGCTCGCCTCCGAAGGGCTGAAACTTCCGCTGACGGAGTTGAGCGACGATCAACAGACCGAATTGACCGAGACCGTGGCGCAGTTGCGCCTCGTCGATCGCGACACCGTCGTCAGCGTGGTCGAGGAGTTCTGCGGAGAACTGGAGGCGGTCGGCCTCGCCTTCCCCGGTGGGCTGGAAGGGGCGCTGTCTCTGCTCGATGGGCAGCTTTCGCCCTCGGCCTCGAACCGACTGCGCCGACTGGCCCTCGGCTCCTCCCGGGGCGACCCGTGGCAGCGGATCGCGGGCCTCTCGGCAGAGGTACTTCTACCCGTGCTGGAAGGCGAAAGCGTCGAGGTGGGCGCCGTGATGCTATCGAAGCTCTCGGTCGCGAAATCGGCGGAGCTGCTTGGTCTCCTGCCGGGAGAGAAGGCGCGCCGGATCGCCTATGCCGTCTCGCTGACCGGGAATGTCGCGCCGGAAACGGTGCTGCGCATCGGGCAGGCGCTTGCCGCGCAACTCGATGCCGCCCCGCCGAAAGCCTTCGATTCCGGTCCCGTGGAAAGGGTCGGCGCGATCCTGAACTACTCCGCATCTGCGACCCGCGACGCGGTGCTCAAGGGGCTCGAGGAGGAGGACAAGACATTCGCCGACGAGGTGAAGAAGGCAATCTTCACCTTTGCCAACATCCCCGCCCGCATCGACGCGCGCGATATCCCGAAAGTGCTCCGAGTCGTCGATCAGGCGCAGCTGACCGTCGCACTTGCCGGGGCGACCGGGTCGCTTAAACCCTCGGCAGAGTTCATTCTCACGAACATGTCCCAGCGCATGGCGCAATCGCTGCGCGACGAAATGGCGAATCTCGGCAAGGTGAAGGAGAAAGACGCCGAAGAGGCGATGAGCGCGGTCGTCGCCGCCATTCGGGAGATGGAAGCGGCGGGCGAGATATTCCTCGTCGCGGAGGATGAGGATTGAACGAAAGATTCTGTCGCAGAGTCCCGTCTGGCGAAGCCCTTCACCTCAAAGTCCCGCCCTGCCCCGCAATGTTATCGCAAACACCGCGTGTTTACGCTAACATACTGTTTCAAAACCTTTTCTCACTCTGCATGCAATGGTATCCAGCGCCGAAATCACGCGCTTCGGAGAGATCATCATGACCGTCACCATCGGCATCAACGGCTTCGGCCGCATCGGGCGCTGCACGCTCGCGCATATCGCGGAAGCCGCACGCAACGACGTGCAGGTCGTCAAGATCAACGCCACCGGCCCGATCGAGACCAACGCGCATCTCCTGAAATACGACTCCGTCCACGGCCGGTTCGGCGGACAGGTGAAAGTCGCGGGCAACACGCTCGACCTCGGGCGCGGCCCGATCGACGTGATGTCGACCTATGATCCGGAAGAACTCGACTGGGACGGCGTCGATGTCGTCCTCGAATGTACCGGCAAGTTCAACGCCCGCGACAAGGCCGCAGTCCACCTGGGTCGCGGCGCGAAGCGGGTGCTGGTCTCCGCGCCCGCGACCGATGCCGACAAGACCGTCGTCTACGGCGTCAACCATCGCGAATTGACTCAGGCGCATCACGTCGTTTCGAACGGGTCGTGCACCACGAACTGCCTCGCCCCGCTCGCCAAGGTGCTCAACGACGCAATCGGCATCGAATCGGGCGTGATGACGACGATCCACTCCTATACCGGCGATCAACCCACGCTCGACCGCCGCCACAAGGATCTCTACCGCGCCCGCGCCGCCGCGATGGCGATGATCCCGACCTCGACCGGCGCTGCCAAAGCCTTGGGAGAAGTGCTGCCCGAACTGAAGGGCCGACTCGACGGCACCGCGCTGCGCGTTCCGACCCCCAATGTTTCCGCAGTTGATCTGACCTTCGAGGCCCGCAAGTCCGTGACCCGCGAGGAGGTGAACGAGATCGTCCGCGAAGCCGCCGCCGGCTACATGGGCATGGTGCTGGGCTACGACCCCGAGCCGAAAGTCTCGATCGACTTCAACCACACGCAGCAATCCTCTATCTTCGCGCCGGACCAGACCAAGGTCGTGGGCAAGCTTGTCCGCGTCCTTGCCTGGTACGATAACGAGTGGGGGTTCTCCTGCCGGATGGCCGATGTGGCCGGGGCGATGGGGCGACTTGTGCATTGACGCGCCGGGCAAGGGCGCGCGAAGGGAATAGATGACCAATCGGATCGCGCTCTGGCTTGGGGGCCTCCTCATATTTCTCATTCTGGCGGATGTATTGGCCGATGACGGCCGGATCCTGCTCTTTCTGGCGAAAAAAATCGTCGATCTCGTTCAATATGTCGCGTTCTGGCGCTAGCTTCAGGGTGTAACCCCGTTGACCTTTGGCGCTGAACGCGCTTGTTAGCGTTAACGGAAGACCTGCCCGTGCAACTCCCTGCCGGGCAGCCAGCCAGAGGAGACGGATATGACGGTTAAAGTTGCCATCAACGGGTTCGGTCGCATCGGCCGCAACGTGCTGCGCGGGATCATCGAGTCGGGTCGCACCGATATCGAGGTGATCGCGATCAACGATCTCGGCCCGGTCGAGACGAACGCGCATCTGCTGCAATTCGACTCCGTGCACGGCAAATTCCCGCAGGAAGTCACGACCGGCGAAGACTGGATCGATGCCGGCCGCGGCAAGATCAAGGTCACCGCGATCCGCGACCCGAAAGAACTGCCCTGGGGCGATGTCGATGTCGCGCTGGAATGCACCGGCATCTTCACCGCGCGCGAAAAGGCAGCCTTCCACCTCGAGAACGGCTCGAAGCGGGTTCTGGTCTCGGCCCCGGCCAGCGGCGCTGACAAGACGATCGTGTTCGGTGTCAACGACGGTGCACTGACCGCGGACGACCTCGTGGTCTCGAACGCGTCCTGCACCACGAACTGCCTCTCGCCGGTCGCGAAAGTCCTGAACGATGCGATCGGGATCGAGAAGGGCTTCATGACCACGATCCACAGCTACACCGGCGACCAGCCGACGCTGGACACGATGCACAAGGATCTCTACCGCGCCCGTGCGGCCGCGCTGTCGATGATCCCGACCTCGACCGGCGCGGCCAAGGCCGTGGGCCTCGTGCTGCCGGAGCTCAACGGCAAGCTCGACGGCGTCGCGATCCGCGTGCCGACGCCGAATGTCTCGGTCGTCGATCTGGTCTTCGAGGCCGCAAAAGACACCAGCGTCGAAGAGATCAATGCCGCGATCAAGGCAGCAGCGGACGGCCCGCTGAAGGGAATCCTCGGCTATACCGAGAAGCCCAACGTCTCCAGCGACTTCAACCACGACTCGCATTCGTCGATCTTCCATATGGACCAGACCAAGGTGATGGAGGGCCGCATGGTCCGCATCCTGAGCTGGTACGACAACGAATGGGGCTTCTCCAACCGCATGGCGGATACCGCCGTCGCGATGGGCAAGCTGATCTGACGTGATCGGGGTGCTGCCCCGGCAAGGCGAAAATGACGAAGGGCGGTCCAAGTTGGGCCGCCCTTTTCGCGTTCACCTCTCACACACGGCTCACAGAGGGCGCACGGCCCCTCTCGGGCGCGCCGTGAGCCTTGATGCGTGGTGATAGAACCCTTTGAAATCGGGGACGTTTCAGGGTCATGGAGCGCGCCGCCCGGCGGCTCCGCCTTAGCTGAACCCCATCACGAAAGGGAATATCCCATGGAACGCAGCAAGAAATTCCTCGCCCTCGCCCTCTCCTCCGCGCTGATCGCGGGTCCCGCAGGCTTCGAGATGGCCTCCGCGGCCACGACGAATTCCAACAGCAATTCCGGGGGGAGCGCGATCCAGAGCAGCCAGAGCCAAAGTAATGACGCGGTCTCGCAGACCACGGCGAGTTCCACCGACAAGGAATTGCTGACCACGGTCGACGACGCCTACACCGCGATGCGCGAAGTACGCGCCGCGCGGCTGGCGATCTTCGACGGCAATACCGACAT
Organism: Thioclava sp. F42-5; assembly: GCF_002213195.1. NCBI lineage: Bacteria > Pseudomonadati > Pseudomonadota > Alphaproteobacteria > Rhodobacterales > Paracoccaceae > Thioclava > Thioclava sp. F42-5. The sequence continues at coordinate 310,923 of NZ_NBNZ01000001.1, forward strand.
GGCGAGGAAGATGACCAAGGACGCCACGGCGAAAATGCAGGCCGCCGAGAAAGCCGAGAGCCAATGGGGCGTGCCCTCGAAGGCTGGCACGAAAGGCGTGACCTACCTGCCCTTCGACAGCTCCATCGCGCTTGGCGAGAGCTTCACCGTGACGCCGGAGAACCAGAAGGCCGTCGGCAAGGCCAATCAGCAGATGGCGAACGGCAATGCGAAGGCGGCGGCCAAGACGCTTAAGGATAACGATATCGATGTGTCGATCTCGGCGGCGTTGGTGCCGGCGAAGTCTTCGCTCACCCATCTGCAGGATGCGTCCAAGCTGATCAAATCGGGCAATTACTACGAGGCGAACCTCGCGCTGAAAGGCGTCGAGGATTCCGTCGTGATCGATCAATGGGGGCTCGACAACCTGCCGCAGCAGGCGGGCAACGCCGCCAACGCCTCGGCGAATGCGAGCGGCAGCACCCAGATGCAGCAGAAATCGCAGCAATCCGGCAAGTCAGCCTCGAAAGACTGATCAGCGGTTGGCGTAAGCCTTGATCAAGGCATCGCGCACGGCGGGGGTGACGAATTTCGAAACATCCCCGTCGAGCCGCGCAATTTCCTTCACCAGTTTCGAAGCAATCGCCTGCCGCCGCGCATCGGCCATCAGGAACACCGTCTCGACCGAGGAATCGAGCGCGCGGTTCATTCCGACCATCTGGAACTCGTATTCGAAATCGGCCACCGCACGCAGCCCGCGCACGATCACGGTCGCACCGACATCCTTGGCGCAATCGATCAGCAGGTTTTCGAAAGGATGCACGACGATTTCGCCGCCGCGGCGGTCGGTGATCTTGGCGCATTCTTCCTGGAGCATGGCGACGCGTTCCTCGAGCGGGAAAAGCGGCCCCTTGTCACGGTTGATCGCGACCCCGATCACGAGCCGATCCACCAGAGCCATCGCGCGCTCGATAATGTCGAGGTGACCCAGCGTGACCGGATCGAAAGTTCCGGGGTAAAGACCGATCCGCATGGCATCCTCCCTCGTCGCCCGCCAAAAAGCTCAGCGCACGCAACTATATTGCGCGATCAAATGCAAGCGGGAAGGTGCTGCAATGCGGCATCAGTTGCCCATGATCATGCCCTGAAGCGACTCTTTCTCCATGTGAAGCTCGTTCAGGCGCGCCTTGACCACGTCACCGATCGAGATCACACCGACCATCTTGCCATTTTCGCGCACCGGCATGTGGCGGAAACGGCCCTCGGTCATCAGGCTCATCACCTCTTCGGTGCTGTCCATCGGGGCGCAGTGCTTGACGTCACGGGTCATGACATCCGCGGCCGTCATCACCAGACACTCCGCACCGCGCTTGGCGATCTCGCGCACGACATCGCGCTCAGAGACGATCCCGTCCACGGTTTCGCCATCCTGCGAGACGATCACCGCACCGATGCGTTTCGAGGCCAGCTTGGCGATTACCTCGCTCAGCTTCATGTCCGGGGCGACGGTAAAAATTTCCATCTCGCCCTTGTTCTTGAGAATCTGCATCACCTGCATCGACGTCTCCCTGAAAAGGTCGTGTAGACTCGAGCGTCCCACTGCTTTCATAGATTTGTCAACGGCTTTGCGGTTCACGGGGCCAACAGTTATATTTCAACCGCAGCGTGTTCGAGCCGTGCGACCTCGTCGCGAAGCCCCTGTCCCAGCGCCTCCGCGAAGCGCGTCAATCGCTCGGAACGGCGATCGTCCGCGTGGCGGATCAACCAAAAGGCGCGGTTGAGCCGGATCTCGCCACCCAGCACCCGCTGCACCCCGGGGGCGAAGGGAAGCGCGAAATCATGCACGATCCCCACACCCGCACCTGCCTCGATCATCCGCGTCTGTACCGCCGCCGAGTTCGAGGCGAGCCCCATCACCTCTGCCTCGGTCTCGGCGAAGTAGTCCAGTTCCTTGTCGAAGATCATGTCGGGGATGTAGCCGATCATCCGGTGATGACGGAGATCCTCCTTGCAGGTAATTGGCGGCGCTTTCGCGAGATAGTCGCGATGGGCGGCGAGGCTGAGATGATAATCGCTCAATTTTTGCACGGTCAGACGGCCCGCCGTCGGGCGCGATACCGCGATCGCCATATCCGCCTCACGCTTCGAGAGGTTGAAGACGCGCGGCAGGGCGACGACCTGAATCTCCAGCCCCGGATTTTCTTCGGCGATCTTCGCGCAGACCTGCGGCAGAAGGTAATTCGCGCAGCCATCGGGCGCGCCGATCCTCAGCTGGCCGGTCAACTGGCCCGCGATCCCGGACATTTCCTCGTCCGCGCCCGCAAAGACCTGCTCCGCCGCTTCGGCATGCGGCAGGAGCCGATCCCCGGACTCGGAAAGCGCATAGCCCTGCGGCGACTTCACGAAAAGCTTCGCGCCCATCCCCTCTTCGAGCCGCGCGATCCGACGCCCCACGGTGGCCGCGTCCAGCTTCAATCGCCGCCCCGCACCCGACAGGCTCTCGGCCCGCGCGACGGCAAGGAAAATCCGCAGATCGTCCCAATCCATACCACGCCCCTCTTTGCAAAAACGCAAAACGCTTTTGAGCTACTTCCTCTTTTATGCTCATTTTCGCAAGGCTAGAGTGCGCTCAAGCCAAGATTATCTGTAGGAGGAGCGTCTCATGGAAGAAATCGGTCACTGGATCAACGGCAAGCGCGTTGCGGGCACTTCGGGCCGCTTCGGCGAAGTCTTCAACCCCGCTACCGGCGAGCAGATCGCCAAGGTGGCACTGGCCACCCCGGCCGAGCTCGACGCAGCGATCGCGGACGCCGCGAAAGCGCAGCTGGAGTGGCAGAAGGTCAACCCGCAGCGCCGCGCCCGCGTGATGATGAAATTCGGTCAGCTGATCGAGCGCGACATGGACAAGCTCGCCGAGGCTCTGTCGAAAGAGCACGGCAAGACCATCCCCGACGCGAAGGGCGACGTGCAGCGTGGCCTCGAAGTGATCGAGGTCTGCATGGGCGCGCCGGCGATGCTCAAGGGCGAATACACGGGCGACGCAGGCCCCGGTATCGACCTCTACTCAATGCGTCAGCCGCTGGGCGTCGTGGCCGGTATCACGCCGTTCAACTTCCCCGCCATGATCCCGCTCTGGAAGATGGGTCCGGCTCTGTCGGCCGGTAACGCGATGATCCTCAAGCCGTCCGAGCGCGTGCCGACCACCGCGATCATGCTCGCTGAACTGGCGCAGGAAGCCGGTCTTCCCGATGGCGTGCTGCAGGTCGTCAACGGCGACAAGGAAGCCGTGGACACGATCCTCGATCACGAGACGATCCAGGGCGTTGGCTTCGTGGGCTCGACCCCGATCGCGCAATACATCTACGGTCGCGCCGCCACCAACGGCAAGCGCGCGCAGTGCTTCGGCGGTGCGAAGAACCACATGATCATCATGCCCGATGCGGACATGGACAAGGCCGCCGACGCGCTGATCGGCGCGGGCTACGGCGCCGCTGGCGAGCGCTGCATGGCGATTTCGGTTGCGGTTCCGGTGGGTGACGGCACGGCGGATGCGCTGGTCGAGCGTCTCGTGCCGAAAATCGAGAAGCTGAAAGTCGGCCCCTATACCGGCGGCGACGACGTGGACTACGGTCCGGTCATCACCAAGCAGGCGCAGGAGCGGATCAAGTCGCTCATCAATTCGGGTGTTGAGCAGGGTGCAAACCTCGTGGTCGATGGCCGCGACTTCTCGCTGCAGGGTTATGAGGACGGCTTCTTCGTCGGCCCGTCGCTTTTCGACAACGTCACCCCCGACATGGACATCTACAAAGAGGAAATCTTTGGCCCGGTCCTGTCGATGGTGCGCACGAAGTCCTATGACGAGGCGCTCGATCTGGTGGTCGACAACCCCTATGGCAACGGCACCGCGATCTACACCGCCGATGGCGACGTCGCTCGCGACTTCGCGGCGAACGTCAATGTCGGCATGGTCGGCATCAACTTCCCGATCCCGGTTCCGCTGAGCTACTACACCTTCGGCGGCTGGAAGAAGTCGGCCTTCGGCGACCTCAACCAGTACGGCCCGGACGCCTTCCGCTTCTACACCAAGACCAAGACCGTCACGGCGCGCTGGTTCTCGGGCATCAAGGACGAAGGCGCAGCGCTCAACTTCAAGGCGCTCGACTGATCTTGAGACGGGCGGTTTGCGAACCGCCCTCCCCCACACATAGGAAAACGCCCCGCCGATCGGCGGGGCGTTTTTCATCGGCCTTATCGACGCGGCTCAGTCGATATCCCAATCATCCTCATGCGAGACCCCGCCCAACGCCAGCCAGTCGGCACGCACACGTGCCACGCGGCTGTCCCCCCAAGTGCGAAAGACGATCACGAAGCCCTCGGGCGTGACGCCGTCGCTCGAGATATCCATCCGCGAATTGTGCTTGCTGTCCACGTCCCACATCGACAGGGAGACCTGCACCATCGGGGTCGCGCGGAACGGCTCGGGGAAGGCGACCTTCTTGCGCAACTCGCGCGGGCCCTCGCCCGTCCACATGGCGCCGCCATCCTGAAAATCGGAGAACAGCACGAGCGAGCCGCGTTGCATTCCCAGACGGTGGCTTTCGATAGTGATCATCGCGAGAGGGCCTTTTCCTTTCAACCTGAGGCAGAGCTTACTCGAACTGCAGGCAATAAAAAGCCCCGGAAAATCCGGGGCTTCCTAAATCTTATCGCGAAAGCTCTCAGCCCAGCATATGCGAGCCGAGGGCCTCCATGTCGGCCAGAAGCTTCGCGGTCATGTCGGCCACCGAAGGATGCGCCTCGTCATGGACGCGACGGGCTTCCTCGATGAGGCGCTCGTGCACTTCCTTGGTGAACTCTTCCGCAGGCAGCGAACGTTCGGCCAGAACCGTGATCCCCTCGGGGGTGATCTCGGCGAAGCCACCCGTCACCGCGTAGCTCTGGGTTGCCGACCGCGTCACCATGGTCAGCTTTCCCGGACGCAGCGTGGTCAGCATCGGGGCGTGGCCCGGCATGACCGTGAGGTCACCATCCGCGCCGGGCACCATGACCTCGACCGCTTCCTCTTCCGAGGCCAGCTTGCGCTCGGGCGCAACGAGATCGAATTGCATCGTGTCGGCCATAATGCCTCCTTACGCCGCAGCGGCGAGTTTCTCGGCTTTCGCTTTCACGTCCTCGATGCCGCCAACCATGTAGAAGGCCGCTTCGGGCAGGTGATCGTATTCGCCTGCAACAACCGCCTTGAACGACGCGATGGTGTCTTCGAGCGGAACCTGAACGCCGTCCGAACCGGTGAACACTTTCGCAACGTCGAAGGGCTGCGAGAGGAAACGCTGGATCTTACGGGCACGTGCCACGGTCAGCTTATCCTCTTCGGACAGTTCGTCCATGCCGAGGATGGCAATGATGTCCTGCAGAGCCTTGTAGCGCTGGAGGATCTCCTGCACCTGACGCGCGACCTTGTAGTGCTCTTCGCCGACGATGCCCGGATCGAGGATACGCGAGGACGAGTCCAGCGGGTCCACGGCCGGGTAGATGCCGAGTTCCGAAATCGCACGCGACAGAACGGTCGTGGCGTCAAGGTGGGCGAAGGTGGTCGCCGGAGCCGGGTCGGTAAGGTCGTCAGCCGGAACGTAGACGGCCTGGATCGAGGTGATCGAGCCGGCTTTGGTCGAGGTGATGCGTTCCTGCATCGCGCCCATGTCGGTGGCCAGCGTCGGCTGGTAGCCCACTGCCGAGGGGATGCGGCCCAGAAGTGCCGACACCTCGGAACCCGCCTGCGTGAAGCGGAAGATGTTGTCCACGAAGAACAGAACGTCGGTACCCGACTGGTCGCGGAACTGCTCTGCCAGGGTCAGACCGGTCAGAGCGACGCGCGCACGCGCACCCGGAGGCTCGTTCATCTGGCCGTAGACCAGTGCCACCTGCGAGCTCGACAGATCGTCGGGCTTGATGACGTTGGATTCGATCATCTCGTGATAGAGGTCGTTCCCTTCACGGGTCCGCTCGCCCACACCAGCGAACACGGAGTAACCCGAGTGCACCTTCGCGATGTTGTTGATCAGCTCCATGATCAGAACGGTCTTGCCGACGCCAGCGCCGCCGAACAGGCCGATCTTACCGCCCTTGGAGTAGGGCGCGAGCAGGTCGATGACCTTGATGCCGGTCACGAGGATTTCCGAGGACGTCGCCTGAGCTTCGAAGTTCGGCGCGGGCTGGTGGATGGCACGGGTTTCTTCCGCTTCCACGGGACCCTTCTCGTCCACGGGCTCACCGATCACGTTCAGGATGCGACCGAGCGTGGCGTTGCCGACCGGCACCGAGATCGGCTTGCCGGTGTTCTTCACTTCGGCGCCGCGCACGAGGCCTTCGGTCGCGTCCATCGCGATGGTGCGCACCGAGTTTTCGCCGAGGTGCTGAGCCACTTCGAGAACGAGGCGCTTGCCGTTGTTCTCGGTTTCCAGCGCGTTGAGGATCGCAGGCAGCTCGCCGTCGAACTGCACGTCGACGACGGCGCCGATGACCTGGGTCACTTTACCATTGCTTGCCATGTCTGTTTTTCTCCGGTTCCGTCAGAGCGCCTCGGCGCCCGAAATGATTTCGATGAGTTCCTTGGTGATCGCGGCCTGGCGCGTGCGGTTGTATTCGATCGTCAGCTTGTCGATCATTTCGCCCGCATTGCGCGTCGCAGCGTCCATCGCGGACATCCGCGCACCTTGTTCCGAGGCACCGTTCTCCAGCAGAGCCGTGAAGATCTGCGTCGCGACCCCACGCGGCAGCAGGTCGGTGAGGATCTGCGTCTCGCTGGGTTCGTAGTCGTAATTCACGCTCGGCGTTTCTTCGCCCTCTTCCGGTTCGTAGGAAGCGGGGATGATCTGCTTCGCGGTCGGGCGTTGCGCGATCACGCTCTCGAAGAGCGAGAAGAAGATCGTCGCAACGTCGAACTCGCCCTTGTCGAAGCGGCCGATCAGGTCGCGGGCGATCTTCTGCGCGTCGTCATAGCTCAGGCGCTTGACGTCGCTCAGATCGACATGGCCGATGAAGTACTGACCGTATTCACGGCGCAGCGCATCGCGGCCTTTCTTGCCGACGGTGATGATCTTCACCTCTTTGCCCTCGGCCAGCAGCTTGTCAGCCGTCTGGCGCGCGAGCTTCGCAATATTGGCGTTGAAGCCACCGCACAGGCCGCGTTCGGCGGTCATGACCACCAGAAGCTGCACCCGGTCCGAACCGGTCCCCGAGAGCAGGCGCGGCGCATTGTCCGATCCCTGCACCGAGGCCGCGAGCCCGGCCATCACGGAGTGCATCCGCTCGGCATAGGGGCGCGCAGCCTCCGCCGCCTCTTGGGCGCGGCGGAGTTTCGCGGCGGCGACCATTTGCATCGCCTTGGTGATCTTCCGCGTGTTCTTGACGCTTCCGATCCGGTTTTTGAGGTCCTTAAGGCTGGGCATGTCCCTGTCCTTTCAGGCCAATCACGCGTAGGTCTTGGCGAATTCGTCGATAGCGGCTTTCAGCTTGTCGGCCGCGTCACCCTTGATCTTCGGATCCTCGTTCGTCAGCCAGTCGAGGATGTCCTTGCGCGAGTTGCGCAGGTAATCCAGCAGACCCTGTTCGAACTTGCCAACCTCGGACACCGGGATGTTATCGAGATAGCCGTTGGTCCCCGCGAAGATGACCGCAACGATTTCCGCGTTGGTGAGCGGCGAATACTGCGGCTGCTTCATCAGCTCGGTCAGGCGCGCACCACGGTTCAGCAGCTTCTGGGTTGCGGCGTCGAGATCCGAGCCGAACTGAGCGAAGGCCGCCATTTCGCGATACTGTGCGAGTTCCAGCTTAACCGGGCCTGCAACGGTCTTCATCGAGTTCGTCTGAGCCGACGAGCCGACGCGCGACACCGACAGACCGGTGTTCACGGCGGGACGGATACCTTGGTAGAACAGTTCCGTCTCGAGGAAGATCTGACCGTCGGTGATCGAGATCACGTTGGTCGGAATGAAGGCCGACACGTCGCCGCCCTGCGTTTCGATGACCGGCAGAGCGGTCAGCGAACCGGCGCCGAAGTCCTCGTTCAGCTTCGCCGAACGCTCCAGCAGGCGGGAGTGCAGGTAGAACACGTCGCCCGGGTAAGCTTCGCGGCCCGGCGGACGACGCAGCAGCAGCGACATCTGACGATAAGCGACAGCCTGCTTCGAGAGGTCATCATAGATGATCAGCGCGTGCATGCCGTTGTCGCGGAAATATTCGGCCATCGCGGTCGCGGTGTAGGGCGCGAGGTACTGCATCGGCGCGGGGTCCGACGCGGTCGCGGCGATCACGGTGGTGTATTCGATCGCACCGGTCTCTTCGAGCTTCTTCACCAGCTGCGCCACGGTCGAGCGCTTCTGGCCGATCGCGACGTAGAAGCAGTGCAGCTTGTTGGACGGATCGGCGTCGTTGTACGACTTCTGGTTCAGAATGGTATCGAGCGCGATTGCGGTCTTACCGGTCTGACGGTCGCCAATGATCAGCTCACGCTGGCCACGGCCGATCGGGATCATCGCGTCAACCGACTTGAGGCCGGTCGCCATCGGCTCGTGAACCGATTTACGCGGGATGATGCCCGGGGCTTTCACGTCGGCGACGCGACGCTCTTTCGCTTCGATGGCGCCTTTGCCGTCGAGCGCGTTGCCGAGACCGTCGACCACGCGGCCGAGCAGCGCTTCACCGACCGGCACGTCCACGATGGAGTTCGTGCGCTTGACGGTGTCGCCTTCTTTGATGTCCTGGTCCGAACCGAAGATCACGACGCCGACGTTGTCGGTTTCGAGGTTCAGTGCCATCCCGCGGATACCACCGGGGAATTCAACCATCTCGCCGGCCTGGACGTTGTCGAGCCCGTAGACGCGCGCGATACCGTCGCCAACCGACAGCACGCGACCGACTTCGGCCACTTGGGCGTCCTGCCCGAAATTCTTGATCTGCTCCTTGAGGATCGCAGAAATCTCAGCTGCTTGGATGCCCATTTATCCGACCTCTTTCATGGCGTTCTTGAGAGAAGCGAGCTTCGAACGGATCGACGTGTCGACCATGCGCGAGCCCAGCTTTACGATCATGCCACCGATGAGGCTTTCATCGACGGCGGTGTTCAATTTGACGGTCTTGCCCGTCTGGTTCTTCAGCACTTCGGCGAGTTTCTTGGCCTGCGCGGCGCTGAGCTCGTTGGCCGAGGTGACATCGGCGGTCACTTCGCCCTTCTCGTCCGCGATCAGGTCCGACAGCGCCTTGAGAAGCTGCGGCAGCACGAAGAGGCGACGCTTGGCACCCATCAGCTGCAGGCCATTAGACATCGGGTCCGACAGACCCATTTTCCCCGCCAGAGCGCCAATCGCGGCTGCCTGCTGGTCGCGCGTGTAGACCGGCGATGCGATCACCTCACGCAGCTCGGCAGAGCCCGCCAGCGCCTCCGACAGCGCGGAGACATCGGCTTCGAGCGCGGCGAGGGCATTTTCTTCGCGCGAGAGTTCAAAAATGGCCAGCGCATAGCGGCCGGCGATGCTTGCGGAAATCGAAGCTGGTTCGGACACGTCCACCCTTCCGATGCTTTTTTGCCCCGACCCGGAACAGGCCTTGGGGCGCTCCCCCGGCGCGCTTGAGACATGCCCTCCGCGCCGCTTATCGGGGAGGTCACTAGCAGAGCAATCCCCCCCTCGCAACCGTCTTGAGCACGAGAATGTGAGCAGAAGCCCCCCAATATGCCCTTCGTCGCGGGAAGGTGACAGGAAGAGGAGGATTTTGTGGGCGCTAACAGGAATTTGGAGCGCTCGGTCACGGATCGCTGTGCGGAAGTGATTCACCTCAATGCGCGTTGGTTGTCGGATAATTATTCCGCACCTGCGGCGGACGACCGAGAGTTGCGCCCCGGGGCGGTATGCGAACCTGAGTGTTGCGCGGCGACGTTCTGCCGCGCGCGAGGCGTTAACTCTGGCTCAAACCGGGTCCGTCGCCGGCTTCACCGCCCCTTCGAGAATCGAAAGCGGCTTGCGCACGCGCGCGCCCAGACCTGAATCGCGGCGCGCATGGACTTGCTTGGAGACCTCGAGCATCACCACCCCGGCGGCCAGCACGCCGGCGGCCTTGGTGCCCACGCGTTCCCACATAGCGGCCGAGCGCAGCCAGAAGCGGCGATGGCTCGGCGGGATATAGAGCGCACCGGTATGACGTTCGGGCACGAAGCCGGAACGGCGCGCGAGCTGGTCGAGCTGCCCCAGAGTGTAGGGCTTGCCGAAGCCGAAGGGCGTGGCTTCGCGCGGCGCCCAGAGCCCGGCCCGGTTCGGAACGATGAACATCGCCCTGCCCCCCGGGCCCAGCACCCGCCAGCATTCCTGCATCAGGGCCTCGGAATTGTCCGAGGTCTCCAGCCCATGCATCACGATCAGCCGATCCACCCGGCCCGTCTCCAGCGGCCAGCGCGCCTCGTCGCACAGGACAGAGACATTGGGCATGCCCGCTGGCCACGGCATCACGCCCTGCTCTGCCGGCATCAAGCCGATCACCCGGCGCGCGGGCTCCAGGTAAGGACGCAGCAGCGGCACCGCGAAGCCGTAGCCCGCCACCGTGAGCCCCGCCATCTGCGGCCCCGTCGCGGGCCACATCGAAACAACCCGGTCCCGGATTGCCCGCTGCGCCGCGCGGCCTAGCTGCGTCCGGTAGTAGAAATTCCGCAGGTCGAGTACGTCGAGATGCATTGCGCCTTTCGCTTCCTTCGGCTTAGCTATGTTCCAAGATAATCAAAGCGGTAGAAAACACCATGGCCGTTGAGCTTCTCATCATTCCCTGCCTCTCCGACAACTATGCCTATGTCGTGCATGAGGCGGCGACGGACACAACCACCGTGATCGACGTTCCAGAAGCGCCTCCGATCCTGAAGGCGCTGAACGAACGGGGCTGGAAAGCGAATCTCATCCTGCTGACACATCACCACGCCGATCACATCGACGGCGTTCAGGCGTTGTCGGCGGCGACGGGGGCGAAAATCGTCGGTGCCAAGGCGGATGCGCATCGCCTGCCCAAGCTCGATCAGGAGGTCTCGCCGGGCGAGAAACTCGCGATCGGGATGGAGCATGTCGAAATTCTTGCCGCCGACGGCCACACGGTCGGCCATATCGCCTATTACTTCCCCGAAGGCGGCCTGCTGTTCTCCGGCGACAGCCTGATGAGCTGGGGCTGCGGAAGGCTCTTCGAAGGCTCGGCGCAACAGATGTTCGACACGCTGAGCCGGTTCTGCGAACTGCCCGACGATACACTGGTCTGTTCGGGGCACGAATATACCGAGGCGAACGGTCGCTTTGCGCTCTCGATCGAGCCGGAGAATCCGAACCTTCTTGCGCGGATGGAAGATGTTCGCGCCACCCGCGCCCAGTCCCGGCCCACCGTTCCGGTCGAACTGGCACTTGAGAAGACCACCAACCCGTTCCTGCGCGGCACCGATCCGCAACTGCGCGACGCGCTCGGCCTGCCCGAGAGCGCGTCACCCGTCGAGGTTTTCACCGAAGCCCGCGCCCGCAAGGACCGGTTCTGAACCTCACCGCCGCGCATCGCGCAACACGCTCAGCGCCAACGCGGCGAGCACCGTCCCCATCGCCCAGCATTGCACCCGCATCCAGAGCGGGCGCGTCGCGAGGAACCGGGCCATTGCGCCTGCGCCGATCACGATGGCGACATTCACGCTCACCGAGATCACGATCTGCACCGCGCCAAGCGCCAGAGATTGCGCCAGCACCGATCCGGCTGCGGGGTCGATGAATTGCGGCAGCAGCGACAGATACATCACCGCGATCTTGGGATTGAGCAGGTTCGTGACGAACCCCATCAAGAACAGCTTGCGCGGCCCGTCGACCGGCAACTCGCGCGTCTCGAAGGCAGAGCGCCCGCCCGGTCGCACAGCCTGCCATGCCAGCCAGAACAGATAGAGCGCCCCGGCAATCCGCAGAGCGTCATAGGCATAAGGCACGGCAAGAACGACTGCGGTGATCCCGAAGGCGGCACAGAGCATTTAAAAGACGAACCCCAATGCCACCCCGCCCAGCGAGATCAGCCCCGCGCGCCGCCCTTGGCAGATCGTGCGTGAGACGAGATAGATCATGTTCGGACCGGGGCTCAGCACCATCGCAAGCGCCACGGCACCGAAAGCGAGCATATGTTGAGAGTTCGGGCATGGCGGAACTTTCCGTTGGGTGCGGTCAGCTTAGCGAGCCTTCCTCACGCCACAAGCCCGCGCTTAGTCTAACTTCGCGAAAGCGGCCTCCAGATAGGGCGCATATTTCTCCCATGCCTGCGAACTGCCCTTGTAGATGGGCTTGCGCACCTGCGTGTCCGATGTCGTCGCGACCGTGCGGGCGTTGTCCTGCGGGCGCAGGCAGGCGTCTTCCCAGCGCAGCCCGAGCGCATCGATCAGCGCGCGGCTGCGCGCCTCAGGGGCTTCCGTCAGCGCCTCATAGTCGCAATCGACGATCGCACCGGGCTGCACCGCCCAATGCGCCATCAGATCGCGATAGAGCCCGTGATAGGCCACGAGATCGTCCAGATCATGTGCGTAGCCATTGCCCGTGCTGGAAAAGAAGTTGCGATAGATCGACCAGAGGGTCGCGCGCGGATCGCGATGGACAAGCACGATCGAAGCGCGCGGAAACAGCGCCCGGATCGCTCCGATCCAGCGGAAATTGAGCGGCATCTTGTCGGTCACGAACGGCTTGCCATCGGCCAGTCTGGTGAGCGTCTCGTAATAGGCGGAACGTATCCGCCCCGCCTCCCGGCTAAGCGCCTCCGGGTCGCTCCAGTCGAGCGCACTCATCTCGCGATCGAGCGTGGCGATCTCATCTCCGGGCGCGACCTGACTGTGCTGGGTGACGATCTGCTCGACCAGCGTCGTGCCCGAGCGCGGAAGGCCCAGCAGGAAGATCGGCACCGGTGCGGCCTTGTCGGTCTCTGTCTCAGGGATTGGCGGATGGGGCGCGGCAAAACGCTTGCGCAGCTGCGCAAAAAGCTTGCGATCCTGCGCGATGTCATAGCCCAGTTCAGCCTTGCGCCGCGCATTGGCCGACTGCCAGAGCGCGAAGGCCCGCTCCGTCCCGCCCACATCGTGCATCGCCTTGGCGAGCGCGAATTCGAGCAGCATCAGGTCATGCTCGGAATGCGCCTCCGCCGCGACCTGCGCCTCGAGTTGCGAAAGCAGCGGATCGTCCGGCGCGAAGCCATGCAGGCGAGAGAGATTCCACCACGCCTCGGCATAGCTCGGGTCGGCCGCGAGCGCCGCCTCGAACCGCGTCCGTGCCCCGGCGATATCGCCTTCGGCGAGGAGAATGTTGCCAAGGTTGTTCAACGCGAAGACATGGCGCGGGTCGGGCGACCGCGCTTGTGCGGCCCCAGACATCGCATCGCCAGTGAGCTTATCGTCCGCTACGGCCTCCAGCGCCGCCTCGAACCGTGTGCGCGCCTCGATCTCGCGGCCGAGCGCGAGGAAGGCATTGCCCTGATTGTTCAGCGCCACGGGGTCACCCGGGCGCAGCGCCAATACGCGGTCGAACGACGCGATCGCGTCTTCATGGCGCCCCAGCTCCATCAGTTCATTGCCCAGGTTGCCGTGGGTGTCGGCGTGATCGGGCCGCAGGGAGATCAGGCGGCGATAGGTCTCGGCTGCAGCGTCGTGATCGCCCAGGCCCCCCTCCCCCGCAGCTTTTAATTCGAGCAAGAGGATAGCCTCCGGATACTCTGTCAGCGCCCGTTTCGTCTGCTGGACGAGCTCGCGGTTGCGCCCCGTCTGCATCAACCCCATCAACTGCTGCAGCAGCGCGCGCGGCGGCCCCGCGGCCGGTTTCCCCTTGCTGACCTGCGCGAGCGCTTCTAGCCCCGCCTTGGCGCGCTTGTTGCCCGGAAAACGGCCGAGCACGTCACGGTAAAGCGCCTCGGCCTGCCGGTATTCCCCGCGCTTGGCATGGCCACGTGCGGCGAGCAGCATCTTGTCAACGGACCCGGCCATCGGCTCTCCTTCGCGAAATCGACCCGACCATAGCGAGCCGCCGCGCGATGACAAGCACGGCAGCAGCGCCACCGGGAGGGGCGCCGACAAGCGGGAACGAAGACCGTCCGAACGGAACGCTCAGCGAAATGCGCCCGCAGAGGAGCGGGCGCAGTTAGGCCGAAGACCGAACATCAGTCGAGCTTCGCGAATGCCGCCTCCAGATACGGGGCGTATTTCTCCCACGCCTGCGAGCTGCCCTTGTAGATCGGTTTGACCACCTGATCGCGCGATGCGGTGCGGGCGATGCGCTTGTTGTCCTGCGGGCGAAGGCAAGCCTCGTCGAAGGGCAATTCGAGATAGTCGAGCAGCGCGCGAATTTCGGTCTCCGGATTTTCCACCAGACGCTCGTAGTTCAGGTCGTAAATCGTCTCGGCGAAGAGCGATTTCCAATGCGCCATCAGGTCCTGATGCAACGCCCGATAAGCCACCAGATCGTCGAGGCTATGCGCGTAGGCGTTGCCATCGGAGCCGAAATTCAACCGATAGATCGACCAGATCACCGCGCGCGGGTCGCGCTGAAGATGGATGATCTTTGCCTTGGGAAACAGCGCCCGGATCGCCCCGACCCAGCGGAAATTGAGCGGCATCTTGTCGGTCACGAAAGGCGCGCCTTTGGCGTGCGCGCGCAAAACCTCGCGATATTCGGCCCGGATTTCCTCGGCCTTCGCGCGGAAGTCCTCTGGATTCGACCAGCCGATCTGGGACAAGGGGCTGCCGAGTTCGATCAACTCGCCGCCCGGCGCGACCATCGGATGGGCGCTCACGATCTGTTCGCTCAGTGTCGTGCCGGAGCGCGGCAGGCCGACGATGAAGATCGGCTCCGGGCCATCTTGCGCGGCCTCGGGAATGGCTGCAGGCACGGCCGGGAAGGCCTGCTCGATCTGCGCGAACAGCGTCTCGTCCTGTTCGATCGTGTAGCCCAGCAGCTCTTTGCGACGCGCATTGCCGCGTGCATAGAAAGCGAAGGATTTGTCGATGTCGCCGATATCCTCATAGGCTTTGCCCAGGGCGAATTCGTATCGGACCCGTTCCCTCTCCGAATGATGCGGTGCCTCAAGCAGACCTTCAAGGCGTGCGACGAGAGGATCGCCTTCGGAAATACGCGTCGCCATAATCAGCGACGCCAGCGCTTCGGCATGGTCGGGATTGATTGCGAGCGCACGCTTGTAATAGTCGATCGCACCCGGCTTGTCGCCGAGATCGCGTCGCACGTCGCCCATCGTCGTCAAGGCGCGGAAATTGTCGGGCAACTTCGCAAGAACTTCCAACAGATGAGGCTCGGCCTCTTGCGCTTTATGGCTCAGGACGAGCGCGTTGGCGAGGTTCAGCTGTGCCTCGACGAAATCGGGCGCGGCCTCATGGGCGGCGCGATACATCTCGAGCGCCTCGCTTTGCTCGCCCGCGCGGCGCTTGGCGTTACCGATATTGTTGAGCGCAACCGGGTCGCCTGGGCGCAATTCCAGAACGCGCTCGAATTCGACCACGGCTTCGTCGTCGCGATTCAGCGCCATCAACTCGTTGCCGTAGCTGCCGTGGGCATCGGGCGCGTCGGGAAACATACCTACCAGTTCGCGCAAGAGCGCCGCGGCCCCCTCGTGATCGCCCAGGGTCGAGAGCGCCGCGGCCCGCACTTCCATCGCGGCAGGGGCGCGCGGGAATTGCTTGAGGACACGGGCGGCGACTTCGGCGGCCTCGCGATCGCGGCCCGCCTTCTTCAGGCCGAAGAGCTGGTCGATCACCGGGCGCGGCGGGTTCATCGAACGGGTCGCGCGCGACTGCGAGATCTCGGCCAGCCCGGCCTGCGCCCGCTTGTTGCCGGGAAATCGCGCGAGAACCTCGCGATAGAGCGCCTCGGCCTCCGCGAAAGCTCCGCTTTTTGCATGGGTCTTCGCCGCGCGCAGCGTCTTGTCTATCGGTCCGGCCATCGCGCTCTCCCCGTTTTTCGTCCTGCCTGAGAATTCGCGCCCGACCATAGACGCGCCGCGCCTGATGGCAAGATGCCAGACGGGCTTCGGGGAGCGTTTAGCCCTGAGATGGCGTTCCCGCCGCCCGGCCTCTCGCCGCCCCCGCGCTTGCATCCGCGCGTGGCAGGCGCGATACCTGTCGCGAATTCAACCCCAGCGAACCGATGCCGATCTCACGCCTGCCCAAGAATGTCCGCCGCCAGCTGCGCCGCTTCGGCCCCTCCATGGGGCGTAGGCCCGCGGTCGACATCCTGCGCGGCGCGGTGGGCGCAGGAGTGGCGATCCTCGTCGTGACCTTCATCGTGGCCACCTTGCCCCATTCACGACAGGCCGGGATCTATCTCGTGTCCAGCTTCGCCTCGATGGCGGTTCTCCTGTTCGTTCTGCCGAACTCGCCGCTGGCGCAGCCGTGGTCCGCGATGATGGGGATGATGATCTCCGCCGTGGTGCCGGTCGCGGTGCTGATGGTGACCCCTCCACCCTATGCGGACGGGCTCGCAGTGGGCGGGTCGATCGCGGCGATGATGGCCGCGCGCGCGCTGCATCCGCCAGCCGCCGGGATCGCGCTGCTCGTGATCTTGGAACACGAGGCGGGGCGGCGTCTCGGCTTCGATTTCGCGATCTTCCCGATCGCGGTGATGACGGTGCTGATGATCGGGTTCGCAATGGTCTGGAACCGGCTCTTCGGGATTTCCTACCCGACGCGCCCTCTCGCCTATTCCCCGGCCCATGTCGGACGTGCGCGCGGCCCGGCCCGCTCGCTCAGTCAGCGCGACCTGTCGAACCTGCTGGTCGAGTTCAACCAGTCGGCCAACATGGACCCCGCCGATCTGGCGCGGCTCATGGCGGTGGCCGAACACCGCGCCGCCGAGTCGCTTCTGGCCGACACGCATGTGCGCGATCTGATGACGCAGAACCCGGTGACCGTCAGCCCCGAAGCGCCGCTGTCCGAGATCGTGCGCAAGATGACCGCGCTCAACGTCCACACCCTGCCGGTGGTCGACAATTCGGGATACTATCTGGGCGTGGTCGATCAGCATGACGCGCTCGAAGAGCTGTTCAAGGAGTTCGACATCCTGCGCCGCCCCCTGCGGTTCCGCGCCGCCCCGCCCGAGGCCGAGGTGCGCGCGATCTTCCATACCGATATCGAGACCGTCGAGGGCGACACGCCGGTGGGCCAATTGCTCGAACGGCTGGCCCGACGCGAGGCGCGGGTCGTGCCGGTGACCGAAAGCGGGCGGCTCGTCGGCATCCTGACCCGGACCGACATCATAGCGCTGCTGCTGGAACATTCGCCAGCCGCCCATTCCGAGGCGGAGCTCGAGGAGGAAGGCGACGAGGACGAGGAGGACGCGCCCCAAAAGAGAGAGGATGCTTCCCCGGGAACCAGAGCCACCAAGCGCCCCGGCAAGGCGCCCGCATCCAAGGGCAAAACCGACCCCGAAGACGCCGAACTGGCGGCGGAACTGCACCAAAGTGCGGCGCGCCGCCCGCCAGTCCACGAGGACACGCAGCACGACACCGCGCAAAGCCGCGCCGAGTCGCCCAAGTAACCGTCAGAGCGCTTGAACCCGCGAAAACCCTCCCCATATGGGAGAGGTCAAACGCAACTCCCCTAGATATTGCGCGCCTCATCGGTATCCCTGCACCGTCGCGCCCGCTAAATGATCGTTTTTTCCGTACGAATCGGAGTCCGATCTGTTTTTGGGCATGAAAAGACTTGAAGCGCGACGAATTCCACCGAACTTTAATCTTATAGGGCAACACTAGGCTGGGTATCCTCCCGCGCCGCCCTTCGAGGAAAGGAGCAGATAATGCCGTCGTTTTCCAATACGCTCGAACAGGCAATCCACGGGGCGCTGGCGCTCGCCAATGCCCGAAAGCATGAACTCGCGACGCTAGAACACCTGCTCCTCGCCTTGATCGACGAGCCGGACGCCGCGCGGGTGATGAAGGCCTGCGCCGTCGATACCGACGAATTGCGCCAGACCTTGGTGGAGTTCATCGATGATGAACTGTCCACCCTCGTGACCGAAATCGAAGGCTCGGAAGCCGTGCCGACCGCCGCCTTCCAGCGCGTGATCCAGCGCGCGGCCATCCATGTCCAAAGCTCGGGCCGCTCGGAAGTGACCGGGGCGAATGTGCTCGTCGCGATCTTCGCCGAGCGCGAAAGCAACGCCGCCTACTTCCTGCAAGAGCAGGACATGACCCGCTACGACGCGGTGAACTTCATCGCGCATGGCGTGGCGAAGGATCCGGAGTTTGGCGAAACGCGCCCGGTGTCGGGTGCCGAGGAAGAGGCCAAGGCCGAAGGGGCGACCCAGGCCGAAGCCAAGGATTCCGCGCTCGAGAAATACTGCGTGAACCTCAACGCGAAATCCGAGAAGGGCGATGTCGACCCGCTGATCGGGCGCGAGCATGAGGTCGAGCGCTGCATTCAGGTCCTCTGCCGCCGCCGCAAGAACAACCCGCTTCTGGTGGGCGACCCCGGCGTGGGCAAGACCGCGATCGCGGAAGGCCTCGCGCTGAAGATCACCCGGGGGGAGACCCCGGAAATTCTCGCCAATTCGACGATCTACTCGCTGGATATGGGCGCACTGCTCGCCGGCACCCGCTATCGCGGTGACTTCGAAGAGCGCCTGAAGGCCGTGGTGAAGGAGCTTGAAGAGCATCCCGACGCGATCCTCTTCATCGACGAAATCCACACCGTGATCGGTGCAGGCGCGACCTCGGGTGGTGCCATGGATGCCTCGAACCTCCTGAAGCCCGCGCTTCAGGGCGGCAAGCTGCGCACCATGGGCTCTACCACCTACAAGGAGTTCCGCCAGCACTTCGAAAAGGACCGCGCGCTGAGCCGCCGGTTCCAGAAGATCGACGTGAACGAGCCCTCGGTGCCGGACTCCATCAAGATCCTGATGGGTCTGAAGCCCTATTTCGAGAAGCACCACGACATCCGCTACACCAACGACGCCATCAAGACGGCGGTGGAACTGTCGGCGCGCTATGTCCATGACCGCAAGCTGCCCGACAAGGCGATCGACGTGATCGACGAGGCGGGCGCGGCCCAACATCTCGTGGCCGAAAGCAAGCGGCGCAAGACCATCGGTCCGAAAGAGATCGAGGCGGTCGTCGCCAAGATCGCGCGGATCCCGCCGAAATCGGTCTCGAAGGACGATGCCGAGGTGCTCAAGGATCTCGAGAAGTCCCTCAAGCGCGTCGTGTTCGGCCAGGACAAGGCGATCGAGACGCTGTCCTCCGCGATCAAGTTGGCCCGTGCGGGTCTGCGCGAGCCGGAGAAGCCGATCGGCAACTACCTCTTCGCGGGTCCGACCGGTGTCGGCAAGACCGAGGTCGCCAAGCAGCTCGCCGATACGCTCGGCGTGGAACTGATGCGCTTCGACATGTCGGAATACATGGAGAAGCACGCGGTCTCGCGCCTGATCGGTGCGCCTCCGGGCTATGTCGGCTTCGATCAGGGGGGCATGCTGACCGACAGCGTCGACCAGCACCCGCATTGCGTGCTGCTGCTCGACGAGATCGAAAAGGCCCACCCGGATGTCTACAACATCCTGCTGCAGGTGATGGATCACGGGAAGCTCACCGACCATAACGGCCGGACCGTCGACTTCCGCAACGTGATCCTGATCATGACCTCGAATGCGGGCGCCGCCGAACAGGCGAAGACCGCAATCGGCTTCGGGCGCGATCGGCGCGAAGGCGAGGATATGGCCGCGATCGAGCGGACCTTCACGCCCGAGTTCCGCAACCGTCTGGACGCGGTGGTCAGCTTCGCGCCGCTGCCGCGCGAGGTGATCTTGCAGGTGGTCGACAAGTTCGTGCTGCAACTCGAAGCGCAGCTCATCGACCGCAACGTCCATATCGAGCTCACCCCGGCCGCCGCCAATTGGCTCGCCGAGAAGGGCTACGACGACAAGATGGGCGCGCGTCCGCTGGGCCGGGTCATTCAGGAGCATATCAAGAAGCCGCTCGCCGAAGAGCTGCTCTTCGGCAAGCTCACGAAGGGCGGTGTCGCCAAGGTCTCGATCAAGGACGACAAGATCGTCATCAAGGTCGAGGAACCGGGCAAAAAGCGGATCTCCGGCTCCAAGCCGCGCCTGCTGACCGCCGAATGATCTAGGCCGTGCTCCGCGCGGTAGTGATAAGCCTTCTCGTCCCGGCCGTGCCCAGCATGGCCGGGACTTTTCTATTTGACGCGCCGACGCTGCAAATGCCGGTCGACTGCACCCTTGGCCAGGATTGCTATATCCAGAATTACGTCGACCGCGACCCCGGTCCCGGCGCGCGCGATGCGGGTTGCGGCGGGCTGACCTATGACGGCCACAAGGGCACCGATTTCGCGCTCCTGACCGAAGCGCAGATGCAGGAGGGCGTGAAGTTGATCGCCGCCGCGCCGGGCCGGGTCGTCGCCACCCGCGATGGAGAGCCCGACGGAGCTTATGTCAGCGGACGAACGGTCGCGGTCGCGGGCAAGGAATGCGGCAACGGGATCGTCATCGATCTAGGACGCGGCTGGCAGACCCAGTATTGCCATCTGCGCGAAGGCTCGATTTCCGTTGCACGTGGCGCGCGGGTCGAGGCGGGCACCCCGCTCGGCCTCGTCGGCCAATCGGGTCAGGCGGAATTCCCGCATCTGCATCTGTCGCTGCGCCATGAGGGCACGGTCGTTGATCCCTTCGACCCTGAGATGCAGGACACCTGCGCGACTGCCGCACCGCGGAGTCTCTGGTCCGCCCCCGTCCCCTACATGCCAAGCGGCTGGCTCGCGACCGGGTTCACCGCCGCACCGCCACGCTTCAACGCGATCCTCGCCGGCGACCCCCTGCCGCCGCCCCGCGAAACCGGACCCGCCCTCATCTTCTGGGGCTACGGCTTCGGCCTGCGTGCGGGAGACACGATCAGTTTCGAGATCACCGGCCCGGATGGGATCAGCATCAGTACGACCAGCGAGGTCGACGCACCCAAGGCCCGGTTCTTCCGCTATGTCGGCAAAAAGACCCCGCCTTACGGCTGGCCCAAAGGTCCCTACGCGGGCCAGATCGCGCTGCGCCGCGACGGCGCGGTGATCGCCCGTCGATCAGCCACCGCCCGGATCGAATGAACCTCAAGGGATCCGCGCGGCGGGGCCCGGCTGGCCCGAGGGTTTCTCCCCGGCCTTGGCCTTCTGCACGGTCTCTTCCTCGAAGGCCTCGGGTGGCAGCAGCGAGATGATCCGCCCGCCCGGCTCGACCTTCATTTCGGCCGGGTCGATCACGAAGCGAAGGTCACCGCTCTTCGCCACGACCATCACAGGCTTCGCCTTGGGTCGCTTCTCGCGCCACCGGGCCAGCGTGTATTCCTCGGTGATCCGGGTCACGCGGAAGCGCCAGCCCTCGGCGAGCAGTGTCTCCCACCCCTCGAGCGTGCGCCCCTCACCAAAGCGGCGCCCACCGAGCTGCGTCGGCAGCGCGTGGCGTTCGCGATCGTCCTTCTGACGCGGCACCTGCCAGACCTTGTCGCGGCCCAGCTCGGGCGCGAGATCGGTCGCGACGAGCGTGTTATAGGCGTCGTTGTCGGTCGCGGCGAGCAGGGTCGAATAAGCCATCAGCTCGACCTTGTCCTCCGCCGCCTCGCCCAGAATGTCGCCGTAGAAAGTCTTGAGCCCATTGGCGCGGGGCCGGATCAGGTGCGCATGGTTCGGATCGGTGATCAGCACCGGCACCTCGGCCTTGCTCAGCGTCTCGGCCAGCGCCGACGTGAAGCGCGAGCCGCCCACGATCAGCAGCCCCGGCTTGTCGGCATTGGCCAGTCCCAGCTTCCGCGCCAGCGGCGCCAAGGTGAAGCCGTGCACGATCACAGTCACCAGCACCAGTACGAAGGCCAGCGGCCCGATGCGCAGCCCGTCGGCCACCCCGATCTCGGCCAGACGCTGTCCGAAAAGGCCCGCAACCGCCACGAGCACCACCCCGCGCGGGCCGGTGAAGGCGATCAGCAGGCGCTCGTTGCGCGGCAGGCCCGTCCCTATCAGCGAAATCAGGACCGTCATCGGGCGGGCGACCAGCACCACCAGCACGACGAACAACAGCGCGTGCCAGTCGAGGGCGGCCAGCTGGTCGATCTCGATATTCGCGGCGAGCAGGATGAACACGCCCGAGACCAGAAGCACCGTCGCATGCTCCTTGAACCGGCGCAGCTCCTCGTAGGAGGGCAAATCGGCATTTCCGATCACCAGCCCCATCACCGTCACTGCGAGCAGCCCGCTTTCATGCAGCACGTAATCGGTCACCGCGAAGGTCGCCAAAAGGGTCGCGAACAGCACCGGGACTTTCATGAATTCCGGCACCCATCCGCGCGAGAAGCTGCGCGCGATGCCCCAGCCGACCGCGCCGCCGATCGCCGCGGCAAAGCCGATCCCGAGCGCGAGATGCCAGACCGCCTCGCCCATCGGCAGGTTGGAGCGCAGCGTGAACACCACCTCGAAGGCCAGAACCGCCGCCAGCGCGCCGATCGGGTCGTTCACGATGGCTTCCCATTGCAGCAGCCGTGCGGGGCGGCGGGCAAGTTTCGCCGTGCGCAGAAGCGGCGCGATCACCGTCGGGCCGGTAACGACCATGATGCCGCCGAAGACCGCCGCGCTTTCCCAACTCAGCCCCGCGCCCCAGACGAGAGCGAGTGCCGAGAGAAACCAGCCAAGCGGCGCGCCGATGAAGACAAGCCGCCTGACCCCGGTTTTCGCGTCGCCCAGACGGTGGAAATCCAGCGAGAACCCGCCCTCGAACAGGATCACCGCCACCGCGAGCGCGATCAACGGGCTCAGCAGCTCACCGAAGTCGCGGCTCGGGTTCAAAAGCCCGGTCGCTGGACCCGCAATAAGCCCTGCGACCAGCATGATCACGATGGCCGGAAGGCGCATCCGCCATGCCAGCCATTGCGCGCCGACACCGCAAACACCTACCAGCGCAAAGGCCAATACCGGGCCGAGACCCGCCGATTCCGCGACTGCCATATCTGTCCCTCGTCACACTTCGGGATCAAACCCCGTTCAGAAGGTCAGGTTCCGTGCCCCTTTGCAAGAGCCCCTTGCCATAGGAGCGTCCCGCCCGCCGGTTAGTGGCCCTGCCCTGAAAAGATTGACCTTTGCGTCGCAATCCGGTACGCCGCAGCCAAGCTCCGTAATCCGGCGGGGCTCTTCCTGGGCGCCCGGTTCCTCAAGCGCCCGATAGCGGCCCCGCCCGATGCGGGTCGCGACAGGACGCGATTAAAGGTAAACCAAGGATACCCATGACGAAATTCACCGATCTGAAGCTGGACCCGAAGGTCCTTTCCGCCGTTGTCGACGCTGGCTACGAAGAGCCAACGCCCATTCAGGCTGGCGCCATTCCGCCCGCACTCGAGGGCAAGGACGTGCTCGGCATCGCGCAGACCGGGACCGGCAAGACCGCCAGCTTCACCCTGCCGATGCTGACGCTGCTGCGTCGGGGCCGCGCCCGCGCCCGGATGCCGCGCTCGCTCGTGCTGTGCCCGACGCGCGAATTGGCAGCGCAGGTCGCCGAGAACTTCGACCTCTACGCCAAGAACACCAAGCTCACCCGCGCGCTGCTGATCGGCGGCGTATCGTTCGGAGAGCAGGACAAACTGATCGACAAGGGCGTCGACGTGCTCATCGCGACGCCGGGCCGCCTGCTCGACCATTTCGAGCGCGGCAAGCTGATCCTGACCGACGTGAAGGTCATGGTCGTGGACGAGGCCGACCGGATGCTCGACATGGGGTTCATCCCCGATATCGAACGCATCTTCCAGCTGACGCCCTTCACGCGCCAAACTCTGTTCTTCTCGGCCACGATGGCGCCCGAGATCGAGCGGATCACCAACACCTTCCTGCATGCGCCGGTGCGCATCGAAGTGGCGCGTCAGGCGACGACGGGCGCGAATATCACCCAGAAGCTGATCGAGATCGAACCGGCGCGCCGCGACCAGACCGCGAAAGCCAAACGCGAATTGCTGCGCGCGGTGATCGAGGCCGAGGGCGAGGCCTGCACCAATGCGATCGTCTTCTGCAACCGCAAGGTCGACGTGGATATCGTTACGAAAAGCCTGCAGAAATACGGCTTCGACGCGGCCCCGATCCATGGCGATCTCGACCAGAGCCAGCGCACCCGCACGCTCGAGAGTTTCCGCGATGGCAAGCTGAAGCTGCTGATCGCCTCTGACGTCGCCGCGCGCGGCCTCGACGTGCCGTCGGTGAGCCACGTGTTCAACTACGACCTGCCGATGCATGCCGAGGACTATGTCCACCGGATCGGCCGCACCGGTCGCGCGGGCCGCAAGGGCACGGCGATCTCGATCGCGGTCCCCTCGGACGAGAAATTCCTCGGCCAGATCGAAAGCCTCGTCGAGCAGGAAATCCCGCGCGCCGAGCCGCCGGAAGGGTTCGAGCTGTCCGAAGGTGCGAAGCAGCCCGCGCGCAAGCGCGAGGACTCCAAGGGCGGTCGCTCGCGTGGCGGGCGCAGCCGCGATCGCGGCGGGCGTGGCTCGAAACGCGAGCGCAGCGAAGAGACGCAGCAACCGCAGATCGCCGCGCCGCAAGAGCAAAAAGAAGCTCCGAAGGCCGAGGCTCAACCCGAAGAGGCTCGCAGCGAGCCCCAGGAGACCGCGAGCGCGCCGAAATCGCAGCCCCGCGATCAGGGTAATGACGAAGGCAACGCACGCCGCTCCCGCGGGGGCCGCAACCGTCGCGAGCGTGAGAACGAAGTGGTGGGCATGGGCGACCACGTCCCGGACTTCCTCACCGTTTCCTTCCGCCCCGGCGCGATCGAAGAGACCGCCGAGGACAGCGCGGACAGCTGACGCTTTCGTATTGGTAAAAGTATCCCCGCCGGAGGCGTCCTCCGGTGGGGCTTTTCTTTGTCTCTGAGGATGGGGCGATGCCCTACCCGTTCGCGATCCGCGCCATTGACGGCGCGGACTCGCGCTCACTCGGTCAGACGGCTCGTGACGACGATCACTTCGGGCTTCTTGCCAATCTCTTCCATCGCGACCTGACGGGCGATGCGGCGCAGGCCCTCGTCCAGCTTGTCGTCATTGCTCAGGATCTTGACCGGCGCGCGCTCAAGATATTCGGTCATCTCGTCCTCGATCGTCTCGGCCAGCGGCGCGCCGGAGCGGCCCAGTTTCGGCAAGCCGTTCAGCTCGACCCAGGGCTCGCCCAGCGGCTGGTCCTGCTCGTCGAGGATCACCGTCACGAGGCACAAGCCGTTCAGCGCCATTCGCATCCGGTCGCGCACCACGCCGTCCATCGCGCCGATCTGCACCGAACCGTCGAGATAGGTGCGGCCCGCTTCGATATATTCGACGACTTTCGGCACCTCGCCGGTCAGGTCGATCATCGTGCCGTTCGTCGCGACTTCCGACGCGATGCCCTTGTCCGCGGCCAGCTTCGCATGTTCGCGCAGGTGGCGATGCTCGCCATGCATCGGGATCAGCATCTTCGGCGCGATCAGTTCGTGCACCGCTTCGAGATCGGGGCGGTTGGCGTGGCCCGAGACGTGATAGAGCCCGCCGTGATCGTCTACCACGTCGACTCCCATCTCGGAGAACGCGTTCATGATCCGGATCACGCCGCGCTCGTTGCCCGGGATCGTCTTCGAGGAGAACAGGAACGTGTCCCCCTCCTTCATCTCGAGCCCCAGGTACTTGCCGCGGCTCAGCTGGGCCGAGGCAGCGCGTCGCTCGCCCTGGGAGCCGGTCACGATCAGCATTAGGTTCTGGCGCGGCACGTCGGTCGCCTCTTCCGCCGAGATCGTGCCGGGCATGCCTTTCAGCACGCCGGTTTCCTCGGCGACCGAGACCATGCGCTTCATCGCGCGCCCCAGCAGACAGACAGACCGACCCGCGGCTTTGCCCGCTTCGGCAAGCGTCTTCAGGCGCGCCACGTTCGAGGCGAAGGTGGTCGCGACGACCATGCCGGTCTGCGCGCGGATGAGTTCCGAGATCGGCTCGGCCAAAGTGGCCTCCGAGCGGCCCGGCAGCGGCGAGAAGACGTTTGTGGAATCGCTCACCAGAACCTTCACGCCTTCGCCTTCCTTGGCAATGGCATGCCACATTTCGGGGTCGAAGGGCTCGCCGACGATCGGGTTGCCGTCGAGCTTGAAGTCGCCCGTATGCATGACGCGGCCCGCAGGTGTGTCGATGATGAGGCCGGAGCTTTCGGGGATCGAATGCGAGATCGGCACGAATTGCACCTTGAACGGGCCGGCCTCGATCACCTTCGGGCGCGGCTCGACGATCTGGATCGTCTCGGGCGGGATGCCCGCCTCTTCCAGCTTCAGCTGGCCGATCCGACCGGTGAAAGCGCGCGCGTAGACCGGCTTGCGCAGCTTGTTCCAGACATGCGGCAGCGCGCCGATGTGGTCCTCATGCGCGTGGGTGATGAAGATCGCGTCGATGCGGTCGGCATTCGCTTCCAGCCATTCGAGATCGGCGAAGATCAGGTCGACGCCGGGCGTGCCGTCCATATCCGGGAAAGTCACGCCCAGATCGACAACGATCAGCCGCTCTTTCCCCTCTGGGCCGTAGCCGTAGACATAGGCGTTCATGCCGATTTCGCCGGCACCGCCGAGGGGGAGGTAGATCAGTCTGTCACTCACGCGGGAAGGTCCTTGTTATAGTCGTTGAGGAGGCGAAGGCCGTGCATGGTAAGGTCGTATTCCACACTGTCAAACAGGTCGAACCCCTGGCTGAACAGCTCTGCCAGACCGCCGGTCGCGATGACTTTCATCGGTCGGTCCCGCTCGAGCCGGATTTGGCGCACGACGCCTTCGACGAGGCCGATATAGCCCCAGAAAACGCCCGATTGGATACAGGCGACGGTGTTGGTGCCGATCGCCTTCTCGGGCATCGTCACATCGACATGAGGTAGGGCGGCCGCGGAGGCGTGCAACGCCTCGAGCGACAGGTTGACGCCGGGTGCGATCACCCCGCCGATATAGGCCCCGTCGGAGGCGACCACGTCGAAAGTGGTCGCAGTACCGAAATCGACGACGACGATATCGCCGCCATGCCGGTCATAGCCCGCAACCGTGTTCACGAGGCGATCCGGCCCGACGGTCGTGCCCGGATCGACGCGGGGCTCCACCGGTAGGCGGCATTCGGGCTTGCCGACGACCAACGGGCGGCAGTTGAAGTAACGGTTAGACAGAACCCGCAGGTTGAAGACCACCCGCGGCACGGTCGAGGAGATGATGACCTCGGTGATCGCGCCTGCGATCTCCTGCACGCGCATCATGCCCGACAGCCAGAGGAAATATTCGTCCGCCGTTCGCTGGTGATTGGTTTCCATCCGCCAAGTGGCGATGAAATCCGTCCCGTTCCAGACCGAGAAGACGGTGTTGGTGTTGCCGCAGTCGATGCAGAGAAGCATGGCTCCCCCCTTCCGCTCAGAAAAAGATATCCGCCGCCGAGATGGCACGGCGGCCCTCGGGCGTCGTCAGGATCAGCGCGCCGGTCTGGTCAATCGTCTCGAAGGTGCCGCGATAGGTTTCGCCGCCGACGCGTGCGGTGATTTCTTCGCCCAGACGCGCCGCCCGCGCGAGCCACGCATTGCGGATCGCGTCGAAGCCGTAATCGCGGAACTGTCGATCATAATGATCGAAGGCCTGCGCCAGCATCGGCAGGAAGTCGACCGGAGCGATCTGCATCCCGGTCTCGCCCAGCAGGCTGACCGGCGCCATCGCCTCGGGCTCGATCTCGGACCGCTCGGGGGCCACTGCGAGGTTCACGCCGATGCCAATCGCGATTGTCTCTGCGCCCTGCAGGCTCTCGAGCAGGATGCCCGCGACTTTGCCGCCGTTCAGCAGCACGTCATTGGGCCATTTGATGGTCAGCCGCGCATGCGGTCCCGCGACATGCGCGAGCGCGGCCTCCAACGCGAGTGCCGCGACGAAGGAATAGAGCGCGGCATGAGCCAGCCCGCCTTCGGGCCGCATCACCAGAGTCGCCGAGAAATTGCCGGATGGCGCGCGCCACGCCCGCCCGCGCCTGCCGCGCGCGGCGGTCTGCTCATGCGCGAAGATCCAGGCTGAACCGGAGAGGCCCGGCGCTAGCCGGGCCGCTTCATCCATGGTGCTATCGACCGAGGGCAGGACGTGTCGCGCCACGCCCTCGGGCCAGTCATCGCGCTCAGTTGACAAGAGCCGCCGCCGCAGCCTGGGCCGCGCCCTCGATGCCGAAGAGGTTGAAGATGCCGATCAGCATCGCCAGCGCCGAGACCACCAGAAGGCCCCACTGGATCGCGGGCATCCGATTGTCGAGCGGATCCGTCTCCTTGCCGAAATACATGTAGAACACGATCCGCAGGTAGTAGAAGGCCGCCACGACCGACGCGATCACGCCCAGCAGCACGAGCCAGATATAGCCCGCATGCAGCGCCGCTTCGAGCACCGCAAACTTGGCGAAGAAGCCCAGCATCGGCGGCACACCGGCGAGCGAGAACAGCAGCACCAGCATCGCCAACGCCTTGACCGGGGCCTGACGGGCGTATTGATTGAGCGCCTTGAGTTCGGTCACCGGCTGGCCGTCACGCTCCATCGAAAGCATGAAGGCGAAGACGCCGACATTCATCGTCACGTAGATCGCCATGTAGGTCAGCATCGACTGCACACCCTCGACCGTGCCCGCCGAGAGGCCCAGCAACACGTAGCCCATATGGGTGATCGAGGAATAGGCCATCAGGCGCTTGATGTTCGACTGACCGATCGCCGCGACCGAGCCCCAGACCATCGACAGGCCCGCGAGCAGCGCGAGGATCTGGCCCCACTCCGCCGGCACCTGGCCGAAGGCGTCGAAGACGAGACGGGCGATCAGCGCCATCGCGGCGATCTTCGGCGCCGTTGCGAAGAAGGCGGTGACCGGCGTGGGCGAGCCCTCGTAGACGTCGGGCGTCCACATGTGGAACGGCACTGCCGAGACCTTGAAGGCGAGACCGGCGATCAGGAAGACCATGCCGAACAGTAGGCCGATCGGCAGGTGACCGGCTTGCACGACCCCGATGATGCCCGCGAATTGCGTGGTGCCCGCGAAGCCGTAGGTCAGCGAAGCGCCGTAGAGCAGGATGCCCGAGGACAGCGCGCCAAGGACGAAATACTTCAGACCCGCTTCCGAGCTCTTCTCGCTCTCGCGGCGCAGCGCGGCCACGATGTAGAGCGCGAGCGATTGCAGCTCAAGCCCCATGTAGAGCGACATGAGGTTGCCCGCCGAAACCATCATCATCATGCCGATGACGGCCAGCGTCGCGAGGATCGGGTATTCGAAGCGCAGCAGGCCGCGGCGCTGCATGTAATCGGTGCCCATCGCGAGCACCAGCGCGGCCGCGATCAGGATCATCACCTTGGTGAAGCGCGAGAACGCGTCGTCGATGAAGAGGCCGCCGAAGGCCTCATGCGAGCCCACCTCGGCCAGGCCGATCCAGGCCGCGATCACCAGCATGACGCCGGAGGTGATCCACAGCAGCGTCGGCGCAAGCTTGTCCTTGCCGAACCACACACCCGCGAGCAGGGCCACCATCGCGTAGACGGCGAGCAAAAACTCCGGAAGGACGATCGAGAAATCCGCAGAAGTCATCCCTCAGCTCCTCAGTGTTCGACCAGGTCGGACAGATACGTGTCCGGCAAGGCATCATGATAGTTCTGGACGAGTTGCGTCACCGACGGCCCGATGATGTTGGTCACCAGATCGGGGTAGACGCCAAGGATCAGAGTCATCGCCACCAGCGGCGCGAAGATCCACTTCTCGCGCGTGGTGAGATCGGTGATCGAGCGCAGGCTCTCCTTGATCAGGTCGCCGAAGACGACCCGGCGATAGAGCCAGAGCGCGTAGGCGGCCGAGAGGATCACGCCCGAGGTCGCGAACATCGCGGCCCAGGTGTTGACTTGGAACGTCCCGGCGAGCGTCAGGAATTCCCCGACGAAGTTACCGGTACCCGGCAGCCCCACATTGGCCATGGTGAAGAACATGAAGATCGTCGCATAGGCCGGCATCCGCTTGACGAGGCCGCCATAGGCGTCAATCTCGCGGGTGTGCATTCGTTCGTAGATGACGCCGACCAGAAGGAACAGCGCGCCCGAGACGAAGCCGTGCGAGACGACGAGGAAGATCCCGCCCTCGATGCCCTGCTGCGTCCCCGAGAAGATCCCGAGCAGCACATAGGCCATGTGCGCGACCGAGCTATACGCGATGACGCGTTTGATATCGGTCTGCACCAGCGCCACCAGCGAGGTCCAGATGATCGCGATCACCGCGAGCCACATCGCCCAGGGGCCCACCACGATGTTGCCCACCGGGAACATCGGCAGCGAGAAGCGCAGGAAGCCGTAATCAGCCAGTTTCAGCAGGATCGCGGCCAGCACGACCGAACCGGCCGTCGGGGCCTGAACGTGCGCTGCGGGAAGCCAGGTATGCACCGGCCAGAGCGGCATCTTGATCGCGAAGGAGATGAAGAAGCCGATCCACAGCAGCGTTTGCACCCCGCCGGGGATCGATATCCCCAGAACATCCACCGGTGTGTATGGGAACTCGTAGACGAGTAGCCCCGGCATGTCCGTCGTTCCGGTGTGGAAGTAGATGTAGATGATCGACACCAGCATGAAGACCGAGCCGAAGAAGGTATAGAGGAAGAACTTGAACGCGGCGTAGACGCGCTGCTTGCCCCCCCAGATGCCGATGATCAGGAACATCGGGATCAGGCCTGCTTCGAAGAACAGGTAGAACAGCACCAGATCGAGCGTGACGAAGGTGCCCACCATCAGCGTCTCGAGGACGAGGAAGGCGATCATGTATTCCTTCACGCGGTCGGTGACGTTCCAGCTGCCGATGATCACCAGCGGCATCATGAACGTAGTCAGCATCACGAAGAGGATCGACAGCCCGTCGACACCCACGCGGTACTGGAAGCCCATGATCCAGGAGTATTTCTCCATGAACTGGAAGCCGGTGTTGGACGGGTCGAACCCGGCCAGCAGGAACAGCGAGATCAGGAAAGTGACCGAAGTCGCGGTCAGCGCCACCCATTTCGCGTTGCGGTCCGCCTCGGGCGAGCCGCCACGCAGAACCAGCGCGAGGATCAGCGCCGCCACGGCGGGCGTGAAGATGACGATGGAAAGAAGGTGTTGCATCAGTTCGCCCCCCCGTTGAGGACGACCCAGAGCATGAGACCGACGATCCCGATCACCATGGCGAAGGCGTAGTGGAACAGATAGCCCGATTGCATCCTGTTAAGGAACCTCGTGAATGTCGGGACGATGCCAACGGCCATACCGTCGATGACCCGGTCAATCGAGCCCTCGTCCCCTTTCTTCCAGAATTGATAGCCGAACCAGAGCGCCGGGCGCATGAAGACACGCTCGTACAGCTCGTCGAAATACCACTTGTTGAGCAGGAAGCTGTAGAGCCCGGGTTGGGCTTCAGCCATCCGCCGCGGCAGGCTCACATCCTTGATGTAGAACATCCAGGCGACAAGCAGCCCGGCCAGCATCGCCACGAAGGGCGAGACCTTGACCCAGGCCGGCGCGTGGTGCGCCTTGTCGATCACCTCGTTCTCCTGCCCCATGTAGATGGAGCCCTGAGGTGCGACACTCGGATACTCGATGACCGCGGTCGAGGCGCCGACGCTCGGCGAGGTCTTGGCCTCGTCCATCAGCTCGGCCTCGGCCTGCTGTTCGGACATGTTCGGATCCGGCACCGGCGGCGTTTCACCCTGCCCTGCGGCATGGCTTGCCTCGCCCGACTGCGCGGCTTCGCCACTCGTCGCGTGCCCGGCATCCGCCGTCTGCTCGGCATGCGCGGGAAGGCCGAAGAACTTCACCAGCTTCGCGTGATCGCCGAAGAAGACGTTGTACCAGATCATGCCGGCGAAGATCGCGCCGAAGGACAGTACGACCAGCGGCACCGTCATGACCCACGGGCTCTCTTTGACGTGATCATGCGCATGATGATCGCCGCGCGGCTTGCCGAAGAAGGTCATGAAGATCAGGCGCCACGAATAGAAGGACGTGAAGGCCGCCGCGATGACCAGAAGCCAGAAGGCATAGCCAGCACCCGAGCCGCCCCAGACGCTCTCAATGATCGCGTCTTTCGACAGGAAGCCTGCGAAACCGATATGGGTGAAGGGAACGCCGACACCGGTGATCGCCAGCGTGCCGAAGATCATCGCCCAGAAGGTCAGCGGCACCTTCTTGCGAAGGCCACCGTAGTTGCGCATGTCCTGCTCGTGGTGCATCGCGGTGATAACCGAGCCCGCCGAAAGGAACAGCAGCGCCTTGAAGAAGGCGTGGGTCAGCAGGTGGAACATCGCCACCGAATAGACGCCGACGCCCGCGGCCGCGAACATGTAGCCCAGCTGCGAACAGGTCGAATAGGCGATGACGCGCTTGATGTCGTTCTGCACCAGACCCACGGTCGCTGCGAAGAAGGCGGTCGAGGCGCCGATGACGACGATGAAGGTCTGCGTATGCGGCGCGTATTCGTAGACCGGCGACATCCGGCAGACGAGGAACACACCCGCGGTCACCATGGTCGCGGCGTGGATCAGCGCCGACACCGGCGTCGGGCCTTCCATCGCGTCCGGCAACCATGTGTGCAAGAAGAGCTGCGCCGATTTGCCCATCGCACCGATGAACAGAAGGAAGGCACAGAGCTCGACCGCGTTCCAGTTCCCCCAGAGGAAGTCCAGGCTCGTTTCGGACAAAGCTGGGGCCGCAGAGAAGACGTCGTCCATCTTCAGCGAACCGGTCATGTAGAACAGACCGAACAGCCCGAGCAGGAAGCCGAAATCGCCGATACGGTTCATGATGAAGGCTTTCATCGCCGCCGCATTGGCCGAAGGCTTCTTGTAGTAGAAGCCGATCAGCAGATACGAGGCGAGACCCACGCCTTCCCAGCCGAAGAACATCTGCAGCAGGTTGTCCGAGGTCACCAGCATCAACATGGTGAAGGTGAAGAAGGACAGGTAGGCGAAGAAGCGCGCCTTGTAATTCGCGCCCTTCCCTTCGTCGAAATTCTCGTCATGGGCCATGTAGCCCCACGAGTAGAGATGCACGAGCGAGGAGACCGTCGTCACCACGATCAGCATGATCGCGGTCAGCCGGTCCATCCGGATCGCCCATGCGACGTCGAGGTCGCCCGAGGTGATCCAGTTCATGACATGGATGTGCTGCGTCTGATCGCCCAGCGTGAGAAAGACGATCCAGCTGAGCGCGGCGGCGAGGAACAGAAGGCCCGTGGTCAGGACCATCGCGCCCTTTTCGCCGATCACCCGCCAGCCGAAGCCACCAAGGATCGCACCGACCAGCGGCGCAAAGAGAATGATCGTTTCCATCGTCCCTTATCCCTTCATCACGTTGACGTCTTCGACCTCGATCGAGCCGCGGTTGCGGAAGAAGACCACGAGGATCGCAAGGCCGATCGCGGCCTCGGCTGCCGCAACGGTCAGCACGAAGAGAGTGAAGATCTGTCCGACGAGGTCATCCAGATAGGCCGCGAAGGCCACCAGGTTGATATTCACCGCCAACAGCATGAGTTCGATCGACATCATGATGACGATCACGTTCTTGCGGTTCACGAAGATCCCGAAAATGCCGATCACGAACAGCGCGGCAGCCACGCCAAGGTAATGTTCCAATCCGATCATGCGTTCACCCTCGTTTCCGAACTCGCGTTTTTCGCTTGCTTTTGTTCGCTCACAGCCCCTGCCCCGGTTTGACGTCCACCATTTCCATCGTCTTGGACGGATCGCGATGCATCTGCGCGATGACGTTCTGGCGCTTGACGTTGGTGCGATGGCGCAGCGTCAGCAGGATCGCCCCGATCATCGCGACCAGCAGGATCAGGCCCGCCGTCTGGAAGAGGTAGAGGTATTTGTCATAGACGAGCAGACCGATCGCCTGCGCGTTGGTCATGCCCTCGGGCACCGGATCGGCACGGAGGTTTTCCGCCATGCCGGAGGTCTGCCACGCCCCGAAGGCGATGCCCAGCTGCACCAGCATGATGACCGCGATCAGAAGACCCAGCGGCATGTAGCGCGCCAACTCCCCCTTGAGCGCGGCGAAATCGATGTCGAGCATCATCACCACGAAGAGGAAAAGCACCGCGACCGCGCCGACATAGACGATGATCAGCAGCATTGCGACGAATTCCGAGCCCAGAAGCACGAAAAGCCCCGCCGCCGACAGGAAGGTCAGGATCAGCCAGAGCACCGAGTGGACCGGGTTCTTGGAAATCACCACCATGAAGCCCGCGACCAACGCCGTAATGGCGAAAAGGTAGAAGGCGAAAGCAAACACCGTCATTCGTTCTCTCCCGAATTCTCGTCGAAGACCGATTGCGCGATCTCGAGCGCGCGGGTCATGGCGGGCACCCCGCCGAACATGCTCATCTGAAAGATCACCTCGGCGATCTCGCGTTGCGTGGCCCCGGCCTCGAGCGCGTGGCGGATCGTCAGGCGCAGCTGCGAGTCCGCCTGCGCGCCCAGCACCGTGAGCGCCGCAATCGTCACCAGAAGCCGGGTCCGGCTGTCGAGACCTTCACGGTTGAAGGTCTTGCCGAACCACATCTCCATCATGTCCTTGGACATGGTGGGGAAGAGCTTCTCCATCGCAGCCGGGTTGAAACTTTCCAGCGCCGGATTGAACAGCCGGGCCATCTCGGCCGACTGCTCCATCATCGTGCTGAAGAGTTTCGAAAAATCGTCGGTCATCTGTAAGGCGCATCCAGTTCGAGGTTGCGTGCGATCTCGGCTTCCCAACGGGCCCCGTTCTCGAGGAGCTTCTGCTTGTCGTAGAACAGCTCCTCGCGGGTCTCGGTCGAGAATTCGAAATTCGGACCTTCGACGATCGCATCGACCGGGCAGGCTTCCTGACAGAAGCCGCAATAGATGCATTTCGTCATGTCGATATCATAGCGCGTCGTGCGGCGCGAACCGTCGGCGCGGGGTTCCGCGTCGATCGTGATCGCCTGCGCCGGGCAGATCGCCTCGCACAGTTTGCACGCGATGCAGCGCTCTTCCCCGTTGGGGTAGCGGCGCAGGGCGTGCTCGCCGCGGAAGCGCGGCGAAAGCGGCCCCTTCTCGTGGGGGTAGTTCAGCGTGGGTTTCGGCGCGAAGAAATAGCGCATCCCCAGACCGAAGCCTTTGATGAAGTCCACCAGCAGGAAATACTTGGCAGCGCGGTTATAGTCGAAAGCCATCTATCAGCTCCCCATCGCCCAGCGGGCCCAGAAGTGCCCGAAGATTTCGAATTTCGCGAGGAAGGCGATGATCACCACCCAGGCCAGCGACAGCGGCAGGAAGACTTTCCAGCCAATCCGCATAAGCTGGTCGTAGCGGTAGCGCGGCACGATCGCCTTAACCATCGCGAACATGAAGAAGAAGAACACCATCTTGGCGAACATCCACAACACCCCGTCGGGCAGCCCCGGGATCGGGGACAGCCAGCCGCCGAAGAACAGGATCGACATCAGCGCGCACATCAGCCAGATCGCGATATATTCGCCGGCCATGAACAGCAGATACGGGGTCGAGCTGTATTCAACCATGAAGCCCGCGACGAGTTCGGATTCCGCTTCCGGAAGGTCGAAGGGCGGGCGGTTTGTCTCGGCTAGCGCCGAGATGAAGAACAGCGCCACCATCGGCAGGTGCGGCAGCCAGTACCAGCCCAGCAGGCCCCAGCCGGTATCCTGCGCGCGCACGATGTTCGACAGGTTGAGCGAGCCGGTCGAGATCACGACGCCGATGATGATCAGGCCGATCGAGACTTCGTAGGAGATCATCTGCGCCGCGGAACGCAGCGAACCGAGGAACGGGTATTTCGAGTTCGACGCCCAGCCGCCCATGATCACGCCATACACCTCGAGCGAGGAAGCCGCGAAGACGAACAGAAGTGCGACGTTGATATCGGCGAGCACCCAACCGTCGGCAAACGGGATCACCGTGAAGGTCAGCAGCGCCAGCACGAAGCTCAGGATCGGGGCGAGGAAATAGACGAACTTGTCGGCGCCCGCCGGCACGACGATTTCCTTGACCACGTATTTCAGCGCATCCGCGAAGGTCTGCATCAGGCCCCACGGCCCGACGACGTTCGGCCCGCGACGCATCTGCACGGCAGCCCAGATCTTGCGGTCGCCATAGACCAGCCAGATCATCGAAAGCATCACGAAGGCGATAACCGCCAAGCTCTGCAGCACGATCAGCAGGAAGATCCCGAAAGGTGTCGTGAAGAATTCAGCCATGATGTCCCACTCTCTTCATACGGTCGGAATGCCGCGATCCTTGCAATCGGCGACGGTCACTTCCGCGTCGATCGTCTTGAGTCCCTGCGGCAAGGCGGGCGAGATGGTGTAGACCGCATCTGCCCGCCAGATGCCACCCTCTTCAGTCACATTCGTGCGCACATGGCGCGCAAATCCATAGCCACGCACCAGCGCGTATTGCGCGGCTGCGCATTGGGCATAATCGGTCGCCGCTTTCTCGCTGGCGCCCTCGCCCGAGACACGCGCGCGGATCTCCACCAGATCGCTGTCGAGGAGCCGCGTTTCGGTGCCCCGATAGACCGGCTTGACCGCGCTATCCCCCTGCGCCCCGCCGGTCGGCGTGCACGCCGCCAGCCCGGCCAGAAGGCCGGGAGCGAGCGGTGCGATATTGGGCAGGGTCTGCATCATCCGTCTCAATCTCACTCGGCGGCCACCGGCGCTTCGGCCCGCGCTTTCGCGAGGCTGGCGCATTCGCCCATCACTACGGAGGCCCGCGCGATCGGATTGGTCAGGTAGAATTCGCGGATCGGCAGGCGGAAGGTGGCCTTGCCCATGTCGCGCGGCTCGATCGCCTGCACTTCGTTCTCCACGACCTGATCGACCTGCGCCAGATGCGGCACCGCCTCGACCATCGCGCGGCGCAGACCCGCAAGCGTGTCCCAGGGCTGCTTGGCGTCCAGCTCAGCCGAAAGCGCGCGCAGGATCGCCCAGTTCTCTTTCGCCTCGCCCGGCGGGAAGGCCGCGCGGAAGGCAAGCTGCGGACGGCCTTCGGTGTTCACGAAGAGGCCGTTTTCTTCCGTGTAGGCCGCGCCCGGCAAGATAACGTCGGCGCGGTTGGCTCCGCGGTCGCCGTGGCTGCCCTGATAGATCACGAAGGGACCGCCCTCGGCGCGCGGGGTGATCTCCACCTCGTCGGCGCCCATGTTGTAGATGACTTCTGCGCCGTCGATAGCCGCGAGCAGACCGCCCTCGGTCACTGCGCCCACATCCATCGCGCCGACACGGGCCGCGGCGGTGTGCAGCACCATGAACTTGGCGTTGGAGTTCTCGGCCAGCTTCATCGCATGGGCCAGAACCGCCTCGCCATCGGCTTCGTTCAGAGCGCCCTGCCCGATGATAACGATGGTGTTCTTGGCCTTCGTCTCGTCGGAGATCGTCTTGGAGGACAGCTCGGCCAGCGCGGCGCGGTCGGTGCCAACATGCTCATAGTCATAGGTCAGGTCGCAGGCTTCACCGACGAGACCGACGTTCGCGCCCTTGGCCCAGGCCTTGCGGATGCGCGCGTTCAGTACGGGTGCTTCCACGGCCGGGTTCGCGCCGATGATCTGCACCATCTCGGCGTTGTCGAGATCCGCGATCGTCGCGTTGCCCACATAGCCGTAGCGGTTGCCGATCGGCAGGCGCGCGCCATCGGTGCGGCATTCGACTTTGCCGCCCAGCCCCTCGATCAGCTGCTTGAGCGAGAAGGCTGCCTCGGTCGAGACGAGATCGCCGACGAGACCAGCGACTTTCTTGCCCTTCATCGCTTCGGCGGCGGCGCTCAGCGCCTCGCCCCAGCTTGCGGGCTTCAGCTTGCCGTCGACGCGGACGTAAGGCCGGTCGAGACGCTGGCGGCGCAGGCCGTCCCAGACGAAGCGGGTCTTGTCGGAGATCCACTCCTCGTTCACGTCGTCATTGTTGCGCGGCAGGATGCGCATCACTTCGCGTCCCTTGGTATCGACGCGGATGTTGGAGCCCACGGCGTCCATCACGTCCACGGTCTCGGTCTTGGTCAGTTCCCACGGACGCGCGGTGAACGCGTAGGGCTTGGAGACCAGCGCGCCCACCGGGCACAGGTCGATGATGTTGCCCTGCATGTTCGAGTCGAGCGTCATGTTCAGGTAGTTCGCGATCTCCGCGTCCTCGCCCCGGCCGGTCTGGCCCATCTGGGTGATGCCCGCGACTTCGGTGGTGAAGCGCACGCAGCGGGTGCAGGAGATGCAGCGCGTCATATGGGTCTCGACCAGCGGGCCGAGGTTCAGCTCGGTCGCGGCGCGCTTGGGCTCGCGGTAGCGGCTGAAGTCCACCCCATAAGCCATTGCCTGGTCTTGCAAATCGCATTCGCCGCCCTGGTCGCAGATCGGGCAGTCGAGCGGGTGGTTGATGAGCAGGAACTCCATCACCCCCTCGCGGGCCTTCTTGACCATCGGCGAATTCGTCTTGATCACCGGCGGCGCGCCTTCCGGCCCCGGGCGCATGTCGCGCACCTGCATCGCGCAGGAGGCGGCGGGCTTCGGCGGGCCGCCCACGACTTCCACAAGGCACATCCGGCAGTTGCCTGCGATAGACAGACGCTCGTGGTAGCAGAACCGCGGGATCTCGATCCCCGCCTGTTCGCACGCCTGGATCAGCGTGAGGTTCGGATCGACCTCGACCTCGTTCCCGTCGATGATGATCTTTCTCAGGTCAGCCATGGCTATCCGTCTCGTCTCTTCGGGCGCGAGGTTGCCCCCGCGCGGGTTTATTTCACGCCGCGTTGCCGCAGCCCATCGGGAAGACCCAAGCGCCATCCCGGTAAGTATCATTGATCGACGAGGCCACGGCCCCGCCGCAGATGGCGTTCGCGGCCCGCTTGGCCTCGGCGCCCTCGTAGTTCGCAAAGGGCGCGGCCTGCCGCATCACGACCAGCGCGCCGCTCGCATCATAAGCCGCTGTGTAACCCTCAACCGCCGCCAGACGGCGCGGACCTTTGGAGGCCTCGTTACCGCCCGTCGTGCCCATGCAGCCGCCAAGCGCCAGCGCGCAGCCCGATATGATCACAGCCCGCATCATGCCGCCCTGTGCCGTGGTAGGGTTCAGTTCCATCTGAGCACCTCCGCGACGGTGCTGCGCCGCAATCCGCCCTGATCCCACAAGATATGCGCGTGATCGTCCTGATTGATCTGGATCGCAACGAGCGAGGGATTGCCCGGCGGAAGCAGCGCCCCGGTCGCGACCTCGAAAGAGCGGCCGTCCGGCTGGGCGCAGCGGAACACCACGTCTCCGGTATCGCCCTTGATCGTGTATTCGATCTCGCGCCCGGTCCGCAGCGAGACCTTGCCGGTGGTGTTGAACACCTGGCACGCCGTCCCCTTCGGGAAGAACCCGAAATCGACCGTCAGCTTCGCCGGCTCGGCGGCGGCACCGCCGGCGAGCGAAAGAAGGGTCAAACTGGCAAGGGACAGGCGTTTCACGATACTCACTCCGCAGCCATCGCGCCCATGCGGCCCGTCTTGCGGGCCTTGATGCGGTCTTCGATCTCTTCGCGGAAGTGACGGATCAGGCCCTGGATCGGCCAGGCGGCCGCGTCGCCGAGCGCGCAGATCGTGTGGCCTTCGACCTGTTTCGTCACATCGAACAGCATGTCGATCTCTTCGATCTCGGCTTCGCCGCGCACCAGACGGTCCATCACGCGCATCATCCAGCCGGTGCCTTCGCGGCAGGGCGTACACTGGCCGCAGCTCTCGTGCTTGAAGAACTTGGACAGGCGCCAGACCGCTTTGATCACGTCGGTGTTCTGATCCATGACGATCATGCAGGCGGTGCCGAAGCTGGATTTCAGCTCGCGCATGCCGTCATAGTCCATGATCGCGTCTTCGCATTGCTCGGCGGGCAGGATCGGGCAGGATGCGCCGCCCGGGATCACCGCCTTGAGGTTCTTCCAGCCGCCACGGACGCCGCCGCCATGCTTCTCGATCAGTTCCTTCATCGAGATCGACATGGTCTCTTCGATGACGCAGGGCGTGTTGACGTGGCCCGACATCGCAAACAGCTTCACGCCGGTGTTGTTCGGACGACCGAAGGAGGCATACCACTCCGCGCCGCGACGCAGGATGGTCGGGACAACGGCGATGGATTCCACGTTGTTCACCGTGGTCGGGCAACCGTAGAGGCCCGCGCCTGCCGGGAAAGGCGGCTTCATCCGGGGCATACCTTTCTTGCCTTCGAGGGACTCCAGCAGCGCCGTTTCCTCGCCGCAGATATAAGCGCCCGCGCCGTGCGACAGGTAGACGTCGTAATCATAGCCGGAGCCGCAGGCGTTCTTGCCGATCAGCCCGTCTTCATAGGCTTCGTCGATCGCGCGCTGCAGCGCCTCTTTCTCGCGCACATATTCGCCGCGGATGTAGATATACGCCGCCGCGGCGCCCATCGCGAAACCGGCGATCAGCGCGCCTTCGACCAGCGTATGCGGATCGTGGCGCATGATTTCGCGGTCCTTGCAGGTCGCGGGCTCGGATTCGTCGGCATTGATCGCGAGGAAGGCGGGACGCCCGTCGCTTTCCTTCGGCATGAAGGACCACTTGAGACCTGTCGGGAAGCCTGCCCCACCGCGCCCGCGCAGGCCGGAGGCCTTCACTTGCTCGATGATCCAATCCTTGCCTTTCGACAGGATCTCGCCAGTGCCGTCCCAATGCCCGCGCATCTTCGCGCCCTGCAGAGAGCGGTCATGCATCCCGTAGAGATTGGTGAAGATCCGGTCTTGATCCTTCAGCATATCGCTTCCCTCACTTGCCGGCTTTCCGGCGCCAGATGCGCCAGACGAGTGCCAGCGCGTAGATATAGGCGGCTATTGCCGCGAGATCGCCGATCAGCGCGACCTGCGCCGACCAGCCCTGTTGTCTTCCGATCCATTGCAGGAGGAGCCAGAGGATCGTGGCGACGGCGATGATAAGGGCGGCCCTACGCCCCAACGCCCTGTCGTGCTCGTCGATCTGGCTCATTCACCCCCGCTCAGTAATCGTTCGTCTTCGCCCGTTCGAGGAACGCATCCATGCCTTCCTCGACGATGATTTT
Organism: Thioclava sp. F42-5; assembly: GCF_002213195.1. NCBI lineage: Bacteria > Pseudomonadati > Pseudomonadota > Alphaproteobacteria > Rhodobacterales > Paracoccaceae > Thioclava > Thioclava sp. F42-5. The sequence goes on from NZ_NBNZ01000001.1 coordinate 352,023, forward strand.
CGCCTGGCTGACCCACTTGTCGCGGGTGCAGCGGCCCTTGAAACGCGGCACGTTCTGGTCCGCATAGGCAATCTCTTCGGGGCCCCATTTCGCGATTTGGTCGAAATGGTAAATGCCCCAGCCGTTCAGCGTCTCTTCAAGCTTCGGCCCGACGCCTTCGATCTTCTTGAGATCGTCGGCCCCAGCCTTGCGCGGCTGCTTGAGCCCGCGCGGCTTCTTGCCGGCGCCTTCGGCGGCCTCGGGTTGGCCCCCGGCACCGGCAGAGGACGTGTCCGCGACCTGCGCCGACATCGCGGAGAGCGGGGTCGCATCCTCGCTCTCGGGCTCCGGCGCGTCCGCTTTCGGCTCAGCTTCGGCCTCTGCCGCAGCCTCTTCCGCTGCAGGCTCAGCTTTCGGCTCTTCCGCCTCGGCTTCGTCCGTCGCGGGCTTGGTTGTCGGGCCGGGCTCGGGCCTGTCGGCCTCGGGCGTGGCCGCCTCGTCTTTCGGCGCGACCGCGTCGGCGCGCTCCACCTCGCGCTCGGCTACGGGCGTCGGAGACGCCGCCGCCGCCTGCGCCTGTGCGGCAACGCCTTCGGGAGACGACGCGTTGAAGCTCTCAACGGGGCTTTCGGGGATCTCGGAGCCCTCGTCCGAGGCCCCGGTGCCGTCCGCCTCGCCTTGAACCCCATGCTCGGAGCAGAACGCCCAGATCAGGAAGGCCCCGAACAGCAGGAAGGTCATCAGGCCAAGGAAGAGCGCCACGAAGAAGGGCTCATGCGCCACAACCATCAGGAAAACGGTGACCACGATCCCCGTAATACCTGCCCAGATACCTGCCTTGCCGCGGCACCCCTGTGTCTGATCACCCATTCCCGTCTCTCCATTCACGCCGCCTAACGGCGGTCTCTACCCTGTTGCGCTTACTCGTAAATGCCATCTTTCTTTGCGCGGGACGAGAATTCGGTCTCTGCCCCGCTGGCCAGTTTCTCTGCCTGACCTTTCCAGTCGTCGCGGCTCGCGCGACCCTTGAACCCTTCGAGATTTGCGTCGACCCATGCGAGTTCCGCATCGGACCAGGCCGCGATCTGGTCGAAGTGATAGATGCCCATCGAATGCAAGAGCGTCTCCAGCTTCGGCCCGACGCCCTTGATCATCTTCAGATCATCTGCCCCGCCGTCGCGCGGCGCATCGAGAAGCTTGGGCTGTTCACCCTCGGACACGGCGGTGTCGGCCTTCGCATCGGCTTCGGTGCCCACGGGCTCGCGCTTCGAGCGCGGAACGGACTTCGAGGTGGCGGGCGCCTCGGCCTCGGTCACGCCGGTCTTGTCCGCGGGCGTGCCCTTGGCAGGCTTGGCCTCGGTCTTCTTGGCCGCCTTGCGGGCCTCGTCCTGTTGCGCGGCGGAGCGCGGACGCTCCTGCCCCATCGTGCCGATCGGACCGCGCTGGCCGGAGCTTTGCCACGGCGCTTCCAGCGGCACCTCGGTGCCGTCGATGCGCTTGATGGTGTCGCCGATCGCGAGCGCACGGGCGACGGAATAGTTGTAGTCTTCCTTGTCACCCTTGGTCTCGGTGAGCGCGGTCAGACCCGACGCGGGCTCCGACGAGAAGCGACCGGTCTGCGAGCCGGGCTTCGGCACGGTGCCGTTGCCCATCTCGTCGATCAGCTTCGCGAGGCTCTCCTCGGTCAGATCTTCGTAGTAATCCTTGCCGACCTGCATCATCGGGGCGTTCGCGCAGGCGCCGAGGCATTCGACCTCTTCCCACGAGAACTTGCCGTCTTCCGAGAGCTGGAACGGCTCGGGGGCGATCTTCTCCTTGCAGACCTTCATCAGGTCTTCCGCGCCGCAGATCATGCACGACGTGGTGCCGCAAATCTGCAGGTGTGCGACCGAGCCGACCGGGGCCAGCTGGAACATGAAGTAGAAGGTCGCGACCTCGAGCGCCCGCATATAGGGCATGTCGAGCATCTCGGCCACGTATTCGATTGCCGGACGGCTCAGCCAGCCTTCCTGTTCCTGCGCGCGGAACAGCAGCGGGATGATCGCCGAGGCCTGACGGCCGACCGGGAACTTGGTCATCTGGGCCTTGGCCCATGCGAGGTTCTCGGGCGTGAACTCGAAACTATCGGGTTGTTCCGGGTAAAGACGGCGAAGCATTAGCGGTCAACCTCCCCGAACACGATATCCATCGTGCCGATGATTGCAGACACGTCGGCGAGCATGTGCCCCTTAGCGACGTGATCCATGGATTGCAGATGCAGGTAACCCGGAGCGCGGATCTTCGCGCGATACGGCTTGTTCGTGCCGTCGGCCACCAGATAGACGCCGAACTCGCCCTTCGGCGCTTCGACGGCGGCATAAACCTCGCCCGCGGGGACGTGGAAGCCTTCGGTATAAAGCTTGAAGTGGTGGATCAGCGCTTCCATCGAACGCTTCATCTCCGACCGCTTCGGCGGCGTCACCTTGCCGCGGGCAAGCACGTCGCCCTGATTTTCCGGCATCCGCAGTTTCTCGATCGCCTGCAGGACAATCTTGGTCGACTCGCGCATCTCGGCCATCCGGCAGAGGTAGCGGTCGTAGCAGTCGCCGTTCTTGCCGATCGGAATCTGGAAGTCGAACTCGTCATAGCATTCGTAGGGCTGCGCACGACGCAGATCCCATGCAAGGCCGGAGCCGCGCACCATCACGCCGGAATAGCCCCATTGCTGGATTTCTTCCTCGGAGATGACGCAGATATCGACGTTGCGCTGCTTGAAGATGCGGTTCTCGGTCAGCAGCCCTTCGATGTCGTCGAGCACTTTCGGGAAGTGATGCGCCCATTCCTCGATATCGTCGAGCAGCTTCGGCGGCAGATCCTGGTGCACGCCGCCGGGCCGGAAATAGGCCGAGTGCAGACGCGCGCCGCATGCCCGCTCGTAGAAGACCATCAGCTTCTCCCGCTCTTCGAAGCCCCAGAGCGGCGGCGTCAGCGCGCCGACATCCATCGCCTGCGTCGTAACGTTCAGCAGGTGGTTCAGGATGCGCCCGATTTCGGAATAGAGCACGCGGATCAGCGAGCCGCGACGCGGCACTTCCACGCCGGTCAGCTTCTCGATCGCCAAGCACCACGCATGTTCCTGGTTCATCGGCGCAACGTAGTCGAGCCGGTTGAAGTAAGGCAGGTTCTGCAGGTAGGTGCGGCTTTCCATCAGCTTCTCGGTGCCACGGTGCAGCAAGCCGATATGCGGGTCGGCGCGTTCCACCACCTCGCCGTCCAGCTCCAGCACCATGCGCAGCACACCGTGGGCGGCCGGGTGTTGGGGACCGAAGTTGATGTTGAAGTTGCGGATGCGCTGCTCGTCGGTCAGCGTGTCCTTCGAGCCGTCATCATAGACATTGTTGCGGATATCGCCGTCCATCATTTCGCCTCCTCGCCCTTCTCGTCACCGGGAAGGATGTATTTGGCCCCTTCCCATGGCGAGAGGAAATCGAACTGCCGGTATTCCTGCGTCAGTTTCACCGGCTCATAGACGACGCGCTTGAGCACTTCGTCGTAACGAACTTCGACATAGCCCGTCGTCGGGAAATCCTTGCGCAGCGGATGGCCGCGGAACCCGTAATCGGTCAGCAGACGGCGCAGGTCCGGGTGGCCCGAGAACAGGATACCGAACATGTCGAAGACCTCGCGCTCGAACCAATCGGCACAGGGGTGCAGCTGGGTGATCGAGGGCACCATGTCCTCTTCGCGGATCGCCGTTTTCACACGGATGCGCTGGTTGCGATACATCGAAAGGTAATGCCAGACGACATCGAAACGCTGCGGACGCTCGGGCCAGTCGATAGCCGTGATGTCTACGAGGTTCGTGAAGCGGCAATTCGGATCGTCGCGCAGGAACTCGGTGAAGGCGGGAACCGACTGGGTGGTGATCGTAACCGTCAGCTCGTCGAAGGCGATCTCGGTCGAGACCACGTCATCGGGGCGCTTCAGCTCGATATGGCCGGCCAGTTCGCGAAGGGCAGTATCGTCCATCTCTCGCTCTCCTCAGCGCACCAGCGTGCCGGTGCGGCGGATTTTGCGTTGCAGCTGAAGGATGCCGTAAAGCAGCGCCTCCGCCGTGGGCGGGCAGCCCGGAACGTAGATATCGACCGGCACGACGCGATCGCAGCCGCGCACCACCGAATAGCTGTAGTGATAATACCCACCGCCATTCGCGCAGGAGCCCATCGAGATCACGTAGCGCGGCTCGGGCATCTGGTCGTAGACCTTGCGCAGAGCGGGCGCCATCTTGTTGGTTAGGGTGCCGGCGACGATCATCAGGTCGGACTGGCGCGGCGAGGCGCGCGGCGCGGTGCCGAACCGCTCGAGGTCGTAGCGCGGCATCGAGACCTGCATCATTTCGACGGCGCAGCAGGCAAGGCCGAAGGTCATCCAATGCAGCGAGCCGTTGCGCGCCCAGTTGATGATGTCTTCCGTTGAGGTCAGCAGGAAGCCTTTGTCCTGCAGCTCCTTGTTCAGCGTCTGCGTCGCAACTTCGCGATCCGCACCTGCGGTATTGGCAGAGGTCATCACGCCCATTCCAGCGCCCCTTTCTTCCACTCATATGCGAATCCTACGGTGAGAACCGCGAGGAAGACCATCATTGACCAGAAACCGACCATGGAAATCTGGCCGAAGGCCACCGCCCAAGGGAACAGGAAGGCCACTTCGAGGTCGAAGATGATGAAGAGGATGGAAACGAGATAGAAACGAACGTCGAACTTCATCCGGGCATCGTCGAAGGCGTTGAAACCGCATTCATAGGCCGACACCTTCTCGGGGTCGGGATTGCGGACCGCCACCACCGCCGCTGCGAGCATGAGCACAAGGCCCAACACGATCGCCATGGCGAGAAAGATGAGGATGGGAAGATATTCGCGCAGCATGTCATGCATGGGCTTGGCTCCCTAACATCGCGACGACTTGTCGCGCAGGTTCTGGCTAGGCGAGCAATAGCCTTGCGCCCCATTGGGGTCAACCGAGAGCAGGCCGGAAAATCATGCAAATGCGGGCCGCGGGTGCTTTTTGCATACGAAGGTATGCGAAATCTGCGAGCTTGCAGAGCGGCTCAAAGCCTGCCCGCGTTGGACTGCGCCGCTTTTGTCGCGACGCAGTCTTTTGACAAACTTAATCAGAGTTTGAATTTTCGGAATATTTGCCTTGCGCGTGGTGGGGCGCTTCTTAAGGCCGCCTTAAGCTTTCCACGCCGGATCGCGCTTCTCGAAAAACGCGGTGATTCCTTCATCCGACTCGGCGGATTCCCAGCGAGTCACCAGCGCCTCGATCGTCATGTCGATCACGCTCTCGTCGATCCGCGGCCCCAGCGACCGGACCAAGGCCTTGGCCTCGCCCACCGCGCCCGGTGCGCAGGCGAGATAGGGCTCGGCCTCGGCCATCACGGCCCGCTCCAGCATCTCGGGCAGGACAACCTTGGCCAGCAACCCCAGATCACGCGCCTCGGCGGCCTCGAAGAGTCGCGCGGACATGAAAACGCGGCGCGCCCGCGCCTCGCCCATGCGCGCGACCACGTAAGGAGAGATCGTCGCGGGCGTCAGACCCAACCGCGTCTCGGTCAGGCCGAATTTCGCACCCTCGACGCCGATGGCCACGTCACAGACCGACATCATGCCGATCCCGCCGCCGAACGCATTGCCCTGCACCGCGCCGATCACCGGTTTCGGGCACGTGTTGAGCGCCTGCAGCATCCCCGCGAGCTTGCGCGCTGCCGCCGCGCGCTCTTTCGCGCCCGCCGCGATCTGACTCTGCATCCATTTCAGATCCCCGCCCGCGCAAAAGCTGCGGCCTTCAGCGGCGAGGATCACCACGCGCACGGCGTCATCGGTGCCAAGCTGGCCGATGGCCGCGGTGATCTCTTCCATCATCTGCTCGGAGAGCGCGTTATGCTTCTCCGAACGCGCCAGCGTGAGCCGCGCGATGCCACGCGGATCGGTCTCGGTCTTGATCGTGTCAAACATCGCCCTGCCCTTTCATTTTCTTAGCCATTGCGGCGGCCTCAGCCAGAACGGCCGAATCCAGCCCGGTCTCGTAGCCTAAAGCCCCGACTCGCGCCTGCACCGCCTCCGTCGCGACATTGCCCGCCGCGCCGGGCGCATAGGGGCATCCGCCCAAACCGCCGACGCAGGCATCGAACACCCGCAGGCCCATCTCCAGCGAGGCTTCGATATTCTCCAGCGCCCGCCCGGAAGTGTCGTGAAAATGCCCGGCGAGCTTTTCCGCCGGAACTTCGTTCAGCACCGCGCGCAGCATGGCCGTCACGCTCTCGGGTGTGCCCTGCCCGATCGTGTCGCCGAGGCTGATCTCGTAGCAGCCCATGTCGCGCAGCTGCGCTGCGACGCGGGCGACATTCTCCGGCGGCGTCTTTCCGTCGAAGGGACAATCGGTGACGACGGAGATGTAGCCACGGACTTTCACATTATCGGCTTTTGCGGCCTCCATGATCGGCAAGAACCGCTCCAGACTTTCACTGATCGAACAATTGAGGTTCGCGCGCGAGAAGCCCTCGGAGGCAGAGGCGAAGATCGCCACCTCATCGGCCCTGGCCGCTTTCGCTGCCTCATAACCTTTCATGTTCGGCGTCAGCGCGGCGTAGGAAACGCCCGGTCGGCGCGCGATCCCGGCGAAGACCTCTGCCGAGTCGGCCATTTGCGGCACCCATTTCGGGCTGACGAAAGACCCTACTTCGATCCGACGGAACCCGGCCCGGCTCAGGCAATCGACCAGCGCGATCTTGTCGGAAAGCGCGATCTGGCGCTTTTCGTTCTGCAGCCCGTCACGCGGGGCCATCTCGAAGATTTCGACACTCTCAGTCATGGGTTTGCTCCATCGGGGGCAGCTCGTAGAAATCCTGCGCATACATGCTCGCACCGCCCTTCTCTACCGCGCGCTGATAGGCAGGCCGCGCCTCGATCCGGTCGCGATAGGCGGAGATGTTCGGGAAGCCCTCGCGCGGCACGAAGCGGAACATCGCGTCGATATTGAACCCCATCATGCAATCGGCCGCCGAGAACGTCCCGATCATCCAATCGCGCCCGACCAGATGCGCCTCCAGCGCCTTCATCGTGACGCCAAGCCGCTTCGTCTCGAGCGCCATCATCGCGGGCGAGCGCGCCTCGGGCGGGCGCAGGAAGATGTGTTGAATGTTAAGGCTTTGCAGGATGTTGCCCTGCGTCTCCGCGAAATGCACCCATTCGAGGAAATCCGCGCGAGTGGGTTCGCCCGTGACCGGCGCAAGCCCTGCCTCGGGCCGCGTCTCGGTAAGGTATTCGACGATCGCGCCGCTCTCGAAGATCGAGCGCCCGTCGACCTCCAGCGCCGGGATGCGCCCCGCAGGCGAGAGTTCGCGAAACTCGGGACTGCGCAGCGAACCATCCGTGAGCGACCATGTCTGAAGCTCGTAGTCGAGCCCCATCTCTTCCAGCAGCCACAGCACCCGCATCGAACGCGCGCCGGGGATGTGATGCAGTCGGATCATGCCTCGTCCTCCAGCCGGATCAGCGCGGCGCCCGCTTCGACCTGTGCGCCTTCGGCGACCAGAACCTCGGCCACGACACCGTCGCGGGCTGCGCGCATCGTGTGTTCCATCTTCATCGCTTCCATGATGGCGAGCCGGTCGCCCGCCGCCACGGTGTCGCCGGCAGAGACGAAGACCGCCTTCACCAGCCCCGGCATCGGCGCCAGCGTCAGATCGGAGGCGTCGGCATCCGCGCCGCGCGCCAGCGGATCAGGAATGTCGAAACGATGCGCACCATGCAGGAAGATCGTGATCGTCCCGTCCGACTGCGCCATCCGCGCGCCGGTCTTAGCGCCGTTCACCCGCCAGCCATCCTCGGCCAGCTCGCACGCATGGGCCTCCTCGCCCAGCTCGACCGTGACTTGGCCCGGCCCGTGCACTCGGATCGCGGCCTCTTCCTCGAAAGGCACGGCGCGGCGCGGCGACTGCCAGAGGCTGAAGCCGCTCGCCTCGCCGTCCCAAAGCCCGGCAGCGGCGATCACGGCCAGCGCCTTCGCGGCAACCGGCGTCTCGGTCGGCGCGGCGAGCGCGTCGATCTCGCGCCCGATCAGGCCGGTATCGACCTCGCCCCGAGCGAAACCCTCGTGCCGCGCGAGCCGCGCGAGGAAGGCGAGGTTCGTCACCGTGCCCGCGACTTCCGTCTCTTCCAGCGCTCGCGCGAGTTGCCCCAGCGCGGTCGCCCGCGTCGGCCCGTGGGTGATGACCTTCGCGATCATCGGGTCGTACCACGGGCTGATCGTGTCGCCCGTACGCACCCCGGTATCAGCGCGACATCCATCGGCGAAACGCAGATGCGATAGCGTCCCCGTCGCGGGCAGGAAGCCTGCAGGCACGTCTTCGGCATAAAGACGCGCCTCGAACGCATGGCCGGTGATCGTCAGATCGCCTTGCGCGCAGGGCAGCGGCTCGCCCGAGGCCACTCGCAATTGCCATTCGACCAGATCGACGCCGGTGATCGCCTCGGTCACGGGATGCTCGACCTGCAGACGAGTGTTCATCTCCATGAACCAGAACCGATCCGGGCGCAGACCGTCCGAGCCGTCCACGATGAACTCCACCGTGCCCGCACCCTTGTAGCCGATGGCCTCGGCGGCGCGCGTCGCCGCCTGCCCCATCGCCTCGCGCATCTCGGGCGTCATGCCCGGCGCGGGGGCTTCCTCGATCACCTTCTGGTGGCGGCGCTGGAGCGAGCAGTCGCGCTCGAACAGATGCACCGCTTTATCACCATCGCCGAATACCTGCACCTCGATATGGCGCGGCGAGCCGATGAATTTCTCGATCAGCACGGCGGGGTTGCCGAAGGCGGTCTGCGCCTCTCCCTGCGCGGAAGCCAGTGCATCCGCGAAGTCGGACGGCGCCTCGACCAGCCGCATCCCCTTGCCGCCGCCGCCCGCGACCGCCTTGATCAGCACCGGGTAGCCGATCGTGTCAGCCGCGCCCGCGAGATGCTCGGGGTCCTGATTGTCGCCGTGATAGCCCGGCACGACAGGCACGCCCGCCTTTTCCATCAGCGCCTTGGCCGCGTCCTTGAGCCCCATCGCGCGGATCGCCTTGGCCGAGGGGCCGATGAAAACCAGCCCCGCCGCCTCGACGGCGTCGACGAAATCTGGGTTCTCCGAGAGGAACCCGTAGCCCGGATGGATCGCCTGCGCGCCGGTCTGTTTGGCGGCCTCGATGATCGCATCACCGCGCAGATAGCTGTCTTTGGGCGCGGGGCCGCCAATGGCCACCGCCTCATCGGCCATCGCCACATGGCGCGCCTCGCTGTCGGCCTCGGAATAGACGGCTACGGTCGCCACGCCCAGTTTGCGTGCAGTCTCGATCACGCGACAGGCGATCTCCCCGCGATTGGCGATCAGGATCTTGGAAAACATGTCGGTCTCCCCTTTGAGAGCGTCGGAGGGGGCGCTGCCCCCGCTCCTGCGGAGCCCCCCGGGATATTTCGGCCAAGTCGAAGATTTGCGTTTCGCCTTGGTCCAAATATCCCCGCCGGAGGCATGAAAGTTACATCCGGAACAGGCCGAAGCGGGTCGGCTCGATCGGGGCGTTCAGCGCGGCGGAGAGCGAGAGCGCCAGCACGTCGCGCGATTTGCGCGGGTCGATGATGCCGTCGTCCCAAAGCCGCGCCGAGGCGTAGAGCGGGTGCGACTGGCGCTCGAACATCTCGATGGTGGGGCGCTTGAACTCGGCCTCTTCTTCGGCCGACCACTGGCCACCCTTGCGCTCGATCCCGTCGCGTTTGACGGTGGCGAGCACGCCCGCCGCCTGTTCGCCGCCCATCACGGAGATTCGCGAGTTGGGCCAGGTCCAGAGGAAGCGCGGGGAATAGGCGCGCCCCGCCATACCGTAATTGCCCGCCCCGAAGGAGCCGCCGACCAGCATGGTGATTTTCGGCACCGAGGTGGTGGCGACGGCGGTGACCATCTTCGCGCCGTGACGCGCGATGCCTTCGTTTTCATATTTCCGCCCGACCATGAAGCCGGTGATGTTTTGCAGGAAGACCAGCGGGATCGAGCGTTGCGAGCAGAGTTCGATGAAATGCGCAGCCTTCTGGGCGGCTTCCGAGAACAGCACGCCGTTATTCGCGACGATGCCGACGGGGCAGCCTTTGACATGAGCGAAGCCGGTGACGATCGTCTCGCCGAAGCGCGGTTTGAACTCGTCGAAGCGCGATCCGTCCACGAGGCGCGCGATGACTTCGCGGATATCATAGGGGGTGCGCAGGTCTGCCGGGACCACGCCGAGGATTTCCTCGGGATCGTAGGCAGGCTCCTCGGGCGATTGCCAATTCACCGTCGAAGGTTTCGTGTAGTTGAGATTGCCGACCGCGCGGCGCGCCAGCGCCAGCGCATGGGCGTCGTCTTCGGCCAGATAATCGGCCACGCCCGAGAGCCGCGTATGCACATCGCCGCCGCCGAGGTCTTCGGCGGTGACCACCTCCCCCGTCGCCGCTTTCACCAGAGGCGGCCCGGCGAGGAAGATCGTGCCCTGCTCTTTCACGATGATCGTCACATCAGACATCGCGGGCACATAGGCACCACCTGCCGTGCAGGACCCCATCACCACCGCGATCTGGGCGATGCCCTTCGCCGACATCCGCGCCTGATTGTAGAAGATGCGCCCGAAATGGTCGCGATCGGGGAAGACCTCGTCCTGATTGGGCAGGTTCGCGCCGCCCGAGTCGACGAGGTAGATGCAGGGGAGATGGTTTTCCTCGGCTATCTCCTGTGCGCGCAGGTGCTTCTTCACCGTCAGCGGGTAATAGGTGCCGCCCTTCACGGTGGCGTCGTTGGCGACCACCATGACTTCCTGGCCCTGCACCCGGCCGATCCCGGCGATCACGCCCGCACAGGGAGCCGCGTTGCCATACATGTCATGCGCCGCCGTCGCGCCGATTTCCAGAAACGGCGAGCCGGGATCCAAGAGCCCCGCCACCCGTTCGCGCGGCGCCATCTTGCCGCGCGACAGGTGCCGTTCCAGCGCGGCGGGACCACCGCCTGCCGCCGCCTGTGCGGCGGCCGCTTCGATCTGCGACAGCGCGTCGAGATGCGCCTTGCGATTGGCCTGAAAGTCCTCCGACGAGGTCAGGGCCTGCGATACCAGTTTCATTCCATCCTCCCCAAATCGCGCAGTTCCAGCGCGCGTTGCGCCGTACGCTCGAGGTAGCATTGCGACGCCACGACCGTGCGGATCGTGCCGTCCTTCCAAATCTCGTAGAGCAGCCCGCAATCGGCGTCGCGATACTGCCCCCACGCGCTTTGCGCATCGAGAAGCATGTTGGCGAGGTCGGTGCCCCCCTGCTCCAGCAGACGGGCGCGCGCCGCCTTGTATTGCGACTTCGCGATATCGTCCCAGACCTGCGCCTCGCCCTGAAGACACGCCGAAATACCCAGAGTCGTATCGCCGCCCGGCTCATCCTGACAGGCTGCAGCCGCCTCGCCGATACAGGCGGGATGGGTGTCCTTCGCCCCGTCAAAACAGGCGCGCACCGCGTTCGGGTCAACGCTCGGTTCCTGCGCCAAGGCGGGGGACGCGAGCATCAGGCCGCCCAGCAACCATGCCAATTTCATCGCGCGTTTCCTTTTCTCAGAGCGCCCGTGAAGGCGGAGTGTCCGTGTCATGGGCGCGCCTCGCCAGCCAGCAGCCCGGCCCAACTCTGCAATTCGAGCGCATGTTCGGCGGTCTTGCGCATCAGGCAGCCTGCCTCCTCCGCCTCTGCGCCCTCGCTCTGCAGCGCGGCCCCATAGGCGCAGGCGCCATCGCGGTAGCGCGCCCAGGCAGCTTCCGCCTCGCCCAGCTGCGCGCCTTGCAATCCGGACGGAGACTTGCCCGCCGCGATCTTCGCCGCGTCGCTGGCCGCTGCCGCCCGCCGCAAGCTGTCGAGGGCCGTCGCCGCCCGGTCGGACCAGAGGGCGCGCTCGGCGTCATAGCAGGCGCGGCGGTCCTGGACGCTCGCAGCGTCACCGATGCATTGCTCCGCCGCTTTGCCGATGCAGGACGCAGGGTCGTCAGCGCCCGAAAGGCAGCTCTCCAAAGCGGCCGGATCGAAATCCGCCCCTGCCCCTTGGGCCTGCGCCGCCAAAGGCGCCGCAAGCCCGATCAGGAGGAGAGCGCCGGCGCGCATCACGCGGCTCCCATGATCTCGCGACCGATGAGCATCCGGCGGATTTCCGAGGTGCCCGCGCCGATCTCCATCAACTTCGCGTCCCGGAACAGGCGCGAGACGTTGGAGTCGTTGAGGAACCCGGCGCCGCCAAGCGCTTGCACCGCCTGATGCGCCTGCACCATCGCCTGCTCGGAGGCGTAAAGCACGGTCGCCGCAGCATCCTGACGGGTCACGGCGCCGCGATCACAGGCTTTCGCGACCTCGTAGGTATAGGCGCGCGCGGTGTTCATCGCGACATACATATCGGCGATCTTGCCCTGCATGAGCTGGAAATTCCCGATCGGCTGGCCGAACTGCTCGCGCTCCTTGCAATAGGGCACGACCTCGTCGAGGCAGGCCATCATGATGCCGGTGCCGATGCCGGAAAGCACCACGCGCTCGTAATCGAGACCCGACATCAGAACGCGCACCCCACGCCCCTCTTCGCCCAGCACATTCTCGAAGGGCACCTCGCAATCCTCGAAGAACAGCTGTGCCGTGTTCGAGCCGCGCATGCCGAGCTTGTCAAAATGCTTGGAGGTGGAGAAGCCCTTGAAATCCTTCTCGACGATGAAGGCGGTGATGCCCTTGGAGCCAGCTTCCGGGTCGGTCTTGGCATAGACCACGAGCGTGTCGGCATCGGGCCCGTTGGTGATCCAGTATTTATGGCCATTCAGGACGTAATAGCCGTTGCGCTTCTCGGCCTTTAGCTTCATGCCCACCACGTCCGAGCCCGCGCCGGATTCCGACATCGCGAGCGCGCCGACCGACTGTCCCGAGATCAGTCCGGGCAGATATTTCTTCTTCTGCTCGTCCGAACCGTTCAGCTTGATCTGGTTCACGCAGAGATTGGAATGCGCGCCGTAGCTGAGCGCGATCGAGGCCGAGGCCCGCGCGATTTCCTCGGTGGCCACGACATGAGCGAGATAGCCCATCCCGGCCCCGCCGAATTCTTCAGACACGGTGATCCCGAGCAGGCCAAGCTCGCCCATCTCGGTCCAAAGCTCGTTCGGAAACTCATTGTCCAGATCAGTTTTGGCCGCGATCGGGGCCACGCGCTCGGACGCCCAACGGCGCACCATATCGCGCAGTGCGGCGATATCCTCGCCCAGATCGAACTCCATCGAACCTGCGAACATCGGATCTCCTCCCCCGGTTTATTGAACGCACGTTCATTTATGCGCAATTGTCGAGTCGGGTCAAGAGCCGTGGCCCCGGCCCCGGGCAAACGACGTAGCGGCACGAACCCGCGGCGCAGGGGCTGGTAAGGCGCGGCGATTGCCGCCACAAAGAGGCTTGGGACATGGAAACACGGGAGCGGAGATGGGGCAGCCACGTCATATCGTGATCGGAGCGGGCATCGTCGGCATGATGACCGCATGGGCGCTGGCGCGGCGCGGGCTGCCGGTGACGGTGATCGACCGCCTGCCCGGCCCCGCGGAGCTGTGTTCGCGCGCGAATGCCGGGATCGTCTCGATCGGCCATTCGAGCGCATGGGCGGGGCCGGATGCCTTGCCGCAGCTGCTGCGCGCGATGGCCGGGCGCAATCCCGGTGTGAAGCTGACCGCGCCGTTCGATCCGGCGCTTTGGCGTTGGGGGACGCGCTTCCTGCTCAACTGCACAGGCGCCGCGCAGGCCCGGAACACCGCGCGGATGATGCGGCTGGCCGAGACCGCGCGCGCCGCCCTGCCCGAGATGGCGCAGGAGTTGGAGCTGGACGCACTTATCCGCTTCGAGGGCGGACTCTATCTTTATAATGCGACGAATGAGATCGACGCCCATGACGACGGGCGGTTGACACGGATCGACCCGGACTGGCTGGCCGAGAACGATCCGCTGCTCGCCAGGGCGGGTTTTGAGGGCGGGTTCCTCTCGCCGATGGATGCCGCGGGCAATTGCCACGAGGTGACCCGCGCCGCCGCCAAAGCGCTTTCCGCCAAGCACGGTGTCCAGTTTCGCTACAACAGCGCGGTGACCGGGTTCAGCCATGCCCATGGCAAGATCACCGGGGTCAACCTCGCCGACGAGACGCTGCCTGCGGCGCAAGTGATCCTCGCCGCCGGGGTAGAGACGCCCGATCTGGCCCGGCCTCTGGGCTTTGCGCCGGATATCTACCCGGTGAAGGGGTATTCTGGGACATGGGAAGTGCGCGACCAGAGCCGCCTGCCCCGCCACCCCTATATCGACGAGGCCGCGATGCTGGCCGTGGCGTCTTATGGCGGGGTGTTGCGGGTGACCGCGATCGCCGAATTCGCCGGGCGCGACCGGACGCTGCGCGAGGATCGCACCAAGGTGCTGACCGATTACGTCGCCGCACGCTTCGGCGATGCGGTGAGCGATGCGCCGCCCGTTCTCTGGACCGGGCTGCGGCCCTCGACCCCGCATGGCCCGCCCTTCCTTGGCCGGGTGAAGGCTTACGACAACCTGTGGGTCAATGCGGGCCACGGGCAGTTGGGCTGGACGCTTTCGGCGGGCTGCGGCGCGCTTCTGGCCGATGCGATCACCGGTGCCGCCAACGGCCCGCGCGAGGTGTCGGCCCCGGCGCGCTGGCTGATGCCTCTGTGACGCCCGAAACAATGAAGGAGACGACATGAGCCCGAAGATCATCCCCTATGACATCGCGGAAAAGCTCGACTGGCCCGGCGCGATAGCTGCATTGCGCGCGGGCCATACGCGCCCGAAGGCGGAGTTGGGCGATACGTTTCTCGGACCCTCGGATGCGGTGCTGCTCAGCCGCGCGGCTTACATTCCGGGGCTGGGTTACGGGGTGAAATCCTTCACCGTGTGCGATGGTAACGCGCAGGCGGGGCTGCCCACGGTGCAAGGCGCGATGGTGGTGTTCGAGCCCGAGCATGGCCAGCCCACCGCGATCGTCGATTGCCCGCTGGTGACCGAGTTCAAGACGGCTGCCGATTCCGTTCTGGGCGCGCAACTTCTGGCCCGCCCGGACAGCCGCCGACTGCTGATCGTGGGCGGGGGCCGGGTCGCTCGCTCGCTGATCGCGGCCTATGCGGCGGGCTTTCCGGGGCTGACGGAGATCACGCTCTGGACGCGCCGCCCCGAGCAGGCGCAGGAGCTGGCTGCTGGGCCTGCCCCCGAGGGCGTCACGCTGCGTGCGGTGAGCGAACTGGCCGACGCTGTGGCCAAGGCCGATATCGTCAGCAGCGCCACGATGGCGCGCGCGCCGGTCCTGAAGGGCGAATGGGTCAAGCCCGGCACCCATGTCGATCTGATCGGGGCCTACAAGGCCGATATGCGCGAGGCCGACGATGCGCTGATCTCGACGGCGAGCCTCTTCGTCGACAGTCGCGACACCACATTGGGCCATATTGGCGAGCTGCTGATCCCGATCCGCGAAGGGGTGATCACGCCCGAGGCGGTGAAGGCCGATCTCTACGACCTGATCGGCGGCGCACGCGGGCGGGAAAGCGCCGAGGAGATCACGCTCTACAAGAATGGCGGTGGCGCGCATCTCGATCTGATGATCGCCGACTGGATCTCGCGCGCAGGCTGAGTGTCAGCGCTCCACCTCTTCAAACCTCGGCCTCTTCGCGCAGGATGCGGGCGATCTGGGCGGCATCGTCCGTCGAGAAAGTCAGCGGCAGGCGCAGGTCAAGCAGCGTCGCCAGCACCGCATCGGTGCGCGGCAGGTTCTGCGCTTCGGCGTAGCGCCAGCTGTCATGACGCGAGGTGAACCCTACGGGCTCATCCGCGCCGAACCATTTCAGCTCAACCCCGCGGGCCGCAGCCCGGGCGACGAAATCCAGCATCTCGGGGGCGGAGCGCCCCGGCAGGCGGAACTGGAAGGACGAGCCGACATAGCTCTCGGCCTCGGGGCGTTCGATCAGCGCCACACCCTCTGCCCCGGCAAGCCCGGCCTCGATTTCTCGGTACAGCGCATTCCAGCGCGCCACCCGATCCGCCAACGTCGGCAGCTGCGGGCGCAGGATCGCGGCGCGCAGATTGTCCATTCGGCCCGAGACATTGGGCGTGTCGTATTTCAGCCCCTCGAACACCTCCGGCCGCGGCGCGGCGCGGTGCCGCTCATAGAGCATGTAGCTGCCCGACAGCAGGATCATCCGCGCCGCCAGTTCCGCGTCGTCGGTTACGATCAGACCGCCCTCGCCCGAATTCATGTGCTTGTAGGTCTGGGTCGAATAGCACCCGATCGCGCCATGCCGCCCCGAGGGGACACCGCCCCAAGCCGCCCCCATCGTATGGGCGCAATCCTCGATCACCGTCAGATCATGGGTGCGCGCGATCTCCATCAGCGCATCCATGTCGCAGATATGGCCGCGCATATGGGAAAGCATCAGCACTCGTGCCTGCGGGGCTTTCGCCGCCAGATCGTCAAGGTCGATGGTCAATTGGTCGGTGACCTCGACCAGCACGGGCTTGCCGCCGACCGCCGCGATGGCGCCGGGCACGGGCGCAAGCGTGAAGGCATTGGTCAGCACCGGATCGCCCGGACCGACGCCCACGGCGCGCAGTGCACAGCCCAAGGCATAGCCGCCCGAGGCCACCGCAAGGCAATAGGGCGCACCGGTCAGCCCCGCGAATTCCTCCTCCAGCAACGCCACCTCGCCCGGTTCACCCGGCACCGTATTGTAGCGATGCAGACGTCCCGAGCGCATCACCTCGACGGCACGTTCGATCGCCTCCTCCGGGATCGGCTCCTGCTGGGTGAAATTGCCGTTGAAGACCTCGGACATCACTCGACCTTTCTTGCACGCACGAACAGCGCCAACGCCGCCAGCAGGATTACGGAGGCCACGTAAAAGGCCATGTCCGGCGTGCGGATCGGGGCGTTCTCGGCGAGGAATATCCCGAACACTTGGGTGAAGAACAAGGTACCCGCCAGCATCGCGAGGTTCATCAGCGCGGAAATGCCACCCTGCAGCGCGCCCTGCGCATCCTCGGGCACCGCGTTGGACATCAGCGAGGCGATCATCGGGTGCACCAGCCCCTCGATCCCGGTGATCAAGAGGACGATCAGTACCATCACCAGCGAGGTCGACAGCCCCAGCGCAATGGTCATGCCGATCCCGACGATGAGCCCGATCGCCGCCACCCGCGCCTCGCCCAGTCGGGACGCAAGCGGCCCCGCGAGCCCGCCCTGAAAAATCGCCGCGACGACCCCATAGCCTGCGAGTGTCAGCCCCACCATTCCCTCGGACCAGCCGAATTTCGCCATCCCCCAATAGGGCCAGATCGCGGGATAGACCGCCGAGGCGAACAGATAGACGCCAAGGGCAGTGCCCATAGGCAGCACGCCCGGATACCGCGCGAAGACTTTCAGCGTGCCCAGCGGATTGCAGGCGCGCCAGTTCACCGGACGGCGCAAGCCCTGCGGCAGACTTTCAGGCAGCACGATCAGCCCGTAGATCAGGTTCAGCCCCGAGAGCGCGGCGGCGACGAAGAAGGGAATGCGCGGGCCAAGCTCGCCCAGAAATCCGCCAAGCGCGGGCCCCGCGATGAAGCCGAAGCCGAAGGCCGCGCCGATCAGTCCGAAGGCGCGGGCACGCTCGGCCGGCGGGGTGATATCGGCGAGATAGGCGTTCGCGATGACGTAGGACGCGCCGCAGATGCCAGCGACGATCCGGCCCACGAAGAGCCAGAGCAGCGTCGGCGCGAAGGCGTGAAACAGGTAATCGACACCCAGTCCGCCGATCGCAAGCAAGAGGAGCGGACGCCGCCCGAAGCGATCCGAAAGGTTGCCCATCAGCGGCGCGAACAGGAATTGCGCGAGGCTGAAGGCCGCGAACATCCAGCCCCCGATCCGGCTCGCCTGCGCCAGATCGACGTGGCCCACATCCGCGATCAGCGAGGGCAGCACGGGAATGATCAGGCCGAACCCCACCATGTCGAGAAACACCGCGATCAGAACGAAGGCGGTGGCGTGAAAGCGCGAAGGACCGATGGGCGCTGCGGTCATGGCTGTTGAAGGGGCCTTCCGGGGCGGCACAGCCCCGCCGCGCCCCTCATCCGAGCATCCGCGCCACGAGCGCGGGCAGATCGTCGAAATGGTCGAGCATCGCCTCGGGCGCGAGACGCTCGATGCCACGCCCCTCGGGCCCGAAGGTCACGAGAACGCAGGGCACACCGACGGCACGAGCGGTCTCGCGATCGGTATTGGTGTCGCCCACCAGCAGAGAGGTCTCGACCTTACCACCCGCACCCTCGACGGCGGCGAGATATGGGTCGGGTGAAGGTTTGCGCAGCGGCAGCGTATCGGCACCGATCAGCGCATCGAAGAGACCGGTGACGCCGAGCCGCTCGAGCAGCACACGTGCGAGACCTTCGGGCTTGTTGGTGCAGACAGCCGTGGCAAAACCCTGATCACGCAGCGTTTTCACGGCCGCTTCAGCCCCGGGATAAAGCTGCGTATGCCGGTCGATATTCTCACCGTAATGCGCGAGTAGCGGGTAATAGTCGGCCTCGACCAAGGCTGCGATCTCGCTCTCCGCCAAGCCCAGTCGGCCATAGCCCGCCTTGAGCATCGCGCGGCCACCGTGGAAGGCGATCAGCGCGTCGCCCGCGGGATCGAGAAGCGGCGCGTGGCCGCGCGCCGTGAAGCAGGAGTTGGCCGCCGCGATCAGATCGGCGGAGGTGTCGGCCAAAGTCCCGTCGAGGTCGAAAACCACCGTGCGCATTGCCCATTGCTCCTTCCGTAACACCGCGAAAGGAAGCGTGAAGACGCACCACTTGCGGCAAGCAAGCCAATGGTTAAAACGGGGCCGAGCAGAAGAAAAGGTATCTCATGGCGATTGCATTGATCACCCTCGCGGCGGGCCAGGGCACCCG
The DNA here is from genome assembly GCF_002213195.1 of Thioclava sp. F42-5. NCBI lineage: Bacteria > Pseudomonadati > Pseudomonadota > Alphaproteobacteria > Rhodobacterales > Paracoccaceae > Thioclava > Thioclava sp. F42-5. The sequence goes on from NZ_NBNZ01000001.1 coordinate 370,997, forward strand.
AATGAACTCCGACCTGCCGAAGGTGCTGCATCAGGTGGGCCGCGCGCCGCTTGTGGCCCATGCGCTGGCCGCCGGACGGGCACTCGAACCCGAGACCGTGATCGTCGTCGCAGGTCACGGTGCCGAGAAGGTGAAGAAAGCCGTCGCAAAGATTGATCCCGAGGCACAGATCGTGCTGCAGGAAGAGCAGCTCGGCACCGGCCATGCGGTGGCGCAGGCCCTGCCTGCGCTCGACGGGTTCGACGGCCGCGTAATCGTGCTTTACGGCGACACGCCCTTCATCCGCCCCGAGACGCTGGAGCGGCTCGCGGCGTCCGAGGCAGCGGTGACCGTGCTGGGCTTCGAGGCCGCCGATCCGGGCCGATACGGGCGCTTGGTGGCGCAAGGCGACACGCTGGACCGGATCGTGGAATTCAAGGATGCCACGGATGAAGAACGCGCCATATCCCTCTGCAACTCTGGCGTTATCGCCTGTGACGCGGTGCTTCTGACCGAGCTCGTCGCGGGGCTGTCGAACGAGAACGCTTCGGGGGAATACTACCTCACCGACATCGTCGAAGCCGCACGCAAGAAAGGTCTCTCGGCCAAGGTCGTGACCTGTGATGAAGCCGAGACGCTGGGCATCAACACCCGCGCCGAACTCGCCCGCGCCGAGGCCCTCTTCCAGGAACGGATGCGCGCCGAGGCGATGGAAAACGGCGTGACCATGGTGGAGCCCGCCAGCGTCTGGTTCGCGCTCGACACCTATATCAGCCGCGATGTCGTGCTGGGACCGAATGTCGTGTTCGGCCCCGATGTCACCATCGAATCCGGTGCGGTGATCGAGGCCTTCTGCCATCTCGAAGGCTGCCACATCTCGCGTGGCGCCACCGTCGGTCCCTTCGCCCGCCTGCGCCCCGGCGCGGAGCTCGCCGAGGACGTGCACATCGGCAACTTCGTCGAGGTGAAGAACGCGATCCTCGCCGAAGGTGTGAAAGTCGGCCATCTGACCTATCTGGGCGATGCCGATATCGGTGAACATACGAATATCGGCGCGGGCACGGTGACCTGCAATTACGACGGGGTGATGAAGCATCGCACGACTATCGGCGCGAACGCCTTCATCGGCTCCGACACGATGTTGGTGGCCCCGGTGACGGTGGGCGACGGCGCGCTGACGGGCTCGGGATCGGTAATCTCGAAGGACGTCCCGGCCGAGGCGATCGCGATCGAGCGCTCCGAGCAGGTGAACCGCCCGGGCCTCGCCACGAAACTCTTTGCGAAGCTGCGCGCGGAGAAAGCGCGCCGCATGAAGAAAGATTGATAAATGTGCGGAATTATTGGCGTTCTCGGGAAGCACGAGGTTTCCCCCTGGCTCGTTGAGAGCCTCAAGCGGTTGGAATATCGCGGCTATGACAGTGCCGGGATCGCGACGGTGAACGAGGGCAAGCTGGACCGCCGCCGGGCGGTGGGCAAGCTGTGGAACCTGTCCGATCTGCTGGTGCATGAGCCGCTTCCGGGCAAGTCGGGCATCGGCCATACCCGCTGGGCGACCCATGGCGCTGCGACCCAGGGCAATGCGCATCCGCATCGCTCGGGGCCCGTCGCGGTCGTGCATAACGGCATTATCGAGAATTTCCGCGAGTTGCGGGCCGAGCTGGCCGAGGCCGGGATCACCCCGGAGACGCAGACGGATACCGAAACCGTCGCGCTGCTGACGCGGATGTTCATGGATCGCGGCATGGACGCGCGCGAGGCGGCAGTCGCGACGCTTGGCAAGCTCGAAGGGGCGTTCGCCCTGCTGTGGCTGTTCGACGGCGAGGACGATCTGTTGATCGCGGCGCGCAAGGGCTCTCCGCTCGCGATCGGGCATGGCGACGGCGAGATGTTCGTGGGCTCGGACGCGATTGCGCTCGCGCCGATGACCGACCGGATCACCTATCTCGAAGAGGGCGATTACGCCTTCGTCACCCGCGCGGGTGCCGAGATTTTCGACGCCGAGGGCCGCCGCGCGAACCGCGACGAGAGCCGCATCGACCTAGGCCAGACGCAGGTCGAGAAGGGTGGCTACAAGCACTTCATGGCGAAGGAAATCGCCGAGCAGCCGGTCGTGATTGCAGACGCTTTGCGACATTATCTGCCCGAAACCGGGCTGAACCTGCCGGATGACTTGGACTTTTCCAACATCGACCGGATTGTCCTGATCGCCTGCGGCACGGCGCATTACGCCTGTGCGGTGGCGAAATACTGGTTCGAGGAATTCGCGCGTATCCCGGTCGAAATCGACGTGGCCTCGGAATTCCGCTACCGCGAACCGCCCTTGTCGAAGCGCAGCCTCGCCATCTTCGTCAGCCAGTCCGGGGAGACAGCCGATACGTTGGCCGCGCTGCGCTATTGCTCCGAGCGCGTCGCGAAGACCGTGGCCGTCGTGAACGTCCCCACTTCTTCCATCGCGCGCGAAGCCGACATCATGTTGCCGATCTTCGCCGGCGTCGAGGTCGGCGTGGCCTCGACCAAGGCCTTCACCGCGCAGCTTCTGGTTCTCGCAGTCATGGCGCTGAAGGCGGGTCGCGACCGCGGCGAAACGGACGCGGCGACGCTTGCCGCCCATGCCGAGACGCTACGCGCCCTGCCCGGCCTGCTCAATCAGGCGCTGGCGATTTCCGAGCCGATCTCGCATCTGGCCGAGCAACTTGCCGAGGCGCAGGACATTCTCTTCCTCGGACGCGGCGCAATGTATCCGCTGGCGCTGGAAGGCGCGCTGAAACTCAAGGAAATCAGCTACATCCATGCCGAAGGCTATGCCTCGGGCGAGCTGAAGCACGGGCCGATCGCGCTGATCGACCGCACCGTGCCGGTGATCGTGATGGCGCCACATGACAAGCTCTTCGACAAGACCGTGTCGAACATGCAGGAGGTGATGGCGCGCCACGGGATGGTGCTGTTGATCTCCGACAGCAAAGGCATCAGCGCGGCGCAGGACGGGACTTGGGGTACGCTGCAACTTCCTGATATCGCTGAACCTTTCGCGCCGATCCTTTACGCGGTCCCGGCGCAGCTGCTCGCCTATCACACGGCGGTCGCGAAGGGCACCGACGTCGATCAGCCGCGCAACCTCGCCAAGTCGGTGACGGTCGAATGAGCCGCAAGAGGGGCAAGAAGCGCGTCGCGCGGCCGAGCGCGGCGGATTACGCTCCGCTCGACCCGGCGGAGGACGCAAAGCTGCGCGCCGAGGCCGAGGCCTACGCGGCCTCAGATGCGGAATATGAGAGCTTCACCGAGGCAGAAGACGCCGACGAGCAGCTCGGCCCGCCGCCCACGCTGGAAGATGCGCTTTTCGCGCTGGAAAGCTGGGCGGATGCCGAGAAAGCCGCCGAAATGGCCGCCTATCACAAGGCGGAGCGGCGCTATTTGGGCGTGGCCGTGCCCGCGATCGAGGACATGGTCGCACTATGGCGTGGCCAGCTCGACGTGCCGGGGCGAGTCGAACTCGCCCGGGGACTTTGGGACAGCGACATTCACGAGGCGCGGATCGCGGCGGCCAAGCTGCTGACGCAAGCGCGGCTGCGCCCTGACGACGCCGCATGGGAGTTGATCGCAAGTTGGGTGCAGCAATTCGACGCTTGGGCGATTGCCGATCACGCGGCCAAGGCGGGCTCGAAACGGCTTCAGGCCGAGCCCGCGCGGCTTGACGAAGTGGCGGATTGGGTGCGCTCGGATCACATGTGGACGCGGCGCGCGGCCTTCGTCTTCACCCTGCCTTGGACCAAGCAACGCAATCCCAGGCCCGAGGACGAGGCGGTCCGCGACGAAGTTCTGGGCTGGGCCGCGCAACTGGCAGAGGATCGCGATTGGTTCATCCAGAAGGCCATCGCATGGTGGCTACGCGAGCTGAGCAAGAAAGACCCGGCGCGGGCACAGGCCTGGCTGGCCGAGCACGGCGAAAGGCTGAAGCCCTTCGCCCGCAAGGAAGCCCGTAAATACTTATGAGTACAGGAACTTGTCGTAGTCGCTGACCAGCAGGTGGCGCGGAGCTTCGTCTTCCTCGATCTCGGAGAAGCGCCCGATATCTTCGCGGAAAATGTTGTCGGTGTTGTCGTCATTGACGGTCGAGACTTCGCCGATCAGCACGTCGCCGCCCTCGCCCCAGAAGGCATGCCAGTCGCCGGGGCGCAGGGTCACGCTCTCGCCCGGACGCAGGATCAGAACCTCGCCGGGCTCGTAGCGGCGCGGGACACCGTCGCACATCACCTGCCCGCCCGCAGTGTCGTCAAATTTGCCATCTGCATCAGAGCCATAGAGCTCGATCGCGAGGTTCGCGCCGCCGCGGTTGATGATGTCCTCGGCCTTGATGATATGGGTATGCATCGGGCTGACCTGGTCCTTGCGCGAGATCAGCAGCTTTTCGGCGTACGCCATACCATGGCCCGCCTGAAGATCGCGCAGATCGCCGTTGCGCAGGGTGAAGAGGAACAGGCCCAGCTTGTCGAAATCGCCCTGACCGTAATCGGTGATGTCCCAGCCCATCGCGGCTTCCACGATGCGCTGCGCCTGCGGAAGGCGCGCCTTGAACTCGGCCGGGCTCCACCACGCGAAGGGCGGCAGGCGGAAGCCGAATTCCTGGATCATATCCTCGGCCGCGGCCATGATTTCGTTCACGCGCGAGCGTTTCATCTGTCTCTCCGTTTTGTCTTCGCGGCTCAGGCGACGCAGGCGGCGGGCCGTTCGCCGCGCGCCCAAGCGCGCACCGCATCGCCGAATGCCTCGAACAGAGGCCGCGAGACCGGATCTTCCGCCGCACGCCATTCGGGATGCCATTGCACCGATAGGGTAAACCCGGGTGCGTCCTTAACATAGATCGCTTCGGGAGTACCATCAGGGGCGCGCCCCTCGATCACGATCCGCGTGCCAGCGGTGCAAACGCCCTGCCCGTGCAGCGTGTTGGTCTCGACCTCATCCGCGCCGAAGAGACGCGCGAACCGGCCGCCGGGTGTAAGCGTGACCATGTGACGGTTCGAGAACCCTTCCTCGAGCGTCCCCTCGGGGGGCATCCGGTGGTTCAATCGCCCCGGAAGCTCGCGGATCTCAGGGTGCAGCGTGCCGCCCATCGCGACGTTTACCTCCTGAAACCCCCGACAGATGCCAAGGAAGGGCTGCCCGTTTTCAACGCACGCGCGCACCAGAGGCAGGGTGATCGCGTCGCGGGCACGGTCGAAGGTGCCGTGCTTTTCGGTCGGCTCTTCGCCATATTCATGCGGATGGACGTTCGGCCGCCCGCCGGTCAGCAGGAAGCCGTCGCAGACCTCCATCAACTCCTGAACGGACACATATTCGGGATCGGCGGGGATCAGCAGCGGGATGCAATCGGAGACCTTGCTCACCGCTTCCGAGTTGAGCTGCCCGCCTTCATGGACGGGGTAGCGGTCACCTACGAGGCCTCTATTGCCGATGATGCCGACGACGGGTCTGGTCATTGAATTCTCCTTTGTCCCGAAGCTAAGGCGGCGTTCGCGCGGAGAAAAGGCGCAAAATGCGCACGAAGCCGTGCATCTGACGCACAGCCCAAGCTTGCAGCGATCTCGCGCGGATTTGCCCGTTCACGCGGCCAGATCATGGCGCAGGATCGCGGCCTCGGAGGGCTTGAGCGCGCGACGGGCGAAGGCGCCGTAGCTAAGCGGATTTTCCTCGACCTCGGGCAGCAGCGCCTCGAGTCCGGCGCGCTGGTCGCGAGCGATCATCTCGAGCCGGGTCGAGGCGGGGTGGAAACTCTCCGTCTCGAGCCCGTTCGCGGTCAGCACCTGATGGCGCTCGAACATCAGGTGGATGTAGCTCAGGCCTTTTACCATGCCCTCGAAGCGGATCTCGCCGCCATTCACCAGATCGCATGCGCGCACCAGAACCTCGTCCTCGGCGAACAGCGCCTGTGCGGCGCGGCCCCGCACCAGCATCCGGTGCTGCGGCGACACGATCAGATCGCGGTCGGGCCGCGCGATGCCGAACGCTCCGGCCGAGATGCGCACCGGGCGCAGATGCGGCATCGCATGGAGCCGCGCGCCGGAGATGTCGCGCTTCCCGATCCAGCAGATCGGCTGCGCCCCGTCATCGCGGGTCATCACGCGGTCGCCCTCGCGCAAAGCTTCGACCGGGCGGCGGCCCCGGTCGGTTTCGATCAGCGTGCCGGGCGTGAAACAGATGACGCCCGCAGGTCCCTGCCGCGCCGCTTTCGGTCGCAGATCGAGGGCGCGATCAACCACCCACAGATCGCTGTCCACCGGCGGCATCCGACCGGCGAACATCAAGATGCGGGTGCCGCTTTCGGGCAGTTCGATCAGGGTGACGACATAGGCGTGATAGCCATCAGTCACGGTAAAGCTTTGATTGGGCGTCTCGATCTCGTCGGGCTCGTCGAGCGTGCGGGGGCTTCCCACCGCCTCGCCCAAAAGGCGGCGCACCGCGCGGGCGGCTTTCGTGCGCCGCTCCGCCTCGCCGCGCGCATTATGCAGGATGAGCCGATCGTTTGGCCCGTCGACGCAGATCGCCTGCCCCGTCCAGCGCCAGCACGCGCCAACGGTCACGACATCCAGCGGCGGCACCGGCGTGCCGTCGACCTCTGTCTGCGCCCATGAAATGACGAAGGTGCCCTGATAGCCCGCCTTCATAGCTCTGATCCTGCCCGTATTTTTGCGAGGACTTATGTCTGCCCCCTGCTTATTGAGTGTCACGGTATCATGATGAATTTCCGATGTGAATCCCCCATCTTGACGCTTGGGGCAAGCCGCATTCACCGAAACTTGCGCGCGCCCGAGCTTGCCCCGCGCCCGCGCAACTGCATCTTCCGTCGGGAAGAGCAGCCTGAGGAGACTCACGATGAAAGCTATTGCCCTGATCGCAGCCCTCGCCTGCGCCGCGATGCCGTCGCTGGCCGCCGCGCAGCAGCAGCCGCTCAATGCGATTGAGATTCAGCGCGTTCACGCTCTGGTCGGAAATGTCGACCTGTCCCACCTCACCGACCGCCAGATCGTGCAGATCAAGGACGCGCTGGTTCAGAATGTCGATCGCACCGCGAAAGAGACGCTGATCCGCATGGCGCTTAAGAAGAAATGAGGAACCTGCTTATGACCATTCGACTTACCGCTTCCGCGCTTGGTTGCAGCCTGGCAGTCGCTCTTAGCCTCGGCACCGGCATTGCGCAAGCGGGCGCCGCGTCGCAACCGCCCGGCGGCCTCGGTCCGCAAGCTCCCAAACCGCAAAGCTCGAGCGGCCCCGACCCGGCCTATTTCATGCCCGCCAATCCGCATCTCAGCATGCTCGATCAGACGCGCGCCGCGAAATTCGCAAAAGGCAAGTCGCTCGAAGATATCGGCTTCACGCAAGTCGCGGCGATCGAGAACGCATTGCTGCATCCCTCGCTCGCGCAGAACCGCGAGGCGCTCATTACCAAGAGCCTCGATACCGGTCAGTGAGCAATACGGGAATTCGGGCTCTTTCCGCTCAGGCTGGGCACCGCCCGGCCTGAACGCGTTTTCGGGGAGGAGGATCGAAAGTCCGCGTCGGCCGGGCGGCCCTTCACACGGCGCAAGATGCGCGGGTTGCCCAAGAGGGTCAGCCAAGCCCGACCCTTGCTTTCAGATTTCGCCTAGTTTCCGTTTTCGTCAAGCGGCACCCGCGCAGCGCGGTGCCCTGCTACCCCGGCCGTTTCGAACTGCGCAGAACGGGGCGAAATTCCCTGCAAATGCACAAAATACAAGCGCCCGACACACCAATCGGCGTGTCGGGCGCTACACTTTGTCAGGTTCCGCGGGCGATCAGGCCCATTCGCCCTTGCGGAAGACCGGGACGCGGGTGCCGTCGGGCTTGATGCCGTCGATATCGGTCTCGGGACCGCCGATCATCCAGTCGACATGGATCATCGAGCTGTTGCCGCCCTTCGCCGCGACCTCGTCCTCGCTCAGCTCGCCGCCGTTGATGAAACATTTCGAATAGCACTGCCCCATCGCGATATGGCAGGCCGCGTTCTCGTCATAGAGCGTGTTGAAGAACAACAGCCCCGAGGCCGAGATCGGCGAGCCATGCGGCACCAGCGCGACCTCGCCCAGACGGCGCGCGCCCTCGTCGGTGTCGATCAGCTTTTGCAGCACCGCCTCGCCGCGGCTGGCCTTCGCCTCGACCACTTTGCCGCCCTCGAAACGCATCTCGATATTCTCGATCAGGCTGCCTTGATGCGACAGCGGTTTGGTCGCGCGAACGATCCCGTCGACGCGCTCGGCATGGGGCGTGGTGAAGACCTCTTCGGTCGGGATGTTCGGGTTGCAGACGACGCCGTTATTGGCCTCCGAAGCGCCGCCGCTCCACTCGTGATCGTCGGCGAGGCCCACGGTCAGATCGGTGCCACCACCGGTGAAGTGCAGCGCCGAGAAGCGCTGCTCGTTCAGCCAGTCGCGGCGCTTGCGCAGGGCGGCGTTATGCGCCTCCCAAGCGGCGACGGGATCGGGCTGGTCGGCGCGCGAGGCCGCGAAGATCGCGTCGGCCAGTTTGCCCACGGCCTCCTCTTCGGGCAGGTCGGGGAAGACGCGCTTGGCCCAGGCCACGGTCGGGTAGCTCACGATCGACCAGTTGATCTCGAAATTCGAGATTTTCTCCAGCGCCGGCTTGTAGGCGATGGAGTTGGCCTTGCCCGCGCGCGAGACTTTTTCCGGGTCCTGTTCCGACAGCAGCATCGGGTCTTCGCCGACGATCGCCATGCGGGCCGCGCCGCCTTCGTAAGCTTTCGCCATGCCCTGATAGAGCCAATCCGGCGCACGGTCGAAGCTGGCATCCTTGGCGTTCTCGAACCGGGCCAAGGTGATCTCGCCATCGCTGAGGATCGGAGTGAAGGTGCCTGCGCCCGCGCGATAGGCTTCGGCGGCGATCCGGCGCACCAGCGGCAGCGCTTCGACGGGCGCGGTCAACACCAGATCCTGACCGTCTTGCAGGTTCAGCCCCACCTGCACGGCAACCTCGGCCAGCCGGTCGAGAAGTTGCGGATCGATTGCGTCGCTTGCCATGAGAGCCTCCTGAATTGCGTTGAGCCGCAAGATAGATGGCTGGGCGGCAGGCTCAACCCCGGCGATGGGCGAACCCGAGGTCAGAGACCGAACCACGGGGCGGCATGGGACACGATCTCGTCAAGTTCACGGTAGCGCGCGGTAAAGCCCAGAGCGTCGCGCGCCCGCGACGGATCGGCCACCAGTTCCGCCGGATCGCCGGGGCGGCGCGGCGCGTCCTCGAAGGGCACCTTGCGCCCCGTCACCCGCTCGACCGAGGCGATCACCTCGCGGATCGACGCGCCCCGTCCGGTCCCTAGGTTCAGTTTCAGGCTATCTCCGCCGCCCTCCAGGTGATCGAGCGCCAGAAGATGCGCGCGGGCCAGATCGTCGACATGGATATAGTCGCGGATGCATGTGCCGTCGGGCGTCGGATAATCCGTGCCGAAGACCTTCACCGCCGGGCCCTGCCCCGAGGCCGCACGCAGCACCAGCGGGATCAGATGGGTTTCCGGGTCGTGGCGCTCGCCGATCTCGCCGCTCGGATCGGCGCCGCTCGCGTTGAAGTAGCGCAGGGCCGCGAACCGCAACCCGGTCGCGGCGGCGGCATCCTCCAGCATCCATTCGCAGATCAGCTTGCTGCGGCCATAGGGGTTGATCGGGTTTTGCGGCGTGTCCTCGGAAATCGGCAGCGTCTCGGGCGTGCCATAGGTGGCGCAGCTCGACGAGAAGACGATCTTGTCGAGCCCCACCGCCTGCATCGCGCCCAGAAGGGCGGTCATCCCACCCAGATTGACGTCGTAATATCGGGTGGGCTCGGCCACGCTCTCACCGACATAGGCCAGCGCCGCGAAATGGATTACGGCGTCGATCTGGTGGTCCTTGAGCGTCGCCCTGACCAGTTTTCGGTCGCGCAGATCGCCCTCGACCAGAGGCCCCCAGCGCACCGCATCGGCATGGCCGCGCGACAGATCGTCAAAGACCACAGGGGTGTGCCCCGCCTCGGCGAGCGCCTTGCAGCAATGCGACCCGATGAAGCCCGCGCCCCCGGTGACCAGAACCTTCGACGTCACTTAGGCGCCCCACCCGTCGCGCAGCATCGCCCCCACGATCTCGGGCGCGAGAACCCCGTCACGGCAGGCCATATCGCCCGGCATCTTGCCGCAGGCGCGCTCCATCGCGCGCAGCGTTCCGCGCCCGGCGAAGCCGTCGAGCGGGCCACGGTACAGCCCCTGCTTGGCGAGATGTTTCTGGATCAGATAGACCGCGAGCCTCGGATTGGCCTTGAAAAGGTCGCGTGCCTCTGCGGCGGACATCTTGGCCATGGCCGGCGCGATCTCTCCGGCGAGCGGCGCGAAATCTGCGTCGTGCCGATGCATCGCTGCGCGGATGGTCATCTCGTAATTCGCCCGCTCTTCCGGCGTGAACAGATCGGCATGCGCTTCTAGGAACGTCGACGCCCCCTTGGGATCGCGCCGCACGTTGTAGGCGTTGCCATCGCGCAAGAGACCGACGAGATAGCGCGCCGCCGTGCGGTTGCCTGCTTCGGCGGCCTCACGCAGTTGCGCCACCGCCATCTTGCCATCACCGCGCATCGAGATGCCCCAGATGCGGCGTGTGGCGTCGAGCACTTCGATCCGCTCGTTTCCGGCCGCACGGGCGGCCTTGGCGTAGCCGTCGAACTTGGCCCGCGAGACCTTGCCGCTGCCGAGATAGCCATACATCGCGCCCTCGGCCAGCGTCGCATAAGCGCTGCCGATGCCCGCGGCCCCTGCGCGCTGCAACATCGTCTCAGCCGCGGCCGGATCGCGCTGCGACCACATCATCTCCTCGCCAAATTTCCACAAGCCGGTCGCGTCGCCCGCCTCCGCCGCAGTCTCGAACAGGTCGCGCGCCTTTTCGCGGTTCCGGGGCACGCCGATGCCATAGAGATAGGCTTCGCCCAGCTTGATCGCCGCATCCCGGTTTCCCGATTTCACCTGCGCCTCGAGAAGGGCCCGGCCACGGTCGGTGTCGCGCGGCAGCACCCAGCCGCCCAGCAATTGCTCGCCCAGCACGCGCGCGGCGCCGGCATCGCCGGCATCCGCGGCTTGCGACAGGAGCTCCGTCGCGCGGGCGCGATCCGTCGGGACCGGACCACCCCAGAGGAGCAGCTCTCCGGCCATCCGCGCGGCCTGGGCATTACCCTCTGACGCCGCGCGTTCCAGCATCGCGAGCCCCGTTTCGGGATCGGCGGGAACCTTCGGTGTCCCCCAGATCAAATCATGAGCACGCGCCGTCGTGTCGGGCTGCGTCTCCTCTGCCTGCACCGCGCCACCTGCGACGCAGAGCACGAGGGCGAAAGCCCCCAACGTGTCGGTCCAAATCTTGCGTGACATAGGTCCTCCCTTGGCGGGGCCTACCCGCCGACCAGATAAGGCAAAGCCAGACCGGCAAGCGCGATCGAGACGCCCATCGGGAGCTTTCCCCGTGCGTAACAGCTCTTCCAACCCAAGCGAGGCCCGAGGCGCGCCGCAACTGGCGCGCTTTGCAGCCCCATCGTCAGCGCCGAGCCTGCGAAAAGCGCGACGGAAAAGGCGATCAGAAACTCCCCCATCGCCGCAGAGGGCACGAACAGCATCAGGGCCGCGAGGAATTTCACGTCCCCGCCTCCGAAGGCGCGCAGCACGAAGAAGACGTAGCCAACCGCGAAAGTGATCGCTGCCGCGGCCAGCCGCAGGCTCAGTTCGTGCAGAGCCAGGAACGGCGCGCAGAGCGCAAAGAAGCCCAGCGTAATCAGCACGATCCTGTTCGGGATGCGCATCTCGCGCAGATCGCTGAGCGCAACCCAGATCAACACCGGGGCCAGCGCCGCCAGCGGCAGGAGTTGCGCAGTCATGCGACCCGTCCGGATTTCGCGCCGCCGAGTTCGAACGGCAGTCCGGAGACAAGCTGGAAGGTCAATTCCGCCAAGTTGCGCGCGCCGGTCTTGGAATAGAGATTGCTTAGATGGGTGCGCAGGGTGGATTCCTTGATCCCCAGCTCCGCAAGCATCTGATCGGGCGACTGGCCATGGCGCAGCAGCAGGCAGACGCGATATTCCGAACGGCTCAGGCGCGCCGGGTTATCCGCGCTCAGGATCGGCGAGCCGATGAGCGGCGCGGCCTGCTTGGCGGCCGATTTCAGCAAGCTCTCGGTGAACATGCCTCGCGCGCGGTTGTGCCAGGTGCGGCTAAGCGTATCGCCGAGCGTCGTCAGCACAGCCTGCTGATACTGGCGCAACTTCTCGGTGAAATGCAGCTCCAGCGTATCGACCCAGCGATCGCTGATCTCGAGCGGGATGACCACCATCTCGATCAGGTTGCGACGGGCGAGCGCCGAGGCGACCGCAGGCGGCACGTCCTCGTCCTGCATCGAGCGATACCAAGTCGAGCCCTTCTTCGCCTTGTCCAGGTAATCGCCCAGCAGATCGCCCGCGAAGCTTTGCTCCAAGGGGATCCGGCAACCCGATCTCGCCCTGTCATGAACCAGCGCCCGCGCCGGTGCGCCCGCATCTCGCGGATAGCGCGCCAATATGATGGCCTCGGCCCCGATACTGTCGGTCAGATATCTCAATGCCATGCGGAGCGGGTTCGTCCCGTGCAGACACTCACACCACTGTGCAACGGCCCCAATCATGCCCGCTTCGATAGCGCGCTCCTGCCCGGGCGGTGCCCCGGCTGTTCCATAGTCTCGCATGGTCCCCACCATCCCCAGAAACTATTATATGTGGCCCCTTTTCTTAGCGTGACAGCGCGTGGGCCATCTCTAAGCGTAACTCCTAAATGGGTTAATTCCTAAGCTAGCCATTTGGACTATATCCACAGAACCCAGGAATGTATCCACAGGCAACCGATACACCCAAAGGTTGCAATTTCGGCATTTAGGTCGAAATTTCGTCCGTAAAAATTGCCCGTAAACAATGCCTTGGGAAAAGCGCCGATTTGAAAACGATTCGATTTACTGGGCGTAGTTCATAAAATATCGAATCACCACGGGGCCGACCGCGATCAGGATCAGCGCCGGCAGCATCAGCGAAGCGAGAACCCCGGACATCTGCACCGGCAGGCGATTGGCCTTTTCCTGCGCGCGCATCTCGCGGATGCCACGCAGATCGGCGGCATAGGTGGTCAGGGCCTGTGCCATGGACGCCCCGAAGCGCAGCGACTGGCTCGCGACATTGGCGAAAGCGCGCACGGTCTCGACCCCGGTGCGGTCGGCCATGTCCCGCAGGGCCGCCTCGCGCTCGCGACCGGCCTGGACCTGTCGCTGCACCGAGAGGAACTCGAAGGAGATCTCCGGCGAGGTCTCGGCCAGTTCGTTGCCGACGCGAGTCATCGCCGCATCGAACCCCATGCCGCTCTCGATGGCGACCTGCATCAGGTCGAGCGCGTTCGGAAAGCTTTCCTCGATGCGCAACCGCCGCTCACGCATCCGGCCGTTTAGCCACATCAGCGGCAGCAGGTAACCGCCAGCGACAAGGCCGGTGAGTATCTGGTAGGTCGCGATACCGCTCAGGCTGCCGAGGCGGGCATCCAGCCCCAGCGGCAGCGCGATGTCGGGGCTACGCGCGGCGATCAGGAGCCCCATGAAAATCCCCGGCAGACCGATCCCCAGCGCGATCCGGATCAGAGTGAAGCGGCGCAAGGCGCTCGCCCCGGACAGACCGGCCTGCGCGAGTTTGCGTTCGAGCTTGGAGCGGGTCTGGCGGTCTGCGGGCACGAAGGCCTTCAGGATCTGACCCGGACGGGCCTCCGGCGCCTTGAGATAGCCATGCTCGGCACGTCCCCCCGTTTTCGGCCCGCCAATGGCCGCAATGCGCTCGGCGGCGCGGTCGCGCTGGAAGGCGGCCTGAAGCCCGACGATCAGCAGCAGCAGGCCGAAGCCGATCCCGGCGGCCAGAAGCGTTTCGGGCGCGATGCCCATCCGAAGCGCAAAATCCTCGATCCGTGTCATCAACATGGTCTCTCTCCCCGGCTCAGATCCGGAACTGCACCAAGCGGCGCAGCACCACGGCATTCAGGACAATCAGCGTGATGACGATGATCGCCATCGTGCGGAACATCGGCTGATCGGCGACCTCGCCATAGTAATTGGGCGAAATCAGCGAGGTGAAGCCGAACATGATGAAGGGCAGAGCGGTCAGGAACCACGCCGAGGCGCGCCCCTCCGCCGAGATCGCGCGGATCTTGCGCCGCATCGAGATCCGGCCCCGCGTCGTCGCCGCCAGCACTTCGAGGACGCGGGCGAGATCGCCGCCAGTGCCATGCTGGATGCCGATGCTGGCGGCGAGATAATCGGCGTCTTCCAGCCCCACCCTCTCGGCGAATTCCAGCACCGCGTCAGGAAGATCTTCACCGTAGGTGACCTGATCGAAGATGATGCCGAACTCGGTGCCGATAGGGTCCGGCATTTCCTCGGCCACGGCGCCGATCGACATGTTCAGCGGATGGCCGATCTTCAGACCGCGCGCCAGCATGTCGAGCGCGTCGGGAAGTTGGCCGGTCAGCACCTTCATCCGCTGCGTCGCCCGCGAGCGCAGAACCAGAAAAGGCAGAACCAGCCCGATGACCAGTGCCGCCGGGGCCGCCCGCAACGGGCCGAGCGGCGCAAGCGCGAGTACGAAACTCCCGATCGTAAGCGCGGCGCAGAGCAGCAGGAATTTGTCCGGCCCGATCCGGAAGCCCGCACGATGCAGCAGGCGCGGCAGGTCGAAGCTCTTGGGGAGCCGCGCGATCCATCCTTTGCGCGGATCGGGCTTGAGCAGCGCAAGCACCTCCTCGGTGTCGCGGCCCTTCGCGATCATCTTCATCCGGCGGCTCTTGGCCTCGCCGCTGGTCTCCGTCCGGTTGAGCAGATGCAGCCCCCCGGTCAGCGCCAGCAGCACGCCAAGCGCGATGCCGCTATAGGCGACATAGGCGGCAAGGTCTTTTTCGATCATCTCCCACATGGCTCAGTGCCCCCGCATCTTGAAATCAGTCGGATCGACCGCGACGCCCGCTGCGATCAGGTCTTCGAGGCAGCGCGGGCGCAGGCCGGTGGCGGTGAACTCGCCCTCGATCGCGCCATCTGCGGTGGTGCCGGTCTTCCGGAACGTGAAGATGTCCTGCATCATCACGATATTGCCCTCCTGCCCGGTGATTTCCGAGATTGACAGCACCCGGCGGCGGCCGTCGGAGAGGCGCGCAATCTGCACCACGATGTCGAGTCCGGAGGCGATCTGCGAACGGATCGCGGTCAGCGGCATGTCGAGGCCGATCATGGTCACCATCTGCTCGATCCGCCCCAGGGCATCACGGGCGGAATTGGCGTGGACGGTGGTCATCGAGCCGTCATGGCCGGTGTTCATCGCCTGCAACATGTCGAAGGCTTCCGAGCCGCGCACCTCGCCCACGATGATCCGGTCGGGCCGCATCCGGAGCGCGTTCTTCACCAGATCGCGCTGGAGCACCGCGCCCTGCCCGTTCGGATTTGGCGCCCGGGTTTCCAGCCGCACGACGTGCTCCTGCTGCAGCTGCAGTTCCGCTGCATCCTCGATCGTCACGATCCGCGTGCGCGGGTCGATGGCGGCAGAGATCGCGTTCAGCAGCGTCGTCTTGCCCGAGCCGGTGCCGCCGGAGATCAGGATGTTCTTGCGGGCATGGACCAGCCCCTGCAGGAACCGCGCCGCCGCCCCGGTCATCATCCCGGTCTCGACGAGCCGCTCCAGCGTATAGGGCTGGCGCGAGAACTTGCGGATCGAGAGGCTCGGCCCGTCGATCGCGCAAGGCCGGATGATCGCGTTCACGCGGCTGCCGTCATCGAGCCGCGCATCGACCCATGGGTTGCTCTCGTCGATCCGGCGGCCCACCCGCGAGACGATCTTGTCGATGATCCGGAGCAGATGACGCTCGTCGCGAAAGCGCACCGCTGTGCGCTCCAGCACGCCGTGACGTTCGACGAAGACGCGGTTGCAGCCGTTGACGAGAATATCGTTGATCGAGGGATCGGCCAGCAACGGCTCGAGCGGGCCAAGGCCCAGCACCTCGTTGAGAAGCTCGTCGACCAGCGTCTTGAACTCCTCCGCGCGCAGCGGGGTTTTCGCGTCGCGCAGTTCTTCGCTGACCAGTGCGGCCACTTCGCGGCGGAGTTCCTCAGGCACGACCTTGTCGAGCATCGACAGGTTCAGCCGATCAAGAAGCGCATCGTGCAACCGGCTTTTCAACTCCAGCGCGCGGCGCTGGCTTTCTTCGTCGATCGAAGGCGCCGCCGGTTTCGGCGGGTTCTTTTGCGCGACCATCTCGCGCGCCTCTTTCGGCGGACTTCCCGCGAAGGGCTTGCCGAGCGGGATCACCTTTTCGGTCTCGGTACGTTTGGACCCGCGATCCGTGAAATTGCGAAACATCTCGTGTTCCCCCTCAGTTCGACCGGGCCGCGCTCTGTGCGAGCCGCCCTTTCGCAAGACCGGCGATCGCTTTCGACAAGGCGGAGCGCCGTCCGATCCGCGCCAGCGGCACTCCGCGATCGGCGGCCTCCCGTGCGGCGCGCGGGTCGTCGGGAAGCCAGTGGCTGAGGTCGCGATCGAGCGCCTTCGCCGCTTCCTGCTGCAGCCGTGAGCGCATCAGCGGACGGCTTTGATGGTTCACGACCACCTCGATCTCCAGCGCGAGGTTTTCCTCGCGATAGGCGTCGATCAGGCGGCGTGCCTGCTGCAGCGACGGCACCGCGAGATCGGTCACCAGATACAGCAAGGAGGCGCGCGCCAGCACCGGCGAGACCCAGTCGATCAGCGCATGCGGCAGATCGACGATGACGTAATCGCAGCGCGCCTGCATCAGCGTGATCAGCTCGGTCACCTGATCGGCCCCGAGCGCGCCGAGCGGCGCAAAGGCGGCAGGAGCGCAGAGCACTTCCAACCCGTCTTTCGAATATTGCAGCGACTGGTCGAGGAAGGTCTCATCGGGCATCGCGCCGCTACGCGCCATGTCGTAGAGCGCCGGGCTCGGCTCGAGGTCCAGGAACCCCGCGACCATGCCGAATTGCAGGTCGAGGTCAATCAAGCCGACGCGGCGCGGCGCCTGCCCTTTCTTGGCGCCCTGCGCCGAGAGCTGATGCGCGAGGTTCACCGCCAGCATCGTCGCCCCGATGCCACCACGGCTGCGCGCAACCGCGATCACCTGGCCTTCATCGTCGGGCGCCTCCGTCTGCGCCATACGCCCGGTCTCGGCAGAAAAGCTCAGCCGGCGCTTGGCGGGTGCGGCAAGGTCGCGAGCGCTCGGCTCGGGCACCAGGACCATCGGATTGGTTCTACGAGTCATTTCATCTCTCCCCTTGCTTTAGCTACCCGCGCCCTGCGCGAGATCCTCGCCCGGCATCGACGTACTCATGCTCGGGAAGGCGATATCTGCATCAAGATTTTCATCGGCGGTGCCCGTCACGAGCCCCACCAGCGCGCCCAGCGGCGTCGCGAATACGAAGTTCACATTCTGCAATTCGACCGTGACCATCGGCACATAGGGCCCGCCGAGGAACCCGAGTTCGGGATCGTAGGAATAGCTGAAGGACAGGTTCGCCGCGCTCGAGCCATTGGGCAGCGCCGGGGCCACGATCGGCCAGATCTCGGCCACGGTCGGATTCGTCATCGCGCCCGAGCAGCTTACCGTCGCTGGTGCGGAGCAGACCCAGCTCTCGGCGCTGCAATTGGTGCCGAATTGGGGCTCCGCCTGGTCCTTCGGCGTCACGCCGCGCGTATTCGTCTCGGGCACACCGGCGCAGGCCGGCGGGCGCACCGCGGCGAGCCGCGCCGCAACCTGCAGCCCGCGCTGCATGTTCACGTAGTGATATGCCAGACGACCGAAATCCAGCAGCCCGAAGAACACCAGCAGGTAGAGGCCGAAGACCAGCGTGAACTCGACAAGGGTCGCGCCCTCTTCGTCACGCAGGAAGCGGCGGAAGCCATGTGCCCGATATGCGAAACGCGCGCTCATGAGCCGAAGACCCGGTTCTGGTCGGCGACGACCGTGGTCACGGTGCCGAGCGTGGAGGGCGTCACGAGGGTGAAGAGACCAGCGAAGGGGAAAGTGATCGTCACATTCGCCGCAACTTCGACGATTGGCGCATCGCCGAAACGATAGCTTCCTGCGATGCAGTCGAGGCTCGGTTCGACGCTGGTGACTGTCACGCCGCCGCCCAGAACGCTGCCGCCGGTGATCGCGTTGCCGACGATATTCGCGAGCGTCGCCGCCTGACCGTCGACGCTGCCACCGGTTTCGCAGATGCTGCGCGGGGTGATGCGGGCGAGGTAGCGGCTCGCATCGCGCACCCCGCCGATCACCGTCTGGTAGGCGAGGAACATCCGCCCGCTCTCTATGATCGCGGCAAACAGGATCAGCATCAGCGGCAGCACCAGCGCAAATTCCACCAGCTGCGCACCCTCATCATCGCGCCAGATCCGGCGCGGGCTGCGGAGGCGATATGCACGAAACCACCGCATCGCGCTCACCGGTAAAGCTGGACAACGTCGCGGACCATGCCGCCCGTGCCCAGTTCCTCTTGATCGCCGTTGCTGGCAGAGCCGATAACCTCGCCCCAGATATCCATCGTCGGCGGGCTCGATCCGTCCTCGCCCACCGGCTCGGTCAGGAAGACCTTGACGAATTCCTTGACCGGCACGTTCGAGGCCGCGCCCTTGATCACGGTGCCCGTCTCGGCGCTGCAATCGATCCCCGCGACGATCAGCACGCGGCGATCGGCGTTAGGGGCGGCCGCCGGCGCGCAGCTCGGCAGGCCCGTCTCGGCCCGGTTCGACAGTATATCGCCGCCATTCGCCGCCGCGATCTCGGCAAGGTAGAGATCGTAACGGGTCACAGCGTCGGCGAAGGGATCCGTCGCACCCTCTGCCGTGATGTCGATGCCGTAATTCTTCTGCATGTAGGTGATGCGACCCTGCGACCAGTCGCCATCGCCGAAGCGACCGCATGGCTCAGCTGCGCCCGGCATGAAGCAATCGTCACGCGGCAGACCGACCGTATCGGGCGAGACCTCCTCGTTCTCCTTGATGCAGGCGTTCTTGCTGGTGTTTTCCTTCCCGCTCGGGTTGGCGGCGACGATCCCCTTGATGACATTGGGTGCGGGCGCGTAATTGGGATCCTTGCTGAGGCCGTTCATGATCGCCTGGTACATGTCGAAGCGCACATTGAAGATCGCCGCGTTGCGCCCTTCCTTCTGGCCCGGCTCGAGGTCGACGCCGCGCTGGTTGAAGCATTGGGTGATCTTGCTGACCGCACCGAGCAGGCAGGCGTCGAGCTGGGCTCCGGATTTATTCGCGCAGGGCCCGTCCTCGTCGACCTTGGCGCGTTTCGGATCGAGAAACCCGAAATCACCGGGCCCCCAGGCTGCATCGCCGCCCCCGCCAGAGCGCAGCAGGATCATCTGTCCGATGTCTTTCTCCGCGTCGAAACCCGGCGGGACGCAGAACATCAAGGGTGTGACGTCGCATGCCAGGATTTCGAGCCCCGCCACCGCCTGCGCCGAGGCCGAGCCGTCGAAAGCGTCATAGCCGCCCACCGTCGTGAAGGCCGCGGCGAAGACGCCCTGAACTTCGCGTTCGTTGACGTCAACTCGGACGAAGGCGGCTTTTGTCGGATCGGTGGTGACCGCGTCTGTTGCGTCATTGTCGTTTGCCGGGAGCGCGCTGAGATAGGTCAGGGTCACGTCATTCGCGGCCCCAAGCACCCGCGAGCCAGTCGCGAAGCTCTGGCTGTCGACGATGAGTTGGGCCGCGGCATCGGCCCGCGTGATCGCGTCATTGTTGCCGTCAAGTTCGCCTGCCGCCGCCAAGGCTACCGAGTCCGCGAAGGATTGCAGCTCCGAGCGGGTGCTGCCGAGCCGCCCCAGGTCGAAGGACAGCGCGACGAGCCCCAGCAGCACAACGAGGCTCATCCCGAAGAAGACGAGGATCGTCCCGTCTTCCTCTCTGGCGAAACGCCGCATGCTGTTCTGGATGCGCCCCATCGACCCCGAGCCTCACTTGATCGCGGTTTCGGTGACTTCGGTGCCGCGCCGGACGATCACGGTGCGGATCGGCGTCGGTTCGAGCTTGTTCTTCGGGCGCTCGCTGAGAATGTCCGCGAGACCGATCGAAGGCAGCGGATCGCTCTCGGCGTCGTCCAGCGTGCGCAGCGTCAGGCTCAGCGTGCCCGCCTTCTGCGCGAGTGCGAGGCGCTGGCCCTGTTCGGGCGAAACCTCGACGGTGACTGTACGCGCCACGCCGGGGGTCTTTACCTTCTCATCGGCTTCCTGATCGACCCCGATGACGCGGACGTCCTGAAGGATCGTCACGGTCTTGAGCGTCTCGTTGCTGCCGCGCGTCATCATCACATCGACGCGGTCGCCCGGTGTCACGAAACCACCCACCCCGCTCGAGGCGTTGACCTCGATCGCCATGGCGCGGCTGTTCGGGCCGAGGGTCTGGACGATTGTAACCTTTTCGCCGTAATTCGAGACCTTGGAGGCGAGGATCAATTCGCCCTGCGCGATCTCGGCGCGGGCCCGGCGCGGCTCTCCGCCCGATTTCGGCAGGAGGGCTGCGTAATCGGTAAAGACACCCGGCGGCAGCGCGTCTTTCGGCCAGGAGATCGAGGTCAGCTTCTGAGCCTCGATGGTCTGACCGAAGGGAATGTTCTGTGCAGCGGCGAGCACCTCGACGAGGCCTTCGCGCTCGGCGGCGACTTCGCGTTTGTATTTCGCCTCGAAGAAATCGCGCGCCAGGTAAGCCGAGCCACCTGCCACGGCGAGTCCTGCGGTGAAGGTCAGCAAAGATGCGATACGCATGGCGCTCTCCGTTTTGAATTTTCGGTGTAAGCGGGGCAGCTACCCCAAAGCTGCCCCGTTTGTTTATGCGCGGCCTCTGCGAACTCCCCGGTGCAGAGGCGCGCGAAACAGGTGGCTTGAGCTGCGCTTACTGAACAGCCGTTACCGTTCGAGCAGTCGCAGTGTTCGGCGTCATGATGTTGGTCGCGCCAGCCAATTGGTTGAACACGGAATCCCCGAGGCTGCCATAGATCGTGGCGCCAATCCCAACGGCGATCGCCAGCGCGATCCCGTATTCGACGACGGTGACGCCCTCTTCGTCATTCTTCAGACGGCGCAGCGAAGCGAGTTTGAACAGTTTCATGGTCTTTCTCCGTTTTTGAGATGCCGGCCCACCCCGGCGTTTAAATCTGGCCCCGTGTCCCCTGTTGAGCCGGGCAGCCAAGATTCAGATTGCGAGGGTTTCGACGCGGAGACATCGGCGCGGCGTCGCAATATAACAACTCAAAGTTGTATTTTTTGGCAGCGGTGCCGAAATCTGGACCCCGGACACGCCGATGCCCCCCGCGAATGCGCGGCAACGCCCATGCCGCGATTCGTCGGTTGGGCGCGATTCTCGTCTTGTTGCGGAGGTTTGGCGCGTGCCACGGAATGACGCCGTTCAGGCTACTGCGCCGTTCGAGCTACGGCCCGAGCGCCGATGCGGTGACAAAAGCGCCAAAATCGACGGCTGCCCCGAAGCGGGACACCCGGCGTCGCGAGATGGGCGGACGGTCCGCTCTGCGAAGGTAAGCCTCAGCCGGGCAATGCGTCCACGAGCTGCGCGAAATGATCGCCGCGTTTCTCGAAATTCGGATATTGGTCGAAGCTCGCCGCGGCGGGCGCCAGCAGGACCGTGTCGCCCGCCTCGGCATCGCGGGCGCAGGCGGCGACGGCGGCTTCCATCGTCTCGCAAATCTCATGCTCGACCGCCAGTTCCAGCGCGAAATCGCGCGCCGAGTGACCGATGAAATAGGCTTTCTTCACCGCACCGAGATGCTCGGATAGCGAGGCCACCCCGCCCTCCTTGCCCAGACCACCCGCAATCCAGCGGATATTCCGGAAGGCCTGCAACGCTTTCGCAGCGCTGTCGGTATTGGTGGCCTTGGAGTCATTGACCCAGCGCACGCCGCCCTTTTCGGCGACGGTCTGGCTGCGATGCGGTAGTCCGGCGAAGGAGTGAAACGCCTGCTCGATGACGCGCGGCGAAATCCCGAGCGCGCGCACGGCGGCATAGGCCGCGCAGGCGTTCTGGTGGTTATGCGCGCCAGGCAGCCCGGTCACCTCGCGCAGATCGATCGATGCTACCTGCTTGCCCTTGCGCCATTCGCTGAGGAACCCCTTGCGGGCGAAGACCGACCAGCCCCAGTCGCCCAGCTTGCGCGACGCGGAGACCCGGATCAGGCGGTCATCGTTGCGGCCCATCATGATCTGATTGGCAAGATAGATGCCTTCGGGCTCGTCTACGCCGATCACCGCGCGATCCGGGCCGCCTTCGGCGAAAAGACGACGCTTGGCCGCGAAATAGCCGCCCATGCCGGCATGGCGGTCGAGGTGGTCGGGAGAGAGATTGGTAAAGACCGCGATGTCGGGCGTCAGAGCCCGCGCCAGATCTGTCTGATAGGAAGACAGCTCCAGCACCACGACCTCGCCATTTTCGGCCGGTTCCAGATCGAGCACGCCGCGCCCGATATTGCCCGCCATCTGGGTCGGGCGCCCGGCCTCTTCCAGAATGTGGTGGATCAGCGCCGTCGTCGTGGATTTCCCGTTCGAGCCGGTGACGCAGATCGTGCGCGGTGCCTGATCGTAGCGCATGAAATCGTCGGTGGCCCATGAGGCGAAGAACAGGCCGATATCGTTGTCGACGGGCACGCCCGCCTCCATCGCCGCAGAGATCACCTGGTTCGGCTTGGGATAGAGATGCGGGATGCCTGGCGAGACGATCAGCGCCGCGACACCCTCGAAAGCGCCGTGGCGGGTCAGGTCGCGGCAGCTATAGCCTGCATCCTCGGCGCGCGCGCGGCCTTCGGGGCTGTCATCCCAGCAGATCGGCTCGGCCCCGCCTGCGCGCAGCGCCGCCGCCGTCGCCAGACCCGAACGCCCGAGCCCGAGCACCGCCACCTTCTGTCCGTCAAAGCCCTGCACCGGGATCATGGAAGTCTCCTGTCGCCTCGCGGGAATGCCCCGCCCTTCAGACCTGTCGCGCTCAGCGCCGCAGGGGCCTGCCCCCGCACCTCCGGGATATTTGAACCGATACGAAGGGGAAAGGGGGAACACGGCGCGGAGAGGGTAAGACACGCAAAAACGGCGCGCACGGAGGGGGAGGAACCGTGCGCGCCGAAAAGGGTCTTCTTGGTCCGGTCGTTAGATTACGACTTCTGGTCTTGCTGCTTTTCGAGCTCCGTCAGGATATCCGACAGGCTCGCGTTGAGGGTCAGTTTGCCCGAGCCGACTTCCGACGCCGGAACGGTGATCTTGAACATCGAGACAGCCGTGTCGAGCGTGTCATCGGTGCGGACATAGACCTGGTCGGTCTTGCCCATGTTCATGACCTTCGTGATCGTACCGACCGCAGCACCGTCCGAAGACACGACGGCGTCGTCAACGCCTGCCTGAACCTCGTTACCGACGATGCCGGCATCCGTTTTCAGCTGGTTCTGCGCCGGGATCGATTCACCACCGTTCGAGGTCTGTTCGGCCGTCGCGGCGCCGACTTTCTTGCCGGCGACACCGGCGGTGTTGTTGACGTCGCTCCCCGTGGTGACGTTCACGGCGGGCGGGTTGCCCGTGGAGGTCTGATCGTTCGGAACGACCTGCATCTTGTAGTCGACGAGACCGTACTGGCCGTTCTCCGCGTTGCTGCCCTGGGTCACGCCATTTGCGTAGGTGGCAACGGCGCCGAGCGAGAGCGTAGCGGCAAGAGCGGTCGTCGAAAGGATGATGTTGAACTTGCGGGTCATCGGGGTCTCCTCGCTAAAAAACTTTTGCGACATCTCGCGTCGCGGTTCGGGGAGACAACCAACGAATTCCGCTCTGGTTCGCTCAAATAATTTTGAGAAAAACCACGGCGCGCCTCGAGGAACCAAAGCGCGCCGGAAGAGATCGCGCGCGGGGCGCGATCGGGGAAAAAGATGTGCGGGTCAGCGGATCTTCAGTGTCGCCAGACCGATCAGCGCGAGGATCAGCGAGATGATCCAGAAACGGATGACGATCTGCGGCTCCGACCACCCCTTCTTTTCGAAATGGTGGTGGATCGGGGCCATCAGGAAGACCCGTTTGCCGGTGCGTTTGAAATAGGCGACCTGGATGATCACCGAGAGCGCCTCGACCACGAAGAGCCCGCCGACGATGCCGAGGACGATCTCGTGCTGGGTGCAGACCGCGATCGCGCCGATCGCGCCGCCAAGCGCGAGGCTGCCGGTGTCGCCCATGAAGACCGCCGCCGGCGGCGCGTTGTACCACAGAAAGCCCAGACCGCCCCCCATCAGCGCCGCGGTGAAGATCACCAGTTCCCCGGTGCCGGGCACGAATTGCACGCCGAGATAATCGGTGAAGTCGGTGCGGCCCACGACATAGGCGATCGCGCCCAGCGTACCTGCGGCGATCATCACCGGCATGATCGCGAGCCCGTCGAGCCCGTCGGTCAGGTTCACCGCATTGGCCGCGCCCACGATCACGATCATCGCGAAGGGAATGTAGAAATAGCCTAGGTTCAGCACCAGATCCTTGAAGAACGGGATCGACAGCCGCCCTTCCAGATCGGACGGGTGCAGATACCACGTCAGGAGCGACGCCAGAAGCGCGAGCAGGAAGCCGAGCGCGAGCCGCGCCTTGCTGCTGACCCCTTTGGTGTTCTGCTTGGAAACCTTGGCGTAATCGTCGGCGAAGCCGATTGCGGCGTAGCCGTAGGTCACCATCAGCACGACCCAGATATATCCGTTGTCGAGCCGCGCCCAGAGGAGCGTCGACACCAACAACGCGGTGAGGATCAGGATACCGCCCATCGTGGGCGTCCCGGCCTTGGAGATATGCCCCTCGGGCCCGTCATCGCGGATCGGCTGCCCCTTCCCCTGAGTGCGGCGCAGAATCCCGATCAGCCAGGGTCCGAAAATGAACCCCACCAGCAGCGCCGTGAAGAACGCCGCCCCCGCACGGAAGGTGATGTAGCGGAACAGGTTGAAGACGCCCCCGCCATCGGAGAAGTCGGTCAGCCAATACAACATTAGTCTTTTCCCTTATGGGCCTCGGCCGCTCCGGGCTGGCCGAGTTTTCTCAATACGCTCACGACGAGGCTCACCTTGGAGCCCTTCGAGCCTTTGACCAGCACCACGTCGCCGGGGTCGATCAGGTGGCGGGCACGCTCTGCCAGCTTGTCCGCCGTTTCATACCATTCTCCCCGCTTGGTGCGCGGCAGGGCTTCGCGAAGCGCCGCCATGCGCGGTCCCGCGAGATGCACGAGGTCGACCTTCGCCATGGCCGGGTGATCGGCGATGGCCGCGTGCAGCGCCGTTTCGTCCTCGCCCAGCTCCAGCATGTCGCCAAGGATCGCGATGCGCCGCCCTTTCGCGGTGCGCCCAACACCGTCGCGTGGCTTGGCGCCTGCCAGAACTTCGAGCGCTGCGGCCATCGAGGCGGGGTTCGCGTTGAACGCGTCGTCGAAGAGGTCGAAGCTCTCGGCCTCGTCCACCACATCCATATAGACCCGCTCGCGCTGACCGCGCCCGGCGGGGGGCTGCCAGTTGCCCAAATCCATCGCGGCAATGGTCGGATCGCAACCCGCGGCTTCGGCCAAGGCCAGCACGCCGAGCGCGTTGGCCGCGAAATGCCGCCCCGGGGTCATCACCTTGAACAGGATCGACGTGCCATGGTGGTCCGCCTGAACAACGGTTGCGTCGCCCGAGATGCGGGCCTCGACAAGACGGTAGTCCGAGCCCGGCTCGGGGCCGAAGGTGACCATTGTTCCTGCCTGCTGGGCGGCCTCGCGCAGGATGTCGGAGGTCTCCAGCCCGGTCGGCACGATCGCAGTGCCGCCCTCGACGAGGCCTTGGAAGATCGACGCCTTCTCATGCGCGATGCCTTCGATACTCTCGAAGGCCGCGAGATGCGCGGGCGCGACGGTCGTTATCATCGCGGCATGGGGCTGCGCCAGTTTCGCCAGCGGCGCGATCTCGCCCGGATTGCTCATCCCGATCTCGATCACGGCGAAATCGGCGTCCTGCGGCAGGCGCGCCAGCGTGATCGGGACGCCCCAGTGATTGTTGAAGCTCGCCTCGGCCGCGTGAACCTTGCCTTGAGCGGAGAGGACAGCGCGCAGCATCTCTTTGCTCGACGTCTTGCCGACCGAGCCGGTGACGGCGAGCACACGGGCCCGCGCCCTTGCGCGCCCCGCCCGCCCCAAAGCTTCTAGGCCCGCGAGGACGTCATCGACGATCAGCAGCGGGTCGTCTTTCGAGCAGCCCTCGGGAATGCGACTGACCATCGCCGCCGCCGCGCCTTTGTCGAGCGCCTGTCGCACGAAGTCATGGCCGTCTCGCACATCTTTGAGCGCGACGAAAAGATCGCCCGGATGAATGGTCCGGGTGTCGATGGAAATTCCGGTCGCGGCGAAAGCCTGCGTGGCCTCACCATCGGTGGCGGCAGCCGCGTCGCTCGAGGTCCAGAGAACGGCCATCAGATTTTCCCGTCCAGCGCGGCAACAGCGACCGAGGCCTGCTCGGCGTCGTCGAACGGGTAGGTGTCCGAGCCGATGATCTGTCCGCTCTCATGGCCCTTGCCCATTACCAGCAGCGCATCGCCGGGCTGCAGCAGATCGACGCCGCGCAGGATCGCCTCGGCCCGGTCGCCCACTTCGAGCGCCTTTGGCGCGCCTTCCAGCACGGCAGCGCGGATCGTTGCGGGATCTTCCGAGCGCGGATTGTCGTCGGTCACGATGACAATGTCGGCATTCTCGGCGGCGGCCTTGCCCATCAGCGGGCGCTTCGTCGCGTCCCGATCCCCGCCTGCGCCGACGATGGCGATCAGGCGGCCCATCACATGCGGGCGCAGCGCCTTCAGCGCGGTCTGCACCGCATCCGGCGTGTGGGCGTAATCGACGAAGACCGTCGCGCCGTTGTCGCGGGTGGCAGCCAGTTGCATCCGCCCGCGCACGGTGGAGAGCTTCGGCAGTGTCGCGAAGACCTCCTCGGGGTCGGCGCCGCACGCGATGGCGAGCGCCGCACCGGTAAGCACATTCATCGCCTGGAACCCGCCGATCAGCGGCAGGCGAGTCATCTGGGTCCAGCCTTCCCAGGCGAAGCGCACATCCTGACCGGTTGCATCGAACCGCTGCCCGAGAATCTGCATCTCGCAGCGTTCGGTATGGCCGATCCCGATCAGCTCCTGACCGCGCGCAGTGATATAGCGCGCGAGTTCCTCCCCCTTGGGATCGTCGAGATTGATCACCGCCGCTCCGTCTTCGGGCAGGACCCGGGTGAAGAGCCCAGCTTTGGCCGCGAAATACTCGTCGAAGCTCGCGTGGTAATCGAGGTGATCTTGCGAGAAGTTGGTGAAAGCGGCCGCCGAGAGCGTCACACCATCCAACCGACGCTGCGCGAGCCCGTGCGACGAGGCCTCCATCGCGGCATGGGTCACGCCGACGGCAGCAATATCCGAGAGCAAGCGATGCAGGGTGATCGGCTCGGGCGTCGTATGCGGCGAAGGTGCGGCATAGCTGCCCTCGACGCCTGTCGTGCCGATATTCGCGGCCTCGAATCCCAGCAACTGCCAAATCTGGCGGGTAAAGGTCGCGACCGAAGTCTTGCCGTTGGTGCCGGTCACCGCGATCATCGTCTCGGGCTGGCGCTCGAACCACAGCGCTGCCGCGAAAGCGAGCGCCTGACGCGGATCTTGCGTGACGACTATGGCCGTATCGGTGCCCGCGAGCGCCTCGCGCGCGGTTTGCTCGCCCGCGCGATCGGTCAGCACTGCGGCTGCGCCCATGCGCAACGCGTAAGGAATGAACTCGGCCCCGTGGATCTGCGTGCCCGGCAACGCCGCAAAAAGATGGCCCGGTTTGACCTGCCGACTGTCGACCGACAGTCCCGAGATCGCGCAGTCTGCGCCCTGCAGCGGCGTCAGCCCCAATTCGCTCAGCATTTTGGTGCCCGCAGCCATCGTATCCGTCCTTTATTCAGCTCGCCGCACTTATCCGGCGACACGTCTGCGAGGTCAAGGCGACAGGCCCTGCCCCCTGTCTCTATGCGCGGGTTCATGCACGTGGCGTGACACCCGCGTACCGACCCCGAAAACGTCAGTCTTTCTTGACCAGACTGATGCCGTCGAGCGTGTCGGGTGTCGTCGGTTCGGGGCGCAGACCCAGAAGCGGCGCGACACGGCGGATCGTCTCGGCCGCAACCGGCACGGCGGTCCAGCCTGCGGTGCGGCGCGGAGTGTCGCCGGAGGTATCCGTCGGCTCGTCCAGCGTCAGAACCAGCACATATTCGGGATTGGTCACCGGGAAGACGCCCGCGAAGGTCGAGATCACCTTCTTGTCGTAATAGCCGCCCTGCGGATCGGGCTTGTCGGCGGTGCCGGTCTTCCCCGCGACCTGATAGCCCTCGACATTGCCGTAGCTTGCGGTGCCGCGCGTCACAACGGCGCGCATCATCGCGAGCGCCTTATGGGCAACCTCCGGGGACACGACCTGCGCGCCTTCCGGGGCGCCGAATTCCTGCTTGTGCGGCTTGCGCGGGCCGCCATTGGCGATCAGCGTCGGCAGCACGCGCCGCCCGTCATTGGCGATCGTCGCATAGGCCGTCGCAAGCTGCAGCGGGCTGTCGGAGAGACCGTGCCCGTAGCCGATTGTCATCGCGGACAGCTCCGACCAGTTCTTCGGCAGGATCGGACGGCCCGTCGGCGCCTCGATCAGTTCCACCGGCGAAGGCTCCAGAAGGCCCAGCTTGCCGAGGAACTCGCGCTGCTTCTCGGGGCCGATCTTCTGGACGATCCGCGCGGTGCCGATATTCGAGCTGTGCACGATCACGTCGGTGACCGACAACTGCTTGCCGTAATTGTGAAAATCGTGGATGCGGAACTTGCCCCAGCGCAGCGGACCCTTGGTGTCGATCATCGTCTCGGGCGTGACCAGACCATCCTGCATCGCCTGCGACACCGCGAAAATCTTGAAGGTGGAGCCGAGCTCGTACATCCCCTGAACCGCGCGGTTGAACAGCGGGCTGTCGGAGGGGTCGCCCTTCAGAAGCGGCGCGGGGCGGTCGTTCGGGTCGAAATCGGGCAGGCTCGCCATCGCGACGATCTCGCCGGTGTGGACCTTCATCAGTACCGCGGTCGCGCCCTTGGCGTTCATCAGCTTCATGCCGCCCGACAGCACATCCTCTAGCGCCGATTGCACGGTCAGATCGAGCGAGAGCTTGAGCGGCTGCCCGCCATTGGCCGGATCGCGCAGCCAGCTGTCATATTCCTTCTCGATCCCTGCCACGCCGAGAATCTCGGCGGAGTTCACGCCTTCTGTGCCGTAGCGCGCGCCGCCAAGAATATGCGAGGCGAGATGGCCGTTGGGATAAAGCCGCATCTCCCGCGGGCCGAACAGAAGGCCGGGATCGCCGATATCGTGAACAGCCTGCATCTGCTCCGGGCTGATGCGGCGCTTGATCCAGACGAACTTGCGATGGCCGGTGAAGTCCTTCTTCAGCCGGTCGCGGTCGAGATCGGGGAAAATCTTCACCAGCTTGTCCACCGTGCCCAGCGGGTCGATCATCATCGGCGGCTGCGCGTAGAGCGAGTGGGTCAGCAGGTTCGTCGCGAGCACCCTGCCCTTGCGGTCGACGATATCGGCGCGTTGGGCGTGAATCTGCTCGGTCGTGGAATCGGTCTGCGGCTCTTCGGGGCGCGCGGCGGCGAAAGAGCCCATGCGCAGTCCCACCGTCAGGAAGGCCGCAAGGAAGATCACCGACATCACCAGCAGACGGCCTTCGGCGCTTTGACGCGCCTTGTCACGGGTGGCCTCGCCGCGCAGACGGCGGTTCTCGCGTTCGATCGCGTCGGGGTTCTCGCCTTTTTCGCGGGCGTCGAGGATACGGGCGAGCGGGCGAAGGGGCGTACGCATCAGTTCCCTCCCTCGGGATCAGCCTTGACCTCGACAGGATCGGAAAGGCCGGCCAAATCGGTGCCGGACGCACCAGTATCATCGGCCTGCGGTGTCGGGTAGGCAATCTGGGCGACGGTTCCGAATTGCTCTGGCGTCATCGGCAGAAGATGCAACGAGGTGAAGTTGAGATTGACCAGTTCGCGCAGGCGCTGCGGGCGGTTGAGATAAGCCCATTCGGCGTTGAGCACGGTCAGACCCTCGTTCAGCGAGGCGATTTCCCGATTGAGGTCGCGCAGCTCGTCGATCCGGTCCTGGGTGTCGTAATTGACGTGATAGGCCCAGAAGGCGAGCGCGAGCACACAGGCAGAGGCGGCAAGATAGGCAAGCAATCTCAACGGCGTTTCCCCTTCTTTTCCCCGGTGACAAGCTTCGGAAGCCCCAGTTGCGTGCGATCGGCCTTGCCGGCGGGCGCATCCGTGCGCCGCCCCACCCGCAACCGAGCCGAGCGTGCACGCGGGTTTTCCGCCAGTTCCTCTTCGTCGGGCCCGTCGCCTTTCACGGTAATTTCAAACGCGGGATCAAGGGCTTGCTGAACCGGCGCGTGGCGCGAACCGCCCCCGCCCGTCGACGAGCGCGCAGCGAAGAAGCGCTTCACCACCCGGTCTTCGAGCGAGTGGAAGCTGACCACCGCCAGCAGCCCGCCGGGTTTCAGCGCACGTTCCGCGGCCTCGAGCCCCTCGATCAACTGGCCGAATTCGTCGTTCACCGCGATGCGCAGGCCCTGAAAGCTGCGCGTTGCGGGATGGCTTTGCCCCGGTTTCGGGCGCGGCAGGCAGCGCTCGATCACCTTGACGAGCTGTTGCGTGGTCTCGAATGGCTGAACCTTGCGCGCCTCGACGATGGCCTTGGCGATCCGGCGCGAGGCGCGCTCCTCGCCATATTGATAAAGGATATCAGCGAGTTCGCCCTCATCCGTCTCGTTGACCAGATCGGCAGCCGACGGCCCTTCCTGCGACATCCGCATGTCGAGCGGCCCGTCGCGCATGAAGGAAAAGCCACGATCGGCCTGATCGAGTTGCATCGAGGAGACGCCGAGATCCAGCACCACCCCGTCGAGCAATTCGTCGGAATAGGTATCGAGTTCGGAGAACGTGCCTTCGACCAACTCCAGCCGGTCGCCGTATTCGCCGCGCCACGCCTCGGCCATCTCGAAAACCGCCGGATCGCGATCCACGCCGATCACCTTGTCGGCACCCGCCTCAAGCAAACCGCGCGCATAGCCGCCCGCACCGAAGGTTCCGTCAAGCCAGGTCCCAGAGACAGGCGCGACCGCCCGAAGGAGCGGCCGCAGCAAAACCGGGACGTGGGGGGCGTCTGGCAGGGCGTCCCGATCCGTCATGGCTCACCCCTGCGACAAAAGGCTGAGAGGGTCGAAATCTTCGCCCTGCTCTTCGATCCACTGATCGATATTGGCTTCATCGGCAGCGGCGAAGGTCTCGGGGTTCCAGATTTCGAAGGTCTCGCCCACGCCGGAGAAATAGGCCTCCTTGTCGAGACCGATCTTCGTACGCAAGGCCGCCGGGAGAACGAGGCGGCCGTCGGGATCGACTTCGGTCGGATGCGATTTGGACAGAACCATCCGCTGGAGGATCGTGCGCTGCTTCGAGCCGCGCGGCAGCGCCGCGATATCGGCAGCCAGCGCCTCGAAAGCGGCCTGCGTGTAGATCTGAAGCATTTTCTGAGTATCGGCACCGTAGACGATGACCATCCGGGGGCGATCTTTGTTCGGGCGCTCGGGGTCACCCTCTTCGAGCTCACGACGAAACAGCGCGGGGATCGACACGCGACCCTTACTGTCCACCTTGAAGGTGTATTCGCCTATGAACATGCCCGCCAAAGCGCGCTCCTATCACCTGTCCCGCCGGGCCGGGCCCGGAATGAAAACGGCGGATTGGGCTGCTGCCACTGCCCAATCCGCCGCCCTCGTTCCCATCACTGGGTATGTCCGACTGCACGCGCCACCTGGGGGGATGGGATGTCTGCTCGCTCGCGCGCCGGATCTCTTTGTTTTCGTGAAGCGATGGCCTGTATGAAACCTGCTTTTCGCCGTGAGGTCTTGGTGCCTCTATTTGCATTCGCTTCCGATGAATTAGGGATGCCACGGGAATTCATGGCACGCAAGAAAAAATTTGCCGAAGATTGGGTAGATCTTGTCCGCAGCAGCACCCCGCCCCAAGGCCCTGCGCGCCTTATCGCATATCCCTAGGCATCATGAAGAAAAAATTTACCATATCTGGTAGCTGCGAACGCAGACCAAGCTCTCCCACGAAATCCCAAAAAATTTCAATCGAGATGGAACCTGTGATTTTTAAGCCGCAATTGGAGCCACCTGAGGCACCATTTTCCGCGCTCACCGCGGCGTGATTTTGCGCGAGCCGATGTGAATACGCCGTGATTCCACCAAGAATCTCTGCGAATCCCGGCTCACGCGCTCTCTACGCCCTCGTGAAGTTCCATGGAAGGTGCCATGATTTCCCATGACCTTCCCGCGAACATGAAAAAGGCGTCCGTTGAGGACGCCTTTCCCAGAGCAACCTTCGCCGCCAGATCAGATCAGATCGCGGTCGATCAGCCCACGCGCAAGAGTGGCGTAGCCTTCGGCTGCCGGCCCCTCGCTCGCGGCGACCGGGGTGCCCGCGTCACCCGCGAGCCGCACGTCCAGGTCAACGGGCAGCGCACCGAGGAACGGCAACCCCAGCGATTTCGCCTCCGCTGCGACGCCGCCATGACCAAAGAGATGCGCCTCGTGGCCACAATTCGGACAGACGTAAGAGGACATATTCTCGACCAGCCCATGGATCGGCGTCTTCAGCCGCTGGAACATGTCGATCGCCTTCTTCGCATCGAGAAGTGCCACGTCCTGCGGGGTCGAGACGATGATCGCCCCGTCCAGCTCGGTTTTCTGACACAGCGTGAGCTGCACATCCCCCGTCCCCGGCGGCAGATCGATCAAAAGCACGTCGAGCGGGCCGTATTCGTCCCACTTCACCTGGAACAGCATCTGCTGCATCGCACCCATCAGCATCGGGCCGCGCCAGATCACCGCTTCGCTCTCTTTCAGCATGAGGCCGACCGACATCAGCGTGACGCCATGCGCCTGCAACGGCAGGATCGTCTGGCCATCCGGCGAGGCCGGCCGCTTGCTCGCCCCCATCATGCGCGGCAGCGAGGGACCATAGATATCGGCATCCAGCAGCCCAACCCGCTTGCCCGCGCGCGTCAGCGCCACGGCGAGGTTAGAGGCGACGGTAGATTTGCCCACGCCACCCTTGCCCGACCCCACGGCGATGATCTTCTTCACGCCCGGCACCT
This sequence comes from Thioclava sp. F42-5, assembly GCF_002213195.1. Lineage (NCBI taxonomy): Bacteria > Pseudomonadati > Pseudomonadota > Alphaproteobacteria > Rhodobacterales > Paracoccaceae > Thioclava > Thioclava sp. F42-5. The sequence goes on from NZ_NBNZ01000001.1 coordinate 404,303, forward strand.
TTTGCGGCCCCTGCTGGGGCTTGGGATGCCCCCCGATCGCGGGACCACGCTGTTGCGACTGTTGCGCCGTACCGCCGAGGCCGCGCGGAGGGCCCGAAGGCACGACGACCGTCACGCTCGTCACCTCTGGGAGCGCCTTGATCGCCGCCTCCAGCGTGGGGCGCATCGCCTCCAGTTCGGGTTGCGGCGCGCCTTCGAGCACGAAGCGCACCACGCCGTCTTGCACCGCGAGCGCGCGCACGAGATCGCGGCTCACAGCGGTCCCGCCGCCCGGCACTTCCACCGTTTGCAACGTCGCAAGAACCGTTTCCTTGCTCAGAGCCATGCAGATTCCTCCATTCCCGGGTCCATTATCCGCCCGCATACTCGTGATTTGGCCGGAACTGTGGCGTTTTTGCCGCGCAGTTCAAGTCGAGAACTGCCCATACGGTCAGGAATCCCCCATGCCCCGCGAGGGGAGCGCAAATATCTTGCGCCTCTCTCCCGAAAATAGGTCAGAATCATTCATGCATTTTCTGCATGGCGGCATTGAGGCTTCCCGGCATTGTGCAACCGCAGCATTAGCGCCATCTTTGCTCCAACGACGACGGAACAAGAAGTAACGAAATGGGTCGACAAGCTGGAACCAGCAGCGACCCTCGCAAGTAGATAGATGAGGCTGATACGATGGCACTCGCACAAGACATCCAACTGAACGACAGCGGCTTCGCCGCACTGAAATCGAAACTGTTCGAAGCCCTGGCCCGCCGCAAGGTGTATCGCCAGACGCTCAACGAGCTGCGCTCGCTCAGCAGCCGCGAACTGAACGACCTCGGGCTGCACAGCTCGATGATCACCCGCGTGGCCTATGAGGCCGCATACGGCAAGTAATTCTCTTCCTGAGCCCCTCTCCTCCTCCCTGGGGCTCGGAACTTGGGCGGCGCTCTCTCTCCTCCTCCCTGAGAGCGCCGCCACACCAAGACATACCGGCCCCAAGCGGCGAGACGCCGCGATGCCGGACCAAAGCTGCCCGGATCTCTCCTCCTCCTCCCTGAGGGATCCGCGCCGAGCAGGCGGCGACCTCTCTCCTCCTCCCTGAGGTCGCCGCCTATCATCGGCGGAAATATGCGACAGGCTGTCGCATGCTGCAGTGCAGCACTTGATATCCGGACCGGCAGGTCCAATTTGATACGAAAGGCCCTCTCCTCCTCCCTGGGCCAATCGTTTCGGCGGCGCCCTCCTCCTCCTCCCTGAGGGTGCCGCCAACCAGATACCGAGGGTCCTCTCCTCCTCCCTGGACCCGAGGGTGTGACGCCGCTTCCTCCTCCTCCCTGAAGCGGTGTCGACAGTGCCGAAGGGTCTCTCTCCTCCTCCCTGAGACCTGACGGCAGAAAAGAGACGGCGGCGCCCCTCCTCCTCCCTGGGCGCCGTCGTTTTCTTTTATCCCCCTGCCAGATGAACCTTCGGAGAGGCTCCGCCCCGCACGCCTCGCGCACCCCCGGGATACGTCTCCCGAGAAGAAGAGCATTGCCCTCGCGCGCGCTGACCGGCAGGAAGGGCCCAAGGAGACCGAACCGATGCTGTCTTACCAACACGCCTATCACGCCGGAAATCTGGCCGATGTGCACAAGCATGCGCTGCTTGCGTCTGCGCTCGATTACCTCACGCGCAAGGACAAGCCGCTGAGCTACCTCGAAACCCATGCCGGGCGCGGGCTTTACGCGCTTGACGGGGCGGAAGCGGCGAAGACGGGCGAGGCGGCAGCCGGGATCGCCCGGGTGGAAGACTTGGGCTGGTTCGCCCCCGATCATCCCTACATGCGCGCGCTGGCAGCGGTGCGGGCGCAACACGGGGCGCAGGCCTATCCGGGCTCACCCCTAGTGGCACAGGCGCTGTTGCGCCCGATGGACACGATTCAGCTATGTGAACTGCACCCGCAGGAGTTTTCCGCCCTGCGAAGCGCAACACGACGCAGCGGAGCGGTCCTGCACAAGGCAGACGGGCGCGAGATGGCGCTCGCGCTGACGCCCCCCACCCCGCGCCGCGGGATGATGCTGATCGATCCGAGCTTCGAGGAGAAAGCCGATTACACGGCGATGCCGAAGCTGATCGGTCATATCGCGAAGAAATGGAACGTCGGCATCATCGCGCTTTGGTATCCGATGCTGGCCTCGGGCGCGCAGGAGGCGATGGTCCGCACCCTGCGCCGCGATTTCCCCGAAGCGCTGAGCCACGAGGTACGTTTCCCGCCTGCCCGCGAAGGCCACGGCATGATCGGCTCTGGGATGTTCATCGTGAACCCGCCCTGGGGGCTCGTCGGCGAGGCCGAGCGGCTCTCGGCGCTATTTGCCAGCCTTTGAAGCGAGGAAAGCCTCGAACGCCTCCAGCGTACGGGACGAGACATGATGCTCGATCCCTTCGGCATCGAGCTCCGCGACCTCTTCCGGCACGCCCACCGCGCGCAACAGGGCCACAACGGTGCGATGGCGTTCGCGCACCTGGGCGGCCAGCGCCTCCCCCGTCTCCGTCAGGAACACCCCGCGATAGGGCCGCGACACTGCGAGCCCTTCGCGCTTGAGTCGCGCGACCGCCTTGGTCGCGGTCGGATGGGCCACCCCGAGTCGTGCGGCGATCTCGGTGATACGGGCCTCGCCGAATTCCGCCGTCAGATCGGCGATCATCTCGACATAGTCTTCCAGCAGCGCGCGCGCCGCACGCTCTCGGGCCCGGTTGAACCCCTTGATCTGGGAGGGATCGGTGTCAGTCATTCGCCTGCCTTGACGGTCTCGGTCTCAGTGCCTGTCGGGGCCAGTCGGGCGCCATTTCCAGAGCGGACCGGATAACCTGTCGCGCCCGATATGCCAAGCAAAGCTTCGCGCGAGGCGCGTCGAGCTGTCAACGAAAATTAGCCACTTGCGAATCTTGTAGCCAAGGCTACATTTCGCCGAAGACGTATCCACGAGGAGCCCCATGACCGAACTTATCCGCAAGGAAAACATGACCAGCCGCACCCGCACGGCCATGGAAGCGGTGCTGTCGGGCAACCGGCGCGGCGGGTTTCTGTTGTTCTTCGGGCCGGCGGTGATCGCCTCGGTCGCCTATATGGACCCGGGCAACTACGCGACGAACATCCAAGCGGGCGCGGGCTACGGCTATGCGCTTTTGTGGGTCGTTCTCGGCGCGAACCTGATCGCGATGCTGTTTCAGGCGATCTCGGCGCGCGTCGGCATCGTGACCGGCAAGAACCTCGCGGAACTGTCGCGCGAGAATTTCTCGAAACCCGTGACGATCGCGATGTGGATCGTCTCGGAGATTGCGGCGATGGCCACCGATCTGGCGGAGTTTCTGGGCGGCGCCTTGGGGCTTTCGCTCCTGTTCGGCTGGCCGCTGATCTGGGGAATGGGCGTCACCGCCGTCGTCACCTATGCGATCTTGCTGTTCGAGCGCGGCGGCTTCCGACCGATGGAGATCGTGATCGGCGCGCTCGTGGCGCTGATCGGGGCGTGCTACCTCGCGGAGATGTTCGTAGCGCCGGTCGACTGGTCCGGGGCCGTGCAAGGGTTGATCACACCCGCGATGCCCGACGCCAAAGCGCTCACGATCGCGGTGGGCATCATCGGCGCGACCGTTATGCCGCATGCGATCTTCCTGCATTCCGGTCTGACGCAGAACCGCGCGCTGACCCCCGACCCGGTGCAGAAGGCACGGCTAGTGAAATTCTCCAACCTTGAGGTGATCATCGCGCTCGCGATTGCGGGGATGGTCAACATGGCGATGGTGATCATGGCGGCCTCGGCCTTCCATAGCGGCCATTCCGAAGTGGCCGAAATCGAGAGCGCCTATCATACGCTGACGCCGCTCTTGGGCGGTTTCGCCGCCGCCGCCTTCCTGACCTCGTTGATCGCCTCGGGAGTATCCTCGTCGGTCGTCGGTACGATGGCGGGGCAGATGATCATGCAAGGCTTCATCCGCCGGCGCATCCCGGTCTGGCTGCGCCGGGTCATCACGATGGCACCTGCCTTCGTCGTGGTATGGCTCGGGGTAAACACCACCGACGCCCTGGTGATGAGCCAGGTCGTCCTGTCGATCGCCCTGCCCGTCCCCATGGTGGCACTCCTGATCTTCGCGCGGCGGAGCGACCTCATGGGCAAGTTCGCCCTGCGCGGGCCGCTTCTCTGGCTCGCCGTGCTGGGCGCGCTCATGGTGCTGGGGCTGAACTTCATGCTGCTCTGGCAATCGGCGGGGCTGCCGGTGCCGGGGCTGGTGAGCTAAACCAGACGGAGCGAGGGGGCGCTGCCCCCTCGGGATATTTGCGCCACGGCGAAGAGTTAAAACGGCACGTCGTCGGCATCCGCGGCGGGCACGACAAAGCTCGACAGCAGACGTTTCTCGCCCGCCTTGTCGAATTCGACGACGAGCTTGTCGCCTTCCGAGCCCATTACCTCGCCATAGCCGAATTTCTTGTGGAAGACCCGGTCGCCGATCTCGTAATCGCTCTCGCCCTTGGCGTCGATCACCATGTGGCGGGCCTCGCGCGGCTGGCTGACCCCGCGCGATTGCGCATTTTGCAGCCGCCGCCAGCCGGGCGAGTTGTAGACATCGGCGCGCGAGACGCGGTCTTCCATCGCGCTGGAGCCACCAAAGCCGCCCCCGTTCATGCCGCCGCCATAGAGACCCGGAGGGGTCAGCACGTCGATATGGGCGGGCGGTAGTTCGTCGATGAAGCGCGAGGGCATCTGGCTTTGCCATTGGCCGTAGACCCGCCGGTTTCCAGCGAAGGAAATCGTGCACAGCTCCTCGGCGCGGGTGATGCCGACATAGGCCAGACGGCGCTCTTCCTCGAGGCCCTTCAACCCGCTCTCGTCCATCGAGCGCTGCGACGGGAACAGCCCGTCCTCCCAGCCCGGCAGAAAGACCACGGGGAATTCCAGACCTTTGGCCGCATGCAGTGTCATGATCGAGACTTTCTCCTCGGTCTCGGCCTTGTCATTGTCCATGATCAGCGCGACGTGTTCGAGGAAGCCCTGCAGATTGTCGAACTGCTCCAACGCCTTGACGAGTTCCTTGAGGTTCTCGAGCCGCCCCGGTGCTTCCGGCGTCTTGTCGTTCTGCCACATCTCGACATAGCCGGATTCCTCGAGGATCCGTTCGGCCAGACGCACATGGCTGAGGTCATTTGCGGGCGCCACACCATCCTCGGCGGGCTCGATCAGCAGCTCGTCATCCTCGGCCCGCGTCACGGCGGTCGCAGGCGAGGCCTGCACGACCTCCTCGTGCCAGCGCGCGACATTCTCGACGAAGAGCCGCAGCTGTCCGGCCGCCTTGCCCGAAAGCGCACCCTCGGCCACCAGCATCCGCGCGCCGTCAAGCAGGCTCAGCCCGTTCTCGCGCGCAGCCACCTGAATGCGCTGCTGCGCCTTGTCGCCAAGGCCGCGCTTGGGCGTGTTGATGATCCGCTCGAAAGCCAGATCATCATCGGGCGAGGTCACGAGGCGGAAATAGGCCATCGCGTCGCGAATTTCGAGCCGCTCGTAGAAGCGCGGGCCGCCGATGACGCGATAGGGCAAACCAATGGTCAGGAAGCGGTCCTCGAAGGCCCGCATCTGATGCGAGGCGCGCACGAGAATCGCCTGCGAATTCAGACTGATCGGCGGATTGCCACGGGTGCCGCGTTGAATCGCCTCGACCTCCTCGCCGATCCAGCGCGCCTCTTCCTCGCCGTCCCAATGGCCGATCAGGCGCACCTTTTCGCCGCCCTCGGCTTCGGTCCAGAGCTCCTTGCCCAGACGGCCCTCATTGGCCGTGATCAGCCCGGACGCGGCGGAGAGGATATGTTCGGTCGAGCGGTAATTTTGCTCCAGCCGGATCACCGCCGCGCCCGGGAAATCCTTCTCGAACTTCAGGATGTTGCCGACCTCGGCGCCGCGCCAGCCATAGATCGACTGGTCGTCATCGCCCACGCAGCAGATGTTCTTATGCCCCTGCGCCAGAAGCCGCAGCCACAGGTATTGCGCGACGTTCGTGTCCTGATACTCATCGACGAGGATGTAACGGAACCAGCGTTGATATTGCGCCAATACGTCCGGCTGGGTCTGGAAGATCGTGACCATGTGCAGCAGCAGATCGCCGAAATCGACCGCGTTGAGCGTCTTCAGCCGCGCCTGATAGGCGGCGTAAAGCTCGGATCCGCGATTGTCGAAGGCCGCGGTCTCGCGGCCCGAGACCTTCTCGGGCGTCAGCGCCTTGTTCTTCCAGCCGTCGATCAGCCCCGCCAGTTGCCGTGCCGGCCAGCGTTTCTCGTCCATATTCGCGGCGACGATCAGCTGCTTAAGCAGCCGGATCTGGTCGTCGGTGTCGAGAATGGTGAAATTCGACTTCAGCCCCACCAGCTCGGCATGGCGGCGCAACAGCTTCACGCAGACCGAGTGAAAGGTGCCGAGCCACGGCATCCCCTCGATCGCACCGCCCAGGTGGCGCCCCACACGCTCTTTCATCTCGCGCGCGGCCTTGTTGGTGAAGGTCACCGCCAAGACCTCGTTCGGGCGTGCCCGGCCGGTATGGATCAGATGCGCGATCCGTGCGGTCAGCGCCGAGGTCTTGCCCGTGCCCGCGCCTGCCAGCATCAGCACCGGCCCGTCGAGCGTCTCGACGGCCTGCCGCTGTTGGGGGTTCAGTTTATCGAGATACGGCGCCGCGCGCGCTTGCATGGCGCCCGCCATGGCACGTTGCGACAGGCTCGCAGCCCCTTCATATGGATCGTCGTCATCAGCCCAATTCATGGGAGGCAATCTAGCGGTTCGGCCCCCTGAGGGAAAGGGGCATGTTCAGCATCTGTTCGCCTGACGTGCGCCCCTGCGCCCGGCGTCGCTCTTGCGAAAATATTCACCGGGAGCCCGAAGGGCGGGGGCAGAGCCCCCCCACTTGCACCAATAGCGATGCGCCCTGCCCCCTGGGGCAGCGTCCCTACCCGTCTTCAGCCCTGATGGATCAGTGTGGCGAAGAGCTTCGGATCGACGCTGGCCGATGCGAAGGTCTCGCCCTCGGTCAGCATGGCCACGGCGTCATGGCTGTGCAGGCTTTCCTGATGACTGGCCACGATGCGGAAGTCCCCGACGCGCGGTTCGGCCAGAAGGCGCTCGGCGAAGGCGCGCACGGCATCCTCGACGAAGATCGGATTGGCTGCGTTCAATTCGGCGAAAGCCTGTTCGTCCTCACGCTTGACCATCACCTGCGTCTCGGTCGGCACAGCGGCACGGGCGAGATCGATCATGTCCTCGAACCAGAGAACGTTGCCGGGCTCGACCACCGCCGAAATCCGCGCGACAGAGCGCTGCGAATGCGGCGTGGCCAGCTGGCCGCGGCTGGCACGAGCATGCTCTGACAGCTCCAGCGAGCACGGACACGTGGAGGAATAAACGTAATCGAGGTGAATAACTTTGGTGCGCACACCAGCCGTCTCGATCAGCTCCAGCGCGATGTCGTAATACTGCCAGCCCTCCAGCCCCGAACGCAGCGACGGCCGCTTTACCGGGAACGAGACGCGCATCATCAGGCGCGCGTCGAAGCTTTCGAGATCGTCCATGTAGTCGTCGAGCGCGGATTCCATCACTTCGAAGGAGAAGGTCTTCTCCGCATGGGCGTAGAAGCTGCGCATCACGCGGGACATGTTGATGCCCTTCTTCTCCGCCTCGAGGCTCACCGTGCCCGTGACCGACGCCTCCAACGTCAGATCGCCGTTGTCGCGGGTATGAAACCGCACCGGCAGCCGGAAGTTCGAGATACCGACATGTTCGATCCGGGTATGGGCACCCACGATCAGCGAGGACGGACCGTTCTGCAGGTCGGGCAGCGTCGCCTTGTAAGCCGCGTCGGCTTCGAAGCTGTCGTCATATTCGCGGCTCAGATCGGGGTAGTTCGAGAGCTCGCGGTCCGGCAGGAGCCGCGCGATCGCCGGGTCAAGCTGCGCCACCTCGACCGGATCGGCCTTCGCGGCCCATGCGCGCAGCACCTCGAGCGCGGCGCGGGCGTCGTTATCGTCGGGGGTCTCGATCCTGCCTTGCACGTTCATATCCTGTCCTCCGGTATGCCCGGTCCCGCCAGATATGGGGGTTTTGGGGCTGATGTCCAAGACAATACGCCGGTTCGCGGAAATCGGTTCACCCCGATCAGGCGGCGTCGAGCGCCTCCTTGATATCGGCGATCAGGTCACCCCCGTCCTCGATCCCCATCGAAACGCGGATCAGACCGGGGGTAATCGCGATCGCCGCCCGCTCCTCTTCAGACAGATTCTTGTGAGTCGTCGTCGCCGGATGGGTCGCGATGGATTTCGCGTCGCCGAGGTTGTTCGAGATAGACACGATCTGCAGCGCGTTGAGGAAGCGGAACGCCGCCTCCTTGCCGCCCTTCAGGTCGAGCGCGAGCATGGTTCCGCCCGAGCCCATCTGTTCCATCGCCAATGCATGCTGTGGATGGTCCATCAGACCGGGATAGACTGTGCGGGCGAGTTTCTCATGGCCGGCCACGGCGCTCGCCACCGCAGCGGCGTTCGCGGCCTGCGCGCGCACCCGCAGATCGAGCGTCTGCAACCCGCTCAGCAGAACCCATGCGTGGAACGGGCTCATGGCGCCGCCGGTGTGTTTGACGTAAGTTTCCAGCGGGCCACGGATATACTCTTTCGACCCCAGCACGACCCCGCCAAGTACGCGCCCGCCGCCATCGATGTGCTTGGTCGCGGAATAGACGATTACATCTGCGCCAAGCTCCACCGCGCGCGAGAAGATCGGCGAGGCGAAGACATTGTCGACCACCACCGTCGCGCCGCCCTCATGAGCGATCTTCACGATACCGGCGACATCCATCACTTCGAGGCCGGGGTTCGAGACGCTCTCGAAGAAACAGATCTTCGTCTCGGGACGCATCGCGGCGCGCCAGGCGTCGAGATCGGTCCCGTCGACCAGCGTCACATCCACGCCGAAGCCCTGCAGCACTTTCAGCACATGCAGGCAGGATCCGAACATCTGGCGCGCGGCCACGATGTGATCGCCCGCCTTCACGAGGCAGGTCAGCGCGCCGTTGATCGCAGCCATGCCGGAGGCGCAGGCGAAGGCGTCCTCGGTGCCTTCGATCGACGCCATCCGGTCCTCGAACATCCGCGTCGTGGGGTTGCCGTAACGGGCATAGATGAACTCGTCGTCGGAGGCATTGAGGAACCGTGCCTCTGCGGCTTCGGCCGAGGGGTAGGCAAAGCCCTGCGTCAGAAACATCGCCTCGGCCATCTCGCCATACTGGCTACGGCGAATGCCGTCATGGACGAGTTTGGTGCGGGTCTTGCGCTCGGTCATCGGTGCCTCCTGCGGCGGTCTGTCGCGACTTGGGGCTGCGATACCGCGCAGGGGGCGTAGCGTCAACGCATAGCGGCGATGTCCCGTTCGCACCAAAGGAGGCCCGGCGCGCGTCGCGTTCCATGCCCCGCCTCGGCGCGCTCACGCGAAGGCAAGGGAACTTTCGGGCGAAAAACCGCGTTCGATTTAAAACATCAACCCGCGCCTGCGCCCCTCCCCCGAGGCCCCAATGCCGCTTCTCAAGGTCCATGCCAGCTCCGAGCTGCCCGCCGATGTCCTCGCTCAGGCGCGCGCCCTGCCGGAGGGCGCCCCGATCGTGGTGATGATCCACGGCTACGGCTACGCGGCAGGGGTCGAGGGCCGCGATCCCTACGAGCACATCTTCGCGATGGAGCCGACCTTCAATCTGCATACCGCGATCAGCTGGCCGCGTGCGCTTGGCTTCGACGGGACCAATCCCGGCGAGGGCCTCGGCATCGCGTTCAGTTGGCAGTCGACGGGACGGTTGACCCGGATTTACGACATGGCCGAGATCGCCGCCCAGCGCCTTGCCCGCCTGATCGGCGCACTGAATGCCGCGACCGGGCGTCCCGTGGGGATCATCGGCCATTCGATGGGCGCGCGGGTCGCCCTGCGGGCGCTCCGCCACGCCCATGCCGGGCAAGTAGCTCGGATGGTTCTGCTGGCCGCCGCCGAATTTCAAAATCGCGCCGAGGAAGCGATGGCGAGCCCTGCGGGCCGGACCTGCGAAGTGCTCAACGTCACGAGCCGCGACAACGACCTTTTCGACTTCCTCTTCGAGTGGGGTGTAGCCTGCGGGCGCGAGCGGTCTTTGGGAAATGGCCTGTCGCAGCCCATGCGCAACTGGCTCGATCTGCAGATCGACGCGCCCGAGGTGATCGAGGTGCTCGACGATCTGGGCTATCCCGTCGCCCCGCCCGAAAAACGCGTCTGCCATTTCGCCTGCTACATGCGCGAGGGGCTGTTCGACCTCTACCGTCAAGTGCTGCGTCAGCCCGACCGGCTGCCGCTTCCGTTCCTCGCCGAAGTGCTGCCCAAGGCGCAAGACCCCCGCTGGTCGCGGCTGTTTGCGCGTCCGCGCACATCGGGTTTCGCATTGCCCTCGTTCCAGCGCACGGCAAAGTAGAGCGGACCCTGCCGCCTAACCCGACGGAGACCCCATGATCGACCTCTATTTTTGGCCCACGCCGAACGGCTGGAAGATTTCCATCGCCCTCGAAGAGATGGGCCTGCCCTACGAGACCCACTTGGTCGATATCGGCAAGGGGGAGCAATTCCAGCCGGAGTTCCTGAAGATCTCGCCCAACAACCGGATGCCCGCGATCATCGACCGCGACGGCCCGGATGGCGAACCCGTCTCGATCTTCGAGAGCGGCGCGATCCTGCAATATCTCGCCCGCAAGACCGGCCAATTCTATGGCGAGACCGAGCGCGACCGGATCGCGGTCGACGAATGGCTGTTTTGGCAAGTCGGCGGGCTGGGCCCGATGGCCGGTCAGGCGCACCACTTCCTGAAATATGCACCCAAGCTCGAACCCTCGCAGGACCTACCCTATGCCAAGGACCGTTACCGCGCCGAGACGGGACGGCTCTATGGCGTGATGGATCGTCGTCTGGCGGAGAGCCGCTACCTCGCGGGCGATTTCTACTCGATCGCGGATATGGCGTCCTGGGGTTGGGCCTCGCTTTGGGAAGGGCAGGAGCAAACGCTCGACGACAAGCCGAACCTCAAACGCTGGCTCGATGAGTTAGGCGAGCGCCCCGCCGTCAAGGCGGGCCGCGCTCTGGCCGCCGAAAAGCGCAACGACAATTCGAGCCGTGACGCGCAGAAGCACCTCTTCAAGCGCTGAGCACGTCCGCCGAACCATGAAAAGGGCGCCTCACCGGGCGCCCTTTTGCTTTGTTCGCTCAGGACCGGATCAGTTGATCGTCAGGTCGAGCGTGATCTCGCAATTCAACAGCTTCGAGATTGGGCAGCCTTCTTTCGCGCCCTCGGCGGCCTTGCGGATCGCCTCCTCGTCGCCGGTTCCCTTCACGGTCGAGGTCAGCGCGGATTTCTTAACCGCGAAACCGTCGCCTTCCTTGTCGAGCGAGATTTCCGCCTTGGTGTCGATCACCACGTCCGAGACGCCCGCCTCTTCGAGCTGAAGCGACAGCGCCATCGAGAAACAGGACGCATGAGCCGCGCCGATCAGCTCTTCCGGGTTCGATCCGGGCTCACCCTCGAACCGGGTATTGAAGCCGTAGGGCTGCGCCTTCAGCGCGCCACTCTCGGTCGAAATCGTGCCTTTGCCGCCCTTGATGGTGCCTTCCCAATGGGCCGATGCGTGCTTGCGGATCATGAATCCCTCCTATGCGTTGCATTCGCGAGCACAACGAGACGGAGGGCCAGTGGTTCCGCCTCAGCGCCCGCGCCCGACCAGCCTATCATATTCCTGGATGGCGAAACGATCCGTCATACCCGCCACGTAATCGAGCACGACCCGCGCGAGAGCCTGCTTCGATTCCGGCCGCGTGCAGTCGCCGCCGAGGATACGGGCCCGCGAGACTTCTTCCTGCCATTCCTCGGGCAAAAGCTCCGGGCGTTCCATGAACAGGGGGAAGAGCGCGTTGATCATCTCGGTCACGCGCTTGCGCTCCACCACGACGGAGGGCGCGCGATACATGCGCTCGAACAGGAACTGCTTTAGCACCTTGAGGCTTTGATAGAGCGGCTTCGAGAAGCGGATGATCGGCCCGTCCATCTGCCGGATATCATCGACCGATTGCGGCCCGAGCGAGGTCAACCGGTTCTCGGCCACCGCGATCACGTCCTCCACCATCACGCCGAAGACCCGGCGCAGCGCCTCGTGCTGGCGCCGCGTGCGGTCGAGACCGGGATGCAGTTTGTCGACCTCGGCGAAACAGGCCCCGATCACCGGCAATTCGCACAGATCATCCTCGTCGAAGAGCCCCGCGCGCAGCCCGTCGTGCAGATCGTGGTGATTATAAGCCACGTCATCGGCCACGGCCGCCACCTGCGCCTCAGCGCTGGCGTTGGTCTCCAGCTCCAGGTCCCAGGCCGCATCGACCTCGGCCAGCGCATAGGGCAGTTCCTCGCGGCTCGGGAAACTGTGCGAACCGCCCTTGTCGGAAATCGCGGGCCCGTTGTGCTTGGCGATGCCTTCCAGCGTCTCCCATGTCAGGTTCAGCCCATCGAAGCCCGCGTAATGCTTCTCCAGCTTGGTCACGATCCGGAGCGCCTGCGCATTGTGATCGAAGCCCCCATAGGGCTTCATCAGCTCGGCCAGCGCGTCCTCGCCGGTATGCCCGAAGGGCGGATGGCCCAGATCATGGGCCAGCGCCACCGCCTCGGCCAGATCGGTGTTCAGCCCCAATGTCCCTGCAATCGTGCGCGCGACCTGCGCCACCTCGATGGTGTGGGTCAGGCGCGTGCGGTAGTAATCGCCCTCGTGTTCGACGAAAACCTGCGTCTTGTGCTTGAGCCGTCGGAAGGCCGAAGAATGGATGATCCGGTCCCGATCGCGCTGGAACGGCGAGCGGAAAGTGGACATGCTTTCGGGGTGAAGCCGCCCGCGGCTCTCGCCGGGCTGGCAGGCATAGGGCTTGAGCACTGGTAAAACCTCGTCTTGTCGGCACGCTTCGGCCCTCCTATATCTCGGATGTGACGGAAATACAGGCCCCGAGGGGTCAGGAAGGCCAATCCGATGCAACTCCCTCCGAAAGTGACCGAACGCGCCTTTGCGCGACTCGCGGAAATCAATGAAGGTCGCGAGGCGCCACAGGCGCTGCGCGTGGCCGTCGAGGGCGGCGGCTGTTCTGGTTTCCAGTATGATATCAAGCTCGAAGAGGCGCCTGCGGGCGACGACATCGTGCTCGAAGGCGCGGGCCAGAAGGTGCTGATTGACCCGGTTTCTCTGCCCTTCCTCGAGAACGCCACGATCGACTTCACCGAAGAACTGATCGGCGCGCGTTTCGTGATCGAGAACCCGAACGCGTCGAGCTCCTGCGGCTGCGGCGTCTCCTTCGCGATGTAACGACGCAGGCGATGCGCCTTATCTGAAAGGCGCATTCTCGCTTCCTCTTGATATAAATATCCCCGCCGGAGGCGCGCTTCCTCCGGCGTCACTCCAGTGGCAATTGGCGAAAATCGAACCCGCCTTCTAGCGTCGGCTTGATCACGGCGAAATAGGGCGAGAGATCGAAATCGCGCGGCGTGAACAGCGACGAGTGCCGGATATGCAGGATTTCCCCCTGGCTGTCGGCGCTGCCCATCACGACATCCGGCAGGATCGGGTAGTGGACCGCGTGAAACGCCTCGGCGATCACGGTCGAACAGATCGCCCGCGTCGGGTCGCCCGATCCGAGCGCCAGCATCCGCCGCCGGAACCGATGCGGCACGGGAGGGCGCGGCAGCAGGTACCGCGCGAGATCGACCACGTTTCTCAGGTCATACTGCCGCCCGACCGCGCCTTGCATGTAGTTAATCACGACCTCAAGCTGATCGTGGCCAAGCCCGACGGGCCGACAGATGCGTGTGTTGAGATGCGAATAGGCCGAAAGCCCGGTGATCCTGACGCCTTCCTCCAGGTCCGCCTCGATCAGCTCGCCCCCGGGCGGGCCGCCGGAATAGAAGGCTGCATGGGACCAAGTGGAATGGGTAAGATACTTGATCGCCGCCGAAATCCGCCGGTCGCCCTCCACCAACAGCACATCGCCCGGCCGAAGCGTCGCGCGCAAGGCAGGGGTCGGGATGACCCCGAAAGGCTGGTAGAAGCGGGTCTGCTTTTGCAAAAACCGCGCGATTGCCTTGCCGGGCAGACGAGAGACACGCGCCATGATCTCCTCCTTGTTCAGAGGTAGGTGTGGCGCGCACAGATGCACAGCCCAGACGCAAAGATGTGATTTTCGTTACCCGATGCGCGATGCGCCTGCGCTCATTTCGGCGGTAGCGGTCCACCCATGTCGAGCCCGGTATCCATCGCCGGGGCGCGTGCCTTCTCGATACGCGACCAGAGCGCGGTATTGCCCTCTCCCTGCTGCGGCCAGACGCCCGTCAGCGCAAAGCGGAACCGCGCGGAATGGCGCGCCTCGCGCTCGATCCGGTCGATGAACTCGTCGCCATGCTCCGCGACCAGATCTTCCAGCGGCCCGGCGGCGAGCATCACCACCTGCCAGATCGTCGTCGCCCCGGTCAGCGCCTTGCGGATGAAGGTCCAGAGCACCTCGGGATATTCGCGCAGCTCGAAGACACACAGCACCGACCAAGGGAAGTCCTCGCCCTCGGGCTCCTCGGCATTGTCGGCAAGCCACAGATCGACCAGCGCCTCGACCGTGCGCACGTCTTCCGGGGCACTCGCTTCGTTGCACAGGATCGAGACGAGTTCGGGGGGCAGTGGGGTTGTCATTGCATCATTTCCTTGGTCGCCGAGAGCGTCACGCCCTCGTAGTCGCGCTCGACCCGGTCGATGTCCCATTGCAGGCGCGTGAGGAACACCACGTCGCCGTCATGATCATAAGAGATGTGCTGCTTGTTGGCGTTGACCAGCTTCTCGACCGCCGCCTTGTCGCCCAACACCCAGCGGGCGGAGGTGAACTGCGAGGCCTCGAAGCGTACGGGGATGCCGTATTCCAGCTCGATCCGGCTCGCCAGCACGTCGAATTGCAGCGCGCCGACGACGCCCACGATGAAGCCCGAGCCGATCGCGGGCTTGAACACCTTGGCCGCGCCCTCTTCGGCGAATTGCATCAACGCCTTCTCGAGGTGCTTGCCCTTCATCGGGTCGGTCGCACGCACGGATTGCAGCAGTTCCGGCGCGAAGCTCGGGATGCCGGTGAAGCGAAGCGCCTCGCCCTCGGTCAGCGCGTCGCCGATGCGCAATTGCCCGTGGTTCGGAATACCGATGATATCGCCGCCCCAGGCCTCTTCCGCCAGTTCGCGGTCGGCTGCGAGGAACAGAACCGGGTTCGACACCGCCATCTGTTTCTTCGAGCGCACATGCAGCAGCTTCTGCCCGCGCGTGAAATGCCCCGAGACGAGACGCACGAAAGCCACGCGGTCGCGGTGCTTGGGGTCCATGTTCGCCTGCACCTTGAAGACGAAACCCGCGACCTTCTTCTCCTCGGGCGCCACGTCACGCTCGGCGGATTTGAAGACCTCCGGCTCGGGTCCGAATTCCCCGATCCCGTCCATCAACTCCTTCACGCCGAAGCTGTTGATCGCCGAGCCGAACCAGATCGGTGTCAGGTGACCTTCGAGGAAACTCTGGCGGTCGAAGGTGGGCAACAGTTCGCGCGCCATCTCGATCTCTTCCTTCAGTTTCTCAAGCAGATCGGCCGGAACATGTTCGGCCAGCTTGGGATCATCCAAACCACTGATCTTGATCGACTCGGCCACCTTGTTGCGGTCGGCGCGATCCATCAGTTCCAGCCGGTCGTGCAGCATGTCGTAGCAACCGAGGAAATCGCGGCCCATCCCGATCGGCCAAGAAGCCGGGGCCACGTCGATCGCGAGATTTTCCTGAATCTCGTCGATGATCTCGAACGTGTCGCGGCTCTCGCGGTCCATCTTGTTACAGAAGGTCAGGATCGGCAGATCGCGCAGGCGGCAGACCTCGAAGAGCTTGCGGGTCTGGCTCTCCACGCCCTTCGCGCCGTCGATCACCATGATCGCCGCATCCACCGCCGTCAGCGTTCGGTAAGTATCTTCCGAGAAATCCGAGTGGCCGGGCGTGTCGACGAGGTTGTAGCGGAACTCGCGATACTCGAAGGACATCGCAGAGGCCGAGACCGAAATCCCGCGATCCTGTTCGAGCTTCATGAAGTCCGAGCGAGTCCGCCGCGCCTCGCCCTTGGCACGCACCTGCCCCGCCATCTGGATGGCGCCGCCGAAAAGCAGGAACTTCTCGGTCAAGGTGGTCTTGCCCGCATCCGGGTGCGAGATGATCGCGAAGGTGCGGCGACGGGCGATTTCGGGCGGGAGCGCGGGACGGTTCATCATGCGCGCTCGTTTAGCCTGCCCGCGCGCGCCTTGCAATCGCGGCGATGGGGGCTCCGCCCCCGCGCTGACGCGCTCCCCCGGGATATTTGGACCAAGGCGAAGTTCAATCCCACGCGCCCCTTCCTCTTGGCGGAAATATCCCGGGGGGTGAATTGGCGCAGCCAAGAGGGGGCAGCGCCCTGTGCCCGACCGTTAATTGTCGGCCTTGCCGGTCCAATCGCTCCTGTCACCACGAGGTGGCATCTCGCGCCTGTATTGCCCTTTGTGCTGATGATTTCAGTCATCGTGCTCAAGCAACCGTGCCGAATTCTGCGCGTCCTGCCCGGTAAAGAAGAATGCCGCCGGACGCCCCGGCCCAGCCAGCGGACCGCAATGGAGACGAATCCACGCCACCGCGCCTCACACTGGTCCCCACCCCCCTTAACGCAAATTGCCGAGATCCATCTGGATCTCGGCTGCGAGGCCATCTGGGGACGCTGGGTCCGGTATGAGGGTGATAGATCGGATCAGGCTGCCAAGCTCTTCGTTTGCGCGCGCGACGAGATCAGGATCGCCGAGCAAGGCTTCAAGGTCCCGAATTGCGGCTTCGAAAAGGGCCGCGATGTCGGGCGGAGCGGTGTTCTTCTTCGTCTGTTGTATCTTGAGTTGCGTGATCCGCGCTTCAAGATCCGCCACTTCCGCTTTCAACTCCTTGTCGCGGGCCGAGTAGGCGGTGTAATCCGCGCCCTGCTCGATAGCCTTCATAATCCCTTTGCGCGCCATGGTCGCATTCGTCAGATCGGCGTTCGCGCGCTTGATTGCAGTTTCCAGATCAGTGCTGTCGAGTGCGCGCAGCTCCGCTTGAAATGCAGCCTCGAACTCCGCAACCAGCTCGGCGCTATGCAGTTCAGTGCGCAGGGTGTCGAAGACACGGGGCTCGATCCTGTCCTGTCGGATCGAGATCTTATTGTTGCAAGCCGATCTGCGTGCCTCGCGGCATTGGAAGCGGTTCTTGCCAGATTTGACATAAGGCGCCCCGCAGCAGCCACAGATCAGAAGTCCGCTGAGCAGGTGCTTCGAACGACGCGCAGCATGGGCGTTCCCCGATTTGTCGGCTTTGAGAGTGCGCTGCGCAAGCTCTGCTTGAACGGAGTCCCAAAGGTCCTGGGGCACGATCCTCAGTTCTTCGTGGGTCCCGCGCACCACATCCTCCTCGGTCGCGAAGACGGCTTTCTCGCCAGTCTCCGGGTGATAACGACGACCGAACTTACAGACCGAGGCCTCGCCGATATAGAGGCGGTTGTTGAGAATGCCTTCCTCGCGATCTTTGCGGCCTCGGATTGTCGAGCCATCCCAGCTGCCACCCTTAGGTGCCGGAATCCGATCAGAGTTTAGCCCCTTGGCGATTGCGTGTGCAGATTTACCGTCAGCGGTCTCCCGAAAAATCCGTTGGACGACTTCGGCCTGCTCCTGGTCAATCTCCCGGTTCAATCCAGTCGGATTGTCGCGCTTTCGATAGCCGTAGGCGCTCGTGTGGAGGCGCCCGCGCGCGACCGCGCCTTGCATACCCCGACGCGTGTGAGCACCAATCATCTCCGAGAACTGCTGCGCCCCGAACCCTCCCAGCAGAACCTTGAAGAAATCCTGCGGGCCTTCTTTCACCGAATGCAGATCGACGCCCTGAAACTTGAACAGATCGAACTGGGAAAGCGCATCCGCCACCTTGCGGGTCAGGCGATCAAGCGCCTCGACCACAACGACATCGACTTCGCTTCGACCGATTGCGTCTTTCATCGCCTGGAAGCCGGGACGGCGCATGTTGCGGCCCGTCATCTCACGGTCATCGAAGACAGCGACGACGGTCCAGCCGTTGCGGTCGCATTCGCGGCGTGCCATGGCGATCTGGTCCTCGATCGAGGTGGCCTTTTGGAGGCTCGACGAGTAGCGGGCATAGATGGCGGCGCGGATCATTTGATGCTCCGCTCGGTCGGAGCTGCATGGATATTCGCGGGCTGGGCAGCCTCGACGAAGCGCCGTGCGGCCGCGCGACCGAGAAGGGAGACGAGCCCAGTGGGCGCGCGCACGATCCGGGTCGTGCCACCGGGGTTGTCGTTGGCTGCGGTCAGCGTTTGGGTGGATGCCTGCATGTTGTGAGCCTCTTGGTCTGATTTTCGGTTTTCTGAAGCTGTAAAGACCCCCGAAAACTAAAAACGAAAACTTGGCGATCCGCGTCCATTTCGACGCCAAGTCTTTGTTTTAGAATACTAAGAAAATTCTAAATCGGACGATCAGATCGACTTAATCTGCCCCGAAAAGGGGGCGCAGATCCCGTTCGGAAGCCACGCCCCAAGTTGGGTGGCTGGCTTACTTGCCGAGCCACCGAAGACGGCGGACTTCTTGATCCGCCGCTATCAAATCGGCGACGCGCTCCGAGTGGTTCAGCGCCACCCTCAGTTCGTCGCGAAACACCTCGACCGTGTCGTCGGGGAGGAAGGCCCCGAGCCGCTCGATGCAGAGCGCGATTTCGGCGCGAGCCCCGTCGCCGATCGTGTCGCGCCGCTCCAGCCTACGCTCGAGCGCGGTGAGCTCCGTGCGGATATCCTCGGCGATGCCTTGAGAGAGATCAGAGGCCGATTGCAGGGCAAGGCGCAGCGCGCCGGTCGCATCGGCGGCGATGTCCTGGATCCGGTCGATGTCCGGCGTTTTCTGTTCGGGCGAGGACAGAATGATCCGATGGGTGTTGCCGCTCGGGATCATGTTGGGAACGAGCATTGTTGAAACTCCTGTTGAGAGAGGGAAAGGCGGCAGCGCCGGCGAACTGACGCTGCCGAAAGGCTTCAGCGTCAGGTGCCGGTGATGACCGCCCGCGCCGCGGCCCGGGCCCGGGCTTCGATCAGCGACTTGCGGTCATCGATGCGCGCACGGCGGCGCTCCGCGCGCGCCTCGGCAGCGATGTCGGCCTCGGCCTGAAGTCGCGCCCGTATCGCATGCATCCGCGCCAGCGGACGCCCGGTCAGACGGCCAAGCACAGGCGTGCGCAGGGTCGGACTGACAGCGAAGGCGCGATTGTTGGGGCGCACGATCACGATGCGATCGCCGCGAAACGCCGTGGCGCGCTCGAGCCCGGCCACGCGCGCATCGTGCGAGCCGAGCGGGATCGCATAACCCTTGCGGACCTTCTCGGTGACGGAGGTGCCGTAGGCGATGGTGAGCCAGCGCTGCCCAGAAATCAGGGCGGACGCGAGAACGAGACAAGGACGGGCCTTGGGTTCAGGGCCGGTCTTGCCTTCGTTCGTGGGGAAGCGGAACGAGACGATGTCGCCAGAGCGCAAGGTCTCGGACCACGCCTGCGTCGTCGTCTCGACGGTCGAGGGAACGTTGTCGAACATGGGGTTCTCCATTTTGGGAAAAGATCGACCCGCTCCCGCTCGGCCCCTGCGGGGTGTCCGGGTTTCGGTCGCGCGTCACATCGACCGCGCGACCGAAACCCGGACGCCTCGGCGGCCATTCACGCGAAACCGCTCGGGCCCTGGCCCGCGGTTAGCCGAGAGGAGGCACAATGCTGGAGGGGGTTCGGGGGAGGCGCGCCCAAGCGGCCTCCCCCGGGCGCAGGGGGTGTCCAGAGGGGGAGTGCAGAACGACGACCCTTTGGTCCCGCGGAAGGCGGCCGGGGTAGTCCAGAGGGGGTGGCGAACGCCCCTATGGTCCGTCGGAGGACGCCAGGGGGAGGCCGGAGGGGGCGCGGCGAGCGACCGCCCTTCGGTCCCGCGGAAGGCGCGGGGTCCGGGGCAGCGCCCCGGCGAACGGCTTCTGACAGGGAGGGCCAAAGGCCCGGACTGTCAGATGCTTAGTGAGTAATGGTGTTGTAGGGCTCGTGCGTCAACGGCCGGGACACGTAAGAAAGAGAGAGCTCGGCGCATTCAGCTTAGAATCCAAGACATCGGGCGTCGCCAAGCCACGCAAGTTTCCAAGAGAAGATTTTGCACCAGTGATGTGTAAATTTGAAGAACCCCCAGAAATCCGAGAGTGGATACCGAGCCTCCTCCAACTGATGAGATTCGCATATAGCCGGAAAATGCTAGCATGTTTGACTATCAGCTCAGCCATGCGAAAGAGTCTCTTTGTTCATTGTTTTCTCGAGATCTTTCGGAAGGCGACACGCCTCAATAATATATGAGGTCGCTGCGGTAATGAATTGCGCTAGTCTACTGTTATCCTTAAACTGCTTTTTAATCAGCGCATCAAAATCAGGATCATTCTTGGATATCTGCCTGATAGAGAGTTCTCGGCACATATATGCGCACTTAAATATATCGTCGGGAGAAGCTATTACTAGCCCAACAAAGCTAACAAAGCGCTTCCAAGCCGGGAATTCTTGAAGATCCGACGCCGTATCACCGTTCATACCTGCGCGTATTGAGTTTTCAAGGATTGCTTGGCGGATCGTAAATGACTCATGGCCTCCCCAAACATAGAGACGTAGCGCGTCCTCAAAGTTTTCTCGTTTCATCGCCGGGCTATATATGCGCCGAAAATCACGCCCCATTTCTGCCCACAAAATAAACATGTAGGAGATCATATCAAACACCATAGAAATATGTTCTGATTTTCCAGGGTCGAAATTTCCTCGATTTTTCCTGATTTCACCAAGGATTTTACGAAATGTTTGCTCGGGTTTTTGGGATAGTGGCGCTACGTTGTGACACAAGACGAGCATCTGCTCCGACCAAGCAGACTTTGTGTATGCATCATAAACTTCATTCCAACGTTCTATCGAAGATTGATAACAAAAATCCTTGTTGAAATCTTGAGCTACCGCTCGACCAAGCTCCTCGAAGGATTTTTCATCATGCAAATCTACATTTACTTTTAGCGCCGAAATCCGGTGGTTAAAAACTGCTGGCTTCCCAGTTATAACAAATGCGCCGTTAGCTCCCGTGTAGGTCATCAGTCCAGACGCCCAAAATGCGCGTGAAATCGCTCCTACTTTGCTGCTGCTTTTGCAATCAAAAATTATCCGACGAAGGTCTCCGTCAGAAACGTTCTCTATACCTAAAACATCAATATCCGTCAGAACTTCGGGCTTGCTGGTCAGATCAGACGCTGTGTTCACAACGACCTCAAGGCACGGCAAATAATTCTGCGCGAGGCAATATCTCAGCGCAAGTTGTTTCTGGTGGCGATCTTTATCGAACTTACCCATCAGTCAAACTTCAGCATCAGTTGAGTATATTCCTCTACGGCTTGCGGATCAGTGATATCTTTCTGTTTCCTTTTGAGCTCTGCTGCTGCGACGATAGACTGAATGTAAACCTCATCCTTCGTGAGCGCTATTCGCGCGTCCTGATTTACTTCCATGTTTGCCACCTCACCAGTCTTCAAGACGTCTATCGCAAGATTGAGTGCGGATTCGTTTTCTTGGGTGCGATTTAGGTGAAGCTGCCAC
Organism: Thioclava sp. F42-5; assembly: GCF_002213195.1. Taxonomy (NCBI): domain Bacteria; kingdom Pseudomonadati; phylum Pseudomonadota; class Alphaproteobacteria; order Rhodobacterales; family Paracoccaceae; genus Thioclava; species Thioclava sp. F42-5. Next base: position 426,069 of record NZ_NBNZ01000001.1, read on the forward strand.
CTTCCGTTTGAAACCTCTTTAAGGTGAGCAACTCTCATTACCACGAGATTTTGGTATTGCGCCGACGCCTCAGAGTTAGACTTGATATAGCCTCGGTCTCTCAGCGCCCGCAATATTGCTATTGGGGAATGAATTCTGTATCGATCTGCTAAGAGTTGGCCCTTCCGGACTGCAGAGACGAGAGCCATGGCGCGTTCATATATCTCTCTATTTGCGGCGTTCAAACGAGCCGAGCCTGGTTTAGGCGTGAATACAAAGGATTCTTGCTTTCCACCAAAAGAAATTGTGGGAGGCTTGATGATACCTTCGCTAGTTAACTTGGTAAGAAGTTGGATCTCTGTTTGCGAGAGATTGCTAGACCCGAGCTGCCCAGAATTCGTAGCAAGCGACAAAGGCCAACCCTGATTGGCTTTAACTTTTTCAAGAACCGACGATAAGGCGGGTGCACCAACTGCAGCAACAGTGTCCGCTAAGCCATCCAGATTATCAGCATAATAAAATGGGCTTATCAGGATATTTTTTCCTCTAGCCTTCTGCTCAGACAGCATTCCGGAAATTGACCCGAATTCCAAGCAGCGGCGGAAAATGTCGCGATCAATCCCGCTCTTAGCTTGGAAGGACTGCGTGTTCTGAGGGGCCTCTCTTAGCGCTTGCAGAATAGACAATGTGGCTTGCTCGTGCTCGTTCATTTTCAATTCACTATCTGAAAATTCACCGAGACCGACATAGACATCATCAAAAAGAGGAATGTTGGGAATAATTTTCTCTATAGTCCGGCCCGACGTGACCAGGCGCACGAACTCGACCTCTTCTAGTATCTTGAGCGTTTCTTTGAGGGAATGCGACGGGATCCCCATGAAGTGGTCAGAGACTTTCCGCAGCACTTCGTAATCGATAGAACCTAAGCCTTTGATATGAACGGCAAGAGTTGCGGCCATGCCGAGGAGCGGAAGTTGGTCGTATTCGGTGATGTTCACCGTTCCGAGACCTGAATGAAGATCGTAGGCAAATTCTGCAATTTCTTTAGTCATATCCGCACCTTCAAAAAATTCTACCAAGAGGTAAGCGGACTCTGCATTAGGTGTCAAACGCCTTCCACACACCGACGGCCGAAGCTGCGACATGACTTAGGAGAACGCTGATCTTTGAGGTTTTTTGACTCCTAGAGGGGTATGTCCTCCCCGGCTCCAGAAAAGTTTTGGCGAATTTCCTCTCGGCACATTTCCCGACGGCAACCCCAACAGGAGGCCGTCATGTCCATGCATCAACCTATCAACGCATCCTCAGATACGTCGGCGTCTTCGCCCCATCCAGTCGTGCTTCGCTTTGCGGAGCTCTACCCTCAGCAGCTCTACCGCTATCGGATGCACGGTGACCGCAAGCAACAGGAAGATCGCCTGGATCATGTCGATCTGAGCCGCACACCGCTGAACGAACAGATCCTCGGCTCCTCGAATTGGCACAAAGAGCTTAGGCAGGCGGTGCGCCTCGCGAGCCTTCAAAATATCAATCAACAGGTCGAAGGGCTGCGCGCAGCCAAGCGTCATAAGGAAGCTGACCGTTGCTTGATTGAGGGGCCGCGCGACCCGTGGCGCAAGTCGAAATTCGGTCCTTTGCGCGAGTTCATCATCACCGCAAACCGCGAGTGGTTCGTGCCCTCTGAAGCTGAAAGTCGTTTTGTCGGGACCGACGCAGAGAAAGCAACGGCACGGCAGCTGTTGATCCAAGAGCGCGAAGCTCAGTTTCAGGCAAGGGCAATAGAATGGCTGAGATCGCGCTTCGGCGATCAGGTTCTGCATGCCCGTGCAGATCGCGACGAGACGACATTCCACATCCACGGGGTGATCGCACCTTGGACCGAGAAACACACGACGCGCAGCGGCACACAGCGCCTCCTCCAGCCATCCTCTCACCCGCTCCTGAAGGATTACGAGAAGGCGCAGGATGACATCGGGGAGTTCTTTACCTCCCTGGGACTGGCACGCGGAGAACGACAGGCAGCAGCTCGCCGGAAAGCGAAGGAAGAGAAAAAGACCGATCCGAGCGTAATCATTCCGGGTCGCAAGAAACATGTCCCGGCCCATGTCTGGCGCGCGAATGAGGAGGTCCGCTTGGCCCGCGAAAAAGCCAAGATCGAGGCCGAGACGAAGAAGCTCGAAGCAGAGCAGAAGCGCGCCGAGCGACTGCAGCGTGATACCAAAGACCAACGAAAGGCTCTGAACGCCGCAAACAGGCGCGCCGAAGCGCGCGAGGCCGAGGCGAATGAAGTGATCGAAATCGCCACACACGCGGCGACGGGGAGCCTCATCCCGGCGCATGGCGACCGACTGGCGGTGGCGCCGCGCCTTCCGAAGGAGTCGCGGGAGCGTGAGCGGCTGGAACGCCTCTTGACCGCGCCTGGCGCCTCGGCGCGCAAGCTACTGATCCATCTGGGCGGCGCCTATCGAGCCTTTCGGCTGGGTGCAGCCCGAAAAGCCGAGAACGATGTCGCCGCACGGCTGGCTGCGGTCGCGCAGAAAGAAACAGCTCTCGAAAAGCTGCGGGCCAAGATGATCGCCGCTCTCCCGTCGAACCTGCGCAGCCATTTTATCGCAGATACGCAAATCGAAAAACGAGAGGTCGAAGAGGCAACCAAGGCGCTGAAAGGAAAGAGCAAAAATGGCGATCAAAGAAGTCGATAAATCCGCTTCTTGTCGAACCCCGGAGGTCCACATTCATACCTCACCCCGTTGCTAGCAAAGGAGCACGACATGACCGTTCAAATCCCCCAAACCCAGCAAGACCGCATCTTCCAGCAGTATCTGAACCTCCAGAGCAAAGTCGCTCAGGTAGCTGAAAAAGAGCACAAGGCGCAACTGCGCCGGCGGCGCTATGTGCTCGATGCCTTTGGCAAGTGGCTGGACAAGGCGCCGCGCAGTGAGGTCGAGACTTTCCTCGAGGCGCTCTCGGAGGCATCAGGCACCGCTGACAGCAAGCGGATCGCAGACTACCTCTCGAAACTGCCTCCTGAACCGGAAGCAACCGCTCCGGTCTCGTCTCCAGCACCGCAAGCCTCGGCCACCGAAAAGCCTCAGGAGAGGCCCGCGGATCGCAAGAGCGACTGATCAGCGGTCACTTCGCGTCGGCATTGCTGATCGCGAGCATCAATCACAAAAGCCCGCCAGTGCTCTGGCGGGCTTTTCATTCCGTTGGCTGCATCTGATCAAAGGGACGACAGCCCGGCAACTAACGGTCGGGCAGCGCCCCCTCCCCCTCGTGGCTCGCGTGGCGCTGTGGCAGATTTACCCGGTATTCCGATGCATGCCGTCAAACGCTTGATCGGCGGGAAATTTCGCCGCAGCTAGAAGGTCACACCCGCGTGAGCGAGACCTATGAGATGACCGCCGATCCCAAACCCCATCTGCCCGACCATCCGCAGCGCTATGCGCTTGTGAACGAATTGCACGCCCGCCCCTACCCGAAGCTCGGCGTCCCGGGCCACGCGGTCTATGTCGCCTTCAAGGAGCCGCGCGACGCCGCCAATCGCGACCGCAGCAAGGATCACGACCATCTCGTCGATCTTCTGACGCGCAATGGCGCGGCGCAGCCTCAGGCGGGGATCACCCATTACGCCGGCAAGATCGGGCGGCACGAGGTGAAGTGGGAGAGCCATACCGAATTCACCACTTATCTCGCTTTCGGCAAAGGCGTGTCGTCGCGCGCCTTCGACCCGGCGGAGACCGAGATCTACCCCGATAGCTGGATCGATGCGGGCCCCGGCGGGCGGATCGCCGCGGTGCAGATCCGCATCGAGGAGTTGCCCGAGAACCCCGACGACATCGCGCCGCTTCTGGAGCAATGGTTCGTCACCGAGAGCCTCGTCTGCACCTGGGTGCTCGACGGGGCTGCGGTGGTCGCGGGCGATTTCCGGATCGATCCGAACGGGCAGATGCGCTTCGCTATCTTCGCGCGGCCCGGGACCGGGCCGGGACGGATCGGGCGCACGGTGCAGCGGCTCTGCGAGCTGGAGACCTACCGGGCGATGTCGATGCTCGGATTGGCGCGGGCGCGCGACCTGTCGCAGCGGCTCAATGCGCTCGACCCGAGGCTGACCGAGATCGTGGACGGGATGGGCGACGACGCGCACTCCGCAGAAGAAACGCTGCACGACCTGCTGGAAATCTCGGCTGAGCTGGAGAGCCTCGCGGTCGCGCATTCCTTCCGGTTCTCGGCGACCGGGGCCTATGAGGCGATCGTCCGAGAGCGGGTGGAGTCCTTGCGCGAAAGCCGCTTCGAGGGGCGCCAGAAACTCAGCGAGTTCATCGCCCGGCGCTACGACCCGGCGGTGCGCACGGTGAAATCGGCGGAGACGCGGCTGCAGCAGATGGTGACGCGGGCGGCGCGGGCGGGCGAGTTGCTGCGCACGCGGGTCGATGTGGAGCGCTCGGCGCAGAACCAGAAAGTGCTGGAAAGCATGGATCGCCGCTCGGACCTGCAGCTGCGCCTGCAGCACACGGTCGAAGGGCTGTCGGTGGTCGCGATCAGCTACTACGCGATCTCGGTCGCGGGCTACCTGGCTTATCCGCTCTCGAAGAAGATCGGACTGACGAAAGAGATCATGATGGCAGGGCTGACGCCGATCGTGATCCTCGCGGTCTGGCTGATGATCCGGCGTATCCGCAAGGGTGTAGGGGGGCATTGAGGGGAGGCGTCATGCCTCCCCTCGTGTCGTACCGCCTCAGAGACAGAGAAACAGGTGCGCGTTGGTGTATTCCGCGACTTGGCGCGACGAGGCGTATTCTGCTCTCTTGTCTTTCTTGGCACAGATACGGTCCGCCTCGGCCTGGGCGTTCACCTTCACCTCAGCCTGATCGGCAAGCATTGATGTCTGGATGGTGACGCTATCTCCGTTGTAGTCGCTCACGATCGGCGTCGCAGGCACGCATCCAGCAAGAAATGGCAGCAACAATAAAGCTTTACGCATTTAGTTCTCCTCCACAAAACAAACTCACTAAACCGTGAGTGTCGTGTGAAGATCAACTCTCGCGGCCCGTCCCGAGCGGCGCGGTCAGCGCAAGGGTGACATTTAAGTCACCCTCAGAAATCCGCCGTCGCCGGGTTCGGCCCGATCCGGCCCGCAGCAGTGTCGATCTGCTTGATCTGCGCCATCTCATGCTCGCTCAGCTCGAAATCGAACACGTCGATATTCTCGCGCATCCGCTCGTGATTGGCGGATTTGGGGATCGTCACGAGGCCCAGCTGGATCTGCCAACGCAAGGTGACTTGTGCGGCGGAGACGCCGTGGCGGGCGGCGATCTCGGTGAGGATCGGGTTCGCGAGCGCCTCGCCCTGACCCAGCGGCGACCAGCATTCGGTGGTAATGCCGAGCTTTTCATGCGCCGCGCGCTGGTCGGCCTGCTGGAAGCGTGGATGCAGCTCGATCTGGTTGATCGCGGGTGCCTCGCCGGTCTCCTCGATCAGCCGCTCGAGATGGTCGGGCAAGAAGTTCGACACGCCGATCGCGCGGATTCGGCCGGCGTCGCGCAACTCGATCATGGCCCGCCACGTCTCGACATATTTGTCCTTGGCGGGCATCGGCCAGTGGATCAGGTAGAGATCGAGATAGTCGAAGCCCAGCTTGTCCAACGTCTCGTCGAAGGCGCGCTTGGTTTCGTCATAACCCTGCCGGTCATTCCAGAGCTTCGAGGTCACGAAGATGTCTTCTCGTGCGACGTCGCTGTCCGCGACACCACGGCCCACGCCCGCCTCGTTGCCATAGGCCGCGGCGGTGTCGATGTGGCGATAGCCCGCATCCAGCGCATTACGGATGATGCGCGGTGTCTCGGCTTCCTCCATCTTCCAGACGCCGAGGCCAAGTTGCGGGATCTTGATGCCGTCGTTGAGGGTAAGGGTCGGAACGCTCATGGTCGATCTCCTGATTGCCTATTCGGTTGGGCAACAGGTTAGGGCGGCGCCGCGTTCCGGAAAGGCTGTCACGGCGCGGTGAGGTGCAGCGCCGCGCCCCGGGACCGAGCCGCCCCGGGGGTCACTCGATACCTTATTCGCCGCGCGGGAAGCGCTTGTTTTCTTCCAGAACGTTGAGGTTCATGTGATTGCGCATATAGGCCTCGGAGGCTTTTTTCAGCGGTTGATAGTCCCACGGGTACTGGCCGCCCTGACTGAGCGCCTCGTAGACGACCCAGCGGCGGGCCTGACTTGCCCGGACCTCTGCGTCGAATCGATCCAGATCCCAGCGCTGAGCCGCCTCGGCTTTCAGCGCGGCATAGGCCTCGGCATGGGCAGGGTCGCCCGCGAGGTTCGTCAACTCATGCGGATCGGCCTCGACATCGAAAAGCTGATCGGGATCGAGATTGCACAGATTCAGCTTGTAGCGTCCCTTGCGCAGGCTCACGAGCGGCGCGTAGGACGCTTCGGCCGCGTATTCCATCGCCACCGCCTCTTTCCGGGGTTCGCGGCGGGCTTGCGGCAGCAAGGTCTGCCCGTCGATCCAGGGCGCGATCTCGTCCATCGAGATGCCAGCCAGATCGCAGAGCGTCGGCGTGACGTCGATCGTCGAGACCGGATCGGAGACCAGCCCGGGCTCCAGGCCCGGCGCGGAGATCATCAGCGGCACGCGGGCCGAGCCCTCGTAGAAGCTCATCTTGAACCACAGCCCCCGCGCGCCCAGCATATCGCCGTGATCGGAGACGAAGAGGATCGTGGCCTCCTGGCGCGTGTCTTCGAGCACCTGCAGCAGCTCGCCGATCTTGTCGTCGAGATAGGACAGGTTCGCGAAATAGGCGCGGCGCGACCGGCGGATATCCTCGGTCGTGATGTCGAACTCGCGCCAGTCATTCGCGTCGAAGATCCGCTTCGAATGGTTGTCCTGCTCCTCGTAGGGGATCGTGCCGACCTCGGGTTCGAGATGCGCGCAATCCTCGTAGAGGTCCCAGTATTTCCTCCGCGCGACGTAGGGGTCGTGCGGATGGGTGAAGCTGACGGTCAGCATCCACGGCCGCGCGTCGTTACCCCGCGCCAGATCGTAGAGCTTCATCTTCGCCTCATGGGCGACGTTGTCGTCATATTCCATCTGGTTGGAAATCTCGGCCACCCCTGCCCCGGTGACCGAGCCCATGTTGTGATACCACCAGTCGATCCGCTCGCCGGGCTTGCGGTAATCCGGCGTCCAGCCGAAATCGGCAGGGTAGATATCCGTGGTCAGTCGCTCCTCGAAGCCGTGCAGCTGATCGGGGCCCACGAAATGCATCTTGCCCGAGAGGCAGGTCTGGTAGCCCGCGCGGCGCAGGTGGTGGGCATAGGTGGGAATGTCCGAGCGGAACTCGGCCGCGTTGTCATAGACGCCGTTGCGCGAGGGAAGCTGGCCCGACATGAAGGCCGCGCGTCCAGGCGCGCAGAGCGGCGAGCCGGTATAGGCGTTCTCGAACCGCACCGAACGTTCCGCCAGCTTGCGCAGGTGGGGCGTATGCAGCCATTCCGCCGGACCATCGGGAAATAGCGTCCCGTTGAGCTGATCGACCATCAGGATCAGGATGTTCGGGCGCGGCCTGCTGTCGTCCTTGGGGGAGGTTTCGAGGTCAGACATTGCGGCGCGCTCCTTTTATTGATCCACGGGTCAACAACCCCTGTAGCGATCCAGAGCGGGCAAACGCAAGGGCGCGCCAAGTCAGGCGGCCGCGATGATCCGGGCTTCGTGGCGCTTCAAGCTGGGGCGCGCGGCGAGGTAGCTTTCGGTTCCACAGCTCAATTCCGGGAACAGCGCGAGCAGTTCGTCCCGCTGTGCGCGGTCCATATCCTGCATCGTCGCCCGCCCCGGTTGAAAACTTTCGGTCCAGAGTCCGTCGGAGAAGACGATCTCGTGATTGTCGAACATCACGTGGATATAGGTAACCGCCTCGGCCTCTTCGTCGATCTCGATCCCCGGCAGCCCGACGAGATGGCGCGCCGCGGCCAGCACCTCCGGCTCGCCTGCGATCAGCTGCGCGCGCGGCCCGGTCAGCAGGATGCGGTGCTGCGGCGAGACGCGCATCTCGCGCTCGGGCTGGTTCGCGCCCAGCGCGCCCGGTGCGATCTTGATGGAGCGGAATTCCGGCTTGGCCAGCAGTTCCGCAGTGCTGATTGCGCGGATGCCGATCCAGCGGATGGGCTGGAAGCCGCTGTCGCGAGTCAGGATGCGATCACCGACCTGCAGGCTTTCGACTGAACGGGGGCCGCTATGTGTCGCGATCAGCGTGCCCGGGGTGAAGCAGGGGATGACCTTTTCGATATTCGAGAAACTGACCGTGCCGACGACCGCGCCATTGCCGTCGAAGAAATCGATCGTGCCGTTCTCCGGGTTCGTCGCATCGCGATGCACGGCGACATTGTTCCAACCCCAGTCGCTGAGGTCGATGATGTCGAAATCATCGCCCGTCTCCGAGCCGTCGATCGTGTCGCCGGGAATGAGATCGATGAACCTGTCGGCATCCGCGCCGCCGACGAGGGTGTCGCCGCCACCGCCCGAGAGCGTATCGTTGCCCGCTCCGCCGTGGAGTTGGTCGCTGCCGACGCCGCCTTGCAAGACGTCGTTCCCGTCGCCACCGGACAGCGTGTCATTGCCGGTGCCGCCGGTGAGGCTGTCATTGCCTGCGTCGCCATCGAGCGAGTCATTGCCCGACCCGCCCAGCATGGTGTCGTTACCGGTGCCACCGTAGAGGATGTCATCCGCGCCCGCGCCGTCGATATAGTCGTCCCCGCCGTTGCCATAGAAGACGTTGGTGTAGCCATCCGTCGGGTCCGAGGAGGCGCCGTCGAAGCCGATCAGCGTATCGTTTCCCGCCGAGCCGTAGATCCCGTCGATGCCGCTGAGCGTGTCGCCCGTCGCATCGCCCCCCGTAGCGGTCCCGGCGCCGAGGTTGATGTTCACAGCGCTCGCGGAGTCGGAATAGTCGACATAGTCCATGCCGGTTCCGCCAGACAGGACGTCGCCGCCCGCGCCGCCATGCAGCGTGTCATTCCCGGTACCGCCCTCGAGCGTATCGGCCCCCGCCCCGCCCTCGAGCGAGTCGCTGCCAGCGCCGCCGATCAGTCGGTCGTTACCCGTCCCGCCAATCAGCGTATCGTGCCCGATACCACCCTCGAGCCAGTCGTTATTCGCGCCGCCATCGAGGGAATCGTTGCCGTCGTTCCCGGTGAGCGTGTCGTTTCCGCTACCGCCGAGGAGCGTGTCATTGCCGGCACCCCCGATCAGCGAGTCGTTGCCCGACCCGCCGTCGATCAAATCGTCGCCCGTGCCGCCATCGACCGTGTCGTTGCCGAGGCCGGCCAGCACGGTATCGTTGCCGCCATAGGCGCGAATGTAGTCGTCATTGCCGCTGCTGCCCGCGAGGCCCGCATCGTTATTGTCCACGCGGTCTGAGCCATTCGCGATCGGCTCGACATAGTTCACGTCGATCCGATCCGCCCCAGAGGTGCCGTCGACATAGCCGTCGTCGAAGCCGGTGACGTAGCGATCCTGCGCGAGGTTCGCGCCGTCGTCGCTGATCACGCGCCCTATGGCCATGGACCGGATCGGCTTGGCCTCGTAGGCCGCCGTGGTCGCATCGTTGGACATCTCGGGTGCGAGGAACAGGTGGCCCGAGTTGGTCTGAACGAGGACCGACTGGACTCTCGCGGTCGTGCCGTCCGTATAGGTGAGAGTCGTTTCGTAGATGACTAGACTGTCGAAGGTGAAATTCGAAACGCCGTTACCGATATCCGTGCGGATCGTATCGTTCGAGGTTGCGTTTCGGGTATCGAGAGCGCCGGACGCCCCGCCGTTATCTATTAGCGTCGCTTCGGTGATATTGCTGAAAAGAGGATCGGTCGAATCCCCAATCGTCATCCCTTCAAGGACACGCGAGTTTTCGACCTTCCAGTTCGACTCGTCGGGATCAAGATCAAAGGGCGTCCCATTTTGATCGACAACCTGCCCGAGATATATCCAGCTGAACGTCGTGGCCATGTCGCCGCTGCTTTACCTTGTTTTCCGTCAACCGGGCCCAAGCGGGACCGGTCTCCAACCCTCGAAGACTGTGCACAAACTATCGGGGCCTATGACGTGGCTGCTCGATTTTTATAGTTACTGGTACGCTGACACGGCCCTCATTTGGCGCGGGTTCGTGAACGCCTCGGGGCGCAAATTGGGCGAAACAAGGGCTTTCCGGGCAGGCCGACACGTATAGGGAGAGTCACGGCCACTGGCCGTGAAGGCGCGGAAACTTCGGGAGAAAACTGGTAGGCCCGGCAGGACTTGAACCCGCAACCAAGGCGTTATGAGCGCCCTGCTCTAACCAATTGAGCTACAGGCCCACCATTGCATCTTCCTCTAGTGAGACGACGCGCGGGCGTCAAGAAAGCGCGAACACCCCGCCCCTTCGACGTTGCGGGGGGCGTGCGGTTACGCTAGGGCTTCGGCCAAGAGTTTACTTGCCGGAGTGCGCCGCGATGACCGAGAAAACACAGGGCCTGACCTATGCCGATGCGGGCGTCGATATCGACGCGGGCAATGCGTTGGTGGACCGGATCAAACCCGCGGCCAAGCGCACGCAGCGCTCGGGCACGATGTCGGGTCTGGGCGGCTTCGGGGCACTCTTCGACCTGAAGGCGGCGGGCTACAACGATCCGATCCTCGTCGGCGCGACCGATGGCGTGGGCACCAAGCTGCGCATCGCGATCGACACCGGAAATGTCGACACGATCGGCATCGACCTCGTGGCGATGTGCGTGAACGATCTGGTCTGCCAAGGCGCCGAGCCTTTGTTCTTCCTGGATTATTTCGCGACCGGCAAGCTCGAGATCGATCAGGCTGCGCGCATCATCGAAGGCATCGCGGAAGGCTGCGCACAATCCGGTTGCGCGCTGATCGGCGGTGAGACGGCGGAAATGCCGGGCATGTATTCCAAGGGCGATTTCGACCTCGCGGGCTTCGCGGTCGGCGCGATGGAACGCGGCTCGGACCTGCCCGCAGGCGTGGCCGAGGGTGACGTGCTTCTGGGCCTCGGCTCGAACGGCGTGCATTCCAACGGCTATTCCTTCGTACGCAAGGTGGTCGAGATGTCCGGCCTTGGCTGGGACGCTGACTGCCCCTTCGGTGAGGGCTCGCTTGGCGAGGCACTGCTGGCGCCAACCCGCCTCTACGTCAAACAATGCCTGGCTGCGGTGCGCGCAGGTGGCGTTCATGCGCTCGCCCATATCACCGGCGGCGGTCTGACCGAGAACCTGCCCCGCGTTCTGCCCGAGGGCATGGGCGCCACGATCGACCTCAATGCCTGGAAGCTGCCCGGCGTGTTCCGCTGGCTCGCCGAGACCGCTTCGATGGAAGAGCGTGAGCTGCTCAAGACCTTCAATTGCGGCATCGGCATGATCGTCGTCGTCGCAGCTGACAAGGCCGACGAGATCGCCACCCTGCTGGCAAGTGAAGGCGAAACCGTCACCCGCATCGGCACCGTCACCTCCGAACAGGGCATCGCCTACGAGGGCGCGCTGCTGTGATCCGTGTCGCGATCCTGATCTCGGGCGGCGGCTCGAACATGGTCCGTCTGGTCGAGAGCATGGCAGAGGACCACCCTGCCCGCCCGGTGCTGGTCGCGTCGAACGACGCGAAAGCCGGGGGGCTGGAGAAGGCCGCGCGGATGGGCGTGCCGACCGCCGCCATCGACCACCGCCCCTATGGCAAGGACCGCGCCGGTTTCGAGGCCGAGCTGCTGAAGCCGATCCTCGCCGCGAAACCCGATGTGCTTTGCCTTGCGGGCTTCATGCGGGTGCTGACGCCGGAATTCGTGGCGCGGTTCGAGGGCCGGATGCTGAACATCCACCCCTCGCTTTTGCCGAAATATCCCGGCCTGCATACCCACAAGCGCGCGATCGAGGCAGGCGATGCGGTGGCGGGCTGCACGGTGCACGAGGTGACGCCGGTGCTCGACGAGGGGCCGATCCTCGGCCAGGCGCGCGTTCCGATCGAGGCAGGCGACACCCCCGACGACCTCGCGGCCCGCGTGCTGGTGCAGGAACATCGCCTCTACCCGGCCGTGCTGCGTCGCTTCGCCGAGGGCGACCGCACCCCAGTCTATCTCTGAACGCGCCCCAAGCGTTTCCCGGTAAGCACGCTCACGCCGAAATGCGCCGCACCCGCTTGCGAGCAGCCGCCGCTTCGCGCATGACAAGCACATGGAAACGAACCCGGATACGGCCCCGCGCGGGCGCATGATCGCCCCAGACCTGATCCGGGCCATAGCACTGATCGGGATGGCGATCTTCCACCTGACATACGATCTCGAGAATTTCGGCTTCGTGCCGCGCGGCACGGTCTTCCATCCGGCCTTTCTCGATTTCGCGCGTGTCGTTGCCAGTACGTTCATCTTCATGGCCGGCGTCAGCCTCGTCCTCGCCCATCGCCACGGTTTCCGTGCGGCCCCGTTCTGGCGGCGGCTGGGAAAGGTGGTGGTTGCGGCGGCGCTGGTGAGCGCGGCGACCTACGTGATGATGCCGGAATATTTCATCTATTACGGCATCCTGCATTCCATCGCGGTCAGCTCGCTCATCGGCGCGGCGCTGCTGTTCCTACCGTGGATCCTGCTCGCGGCGCTTGGCGTGATCGCGGTCTGGGTGCATCTGAACTACGCCTTCGAGTTGTTCAACCAGCCGTGGCTCTGGTGGCTGGGTCTCTCGACCCACTGGCGCCCGTCGATGGATTTCGAGCCGGTCTTCCCGTGGATCGGGCCGTTCCTTGTCGGGATGGGGGTTGCGAAACTGCTCGACCGTCTGGGCTATTGGAAACGGGCCGCGCGCTACCGGCCCGAGGAGACCCGCGCGGTGATGAAAGTCGCGCTGTTCGCGGGGCGCCACACCCTGCCGATCTATCTGATCCACCAGCCCATCCTCTACGGGCTGACCTGGGCCGCGTTCCTTCTGCAGCACTGAAACTTGCGCTTCTGCCACGCTATCAGGGCCGCGACGCGCCCGACCCTTCCCTTTTGTCCTATGAAGGTCTAGGGAATTTGCACCTGCGCGGGATGAGCCCGCACCGAATTGAAAGCGCGATATGCAGACCATCACCACGACCGAGGCCCTCGCGGCCTTCTGCGAAAAGGCCAAGCAAGAGCCCTACGTCACCGTCGACACCGAATTTTTGCGCGAGCGGACCTACTGGTCCAAGCTTTGCCTCGTGCAGATGGCGCTCCCCGATCATGGCGAGACCGAAGGCGAGGCCGTTCTGGTCGATCCGCTGTCCGACGACCTCTCGCTCGAGCCGCTCTACGATCTTTTCCGCCACAAGGAGACCGTGAAGGTCTTCCACGCAGCCCGGCAGGATCTGGAGATTTTCTACACCGACGCGCAGGTCTTTCCCGATCCGCTGTTCGACACGCAAATCGCCGCGATGGTCTGCGGCTTTGGCGAGCAGGTGGGTTACGAGACGCTGGTGCGCAAGATCGCCAAGCAGTCGCTCGACAAATCCTCGCGCTTCACCGACTGGTCGCGCCGTCCGCTGACCGAGGCACAGAAGAAATACGCGATCGCCGATGTGACCCATCTGCGCGTGATCTATGAATTCCTCGACGAACAGCTGAAGAAAACGGGACGCGATGCCTGGGTCGAAGAGGAAGAGGCGGTTCTGCTGAACCCCGAGACCTATATCAACCGCCCCGCAGAGGCGTGGAAGCGCGTGAAGACTCGGACCAATTCGGGCCGTTTCCTCGCCATCGTGCGCGAGCTGGCACAGTTCCGTGAAGGTTACGCCCAGAACCGCAACATCCCGCGGAGCCGTATCTTCAAGGATGACGCGCTGCTGGAGCTGGCCTCGACCAAGCCGACCTCGATCGACGAGTTGGGCAAGTCGCGGTTGTTGCTGCGCGAGGCCCGCAAGGGCGAGATCGCCGAGGGCATCCTTACGGCGGTGCGCGAAGGGCTGGAGATGCCCAACGAGAAGCTGCCCCGCCCCGACAATCAGGCCCAACAACTGCAAGTCGATACCGCGCTTGGCGATCTGCTGCGCGTGCTGCTGAAGGCGAAATCGCAGCAGGCGGGCGTCGCCGCGAAGCTGATCGCGACCTCGTCCGATCTCGACCGCATCGCCGCTGGCAAGCGCGACGTGGCCGCCCTGCAGGGCTGGCGCGCCGAGGTCTTCGGGCATGACGCGCTGCGTCTGGCCAAAGGCGAAGTGGCCCTGACCGCCGATAGCGGCGCGGTAAAGCTGGTCGACGTTTAAGGGGCACCGGAGGCGCTGCACCTGAACGCCGGGTGGGCGCCCACTTCTTTGGTAGTCTTCGAAAGTTTCGGAAGCATTCAATGCGCGCGTTGAAGCCACCAAAGCGCCCGCCCGAGGGGGCGGTCCGGCGCTGCCCGGGCCGCTGAAGCGGCTGATCCGGACAAGGCGACAAGAGAAAGGCCCGGGTTCTCCCGAGCCTCATCTAAATCAACTGAAGTGACGATCAGCGTGCCACGGACCGCGCGTTGGACACACCCTGCACCACGATTTTGCGCACGCCCTGCAGCTTGTAATTGTTGAGAAACGCTGCCGCCGAGACCTCGCGCGATTGCGGGTTCATCACGCGGCGCGCATCGGGGCTGTCGGCGGGCGGCGGCGAGACCATGAAGACATAGGTCACCGTGCCGTTCTCATCCGGTGCGCCGCTGTTCAGCGGAACCAGATCGGTGTCCCAGTAGCCTTGCGTCGGCGGCAGCCCCATCGCGGTGATGATCGCACCCGAAGGGATCTTCTCGACCGAGAGCGAGGAGACCTGCGCGACCTGCTGCTGGTTCGGCTTGCCCACCTTCACGGGGTAGCCGCCCCGCGGGGCGAGTGTCTGCACCGGCGCGGCCGTGTCGCGCCCGAACCAGTTGAACGGGTTGAGCTTGCTGTCACGGATGGTGCCGCAGCCTGCGGTGGTGAGCGTCAGGGCAAGTGCCGCGATCAGGGCTTTGTTCATGATGGCTCCGATACTGTCCCGGGTCTGGACCCGATTTCGTGGTAGCCCATTGCGGCGCTTTTGAAAAGCCGCGTCTGGACCCTCGGGCGCGAACCCGTTACCCAAGAGACAATTCCCTGTCCCAAGGAGCGAGTGACCATGGCGCGCGAAGCCTTTGAAGAGATTGCCGAGACCTTCGAATTTCTCGACGACTGGGAGGACCGCTACCGTCACGTGATCGAGCTGGGCCGCGAATTGCCGCCCCTCGACGATGCGGTGAAGGTGCCTGCGACCAAGGTGGAGGGCTGTGCGAGCCAGGTCTGGCTGCTGCCCCGGATCGAGGGGACCGGCCCGAATGCGGTGTTCGACTTTCAGGGCGAGAGCGATGCGATGATCGTGCAGGGCCTCATCGCGATCCTGCATGCGCTCTATTCGGGGCTGACCGCCGAAGAGGTGCTGAAGGTCGACGCACCCGCCGAGCTGGGCCGTCTGGGCCTGAACGACCACCTATCGGCACAGCGCTCGAACGGGTTGCGCGCGATGGTGGAGCGTATCCGCAAGCTGGCCGGTGAGGCTGCGGGGGCGTAAGGCCTTCGGTTTTCTATTTAGCGACAGAGGGACGCGCCCGAGCCTCGGGTGGGCGCGCTGATGCGCATGCGGCTGGACGGTTTATCTCGCAAGCCCAAGCGACCTCCATGCCGGCGCCGACATCGAAAATGAGCCCTCCCTGTTGGAGGGTCGGGCGCGGCCCGGGGCTGCCAGCCCCGGGCCAATCACCCCAAACGAAAACGGCCGGTCCTGCGACCGGCCGTTTCCCATTTCCCTGCCCCGCAGATCAGTCGATCAGCGGCAGCAGCTGGTTCACCGAGTCCTTGGCGTCGCCATAGAACATCCGGGTGTTCTCCTTGTAGAACAGCGGGTTCTCGATGCCCGAATAACCGGTACCCTGACCGCGCTTCGAGACGAAGACCTGCTTGGCCCTCCAGACTTCCAGAACCGGCATGCCAGCGATCGGCGAGTTCGGATCTTCCTGTGCGGCGGGGTTCACGATGTCGTTCGAGCCGATGACGATCACCACGTCGGTATCGGGGAAGTCCTCGTTGATCTCGTCCATTTCCAGAACGATGTCGTAAGGCACTTTCGCCTCGGCCAGCAGCACGTTCATGTGCCCCGGCAGACGACCCGCGACCGGGTGGATCGCGAAGCGGACTTCCTTTCCCTGGCTGCGCAGCTTGCGGGTCAGTTCCGACACCGCCTGCTGAGCCTGCGCAACCGCCATGCCGTAGCCCGGCACGATGATCACGCTGTCCGCGTCGCGCAGAGCGGAGGCCACGCCGTCCGCGTCGATCGCGATCTGCTCACCCTCGACTTCCATCGCGGGACCGGAGGTACCGCCGAAGCCGCCGAGGATAACGCTGATGAACGAGCGGTTCATCGCCTTGCACATGATGTAGGACAGGATCGCACCCGAGGAGCCGACCAGCGCGCCGACCACGATCAGAAGATCGTTGCCCAGCGAGAAGCCGATCGCCGCCGCGGCCCAGCCCGAATAGGAGTTCAGCATCGACACCACGACCGGCATATCGGCGCCGCCGATGCCCATGATCAGGTGGTAGCCGATGAAGAACGCCAGAAGGGTCATCAGGATCAGCGCCCAGGCCCCTGCCCCGTTGATGAACGCGATCAGCAGGATCACCGAGAGGATCGCGGCGGTCGCATTGAGGATATGCCCGCCCGGCAGCTTGGTGGCCTTCGAGGTCACCTTGCCCGCGAGCTTGCCAAACGCGACCACAGACCCGGTGAAGGTCACGGCCCCGATGAACACGCCGAGGAACAGTTCGACGCGCAGGATCGATAGTTCGACCGGCGTCTTGTGCGCGATCAGAGCGGCGAAGCCCTTCAGCGCGTGCTGCTCTTCCACGCCCATCGCGCCGACGCGCGCCATCTCGATATAGGCGTTATAGCCCACGAAGACGGCGGCAAGACCGACCAGCGAGTGCATCGCGGCCACCAGCTGCGGCATTTCCGTCATCTGCACCCGGTTCGCGACGAACCAGCCGATGATGCCACCAGCCGCGATCAGGATGACCGAGAGAAGCCAGAGCCCCGAGCCGGGGCCGATCAGCGTCGCCAGAACCGCAAGGCCCATGCCGACGATGCCATACCACACCGCCCGTTTCGCGCTTTCCTGCCCCGAAAGGCCGCCCAGCGAGAGGATGAAGAGAACTGCCGCGACGACATAGGCGGCGGTCGAGAATCCGTTTTCCATTACGCTCTCCCCCTCTTACGACTTCTGGAACATGGCGAGCATGCGCCGGGTGACCATGAAGCCACCGAAGATGTTGATCCCGGCCATGAACACCGACAGCGCTGCGAGCACGATCACGAGCCACGAGCCCGAACCGATCTGCAACAGTGCGCCGAGGATGATGATCGACGAGATCGCGTTGGTCACAGCCATCAGCGGCGTGTGCAGCGAGTGCGAGACGTTCCAAATCACCTGGAAGCCCACGAAACAGCTGAGCACGAAGACGATGAAGTGCTGCATGAAGCTGGCCGGTGCGACGAGGCCCACGCCCAGAAGCACGATCGCGCCCACGGCGAGCAGCGTCACCTGATTGCGGGTCTGCTTCTTGAAAGCAGCGACCTCATTGGCGCGCTTTTCCTCCGGCGTCAGCTCCTTGGCCTTTTCCTTCGGCTTCTGCGCCGCAATCGCGGCCACCTTGGGTTTCGGCGGCGGGAAGGTGATCTCGCCCTGATAGGCCACGGTCGCGCCGCGGATCACGTCGTCTTCCATGTCATGGACGACGACACCGTCCTTCTCGGGCGTCAGATCCGTCATCATGTGACGGATATTGGTCGCGTAGAGCGTCGAGCTCTGCGTCGCCATGCGGCTCGGGAAATCGGTGTAGCCGACGATGGTCACGCCATTGTCGCTCACGATCTTCTGGTCCGGCACGGTCAGTTCGCAGTTGCCGCCACGCTCGGCGGCGAGGTCGACGATCACCGAGCCCGGCTTCATCGCCTCGACCATGTCCTTGGTCCAAAGCACGGGCGCATCGCGGCCCGGGATCAGCGCGGTGGTGATGACGATGTCGATATCGGGCGCCAGTTCGCGGAATTTCGCGAGCTGCGCTTCGCGGAATTCCGGACTGGAAGGCTTGGCGTAGCCGCCCGTCTCCGCGCCGTCGGTCTGGCTTTCCTCGAAATCGAGATAGACGAATTCCGCGCCCATCGACTCGATCTGCTCGGCCACTTCGGGACGCACGTCGAACGCATAGGTGATCGCACCCAGCGAGGTCGAAGCCCCGATCGCGGCAAGACCGGCCACACCGGCACCAACAACGAGCACTTTCGCCGGCGGAACCTTACCTGCCGCCGTCACCTGACCGGTGAAGAAGCGGCCGAAGTTGTTGCCTGCCTCGAGCACCGCACGGTAGCCTGCGATATTGGCCATGGAGGACAGCGCATCCATCTTCTGCGCGCGCGAAATCCGCGGGACCATGTCCATCGCGATCACGTTCGCACCGGTCTTCTCGGCGGCTTTCAGAAGCTCTTCGTTCTGGGCCGGGTAGAAGAACGAGATCAGGGTCTGGCCGGGCTTGAGGCGCTTGACCTCCGTATCGCTCGGCGGCCGAACCTTGATGACGAAATCCACGTCCTTGAACAGCGCGGCGGCGGTTTTGACGACGGTCACATTCGCGGCCTCGTAAGCCTCGTCTGTGAAGCCGGCACGGACGCCTGCTCCGGTCTCGATGAAGCACTCATGGCCCAGCTTTTGCAGCTGCAAAGCCGAGTCGGGCGTCATGGCGACCCGCGCCTCGCCCTCGAAAATCTCCTTTGGAGCTCCGATTTTCACTCTAACTCCCCCTTGGATAGCGGTGCGTTTAGCCGCTGGCCTGCGCACCCGGAATCTTGCGACGTACTCCTTAGCATCGCGCAATAATGTTTCACAAGCAGCTATGGCTCGTAAAACCTTCTTAATCGCTCACAGCGCCACTCACCGGTTCGTGTATACCATTGAATACCGAAATTCGGGGTAATTTATTTATTTAGATCAGGGTGTTATGGCGCGCCTTTTCAGCTGCTGCGCGATTGCGGCAACATCAGATTTTTTTGCGCCCGCAGCACTTTGCCGCGGCCCGATCAGAGCCAGCGGCGGGTCCGGGCACGATAGGCGGTGTAGGTTTCGCCGAAATGCGCCGCGATCCTTGCTTCTTCGCCAAGAATGTAGCGCCGTGTGATGAACCACATGAAAACTGGCACCAGCAGAAGCCCCAAAGGCGCGTGCCAGATCAGCGCAAGCCCGGCCAGCACCAGCGCATCGCCCAGATAGATCGGGTTGCGCGATAGCGCGAAGACGCCGGAGGTCACAAGTTCGGACGGGTCACGGCGCGGAATGAAGGTGGTGCGGCGGAGCAGCATCTGCCCCACCGCGACCAGCATCAACGCGAGCCCTAGCGCGATCGCGATCAGCCCGAGCGCGCGGTCATATCGAAAAGGCATCGGCACGACCTGCCCCAGCGCCCAGACCAGCGCCGCGAACAGTACGAGCCAGAGCGGCGGGATATCGATCTCGCGCAGAGGGTTCATCGCGAACAGCTCAGAGCTTGTACACGGTGAGTTCGGGCAGATCGGTCAGCGGCACCTCGAGCAGACGCAGCGCAGGCAGCGACACTTCCGAACCAGAGCCTGCCGCCTTGCCCGACGGGATCAGGGTGACCTTCGCCGACTTCCCGGTCTTCGGGTCCTCGATCCGGCCGGGGGTCTCGCTTTTCACCAGCCCGGTCTTTACCCAGAAGCCCGGATCGGCGGGATCGCCAAGGCTCGCGATGGTTGTGCCGAGCTTGGTTTCGCCGCCCACGGGTTTCTTCGCAGCCTCGGCACGCTGTTCCGCCGTGGTGGTGTCGAGGGAATCGGCAGATTTCGCACTGGGCTTCGGGATCGGGGCCGCGTCCCGCGCGGTCGCGGAGCCGCGCGCTGTCGCAGTATTCGGGGCGGCTGCGTTGGGACCGTTGAGCCCCAGCGTGGCGCAGCCCGCAATCGGCATCATCAATACGAGCGCGAGGATCGGGCGAGCGAGGGGTTTGCGCATTCGAAATCTCCTTGAAATCTAACCGAGCCTATGCCCAGTCCGCGCCCGGTGTCACCCCCTCGCACAATCGCCTGCCCGGCGACCGATCCGCTTCGATCCGCGCAACGGCCCTTGCCGCCCCCCGTCACGCGCCTTACCTTCCGCAGCATGGAAAACACGCCCCTCATCGACCCCTTCGCCCGCCCGATCGACTATTTGCGGGTCTCGGTCACCGATCGCTGCGATTTTCGCTGCACCTATTGCATGGCCGAACACATGCAGTTCCTGCCGAAAAAGGAACTGCTGACCCTCGAGGAACTGGACCGGCTCTGCTCTACCTTCATCCGCCTCGGCGTGAAGAAGCTGCGCATCACCGGGGGCGAGCCGCTGGTGCGGCGTGACATCATGACTTTCTTCCGCTCGATCGCGCGCCATCTCGACACCGGCGACCTGCGCGAGCTTACGCTGACCACCAATGGCTCGCAGCTTGCGAAATTCGCCGATGATCTCGCAGCTTTGGGGATGAAGCGGATCAACGTCTCGCTCGACACGCTGGATGCCGACAAATTCGCGAAGATCACCCGCTGGGGGCGGCTCGAACAGGTTCTGAAGGGGCTGGAGGCCGCGAAACGCGCCGGCCTCAAGGTCAAGATCAACACCGTCGCGCTGAAGGGCTTCAACGAGGACGAACTGTTCACCCTGATCGACTGGTGCGCGGCGGAAGGCTTCGACCTGACCTTCATCGAAGTGATGCCGATGGGCGAGATGGGTGACGACCTGCGGCTCGATCAATACTGGCCGCTGTCAGATGTGCGCAGGGCGATGGCCGAACGCTTCACCCTGACCGATCTGGCGGAATCGACCGGCGGGCCTGCGCGCTACGTCCGGCTGGAAGAAAGCGGCCAGAAGATCGGCTTCATCACGCCGCTGACGCATAACTTCTGTGAGAACTGCAACCGTGTGCGGGTGACCTGCACGGGCGAGCTGTTCATGTGCCTCGGCCAGGAGGACAACGCCGATCTGCGCGCACCCCTGCGGGCCAGCGAGGACGACGCGGCACTGGAAGCGGCGATCCGCGAGGCAATCTCGCGCAAACCCAAGGGCCATGATTTCGACTATTCGCGCCAGACCGTCTCGGGCCAGATGTCGCGCCACATGAGCCATACCGGCGGTTGACAGTTACCGGCCTGCGTTCGCCGTAAACGCAGCGCAGGTCTCGGGCAACTCACGGGAATTTGGTGTCGGGGGCCAACTCCGGCGTGACTCAAATCAATGCGCGACGGCACTCCTTCTGGCAGGCTCCCTACAAAGAAAGGGAGCCAAACCAATGTATTCCAACATTCTCGTGCCCGTCGCCTTCGACGAAGATCATAACCCCGACGCCGCGCTCAATGTCGCGCGAGCGCTGGCTGGCGACGGGGCGCGCGTCACCCTGCTGCACGTGATGGAAGACGTCCCCGCCTATGCGATCAATTACATGCCGGAGGGCTATGCCGAGGAACTGCGCAAGACGCTGGAACGCGACCTCGCCACGCGCGCAGCGGAGTTCGACAATGGTGACTGGGCGATCGTCGAGGGCCAACCTGGCCATGAAATCCTGAGCTACGCCGAGCATATCGGGGCGGATTGCATCGTGATCGCGTCGCACCGTCCGGGCTTTGGCGACTACCTGATCGGCTCGACCGCCTCGCGCGTCGTGCGCCATGCAAAATGCGCGGTTATGGTCATGCGCTGACGCTCACTCGGCAGACAGCCGCGCCTCGATCATGCCGACGAACCAGCTTGCGCCAGCCGGAAGGATCGCGTCGTTGAAGTCGTATTCCGCGTGATGAAGGGGCGCGCTGGGGCCGTTGCCGATGAAGCCGTAGGCCCCGGGGCGCACCTCGAGCATATAGGCGAAATCCTCCGCCCCCATCATCGGATCGACGTTGCGGTCGCAGGCGCCTGCCACGGCCTCAGCCACCTGTGCTGCGACCTCGGCCGCCGCCGGGTCGTTGCGCGTGACCGGATAGCCGCGCCGGTAGTCGACCTCTGCCGTCGCCTCATGGGTCGCAGCCACGCCCTGCGCGATCTCGCGCAGGCGACGCTCGGCCAGATCGCGGGTCTCGGCGCTCATCGTGCGCACCGTCCCGCCGAGGCTCACCGAATTGCCGATCACGTTGAGCGCCTTCGAGTCGGTCTCCAGCGTCGTGACCGAGAGTACGATCTCCTCCAGCGGATCGGTCGCGCGCGACACGATGCTTTGCAACGCGAGGATCAGATGCGCGGAGATCGGCACCGGATCTATCACCTCCTGCGGTTTCGCCGCATGGCCGCCCTTGCCGGTCACCACGATGTCGAAGAAATCCGCCGCCGCCATCATCGCATCTGGCCGGATGCCGAAGCTGCCCGGCTCCATCCCCGGCATGTTGTGCAGCGCGTAGACCTCCTCGATGCCGAAGCGCTCCATCAGGCCGTCTTCGATCATCGCCTTGGCCCCGGCCCCGCCCTCCTCGGCGGGCTGGAAGATCACCACCGCACGCCCTGCGAAATTTCGTGTCTCGCAGAGGTATTTCGCCGCAGCGAGCAGAGTCGACGTGTGCCCGTCATGGCCGCAGGCATGCATCTTGCCCTCGACCTCGGAGGCATGTTTGGCGCCGGTTTTCTCGCGGATCGGCAGCGCATCCATATCCGCGCGCAGACCGACGCAACGCAGCCCGCCCTGGCGCGCGCCCTGCCCTTCGATCACGCCGACGACGCCAGAGCGCCCAATCCCCTCGACCACCTCATCGCAGCCAAATTCCCGCAGTAGGTCGGCCACGCGGCCCGATGTCCGCGGCAGATCGTAAAGCAGTTCGGGATTGCGGTGAAAATCGTGCCGCCATGCGGTGGCTTCCGCGTGCATCTCGGCAAAACGGTTCTTGATCGGCATGCTCGCTCCTTGGTTGGCGCTACCCTGCCTCGCGGCGCGCACGGGTGCAAGCCGCGCTCAGCGGAAGGCCATCGGCAAGGAGAAGCTGTAGCTCGGTTTGCCCAAGCCTTGCGGCGCTGCGGGGAAGCGGCCCGCGCGCCGCACTGCCTCGAGCGCCGCCCGGTCGAGCGTCGCATTGCCCGAGCTTTGCGCAACCGAG
Organism: Thioclava sp. F42-5; assembly: GCF_002213195.1. Taxonomy (NCBI): domain Bacteria; kingdom Pseudomonadati; phylum Pseudomonadota; class Alphaproteobacteria; order Rhodobacterales; family Paracoccaceae; genus Thioclava; species Thioclava sp. F42-5. The sequence goes on from NZ_NBNZ01000001.1 coordinate 449,174, forward strand.
GCGCCGATGAGCCGCCCGTCGCGCGCTATATTCAACGCCACGATAACGCGGCCTGCACCTGCCCCGCTGGGCGTTTGCTTGGCACGCTCGATCCGGGCGCGAATGTCTCCGCCCCACGATCCCATCAGCGAGCGGATCTGCCCAGCCGACAGCGTCGCCGCGGGGGCCGTGCGGCGGTCGCCTGCGGCCCCTCTGTCGCCCTGCCCCTTCGCCTGCTGCTTGGGCTGTGCCGGGGCGGGTTGCGAGGCCTGTTGCTTCGCGGGCGCTTTCGGCTGCGCTGGCTTCGGCGCAGGCGGCGTCGGTTTAGCCTTCGGTCGCGGAGTGTCTAGCGGCGCGGGATCGGCCTGTTCGGGCAACGCCGCATCGGGCGCAGGCGGCGCGGTCATCGTAGGCGCGGCGACGTGTGGGGCGAGTTCGATTGGCTCGGTCGGAGCCTTCGGCGCATTGGGCGCAGTCGGAGCCTCAGGCTGCGTCGCCGCGACCTCAGTTTCGACCTCTGGCGGGCGCTCCCACTCCGCGACGCGCGCGGCCATGGACGGGGAAGACGGCGCGAGCGAGACGAGCGCGTCGCCCCCGTCGCCCGCCGATTGCGCCCCGCCCGCAGGCGCAGGCTCCCAGACCAACAGCACGCCCGCATGGACCGCGAGCGCCGCGCCGAGCGCACCTGCGAAAGCGAGCCCCCGCGCGGTCATTTGCCCCGCACCACGAGTTTGAGATCGGTGAAGCCAAGCTCCGCCAGCTGTGGCATCAGCCGCGCCAGCGCGTCGCCGGGAAGCTGCCCGTCCGCACGCAGGGTCAGGCCGTCGGCGCAGGCGCCGCACTCCGCTCGCGCGTTCTGCGCTGCCGCCCCCAGCGCGGCCAGCGCCGCATCGCCCCGCGCCTCTCCATAGGCGATCTCGCCTTCGGAGTTCGCAAACAGGACCAGCGCGCCGGGATCGGTATTTCCCTCACCCGCAGCCTCGGGCGGGGTCACTTCGAAGGGCGTCGGCTGCGCCAGCGTCGCCGCCAGCAGAAAGAAGATCAGCAGCAGGAAGACCACGTTGATCATCGGCAAAAGCGGCTCGGGCAGACTGCGCCGGGGCGGATCGGTGAAGAGCCTCATGGCACCAGCACCAGATTGCCGAGCCCCGCGCCGCGCAACGCCTCGATCACCTGCGTCAGCGCGCTCAGATCGCCTTCTTTCGGACGCAGCACGACCGGATCGGAGGGCTGATCCATCAGCGGCTGCAGCGCGCCCGCCAGATCGGAGAGCGCGACCCTCTGCCCGTTCAGACTGACCGTGCCGCCTTCGCCCACATCCACCAGGCGCGGCGGCCCGGACCACTCAGCGCCCGCCGCGCCGCCGCCCAAGGTCAGGTCCAATATGCGCTCCACCCCGAAACGCGAGGCGAGCATGAAGAACACCAGAAGCAGGAAAACCACGTCGATCATCGGCGTCAGGGCCGGACGGCGGCGCGGGCGCGGCTGACCGAAAGCGAACATCGCGCGCCTCACTCGGCGGCGGCGCGTGGCCGCTCGGAGAGCGTGGCGGGCGCGCGGGCGAAAATGCGGGTCGCGGCGTCCTCCATGTCGTGGCGCAGGCGGTCCACCACGGCGTCGAAGCCCGACAGAGCGATCTGCGCCGGGATCGCCACAGCCATGCCCGCCGCCGTCGTCAGAAGCGCCTCCCAGATGCCCCCCGCCAGCGTCGCCGGATCGGCCTGGACCCCCGCCTCCTGCAGCGCGCGGAAAGCCGCGATCATGCCCGCGACCGTGCCCAGAAGCCCCAGAAGCGGGCCGATCACCACGGCCAGTTCCAGTGCCCGAAGCCCCGAGCGCGCCCGTGCCAGCAGATCGCGCGCGACGCGGCCCGTCTCGGCCTCGGCCCCGGCCCGATCGAGCTGCGGATCGCGCAGGCTCGCCATCGCCGCTCGGACCAGCTGCGCGCGCAACGATCGCCGCCCGGCCACAGCCGCCTGGGCCCAGTCGGGATCGCCTGCTGCCCAGGCCGCGATCGCCGCCTGGCTATGTGCCCCGCCCGACCACGCACCGGCGGCCAGCAAATCCCAGATTTTCCAGATAATCACCGCGAGCGAGATCACGGACAGAGCCGCAATCGCCCACATCGCCGGACCTCCCAGCACGAGCGCATCGAACATGCGCCCCGGAAGCCCCCCGGAAATCTGAGCGGTGCCGTCCATCGCGCCCTCCAATTCGCGCCCGCGGGCGCGGTGAGGTGGTGCCGGCGGAGGGACTCGAACCCCCGACCCCCTGATTACAAATCAGACGCTCTACCAACTGAGCTACGCCGGCGTGACCGGCCCGCAATAGCGCGGCTGAGAAATTCGTGCAAGACGCCGCTCAGCGGGAACGCGCAAGATCTGCGCGCGCCGCATCCGCGCGGGCGAGGATCGCGACGGCGACAAGGCCCACCGCGCAGACCAGAAGCGCGGCGGGGGAGGCATCGCCCAGATTCTCGAGGCTCGCCTTTTCCTGCGTGCGCGTGGCCAGCGTCTCGAAATTGAACGGGCGCAGCAGCAGCGTCGCGGGCAGCTCCTTCACGCAATCCACGAAGACCAGAAGCAGCGCCGAGCCGACCGACCCGCGCATCAGGGGCAGGTAGAGGCTACGCAGAACGCCCCCTGGCGTGCGCCCCAGAGACCGCGCGGCCATCGGCAACGAGGGCGGCACGCGCCCGAAGGCGGCGTCGCTCGCGCCTTGGGCGATGGCGAAGAATCGCACGACATAGGCGAGGATGATCGCGAAGGCCGAGCCCGTCAGCAGCAAGCCCGGATCATAGCCGGTCAGCGCCAGTACGGTGTCGGCCAGCGCATGATCGAGACCGGCGAGCGGCATCAGGATGCCGACCGCCAGCACAGCCCCCGGCGCGGCATAGCCGAGTGTCGTCAGCGGCAGCACGGCACGCGGCAGGCGCTGCCCCGAGAGGCGCACCCCATAGACCATGAACAGCGCGAGCGTCACAGTGATCGCAGCGGCCGCGCCCCCGGTCAGGATCGTGTGCCATAGCGCGAGCCCGAGCCCCCGGCCGAACCACGCCTCGGGATTGGCGAGCGCATGCCCGCCCATCACTGCGACCGGCAGCACGAAGCCCAAAGCCACCGGGAGCACGCAGGCTAGCGTCGCCACCCAGCCAGCCGCACCCTTCAGGCGCTGCGCCTGAACCGGACGGGCCTGACGCGCGCTTTGGTAATACTGGACACGACGGCGCGAGAGTTTCTCGACCATAAGGAGCGCGAGCACGATCCCGAGGATCACCAGCGCGAGCTGCGCCGCCCCGCCTGCATTGCCGCCCGAAAGCCATGTCGAGAAGATGCCCGTGGTCAGGGTCTGCACGCCGAAATGATCCACGACGCCGAAATCCGCCACCGTCTCCATCATGGCGATCGCGGCCCCTGCGGCGATGGCTGGACGGGCGAGCGGCAGGCCTACGCGCCAGACCAGCCCCCACGGCCCGGTGCCGAGCGCGCGGGCGACCTCGTAGCTGGCGCCGGATTGCTCGCGCAGGGCCGCACGGGTGATCAAATAGATATAGGGGTACAGCGCGGCAGACAGCACGACGACCGCCGCCTCGCGCGAGCGGATTTCGGGAAACCAGTAATCGCGCGCTGAGGCCCAGCCGAAAGCGCCGCGCATGGCGGTCTGCACCGGGCCGGAATAGTCGAGGAAATCGGTGAGGGCGTAGGCTCCGACATAGGCCGGGATCGCGAGCGGCAGCAGGAGCAACCATTGTAGAATGCGATGCCCCGGGAAGCGATACATCACCACGAGCCACGCGGCCCCCGCCCCGATGGCGGATGCCAGAAGCCCCACGCCGCCCGTCAGCACTGCCGTGTTGATCAGGTAGCGCGGCAGCACGGTCGCGATCAGATGCGGCCAGATATTGTCGCGCGGATCGAGCGCCATCCATCCAACGGCCAGGATCGGCGCAAGCACCAGCACAGCAATCACTACGGCCCCGAGCGACCACAGCCCACCAGCCGGACGCAAGCGCCCGCGCGATGCAGAGATGGGGCGGGCCGGGAGGGATGGGGCGGATTTTGGCACGGGCTTTCCCGATCAGTTTTGTCGGAATTGTCCCGACCTCCTACCCCGAAACGGGTTTGCCTGTCCAGAACGGAGCGGCTAGAGTGAGCGCCAACAATAAGGGCTTGACCCGGCAGACGATATTGAGGCGCGCAGAATGAAAGTCGTTTTCCATCTCGGAGCGCATTCGACCGATGAAGATCGTATCGTTGGCGCGCTTTCGAGCAATGATCGGCTTCTCGAATCTCATCGCATCGCCGTGCCCGCGCCCCGCAGCTACCGAATGGTTCTGCGCGATGCGCTGGTCTCTTTGAAAGGCGGACCGGCCCCGCAGGAAGTGCAGGACGCGATCATCGAAGCGAGCACCGACGCGCCGGTCCTCGACCGGCTGGTGTTCAGCCACGCATTCTTCCTCTGCATCCCCGAGCGGGTGATCACCAAGCGCGGGTTCTACGCGATGGCGCCGAGCAAGCTCGCGCCGCTGGCGAACCTGTTTCCCGACGCGGAGACCGAGTTCCACCTCGCGCTGATCAACCCCGCGAGCCTGATCCCGCAGCTGGTCGCGCGGCTACCCAAGCGCAACTACGAGCAGATCATGGAAGGCCACGACCCGCGCGAGCTGCGCTGGGAGCCGCTCATCCGACAGATGGTGGAGGCCGCGGGCGGCCGGCGCTTCGTGATCTGGTGCAACGAGGACCTGCCGCTGATCTGGCCCGAGGTGCTGCGCTCTGTCGGCGGGCTGCCGGAGGATCAGGCGCTCAAGGGCGACATGATGGTCCTGCGCCAGATCATGCCCGAAGAGGGGATCGAACGGCTGCGGAGCTATTTCGACGCGAACCCGCCGAAATCGGTGCTGCATCGGCGCAAGATCGTGGCGGCGTTCCTCGACAAATACGCCAAGCCCGAAGCGCTCGAGATCGAGGCGCCGCTGCCGGGCTGGACCGATGAACTGGTCGAGGAAATCACCGCGCAATACGACGCCGACGTCGCCGCGATCGCGCGGATGCCCGGTGTGGAATTCATCGCGCCCTGAGCACAGGGCGGGTCGCGCCGGACCATCGCCCGGCGCGCGGTGGCGCTCAGCCCATCCCCAGCGCGGATTTGTAGAGGTCGAGAATCGCTTCTTCCTCGGCCACGTCGTCCTTGTCGCGTTTGCGCAGGGCGACGATCTTCTTCAGCACCTTGGTGTCGTAGCCGCGGGCCTTGGCCTCGGACATGATGTCCTTCTGCTGCTCGGCGATGTCTTTCTTCTCGGCTTCGAGGCTCTCGAACTGTTCGATGAACTGGCGCAGTTCGTCGGCGGCGACATTGTAGGCGGCATCGTTGGGCATGGGCCTCTCCTGCTTGCGATCGGGGGTCGGCGCTCTGACTAGCCCGAGCGTCTGCGCGCATCAAGAGGCGGCGCGCGCGGATCGGCGGGTTCCGCAAGCCGATTTTTCCTGTGCGATTTCCCGCGATCACACAGGCGCCCGCGTTTTTCTTGCCATACCCCCCGCGACGGGCTAGGCAGGCGCGCGCAACTTTCGGAGGCCGCAATGGAAAATCTGATCTGGGCAGGGGCCGTCGTCTCGGTGATCGGGCTGTTCGGCATCCTCTATTGCATCGTCAAAGTGGCGAGCGCCAAACGCGCGGGCCTGCCCGACGAGGAACTGCGCGCACGGCTGCAAAAGATCATTGCGATCAATATGGGCGCGCTGTTCGTGTCGGTGATCGGGCTGATGATGGTGGTGCTAGGCATCTTCCTCGGCTGAGGTGCCCCGTCCGACGGGCGCCTCGCCTCACGCGTCGTCGAGATCGGCGAAGCACTTCCCGTTACGGATCAACACATCCCACAGCGTGACCGGCTCGGGGGCGCCCTCTTCGACGAGTTCGCGCAGCAGCTTGCGCGTGGCGAGAAGCCCGGCGCGGTCGGCGGCGAACATCACCCCGCCCATTTGCGGCGCAAAGCCCAGCACGTGGCGCGCCGCGACGTCGATATCGCCGGCCCGATGCGCCTGCGCGTGCTGCAACAGCTCCGCGCCGCAATTGGCAAGCTCGGCCAATATCCGGGCGCGGATGCGCGCATTCGACAGGCGACGCGGCACGATCCCCGCCTCGTCGCGCAACGCAGCCAGCGCCTCTGCCTGATCGGGCACCGGGCGCGGCGAGCCCTCGCTCCAATCGTAGAAGCCCTTTTGCCCCGCGCCTTTCGCCGCGGCATCGAGCGCGAGCAAACTCAACAGCGGACCGAATGGACGGTGGAGCCGCGCGAAATCCTCTAGCACGGCGTCGATGCCCAGCCGGTCGGTCAGTTCAAGCGGCGGACGCGCGCCGCCTGCCTCGCGGATCGCGGCATCGACCTGCGCGACCGAAGCCCCTGCGAGCACCGCCCGCTCTGCCGCGGCGATGTAGGCCAGGCGCAGATGATCGGCGATACCGCCTATGCCTGGACCGCCGCGCAAAACCTGCATCCCGCCCTGCCGCATCAACCCTGCCATCGCGTAGAGATCGGCAGGCAGCGCGCCGTCGGGCGGCACGATTTCGCACAGATCGCCGGTGCGGCGCAGCCCGAATTCCTCCGCGCCTTCGGGCAGGTCCTCGGCATTGCGCGCGCTGAGCGGCGCGGCCGGGAAAGCCCCCGTCCCCGTCGCGATGATCGCATCCGACCCAGATAGTCCCTCGCGGGTCATCGCCGCGCCAAGCCGCGCCCAATCGGCCTCGCGGGTATCGGGCGACAAGCTGCCGCTCTGCACCGCGACTTCCTGCTTGCGCGCGATATCGGCGAAGGCGGTCTCGATCGCGGCGGGATCGGTCGCCCCGAACACCACCTCGTGCCCGGCGGCGAGCAAGCCCCCCGCCATCCCGGCGGGCTGATCCCACAGACCGATCCGCAAAGGCGGCGGAGCGGTGGGATGCCCTTCCCCGGGCAGATGAGCGGCGCGGCGCGTGACCCGGGCGGCGTGACGCAAGGCTCGTGACAGCGGCGCGTCGAGCAAATCCTGCAACGCCACCGACTCGACATCGAGCGCCTCGTCGAGCGGCAGCAACAGTGCCCCCTCGACCACCTCGAAAAGCCGCGCACCCACTGGCGCGAGCGGCCCCTTCCCCAGCTGCGCACGCAGCGGCGCGAGATCGTTGAGATAGGCTGCGGGATCGTCCAGCGCGGTATCGGTGCGCGGCACGCCCTCGGCGATGAGCATATCGAGCGCGGCGGCGATCTGGCTGCGATCGGTCGCGCCCAGCACGAGGTCGCATTGGCCCTGCGCCCGGGCGGGCTCAGCCTCTACCTCTTCTCCGGCAGCCACGATCGCGAGCGCTCGCGCGCCACCGATCCGCCGCGCAAGCCGCACGAGACCGCCCGCGCCGACGAAGCCGCCAAGCGCGAATTCCGGTGCCGCGAAACAGGTATCGGGATCGGCGATGCGCAGATCGGCGGCCTGCGCCAGCGCCATCGCACCGCCCGCGATCCGGCCCGAGAGCCGCGCCAGCACAGGCAGGTCGAGCGCTCCGAGCCGACGGCACAGCTCCGACAGGCTCGGCACCGCGTCGCCCTTCCCGGCGCGCGGCGAGATTTCGTCGAAATCCTCCAGCGGATCGGGCGCGCAGGGCCAGCCCGACGCCCCACCCTGCAAAACCAGACCGCGAAGGCTGCTGTCGCCCGCGACCCGGTCCAGCACACCGCCGATCGCCTGGCGCATCTCGGCGGTGATACCCGCCCGCGCGCCCTGATCGTCAAGCGCGGCAAGCGTCAGCCAAGCCAGCCCGTCCTGTGTACGGAATTTAACCCGTTTCGCCATCGTCCCCCACTTGTGACGGGACATCCCGTGCGATGCGCCGCCGCGCGAAGTTTAAAGCGAAGCAGGTTCAAAACAAAAGGGAAAACGCGCATTCCCACAGGGGAGGTGCAGGGGCATCGAGCTCTCCCTGCACCGTCCAAAGAATGCGCTTCACGTTACTGGCGGGGTGCCTTTGCCCCCGGCGCGTGCTCGCGGCAGAACGGCGTCGCAGGCAGCAGATCGAGCCGCGCTTCGTCGATACGCTCGCCGCAGGTGACGCAATAGCCGTATTCGCCCGCTTCGATCCGGGCCAGGGCCGCGTCGATCGCGCGCATCTCGGACTGCGCCGACTGGCCGAGGTCTTCGAGAACCTCGTCGCTCTCATGCTCGATCGCGGCGTCGTCCCAATCTTTTTCCTCGTGCCCCTCAAGTTCGGATTCGACCTGTGCCATCCGCTCCGAGAGTTGGGCCCGCCGGGCTTCGAGTTCGTTCTTGCGCGTTTCAGTTGACTTCATCCTGTCCTCCTTGATCGATACAACCAGCTAATCGGGCAAGCGTTCCTTCGCTTTGACGCAAATCAACCGGTCGCATTCACGCACATATGCAGATATCAACGTGCTTGCGCCCTCGCAGGCGCGAGGGCTAGCATCCGGAGCGTGACGGGTTCCGGACAGAGAGCCCGTTCGATCCGAAATGGAGCACGGGGAGAGCTCATGCATCAAGATTGGATTTGGGGCCTCGTCGGGGGCCTGATGATCGGCGCCGGCGCCGGCCTGTTTCTGCTGGTCAACGGCCGGATCATGGGCGCGAGCGGCATCGTCGGCGGGCTCGTCGATGGGTCGGGCCGCGAAACCGTGTCTGAACGCGTGGCCTTCCTCGGCGGGCTGATCGCGGTGCCGCCGCTGCTCGTGCCGCTCTACAAGACGGTCGACACCCATATGACGACATCGGTCTGGGTCATCGTCGCGGCGGGCCTGATGGTGGGTCTTGGCACGCGGATCGCGAACGGCTGCACCTCGGGCCACGGCGTCTGCGGGATCTCGCGATTTTCGCTGCGCGGCATCGTCGCCACCGCCTTCTACCTGCTGGGAGGCGCGCTGGTCCTCGTGATCTTCCGGCATTTTCTGGGAGTGATCTGATGCGCAACGTCTTCGCGTTCCTGTCGGGCGGATTGTTCGGCGCGGGTCTCCTCGTGGCGGGCATGGTCGACACGAAAAAGGTGCAGGGCTGGCTCGACGTGTTCGGCGACTGGGACCCGACGCTGGCCTTCGTGATGGGCGGCGCGGTGAGCGTGATGGCCTTCGTCTGGATCTTCGCGAAGCGGCGCGAAACCTCGATGCTGGGCTCGCCGATGCCGGGACCGTTCCCGCGGCTGGTGGACCGCAACCTCGTGCTCGGCTCGCTCCTGTTCGGCGCGGGTTGGGGCCTTGCCGGGCTGTGCCCCGGCCCCGCGATGGGCTCGCTCTCCTTCAATGGCTGGGAAGGCTGGCTGTTCCTGATCGCCATGGGGGTCGGCATGACGCTGGCGCCACGGGCGAAAATCTGGCTGAGCATGCTGGACCGCAGCACGCTGGAGGTGCCGCCCTGCGAGAACGGGACCAACGAGACGCCCACACCCCCGGCGGCGCGTGGCGCGTAAGGCTACACCGCGCTTCCGTCGGCAGCTTTCGAGGCGCCTGTGGTCACAGGCCCGACTGAATCTTCAACGGTGTTAGCTCCTCCTCGTCTTGCGATGGCGCGAGCGTGTCGAGATCGAGCGGCTCCCCGAAATCCATATCCGGGGTAAGCCCGACCAAGCCGCGCGGCTCCGGGGCGTGAACGGCATGCCCCCCCTCTTCCGCGTCGTAAGCAGGATCGAGCGGGTCGCCGAGGCGGGACAGGCCGGGCAGATCGTCCGGGGTCGGCGCCTCCGCATAGGGTGACACTCCGGCATCGAACGCCCCCACCCCTTGCGCGCCAGCAGCCCCCGCGGCTTCCGCGTCACACAGCCTCAGCGCCCGCATGCCGTGGCTTTGCCCAAGCCGGGCGAGCGAGAGCTTGCGCCGCCCCTGCGCCTCGAGCGCGATCCGCTCCAGAGCGTCTCGCGGGATCGGAATCTCGGAACCCTGACGCAGCGTGAGCACGGCGGACAGCGGCAAGGTCACACGGTGCAGGACCGCTTCAAGCTGCGCGGAAGCCGCGAGGATGGAGCGTTCGAACGTGGCGGACCAGTCGCGCGCGGGGTCGTCGGGGACGAAAGCGGCCTCCGGGCTCGCAGTTCCCTTCGCATCCTCCCACGTCGCCGGGGCCACGCGGCGCATTGCGGCGCCCCGCCCTTCGCGCGGAACCGCCCAGAGGAAACCGCCGCTGCGTTCGCCCGTCGCGCCGAAGCTGAGCTCTGCCGTCCAGACGCGATAGCTGACATCTTCCAGCAGCAAGCCGAGCGGACGGGGGTCGTCGAGATGCGAGGCGAAGCGGAAGCCCCCGGCCCATGAAATAGACGGCTCGCTGATCAGGGCCTCCTCGATCTCGGCCAGCACCGCATCGACGAAATCGGCGGCGATCGCAGCATCGATCCGGGTGGGTTTCCGCGGGGCGGGCATGGCCTTGCCGAACCGCCCCATCGTCTGCATCTCGATCAGCGTCGCCAAAGTGGCGGGCGGAAGGGCGAGGACGCCGAGCGCCTCCGCCGGCCCTTCGATCACCGCAAGCAGTGACAGGTCTTCGAGCATCTCCGGCAAATCGGCGAGCGACCGCATCGCCTCTTCGATCGCAATGACTTGCAACGGTAGATCAAGCCTGTCCTGCGCGACCTTGGACAGCGCGAGCGTCACCGCCCGGGCAGCGGTGATCGGGGCCGTGCCTGCACCCGTCTTCGCCGCCTCGGTCTTACGCCGCAGCACCGATGTCTCGCGCTCGTGAACCATGACCTCCATCCGCCCGCCTTCGGGGTCTCTTTCCCAGCTTTGGCAGGTCGAGGTTTACAAACCGTTTCAAATGCTACGGCGATCGCGTCTTAGCGTGAAAGCGTTGCGCTCTCGGAAGCCTCGTCGGAGGGTGCGCGCAGATCACTGCGCCGGAGTAGCAGAGTGATGCGGAACGCGGCCCCGCCCTGCCCAGGCACATAGTCGATCGTGCCGCCCAGATTGGACATGATCTCGCGGCAAATCGCGAGCCCGAGCCCCGCGCTACCGGCGCGGCTTTGGTCGGTCAAGCGGGCGAATTTCTCGAAGATCAGCTTTTGGCTCTTTTTCGGAATCCCCGCGCCGTTGTCGATGAAATCGATCTGCACCCGCTTGCCGCGGCGCTTAACTTCGATCCGCAGCACCGCCTTCTCGGCATCGCAATATTTCCGCGCGTTCGAGATCAGGTTGATCATGACCTGAACCAACCGGTCGGCATCGGTGAAGATCGGCATATGCTCGGTCGGGAAATCGCGTTCGATGCGGAATGTCCGTTCGGGCCGCGTCGAGGAGGCCGATTGCACCGCGCGGTTGATCAGGTCGTGCAGATTGGCGACCGAGACATTGAGCTGCGCGCGACGGTTTTCCAGCACGGACAGGTCGAGCAGATCATCCAGCAGACGCGTCAGGCGGCGCGCTTCTTCATGGATGATCTCGGCATATTGCGCGCGCATCGAATCCGGCAGATCGGGCTCCATCAGAATCTCGGAAAACGCCCGGATCGAGGTCATCGGCGTGCGTAGCTCGTGGCTGATCTGGCTGAGGAAGCTGTCCTTCTGAACCGACAGATCCTGCAGCTTGTCATTGGCCTCGCGCAGCGCACGCGCAACCCGGGCCAGCTCCTCGGATTTCGCCTCTAGCCGCGCGGTGTATTCCTTCGCTTCCGCCGTCTCGCCCGCCACCGCGATCAGATCTTGCATCGACACGGAGGTGCCCCCGGTGAGCTGCGCGATCATCGCATGCGCCGTCGAGGCACCGACCGAGCCTGCCAGCTTCCGCTCCAGACGGGCGAGGAAATCGGGCGTGGTGTCGGGCAGGAACCCGGCCTTGCCCTGCCCCGCCGCCTGCGCCTGAAAGAAATGTTGCGCAGGCTCGGCGCCCAGAATGCGCTGCGACATCGACAGCAGGTCCTCGGCCTCGGCACCGCCTTGCACCCAGGATCGCGCGGCGGGGCTCTGGTCGTAGATATTGACAAACGCCACGCCCTGCAGCCGCTCCATCGGGCCGGGGAAGGACAGCATCGAGAAGATCAGGAAGGCCAGCGTGTTGAACAGCAGAGACCAGAACAGCGCATGCAGCAGCGGGTCGAGCCCCGCGATCCCGAACAAAGCATGCGGGCGCAGCCATTCGAACCCGAAGAGGCCGTGATCGAGAACGATCTGCGGTATCAGCCCGGCATCGCCCACCGACGGCAGGAACAGCGTATAGGCCCAGAGCGCGAAGCCGATCACCAGCCCCGCCGCCGCGCCCACATGGGTCGCGCCGCGCCAGAAGATGCCGCCGATCAACGCTGGCAAAACCTGCGCCGCGCCGACGAATGCGATCAAGCCAATCGCCGCCAGCGCCTCGGAACCCCCCGACATCCGGTAATAGGCATAGCCCATCGCCAGCACAGCGATGATCGAGACCCGGCGCGAGGCCAGAACCAGCCCGCGCACATCGCCCTGGGCGCGCGGCCCTTCCCGGCGCAGCGCGAGCCAAAGCGGCGTCACGATATGGTTCGAGACCATTGTCGCGAGCGCAATCGCAGCGACGATCACCATCGACGTGGCCGAGGAAAACCCACCCAAGAAGGCCAGCAGCGCCAGCTTCCCCTGCCCTTCGGACAGCGGCAGCGTGAGGACGAACAGATCGGGGTTCGCGCCCTCGGGCATACGCTCCAGCCCCATCACCGCGATCGGAACGACGAAGAGGCTCATCAGCATCAGATAGGCCGGAAAGGCCCAGCTTGCGGTGGCGAGGTGCCGCTCGTCCACGTTCTCCACGACCAGCACCTGAAACATGCGCGGCAAGGTCAGGATCGCGGCGGCGGAGACGAAGGTCAGCCCAGCGAAGCGCCCCGGGTTGAGATTCCACTCCGCGATTTTCGACGCGTCGATCCGGGCAAGCATGTCCATCGGCCCGCCGCCCAGGCCCCAGACGACGAAAACGCCCACCGCGACCAGCGCGACCAGCTTCACCACCGCCTCCAGCGCGATGGCGGTGACAACACCATGGTGACGCTCGTTCGCATCGAGGTTTCGGGTGCCGAAGAGAATTGTGAAGATCGCGAGCCCGCCCGCGATCCACAGCGCCGTCGCCCCTTGATCGGGCAATGCCCAGCCCTCGGGCGTCCCGGCGGCGAAGACGCCGAAGCTCAGCGTCACCGATTGCAGCTGAAGCGCGATGTAAGGCGTGGCGGCGGCGACCGACATCAGCGTGACGATGACGCCCAGCGTGTTCGATTTCCCGTAGCGGCTGGAAATCAGGTCTGCGATCGAAGTCACGCGATGGGTGCGCCCGATCCGCACGAGCTTGCGCAACACCCACCACCAGCCGACGAAGACAAGCGTCGGGCCGAGGTAGATGGTCAGGAATTCCAGCCCCGAGCGCGCCGCGTAGCCGACGGCGCCGTAGAACGTCCATGCGGTACAGTAGATCGAGAGCGAGAGCGTGTAGATCACCGGCGAGCGCAGAAAGCGCAGACGGCGGCGCTCTGCACGGCGTTCCGCGACGAAGGCCACCGAGAAGAGCACGATCACATAGGTCAGGCAGACCGCGACGAGATTATTGAAGGGCATCTCAGCCCTCCGGCGGCGGCGCGTCCGGCGCGCGGCGTGTGGAGGCGGCGTCCATCCGGTCGTCGTCCGCGTTGGCCGTGCCTTCGGCCACATCCTCTGCATCGAGCACCGGGCCAAGCCCGCGGGCGATCGCGAAGGCCGCGACGATCAGGGCGATCCAGACCCCGAACAGGTAGAGCCCTCCACGACCGGTATCGGGCATCGGGGTCTGCGCCGGATGCCACAGGCCCGGGATCAGGATCAGCACGAGCCCGACGAGCGGCAACAGCCGCGCCGCATCCATCAGGCGGCGGCGGCGATAGGAACGGCGGGCAAGAAAGAGCGGCTGGCCCGTCTGCGGCATCAGGCGGGCTCCCGGCGCGCCGCGCCCCCGCCGGTGATCGCCTCGAGCTGATCGAGCACGTCGCCATTCGCAAAAGGTTTGGCGAGGAAGGCCGTCGCCCCGGCGCGGGTCGCGGCATCGCGGTCGCGTCCCTGCCCGCGCGCGCTGAGCATCAGAACCGGCAGATCACGCAGCGCGGCATCCGCGCGCATATCGGCAAGGATTTCGAGACCGGACCGCCCCGGCAACATCAGGTCGAGGATGATTGCATCTGGCGGATCGCCGGTGATGCGCGCCATTGCCCGCGCGCCGTCTTCGAGCACCGACACCGTCCAGCCGGCACGCGTCAGGATGAACCGGATCGCTTCCGCGATATGCGGCTCGTCCTCGATCAACAGCACCTGTCTTTGCGCCATAGCCATCCCCCTCACCCGACTATCGCCACCGTGTCGCGCCCTGTCAAACCCTCACGCCCGCTCCGCCGATGCATCCGCGACGATCGAGGGCTCGCGCCGCCCCGGACAGTCGCCACGCGGGCAAATACGGCACGACGCACCGATCGGGCGCGCCGGGGCATCGGAGCTCTGCGGCGGCGCGGGCAGGATCAGCATCGTCGCGCGCATCAGCACGGGTCCGTCGAAGCCGGTCGGGCGCGGTTCGGAGACGGCATATGTCAGGAAGCGTTGCGGCAGCCGCCCGGCCATGTCGACCAGCGCCCGGATCGGCTGCATCGGACGCGCGAGCGCCTCGTAGAGCGGCCAGAGGGGACAGGCGGCGGCGAAGCGCGGCAACAGGAAGCCGGGCGCTGCGCGGCGGAAGGTCAGCGTGCCCGAGCCGTCGCAGATCACGAGCCCCGGCTGCCCCAAGCCCGGCGCGCCCGCCGGCAGCGCCGCGAGCCGCCGCAACACCTGCGCGAGCGGCACCGCGAAGCGCGCGGCCAAGCCCCCCGGATCGGGCCCGAGCTCGGCCAGCGCCGCCAGCAGCGGATCGAGCGGCAGCGCACGCGCATCCTCCGCCTGCCGCCGCAGATGGTTGCGCGCCAATTCCCGAGCCGCCGCGGAGGCCAATTCCGGCGCGCCCGCGATCAGCTCGGCCGGATCGGTCCCGTCCCCCTCGAGTTCCGGGAAATGCCAGCCACGCGCCTCGAGCCACGCCTCCACCTGTTCCTGCGGCGAGGACAGACCGGTTTCGGCGGTTTCCATCTCGTCGAGATAGCCGACCAAGGCCTCTGCCGTCCCCGAAAGGCGCAGGCTTTCCTCCTGGATCGTGTTGAGAAACCGCGCGCGCCATTCCGGCTCGATATCCTCGGTCTCGACAAGGATCGCAGCGGTAGAGCGCAGCGACGTCACAGCCGAGAGCACCTCGTGGAGCGAGGTCAGCAGGAACGGGTCCTGGGCCATGCGCTCTGCATAGGTCTCGACGACGCGCTCCAATTCGGCCAGCCGCGCCTGACGGTTCACCAGAAGCGCGGCCCAGGCGGGAAAGCGGCCCACGAATTCCTCGATCCGGTCGAGGTCGGGCGCAAGCTGGCTGACAGTCGCGGCGCTGCCAGCCTCGCCGGCCTCGGCCAGCTCCACCGACGCCGCCGCCTCGCGCAGCCCTGCGAACAGCGCCCCTTCCGCCCCCTCGCCCAGCGTGACCGGATCAATGCCCATCGCGCTCGCGATCCGCTCGATCAAGGCATCGCCGACGCGGCGGCGGTTGTGCTCGATCAGGTTGAGATAGGCGGCGGAAATTCCGGCGGCCCGCGCGAGGTCAGCCTGTTTCAAACCGAGCGAAGTGCGCCGCTCGCGAATGCGGGTGCCAGTGAGTGCGGAACGGGCCATATGCAATACTCCTGCCCTCGCTTTTACAGGCAAGTGCAGGAGAAGAAAATCATTTTACAGCGCTTTACACGCCGCTCAGCAGGTTCCCACGCCCGACGGGGCGACCGTGGCCATACCGGACATCCCCGCGACGCCCGGCTCGCATTCCCCGATGTCGCGCTCAAGCTGCGTACAGCCCGCGAAGGCGACCAGCGCGAATAGGGCTGCAAGCTGCGCGATGGTTGCAGAAAAGCGATGTCTCATAGCTTCCTCCAGTGCTCGAAACGGGATGTTTTCCCGAATGTCATTCTACATTCCCGCCTTTCGGCCTCGATGATCTGCGTCAATGTCCAGGCCGATTTGACAGCGCAGATCGAAGCGCCATCATCAATGCGGCAACGCAGCAAAAAGGCGTGGCATTGCGGAGACGCGGATGGAGCCCGATACGATCGAGACCGAACTGGCCAGCGCCATCGATACGGCGCAGAAATTCCTGCCGGACTGGGCGGTGGCGCTGATCACCTATGTCGCGGCGGCGCTGCTCGCTCTGCTGCTGTTCCGGGTGGTGTTCACGGCGCTCAATCGCGCGGTGGCCGACCGCGATCTGTTCTGGCGCTCGCTGATGGCGCGCGGCGCGCGACCGATGCGGCTGATACTGCTGATCGTGGCACTGGGCCTCGCGAACGGGGTCGCCCCGGCCAGCGCTGCGGTCACCAGTGCAATCACGCATATCCTGTTGGTCGCGCTGATCCTCTGTCTGGCATGGATTGCCTATACCGCACTCTACATCTGGACGACGATCCATCTGCGGCGCTTCAAACTCGACGCGGAAGACAACCTGCTGGCGCGCAAGCACGTTACTCAGACCCGCATCCTGATGCGCGTGGCCAAGGTGATGATCGTGATCATCGCGGTCGCCACGGCGCTGATGACTTTCCCCGCCGTACGCCAATATGGCGTGTCGCTTCTCGCGGCGGGTGGCGCGGCGGGCCTTGTGGTAGGCCTTGCGCTGCAACCGGTACTGAAGAACCTCTTCGCTGGCATCCAGCTTGCCCTGACCCAACCGATCCGGATCGACGACGCGCTGATCGTCGAAGGCGAATGGGGCAATGTGGAGGAAATCACGTCCACCTATGTCGTCATCCGCGTCTGGGATTGGCGGCGGCTGGTGGTGCCGCTGAGCTATTTCATCGAACAGCCGTTCCAGAACTGGACCCGCGAAAGCGCAGAACTGATCGGCACCGTGATGATCTACCTCGATCACACGGCCGACATCGCCGCCATCCGCGCGAAAGCCGAAGAGATAGCCCGCGCCGATCCATTGTGGGACGGCAAGGTCTTCGCGCTGCAAGTCACCGATTTCCGCGAGCGGGTAATGGAAGTGCGTATCCTCGCCTCCGCCCGCAACGGTCCGCGCACCTTCGATCTGCGCTGCCATATCCGCGAGGAGTTGGTGGCGTGGATTCAAGCCGAGATGCCGCACGCCCTGCCCCGAACCCGGGCCGATCTGTCCCCGGCCGAAGCTGCATTCCTCGGGGGGCCCGCAGGTGAGGCGTCCTCGGCTGACGCGCCACCAAGTGACGCGCCCTCTCCCTGAATAGGTTTCTCAAGCGCCTTCCTTCTAGTCCACGTGTCTCCGCGCTAATCGAACGCGTCGAAATGCGCCCCGTAATTCACCGCGCGGTTGGAACATTTGTCCATCGCATCGACGAGCCATTGGCGATCCGGTACGGGCCTGCCGACCAGATGACGTCCCAGCGCATCTTCCCCCTTCGCGATATTGCCTGCGACGTCGCCGCTGAATTCCAACAAGCGTTCCAGCCAGAAATCCTGCGCCTCTCCGACATAGCCACCGCTTCCCCCGCCCGACAGTCCCCGCACCACCGCGAGGCAATAGGCCGCCTCGATCGGCTGGGTGGGCGTATCGAAGAGATAGCTCGGCGGGGCAGCGAACTGGCTTTTCCATGCGAGGTAGAACAGCGCGCCCGCGAACCCGATCACGAAGATCGAGTAGAGCGCCGTCAGGGCCGGGTGCGTGCGCTGCTGGCGCTTGCGAGCCCGGGCGCGAGCCCGCGCACGTTGCGCGGTGATTGATCGATCGGCCATGCGACTGCCTCCTGCCGCCCACCAAAGCCGATTCCCCTTAAGAAACCGCGAACATGGAAAAGCCCTCCGGCGCACCGGAGGGCTTCGTCATCAGCAACAGGGCCGCGTTTATTCGAGGCCAGCCTTGTCGGTCACGTCATGGGTCCAGGCGCCTTCCGGCTTCTTGGTGATAACCGGGTCCGAGCCGCCCGACATCAGAACATCGACGGTGCGATCGTAATCCGCGGGATCGAGCGTGCCGTTCGAGCCTGCGGTCAGCTTCGAGACCTCTTTCATCATGCCCAGCTGGTGCTCCATCGTCTGCGCACCGGTCTCGTCATTGTCGAGCACGATCTGCGCGGCTTCCTCCGGATGCGCCTCGGCGTATTTCCAGCCTTCCATCGAAGCCTTCACGAATTTCGCCATCTTGTCGACGAAGGCCGGGTCCTTGAGGTTGTCTTCGAGAACGTAGAGGCCGTCCTCGAGCGTCGCCACGCCCTCGTCTTCGTATTTGAAGGTGACGAGCTGGTCCGGCTGGATCCCGGCTTCGAGCACCTGCAGATACTCGTTATAGGTCATGGTCGAGATACAGGCCGCCTGCTTTTGCAGCAGCGGATCGACGTTGAAGCCCTGCTTGAGAACGGTCACGCCATCGTCGCCACCCTCTGTGGAGATGCCCAGATGGTTCATCCAGCTCAGGAACGGGTATTCGTTCCCGAAGAACCAGACGCCCAAAGTATGACCGGGGAAGTCCTCGGGGGTCTTGATGCCGCTTTCCTTCAGGCAGGTCAGCATCATGCCCGACTTCTTGAAGGGCTGGGCGATGTTCACCAGCGGCAGCCCCTTCTCGCGCGCGGCCAGCGCCGCCGGCATCCAGTCGACGATGACATCGGCGCCGCCGCCGGCGATCACCTGCTCGGGTCCGATATCGGGGCCGCCCGGCTTGATGGTCACGTTGAGACCCGCATCGTCGTAGAAGCCCTTGTCCTGCGCGACATAGTAGCCTGCGAACTGGGCCTGCGTGACCCATTTGAGCTGCAGCGTCACGTCCTCGTTGGCCCAGGCGGCCCCCGCCATGGTGAGGCTAGCCGCCACCCCTGCGATCAGTTTCTTCATCTTTCACTCCACTGTTGGCCCCGGATCTTTACGCCCGGGATTTTGGGTTTTTCTCAGGCTCTTCCTTGCCCTTACGTCCGGGCCCGTTGCGACGGGTGCCAGAAAGTCACCAGCTTCTCGATCAGGGCGACAAGCCCATAGAAGCCCGAGCCCGCGAGGGCCGCAACGGTAATTTCCGACCACACGAGCGGCAGATCAAGCTGCCCCACCGCGGTCGAGATGCGAAACCCCATTCCTTTCGTCGGGCTGCCGAAAAATTCGGCAACGATCGCACCGATCAAAGCCAGTGTCGTTGCGATCTTCAACCCGTTGAAGAGAAAGGGCATCGCCGCAGGCAGGCGCATCTTGAAAAGCCCCTGCCAATAGCTTGCGGAATAGGTCGCCATCAGGTCGCGCTGTAGCGCATTCGTGGCCGCCAGCCCCGCCACCATGTTCACGAGGACGGGGAAGAAGACCATAACCACGACGACCGCCGCTTTGGACTGCCAGTCGAAGCCGAACCACATCACGAGGATCGGCGCGATCCCGACGATCGGCAGGGCCGCGACGAAGTTCCCGATCGGCAGAAGCCCGCGTTGCAGGAAGGGCGAGCGGTCGATCAGGATCGCCACAACCACGGCGGCACCACAGCCGATGACATAGCCCGACAGCGCGCCTTTCAGGATGGTCTGCACGAAATCCTCGCGCAGCACCGCAGTCGAGGCCATCAGGCTCGCCGCGATCTGACTCGGCGCGGGCAGGATCACCGGGCTGATATTCAGACCTCGAACCAGACCTTCCCACAGAAGCAGGAGGGTGATGCCGAACAAGGCCGGGATCAGGAAACGCGCCCAACGCTCCGAGCCATGATGGCGGGCAAGCCAGGTGTTGAGCGCCCAGGCCGCCAGCCAGAAGACGATTGCGAAAATAAGCCAGCTCATTGCACCATCCCCATCCGCTTGAGCGTGATCTGTTCGATGATGCCGACCACCACCACGAGGATCGCAGCCAGCGCCGCCGCCGCGAACAGAGCGGACCAGATCTGCACCGTCTGCCCGTAATAGCTGCCCGACAGAAGCCGCGCGCCAAGCCCTCGGGTCGCGCCCGCCGGCAGTTCGGCCACGATCGTGCCGACAAGGCTCGCCGCCACGCCCACTTTCAGCGAGGCGAAGAGGTAAGGCATCGACGATGGCAACCGCAGCTTCCAGAAGGTTGCGCCTTGGCTCGCATTATAGGTCTTCAGCAGATCGAGCTGCATGTGATCGGGCGCGCGCAGTCCCTTCACCATGCCGACGAGCACGGGGAAGAAGCTCAGGTAAGCCGCGATGATCGCCTTGGGCAGAAGCCCCGTTACGCCGAGGCTCGCCAGCACCACGATCACCATCGGCGCAATGGCGAGGATCGGGATCGTCTGGCTCGCGATCGCCCAGGGCATCACGCTCAGGTCCATCGCGCGGCTATGGGTGATCCCCACCGCCAGCAGAATGCCCAGACCGGTGCCGAGTGCGAAGCCCGCAAGCGTCGCCGACAGCGTGATCCAGCCGTGGAAGACGAGGCTCCGCTTGGAGGTAATCTTCTGCCCGGCCACGCCTTCCCAAAGGCCGACAGCCACCTGATGCGGGGCGGGCAGCACGGGACGTTTCTGGGTCAGCGTGTCGGTGACAAGCTCGGAGAACGTGACCTCTTCTCCGGCCCGTGCGGCCTGGTCGTAGGTCCATTGCGAATTCATCCAGACGGTCGCGGCGTACCAAAGCAGCAGGATCGCGGCCAGAACCGTCAGAACGGGTGCCACCATTTTCATGAGACCGCCCTCCCCGTCGGCTTGGCCGAAATATCCTCGGGGAGTGAATGGCGCAGCCTGAGGGGGGCAGACAGCCCCCGTTCCGGGGTCGGGGTCATAGCGTCATTCATCATAGGCATGCCCCGCTCGCAGCCCTTCGCGCACCCGGTGTGCGATATGCAGGAATTCCTCGCTGTCGCGGATATCGAGCGGACGCGGGCCGTTCGGCAGCGTGCTCTCGATCACCTCGTGGATGCGACCCGGACGGGGCGACATCACCACGATCTTGGTCGAGAGATACACCGCTTCCGGGATCGAGTGGGTCACGAACCCGATCGTCTTGTTCGTGGCCGACCAGAGCTTGAGAAGCTCCTCGTTGAGCTTGTCGCGCACGATCTCGTCCAGCGCGCCGAAAGGTTCGTCCATCAGCAGGATCTCGGCGTCGAAGGCCAGCGCCCGCGCGATCGAGGCGCGCTGCTGCATCCCCCCCGAAAGCTGCCATGGGAACTTCTTCCCGAAGCCTTCGAGATCCACCAGAGAGAGCACTTTTTCAACGCGCTCTTGCTGCTGCGCCTTGGAATAGCCCATGATTTCCAGCGGAAGTTTCACATTTCCCGCAATCGTGCGCCAAGGGTAAAGCCCGGCCGCCTGGAACACGTAGCCGTAGCTACGCGCCTTGCGGGCTTCCTCGGGCGAGATTCCGTTCACGGTCAGCGCCCCGCCCGTGGGCGTTTCCAGCGCCGCGATGCAGCGCAGGAAGGTGGTCTTGCCGCAGCCCGAGGGGCCGATGAAGCTCACGAATTCGCCCTTCTCGATATCGAGATCGATATCCTTGAGCGCGTGAACCGGACCGTCATTGGTCTGGAAGGTCAGGTCGAGCCCGCGGGCCTGAATTACCGGTGCGTCCGTCATCCGCGCCTCCACAGGGTTTTGTCCGCGATCTCGACGCTATTTCCCGCCGGGTCGCGCAGATAGATCGATCGCGCCCCGTTCGGCCAATAGAAGTCGGCCTCAATCTCCACGTTGTTGTCCCTCAAATGTCGTTCCCATTCGTTGAGTTGTTCCGCGTCCGCCGCGAGGCATACATGCCCGGGTCCGACCGCACCATGCGGGGGGACCGGCAGCGTCGCCTCGGGATCGGGTGGCTCACGCGTGGCCTGAGCGATGAAGGTCAGGATCACGCTGTCGCCACAGCGAAAAAAGACATGTCGCCCGTCTCGACGGGTTATCCGATCAAGCCCCAGCAGCCCGCCGTAGAAGGCTTCGGTCTTGTCGAGATCCTCGACATAGACCGCAGCCTCCAAGACGCCGGAACTGACCGGGGCCGCCATAGCGCCTTATACCCCGGTCGCCGGGATACCGCTGCGCTCCACCGGACGCGGCGCGGTCAGCTCTTTCCAGGTGGACAGAGCCTTGGTCACCGGCATGCCCGGATCGCGGGCGACGAATTCACCGTGGCCCTCGGGCGTGTGAATCTTGCCATCGGCCCAAGCGACGACACCGCGGCTGAGCGTGTAGCGCGGCAGACCCTTGACCTCCTTGCCTTCGAACACGTTGTAATCGATGGCGGATTGCTGGGTCTCGGCCGAGATCGTCTTGGTCGCCTCCGGATCCCAGACCACGAGGTCGGCATCCGCGCCGACGAGAACTGCGCCCTTCTTCGGATAGACGTTGAGGATCTTCGCGATGTTGGTCGAGGTGACGGCCACGAATTCGTTCATCGTGATCCGGCCGGTCTCGACCCCATAGGTCCAGAGCATCGGCATCCGGTCTTCCAGACCGCCGGTGCCATTCGGGATCTTGGTGAAATCGCCCACGCCATAGCGCTTCTGCTCGGTCGAGAAGGCGCAGTGATCGGTCGCCACGACCGAGAGCGAGCCCGAGGCGAGACCGGCCCAGAGGCTGTCCTGATGCTGCTTGTTGCGGAAGGGCGGCGACATCACGCGGCGCGCGGCGTGATCCCAGTCCTTGTCGAAATACTCGGACTCGTCGAGCGTGAGGTGCTGGATCAGCGGCTCGCCCCAGACGCGCTTGCCCTGCATCTTGGCGCGGCGGATCGCTTCGTGGCTTTCCTCGCAGGAGGTGTGCACGACATAGAGCGGCACGCCTGCCATATCGGCGATCATGATCGCGCGGTTGGTGGCCTCGCCCTCGACCTGCGGCGGGCGCGAATAGGCGTGTCCCTCGGGGCCGTTATTCCCTTCGGCCAGCAGCTTCGCAGACAGTTCGGCCACGACGTCGCCGTTCTCGGCATGAACCAACGGGATCGCCCCCAGCTCGGCGCAGCGCTTGAAGCTCGAATAAAGCTCGTCATCGTTCACCATCAGCGCGCCCTTATAGGCCATGAAGTGCTTGAAGGTGTTGATGCCGCGCTCAGTGACCTGCTTCATCTCGTTGAAGACCTGCTCGCTCCACCAGGTGATCGCCATGTGGAAAGAATAGTCGCAATGCGCGCGCGTCGATTTGTTGTCCCAGCGCTTGAGCGCTTCCAGCAGGCCCTCGCCCGGTGCGGGCAGCGCGAAATCGACGACCATCGTGGTGCCGCCGGCCAGCGCCGCGCGAGTGCCGCTTTCGAAATCGTCGCTCGAATAGGTGCCCATGAAGGGCATCTCGAGGTGGGTGTGCGGATCGATCCCGCCCGGCATCACATAGCAGCCGGTCGCGTCGATCTCTTCGTCGCCTTTCAGGTTCGGGCCGATCTCGATGATCTTGCCGCTGTCGATCAGCACATCCGCCTTATAGGTCAGATCCGCGGTGACGATGGTTCCGTTCTTGATGACTTTGGTCATGTTTTACCTCCCACGAAGGTCTTCCGCCTTCGATTATTTCAAGTATTCCGGGGGCTGGGCGCGCGAGCGCCTCAGGGGGCCGCGCCCCCTGCTCCGCCCGTCTCAGCTTACGATTTCCGCGGTTTCCAGCACGGCGTGGAACAGCACATCGGCACCCGCGCTCGCCCAGTCCTTGGAGATATCCTCGGCCTCGTTATGGCTCAGCCCGTCGACGCAGGGGCACATCACCATCGCCGTCGGCGCGACCGCGTTGATCCAGCAGGCATCATGGCCCGCGCCCGAGATGATGTCGCGATGCGAATAGCCCAGACGCTCGGCTGCGCTGCGCACGGCGCTCACGCAGGTCGGATCGAACGTGACCGGGTCGAACCCGCCGGTCTTCTCGAACTCCACCTCAAGGCCCATCTCGTCGCAGATTTTCTTCGCTCCCTCGCGCAGTCGCTTTTCCATGTCCTGGATCACACTCAGATCGGGCGAGCGGAAATCGACGGTGAACACGGCTTTGCCCGGGATCACGTTACGCGAATTCGGGTAGATGTCGATATGGCCCGCGGCGCCCACCGCGTGGGGCTTGTGCGACCAGGCGATCTCGTCGACCAGTTCCAGCACGCGCGCCATTCCGAGACCCGCATTCTTGCGCATCGGCATCGGGGTGGAGCCGGTATGCGCGTCCTTGCCCGTGATCGTCACTTGGGTCCAGCTGAGGCCCTGCCCATGCGTGACGACGCCGATATCCTTGCCCTCTGCCTCGAGGATCGGGCCCTGCTCGATATGCAGCTCGAACATCGCATGCATCTTGCGCGCTCCGACTTCTTCGTCGCCTACCCAGCCGATGCGTTTCAGTTCGTCGCCGAACTTCTTGCCTTCCGCGTCCTCGCGATCGTAAGCCCAGTCCTGCGTGTGCACGCCCGCGAAAACGCCCGAGGCCAGCATCGCCGGGGCGAAGCGCGTGCCCTCTTCGTTGGTCCAGTTGGTCACGACGATCGGGTGCTTGGTCTTGATGCCCAGATCGTTCATCGAGCGCACCGCCTCCAGCGCGCCGAGCACACCGAGGACGCCGTCGTACTTACCGCCCGTGGGCTGCGTGTCGAGGTGGCTGCCCATGTAGACCGGCAGCGCATCGGGGTCTTCGCCTGCGCGGGTGGCGAACATGTTGCCCATCGTGTCGACGCCCATCGTCATGCCGGCCTCTTCGCACCATTTCTGGAACAGTGCGCGGCCTTCGGCATCCGCATCGGTAAGGGTTTGGCGATTATTGCCCCCGGCGACGCCGGGACCGATCTTGGCCATCTCCATGAGACTGTCCCAAAGGCGATCGGGATTGATGCGGAGGTTTTCTCCGGGTGCTGACATTTCATTACTCCCTGTCGGCTGCGTGGGGGTTATCCCCTCTTGCGACGAATCTTTTTCTGACCGTATGGTCAGGTTGAGTGGGCCACGGTCTGACCATTCGGTCAACAAAAATCAGGACGCAGTTCGAATGAAAGATGATGAGAGCGGCAGGCGCTCAAAAAATGGGCAAGCGAGCCGCGGCAGTCGGGCCGAGGCCCGGCGCGCTACCGAAGAGTCGATCCTGAAAGCTGCCGAGCGGGTCTTCGCGGAGGCCGGATTCGGCGGCGCCACGATGCAACTGATCGCGGATGTGGCGGGGCTGCCGAAAGCCAATCTCCATTACTATTTCGAGACGAAGGAGTCGCTCTATCGCCGGGTCGTAGAGCGCATTTTCAACATCTGGCTGGAAGCGGCGGATGTGTTCGACGCGGCAAGCGGCCCCGCCGAGGGGATCGGTGCCTATATCGACGCCAAAATGGAGATTTCGCGCAATCACCCGAACGGCTCGAAGGTCTGGGCGTCGGAGGTGATGCATGGCGCGCCGGTCATTCAGGACTACCTCGAGACCACGCTCCGAGACTGGACCGAGGGCCGCGCGGTCATCATCGAGCGCTGGATTGCGGAAGGCAAAATGGCCAAGGTCGATCCCCATCACCTTCTCTACATGCTCTGGGCCACCACCCAGCACTATGCCGATTTCTCGCATCAGATCGAGACGTTGAACGGCGGCGCCCCACTGAACGACGCTCAGTGGGAAGACGCGAAGACCTGCGTGAAAAGCATCGTGTTGCGCGGGATCGGCGTGAGCTGATCGCTCAGTTCGCTGCCGGATCGGCGGTGATATCCGGCGCGCCGACGGGTGCCGCGTTGGAGTTCGCTGGTGCAGGCGATTGCGAAGCCCCCTCCGACGCATCCGGCGCATTTGCGTCTGGCGCGGCTGGCAGCGTCTCGGTCTCGACCGGGCGCATCGGTGCACCGGCCACGCCTGCGGGCAGATGCGTCTTGGGCAGTTTCGAGCCCAGCAGCTCCTTCCCGTCCGAGATCGGCTCGACCGGGTCGGCTTCGAGCCCCACCGCCTCCGCGCCGGTATCCGAACAAATGTAAATCGCGCCACCGACGACGACCGCGGTAGCCGCAAGAGCGGGCGCCGAGGCTCCGGCCAGCACGCCGAGGCCCGCATCGCGCAGCTTCTTTTGCAGGTTGCCGGCCTGATCCGACACGATCATACCGCCGATTTTTTTGCCCAGAACCTTGCTCGCCGCGTCGCCCACGGCGCTTTCGGCCTCGTCGCGCAGATCGCCGGCGGCCTTTGCAGTCCCCTTGAGGCGCTCGCAGATGCTTTTCGACGGCTTGCGGCAGAGCCCGTAGGCGTCGCGCTCACCGCGGTCGTAGCCCAGATAGGTCTCGGCCTCCTTGTCCCATTGCAGGCAGAACGGGGCGCGGCTTTCGTCGTCCATTTCGGGCGTCAGCGCCCGCAGCGTGACCAGTGCCGGGCAGGTTACCTCCCCCTTCTCGCCGAAGAGCTTTTCCCGCAGCGAGCGGCTTTCCTTCAGCGCCGCATTGTCCGCGTCGTAAACATAGGAATAGGCCTTGCCGCGAATGGAAGTTTCACACGGCACCAGTTCGGCCATGGCCGGCAGCGGGCATATCAGGGCGAGAACAAAGGTCAGGCGCAGCATCGCGAGTCTCCGGGCATCGCTGCGCACCATAGCTCACCCCCGCGCCGCGACAAGCTCGCGCACCGCTGCGTGGCGACGCTCGGCGGGGTTTCGCGCGGCCCCGCACAGATCCTGTTCCTAGACCTGAGCGCTGCACGGGTTATCTTGATCAAGAGGCAATTCAGGCAGAGGACGACATGCGCAAGATGCAGGTTCAGGGGGTTCACCACATCACGCTGACCGGCGCGGATCGGCAGAGCTCCATCGATTTCTGGGAGGGTGTCCTGGGGATGCCGTTCATCTTCGATCAGCCCAATCTCGACAATGCCGACGAAGGGCATCTCTATTTCGATCCGGGTGACGGGCGGCTGATCACGATCTTCACGAACGAGACCCGCAAGCCTGTTCACGACCGCACGCCCACCGACCCGGGCTGCGTGCATCATCTAGCCTTCAATGTCTCGATGGCGACGCATCGGCAGGTCGTGGCAAGACTCGATGCGCGCGGGATCGCGCATTCCGGCGTGAAGGATCGCGGCTTTATGGATTCGATCTATTTCAAGGATCCGCTGGGACTCCTGATCGAGCTTGCCACCTACAAGTTCGAACCGCCGCGCGGAACGTCCCATGCCGAGGTCATGATCGAGGCGCATCGCATCCGGGTGGCGCGCGGCGACAAAGCGATCGGTGAGGATCATCTCGCCGACGCGATCGAGATGATCGTCGAGCGCTCGCAGCAATCGCTGAGCGAGGATCGCGGGGCGAAGAACCCGTACTGAGCGACGCGCCGTCTCGGACGTCAGAATGGCGCGGGGCGACTAGCCCCGGGCCGCGCATCAACCCGCAACGAGAAACGGCCGCGCAATCCCTGCGCGGCCGTCTTGTCATCTAGGCTTGAGCCCGATCACTCAACCTCTTCGAGCACCTCTTTGAGCGTGCCGACCAGCTGGTCGATCTGCTCTTTCGAGATGATCAGCGGCGGGCTCATCGCGATGATGTCGCCGGTCGTGCGGATCAGGATGCCTTTCTCATAGGCCTTCAGGAAGGCCGAGAAGGCGCGCTTCGTGGGTTCGCCCGCGATCGGCTCCAGCTCGACCGCACCGATCAGGCCCTCGTTGCGGATGTCGATCACGTTGCGCACGCCCTTGAGCGAATGCAGCGCATCTTCCCAATAGGGAGCGAGCTCGGCGGCCCGCTCGAACAGCCCCTCTTCGCGATACGTCTCGATCGTCGCAATCCCGGCCGCGGCGGCGATCGGGTTGCCCGAATAGGTGTAGCCATGGAACAGCTCGATCATGTGCTCGGGGCCGTTCATGAAGGCGTCGTGGACCTCGGCCGTCGTCAGTACCGCGCCCATCGGGATTACGCCGTTGGTCAGGCCCTTTGCGGTCGTGATCATGTCCGGCACGACGCCGTATTTCTCGGCAGCGAAGGCCGCGCCCGTGCGCCCGAAGCCGGTGATCACCTCGTCGAAGATCAGCAGGATGCCGTGCTTCTTGGTGATGTCGCGCAGCTTCTGCAGGTAGCCCTTCGGCGGCAGCAGCACGCCGGTCGAGCCCGCCACCGGCTCCACGATGACGGCAGCGATGGTCTCGGCGCCATGCAGCGCGATGATCCGCTCGAGGTCGTCGGCCAGATGCGCGCCATGCTCGGGGCAGCCCTTCGACCAACGGTTCTCCTCGGGCAGATGGGTGTGCGGCAGGTGATCGACCCCCGGCACGAGCGGACCGAAGGTCTTGCGGTTGGTGACGATGCCGCCCACCGAGATACCGCCGAAGTTCACGCCGTGATAGCCGCGCTCGCGCCCGATCAGGCGCGTGCGAGCCCCGTCGCCGCGCGCACGGTGATAGCCGATGGCGAGTTTCAGCGCGGTCTCGACCGATTCCGAGCCGGAGTTGGTGTAGAACACATGCGCCATCTCGTCGGGCGCGATGTCGAGGATGCGGTTCGCAAGCTCGAACGCAATCGGGTGGCCCATCTGGAAGGCGGGCGCGTAATCGAGCTCGGCCGCCTGTTTCTGGATCGCCTCGGTGATCTTCGGGCGGCAATGGCCCGCGTTGCAGCACCACAGGCCTGCCGTGCCGTCGAGCACCTGGCGCCCGTCGGAGGTGGTGTAATGCATATCCTTCGCGCCGACGAACATGCGCGGGTTCTTCTTGAACTGGCGGTTCGCCGTGAAGGGCATCCAGAAAGCGTTGAGATCATTGGGGGACTTGCGGTCGAGCGCCATGGGAAAACTCCGGTCGGAAGGCCGGGTCGGAACGCGGCCGGGATGTCTAGTTTGACCGAACGGTCAGACTCACGCTAGCACAGCTTGGGAACCAGTCAAGCGGCCTTCACCTGGCGTTTATAGCGCGCTCTCCTGCCTGTAGCGATTGATCCTGCAGTCACGCTTCGGTTAACGTAAACGACGCATTGGGAGACGAATACTTGGCAGACGACCTCGAACCGCGCGACTTCACCGGCGACGACGACGGCAAGCGCCCGCTGACCCGGATTCAGAAGGTCAATCGCGGCAAGATTCTCGAGGCGGCGCTGGACGTGTTTTCCGCGCATGGCTTCCGGGGTGCGACGCTCGACCAGATCGCGGCGGAGGCGGGGCTGAGCAAGCCGAACGTGCTCTATTACTTTCCCTCCAAGGAGGCGATCCACGAGGCACTTCTGGAAGGGCTTCTCGATATCTGGCTCGCGCCGCTGCGCGCGATCTCCGCCGAGGGCGAGCCGCGCGAGGAAATCATGCGCTACATGCGTCGCAAGCTCGAGATGAGCCGCGAGATGCCGCGCGAAAGTCGACTGTTCGCCAACGAGGTGCTGCAGGGCGCACCGCGTATGGGCGCGGAATTATCCACCGACCTCAAGACCTTGGTGGACGAGAAGGCGCAGATCATCGAAGGCTGGATCGCTGAGGGCCGCCTCGCGCCTGTCGATCCGCACCACCTGATCTTCTCGATCTGGGCGCTCACCCAGCATTACGCGGATTTCGACACGCAGGTGCGCGCGGTCCTCGGCCCGGGCAAGGAGCCGCTGGAAGGGGCCGCCCCCTTCCTAGACCTGCTCTTCGCGCGGCTTCTCGCGCCCTGAGCGGTTAAGCCTTCCGCAACCATTTCCGAAGTTTCCGCCGGATCTTAACGGTCTGGTAACACCCTCGACGCAGTTTGAGCATGCGTGGGGGCGCAAGAAAATGGAGCTCGGAATGGACCGGATTTCGGGGTTGATGCCTCAGATCGGGTGGTCGCCTCTATTGACGGTCGCGGCCCCGAAAACAGCGCCTGCCAGCAAGGTGGAGGCGCCTGCGGATGCGGCCAATACGAACGGCGGCCTCGGCGCAAACGTAGACACCCAGACGTCGCAGGATCGCGCGAAGCAAGTGCGGGCCCTGGAGGCGCGCGCGGCGCGCGGCGCCGATGCGTCGAAAGAGGAAGGCCAAGATCGGGGCGCGGAGGACTTGAACCAATCATCCCGCGCAATTGGCATGAGCGATGGGGGTGCACGTCCCGATCCCGACGCCTTGACCGGCCCGATCCCGACCTTCGAGGTCACGCCGCTCGAAGCGCAGGCGGCAGCACTCTGGGCGGCACCGGATCTTATGCCAACCCCGGAGGGCCCTGCGCCTGAGCCGGTACGGATTGTCACCGCCCCGCTCGCCGACACATCGACGGCGAAGAAAGAGGCCGAAACCTCCGACGCTGCCGAGAGCCGTCCGGAGACTGCGCCACAGACGGCGGAGAAAAAAGACGCGCCGCCCGATACTCGGAACAGCGCGCCTCAGGAGGGTTGGTCTCAGGTGCCCCCGCAGGTCGCGCCGAACCTCGACGTGACCCGCTAAGCCCCTGCCCTTATTCGGCTGCGGTCGCAGCGGAGGGGTTGTTGGGATGGCTCGTCCAGTTGGCATAATCGCCGACCGTCTCGCCAGTGCGTGGATCCACCTCACCCTTGTCCATCTTGCGCATCGTGATGCACTCAACCGGGCAGACCTCGACGCAGAGGTTGCAGGCCACGCATTCCTCGTCCTTGACCGAATAGACACGGTCGTCGGACACCGCGATCGCCTGGTGCGAGGTGTCCTCGCAGGCGGCATAGCAGCGACCGCATTTGATGCAATCTTCCTGATTGATCTCTGCCTTGGTGACGTAGTTGAGATTGAGATACTGCCAATCGGTCACATTCGGCACCGCGCGGCCCACCAATTCGGAGGTCGAGGTAAAGCCCTTGCGATCCATGTATTCCGACAGGCCGGAAATCATCTCCTGCACGACTTTGAAGCCGTAGGTCATCGCCGCCGTGCAGACCTGCACGTTGCCAGCCCCGAGCGCCATGAACTCTGCCGCATCGCGCCAGGTGGTCACGCCACCGATGCCCGAGATCGGCAGACCGGCCGTATCGGGATTGCGTGCGATCTCGGCCACCATGTTCAGCGCGATCGGCTTCACCGCCGGACCGCAATAGCCGCCATGGGTGCCTTTCCCGTCAATGGTGGGCTCCGGCGCGAAGTCGTCCAGATCGACCGAGGTGATCGAATTGATCGTGTTGATCAGCGAGACCGCATCGGCCCCACCGCGCTTCGCGGCTTCCGCCGGGCGACGGATATCGGTGATGTTCGGCGTGAGCTTCACGATCACCGGCAGGCTGCAATATTGCTTACACCAGCGGGTGACCATCTCGATATATTCGGGGACCTGACCGACAGCCGACCCCATGCCGCGCTCGGCCATGCCATGCGGGCAACCGAAGTTCAGCTCGATCCCGTCGGCGCCGGTTTCCTCGACCAGCGGCAGGATCGCCTTCCAGCTTTCCTCGTCGCAGGGCACCATCAGCGAGACGATGATCGCGCGGTCCGGGTAGTCCTGCTTCACCGCCTTGATTTCGCGCAGGTTTGTCTGCAGCGGACGGTCGGTGATCAGCTCGATATTGTTGAGACCGAGCAGACGACGATCCGCGCCATAGATCGCGCCGTAGCGCGGGCCGTTCACGTTGACCACCGGAGGCCCTTCCGAGCCCAGCGTCTTCCAGACGACCCCGCCCCAACCGGCTTCGAAGGCACGGCGGACATTGTATTCCTTGTCCGTCGGCGGCGCGGAAGCGAGCCAGAACGGATTGGGGGATTTGATACCGATGAATTCAGAAGTCAGATCGGCCATCTCTTAGCCCTCCATCAGGAATTGGTGGATTTCTTCAGCTGCATCGCGCCCCTGCGCGACCGCCGTCACGGTCAGGTCTTCGCCGGCATGGGTGCAATCGCCCCCCGCCCAGACCCGTTCGACCGAGGTGCGGCCCGCGTCGTCCACCTTGATCTTGCCGCCCGCGACCTCGACTTTCGGAGGCATGTCGCCCAGCGTCTGACCGATCGCCTTGAAGACCTGATCGGCGGCCAGTTTGAAGGTCGCGTCGGTCATCTCGAGACCGTCGGGGCCCTTCTTCGTATAGGCAAACTCGACCTGACGCACCGCGCCATTGCCGTGGATGGCGATGGGGGCGGCGTTCTCGATGATGTTCACGCCATGGGTCAGCGCGTGCTCCTGCTCGACCGTGCTGGCGGGCATCTCGGCGCGCGAACGACGGTAGACGAGGGTCACGTTGAGCGCACCCAGCAGCTTCGACTGCACTGCGGCGTCGACCGCCGTCATGCCGCCGCCGATCACGACCACATCGCGCCCGATCGGCAGTTCGGCCAAATCGGAGGCCTGACGCAACTCCGCGATGAATTCGGTCGCGGGGCGGATACCGTCCTTGTCTTCGCCATCGAGGCGCAGCGCGTTCACGCCCGACAGGCCCATCCCGAGGAAAACGGCGTCGAAATCGCCCAGCAGCTCGGCCAGATCGCCGTCACCGGCGCGGCCCAATTGCCAGTTTTCGACCACGGTGATGCCGCCGATCTGCAGCAGCCAGTCAACTTCCGCCTGCGCGAACCCGCCCGGCGCCTTGTAGCTTGCGATACCGTATTCATTGAGGCCGCCTGGCTTCGAGCGCGCGTCATAGACGGTGACCTCGTGGCCCTTCATCGCGAGACGGTGCGCACAGGCGAGACCTGCGGGCCCGGCGCCCACGACGGCGACCGATTTGCCCGTGCTCGCGGCGCGAGTGTAGGGGTGGCTTTGCTTGGCCATCAGCGTATCGGTCGCGTAGCGCTGCAGCGCGCCGATCTCGACCGGCTCGCCCTCCGACTCCATACGAACGCAGGACCCTTCGCAGAGATTTTCCGTCGGGCAGACGCGGGCGCACATACCGCCCATGATGTTCTGATCGAAGATCGTCTTCGCTGCGGCTTCCGGTGTTCCGGTCGAGATCTGCCGGATGAACAGAGGGATGTCGATCGCGGTCGGGCACGCCTCCATGCATGGCGCATCATAGCAGAAATAACAGCGATCGGCCGCGATGCGGGCCTCTTGCGCCCCAAGTGGCGGCGCGTGATCGGCGAAATTGGTGCAGTAGCTTTCCGGGTCGAGCCGTGCTGGCGCGATCCCTTCGGTGAGCTGGCTATTGGACACTTGCGGGCTCCCTGTCAGTTTTTCTTGTTCCCTACGCTCGCACAGGATTGAATTTTATCAAGTGGTAAAATATGCCGCAGTGCGGCGGGCCGCCAATTTCCCGCCCGATTGCCCGGTTGTTGAGCAGTTTCTACCCCACACATGCTCAAATACCGGGCAATCACGAGATCGCGACCCCCCGACAACCGGACGGCCGATGCGCCTTTTCACCGCGCGTTACCTCGCGTATAACCGCCCTCAGCATCAAAGAGCCCCGCAGAATGGGCTCCATTTCAAAGCACCCTTCGAGGACCGCATGACCAAAAATACCCGTGACAACGACGTGGCCTTCATTCAGGCCCTTGCCGAACTGCTCAACGCGAACGAGCTGACCGAAATCGCCGTGACCCGCGATTACGCGCAAGATGACAGCCTGAAAGTGCGGGTGTCGAAACAGACCAATATCGTGCACGCTGCCGCCCCTGCCCCCGCAGCAGCCCCCGCTCCGGCACCCGTTGCTGCCCCGGCTGCCCACCCCGCGGCCGCAGAGCAATCCGCGCCCGTCGAAGACCCCGCTGATCACCCCGGCGCCGTGGCCTCGCCCATGGTGGGCACCGCCTATCTCTCGCCCGAGCCGGGCGCATCGGCCTTCGTGAAGGTCGGCGACCAGGTCAAGGAAGGCCAGACGCTGATGATCGTCGAGGCGATGAAAACCATGAACCATATCCCCGCCCCGAAGTCGGGCACCGTGAAGCGCATCCTCGTCGATGACGGTCAGCCGGTCGAATACGGCTCGACCCTGATGATCGTCGAATAAGGGGGCCGGTATGTTCGACAAGATCCTGATCGCCAACCGGGGCGAGATCGCGCTGCGCGTGATCCGTGCCTGCCGCGAGATGGGGATCGCCTCGGTCGCGGTCCATTCGACGGCGGATTCGGACGCGATGCATGTGCGCATGGCCGATGAATCGGTCTGCATCGGCCCGAACTCCTCGAGCCAATCCTACCTTTCGGTGCCCGCCATCGTCGCGGCCTGCGAAATCACCGGCGCTCAGGCGATCCACCCGGGCTACGGGTTCCTGTCCGAGAATGCCGCCTTCGTGCAGGTGCTCGAGGATCACGGCATTACCTTCATCGGCCCGTCCGCCGCCCATATTCGCATCATGGGCGACAAGATCACCGCGAAGGAAACCGCGAAAAATCTCGGCATTCCGGTCGTTCCGGGCTCGGCGGGCGGTGTTCCCGATACCGAATCCGCGAAGCAGATCGCGGCCGATATGGGCTATCCGGTCATCATCAAGGCCACCGCCGGCGGCGGCGGCCGCGGGATGAAGGTCGCGAGGTCCGAAGAAGAACTTGAGGTCGCGTTCCGCACCGCGCGTTCCGAGGCGAAAGCCGCCTTCGGCAATGACGAAGTCTATATCGAGAAATACCTTCAGAAGCCGCGCCATATCGAAGTGCAGGTCTTCGGCGACGGCAAGGGCCGCGGCGTCCATCTGGGCGAGCGCGACTGCTCTCTCCAGCGCCGCCACCAGAAGGTGCTCGAAGAGGCCCCCGGCCCGTCGATCACGCCAGAAGAGCGTGCCCGCATCGGCAGCATCTGCGCCAACGCGATCGGCGAAATGGGCTATTCCGGCGCCGGCACGATCGAGTTCCTCTACGAGGATGGCGAGTTCTACTTCATCGAGATGAACACCCGCCTTCAAGTCGAACACCCGGTGACCGAGGCGATCTTCGGCGTCGATCTCGTGCGTCAGCAGATCAAGGTTGCCGCCGGCGAGCCGATGGAGTTCGATCAGGACAAGCTGTCGATCCGCGGTCACGCGATCGAAGTACGGATCAACGCCGAGAAGCTGCCGAACTTCGCTCCCTGCCCCGGCAAGATCACCCACTACCACGCGCCGGGCGGCCTTGGCGTGCGGATGGATAGCGCGCTTTATGACGGCTATTCGATCCCGCCCTATTACGACAGCCTCATCGCGAAGCTGATCGTGCATGGCCGCGACCGCCACGAGGCGCTGCAGCGCCTGCATCGCGCGCTTGGCGAGCTGATCGTGGACGGGGTGGATACGACCGTTCCATTGTTCAACGCGCTCCTGCAAGAGCCCGACATCCAGAGCGGCAACTACTCGATCCACTGGCTCGAGAAATGGCTCGAGAAAAACCTCTGAGCGGGTCGACATTGACGAAAACGCCCCCGGTTTCGGGGGCGTTTTTCATTTCGGGGTCAGCAGGCAGGTGCCGCGCTTTTTCTCTTTATCCTTGGGGCGATAGTAATCGCCGATATGGCTGCGTTGGCCTTGTCCGATCTGCTCCCAGTCGAGCCAATGGCAGTCGTAATCGAGCACATCTGCCATTGCGGTCATCGCCGGGAAGGATGGAATTCCGATCAACGCTTTCTCCTGCCCGTCGATCTGCGGGATCGAGTTCAGCTCGTTATCGGTGCGCTCGCGCATCAGCAGAATGATCGGCCCCGGGCGCTGTGCAAATTCGCTGTCCACGATCACCAGTTCGGGCCCCAGCTGGCGCACCAGCTGGAACAACCGGAAATGGTCCATGACGTGGTAGAGAATGCCGAGAACACCGACCACGTCGAAGCGCTCGCCCGCGTCGATCAGCTTCTGCATTCCGTCGAAGATGTCGTCGCAGATCAGCTTCACCTTCTCGCGCAGATGCGCGCGGGGGAACTGCTCGAAGCGGTCGATCAGCTCCTGCCGCCCTTCGATTCCCACCACTTCCGAGGCTCCCGCAGCGGCGAAGGCATAGGCCCAGCGACCATCATGCGCCGCCAGATCGAGCACACGCTTGCCCGCGATCTCCTGCTCGAGCGGCTTGATGATCATCTTGTGGCGCAGGTTCATCCGCTCCACCGTACCGGGATCTTCGGCATATCGATCGATCTCGGGGAGGAAATCGTAGAAACCCATATTTGCGCTCAGCCCCGCTCTGGTTCATCTTGTTGGCGAGCCTAGGCGTAACGGGAAAACCGGGCAAGACAATGACGGACAGACTGAGCGCGGAACTACTTCTCGCCGGATATGCGCAGGGCATCTTCCCGATGGCTGAAAGCCGCGACAATCCGCAGCTTCACTGGTTCGACCCAGTCTTGCGCGGGATCGTCCCCTTGGACAAATTCCACATTTCGCGCTCTCTCGCGAAAGTCATCCGGCGCGGGGATTACAGTATTTCGACAAATGCCGCGTTTCGCGGCGTGGTCGAAGGCTGTGCCGACCGCGACGAGACATGGATCAACGGACCGCTCTTCGCGCTCTACGATCAGCTCCACGCCGCAGGCTTCGCGCATAGCCTGGAGGTCTGGCAGGATGGGAGACTCGCGGGCGGCATCTTCGGGATCACCCTTGGCGGAGCGTTCTTCGGAGAGAGCATGTTCTCGCGCCGCCCCAATGCCTCGAAAGTGGCGCTCACCTACCTGGTGGACCGGCTGCGTCAGACGGGGTTCAGCTTGCTCGATACGCAATACATCACGCCGCATCTGGCTTCGATGGGTGCGGTCGAGGTGACCCGAAACGAATATCGCTCGCGGCTCGCGCAGGCGCTGCCCCGAGAGTGCGACTTCACCTCAGGCGCGATCCCCGCGCCTCAGTCACTTTTGCATCGGATGACCCAGACGTCGTAACGCGGGTGATCGAGTGCCGAGAGCGCCGGGCTCGAAGCAATCATCCAGCCTGCGAAATCGGGCTGCGGCTTGTCCTCTTCGGTTACCGTCACATAGGCATAGGCATCCGAGGACGGATCGTCGGCCGGGTAGCGGCATTCGCGTAGCGTTACCGTGATGAACCCGTATTTCACGCTCTGCCCGACATTCAGATTGATGTCCGAGGCGATGCCCGACACCTTGTCGAGCCCGCGCAGCATCGCGCCCGTACCGTCAGCCAGCCCTTTCGCGGGCTCATCCTGCGGGATCTGGTCGTCCGGCGTCGTTTGCGTGAAGTCCTGTGCGACAGCGAGCCCTGGAACGAGTGCTGCGATCAAAACCAAAGCGCGGATCATTGCGCCCCCTCCCCTGCGCCGTCGCCACTGCCGCCACCTGCGAATTTCAGCATCAGGTTCAGCATCGAGACCGCGCTCTGCGTGTCGAGAATTTCATCACCAGGCTTGAGATCGTCGATCGCTCCGCCGGGGATCAGTTCGATATAGTTCGCGCCCAAGAGCCCGTCTTGCGTCACCGCGATCACCGTATCCTCGGGCAGCGCGACGCCCTTCTTCACCGAGATCGTGGTGTCGGCGAAGAACGTCTTGGGGTTCAGCGCGACATCCGTCACCGTCCCAACCTTCACGCCCGCAAGTCGCACATCGGTGCCGGGCACGACGCCCCCGATCGACCGGAAGGAGGCATGCAGCGGATAGGAACCGCCATCGGCCCCGATTCCCATGCCACGTCCCGCCCAGAGCAAAAAGCCCAGTGCCACGACCAGCACGATCGCGCCGGTAATGATCTCGGTGCGGTTTTCGCTCATAGCGCGGTGGCCTTACTCGGGCTGCCAAGCCTCGTAATCGCGGCGCTCGACCGGGTGCGCGAGGCGAATCGACCCCGGCGGCACATAGGCCGCTTCGGTGCCGGTGTGGTTCTGCTCATGCGGCTTTTCCCATGGCTTATGGGCCAGCGGTTTGTCGGTCGGCGGCTCGTCATAGGTGAAGTGGATCCAGCCATGCCAGTCCGGAGGAATACGGCTCGCTTCGCTCTCGCCGTTATAGATCACCCAGCGGCGCTTGGCGTCCTTGGTGCGGTAATAGATGTTGCCTTGCTCGTCCTCGCCAACTTTCACGCCCTTGCGCGCGGTGAAAAGCTGCGTGCCGACGGTCGAGCCGTTCCACCAGGTGAGAATTCGAAGCAGAAACTTCATGGGGCAACCTCCGCAATGCGTCCCGCCTGTTATATCCGCTGGGGCGTCGAGGTCCAGTACCCGTGCGGGCTCAAGGCGCCTGCGAAGCGGAATTTGCCTGCGGAATCTGCCCGCGGCGAAGGATTTTCATCGCCGGACGCTCGACCCAGTGCCACGACAGCATCGCGAGCGCGACGGTGATCGGCGTTGCGAGGGCGATATTGGAAAGCGGGCCCATCTCGCCCAGGAGCGCCACGACCATCCCCTGCACAGGGAAAGCGTAGATATAGATACCGTAGGAGTAGTCGCCCACCCGATTGAA
Organism: Thioclava sp. F42-5; assembly: GCF_002213195.1. Classification (NCBI taxonomy): domain Bacteria; kingdom Pseudomonadati; phylum Pseudomonadota; class Alphaproteobacteria; order Rhodobacterales; family Paracoccaceae; genus Thioclava; species Thioclava sp. F42-5. The sequence goes on from NZ_NBNZ01000001.1 coordinate 487,170, forward strand.
CTCGCGCAACCTTCCCGAAGGCAGCCCCGCCAGCCAGAGCGTTGCGTAGGAGACAGCGAGTGCCATCGACGGATACGCCAGAGGGCCGTGCATACTGATAGCCGCCAGAACCGCGAGGGGAAGGGCGACCACCGGCGAGGCCGGGATGCGCGCACGCATCAGGTAGGCCCCCATGCCGAGGAAAAAGGGCAGCCCCGGATACCAGAGCGAGCGAAGCGCATAGGCTCCGGGAAAATCGAATGCGGGGGCTTGGCTGAGGCCCACTAGACCTACTAGAACCGCGGTCATCAGCAGGAGCGGCCTGCGCATCAAGCCAAGCACGCCGAGCAACGCGACGACCACGTAAAGCCGTATCTCGACCGGCAGCGTCCACAGCGAGCCCTGAACCGTCGGATAGGGATTGCCCTCGAAAACACCAGGCAGATGGTAATCGAGCCGGACGAGACTCACATTGCCGAGCCACGCCAGCCATGTCTCGACCGAGGCGAGGTAGTCGGCCGGGGACAGTCGGCTGAAAATCGGCCCGATGACGAAGGTGACCAGCGAGATCGAGACGATCAACCCGGGGTAAATCCGCGCCACGCGGGCGCGGACATAGCGCCATGGGCTGCTGGAACGCTCGAAGCTCGCCGAGATCAGGAAGCCCGAAATCGCGAAGAACACGAATACCGCAAGCGCACCGAGGCTGAAGCCGGTCGCGGCCTCGAGCGGTTCCAGCGCTCCCGGTCCGAGGCTGATCGGCCAAGCATGCGACACGAGCACGCAGGACGCTGCGATCAGGCGGATCAGGTTGAGATTGTTGTTCTGCCCGGCTGCGAGCGGCGCAAACCTCTGCCTCATGTCCTTGCCCTTCTGCGAGGGGAATGCGCCAAGAACTAGCGCAAACCCTTCCGCACGAGAAGAATCATGTCGCAAAACAAAGGGGCGAACCGAAGCTCGCCCCTTGCTGAATCGTTGCTTACGTCGCGATCAGCTCGCCGATTTGCCTTCCTTCTTGGCTTCGGCATAGATCAGCAGCGGTTTTGCGTCGCTCTGGGTCACGGCCTCTTCGTTGACCACGACCTCTTCGACCTCTTCCATGCCCGGCAGTTCGAACATCGTGTCGAGCAGGATGTCTTCCATGATCGACCGCAGGCCGCGTGCGCCTGTCTTCCGCTCGATTGCCTTCTTGGCGATGGCGGTCAGCGCATCGTCGGTAAAGGTCAGGGACACACCCTCGATCTCGAAGAGACGCTGATACTGCTTCACCAGCGCGTTTTTCGGCTCGGTCAGGATGGTCACCAGCGCCTCGGCGTCGAGATCGGTCAGCGTCGCGATGACCGGCAGACGACCGACGAATTCCGGGATCAGGCCGAATTTCAGCAGATCCTCGGGCTCGAGCTCCTTGAACAGCTCGCCGATATTGCGGTCTTCGCTATCCTTTACGTCCGCGCCGAAGCCCATCGCCGAGCCCTTGCCCCGCTGCGCGATGATCCGGTCGAGACCCGCGAAGGCGCCGCCGCAGATGAACAGGATGTTCGTCGTGTCGACCTGCAGGAATTCCTGCTGCGGATGCTTGCGCCCGCCCTGCGGCGGCACGGAGGCCACGGTGCCCTCCATGATCTTCAGCAACGCTTGCTGCACACCCTCGCCCGACACGTCGCGCGTTATCGACGGGTTGTCCGACTTGCGGGTGATCTTGTCGACCTCGTCGATATAGACGATGCCGCGCTGCGCCCGCTCGACGTTGTATTCCGACGCCTGCAGCAGCTTGAGGATGATATTCTCGACATCCTCGCCCACATAACCGGCTTCGGTCAGGGTCGTCGCGTCGGCCATCGTGAAGGGCACATCAAGGATGCGCGCCAGCGTCTGGGCGAGAAGTGTCTTGCCGCAGCCCGTCGGGCCGATCAGCAGGATGTTCGACTTCGCCAGTTCGATGTCGGTCTTCGTGCCGTGGTTGAGACGCTTGTAGTGGTTGTGCACCGCGACCGAGAGCACGCGCTTGGCATGTTCCTGACCGATCACGTAATCGTCGAGCACCTGGCAGATATCGCGCGGGGTCGGCACGCCTTCGGTGGATTTCAGCCCGGCCGATTTCGTCTCCTCGCGGATGATGTCCATGCACAGCTCGACGCATTCGTCGCAAATGAACACGGTCGGACCCGCGATCAGCTTGCGGACCTCATGCTGGCTTTTGCCGCAGAACGAGCAATAAAGCGTGTTCTTGCTGTCGGAGCCGTTCGAGTTCGCCATCTCTTACCTCTGCTGCCCGGGCCGCCCCGGGCTTCGTGAATTGGCCTGTCCCTTCAAGACTAGGACAGGCCAACCGTCACCTCAATGTCAAAATCGTCCCGAAGTTAAGCGGGAGGATCACTTTTCTCCGTCGTCGCTGACCCGGCTTTCAAGGATCTCGTCGATCAGGCCCCACTCCTTCGCGGCCTCGGCGGACATGAAGTTGTCGCGCTCGAGCGCGGCTTCGACGGTCTCGTAGTCGTTGCCGGTATGCTTGACGTAGATTTCGTTCAGGCGACGCTTGAGCTTCTCGGTCTCGCGGGCGTGGATCATGATGTCGGTCGCCTGCCCCTGGTAGCCGCCCGAGGGCTGGTGGACCATGACGCGGCTGTTGGGCAGCGAGAAGCGCATCCCCTTTTCGCCCGCGGTCAGCAGCAACGAGCCCATCGAGGCCGCCTGCCCGATCACCAGCGTCGAGACCTTGGGTTTGATGTATTGCATCGTGTCGTAGATCGACAGACCGCTCGTCACCACGCCGCCCGGCGAGTTGATGTACATCGCGATCTCTTTCTTCGGGTTCTCGGCCTCGAGGAACAGAAGCTGCGCGCAGATCAGCGTCGACATGCCGTCATGGACGGGGCCCGACAGGAAGATGATGCGCTCCTTCAGCAGGCGCGAGTAGATGTCGTAGGCACGCTCGCCGCGCGAGGTCTGCTCGACCACCATCGGCACCAGCGTGTTCATGTAAAACTCGTGGGGATCTTTCATCTCGGCCCTTCCTGGTCGTTCGACGCTCTTCATAGCGTGTGATCTTTACAGAAGTCTTAGTGACCGCATCGGGGACCTTCAAGGGCACTGACTGCGGGGAAAATGCGCTTGCGGCGCAAATGCTGACCTGCAGCAGGTCCGCGTTAAGGGCATCGAAAGGGGATGGACGTAGCGTGTCCGCGATTTTGCGGGAATGCCCCCGTGTGGAAAAAGAGGCGGAGATGTCCAAATCCGAGGCTGGTGCAAGCGCCTGGCACACCGTGATGGTCAAATTGCTGGCCCTGATCGCGATCGTCGGCATCATGTTCGCGGCGCTGATGACGTTGCTCACGATCAATTCGAACCATCGCCGCGCCAACGAGGCCGCGAGGACGCAGCTCGACCAGATCCTGCCTATGCTCGGTGATTCGGTAACGGATGCGCTGATCACGGGACGGATCGCAGACGCGTCTTATGAGGTCAAAGCGGTGCTCGCGGGCTCCGACGGCGCCGGTCAGTCCGCGCTGGTGCTCAACTTGCGCGGCGACGTTCTGGCTAAGGCGGGCGAGGCCGACCCAGCCTTGGTCACGCTTGCGCAAAACGCGATTGAGGCGCAGGGCCTGAAGAAATCGGCAGACGGGCTGAGCGAAGCAATTCCCCTGCGCATTTCCCCGCAAGACGACCCGCTCGCCGTGCTCGCACTGCGATGGAGCACGGCACCCGCCATCGCGCGCGCTGCCGAGGACATGATACGCAACCTCGCTTTCACGGCCTTGATTTTTGTGGGCATTCTCGGCGGCGCGATGCTCGGCGTACGCTGGCTAATCGCGCGCCCGCTCACCCGCGTGACGCAGGCGATGCGCTCCGTAGTCGCGGGGCAGCTCGATGCCGAAATCCCCGCCACCAAGCGCCACGACGAAATCGGCGCGATCGCCCGCGCGCTGCAAACCTTTGCGTCCGAGCTTTCGATCGCCGAATCGCGCAACCGCGCAGCGCGGGTCCACAGCGCCGCACTCGAAAGCGCCTCGGTCGCGATCATTCTTACCGGCAACGATCATGTCATCACCTTCGCCAACGAGGCCGCTTCGGATCTGCTGCGCCCCTTCGCGCCAGAAATCCGATCCTACAACCCGAGTTTCGACCCCGATAAGCTTGTCGGAACCCGCGCGGACCAGATTTTGCCAGCGGGGACGACCGCGGCCGCAGCGCTCGACGGCGGGGCACGCGACACCCTCACCCTCGAAGGCCGAATGCGCGCCGGATCGCTTCTCTGCCTCGTCAGCCCCGTGACCGACGAGGCGGGCGAAAAGATCGGCCATGTCTCGCAATGGCGCAACACCACGGAAGAACGGCGCAATGCCTCGCTGATCTCTGCGATCGACGCCAACCTGCTGCGCGTGGACCTACGCCCCGATGTAACGATCGACACGCTCAATCACGCGTTTGCCGAAGTCTACGGCGCGCCCCGCGAAGAAATGGCCGGGATGTCCGTAGCCGGCCAGATTACCTTCGAGGGCACGCCGGTCTGCGAAATTCTCCGGCGCGATCCGCAGCCATTCGCGGGTATGCTGATGCTGCGCTGTGCCGACGGTCGCCAGGCCTGGCTCGAAGGCTCGGTCAACCCGATCCTCGATTCGGACGGCACGATGGTCATGTTCACCGTGCTCGCAAGCGACCGCACCCAGCAGCATTTGGAGGCTGACGCCCGCCGGAAAGAACGCGACGCGATGCAAGCCGCCCAACAACACATTGTCGAGACCCTGAAATCGGCCTTGGCCGGGCTCTCCGCCGGGGATCTCATGGCCGAGATCACCGCTGAATTCGAAGGCGATTCCAAGACATTGCGTGACGACTTCAACAGCGCGATCGGCGATTTGCGCGACGCGATGCGAAAGGTGCTCGACAACGCCGGATCGATCCGCACTGAGGCGCGGCAAATTTCGTCAAACTCCGATGACATGGCGCGGCGCACCGAACGGCAGGCCGCCACGCTCGAGGAGACCGCCGCCGCGCTCAACGAGATCACTGCCTCGGTCGAGGCGGCCGCCCAGGCCGCCGGCCGCGCGAATGACCTTGTCGAGACCGCCCGACGCAGCGCGGAAGAAAGCGGCCAAGTCGTTTCCGAAGCCGTGCAGGCGATGTCGGAAATCGAACAAAGCTCGGAGCAGATCAGCCGGATCACCAGCGTCATCGACGAGATCGCCTTTCAGACCAACCTGCTCGCTCTGAACGCCGGGGTGGAGGCCGCGCGCGCTGGCGAAGCCGGACGAGGCTTCGCGGTCGTCGCGTCGGAAGTGCGTGCGCTCGCGCAGCGCTCCTCTGACGCTGCACGCGAGATCGCCGAGTTGATCGCGAACTCCTCAGCACAGGTGAAACGCGGCGTCGGCTTGGTGGGCCAAGCGGGCGATGCGCTCGGGGGCATCCAGTCCTCCGTTTCCGATCTTCTCGCCTATGTCGCGGACAGCGCGAATGCTACGCAGGAGCAAAGCGCGGGCCTGACGGAAATCAATTCCGCCGTCACGCAGCTCGATCAGGTTACCCAGCACAACGCCGCCATGTTCGAAGAGGCCCTCGCCGCTAGCCAGGTCCTCGAACGCGAGGCCGTGGAACTCGGCGAGGCGATGGGACAATTCAAACTTGGCGAGGCATCGGGTGCCAGCCCGAGTCGTGTCGACTCTGCGGACAAACCTGCTGTGGCGCCGCGACGTGCGCCCGAGAAATCGGAGCGCATTGCCTCCGCGCCGCCGAAATCGGCCCTGCGCGATGCTGCTTCGCCTATCAGCGTGTCAGGCAATACTGCCTTGGCTTTGCCGCCGCCACCCACGGATGACGATTGGGAGGATTTCTAACTCATCACTATGATCCCTGAACCCGCCGATATGCGGCAGCGATCACGACGCGTCGGGATGGGGAACCGCGATCTCGGCCTCGGCCCGATCCGTTGGACCTGCCGCTTGCGTCCCGGCCTCGCCCGCTCGGAACCAAGCCCGGATGGCGGCGCGCTCCTGCGGCTCCATGTAGCTCAAATTCGCAGGCGGCATCGCGTCGGTCAGCCCGGCTTGCACGTAGATTTGCCGCGCGGCGGCGGCGATTTCGCGGGGCGTCTCGAGCTTGATATTCTTGGGCGCATGGCCAATCCCCTCGTAGCCGGGCTCGCTCGCATGACACATCGAACAGCGCCCCATTACGATACCGCTCACTTCGTCGAAGCCGGGCGCCGCCGCGAAGCGCTGCTCGAAAGGCGTCAACATGGCGCTGTCCTCGGTGTCCGCCCCGGCATCCGCCTTCGGGATCGAGGACAGCCATACGATCGCAATAAACAACGCCGCGGTGGCGCCCCAGGTCCACCACGGCTTACCCTTATGGGCGTGGTGCGTGTTGAAGAAGTGCCGGATCGTCACCCCCATCAGGAACACCAGGGAGGCGATAAGCCAGTTATAGGCGCTCGCGAAAGCCAGCGGATAGTGGTTCGACAACATCAGGAAGATGACCGGCAGCGTCAGGTAATTGTTATGGGTCGAACGCTGCTTGGCGATCTTGCCGTATTTCGGATCGGGCGTGCGCCCCGCCACGAGGTCGGCCACTACGATCTTCTGGTTCGGAATGATGATCAGGAACACGTTTGCGGTCATGATCGTCGCGGTGAAGGCCCCCAGATGCAGCAGCGCCGCGCGGCCCGAGAAGACCTGCGTATAGCCCCAGGCCATCGCGACGAGAATGACGTAGAGGCCGAGCATGAGCCGGGTATTGTTTTCGCCGAAGCGCGATTTGCAGATCAGGTCGTAAAGGAGCCAGCCGAGCGCGAGCGAGCCGATCGAGATCAGAATTGCCCCCCAGACCGGCAGCTCCATCACCCGCGGATCAATCAGATAGAACTGCGCCTGCGTCCAGTAGAGCACCACCAGCATCGCGAAGCCCGAAAGCCACGTCATGTAGCTTTCCCATTTGAACCAGGTCAGCCGGTCGGGCATCTGCGCCGGGGCCACGAGATATTTCTGGATGTGGTAGAAGCCGCCGCCATGGACCTGCCACGCCGCCCCATGCACCCCTTCAGGCGCGCCGGGTTCGGGCACCAGCCCCAGATCGAGCGCGATGAAATAGAAGGACGACCCGATCCACGCAATCGCGGTGATCACGTGCAGCCAGCGCACCGCGAACTGCACCCATTCCAGAAAAAAAGTGTAATCCATCCGTCGTCCCTCGTTTTGCGCCCAGAGTTTCCGAAGCCACGGCCGAGCGCAAGCGATGGCGCGGCGGAACCGCCGGATTTTTGTCCGGATGCTCAAATCACGAGCAGATGGACGCCCCGGGCTCAGCTGCCGCGATAGGTTGAGTAGCCGTAGGGCGAGAGCAGCAGCGGCACGTGGTAATGCGCCCCGGCATCATTCATCCCGAAGCGGATCGGGATATCGTCGAGGAACAGCGGCTCTTCCGCTCCCTGCACGCTCGCCCGCAGATAATCCCCCGCAGCGAAGACCAGTTCGAACTGCCCGGTGCGAAACCGCTCCGCCGGCAGGATCGGCGAGTCGGTGCGCCCGTCGGCATTCGTCACCATCTCGGCCAGCACCTCACGATCGTCTCCGTTGAGAGCGAAGAGCGTGATCTTGAGCCCGTCCGCCGGGCATCCCCGCGCCGTGTCGAGCACATGGGTGGTCAGATATCCTGCCATCGCGTTCTCCTTCGCCAATCGTCGTCACCGCGACCACTATGCTTTCGGGTGAAACAAACCGCAAGATATCGTGCGCTCACCGGAAGTTGCTTGGTATTTCACACCCTTATGGTTGATCACCGCACAGCTGCCTCTAGGTGACATAACAGGTTCACGTAGCCGTCACATCGATGTCACGTCGGAAGGCGATGGGCAGCGCAGCAAAGAGCGGAAGGATCCTATGGCCCATAAATTGCAGTCTGCCATTTTCCGGACTGTCTCCGCATCGCTTCTCTGCGCAGGCGCCGGGTGCCTGCCTCTCCCCGCCGATCCACCGGAGATGTGACATGAGCCGATCGCGCCATCACAACAAGCACCACTACCGCAGCCTCTTCCTCTCGGATTTTCACCTTGGCTCGCGCGGGTGCAGCCCCGGCCCGATACTCGACTTTCTGCAAAGCGTCCGGGCCGACGCGATCTACCTCGTCGGCGATATCCTCGACCTCTGGCATGGTGGCCCCGTGCAGTGGGGGGATATCCATGCCGAGATCATCGAGACCCTCGAGGCCCATGCCGAGGCCGGAACGCGTATCGTCTACCTGCCCGGCAATCACGATGCGGCACTACGCTCGCCGGGTATGAACTTCCTCAGCTTTGAGCTGGCCGAGACGGCACTCCATGTCGGCGCGGACGGGCAGCGCTACCTTATCGTGCATGGCGATCAATGCGATGCGCGCATCCTGCGCTGGCACGCGATGACCCGTTTCGGAAGCCGGATGGACGCGCTGTTCCGCGGCATCGATGCCTGGTTGCGCCGCCGCCGTGACGTTTCCGAGACAGAGCGCACGTTGATCCAGCTCGCGATCGAGGGGATTAACCACCTGATCGCACGTGGCTCGGGTTACGAGCATCGGCTGATCGCGCTGGCCTCCGAGGCCGGGGTCGACGGGATCATCTGCGGCCACTCGCACAAGCCCGCGCTGCGCGAGGTCAGCGGAATGACCTACGCGAATTGCGGCGACTGGGTGGACAGCCTGACCGCCTTGGCCGAGGATAGTTCAGGCGCATTGCAACTTCTTCAATGGGGCGCGGAGCCCGCCGCGGTCACCGAGACCGGCACCCGCCCCGCCGTCGCAAAGGTTCGTGCATGACGATCGTTCTGCTCTTCCTTGCAGCCCTTCTGGGCATCACTCTAACGGCGCATCTTCTTAGCGCCGCGATGACCGCGTGGCGCGAATCCCGACCACCGAAGCCGGTGCCCGACGACCTGCCTTTCATCGCGCTGATGCGCCCGGTCTGCGGGGTCGACCCGTTCGACGCGGAGACGCTGGGCTCGTCCTTCGAACTCGACTATCCGGATTACGAGGTGATCTTCTGCGCGCCGTCCGAGCACGACCCGGCCTGCGCGCTGGTCCGTCGCCTGATCGAAGAGAACCCGCATGTGCGTGCGCGGCTTCTGACCGGGCTCGACGCGGTGTCGGGCAATCCGAAGCTGAACAACCTGCACAAGGGTCTGTCCGCGACCGACGCTGAGTGGCTCGCGATGGCCGATAGCAATCTGCTTTTGCCGCGCGATTATCTGAAACGGTTGGTGGCGGAATGGCGGCCCGGCACGGGGCTGGTCTCCGCTCCGCCGGTGGCCGAGCGTCCAGGCAATCTCTGGGGCGCCGTCGAGGCAGCGTTCCTCAACACCAATCAGGCGCGCTGGCAGGTGGCGGCCGACATGATCGGGCTGGGCTTCGCACAGGGCAAATCGCTGTTCTGGCGGCGCGACATCCTGATGGCAGGCGGCGGATTTGCTGCGCTCGGGCGCAACATGGCCGAGGACGTGGCCTCTACGAAACTCGTGCGCCGGCAGGGGCTGAAGGTGCGGCTGACGCGGCACCTCTTCGCGCAACCGATCGGGAGGCGCGCGGCTCGCACGGTCTGGGACCGCCAGCTGCGCTGGTCCAAGGTGCGTCGCGACGGCTTCGTGATGATCTTCGCCGCAGAGATCGCGCAGGGCCCTTTCCTGCCCTTCCTCGCCGCGCTTGCCCTCGCCGCTTTGGGCGCGATGCCTTGGATCGCGCTGCCGCTTCTGGTTGCGCTGTGGTACGGTGCCGAGGTGCTGCTGGCGCGGATCGCGGGCTGGCCCGCCTCCGCGCGCGACATCGCAGGGTTCGCGATCCGCGACGCGATGCTGCCCGCGCTTTGGCTGATGACATGGTTCGGGCGCGATTTCACGTGGCGCGGCAATGACATGACCCATCGGGACGTGGCGCGCCGCGACACCCCCGTCACGGAGTAACCTTATGTTCGGCTTGGAGACGATCTCCGCATTGATGGCGAAACACGGCCTGGCCGTAATCGCGCCGATTGCGGTGCTCGAAGGGCCGATCGTGACCGTGATCGCGGCGTGGCTTGCCAGCCAGAACCTGTTCTCCGTCTGGTCGGTTGCGATCATCGTGATCCTTGCCGATCTCGTCGGCGATCTGGGGCTCTATTCGCTTGGCCGATGGGGGCTGAACCGGATGCCCAAGAAATGGCGCGACAGGCTGGGCCTGAGCCGCGCGCGGCTCGTGAGCGCGGCGCGGCACTTCCAGAGCAAGGGGATCAAGACGCTGGTCTTCGGCAAGCTGACCCATTCGGCTGGCGCGCCGGTGCTGGTCGCAGCCGGGGTCGCGCGGATGAATTTCTGGGTGTTCATGCTGACCAATCTGATCGCCACGATCCCGAAATCGCTTGCTTTCGTGGCACTCGGCTATTGGCTCGGCTCGCATATCGGCAAGATCGACAGCTGGCTGTCGACGGGCTCGCTGATCCTGCTCGTCGTGATCGCGCTCGGCGCCACGATCTGGTTCTATCGCCGCAAGAGGTCGCACTCATGACGAAGATCAGCTGCATTCTGCCCGCCTATAACGAGGCCCCGCGGATCGGCGCGGTGCTGGAGCGCGTGCTGGGCCATCCGCAGATCGCCGAGGTGATCGTGATCGACGACGGCTCGAGCGACGGCACCGCCGAAATCGCCGAGGGGTATCGCGCCGCCCATCCGCATCTGCGGGTGCTGCGCCAGACACAGAACGGAGGCAAGACGGCGGCCGTGGCCGCGGGGATCGCAGAAGCCGCGGGCACTCACCTGATGCTGCTCGACAGCGATCTGCTGGGGCTGACCCATTCCGATCTGGGCGCGCTGATCGCGCCGGTGGCGAATGGGGAGGCCGATGTCACGATCAGCCTGCGCCGCAACGCGCCGCGCATCTGGCGGGTGCTCGGGCTCGATTACATCTCGGGCGAGCGTGTGATCCCGCGCGAGATGCTGGGCGCGCGACTGGAGGCTCTCAACGCCCTTCCCCGCTTCGGGCTGGAGGTGTTCATGAACCGCCTGTGGATTGGCGCGCGCGCCCGGATCGCCGTCGTCGCGTGGCCCGGCGTCGACAGCCCGATGAAATCCGCAAAGCTTGGCAACTGGCGCGCCGGTGTCGCCGCCGACGCGCGGATGATCCGCGACATCTTCCGCACCATCGCACCGCATCGCGCGTTGGGGCAGATCGTGGCGATGCGCCGCCTGCGGGTGCCAGCTCAGGCGCAGACTTTACCGCGCAAAAGCTTGGAACGTATAGCTCGCTAGGCGGTTCGGTTCGCGACAGTTCAGCGGAGGTTTCATGTCACAACATGCGCGCGTCGTCATAATCGGCTCCGGCTCGGCCGGGTTGTCCGCCTTGCGCGAGGTGCGCCATGCGACAGATGACTTCCTCATCATAAATGACGGCCATTGGGGCACGACCTGCGCCGAAAGCGGCTGCATGCCTTCCAAGGCGCTGATCGAAGCCGCCAACGCCTTCCACCGTCGCCACGATTTCGAGGCCTTCGGGATTTCCGCCGCCGAGACGCTGCGCATCCGCGTGCCCGACGTGATGGCGCGAATGAAACGGATGCGCGACGACTTCACGAAATCGCCGCGCGCGGTGCCCGAGAAACTCGGCGAAAAGGCGATCTCGGGTCGCGGGAAACTCCTCGGGCCGAACCGGATCGAGATCGAGGGACACGGGGAAGTGACCGCCGATGCGATCATCCTCGCGACCGGTTCGTCGCCAGTGCTGCCGGGGCCGTGGAAAACCTTCGGCGATCGTATCTTTACCACCGACACGCTGTTCGACCGCGACGACCTGCCCAAGCGGATCGCGGTGATCGGCATGGGCGCGATCGGCGTGGAACTCGCACAGGCGATGGCGCGGATGGGTATCGAGGTCGCGGGCTTCGATGCGTTGGAAAGCGTGGCTGGCATGACCGACCCGGAAGTCGCTGCACTCCTGCGCGACGCCATCGCGGCGGAACTGCCGCTGCATCTGGGTGCACCGGCTGAGATTTCCGAAGGCAATGCGGGCAGTTTGATCGTGAAAGGCGCAGGCGGCGCAGAATTCGAGGCCGACGCCGTGCTCGCCGCGATGGGACGCCGCCCCAATATCGCGGGGCTCGGGCTAGAGACGCTCGGCGTGCCGCTCGACGATCACGGGATGCCCGAGGTCGACGCCTCTTCCACGCAGATCGGCGATCTGCCGGTCTTCATGGCGGGCGACGCAAACGCGGTCCGCCCGATCCTGCACGAAGCCGCGGACGAAGGGCATATCGCGGGGCGCAACGCCTTGGCCGAAAGTCCACGCCGCTATCGCCGCCGGGCCTCGATGGCCATCGCCTTCTGCGCGCCCAACGCGGTGCGTGTCGGGCAGAGCTTCGCGGATCTGGAGGGGAAGGACATCTTGATCGGACACGCCAATTTCGCGTCGCAATCGCGCGCCCGGCTGGCCGAAGAGGCGCATGGCCTGATCCGCATCTATGCCGAGCCGGGAAGCGGCAAGCTCCTGGGCTGCGAGATGGCGCTGCCCGAGGGCGAGCATTTCGCGCATCTCTTCGGCCTCGCGATCCAGTCGGAGATGAGCACCTACGACATGCTGGCGATGCCCTTCTATCATCCGGTGATGGAGGAAGGGCTGCGCAGCGCCTTGCGTGAGATCGCCCGGCAATTGCCCGACGAAGAGCGCTCCGACCTCGCCGACTGCCCCGAGAAAGGGCATTCGACGCTCGATTAAAGGGCTGCGATCTCGGCCACACGCGCGGCGTTGTCGGGCGCGGTCGTCCCGTCTTCCATCACCAGCGAATTCTCGAACCCGACCCGCGCCTTGCCCCCCTTGGCGAGCGCGTTTCTCAGGCAGGCGGTCTCGCCCCGGCCGAAGGCGCAAATCGCCCAGTCGGGGGTGATCGCCTCGGCTTGCATCCAGTCGAGGAACGGGTCGAGCATCTCAGGCGTCGAGACTTGCCCCGCGACATAACGGCCCATTACGAAGATCAGTTGCAGTGCCGGATCGCGCAGCAAACGGTCGGGCAGAACGCGCGCCAGCGCCTCGGCATCCTCGCGGGAATAGAGGATATGTTGGATCGCGATCCCGCGCTCTGCCGCCTCCTCGTAGAACTTCATCGCCAGCAATTCATGATCGCGCAGCATCTCGCGCGCCGAGACAGAGACCATATGAGCGCCCGAGTTCAGAGCGACGTAGCGCTGGTGGCCCGGCGCGTAGCGCCCCGCGGCCTCGGTGGTGATCTGGATCGCCATGTCGCCCAAGCGCGGACGCAGATGGGCCAACGCCTCGGCATAGGCTCCACTATCGAGCAGGTGCCCGCCCGCATCGTCGCGCAGGTGCAGATGCAGCGCCCCTGCCCCGGCGTCGCGGCAGGTGAGCGCAGTCTGCGTGATTTCGTCGAGCGAGACCGGCAGCGCCGGATGGTCGGTCTTGGTCTTGGTCGCCCCGTTCGGCGCGACCATGATACGCGGCAGGCTCACCCGAGAACCTCGCGGATCGCGGTGCCGAGCTTGTCCACCAATTCGCCAATCTGGTCGTCGGAGATGATGAAGGGCGGCGCGAGCAGGATGTGGTCGCCGCGCTGGCCGTCGATCGTGCCGCCCATCGGGTAGCAGACGAGCCCCGCCTCGAAAGCCGCAGCCTTGAGCTTCTTGTTGACGGCCTTCGCCGGATCCATCGGCTCTTTCGTGGCGCGGTCGGCCACGATTTCCAGCCCGCGGAACATGCCGCGCCCACGGATGTCGCCAATATGGGGATGCTGGCCGAACGCCTCGCGCAAAGCCGCGTCGAGCACTTCGCCCTGCTGCGCCGCCCGCGCGACCATGCCACCCTCGGTCAGCTTCTTGACCACGGCATCGCCCGCGGCGGTCGCGGTCGGGTGGCCGATATAGGTATGTCCGTGCTGGAAGAAGCCCGAGCCGTTAACGAAGGCGTCATAAATCTCGGACGTGCAGATCGCCGCCCCGATGGGCTGATAGCCCGCGCCGAGCCCCTTCGCGATGGTGACGATATCGGGCGCGATCCCGTCCTGCTCGCAGGCGAACAACGTACCGGTCCGGCCCATCCCGCACATCACCTCGTCGAGGATCAGCAGGATGCCGTATTGATCGCAGATTTCGCGGATACGCTTGAAATAGCCTTTCACCGGCGGGACCGCGCCCATCGTGGCGCCCACGACCGGCTCGGCGATGAAGCCGATCACGTTTTCCGCCCCGAGACGCTGAATTTCGGCCTCCAGCTCGTTGGCGACGCGCAGACCGTATTCCTCGGCGGTCTCGCCGTCCTCGCGCCAGCGGTATTCATGCACGGGCGCGATGTGGCTCACATCGATCAGCAGCGGGTTGAACTTCTCGCGGCGCCACGCATTGCCGCCAGCGGCCAGCGCGCCCAGCGTGTTGCCGTGATAGGACTGGCGGCGCGCGATGAAATGCGACCGGCTCGGCTCGCCTTTCTCGACGAAATACTGTCGTGCCATTTTCAGCGCGCTTTCCACCGCCTCCGATCCCCCGGACGTGAAGTAGACGCGATCCAAGCTCCCCGGCGCGTGAGCGATGAGGCGATCGGCAAGCCGCTCGGCGGGTTCGGAGGAGAAGAAACCGGTATGCGCGAAGGCGATATTGTCGATCTGATCCTTGATCGCGGCAATCACGTCCGCGTCAGAGTGACCGAGACAGGACACGGCCGCACCGCCCGAGCCATCGAGATACCGCTTGCCCTCGGAGTCGAGGATGTAGATACCGTCGCCCTTTACTGCCAAGGGCGCAGTGGACTTCGTGTGGCGCGGGAATACATGGCTCATATCGGTCCCTCCTTCGGGACAAGATTGCGTGAGGGTCGCTGATCACCCCATGAAACATATGTTTTACGCATTGACAATATATGAAACAAATGAAACGGTCACCGCGACGCGATAACTGGTGATGGAACCTGGGGAGGAGCATTGTCCGGCAGTTTCGAACAGCGATTGGCTGCGCAATATGGCAGCCTGTCCACGCGTTTGCGTGAGGCGGGCGACTATATCGCAGACAACCCGGTGAGCATCGCCACGCGCTCGCTGCGTATGCTGGCGAGCGAGTCGAACCTTGCGCCCGCGACCTTCACCCGCCTCGCCCATGCGCTCGAATACGAGAATTTCGAAGAACTGCGCGAGACCATGCGCGACCAGATCGGTCGCCGTGTTTCACCCTTCGCGGACCGCGCCGACCGGCTGCAGAAGGACGCTGCCGATCCGCAGGACAGCTTCCTCAACCGGTATGCCGCGGCCACGCAGGACAATATCGCGGCCCTGACCGCCGCGATCGAACCGGGACGGCTCGAGGCCGTGGCCGACAAGATCGCCGCCGCCCGCCGGGTGGTGCTGCTGGGCGCGCTAGGTTCGACGGGGATTGCGGAATACACCGCCTATATCGCCAATTTCCTTGGCGACAACTGGGAGCTGGGCGCCCGCGCGGGCTCGTCGCTGGGCGCGACGCTCGCCGGGCTCGACGAGCGCGACGCGGTTCTGGTGATCACCAAGCCGCCCTTCGCGCGCTCCACCATCCGCAGCGCGATCCATGCCCATGAACAGGGCGCCCATGTCACGCTGATTACCGACAGCCGCAGCTGTCCGGCGCTGCACGCGGCCGATGAGACCTTCATCGTGCCCACCGACAGCCCGCATTTCTACACGAGTTACGTCGCCACGCTGTTCTTGCTCGAAGCAATTCTGGCGCTGGTGGCGAAGCGCGCGGGACCCCGCGCAACCGAACGGATCGCCGAGGTCGAACGGCGCAACAGGCTTCTCGACGAAGTCTATGCACGCTGACCGAGGCGGACCGTACCACTGAACCGACACCCAAAAACGATCAACGGGAGTGACTACATGAAACAGTTCTTCAAACTCGGGGCCGTCGCGGCCGTCGCCGGCGCGCTGATGGCGCCCGCGGCGAACGCAGCCGACGAGACCTTCATCACCATCGGGACCGGCGGCGTCACCGGCGTCTACTACCCGACCGGCGGCGCGATCTGCCGCCTGATGAACAAGAGCCACAAGGAAACCGGCGTCCGTTGCTCGGTCGAGTCCACCGGCGGTTCGGTCTACAACATCAACACCATCCGTTCGGGCGAACTGGACTTCGGCATCGCCCAGTCGGATTGGCAGTACCACGCCTACAAGGGCGACTCGAAGTTCTCCGATCAGGGTCCGTTCGAGAAGCTGCGCGCCGTGTTCTCGATCCACCCCGAGCCCTTCACCGTCGTCGCGCGTGCCGATAGCGGCATCAAGAACTTCCAAGACCTCAAGGGCAAGCGCGTGAACATCGGCAACCCCGGTTCGGGTCAGCGCGGCACGATGGAAGTGCTGATGGATGCGATGGGCTGGAAAACCTCGGACTTCGCGCTCGCGACCGAGCTGAAGGCCGCCGAGCAGTCGAAAGCGCTCTGCGACAACCAGATCGACGCGATGGTCTACACCGTGGGTCACCCCTCCGGTTCGATCCAGGAAGCGACCACCTCCTGCGACGCGAACCTCGTGAACGTCACGGGCGACGCGGTCGACAAGCTGGTCGCCGACAACCCGTACTACGCCACCGCGACGATCCCCGGCGGCATGTATCGCGGCAACCCCGACGACACGAAGACCTTCGGCGTGCGTGCGACCCTCGTGACCTCGGCCGACGAGCCCGATGATGTCGTCTATGCGCTGGTGAAGTCGGTCTTCGACAACTTCGACGAGTTCAAGAAGCTGCACCCGGCCTTCGCGCATCTGAAGCCCGAGGAAATGGTCACCGCCGGTCTCTCGGCTCCGATCCATCCGGGCGCTCTGAAGTACTACAAGGAACGCGGCTGGATTAAGTAATCCCTGCGCATATTCGGGCGGGCGCGCTTGCGTGCCCGCCCTTTTCAGTTTCAGCTACTAAGATCATGCCGGAACAGGCGGACGGCCCGTTGGGTCGCAAGGGGGAACGATGGCGGAAAATCGCGCCTTGAACGAACAAGAATTGCAGGAGCTCGTACAAGCTTCTGACAGCGGGGCGCGCAGCCCCAAGGGATGGGTCGGGCTCATGGTCGCCGTGGTGGCGCTGAGCTGGTCGATCTTCCAGGTGCTTCTGGCTTCGCCCATCGGGCCCTATGTGCTGCCGGGCGACCTGATCAACAATGCCCGCCAGATCCATCTGGCCTATGCCATCTTCCTCTCGGCGATGGCCTATCCGCTGTTCAAGTCCTCACCCAAGGACCATGTGCCGTGGTATGACTGGATCCTCGCGGTAGGCGGGGCGCTTCTCGCGCTGTACGGCTATTTCTTCTACCAGAAGATCGTCGACAATGGCGGACTCGCCGATATGCAGGACTCCTATATCTCGGTCCTGGGCATCATCTTCCTCTTCATCGCAGCCTATCGCACGCTCGGCCCGGTCATGGTGCTGCTGGCGATCGTGTTCCTGTGTTATGTGTTCTTCGGCTCGTCGGAGTTCTTCCCCGAACAGATCCGCTGGGCCGGTGCGAGCCTGCGCAAGGCGATGAGCCACATGTGGATCACCTCCGAGGGGGTGTTCGGGATCGCGCTCGGCGTCTCGACCAAGTTCGTCTTCCTCTTCGTGCTGTTCGGCGCGCTGCTCGAGAAAGCGGGCGCGGGCAACTACTTCATCCAGATGGCCTTCGGCGCGCTCGGCCACCTGCGCGGCGGGCCTGCGAAAGCCGCCGTCGTGGGCTCTGCGGCGACCGGCCTGATCTCGGGCTCGTCGATCGCGAACGTGGTCACCACCGGCACCTTCACCATTCCGCTGATGAAACGCGTAGGCTTCTCGGCAGAGAAAGCCGGCTCGGTCGAGGTGGCTTCTTCGGTCAACGGCCAGATCATGCCGCCGGTGATGGGGGCCGCCGCCTTCCTGATGGTGGAATATGTCGGCATCTCCTATCTGGAGGTCATCAAGCACGCCTTTATCCCGGCGATCATCTCCTACATCGCACTGTTCTACATCGTGCATCTGGAGGCCGTGAAAAACCGCATGCCGACGATCGGCGACCGCGTGGTCTCGGTCTGGCGCACCGCCTTCGGCATGTTCGCCTTCTTCGCGGGCTTCGCGGCGCTGTGCTATGCCACGCAGTACCCGGTGCGCCTCATCACCTCGATGGTACCCGAAGGCGCAGGCTGGGTTCTGTCTCTGCTCGTCGTCTTGGTCTATCTCGGCCTCGTCTGGGTCGCCGCGAAAGCGCCCGATCTGGAGCCGGACGATCCGAACTCCGAGATCGTGAAGCTTCCGGAGATCAAGGATATCTACAAGGCGGGCCTCTACTACCTGCTCCCGATCGTCGTTCTGGTCTATTTCCTGATGATCGAGCGCAAGTCGCCGGGCCTGTCGGCCTTCTGGGCCTCGTTCCTGCTATTCTTCATCCTGCTCACCCAGAAACCGCTCAAGGCCGCCTTCCGCGGCGAGAGCGCCCCGATGAGCCGCTTCCGTGAAGGCGTTCTCGACCTGATCGGCGGCATGATCGACGGCGCGCGCAACATGATCGGGATCGGCCTGGCCACCGCCACCGCCGGGATCATCGTAGGCACCGTCTCGCTGACCGGGATCGGTCAGGTGATGGCCGATTTCGTCGAGTTCCTCTCGGGTGGCAACCTGATCCTGATGCTGATCTTCGTGGCGATCCTGTCGCTGATCCTCGGGATGGGCCTGCCGACCACGGCGAACTACATTGTCGTCAGCTCGCTGATGGTGGGCGTCGTCGTCCATCTGGGCGCGCAGTCGGGCCTCGTGGTACCGCTGATCGCGGTGCACCTGTTCGTGTTCTACTTCGGGATCATGGCGGACGTGACGCCACCCGTGGGCCTTGCCTCCTTCGCGGCGGCGGCAGTCTCGGGAGGCGACGCGATCAAGACCGGCTTCACGGCGTTCTTCTATTCGCTGCGCACGGTCGCCCTGCCCTTCGTGTTCATCTTCAACACCGATCTGCTGCTGATCGACGTGACGTGGTACCAGGCGATCTTCGTCTTCGTCATCGCGACGATCGGCATCCTCGTCTTCACCGCGGGCACGATGGGGTGGTTCGTCACCCGTTCGAAGATCTGGGAGACGGTGGCGCTTCTTCTGATCGCCTTCACCCTGTTCCGTCCCGGCTATTTCATGAACATGATCGAGCCGCCCTATAACGAGGTGCCGCCTGCGAACATCACGCAGCGCCTCGACAAGGCACCGGTCGGGCGTGAGCTGCGACTGATCTTCTCGGGTCCCGATTACACCACCGAAGAACCGAAGGACCTGACCGTGCTGGTCAAGGTGCCCGAAGGCGCGACGGGGCAGGACCGGCTCGACAAGCTCGGCCTGAGCTTCACCGAAACGGACGGAAAGATGGTCGCGGACGAGCCGATGTTCGGCTCGGAGTTGCAGAAGAAACTGCAGGGCTTCGACTTTTACGGCGACACGCCCGTCACACTGTCCAACGTGAAGGTGCCGAACGACCAGCTTCCGAAAGAGCTGATGTTCATCCCCGCTTTCGCGCTTCTCGCGCTCATCGCTTTCCTGCAATATCGGCGCAGGGAAGACGATGACGCGGCCTTTGCTGAAGGAGAACCGGCATGACCAATACCATTCTCTGCGCGATCGACATGAACCGCCCCAAGACCGAGCGCAAAGTGCTCGAATGGGCGGCGCGGCTGGCCAAGATGGAAGACGCACAGCTCGACGTGATCACCGTGGTGCCCGATTACGGCTCGGCGGTTGTGGGGGCCTTTTTCTCGGACGATCACACAGCGAAGGCGAAGGAGCACGCGCGCGAGCTGCTGCATGACTTCGTCGCCGAGGTCGTGGGCCCCGAGGTGAACGCCAAGGTGCGACACATCGTGGGCGTCGGCACTGCCTATCACGAGATCCTGTCGCTGGCCGAGAAAGACGGCGCGGACATGATCGTGCTCGGGGCGCATCGCCCCGATCTCAGCGATTATCTGCTCGGGCCGAACGCCGCTCGGGTCGTGCGGCACTCCAATTGCTGCGTCTTCGTCGTGCGCTGAGCGCGCGACCGACGGCGAAGATTTAGGGGCGCGCCCGGGCGATGGGCGCGCCCTTTTTCTTATCCCGCACCGGCTCAGGCAGCGGTATGCAACTGACGCGGCGCCGACCGGGCCGCCAGCACGCAGGCCTCGGCCATCTCGCGACGCCGCTGCGTGGAATATTCCGCGGGCATCCGCAGCGCCGCGTATTGCCGCCCGTCCTCGTCGTTGCGATAGGTCGGGCCCATCCGACTCACATCGTAGCCAAGCTGGCGCAGCGCCCGCATCAGCGCGAGAGAGGAGAGACAGATCAGCTCGTCCGCGCCCCGCTCCTTGGCGCGCTCCACCAGCCCGTCGACGATCAACCGCAAGCAGGTCGCGCGCTCGGCCTGCGTGGTCAGCGCGTCGGAAATCACCAGCCGCGTACATTCCCAGACCGTCTCGCTGGCAATTTCGGTCGGCAGGATTTCCGGCGGAATATGCGGCAACTTTCCCAGATGCGCGTCGCGCAGCATGTAGGTATTGCCACCCCAGATCGCCGCGGTGGACATCGCGCGCGCACCGCCCACCACCTGCCCCTCCTTCAGCACGAGCGAGTAATGCGCTAGGGGCGTATCATATTGATCCATCTCCACTTCGTCGTTATGCGGCACGTCCCAACCGAGCGTGTCGACGAAGACCTCCTTGCGCAGGCGCAGAAAGTCGTAAAACGCGGTGCCGAAGCGGTGAAGTTGCGAGAATTCGAAAGTGCAGTTTTGCATTGGAGCCTCCTTCTGGATAACTCCATCGAAACCACGAATTTGTAAAAAATTCACCCTTTTAGGTTGTACCAGCCTAGATGAGTCGCCTCGACGTCGCGATTGCGAGCATCTCGATCGCATTTCGCGCACCCAGCTTTCGGCTGGCAGAGGAAAGCCGGGCCTTCACGCCGCTCTCGGAAATCGCGAGTTTCGCGGCGATCTGCTTGATCAAGAGCCCGTCCGCGCGGTAGCGGATCGCCTCGAGTTCGGCTGCCGTGAGAGAGCGTTGCGAGGCATCGACATGCAAGGTCTTGAGCATCTCGAACGCTTCCTGCAGCTCGGCATCGGTGAAGTCCCGATCCGACCGGAACAGCGCGGCGTGGCTGCGTCGTCCGACATCGCGCGGCGTGTTGAACGAGATCGTCGCGCCATAGAGAAGTCCCATGCGCCGCGCCATCCCGACGACGTCGCGGGGATCGTCTTTCAGATCGGCCCAGCGCACGTACCCAACATTGTGATAGACCCAGTGCATCGAAGGGTCCTGCACCACCAGACCGTGCTGAGTATAGAGGTCCACCCAGTCACTATTCAGACGGTTGAGTTCGGCCTCAGGGAAAGAATAGCCAACCCTTAGCGCGAGATAAAACCCGGCAGGGGCGATTTGATTCAATCGCGTTTCGCAGTCCCTCAGTTCCATGATCTGATGGTCAATTCACTTGCACTCGATGCGGTCTCAGCCTACCGTCGCGCGGGACGCTGAGACCCTCTTCCGACAACCTAAAGACGAAATCCCGTGATGGAAACAGCAAACCGCAAGGAAATCGATAACCTTCTCAAGGAACTCGGTCAAACCTGCGACACCGGTTTCGCGTTTGCCCTGCACATCCGCTTTACCCGCCCGAACATCCTGTATCGCACCTACCCCGAGCCGTGGATCGAGGAATATAGCGAGAAGGGCATGATGATGGATGATCCCGTCGTGCTATGGGGCATGCAACACGAGGGTATCGTGCGTTGGGAGGATCTCGATGACCCCAAAGGGGTCTTGGAGGGGGCAAAAGCCCATGGCCTTCGGAACGGGTTGACCTGCGCGGTACTGGAAAACGGCTCTCGTTCGATCTCGGGCTTCACCCGCTCTACCCAGCCTTTCTCTGAGGCCGAGGCGCAGGAGCTGTTGGAGATGACCCGGCAGCTACACAATCTTACGGCGGGCCTCTCTGACCTCTGAGACGCGGCCTTTCGCACCAGCCTCGCGCCGATTGTGCAAATCGAATCAACGGGTCTCTGCAATTCCGACTGGCCGAAGCCGCTGCACCTAATTCAACCTCGGCGTGTAAATTTCATCTAACCGAAGGTTGGTTTTTGTCGGCCATTCGAATTTCGGTCGAAAAGCTTGGCTTTCGCTTGATAGGCGCAAAAGGCGCCCCCTAACCTCTTAAGTATCTGTAATCGGGATCGACGGGCCTGGTCCGGCCCAAAGCGATTAAGTCGATATCAAACCGGACTGGGCAGTCGCTGCCGTTCTTCTGTGGGGGGGAACATGACGCATCTGCCACGTTTCGAGACGCAAGATATCTCTTGGGCAAGGCCGCGCCGACATCGGGGGCAGTTGCGTTGTCTGGTTGCCGGAGGGGCCGGGTTTCTGGGATCGCACCTGTGCGACCGGCTGATCGAGGCCGGTCACGACGTTATCTGCATCGACAACCTCCAGACCGGGCGGCGACAGAATATCGCCCACCTGTCGGAGCATCGCGATTTCACTTTCTTCTGGCATGACGTCATCGCACCGCTGCGGATCGAGGGCGAGATCGACCGGATCTACAACCTCGCCTGCGCGGCCTCGCCGCCGAAATACCAGCTCGATCCGCTGCACACGTTCCAGACCTGCATCGCCGGGTCGCTGAACCTTCTGACCTTGGCCGAGGAGAAGGGCGCGCGCATTCTTCAGGCTTCGACCTCCGAGGTCTATGGCGATCCTGACATCTCGCCCCAGCACGAAGACTATCGCGGACGCGTGAACACCACCGGCCCCCGCGCCTGCTACGACGAGGGCAAGCGCGCGGCAGAAACACTGTTCCACGACCTTCAGGCCAGCCGCGGCATCGACACCCGCATCGCGCGGATATTCAATACCTACGGGCCCCGGATGGACCCCGAGGACGGCCGCGTGATCTCGAATTTCGTCACGCGGGCGATCCGTGGCGCGCCGCTCCAACTCTATGGCGGCGGCACGCAGACTCGCTCGCTTTGCTATGTCGACGATCTGATCAGCGGGCTGGTCGCGCTGATGGAAAGCGAGACGGTCGGCCACGATCCGGTAAATCTGGGCAATCCGGGCGAATATACCGTCGCCGAGCTTGCCCATATCGTGCGCGACATGTGCGATAGCCGGGCGCCGCTCGTGGTTTCGGACCTGCCGCTCGACGATCCGATGCAGCGCTGCCCCGACATCACCCGCGCCGAGACCCGCCTGGGCTGGCATCCCGAGATCGCATTGCGCGACGGCCTAGTGCCGACCATCGCCTATTTCCGGGCCGAAATGACGGGCGCGGCATCCGAAGCCGCCCCCCCGATCGCGACGGCCGCGGAATGATCCAGCGCCCCGACATACGGGCCGCAATCGCGGCGGGGCATCTGGCACCGATCCTCTCCCCGAGACAGGCGCTGCGCTACCGGGTGCTGTTCGCGCTGTGGATGCTCGCCACGGTCTATTTCTGGAGCTGGTGGCTCACACCGTCGCATATCCTTGCGACGGTGCCTTATCTGATCCTCACCGGGGTGCTGATCTGGCTTCTGGCGATGCAGGTCTATTTCTTCGTGATCTTCCTGCAGGCGCTACGACCGGTCTCCCCCCTGCCGGAGCCGGGTCGCTGGCGCGTCGCGATGATCACCACGAAAACCCCGTCTGAGCCCTTCTCGGTTGTCCGCCGCACGCTGGAGGCGATGCTCGCACAGGATTATCCGCATGACACGTGGCTGGCCGACGAGGCGCCCTCGCCCGAAACGCTCGCATGGTGCAAGATCCACGGGGTGAAGGTGTCCAGCCGCCAGGGCATCGAGGCGTACCATCGCAAGGAATGGCCGCGACGGACGCGCTGCAAAGAGGGCAACCTCGCCTATTTCTACGACCATTGGGGCTATCGCGATTATGATATCGTGAGCCAGCTCGACGCGGATCACGTCCCGCAACCGGGCTACCTACGCGAGATGCTGCGCCCCTTCGCCGATGATGCGGTGGGGTATGTCAGCGCGCCCTCCATCTGTGCTGCCAATGCCAAGGAAAGCTGGGCCGCGCGCACGAGGCTCTATTTCGAAGCGGCGTTCCACGGCGTGTTTCAGGCGGGCTATACCGGGGTTCTGGCGCCGATGTGCATCGGCTCTCACTACGCGGTGCGCACCTCTGCGCTGAAGGAAGCTGGCGGGCTCGGCCCCGAACTGGCCGAAGATCACTCGACGACGCTCCTGATGAACGCGGCTGGCTGGCGAGGCGTTCACGCGATCGATGCGATTGCGATCGGCGACGGTCCGGCCACGGTGACCGACCTGATCACCCAGGAATTCCAGTGGTCGCGCTCGCTGTTGAGCCTCCTTCTGCGCTACATGCCGGACTATGTCGGCAAGATGCCGTGGCGGCTGAAGTTCCTCTTCGTGCTCTGCCAGAGCTGGTATGTCTTCTTCGCGCTTTCGATGTCGACGATGTATATCGCCCCGATCATCGCGATCAGCTTCGACATGCGTTTTGCCGACGTGACCTATCCCGCCTTCGTCGGACATGTGCTGCCCGCCGGCATCGTGACGCTGATTTTCGCCTTCATGCTGCGGCGCGATCAGTTCTTCCGTCCGCGCGATGCCAAGATCATCGCGTGGGAGAAAGCGCTCTTCGTGATGATGCAATGGCCTTGGGTGCTATGGGGCTGCATCATGGCCATCTATGACAGGCTATCGGGAAAATTCGTCGATTTTCGGATCACACCGAAGGGCGAAGCGGCCTCGACGATGCTGCCCGAGCGGATCATCGCCGTCTATGGCGGGCTGGCCCTGGGGGCCTTGCTGCCGGTTCTTTTGGTGGACAACGTCATCGAGGCGCGCGGGTTTTACCTCCTCTCCATGTTCAACGCCGCGTTCTATTTCGTCTTGCTGAGCGTGATCTTCGGCGCTCGCGCGCGCCGCGTTCAGATCGATTGGCGCGGCTGGCCCCGCGACATGGCGGTTCAGATGGGCACGCTGAGCGTCATCGTCTCGCTGAGTTTCGGAGCCCTTTGGCTCCGCGGCGGCGAAAGCGTCTACGCGCTCATGATCGGGCTGACATCGGTTCAGCTCGCAAAGGTCGAATACATCGTCTCGGGGGCCGGCATGGGCGCTCCGGGACAAGCGAAGTTCCTCGTCAAACCGAGCTGGAAGTGACGGAGCTTCGCACCCAAAAGGAGGAGACTGAAATGGCTTATGATCTGATGACCCGTCGCGAGGTGATGGCCGGTGCCGCGGCGTTGGGACTGACCGTATCGGCGCGACCGGCATTCGCTGCGGATGTCAGTGTGCCGCCCGGCTCCTTGCCGTTCGGGGTCTATGATCCCGATGGTGATTTTGCGGATGTGTCGGGCGTGGTGATCGAACACCTGTTCCTGCCCTGGGAGGACGTTTTCCTTCCGTCGCTGAATGATGCCGATAGCTATGCGCTCGAACGCAACCGCGCACTTCTGGTGACACTGGAGCCCTGGACATGGTCGCGCTCGGAGCGCAACACCGCGCAATATCTGCGCCGCGGGATCGAGCGGGGCGAATACGACGCCAACATGATCGCGGTGGCCGATGTGCTGGCGACGCTGCAAAGCCCGGTCACCCTGCGCTTCGCCCATGAGATGGACGACAAGTCCGGCCAGTTCATCTGGTCGGATTGGAACCCCGACGACTACATCGCAGCTTATCGCCGGATGACCGACGTCGCCCGCGACCGGGCGCCGAAGATCAACCTGATGTGGTCGCCGCTGGGCGACGAGAACATGGGCGACTATTACCCGGGCGACGACTACGCCGATATCGTCGGGCTCACGGTCTTCGGACTGCAGGCCTGGGATCAGGCCAAGTTCGGGCGCGATCAGACCTTCGACGACATCTTCGCGCCCCGCTACGCTCGGGCGGCGACCTATGGCAAACCGGTCGCGGTGGCCGAGCTCGGCTATGTCGGAAACCAGTCCTATGTTTCGATGTGGCGCGACCGCGTCCGTCAGGAATTGTCGGATTATCCGAGCCTCGTCGGCGTCAGCTACTTCAACCAGCGCGAGGTCTATCCGTGGCCGGAAGGGTTCGGCGCCCCGGATTGGCGAATCAAAAATCAGGTTTTGACGTAACCCACCACGGATAGTGGCGAGTTTTCGCCTATCACACCACCTCTAGACAAGACCTTGATGCCGCGCGGGAAATCCTCCCGCGCGGCACTTTTGCGATTTGCCATGATCTTGCCTGCTTCCCGCCACGTCACCTACCAACTTGACCCATAGGCTGGGATCGACCAATCCTTCTGCATGAGGACGCAATCGGCCCTCTTCCGCGCAGACGGGAAGGGCCAGACCGCAACACGAGCAGACAGGATTACAGTTCCGATGACGTTTTTATCCGTGAAAGCGGCCCGCCTTGTCGTGGCCGGCCTGATCTTTGCTGCCCCGCTGAGCAGCGCCCATGCGCAACAAGCCGGCATGCTGGATCTCAAACCGATCCGCGTCGCCGCCAAGAGCACGGCCGGGCATGGCAGCGCCAAGTTCGACTGGCTCGCCGGGCGCACCAGCAAATCGCAAGCGACCCCGCGCGTCGTTCAGACCCGGTTCATCGGCAAGGGCAAGTGGATTTGCTCGCCCGCGGGTTTCGGCAAGAAAGCAAACTGCTTCCAGCGCTGAGCGCCGCGCACATGCATGGGATGACGGCCCTGTCCTAACCGGGCCGCCTCGCGCTCATTCGGCGGGGAACCCCACGGTGCAATCGATCCCGGCGGGCAGTTTGCCCTCGGGATTGGGCAGCGCGAGACGCACCCCGAACGTGTCCGAGGCCGCATCGAAAACCTTGTCGACGACGCTCACCGTCGCGTCGTATTCGCCGCCCACGGGCGCGGCAGGATAGACCTTCAACACCTGATCCTTCTTGACCCGGTCATACATCGCGGTCGGCAGGAAGACCTCGACATGCAGCGGGTCGATCTGCGCGAGCTGCGCGATCGGCGCTTGCGAATAGACATATTCGCCCGGCCCCATCATCCGAGTGATCACCAGCCCGTCGATCGGTGAGCGGATTTCGCGCCGCGCCAGTTGCGCCTCCACTCGCTGCAGATCGAGCTTCGCCAGATGCTGGTCCATCTGGGCCGAGCGCAGCTCCAGTTGCGCGACCTCCGCATTGGTCTGCGCCTCCTGCACCTGCGCATCTGCCATCACGTTACGCTTGCCCATCTCGGTCGCGCGGTCGGCGGCCTTTTGCAGCAGCGCCACCTTGGAGCGCGCGATGTCGATCGGCCCCTCATCCTGCGCGCGTTCCTTCGCATAGGTCAGCTGCGCCTCTTCCGCCTTCGATTCCAGCTTCGCGATCGGGTCGCCCTTCTTCACCGTATCCCCGCGCGAGACGAAAACCTGATCGATCACCCCGTCCACCGCCGAGCCGATCTCGAGCACTTGCCCCGGGTC
The DNA here is from genome assembly GCF_002213195.1 of Thioclava sp. F42-5. Classification (NCBI taxonomy): domain Bacteria; kingdom Pseudomonadati; phylum Pseudomonadota; class Alphaproteobacteria; order Rhodobacterales; family Paracoccaceae; genus Thioclava; species Thioclava sp. F42-5. The sequence continues at coordinate 514,487 of NZ_NBNZ01000001.1, forward strand.
GATCAGGCAATCGAAGCGCTCCTGATCCTGCGCGAGCGCCGCACCGGGACCGAGGGCCAAAAGAAGGGTGATGGAAGTAAGCCGCATGGGTGGTCCCTTTCAGTTGCCCCTGCCGCTGAAGGCGAGCAGGTCTTCGAGATTGTCGTCGGCGCGCAGAAGCGCTTTGCGCACGCCCGAATGGCGCGCTTCGGTCGCGCGTTGCGCAAGCCGGGTCACGGGCGCGCCGATCAGCCACGGCACACGTCCCTTCCCGCCCGAAAAAGTGCGGATCAGGCTGGAGAGCCGTGTGCCGTAGAAGACCCGCAGCAAATCGTCCTCGAGCGAGACGAAAGTGATGAAACTGCCCGGATCGCCTTGCCGTCCGCAGCGCCCGAAAAGCTGACGATCGATGCGGCGCGCGTCATGGCGGCCCGTCGCGATGACATGCAGCCCGCCAAGGGCGCTCATCTGCTGATCGATGCGGATATCGGTGCCGCGCCCGGCCATGTTGGTCGCGACCGTGATCCGCCCATGCCCGCCCGCTTCGGCGATGATATGGGCCTCGTGCTCGGTCTCGCGGGCGTTGAGCACGCGATGCGTCAGCCCCTCTTCGGTCAGGAGCGCGCTGATCTCTTCAGAGGCGGCGATGGATTGCGTGCCGATCAGGATCGGGCGGCCCGTCATGTGAACGCGTTTGGCCTCGGCCAGCACGGCGCGCCATTTCTGATCGGCAGTCGCGTAGTGCCGCTCGCCCAAGTTCTTACGGCGTGAGCGGCGGTTCGTCGGTATGCGTTTCGTGCGTAGCCGGTAGACTGCGCGCAGCTCGCCGGAGACCTCGGCCGCGGTGCCCGTCATGCCTGCCAGCGTCAGATAGCGGCGGAAGAAACGCTGATAGGAGATGCGGATCAGCGTCTCTTGCCGCCCCGTGATCTCGCACCCTTCCTTCACCTCGATCATCTGGTGTAGCCCGCGCTCCCACGAGCGGTCGGACATCACCCGGCCGGTATATTCGTCGACGATCTGAACGCCCGCCTCATCGACGATGTAATGCTTGTCGCGGTGATAAAGATGCAGCGCCGAGAGCGCCTGCCGCGCCAGTTCCTCACGGTGAATCTCGGTCGCCCAGACGCCCCCGAAATGCGCGCTGAGCTGGCGCAGCCGCGCCTTGCCCAGATCGGTCAGTTCGACCTTCCATTCCTTCTCGCGCAACGTGAAATCGCGCGGCCGGGTCAGTTTGCGGCCGATCTCGACGGCGCGCTGATAGGTCTGCTCCAGCCCAGAATGATCGCCCGCCCGGGTGATGATCAGCGGCGTGCGCGCCTCGTCGACCAGCACGCTGTCCGCCTCGTCCACGATCGCGTAGCATAGCCCGCGCATCAGCAACCGCTGCCGTTTCGGATCGGTCTTCGACAGCCCCTCCAGCGCCATATGCAGCGCGCGGGTCTCGCCTTCGAGCACCAGCCGGTCCTTGAGGTAATCGAAGGCCAACTGCTTGTTCGTGCAGTAACAAATATCGCAGGCATAGGCCGCCTGACGTTTCTCGGGGCTGAGCCCTTCGATGATAACGCCGACGCTGAGACCCAAAGCCCGATAGAGCGGCCCCATCCATTCCGCATCGCGCGCGGCAAGGAAATCGTTCACCGTCACGATATGCACGGGGACGCCCGACAGCGCCATGATCGCGGCGGGCAGCGTCGCGGTCAGCGTCTTGCCCTCGCCGGTATCCATCTCGGCGATCCGGCCCCGCAGCATCGCGCGCCCGCCCAGAAGCTGCACGTCGAAGGGGCGCATCTGAAGCGAACGTTCGGACTGGATGCGCACCAGCGCGAAGGCACGGGCCACCAAATCGGCGCGCAACCCCTTCACCCGCAGCTTCTGCGCGACCTCGACACGGGCCGCGTTGAAGGCATGCGCCTCCAGCTTCGCAAGCGCCTTCTCCTCTTTCGCGACGCGCCGCAGGAAACCCGCGCCCGCCGCCGATTTGACCGAGAAGAATTGCGAGACCCGCCCCACCGCGCTCGCCATCACCCGGTCGAGCGTGCCGAGGCGTTCATCCTCGCGCTCGGGGTAGAAGGCGGTCAGCAGGCCGGGGCGCTGGACGAGTATCTCAGACATCGTAGAGCCTCAGGAACAGCTGGCGCAGCGCTCGGTAGGCCTGAAACCCGATCGGCAGAGTGCCGTGAGAGAAACGCACCTCGACGCGACGGCCCAGCAGCGGCAGCGCGGCGTCGGGGGCCATCTCCAGCTCGAACTCGAAGACCCGTTGCAGCGTGCGCAGCCCCTTGTTGTCGCCCGGATCGACGGGAACGGTGCCGCCGCCCTGCAGTCCCAGCGCGGGGGTCGGCAGGTCGCGGATCCCGCCGGGCACTTCGCGCACGATGGTCGCGGGATAGCTCTGGCCGCCATATTCGACCGGCATCACATCGACGCGGCCGGTCGCATTGCGCACCAGATCGACATCGTCCTGACCGACCACGACGCGCAACGCCGCCGTGTCTTCCTCGGTCAGAACGTAGGAGATCACCTGCCCGCGCTTGGCGAACCTTCCCTGCAGATCCTCGCCATTGGGCACCACGGCCAGACCTGCGCGCGGTGCGCGGATCGACAATTCGTCCAGCTGCTGGGCCAGCCGGTTGCGGTCTTCGCGGGTCGCGGAAATCTCCGCCGCGATCATCTCGGCCTCGACCCTGTCGGTGCGCACCGCCGCCTGACGCTGCAGCTCCAGCCCCGCAAGTTGCGAGTCCAGCACCTCGAGCCGCGCGCGCAGCAGCGGATCGTCGAGCTTGATCATCACCTCGCCCGGCTTGACCGCGTCATAGGTCGCGACCGGTACCTCCGTCACGAAGCCGCTGGTTCCCACACGCACCTGCGCCTGCTCGGAAGGCCATGTCACCCCGCTCACCACGGATCTATACGGTGCTGGCAGCACGAAAAGGATCACGAAAAGCGCGGCGATGAGCCCGCTCGTCACAAGGATCGCACGCGGCCTGTTGGAGCGGAGTTTCGGACTGGAAGACAGAAAGGACATGGATTTGCCTATGGGCACGAGGATCTGCGTCGTGATCGCCCAAGCTGCCAGCAGCACCCCGATGAAGAAGAAGCGGCCGGCGATATAGGTGATGATCGCGAACATGATGAAGAGGCGATAGATGAAGGCGGCGATCCCGTAGAACAGGAACCAGCGTTTCTCGGCGGGCAGCGAGGTGACGGGGTCCGCCTCTTTCATCCCGAACAGGTATTTCTGCGCGAGATAGGCATAGTAGCGGTTCGCGCGCTGGCCAAAATTGGGGATCTCCAGCCAATCGGCGAAGACGTAATAGCCATCGAAGCGCAAGAGCGGGTTGCCGTTGAACAGAAGCGTAGAGACGCCCCCGATCAGCATCACGTTATAGGCGACCGCATGGGCCGCGCCGGTCTCGGCATTAAGCCAGACGAAGAGCGCGATCGAGGCGAGGAACAGCTCCACCATGATCCCGATCCCTCCGACCAGCATCCGTTGATACTTGTCACGCAGTGCCGAGGCGGCGGAGGCGTCGACATAGGGCACAGGCACCAGAACCAGCAGCATGATCCCGATTTCATGGACCTCGCCGCCGTTCTTCTTAACCGCATATCCGTGACCCAATTCGTGAAACGCCTTCACCACCGGATAGACCAGCCACAGCACGAAGAGGTTCTTCGGCGTCAGCACCCGGTCCGCGATGTTGTCGGTGATCGCGCCGAAATTGATCGCGGCGAAGATGAAACCCGCGAGCACCACCAGCACCCAGATCACCGCAAAGGTGCGGGTAAAGAAGGGGCGCACGAAGGGCATGGTGCGGGAGAGAAACGCGTCCGGGTCCCAGATCGGGATGCGGACGGCGAGCGGCGACCAGATCTTCTGCTTGATCTGCATCGACTGGTGGCGCTGGTAGCGGCGGAACAGCTCGCGCCCGTCGGGCGGCACGTCACAGATCAGCGCATCGGCGGCGTGCAACTGCCCCATCAGCCGGATCGCCTCGTCCTGCGTGGGGGCCTTCTCGCCAAGCTGCTCGTTGGTGGTGTTCCACAGTTCGTCCATCGTGCGTTTGCCGTTCATCAGCCCGACCAGCCGCCACGCGGCTGGCGAGATACGATGGAAGCGCCCCGTCGCGATGTCCTGGATCACGAACCAGACGCGGCCGCGATAGTCATGCCGATGAACCGCGACATGCCTGCGCAGGCGCGGTTTGAGATCCTTCACCCGATACCAGGACGGAGAGAAGAGCGAGGTGGCCATGTCACGGCCACCAGGACCAGAGCGTCATGCGCACCCAGAGAACGATCCGCCGGGTCCAGATCCAGACCAGGCGGTGTTCCTCGACCTCGATCTTTGCTACCCCTTCCATACCGGGGCGCAGCGCGTTGATGGGCCCGTCGGTAACGGAGGCCTCGACGAGGAACTTGTTCGCCCCGGCTTCGGCATTGGAGATCGGCGTGACCCGGTCGACCTTCACTTCGATCGGGGTGTCGGGCAGCGAGGCGAGCACCAGCGCCCCGCTCTCGCCCGCCTTTACATCCTTCACGTCGCGCTCGTCCACGCGCAGCATCACGCGGTAGTCGTTGAGCGGGGCGACCTGAAACAGCACGTCGCCGCGCCCGATCGGGGCTCCCAACGCCTGCGTCAGATCGCCCGAGACCACGACCCCGTCGAAGGGCGCCTTGATCACCATCCGTCCGATTTCCTGATCGAGCAGTTCGATCTGCGCATCCGCTTGTTCGATCTGGCTTTGCAGGATCAGTGCCTTGGCGCGCTCGCGCTTGGCCATGGCTTGCGAATATTCGCGGCTCTGTTTGGATTTCTGGCTTTCCCATTTCAGCCGCTCGAGCCGCAGGTCGCGATCGTCGAGCTTGGCCATCACCTCGCCCGCCTTCACGATATCGCCCGCGCGCGCATCGGCCTCGGCCAGATAGCCTTCGATGGGTGCCGAGATCGCGCGCTGGATACGGCCCTCGACCGTCGCATCGGCGGTCACGCGATACATACCCTTGGCGAACCACGCGAAAGCCAGCAAAGCGACCAACGCAATCGCGGCCAGCTTCAGGGCCGCGTGATTGGGGCCGAACAGCGCCTTGAACGTATTGACGCTGGCATCCCATGTCTTCGCGGGCAGCCAACGATCCTCGCGGCGCTTGATCGCCAGAACCGGGCCCAGCAACACCCCCGCATATTCCGCCATCTGGATCGTGTCGCGCCCGAACGGCTCGCCCGCCGGACGTTCCAGCACCAGAGCGCCGACCAGCTTCTTGTCCTCGGTCAGCGGCACCGTGCAGAGCGTCGCCCCGCCTTCGATCTCCGACAGTGTCGCATGGGCGCGCAGCACCCGTTCGCCCCCGTCCTCGGGTGGCGGATAGCTCAGCACCGCCTGCTGATCGATCGCCTCGTCCATCGCGGCTTCGATGGCGCGCACGAGGTTGGACCGCTTGCCGAAGCTCGCCGAGTTCGACAGCGCCCGCACGCGCGCATGACGCCCGCGCGTCAGGCCGATCGCAACCAGTTCGCAATTCAGCACACCCGCAAGTTCCGAGGCCACCGCGGTCGCGGCTTCGGTGAAACGGTCGTAATGCAGGCTGGTGGCGAGCAGTTCGATCACCGAGGCGAGGCTGTCGCCCGAGCCGCCCTGCTTCCGGCGCAAGAAGGCCTCGAGCCAGCCCGTGCCCCATTGCAGCTGATCAATTGCCAGGTCAGTGCGCGCGTCCGGGTTCGCGCCGATCTGGATTGCCGCCGCGCCGCGCAGATGGCCCTCCATCCGGATCGGCACCGCGATGGCCGCGCCGCCTTCGCTCAGCGTTTCGATCACCATCCGCTCGGCATGGATCGCGCCGTCCACGGCGGCCATCAATTCGCGTTTCGGTTTTGCATTCTCGGGCCAGACCCCGGCAGGCTCAAAGCGGCTCCGCCCGATCCCCGCAAGCACCACCAGCCCCTGCTCCAGACCCGTAACCTGCCGCGCCATCGCGTCGAGCCAAGCCTGCGACACATGCGACCGGTCGGTCCCCGCTTTCAGTCTGCCGAGGGTTTCGGAATCCAGAAATACCGAGCCCGTCGCCTCGCCAGAGGTTGTCCCCGCGTGTTGCTGCAAAATGGCTCCCTCAAGGGTGCTCCCCAGCGCCCTTTGTCCGTCCCTGTCCCTGACAAGGGCCGACCGAACGGCAAAATCGCCCCTTACGTTAAGTAAAGGATTAGTTCGCGATTCAAGCAAGAAAAAACGTGGCAGTTGAACGCACTGGGCGCCGCGTCAGCCTTTTGTACCGCGCGATTGTTTACCCGAATTACCTGAATTACCCCGCGCGGACGTGGTTGTTGCTGGCGCGGGATCGGTGACAGGGGCAGCGCTCGGGGCCGAGGTGGTGTCGCTGGTCGCGGCATCCTGCGCCGTGCTGGTAGTCGTCGCCGTGTCGCTTGCCGTATCGGTCGAACTATCGGGCACCGATGCGGGCGCGGGCGCGGCCGCCTTCTGCGTGGCAAGGGTCGGGTCCATCCACGCCGCCGCGTCGCTATCGTCGGCAAGACCGAGGATATGGCCGAATTCGTGCTTGAGCGCGTCGACGAGGTTCAGCCCTTCGCTGCCGTCGAGCGACCAGCCATGCCCCGCCCCGTCCGCGTCGAGCGTTATCGCGCCCGCGGTCGTGTAGCCCAGCAGCGTGCCGTCGAGCGAGGCGATGGAAATCTGCACCGCTTCGAGCTTGGCGAGATCCTCAGCGCTCAGCCCCAGTTCCTGCGCGATCTCTTCCAGCGCCTGCGCCCGCGCCTCGGCCAGAAGGGCTTCATCGAGAACTGCGCCCTCCGGCGCGGTCGCAACCGTTTCTGCATGGAGCGCCTGCGCCGCCTCGATGGTCAGCGACCAGCTTTCCAACGTGCCGGTCTTGCGCTTCGCCCCGTCGACGATTTCCAGCGTCCAGACACCGCCCGACATCTTGCCCTCAAGCGCCGCCAGATCACCCGCCGGACAATAGGTCACGCCGTAAGGCGCGGCGGCACTGGTGATGCTCTCTCCCGCCGCATCGTCGAAGCGCGTATCGATCGCCGTACCATCAAGCGCCGCGAACAGTTCGATCCGCGTGCCATCCGGCGCGATCAGCGTGACGGTCAGATCACTCAGCCGCTCATGGATCAGGCTGAGGGTCACGTCGAGATCGGCGATCACCACATCCGAGCCGACATATAGGCTCTGCGTCGTGACGCCCTGATCCGCAATCGCGATCGGACCTGCGGAATTATAGTCGTAGATCAGCGAGCCGGTGTCGGGCGTGAAATAGGCCGGGTCATTCGTGGCAAGGCGCACATCGTCGAAGCTGGCCGCGTCGAAGGCCATCAGCCCGACTGTACCGTCGGCGACGGGCGCGTAGAAGGCGTGGCCCAGAATTTCGTGGCCGTTGAGCGAGAGGCTGACAGTGCTGCGGGCGAGCGTGATCTCGACCTTGTTGGAATGTCCGCCATCGATGGCGATGTCGTAGCTCGCAGTTTCCACGAAGCCGTCGCGCTGCGTGTAATAGCCGATCGAGACGCGGTCGTTGGCCGTGTCGATCATGGCGTATTTGTAGCGCCCGTCCGTGTAGCTGTCGAAGACGAAGCCCGCGCGGCCGTTGGTCTCGATCTGCGCTGCAAGCCGCGTGACAGAGGTCTCCGCGATCACCAGATCGGCGAGCGCGATGGCGGGGGCACCTGCAGGCTGAGCATTCAGCGCGCCCGCATCGATCTGCCAAGCGGCGTCAGTGGCGAAGCGATCCGCGATGCCGTCAGTGAAGTCCTCGGTCTCATCAAGGGTAAATTCCGGTGGCAGCACCTGCACCGCGATATTGTCGAGCTTCGTCACCGAGTTCTGCGCGCCGATCCCGACATAGCCCGAGTTCAGCCCGTGCGTGACGCCGTATTGATCGACTCGCGCGTCAAAGACATGGGTGAAGTATTCCTGCCCGTCGATCACCAGCGTCGCGGTCAGCCCGTTGATCGCAAGGAGCAGGTTATAGGGCGTGTCGGGCTTGGCCTGCACCGGGGTCTGCTCCAGCACGATCCAGCCATCGGCGGTGCGGATACCCATCTCGAACTTGTCGGTCGAGATGTTCACGCCCGCGAATTTGAAGTCGGTCGGCGACTGGTAGTCGAAGATCAGATAGGCGTTCGACTTCAGACCCGCCGTGGGCTTGCCGCCGACGATGGTCGCCTTCATCTCGAAATAGCTGGGTAGCGCGTCGCCGATATAGAAGACCGAGACAGCATCGCCGCCGAGCGTTTCCGGGCTCACAGCAAAGGCGCCGCCCTGAACTGTCCAGACCCCGCTATCGGCTGCGAAACCCTTCGCGTCCTGACCGCCGCCATTGCCGTTGAAATCGGCCGAGCGCAGCACGTCGCGGCGACCGCCCGGAATGTTGCCCGGCTGCGGGTCATTCGGCGCGCCGGTCTGATCCTGCCACGCGTCGTCCTTCTGCATCACCAGCCCCAGCTCGCCCCACGGCTCGCCGTTGCGGTCGGCATTGTAATCGCCAGTATCGGCCGCGCGGGTGGGATCGGCGCCGTCGGAGGCCGAGAGATCGTAGAGATATTCCTGGATCTGCGGTGCCAGCGCGCGGGAGATCGTGAAGGCACCGAAGGGCGCGAAGGGCACGATGTAGCTGTTGAACTCACCCACCCAGTCGATCAGGCGATCACCGCCAGTGTTGCCGATCATGATGTCGCGACCGGCACCGCCATAGACGATGTCTTCATAGCTCGACGACGTGTCGGGCGTGTCGTTCGCGCCCAGGGCCGAGCCATCCGCGTCGCGGGTATGGTCGTCATCGACATCGATCAGATCGTCGCCCCAGCCGCCATAGACATGGTCGCGCCCGGTGCCACCGACGAGCCAGTCATTGCCCAGATCGCCGAAGATCACGTCATTGCCATCGCTATAGACCGGGCTGCCATCCTGTTCGAGCGTGCCGACCTGCGGCGCGCCCGGATCGGCCGGATCGAAGCTCGCGAAGAAGGTCAGACCGTCGACCGCCTCGGAGAGCGAGACGTAATGGCCAGCGGCGTCGATCACGATCACATCGCGCGGGTTGTATTCGTCATAGGCCGCGAACTCGCCCGCGTAGAAGGCGTTGTAGCCCAGCGCATTTCCTTGCGTGACCGTCGGATCGGCGGACCAGAACGGAACCGTGTAATCCGAGCGGACCAGCACGCCGGCCACACCCGGCGCCAGCGCGTCGTTCGGATAGGCGAGATACCAGGCCTCGGCCAGCGCCTCAGCGCCCGAGACCAGATCGTCGCCCGCGCCGCCATGCAGGAAGTCGTCGCCCAGACCGCCATAGATGATGTCGTCCGCATAGGCCGGATCGAGCAACGGATCGACGGTTTCGCCATCGGCGGTCAGGAAGAAGGGCGTGAGGTTCACGGTCTTCTTCAGCGCGCCCTGAACGTTGATATCGGCCTGCTGGATTTTACCCGGGGTCGAAATCGTCTCCTTGCTGACACTTGCGATCGCGTAAAGCGGCTCGTCGTAGCTCGAGGAATTGCGCGAGGTCCAGATGCGACCGTCGTCGCCCAGCACGCCGTCCTGACCGGTGCCGCCCGAAATCCAGTCGTGGCCCCAGCCGCCGATCAGATCGTCGTCCTGACCTTCGCCATACAGCACGTCATTGCCGGTCATGCCGTAGATCGCGTCGTCGCCGCCCTCGCCGTGGATTTCATCCGCGCCGCCATTGTCGGTCAGCGCAGCCGCGCCCCAGACATCCGGGCCGCCGGTGTGATAGTCGAGCAGCTCGACCGCGCGCACCACCAGCCAGGCGTCGGCGTGATCCGCGCCGCCAACCGCGATACCCGCGGCCCGCGCCGGATCGAGCGTATCGTAGTTGAAGCCGAGGAAGCCGTTCGCACCGACCAGACGCAGGATGCGGCCGTTGTCGCCAAGGATCACATCCGCGTCGCGGGCATGGGCGTTGGCACCGCTCTGACCATAGTCGTTGCGGCTCAGCGTCACCGGATCGCCCTGACCGCCGAAGAGCATATCGGCACCGTCGGGACGGAAGGCCTCGGTGACATTCGCGGTCGCCAGCAGATCGAGGCTGAAGCCCTCACCGGTCGCTCGCGCGTCATGGATGTAGAGATCCGAGGAACCGCCGATGATGTCGTCCTGACCGAGCCCGCCGAAGACGATGTCGTTGCCGCCATTGGCCTCGATATAGTCGTCGCCGTCGCGTGCGGCATTAATGCTGCGGGTCGGGTTCACGCTGAGCGTGCCATCGGCAAGGCGCGTGGCGTAGCCGTTGTCGGTCGCGTCATAGGCGGTGTCATTCGGCAGCAGCCCACGGAACGTGGCCGAGCCGTCGCCCTGGATCGCATCGTCGCCGAGCTGGCCGAAGATCACATCGTCACCCGCACCGCCTGCGAGGTAATCCGCGCCGTAGAGATCGGTCCGGTTGGCCTCGGTCGCGTCGGTGTGATCGAAGAGGGCGATCAGCCGCTCTTCCACGCCGGTCGGGTTGGTCTGGGCCGCATCGCCCGCATTCGAGCCGGTGCCGTCATCGGCAGCGTCATAGATCGTCAGCGTGCCATCGGCGAGCATCCGGAAGCGCAGGCTCTCGGCCGCGTCGGTGCGGATCACGATGCCATTGTCGCCAAGGATCACGTCATTGTCGGTCGCGTTCGGGTCGAGCGCCTGCGCGTCCAGATCGAACCAGGCGCTGATCACCTGGCGATCCTCGAACAGTACCGCGCCGTTGCCGTCGATACGGTCCGCGCCGTCATCGCCGCCCGGACGGTTATGGCCGCCAATCAGGTCGTCGTCGCCATTGCCGCCGTAGATCACGTCGGCGCCCTGCTGACCCAGCACGATATCCGCGCCATCCTCGGCGAAGATCATGTCGCGCCCGCCGCCGTCCAGCTCGCTGCGCAGGATCGAGTAGAAGTCGAACTGCGTCGTCAGCTCGGACAGGTTCAGCGGCAGCAGGCCTGCGACCACGCCGCCACCCGGCTGCGCCACGATCCGACCGTGATCGCCGAAGACCAGATCATTGCCCGCACCCGCGAAGATCGTGTCATCCGCCGTACCGCCGATGATGAAGTCGCGTCCCGCGCCGGTAGCGATCAGATCGTTGCCGCCGATCATCGCGCCGGTGTCGGCATAGCGATCCTCGGTGGTCGCGATCTCGTCGATATCGGAGGCGTCTCCATCGAGGCCGACCCAGTCGATGAAGCCGGTATCGCCGATCACGATATTGCCCGCGTCATGCAGCGTGGCGTCGGTGTCGGTTGCGGCGTAGACCTCACCGACCTTCACGTTGATCGCGTCGCCGCCAGCTCCGCCCAGAACTATGTCATAGCCGATGCCTGCAAGGATCACGTCATCGCCGCCGATCTCGGGCGCGGTCGTCTCGATCAGGCCCAGCGTGATCGGCTGCGTACCGAAGCGCGGCGCGTCATCCGTGGCGGCCAGGATCCCGCCGTTGTCGCCCAGCACGATATTGTCGCCCTGCCCCGCGTCGACATAGTCGCCCGAAATCTCTTCGCCTTCGACGAGGATCGTCGCGGCGATGGTTTCGCGGTCGCGCGAGCGGGTGCCGTCGATCAGCGCGTCGATGATCGTCTCGCCATCTTCACCGGCGAGCACGATATCGTCGCCCAGGCCCGTCACGATCCGATCGGAGCCGCCACAGGTCTCGGCGGTGGTGGCGATTTCGTCGATATCGCTGCGGTCGCCGTCAGCCGAAACGTAGTCGACAAACCCGCTGTCACCGATCACGATATCCGTACCGCTGTCGGTTGCGCCGTCGGTGGTGATCGTGTCGCCATTGACGCCGCCCAGGACGATATCGTCGCCGCCAAGCGTGGTGATCGTGTCCGCACCACCGATGGTCGGGTCGATCGTGTAGATCAGCGTGGGCGCGACATCGGTACCGTCATTGACGTGATCCGGGCCGCCCGAGCCAAGCTTCAGCGCATAGCCCGTGCCATCCGCGGTGAGATAGTCGATCCGACCGCGATCGCCGAAGACGATGTCATTCGCGAGACCCGAGGTGATGCGGTCATCGCCCTGACCGCCGAAGATGATCAACGGCAGCGTGCTGAGCGCTGCATCGACGACATCGTCATCGGCGAATTCCAGATAGTCGCGGGCATAGCCCCAATCGGGCACATAATTCGCGTCATGCGGACCTTGGGTGTTGAGCACGAAGGCCCCGTCCTCGCTCGCCTGCAGATCCACGGTCACATCGTCATTGCCCAGACCGGTGTTCAGAACCGTCAGCTCGCGGCCGCCTTCAATGTCACGCGCATGGGTGCCGTCGATGGCGATCGCATCGGCGCCGAAGCCGGTCCAGTAGGTGATGCCACCCAGGAAGTTGCCCGCCGCATCCGCGCCATAGGTGATCGGCGCGGGCGCGATACCGACGACGAAGATCTCGTTGACGCTCGACAGCTCGGTATCGTCGCCCCATGCGGCGGCGGCGGCCAGCGCGACATCGCGATCATCGGTGATTTCGGCGCGCAGATCGGTCGTGCCGTCGCCCTGCACCGTCGCCTCGTCCGAGATCATCAGCTTGTGGCGGCCGGTGCCCGCTTCGATGTTGAGCATGCCTTCGATGTTCAGCAGATGGCCGGTCAGGAAGGTCGTGTCGGTGTCGAGCCCGAAGCCCGCCTCGGAGGAGACATAGATCCGCTCGTCGCCTGCACCGAGGTTCAGCGTGGTATGGGCGGTGGTGCCGCGCACGTTGATCACGTCATTGCCTGCACCCATCCCGATCTCGAGATATTCGACGCCGTAGTAATCGACACCATCCATCCGGGTCTCGAGCGTGGCCAGATCGGTCTGGATCCCCAGCGGGCCGAGCAGATAGTCGAGCGCCGGGTCGCCGCCATTGACCACGACCGAAATCCGCTCGCCCGAGCGCGAGGTGATGACAAGCACCGTGCCCTCGACATGGGCGATGATGTTCGGACCCTGCGCATCCATGATCTGGGCTGCCAGCGCCGTGGCCACATCCGCCGCCGTATCCCCCGCCAGCGCGGTATAGGCGAAGGAGGACAGTGCGAAGTCGCCCGGGAAGGCATCGTCGAACAGCGGCGTCGCGAGATCGGTCAGATCGATGGTGAAGGTGTCGCCCGCGCTCGGCTCGGCGATATCGATGCGCGCCTCCAGCACATCGCCCGTCAGACCGCGCGTATCGACAGCCTCGACCGTGGTCTGGGTCAGCGCGCCTTGGAAGGTCAGGTAGATCGTGTCGCCGAAGCGGTCGACCGCGAAGTTCTTGGTGTAGGGCAGGAACGGACGGCTGTTATTCGGGTTCAGGATCGGCTCGAGGATCGCGGCGATCTCTTCGGCCGTCGCGTCATAGGCGATCGGGTCAGAGATCCGCAGATCCATGTTGCCAAGCACATCCGGCACGATGAAGGCCAGCGTGAAGGTCCCGCCCTCGGCGGCGATGGTGATCGCCTGCATCTGGTTCAGGCCCGGATCGGTGGTGCCCTTGATGACTTCGGTGACCTCGATATTGGCGGTGGTGTTCGCATCGCTGGTGATCCCGCTCGCATCGACGATCAGGTCGGGCAGATCAACGCCCCCGGTCGGGCCGCCGAAGATGACGGTGTAGATATAGCCGCTATCGGTCGCCTCTACGCTGACCTCCGCATCGGTGCCGTAATCGGCAAAGACCGTGTCGATCGCCGCTTTCATCGCCGCGGCATCCGCATCGAAGGCCACCGTGACCGGCGTTCCATCCGGCAGAGCCAGCGTGAAGCTGCCGCCGGTGCCGCGGGTCTCGATCTGGATACGCTCGGCCACCGAGGGCATATCGAGCCCGGCCACGCGCGCGCCGTCCAGCACGAGGACGTTGTCGTTCAGGTCGGCGCTGTCATCGAGGAACAGACGGTCATTCTCGCCCGCGCCCATGTCGACGATCAGCAGGCCGGTGATCTGGTCGACCACGCCCTGATCGGAGCCGATATAGACCTGATCGTCGCCATTGCCGGTGCGGATGATCGTGTGACCGGCAGTGGTCTTCACGTAGATCACGTCATTGCCGTCGGCGCTGTCGATGATGGTCTTGCCGCGATGGGTGCTTTCGACCGTGAAGGTGTCGACGTTGCGGCCCAGACGGATATCGACCACTTCGAGGCCGGTATAGCTGACGCCGCCCGCGATCAGCTCGCCGCCGATATAGGTGTCGCCGCCCATTCCCAGACCCGAGAGATGGTTCTCGGTCAGCACGCCGCTGTCGATGGCCGGGCTCTCGTTGTTGAAGACGGTGAGCGTGTCGATCTGCTCGGCCTCGTCCACGCGCAGGTTCGGATTGACAGGCGCATAGGTGATGAGCGCGCCCGGATCGGTGTCGAAGTCGGCGGGCGGCGTGCTCTCCAGCACCATCTGGCTGCCCGAGACGACCGGCGCATAGACCGAGGAAATCCGCGCCGCCAATCCTTGGGTGACCGAGCCGAAGCTGCCATCGGCAGTGACCGAAGCCGGCGTGGCCGCACCGTTGATCGTCAGCGCCCAGCTCGCGCCGCTCACCGGCGGTTGGATCAGGTGGAACGCAGCCGTGGTCCAGTGGATATTCGCGTCGTTGTAGAGGCTCTGCACCGGCGCGCCGCCGATGGTCGAGGTCAGGCCCGCATAGGTGGTGACCGCGATATCGAAGGCGACCGCATCGGCGCGCTTCACATGCAGGCGGGTCTCGCCCAGCAGGTTCACGGTCGCCACCGCCTCGTATTCGGCCGAAGCGTCGATCAGCGCAGCCAGTTCGCGCAGCACGATCGAGCGATAGGCGTGCTCCGTGTCCGGCGTGTAGCTGAAGTCGGTGCCGTCGAGAGTCACGGTCACGGTTTCGAAGGCGGTCACGTCGCCCGCCAGATCGACCGAAGCCGTCAGCCAGTCGATCAGCGAAAGATCGCTTTGATCGGGGGTGCCGAAGAACCAGACATAGCCCTCTTCGACCGCATCCTGCGTGCCGACTATCAGCGAGAGCGTCATGCCAGCATCGTTGACGAGCGAGAGGATATCTTCCGAGACGCTCGCGATATCGACACGGCCGCTCAGCGTGCCATCGGGATCGATGGTCGCGATGTCGTAGATCGTGGCGGTGTCGTTGATGCGCGGATCGAAGCCGGGACGCTCGCCGTAATCGCCGTTCACATGGGTCAGCTCTTCGGGATCGATGGTGATCACCGTGCCGCCATCGGTCACCGTCCCGGTCACGCCATCGGCCAGCGGAATGTTCGTCTCGCCCGGCAGCAGCACCGGCACGCGCAGCGACACGTCGGTATCGCTCTCGCCGCCGATGATCGAGACCGGGCCGCGGATCGAGTTCACGCGGTCGTTGAAGGCGCCGAAGACCTGCGCGTCGCCGCCATCGACGATCGTGTCATCGATCGCGATCACGGTGATCTGCTGCGGGGTCATCCAGTTGGTGTAATCGAACTCGACGAACTGACGCGCCGCGATCTCGCCCGCCTTCTGGCCGCTGACCGACGCGGAGGCTGCGTAATCCGCCGCCGGATCGGCCAGTTCGCGGATGGAGATCACGCGACCATCGACGATCACCTCATAGGCGCGCGGATCGCCATTCGTGGTGGCCGCATCATTCGCGAGGTTGATCTGCGCGCCCAGTGCGGCCGCGATGTTCGACAGCGACTGACCGGCGCTCACGGTATGGGAGAAGGTCTGGCCGTCGAAGTTGACTGTCCAGACCTCACCCGCCGCGGGCGCGCCCATCATCTCGAATTCGAGGACATTGGCGAAGTTGAAGTCCTGCACGGTGCGGGTGTCGATGCTGCCCTGGCTGTCGCCCGCGATGCCGACCTCGACGAAGAAGCGACCGCTCGCTATCGCGATTTCGATCGCGCCATCGGCGGTGAGCATGGCGCTGTAGCCGGACACACCGCTGATCGCTGCGATCAGGCCCGCAGCAACCGCATCCAGATCGTCGCCCGCCTGAACCGTGTAGCCGACCGTCTGAGCGCCAGCGCGGAGCGCCACATCGTCGAAGAGCGTGACCTGCCAGGTCTCACCCTCGACCGCTTCGCCTGCCAGCGACAGCGCGGCGAGCGGGGCTGCGACCTGAACCTGCACAAGTTCGTTCTCTCCGAAGTTCGCATCCGCATTGAACGCCTCTTGCGAATTGTAGGTGCGGGTCGGCAGCGGGGTGACATCGACGCGGACCGTGTTGTTGCCGCTCAGCGCACCGGTCAGCACGACCGAGAAGCTGTCCACGACCTGCACATCGCCCGGCGCGCGTTCTGCCAGATCGGTCGAGCCACCCGTCTGGATGATCTCCACCGTCGGCGCGTCATCGTCGAGCACGGTGACGTCGAGCGGCGCGGGCGCGAGATTGTCGCCGTTGCGGCCCACGACGTAGCTGTAGGGCGTGAATTGCTGCGCGAGTTCGGCATTGGTGATGTTGGTCCCGATCTCATAGGCGAGGCTCGTGCCCTCGGGGATGACGATCGGGGTCAGCGGCGCCGCGAAGGCGATGCGGGCAAGCTGCCAATGAGTCTTCGATTTAACCGCGTCCACGCTGACATAAACGCCGCCGATCGTGGTGCTCGCCGCGTCGGGGCTCGACTTGCGCAGCACTTCGATAGAGAAAGCCTCGATGCCACCCGCGCCCGGGGTGCGGAAGATGAAGATCTCGCCCGGATCGTAGCTCGGCGGCGTGAGGCTCGCATCGCTCGCAATCGCGATCGAGGCATCTTCGCTGTCGAGCGGCAGCAGCGAGAAGGCCGTGGACGAGGTCAGCGTGATCGCGCCATTGGCATCGACCGCCGCCGTGATCCCGAGATTGGCCGCGTCGATCAGCGCCGCCAGCTCGTCGGAGATGCCCGCGATGCCGCCCAGCTCGTCGCCCGATTGCGAGGTGTAGCTGATGAGCTGCCCGTCGACGAGGATGGTCCAGGTCTTCGAGCCGCTGGTCGGGCTATAGATCGCGCCTTCGACCGAGGGCAGCAGCGTCGCTTGCAGATAGCCCGCCGAGGCCGAGTAATCGGCACCCGCGAACTGCGCGACCAGCTTGTTGACGATGTCGCTCATGGTGTCGCCGAATTCGGCGGTTGCCTGCACCTGCAGACCGTCGAGCTTGATGATCCAGGTCGCGCCATCGACCAGCGTGCCATCGGCGGCCAGCGTACCGTCCGCCATCGACGCGCCAAGGCGGAAGGCCACGATGTCGTATGCGCGCTTGCTGCTGGCCGTATCGACGCTCAGCTCATCGCTCGAGAACTCGAACGCGTCGCCCGAGATCGAGACATAGATGTCGCCGGTGGGTGTGAAGAGGTAGCCGGAGGCGGGATCGCTGGTTTCGATCAGCAGCTTGAAGGAGACGCCATCCGCCGCCGAAATGCTGCGCGTGGCACCCGTGCCCGTCATCGCCGCGGCCTGCTCGGCGTCGGCATTCACCAGCGTCGCGAAGGCATCTGCGATATCCGCAGCGGTCGCGGTCTGATCGAGGCGCGCATCGACCACGATCGTGCCTTCGGTGACGGTCGAGAGGTCGGCCACCACTTCGCCGATTCCGACGCCGACCACGTAGTCGATCCCGCCCAGCGTGAGCGTGTAGATCTCGGACACCGCGGTATTCGGGCGCAGGATCGTCAGATCGGCAGCGGTATAAAGCACCTCGGCGCTGCGCGGCTGGCTGATATCGCGGTTGATGTTCGCCGCGACCCCACCGGCCACGTCCGCATAGGTCGCACCAAGGAAGGCGTCGCGCGTATCTTCGAAGATCGAGGGCTGGATGCGCGCGTAATGCACGCCCTCATCGGCGCTATCGTTCACCGCCTCGATCGTCACGAATTTCGCGGTGTTCCAGTCGGAGCCGTCGAAGTTCACGACATTCGAGGACAGCGTCACGTTGCCATCGACCGCGAAGTTCACCTGCACCGGGCCGGTCGGCGCGCGGCTCAGCATCACGGCGAAGCGGTCATTCGCGGCAAGCGCCGCGGCCTCGGCCACGATCGTATCGCCCGCGAGATCGATGGCCGAGGAGTTGTCGACCGGGAAGATCAGCAGCTCGGCCACTTCGTCGTCGATCACATCGACCAGCATGTTCGGCACGGCCAGATTGTCGAAACCGGTATTGTCGGCGCGGCTGTCGCCCTCGGTCACGGTATGGCGCAGCTGGACGATGCCGCGACCCTCGGCCACCAGATCGTTGATCGCGGTGACGGTCACGTATTGCGGCGTATCCCAGTTGGCCGCGGTGAAGTGCAGCACCGTGCCCGAGGCCGAGCCGTTGACCAGCACACCCTCGGCACCGGCGGCCACGTCGCCCTCGGTGCCCAGCGTCGGCGAGATCGTTATGTAGACGTCTTCGTCCGGCGCGCGCGACAATGCGATCGCGTAGCGGGTGACCGACATGGTCGGATCGGCGGTTGCGGCCTCGAAGACGCGCAGCACGCTGGAGCCCGCCTCGCCATCGGCATTGAAGAAGACCAGATCGGGCGCGTCATTGTCCTTGATCTGCGAAACCGGATCCTGCGCCCAGATTGCCTGATAGCGCGGATCGGTGCTGTCGACCGTGGTCTGGATCAGGCCGCTATGGCCGTTGAGACCGTTCGACACGACGGTGATCGCGCCGCCCTCGGTGACACCGTCGAGATCCGAGCCGCCAAGGTTCACGCTATCCGAGCCCAGACCACCCACGATCTCCAGCAGCACGCCCTCTGAGGTGCTCTCGATGAAGAAGGTGTCGTTGCCCTGCAGCGCATCGACCACCAGCTTCTCCATACCCGTGTAGGAGATGAACAGCCCGCCGCCAAAGACGCCATTCTTGGTGATGACGTAGTCGTCGCCCATCTCGGTGCCGATCACGGTCATCGTGTCGAAGCCGTCGCCGCCATCGATGCGGACCGGCGCGTTCACCGCGTATTGGATGAAGTCGGCACCCTGCCCGCCATTGATGTTGGTGAAGGGCGCGGCCGGGTCGTTCGGGTCGACGCGGACGAAGGAGCGGACCTGGAACGTGTCGTCGTCGGCCTCGCCATAGAGGAACAGCTCGGCCTTGTTCGAATAGACGGTGAAGCTGTCCTCGCCGTCGCCGCCGCGGATCGTGGTGTCGAAGCTGACGCCGTTCGACAGGAAGCCGACTGTGACCTGCGTGGTCTCGTAATAGTCGATGCCGCTCAGCCCGTTATAGGGGTTCTGCTCGTCTCGGAAGGAGGCGAAGAGCTGGCCGATCTGGAACGTGTCGTCGCCCGCATCGCCGAAGGCCTGAACGCCCGCGAGCGTGTCGTCGAAGACGAAGAGGTCATTGCCCGCGCGCCCGAAGACCCGCAGATCGGCGTCGATGGCGGAGTTGTATTCCACCCGCTCGACCACGGTATTGAGGATGGTGCCATCCTCGGCGATCGGCAGCGCCGCGACCACGCCTACATCGAGGTCATGATTGGCGCGGAACAGGAACAGGTCGCGCCCGTCGGTGCCGCGGATTTCGGCGCGGTCGATGCCGTCGAAGGCGGTACCGGTATCGAGGATGCGGATCGTGGAGTTGCCCGCGCTCGCCAGGCCGATGTCATAGAGATCGCTGCCCGCCTGACCGTCGATGTCCAGTTCGAACCCGTCGATGCCGTTGAGGAAAGTCTGGGTGCCGTCGGCGTAGTAGTTGACCTGCACCAGATCGTTGCCCGCCCCGAGGTTGAGGAAGGTGCGGCCCGAGATCTTCTCGATGGTGATCGCATCCGAGGTCGCATCTCCGGTCGCGGTCTCGTCGCCGGTGTTCAGCGTGGTGATGCCCGCATGGGTGTCGGAGACGTGGAAGCCGTTATTGCCGTTGCTGAGCGACAGCTCCAGTTCCTCGAAGCCCGCATAGACCACGCCCAGCGTCATGCCGAGGCCGACGATCTCCGTGCCGCTCAGATAGCCACCCTGATCGGGTAGCGTGTCGCCCGCATCGGACACGATCAGCGTATCGCCATGGTTCACGATGGTGCCGTCGACCGTGTAGGTGACCGGATCATTCGCGCCCGCATCGATCGTCAGGTAGCCGAAGAGGATCGCGTTCAGCGTGCCGTCATTGGCCAGCGGCGTGTCGGGATCGTCATCGGTGACGGTGACCGCATCGTCGCCCGCGCCGGTGTCGATCGTGGTCGGGCCATTGATCGCGAAGACCTTGATGATATCGGCGCCGTCGCGGGTCCCGAGCGTCGTCACGTCGCGCTTGCCGGTCGACTTGAGGGTGACGTCGTTCACGCCGTCGCCCAGATCGACATTGACGTTTTCGAGCGCGATATAGCGGATGCCTGCGGTCGCGGCGGTGAAGCCGTCCACGAAGATGAAGCCCTCGACCGCCGTGCGATCTTCCAGCCCGATCACCCCGATGGTCGCGCCGGTATTGCCGCTGTCGTCGATGTTGAGCGTGTCACTGCCGCGATCGGCGAGGATCGGGCCGCTATAGGTGTCATAGGCGTCGATCTGGATCAGCGCGGCAATCCCCGAGAGCGTGCCGCCCAGCGGGGCGGTGCCCGGCTCCGACGAGGCGGCGGAGCCGAGGTTGATCACGTCGTCGCCGATGCCGCTGTTGATATAGATCGGCAGATCGGTCGCGGTGACGGCGATCACGTCGGACCCCTCGCGGGTATCCACCTCGATCACGTCGAGATTGCTGTGATCGATGCTGACAGCCGCCGCGCCCAGCACCTTGTTCGCCGCGTTGGTGTAGCGCGACACGGTCATCAGGCCCACCGACAGCGCGACGTAGTCGTCCCCCTGCGAGCCCAGATAGACCAGCTTGTCGGCGTCGGTGGTGCTGCTGTCCGTAATATGGACGGTGAAGCCCGAACCGAGCGGGGCCGCGATGATGTAATGCTCCAGATCGCCGCTCGCATCCGACCCCTTGTTGTCGAGCGTCACTGTGCCGTTGAAGGCGCTGACGCCGATGGCCAGACCGCCCACCGTGACCGAGCCGCTCAGGTCGTTGACGACGAAGGTGTTGTTGACGCCGTCGCCGCCGGTCAGATCGACCGCCTCGAAGATGCCATTCAGACGCTCCACCGTGGTCTGGCCCGCGCCAATACCGGAGGTGCTCCACAGATCGGCGTCGCCCGGCACCATCGCGCCATCGGTCGTACCCTCCGCATAGGCCGTGGAGCCGTCCGCCTGGAAGACCTTGCCCACCAGGAACAGGTTCTCGTAGAGGCCCATATCCTCGCCCGCGAAGACCTCGATCAGCGTGTCGGTCTCGTTTGCCTCTTCGGTGTCGCGGAAGATGTCGAGCCCCTCGCCGCCGGTCATGGTGTCCGAGCCCACGCCGCCATCGATCACATCATTGAAGATCGAGCCGATGATCCGGTCATTGCCGCCCTGCCCTTCCAGCGTCAGCGCGATCAGGTCATGGGTCAGTGGCGTCGCATTGGCCGGGTCGCCCGCAGCCAGGGCCGGGCCCGCGGTGATCTTGTCATTGCCGCCCGCTGCCGAGATGCGCAACGTGTCGCCCTTGGCGCGGATCGTGTCGTCGAAGGTGACGGTCACGGTGCCGGTCGACCAGGCGGCGACGAGGATGAATTCCTGATCGGCCACCGCACCCGCCTTCAGCGTGAAGGTATCGGCGCCACCGGTACCGTTGAAGATCACCGCATCGGCCACACCGTCGCTCGCACCGTCGATCTCGGCCACATCCGTCGAGGGATCGGCGGATTCCACGACCAGATCGTCGTCGATGCGCATCGTGTTCAGATCGGTCTGGCCAAGGGGGTTGACCGTCAGCGTATCCGTGCCGCCAAGCAGATGGATGATCAGCCCCTCGACACCGTCGGCCTCAAACCCGCTGCCATCAGCGTCGAGCGCCTGCAGGATGCCGGAGTTGGCGGGCTTCTGGCCGACCGTGACCGTGTCGGGGTTGGCCGTGCCGTAAAGCAGTATTGTATCGGTGCCCCCGCCGCCGTCGATCACCTCGATGCCATCGGAGGCGAGATTTCGGAAGATGCGGTCATTACCAGTGCCGCCGTTGATCGTGTTCGCGCCGCCGCGACCATCGATCTCGTCCGCGCCGCCCTCGCCATCGATCACATCCGCTGCCGCGCCACCGATCAGGCGGTCCGCGCCGGTGCCGCCGTAGATTGTGGCAACGCCCGTGCCGTTCTGCAGCACCACGTCATCGCCACCGAGCGCGTAGATCGTGATCGGCACCAGCGCATCCGAGACGATCCGGTCATTCGCGCCCGAGCCGTAGATGATCGAGCCAGCCGCGACGCCGCTGCCGATGCTGATCTGATCGCCCAGATCGCCCGCGGTGCCGCCTTCGGAGGCCGAGTTGATCGTAACCTGACCGTCGCCCTCGTAGGCCACGGTATCGACACCCGCACCGCCCACGAAGAGGATCGGCACTGCGACGCCGTCGCGCACGACCAGCAGGTCGTCGCCGGAGCCGCCATAGCCGCGGATTTCATGGACGTGCTCAAAGACCTGCTCGCGGCCCGAATAGATCACGCGGATCGTCTGCGCGCCGTTCACGACCGGGGTGACGGCCTCGATGATATAGGTCTCACCCTCTGTCGCTTCGCCGATGCCGCGCTTGGTATTGGCGTCGCCCATGTTCAGCACGAGGATCGTGGAGGTGTCGTCCCAGTCCTTGTAGGTGCCCGAATTGGTGTCGCCGTTCAGGTCGCCCGCGAGATAGATCGGGGTCGGGAATTCGACATAGCCCACGGTGAAGGACATGCTCACCGAAACTTTCACGAAGAGCACCTTCACGCTCGCGCTGGCCGAGATCACGATCGGCACGCGGCCGGTGCCGGTCGCGGTGGCCGAGAAGCTGATCGAAACCGTGGCCCAGCTGATGTTGAAGGCGCGTAGCGAAACCGAGGCCGAGCCCGACACACCGAGCTTGTAGACGTCCGCCGCATCGTCGAAGAGGTAATAGACCCGGATCGAGAAGTTGCCCGTCAGGCCGAAGCTGTTCGAGCCCAACACAAGGCGACCGCTCAGCGAGAGGTCGAAATAGCCATCCGAGTTGAACCAGCCGTTCACGCTCATCGTGGCGAGGCCGAAGAAGTCCATGCTGGCATAGAAGTCCACGCGCCAGTCGTTCTGCACCACTTCGATCCGGAAGCCCGCGTCGAACTTGAGGACCTTCAGGAACTCGACCTTACCGCTGAGATCGAGCACGAAACTGCTCGCCTGCAGCACTCGGCCCGAGATCGTCACGTCGCGGCCGACCGTGTTGAGCATCAGCTTGCCGTTGGCTTCGATGTCGATCACCAGCGCGATATTGGCGTTGATGCTGACATCGAGGAGCAACGCGAGACCGTCGAGCTCGCCAGTGCTGGAGTTGAAGAACAGCACCGCGCCACCCGCCGCCGAGACGTTGAGGCCCGCAAGACCGAAGGTCACGTCGAACTCGACGCGGAACTCGCTCGCGTTGAGGCCGATATAGACGCGGCCCGAGGCGGTCGCGAGATCGATGAAGTTGACCGAGCCGACGATCTCGAGGCTGAAGCCCGAAGCGACGGTGACCGAGATCGTGCTCTCCTGACCGCTTGTATTGATGGTCGGGATCTCGAGGGTGCGCGCGCTGGAGAAGGTGTTGAGCTGGAAGGTCGCGTCGCCAGTCACGGTGATGACGCCCGCGAGGTCGAGGTTGAGGTCGATCTCGGCATAGATCACCAGCCCGCCATCCGCGATCACGAGACCACCGGTCAGACCGAACTCGGCCACGCCCACGAGCCGCGCCTGCACATCCAGCGTCGCGACCAGTTCGAAATCGGGTGCGGTGCCGATGCGGAAGGTGAAGACGCCCGTCAACTCGATCACATCCGAAACGACCAGCGTGCCGGTGACCTTCAGGAACAGCCCGTTCTCGACCGAAATCGTGCCGTAATAGAAGGTGCCATCCGTGTTGGCGGTCGCATCGCCCGCAAGAACCAGAGCGTCATATTCGCTCTGCGTGACGATCGTGTAGCGATCCTGCGTCGTCGCGTAGGTGTTGAATTCGAGCATGATCGAGAGCGACCCGCCAAGGCTGACGCCCGGAAGCTCCAGCCCGCCGACCAGCGACAGCTCCGCCCGCCCGACCACGCCCGGATCGCTCGCGCCGATATTCGCCTCGAGATAGAGCATCCCCTCGACCGCGCCGAAGTTCTCGATCCGGCCGGAGACCGTCCCCTGGATCGTCACGGTCACGGAGTCCTCCTCGCCCGTCACCGACAGGAAGCCGTTGAGCGTCACCGTATCGAAGAGCGTCACCGAGCCGCTGATCTGGACCACGAAATAGGCGCCCGCGGATTTCCTCGTATCCGGCGTGTTCTGGCCCAGGATCGGCGGACGGTCGAAAATCTCGAAGGTCGTCGGCACGTTTGCGGGCAGGAACGGCACGAGCGCGTCGGGCACATCGAAGACCTGGTTGATGCCGGTGGTGTTGAAGAGCACGATCACCTCGGCCTCGAAACGGAAGATATCCGCCGCGATATTGCCGAAGCTGCCGGCATTGTTCGCCGCAGCCGTGCCGCTGCCGCCGTCGACATCGCCCACACTCAGTTCGAGCGACAGGCTGCCCGCGACACCGAAGGCGCTGCCCGGGGCGGTGCCGAAGTCGATGATAAGCAGACCGACCGCCTGACCAGAAATCACGTTGAAGACATTGGCGCCGGCCGCGACGAAGACCTCGACCCGGTCTTGCGAAATCTTCAGGTAGAAGGCGCCGGTCAGCTCGGCATAGACGTTGACGCCCGTGTCGACATCCGGGTCGTTCGCGTTCTGATCGGTTAGCTTGATCGCGCCGCCGATATAGAAGACGACCGAGTTGCGCGACAACTCGTAGGTCTGGTCTTCGGAATGCAGCGTCGCGGTGCCGTCGAGGCTTTCGATGAAGTAGATCGACCCGCCGTCGGTGATCCGCCAGCGCGACTGGGTGTTCAGTTCGCGCACCAGTTCGATCTTGGCTTCCGAGCTGAGCGTGACGCCGAACTGGGCGAAGGTCGTGCGCACTTCCGTGCTTATCGCCTGCTTCTGGTAGAAGCCTTCGTTGGCCTGGCTCGGCAGCGCGCCGAGATCCGCCACGGCCACCGTGTCATCACCGCCAGCGGTGCGCTCAAGCTGATCGCCGAGGATGCCTTCGAGCGACAGGGTCTCGACCTTGTCCTCGCCCGACATGTTGATCATCAGGGTCGCGTTGCCCTTGATCCAGACGCCGTATTCGTTGAGCGCTTCGAAGTTCGGCTGGATGGTGGCCACGCCCCAGAACTGCGGCAGGCCGCTCGACAGGCCGCCCGTTTCCAGCACGAAGCGCGCCGCGGCAGAGCCGATATTGCCGAGCTTGTAGACCTCGATCGTGCCCGAGGCTTCGAGCGCGAAGCGGAAGACCTTGGAGCCGTCGGCCTTGATGTAATCGCCGAAGGTCAGTTCGGCCTGCGCGCGCAGCTCTACGAGCGGCTCGTCGACGATGCCCGCCGAATTCAGGGTGATCGAGCCGGAGACGCGGATGAAGAAGACGCGGGTAGTGGCCGGGTCGGCATCGGCGCCGGGCTGGCCGCCTTCCTGCATCTGGTCGATGACGCGGAAGCTCTGCTGGCTTGCGCCGCCTTCGTTGCCCTGCAAGTCGGTCCAGCTGCCCTCGTTGAAGGAGACGGTGACCGTGCCGAGGCCGAATTCGCGCGAGACGTAGTAGCGGAAGGTACCGTCACCCATGTCGGTCGGGGTGATATCCAGCAGGTCGAGATTGGCCCCGCCTGCCCCGCCGAAGGTGAACTCGTCGCCATCGATCGTGGCCGCGTCAATCGCATAGAGCGCGTTGAGGCTCGGATCGCCCAGCGTGTCGAAGGTGATGTCGATATAGGAAGCGGTGTCGGTGGGCTTGATCGAAAGCGTCGTCGGATCGATCGCCTCGGAGGCAGCGGTCCCGTAGTTCCACGCACCCGCCGCATAGGTCAGGGTCAGCACCGCGCCGTCGGCGGCGTCGGCGGTGTCGAAGGTCACAGCGAACTCGCCTGGGGGACCACGGGCTTGGATCCCGGTGATCGTAATCGAGTTGCCGTCGATATCGGTCAGCGTGAAGTCCGTGATCGCAAGGCTGCTATCGGTCAGCGTCTGGCTCGTGCCGAGCGACAGCGCCACATAGGTCGCCGTCGGCGCACTGGCACCCAGACCGATCTTGCCGGTCGTCACCACCAGATCTTCGCTGTTGGTCGCGGTGATCGCCTTGATGGTGCCGCCATCGGTGCCGAGCCAGTCGAAGCTACCCGAGATGAATTCGACTGAGACGTTGTCGTCGAGGTTCGAACCCGCGAAGTCGCCCAGGTACCAGATGCGGAAGATCGGGTTGCCGTTCGCGTCGTCGCCCATGTAGGTCGGCACCTGGCTGTCATCGACTTCGATCGTGTAGCCCGTCGCGCTCAGGATTACCTCGGCGCCCGCATCGGTGATGCTCTCGAGATCGATGCCGGTGGCGTAGCTCGGCAGCTCGAAAGTGACGTCGACGAAACCGCGCTCGTTCAAGGGCGCCTGCCCCACCGAGGCGCCTTGGACCGGGTCGGTCAGGCTCGCACCGAGCTGGACGAGACGGAAGCTCTGGGTCTTCGCGTCGTTGTCGTAAGCGCCCGAGCCGAAGCTGGCCGCGGCGTAATCGACCTGCACGGTGCCCGCGGTGAACTTGCCCGTGAGGAAGTAGCGCACGGTCAGGCCGTCGCCCACGACCAGCGCCGAGGAAACGGTGACGCCATTGGCACCCGCGCCCGAGAAGCTGATCTCGTCGCCCAGAGTGCCGAAGTCGATCTCGTCGCCATAGGTCGGCGTGTAGCGCACGTCGATGAAGGCCACCGAAAGCGTGCTGGCATCGAAGGAGACCGGGCCGGTCGCATCGTCGGCCGTGCCATCGGCGCGCAGAACGGTCGGCTGATCCTCGATCGTCGCGATGCGCGAGATCGTGGTGTTCGCCGCAGCCGCGCCGGTGGTGAAGTAGCGGAAGATATAGTCGCCCGAGGTCGCCTGCGGGTTCAGCCAGACCGGGGCGAGTGTATCGTCGAAGGTGATCGAGCCGCTGCCGCCGAAGGTGAATTCCGGCGCGAGATCGGTGATCGAGCCCACATCGAGCGCGCCGCCGACCGGACGCTCGAAATGCAGGTCGACATAGCCGCGCCCGTTGACGTCACCGAGCCCCGTGCTGCCCTCGTTCGCCGGATCGACCAGATCACCCTGCGGGCCCGAAACGGTGAAGAACAGCGTCTGGACACGGTTCTTGGCCGCATCGCCGAAGCTGTTCGCCGCCAGCGTCACGTCATGGCTGCCGATCCCGAGCGAGCCGTCTGCGAAGACGCGGATCGTGCCGCCCATATCCATCAGCTCGGTGATTGTCAGGCCGGTCACGGTGACGTCGCCGATCGCCAGTTGATCGGTGATGTCTTCGCCGTAAGCCCCGCTCAGTGCGATATCGAAATAGGTGCGGTCGCCCGGCAGGTTGGCGGTGCTATCGGCCGTAGGATAGGTCGAACCGCTCTTGACCACGATAGTCGGAGCGCTTTGCGCTGTCGTCGCAAAGAAGGAGATCGAGGTGATATCCAGCGTCAGCGTGATCGTCTGCGGATAGAGATCGCCGGTGAGCGACGCGGGCTGCGCCGAGTTGGTCTCATCGATGAAGGTCTGCAGCGAGTAGATGAAGGAGATCTTCGTCGGATCATTCGCATCGTTTTGCAGCAGCGCCGGCGCACCCTCGCCCAGTTCGACACGGAAGGTGCCGCCGCTCAGGCGCGAAGTCTCTACCGTGTCGGTCTGCACGGCGAACTCGGCGGCGAGGTCGAGCACCGAAGCCGGGTCGAGCACATAGCCCGCCGGGATATTGGTGAAGGTGATCTCGACCGAACCCTCGGTGATCTCGAGATTGGCCACCACGCCCAGACCGTCTTCGCCGCTCTTGATCTCGGGGTCAGTCGTCGGGTTCGCGCTGTCGGAATAGTGGTAGGACCAACCCTGTTCGACCGCGGAGATGGTGAGATCGCCAAAGGTCTTGCTGCTGTCGAAGCTGCCGGTGAGCCAGTAGCGATAGACCGGGGCCGCGTCGGTGCCGCCCACGCGGACCGGGGCCACACCATCGTCGATCTGCACAGTGCCGAGGCCCGCGCCGCTCAGCGTGAACTCCGCACCGCCATCGGTGATCGAGGCCGCGTCATAAACGAAATCGCTGTCGGGCACGTCCGGGAACTGGATGTCTATATAGTTGCGACCGTTGAGCAGGTTCACGTCGATCGCGGCGCCCGCGCCCGGATCGACCATGATTGCGGTCGCGCCTTCGACGGTGATGACGCTGTCACCGGTGGCGCCTGCATTGCCCGCCGCATCCTTCCATTCGCCGTTGAAGGTGAGCGTGTAGCTGCCCGGCGCGAAGTCGAAATTCGCTGTCGTGATGGCATAGGCGAATTGCGTGATGCCCTCTTTCTTGAGCAGCGCATAGAGTTCGGCGCCATTGCCGGGCAACGCGTGGGCATAATCCGCACTGCCGACGGCGACGATCCGACCATCGGCATCGAGACCGAGCTTCTTCAGGCTCGCCGTGCCGTCGGCGTTCATGAACATAGCGACCGGGTCCGGCGCGTTGGAGATATCGATTGCGGTGTTGGCCGTCGTGCCATCCGCATTACCGGTGCGGGTCAGCGTGAACTCGGCTCCGGGATCGAGGATCGAGGCGTAATCGAGCGAACCGCTGCCCGCCGGATCGAAGGTCACGATGATACGCTGATCGGCATTGGCGAGGTTCACGTCGACGGTGTAGCCGTCGCCGT
Organism: Thioclava sp. F42-5; assembly: GCF_002213195.1. NCBI lineage: Bacteria > Pseudomonadati > Pseudomonadota > Alphaproteobacteria > Rhodobacterales > Paracoccaceae > Thioclava > Thioclava sp. F42-5. The sequence continues at coordinate 543,150 of NZ_NBNZ01000001.1, forward strand.
CCAGCTGATAGGGCGCGCTGAGCGAGGCTTCGGGCTCGACCACCGAGAACACGGCATCGGGCGTGGCGGTGTTGTTCTTGCCGGTCTGGCTGACCCAGGTGTCCGCGGTGAAGCGCACGGTGTAATCGCCGACGGCGAGCTGGTTGTTCGTGAGGTCCGGATCGCTGGTGTCGATGAAGTAACGCACCTTGCCGCCGCCGATCGCGATGGCGCCAAGGAGGTCGATCTCGTCGCCCTCGTCATTGAACAGCTTGAACGGCGCCACACCGTTGGTCGCGATCGCTGCCAGCGTCTCGGCGGTGATCTCGCCACCGATCTCGGCGATGAACTTGATATCGACCCACGGGCCCGCGACAGCCGGGTCGCCGCTATGGATCGAGGTGTCCTCGGGCGCATAGACGGTCTGGTTCGTTGCGGTCTCGGTGTAGGACCAGGACTGGAACAGGAAGGTGTAGGTCACAGAGTTCACATCGCCCGTGCCGGTCAGCCAGAAGCGGAACGTGTCGGCATCGAACTGCGCAGGCGCCTGCGTGTTGTCGAGAGCGAAGTCACCACCCTTGATCTCGAATTCCGGCGTCAGGTCGAAGACCGAAGCGGCGTCCACCGTCGCACCGTTCACCGTCGGGAAGGTGATGTCGATATAGGCGCGCTCGTTGAAGTTGCCGACGCCGGTGACGCCACCATCGCTCGGCCCGTCAAGGCGCTGCGTCGGCGTCGCGGCCTGCTCTTCGACCACGGCGAATTGCGTGGCCTCGCCAAGGATGTCCTTGAAGCCGAACTGCAGCGAACCCTTGATCGTCAGCAGATCCAGCTGATCTGGAATCTTCACAAGCAGAAGGATCGTCGCCTCACCGGACGCGATCTTCGACAGGTTCGCGTAGAGCCGCGCCGAGAGCGACAGGTTGTCGGCGGCGAAGTTGAGTTGGCCGATCACGAGAATCTTGCCGTCGGTCGAGATCTTGATCGTGACCTGGCCGTTGAACACGGCCTGCGAGGTGTAGATCGAATAAAGCTTGGCCGAGCCGGTGATGATCATCGGCGAGGTGAAGGCCGCAGCAAACCCGCCGCCCGCTGCCGAGCCGTTCTGGATCGCGATATACTGGTTCACCACCTGCTGCTGCACCGAGTTCAGCCAGTCATCGACCGAGACGTTCAGCGGGAGCGCGAAATCGGGACCGTTGAGCTCTTCGGGATCGGTGATGTCGGGCAGCGACTTGAAGAAGTCCACCCCGCCGGTGAAGTCGTTGATCGCGAGGCCCGAATTCGGCTCAAGCAGGATACCGCCCGGCACCGAACCCGAGACCAGCACGCCCAGCGGGCCCAGTTCCGACAGCGCGAAGCGGATGGTGAAGCCGCCCAGGCCCGAGAACGAGAAGCCCGCCTCGACCCCGATGAAGAAGATGCGATCTTTCACCGGGCTCGTCAGGTCAAAGGTGGAGAGCACCTGATTGCCGTCGCCGATCCGAATGATGCCGCCGATCAGCGCCCCCTCGATTTCGCCGCCGAACGCGTTGCCGCCGATCTTCACGCCGATCGAGTCTATGCCGATTATCGGGAATTTGCCGTCCAGCAGAAGGCCCACATCGATGCGGATACCCTCGACCGTGCCCTCGAAGGTCAGCCCGTCATAGCCCTGCAGCCCGGTGATCGAGGCCGAGAGGGTCAGGACGAAATCGCTCGGGTCGGCCTGGATGTCGGGCCATTGCACGCCGATCTCGGTGATCTTGATCGGCAGCCAGCTCGGCCATTTGAAGTTCGCCCCGGAGGCGCCGCCCACGCCGATGAAGACGCCGAAGCCCTGCTTGGTGACGAAAGTGCCGTCGCCGAGGAAGGCGAACTGCCGCGCCTCGCCCGAGAGGTTCAGCGAACCGATCTTCAGTTCCGCGCCGATCGACACGAAGCTGATCAGCTCCTCGTCATCGGCTGCCCCGGTGTCGAGCGACAGGCCCACCCCCTTCAGCTTGAGGGCCGAGCCGATATTGATCTCGAAGGTGTCGAGCTCGAAGATGAAGCCGTCGACCACGCCGTCGGTGAAGGTCAGGCCAGCTTTCAGCGCGAGCGTGTCGTTCACATCCTCGCCCGAGACGCGGTCGGTGACCTTGGCGTTGATCGCCTTGCCCGGCGCGAAGGTCGCCCCGCCAGAGCCGACATAGATCGTGCCGTCGAAAGTCACCTCTTGACCGAAGATCAACGAAAAGTCGGTGACGCCGATGCGCAGATCGTCGAATTCGAGGATCGAGCCGAACTTGATCTTGCCGGTAGCACCATCGGTGCGCTGGACCGCGCCCGTGCCGGTGCCTGAGCCCGCGCCGGTGCCCGAATAGATGATCTCGCCGCGCCCGATGCGGAAGCCGTTGTCGTAGATCGTGAGGCCGCGCACGCCCTCATAGGTGGTGATCTGGCCCGCGATGCCGAATTTCGGGAAGGTGACCTTGATCGTGTCGATCTTGATGATCTCCTGCCCCGCGCCCTCCGGCGTGCCCGCGACCGGAGTTTCGGGCGCGGTCCAAGAGGGATCGTATTCGACTTTGATGCGGTCGGCCTCGAAGAGGACCACATCAGGGATCGAGCCCGTCAGCTTATCGGCGGTGATCGACCATTTGCCGGTGAGCGAGACGACCGGATCGTCGCCGCCGCCCGAGATCACGCCCATCACATCGATGCCGATATCGAACTTCACCAGCAGGTTGGTCAGGGTGATCTGGGTGCCGCCGCTATTGGTCTGGGTGCCATCGGCATTCTGGGTCGCGGTGCCACCGAAGGCGAGCGAAGCGCTTTCCGCTCCGACCGAGATCGTCAGGACCAGCAGACCGTCCTTGAAGCCGAGCTTCGCAAGACCGACCTCCGGCGCGAGGATCGAGACCGGACCGACCTTGATCGGGGTCGCAGCCTCGGCCGCCGGCAGTTCCTGCACCTTGAAGATCTGCACATAGGCGGTGGTCTTCGCGGGCGACGCGACCGAGCCGTTCTCGCCGCCGAACCAGTAGACGACATCGTCGGAGGTGCTGTCCAGATTGGCGCCGCGATCGGTGTATTTCCAGGTGCCGGTGATGAACTCGACCTGCACATCGCCCACGTTGAAGGCCGGGTTCGCCTGCGAGGTCGAGGTCGAGGTCGGCGTGCCGACAACACCCGTGCCGGTGGCGGTCGCGGCAGGCGGCTCGGCGAAGACGTAATAGCGATAGGTCGTCTTGCCGATCTTCTCGACCGTGTAGGTGCCGTTGGTGTTCGTCAGCAGATTAACGTTCGACGCGCCGCCCGTGCGCACGAAGCGGATCTCGTCGCCATTGATCGAGCTTCCATCGAGGATCTCGCCATTGGGCAGCACGAAGGTGACGTCGATATATCCCTTCGAGTTCAGCATCGACTTGTCGATCACCGCGCCATTGAAGGGCGAGGCCAGCTCGATCGAAGGCGCGGCGGTGATCGTGGTCAAATCCTGCGGATCGGTCGCCGGGTTCGCCGCGGGCGCATTCTGAACCGGCGTCTTGCGGATCGTGAAGCGTTCGTATTCGGCGGCGCTCTGGGCCCCGGCGGCATCGCGCCAGGAGTTGGCGAGGAACTGCACCTCATAGGTGGTGTTCGCGGACAGGCTCACAGGCGTGGTGATCTGGTAGCGATAGGTCGGGCGCGCCGTGCCTTCGACCAGCACCCCTGCCCCATCGACCGTGATCGCCGCCGTCGTGTCGCCGTAGCGTGCGGTGATCGTGAATTCCGGGTCGATATCGGTGATCGAGTCCGGGTCGATGCCCAGCGGATAGGCCGGGTAGGCATCCGCGTCCAGACGGTTGGTGTTGTAGAAAGTGACGTCGATATAGGTGAAGCCGTCGAGATTGATGATCTGGCCATTGAGCGGCGAGGCAATATCGGCGGTCAGCGGGCGCAGGTTCGTCGTCGGCGTCACCGAGACGGTCTCGCCAAAGAGCGTGTAGCCCGTCACCCGCATATCGGTCAGCTGGAAGCCGGTCGCGCCGCCGAAGCTGAACTGGGCCGCGCCTTCGATGCCGAAGCTGTCGGCTCCCGGCGGCGTCACGGTGATCGAGGTCTCGGGCGCATCGACCGAGATCCGGCCATCGGGCGTCTTGTTGAACAGAACGTCGTTGGAGCTGATCACCAGCAGATCGCCGGTCTCGGCCACGCCGAAGCTGATCTCGACCGAGCCCTTCACGCGCTCCATCTGCGGGGCGACGAAGGTGATCGCGACCGGAGTGGCCGAGGTGCCGCCTTCGAGCAGCGGGAAGCCGGTCACGTTGGTCGAGAAGGCGGTGCCCGACGTGTTGAGCCACACTTCGACCGTGCCCGAGATATTGAGTCCCGGAATGCCCAGCGCCTGAACCTCGCCCTTCGCATAGACCGCGAATTTGCGGTTGGCGGAGGTGCCGAATTCGAAGATCGCGATCGTGGTGTTCGAGATTAGCAGGCCGATATCGTCATTGGGGTCGTTCGGGTCGCCCGCATCGCCGAGGAAGATCGAGATGTTACGCCCAATCTTGCCGCTGGTCGCGCCCGCAGGCAGTTCGGCCGGGAGAATGTCGCTCAGGCTGCCTTCGATGGTGAAGTAAGGCTCGTAGCTCAGCTTCACCTCGGCCAGCGCGATCTGGTTCACATTGGCTTGGCCGCGGAAGTCGAGAATGTAGGTCGCATCGCCCACATCGACCTCTTCGTAGATGTCGGTGCGCGACGTGGTGTTGATGCGGATGATCGCGCTGGCCGAGGCCGAGAAGCCCGCCGCCGAGCCTTGCGCGCTCGCCTCGATCTGCGCGGCGATGCCGTTCTGCGACAGGGTGGCCGAGCCCGAATAGATCAGGATCACGCCCTTCGCGTCTTGGATGGTGAAGCCGTCGCCATTCGAGTCCGTATAGCCGCCCGAGACCCCGGTGAAGGCGATGGTCATGCGCTTGGTCTGGTTCGGCGCAACCCCGGTCGTCAGCTGCGAGAACATCAGCGTGCCGCTCAGGCTGATCTCGGGGGCGTTGCCCACGTCGATCGTGCCGTCTTTGTCGTTATCAGTCGCGTTGAAGTCGACAGAGAAGGCGGCGTTCTCGACTTCGACCCGCAGGAACTGCCCGCGCGGCAGGTCGAGCACATTGTTGTTCCCGAAGTCGACATAGACCGCCTGAATGGAGGTGTTGATCTCGAGCGTCGCCGTCGTGCCATTGCCGATCTGATAGGCATTGGTGCCGTCGTCGAACGCGATATCGGGAAGCGTAACCGAGAAGCTGCCAGCCATGCCCTGCGGCATCAGATAGAGCAGCGCGTCGCCGGTGAATTCATAATCGCCGAATGTCAGGGTGATGTGGGTTAGCGAGATTTTCGAGTAGACCGCGCCCGTCGCGCTGGTGGTCTTTTCGAAGGACAGATCGCCGGAGAAGGCAAAGTCGGCATCGTCTGCGCTGGTGGGCGTATCGCCCGAGAGGTTCACGAGAAGCTCGATCCCCGATCCCACCGGATCTCCATAAGCCGAGACCGAGAGGAAAGTGCCCTTGTAGCTGAGGTCGTAGAACGCCTGCAGCGGGGTCATATCTGCAAAGGCCGTGGCACCGGGGTCGAGGCCCGTCACCTCCGTAAAGTCGAAGCCCGTGAGGATCGTCTGGGCGCCCGCTCCTGCGGTGCCCGACTTGCCTTGGTTGAGCTTGAGCTCGACGCCGCTCGCACTGATCGCGACGCCCGGAATACCGGCAAGCGCCACCTCTGCGATCGAAGCGTAGAGCGCGGTGTATTTCTCGCCGCCCACCACCGCGACGCCATTGGCATCGACCTGGCTCAGCATGGCGAGGCGGAAGGAGAAGTTGGTCAGGACCAGACCCTGTGCCCCCGAAGTATCGGCCATCGGCTGCACGACCGGGGTGGCGCCCGAGGTATCGACCTCGAAATACGGCCCGCCGGTGCCGACAAAGGCGCTGATGCCATCGCCCGAGATTTCGGTCGCAGCGAAAGTCTTCTGGTTCGGCGCCGTGCCGACGGTCAGGGTCGCGCCCTTCTGGAAGGCCACCTGCCCCGCGAGGAAGACGTAATCCTCGAAGCCCAGCACGACGAAGCCGGACGCTGCAAGGATCGCGCCATTGGCATCGAGCGTCACGGTATCGGTGTCGCTCACCTTCACGTCGAAACCGCCGCCATCGAAGCTCGCAAGGTTCAGCGCTTCCTTGGCCTGCGTGCTCAGAAGTTTGCCCTGGTTCAGCTCGACCTCGAGCCCGTAGCCCGAGAGCGTCACGCCGTCGACGCCCACCAACTCGACCGTGCCGCCCGCCTTCAGCGCCATGTACGAAGCCGCCGCCGGATCGGTCGCGGCCAGCGCCACGCCATTTGCGTCGACCGTCTTGAACATGGCGAGCGCGAGATAAGCATCGGTGATCTTCAGGCCGACCGCATCGCCCTGATCGCCGAAGGCCTTGGTCAGGTCGTAGCCGGTGCCGACGAAAATGTTTACATGCTGTGCGCCGACCGTCACCGCCTTGAGATTGCGGCTCGTGCTCGTGCCCGCGACGAGGGCGGAATAAATCTCGCTCGACTGGGTGAAGGCGAACTCGCCCTGGATGAAGACATAGGAGTCGAAGCCGATGGTCAGGGAGCCCGACACTTCCAGCGTCGCCACGGTCAGTTCGTCGAAGGTGATCGTCTCGGCGCCGACCGTGATGTCCCAGGTGCCGCCCACCCCGCCATAGGTGAAGTCGAGCGTATTGTAGGGCGTCGTCTCGTTGCCGCCGCGGTTCATGATCAGCGTGAGCGAGCCATCGACCGTGACATTGTCGACGCCGATCAACGAGGCCCCGCCCGTCGCCTTCACGACCATCCAGCTCTTGAGCGGAGTGGCTGTCGGGTTCGCCGGATCGAGCGGCATTTCCTTGACGATATGCAGGCCCATGCGCTGCAGCGAGAGCGCGACGCCCGTCGCATCGGAGGTGGCATCGACTTCGCCATTGGTGATCGTCGGCGTGCCGACCCCGGCGAAGACCACGGCATCCGAGATACCGATCGACAGCACCGAAGCCTCGAAGGAGGTGGTCGAACCGACCATGCGGGCTGCGACCTTGTCGGTCTTGGTCAGCGTGATCTGGCCTTCGATATGGACGAAGTCCTCGATCACGATCGTCGCACCCGCGAAGAGCGAGAAGCCCGACTGGCTCATATCGAGGACCGTGTCAGTGGTCGCCGGGTCGACGTCATTGCCATTCGTCGCGGCGAGCAGGTCCTGACCGGTGATGCCGGTGTCGCCATCGGTCCATTCGGTCGAGTCGAGATTGATCGACTGGCCCCAGTCGAGCACGCCGATCACGCCGGTCGCATCATTGGCCTTGTTCATCTCGAGCGACAGCGTGTCGAGCGTGATATCCACCAGATCGACCCCGGTCAGCGAGGCCGAGGCGATATCGGCCTTGAGCGCGGTGAAGGCGCGGGTGTCGGTGAGCGGATTGGCCGCCTTGATCGAGGCGAGCAGGATATCGGCGCTTTCGATGGTGATGCCGGGACCGTCCGGGATGCCGATGAAGAACTTGGCCTCGTAATCCGCCGGAGCGTCGCCGCCATTTGCAGCCTCGTCCGCAGGATTAATGCTCAGGCTGATCCGGGTCAGCACCGCATCGTTCATGTCGGTCGCGATATCGAAGGTGCCATCGTGGTTCACGTCCACATCGACGATATCCTGCGACAGAGTGAACTTCGCGCCCACATCGACGAAACCGAAGGCGTTGAGCGTCAGGTAGCCCACGACCTGCGTGCGGTCGGCGCTGGCGTCGAACGTGGCCACCTCGTCATTCGGGCCATAGGTGAACGTGACAGCGGCGGGCGGATCGTTCGCGGGATCCCCCTGCGCGGGCGTGCCGTCCAGATCGATCGAGTTCCAGTCGAAGAAGGTGGTGATACCGTTCCCGGCAGGCTTCGTTGCGTAATAGTCGAGCGAGAAGGCGTTGACCGTCAGCTCCATTCCCTCGGGCAGACCGGCGAGCGTGCCGCCCTGGATATTGCCCAGTACCGCCGTCGCCGAAGGCGTGGCGGTCACGGGCAGCGTGCTGTTCGCAGGCGGGGTCGCCTTGATGAGCGCGAGCGCGATATCGGCGGAAGCCACCGACAGGCCTACACCGCCGGGCTGGCCGACGAAGAGGTCCTGCACATGCAGGCCGATCAGCATGAGGCTCGCGTTTTCGAGACCCGCATTGGTGCTATCCAGCTCTGCCTCGATCTGGTTGCGCATCACGATGTCGAAGGTGGCCGAGCCGGTGACGAAGCCGAAGATATCCAAATCCAGACCGCCCGAGATCACCAGATCCGTGCCGTCTTCGGGCGCAACCGCGTCGACGCCCAGATCCTGAATGATCGGCGCCCAGTCGAGTTGGTCGCTATTGGTGGCGTCGCGCCCGTTCACCGTGAAGTCGAGCGAGGTCACCGTCAGGTCCAGCCCCTGCGGCAGGCCGCGCGGCGAGATCGTGTCGGCATGGGCGGACATCGCGGTCCAGCTGCGCGCGACGGCGCTCGGGTTTGCGACCAGATCGACCACCTCGGTCACCGAGATCAGGTCGAAGGCGAGCCCTTCGGCCGCGAAGCCCGTGCCCGCATTGGCGACCGCGTCGACCCGGTCGAATTCGTCATAGGTGAACTCGCCGTCCGCGCCCACGAAGACATAGGCGCCGTCGATCGAGAAGGAGAAGGCCTTGGCGCTGATCGTGCCGCCCTGCGGATCGTCGACGGTGAGATCGCGGATCACACCCGACATACCGCCCGCCAGCAGGATCGCCCCTTCGATCTGCAATTCGACATAGGCGCCGAACTCGATCCCGAAGCCCGCGTCGAGATTGGTGATATCGGCCAGCGCGTTGATCTGATCGACGCCGGTCGCGCCCCAGTCGAGCTTGTTTCCGTCCGCATCGGCGCCGTTCATCGCGAAGTAGAGATCCTTCACCGTCGCGGTCAGCGGCAGGCCCTGCAGACCCAGTTGATCGACGCGCAGCGACAGGGCCATCCAGCTGCGGGCCACGGCGGGCGAGGTCACGGTGGCCGGGTCTTCTGACACCATCACCAGCTCGATCGAGCCGCCCTGCGCCACGAAGCCCATACCCTGATCGGGATCGATCGTGCCATCATTCTTGAGCGCACCGTCCACACCGGCGAAGAAGTTCAGATCGCTCAAGGTGAAGATCAGAACCTTCGCCCCGGTCAGCGTGCCATCCGCATCGATGCCGGTGGCGACCGCCACATCGGCCAGCAGGCTCTTGATCGAGAAGGTGCCCGTCGCGATCACGACGCCTGCCACGTTCAGCTCCGACACCGTGCCGGTCACCGACAGGATCGCGGTCGCGTCATAGCCATCCGTGCTGTCGGTGATTGTCAGGCCCAGATCGAGGCCCTTCCAGTTCATCACCGAGTTGTTGGCCGCGTTCAGCGGGTCGGTGTAGCCGAAGTTGGCTTCGACCGCGACATCCGAGATTTTCAGCGTGAAGCCTGCGAGGCCGGTCACGCCGACGCTGTCCGAGGTCACGAGGATTGCCGACCAACTTTTGACCGTGCGGGTCTCGACCACACCTGTCGTCAGCGGGTTGTCGGCAGTCTGGGTGACCGAGGCGAACTCGATGCCCACATTGTTCGCATAGATGCCAGTACCCTCGGTCGTGCTCACATCCGTGATCTTGCCATCGGAGCGGGTGAAGACACCGCCCTGCCCCGCGAAGAAATAGCCGCCTGTCAGCGCGAAGGTCATCACCGAGGCGCCCTCGACGATCAGCCCGTTGCCGTCGTCGAGCGTCTCGGTCAGGATCTGGCCCGCCATCGTGCCCGCGACGGTCACGAAGCCGTCGACGGTGAACTCGACATAGCCACCGAAGGCGATGTTGAAGCTCGCGACCATCTCGGTGACGTCGAACAGATCGCCCGAGTGGAGGTCGCCGATCTCGGTGACACCGGTCGCGGCCCAGTCGATCCGCTCGCCATTCACCGCATCAGGGCCGTTGAAGCCGAAATAGAGGTCGTGGCCCTGCACGGTGACCGTGTTCGGCAGCCCCTGCAGACGCACCGTGGCTACGTCGAGCGCAACTGCGGTCCAGCTGCGCGGCACTGCCGGGAGGGTCACGCCTGCCGGATCTTCCTTCACCAGCACCAGTTGCAGCGAGGCGTTCTCGGCCACGAAGCCGGTGCCCTGATCGGGATCGATCGTGCCGTCGGACAGAAGCGCCCCACCGACACCTGCGAAGAGGTTCAGATCGGACAGGGTGAAGATCAGGATATTCGCACCCAGCACGGTCTCGGTCGTCATGCCCGAGGGCACTGTGATGTCGCTCGTGAAGCTCTTGATGCCGAAGGTACCCGAGGCGACGATCACGCCCGCCACGTTCAGCTCCGTCACGGTGCCGGAGACCGAGAAGCCATCGGCGCGGGTCAGACCATCGGTGGCATCGGCGAGGCTCAGCATGTCGAGCCCGGTGACTGCACCCAGCGACGCCCAGTTCAGGAAGGTGCCGTCGATGGCCGCGAAATTCCCGTCGACCGCGAGGTCCGCGAGGGTGATCCGGAAGGCGTCGATGCCGCGCAGGCCGAGGCTCGCGACGGTGACGCGCAAGGCGGTCCAGCCGATGGTGACGGTCTCATCATCCCATTGCGTGGTCGCGTCGTTGTCGTTGGTCGCCGCATTATCGGTCAGCACGCCGAGGCGGGTCACCTGCGCGAATTCCAAGGCATCGCCCGCCGTCATCGAAGCATAAATGCCGGTGCCCTGATCGAGCAGCCCGGTCACCTCGTTCGTGGTCGCATCACGATCGAATGCGCCGCCCGCACCGACGAATATCTGCGCGCCGGTGATCTTGAAGCTGGTGATATCTGCGGCGGTCAGGGTGATCTCGCCGTCGTTGATATCGGCGGTCGAGATCGAGCCTTTGACCGTGCCATAGACCAGCACGAAGCCGTCGAGCGCCAGATCGAGCGTGCCGCCGAAGGCGATGCCGGTATCGGCATTGATCTGAGCAATCCCGGGGTTCTCGGTTGCGTCGACAATGGCCGACCAATCCAGCTTGGTCGCGCCGACCGAGGCCGTGTTCATGCGGAAGTAGAGCCCGGTGACCCCGAGCGCAAATTCTGTGGGCAGTCCGCGCATCCCGACGTAATCGACCGAGAGCGACAGCGCGCTCCAGCTCTTGGGCGTAGCGGTGCCGACTTGCTCTTTCACGACGATAAGCTCGAGCGTGCCGCCCGAGGCAAGGAAGCCGGTGCCCTGATCGGCAATCGCGGTGGGCGCATTGGCGTCATCGAAGGCACCGCCGACACCGGCGAAGAAATTCACATTCGTCAGGGTCAGCCGCGTGACCTGCGCATTGGTGATCGCCGCTTGGATGGTGTCGTCGATCGTCTCGGTCGAGGCCGAGAAGTTGAAGGTGGCGAGCGCGAAGACCGTCTCGGAAATCTCGACGGACAGCGTACCAGACACGGCCAGCTGATCACCCGGGCCCAGATCGCCAAGCGCCGTGGTCACGTCGGTATCGTTCACGGTCGACCAGTCGAGGCGCGGGCCGGTCAGCGCCGTCGTCGAGTTCGAGGCCAGTGCCATGCCCGACAGCTTGATCTGAACCGCGTCGATGCCCTTGGCCTCCAGCGCGCTCAACGAGCCGATCACCCCGGTGTATTTCACGCCGGTCGTCGTGTCGGTCAGCAGGCCAAGCGCAAGATCACCACCCGCCGCATAGAGACCCGCAGCATCGCTCGCGAGGGCGAGAGTGGTCGTGCCGGTCGCCTCATCCGTTGTGGTGGACGCGCCCGTGCCCGCGAAGAACTCGACATCGCTGAGCATCACGAAGGTCAGCTTGCCCGCGGTGATATCGAGCAGATCGAGCGTCTCGGTGCTGCCCGCCTGCGCGGTCACGTCGATCGCCTTCAGCCCGAAGCCCGCGCGCAGATAGACGAAATCGGCCACCGCCAGCGTCAGCTTGCCCGAGACCGCAAGGCTTACCGTGTCGGTCACCTCTTCGAGGCCGGACAGGCTCGACCAGTCGAGAGTGGAGAGGGTGTTATCGCTGACCGAGTTGTAGAGCACTTTCAGGCTCGCAAGGTCCAGCGTCACGCCTTCGACATTCACCAGACCGAGGCTCGCGAGGCTCGCCGACACGCCGGTATAGCTGATCGGGGTCGGGTCGGTGGTGGTCAGGATGCCGATGTAGAAATTGCCGCCCATCGCCGAGAAGCCGATGGCATTCGTGGTGTCGAGCCCGCTTGCGCCGATGGTTGCGCCCGAGCCCGCGAAGAGGTCCAGATCGGTAAGCGTGATGTAGAGCAGATCTCCGGTGACGCCGCCGACCGAGGTGCCCGCGGTCTTCTCGACCGAGAAGCCGCCGGTCAGCAGCACGGTGTCCGAGATGTTCAGCTCGTCGATGGTCGCGCCGATGAAGAAGCGCTCGGTATTGTCGAAGCCGTCCGTGGCGTCGGTCAGCGCAAGCGTCGTGCCCAGATCGAGCCCCTTCCAGGTCATCACCGTCGGGTTCATCCCGCCCTTGGTATCGGGCGCATTCACTTCGACCACGAAATCGCTGACCGCAAGCGTGAAGCCCGGAATGCCCGCGACTTCCACCGTGCCGACATGTAGCTTGATCGCGCTCCAGGCGTTCAGAACGGCGCCGGTCGTGCCATCGACATTCTTCACCGAGGCGAATTCGAACAGCACGCCTTCCGCGCCGAAGCCGGTGCCGACCAGCTTGCTGTCGCCATCGCGGGTCAGCCCGTTGACCTTGCCGTCGATATCGGTGGTGAAGCTGCCGCCGCTGCCCACGAAGATGTAGCCGTTCGCCAGTGCGAAGGTCATCACCTGCGCATCGGTCAGATCGGTACCAAGCGGATTATCCGCCGCGGCGATTGTCTGCTTCGTCACCGTGATCGCGATATCGCCTGCGAGCAGGACGGTGCTCTTGATCGCGAAGACCGCGCGCACATCGATCGTGAAGCCCGAGAAGGTGCTGTCGAAGCTGAAGCTCGGCCCACCGACCTGCGTCCAGTCGAACGCCATGCTGGCATAGGTCACGTCGAGCGCATCGACGGTCGCGGTCACGTTGCTGATCCCGTGCAGCGTCGCCGAGGTCGAGAGTTCCAGCGCGGTGACCTTCTGGCCTAGGTTCGCCCCAGCCGAGGTCACGGTGAACATGGCCAGGGTGAGATTGAGCGTCGGGATTTCGAAGCCGGTGGCATTGGTCAGGTCGTAGCTGCCGCCCGAGACTTCGGCGCCGACTCCCGCGAAGAGGCGCCCGCCGATGATCGAGAGGGTGAAGTAATCGCCATCCTCGGACGCACCATTGAAGGTCACGCCGGTCTTGGCGGAGCTTTCCAGGGCGAAGGTGCCGCTGACATAGACCGCGTCATTCACAATCAGCGTCGCGGTGGCTTCGACCTTGGTGAGCGCACCGTTCAGCGTCAGCCCGGCATCGCTCAGCGCGCCTTGATCCCAATTCAGCGGGGTAGCGACGCCCGACGCGGTGTTCACTTGCACCGCGACATTGCTCACCTCGGCGGTCAGCCCGGTAATGCCGACCGGGGTCGCGTTGGCAAAGGAGAAGTCGATGCCGGTATAGGTGGTGCCGCCCGCGCTCAGCACCGCGAACGTGCCGGTGAAGCCGGTGACCGAGAAACCGAAGGCGTTGGTTGTGTCGACGGTGACCGGGCCGCTCGTGTCGAAGACCGCGCCGGTGCCCGCGAAGAATTTGACCGCGTCGAAGCCGAAGACCATCAGATCGCCGATCGTGTCGGTCGCGCCGGTCAGGCCGCTGACGATAGTTTTGGTGAAGCTGAACCCGCCCGCGATCAGAACCTCGCCGCCGATGGCCAGCGTCACGTTGCCCGACACTTTCGCGAGCGGCGCGGTCGCGCCCGTCGCTACGCTGTCGATCTCGGAGACGACGAGCTTGGCGCTCAGCGTATCGTTGGGGTCGGTCAGTTGCGAGGTCACCAGTTCCAGCGTGCCGTTCGAGAGCGTTGCGGTCACGCCGTCGACATTCACCAGACCCAGCGCATCGACCGCGCCATTGGCGATCACCCACTGGCGGCCCGTCGCGGTCTCGCGGATCATCTTGACCGAGAAGCTGAGGTTGTCGACCGCGAAGCCGACCGAGCTGTTGGGCTGGCCGCGGGTGAAGTAGCCGTTCGCACCGCTGCCCGCGAAGAACGAGCCGCTGGTGAGCGCGATGGTGGTGACCTCGAGACCGCCGGTGACGGCGGTCGTCGTGCCGGTGCCCACTTCGTAGAGCACACCGTCGAGTCCGGTATTGGTGGTATAGCCAATCGGCGCGCCGACGCCGTCACTGGTCGCGAGGCTCACGAAATCGCCGACCGAGATTTCCATCAGCCCGGCATCGCCCGCGAAGCCTGCAGTGACGAAGCCCGGCCCGTCGATCGCGAAGGCATCGGCATCGGTGCCACCCTCGAGACGCTCGACCCCAGTGAAGGTGATGGTGAGGCCGTTCCAGCTCAGCGACCCTTCGTTGATGCCGGTGATCGTCCAGACCGTCGCGGCATCCGGCCCCTCGATCGTGTCGCTGAGGCCGGCCCCTGCCGCGATCGAGGTGATCGGGGCGCCGGACGTGCCATAGGTCGTGCCGTTGACGGTGACGGTGCCGTCGAGGTTCACGGTGTAGGTCAGGTTGCTGTCGGCGGTGCCGTCGAGCGCGCCACCCGCTTCCGAGATCGCGCCTGCGACCGGAGCGCCGAGGCTCGGGGCCGCGTCGGGAAGACCGATGCGCTCGCCGGTGCCGAGCGTCGCGCTCATCACCGCAGCGTCCGCATTATGGTCTAGGCCGAGTGCGTGGCCGATCTCGTGAAGCAGAACCGTGTAGAGGTCGACGCCCTCGGAGGCCGCACCGTCCGTCGCCACCAGACGGTCGCCTGCGAGCAGATCGAATTCGGAGCTGTCGGCGGGCGTCGCGTCGATGAACCAACCGGCCCCGGCAGCGTCGGCGTCGATCTCGATCAGCGTGCCGGTGATACGGGCGAGTGCGCCGTCCTCGAGATCGGTGATGGTGAAGGTGAGTTGCGACAGGATCGCCGCGTCGGTGCGGCTGGCCCACTGAGCGAGGGCTTCCTGGAAGATCGGGGCGACCTGAGCCTCGGTGATATCCGCAGCGCCGGTATCGGTGCTGTCCGCGGTGGCGTCGAGAAGCAGATATTGCGGCTCTGCGCCCTCGTCAGCCGGGCTATCCCCTTGATTTTCGCTGGTATCGTCGGAGCCAGCAGTGACAGACCCGGCGTCCGGATTGTCAGTGTTTTCGTTATTTTCCAGTGCATTAGAGTTCGCATCCGGGGGGCCGGTCGCCTCGTGACCCGTCAGGTCCGCCACGGAACTGCCAATCGGGTCCTGCCCTGCATGGGGCATATCTTCCAGCCACGACAGCGCCGATTCCAGCAGCTGCTGCACCTGAACGGCAGTCAGGAAACCGCCGGAATGAAGCTGGTCCGCTGCCGTTTCCAGCAGCGCTGCAGCCTGTTCGCGTGCCGGTTCGGCGACCGCTTCGAGCGGTGCCACTTCCGGCTCATGCGCCCAATCCTCGGGCCAGGCCACATCGCTTTGCGGGCCTTCCTCGGGATCGTGATCGGCTGCCAATTCGTCCTGCTGATGCAGGTCATCGACGGTCTGAACTAGGGCGGAAAGCCCTTCGATCGGGTCGATTTGATGTGCGGTCGCCGCAACGCGGGCCAATTCGCCGAACACCGGGTCCGCCGAGAGCAAAAGCCGCGGCTCGAGGGCCTCGATGCGGTA
Source organism: Thioclava sp. F42-5 (assembly GCF_002213195.1). Taxonomy (NCBI): domain Bacteria; kingdom Pseudomonadati; phylum Pseudomonadota; class Alphaproteobacteria; order Rhodobacterales; family Paracoccaceae; genus Thioclava; species Thioclava sp. F42-5. Next base: position 558,859 of record NZ_NBNZ01000001.1, read on the forward strand.
ATTTTCTTCGCGGTGAAGGGTGTTATCGGCTTCGTGGAGCGCGCCTTCATTGGCCAGACCGACGTCATCCTGCACGTCGGAGCGGGTCCGACGCAGGAATTTGGTCACACTGGTCAAGCCGAACAAAGACAAGACGCGCCTGAAGCTCACCGGTTTCGGCAAGCTCCCTCCCAAAGTTGCGATATGAACGCGGTTCCGCCTTCTGACGAAATTTTGTTCTCTTTTAGGCTGAACCTACGCAGAAATATTGCAACGGAAATAGTATCCACAGGACGCGAAAGCCGATCATTTTGAAATATCTTCAAATGCTTACGCGCATTACCCTGCGTCAACAATCAAACTTATCCACAAGACTTTCCTGACGTAGCGGGAACAATTGCGTTCAAAGCGAGGCGAATCGCCGCAGCGGGAAATGTGTCGCGCGGTGGCCGATAGAGACCGGATTTCAGTGGAAATCCCGGCTCGGGAAAAGTCGTTTCGCCTGCTCTCGCGGATGACGTGCGGTGGTCTGCGGACGGGGTCTGGGGGCGTCATCCGCTTGGGGTGCGGTGAGGCCCAGAACGTCGTCGAGCGGGTGCCCCAGATCGGCCAGTCGCGGGGAGAGATCCTCGATCTTTTCGGCGATCAGATGGACCACGGCCCCCTCCCGTTCGAGCCGCCCCGAGACCCGCAGAAGACGCCCGCCCATCACCGCCCGGCGGAACCGTTCATAGAGCTTCGGCCAGACCACGACATTGCTCACGCCAGTCTCGTCTTCCAGCGTGATGAAGATCACGCCGGAAGCCGTTCCGGGGCGCTGGCGGGTGATCACGAGGCCGCAAACCGTGACCCGCTTTTGCGGTGTGCCGATCAATTCGCAATGCGGCGTGAGGCCGGGAATGGCGGGGCGCAGCAGCTCCATCGGGTGGGCGCGGAGGCTCAATCTGAGGGCCACGTAATCCTCCACGACCTCCTCTCCCAGATGCATCGCGGGCAGCTCCACGGCCGGTTCGCGCCCTCCTTCCCCGTCCATCGGATCTGCGAAAAGCGGCAGCGGCGCGGGGGCCCGGATCGCCTTCACGGCCCAAAGCGCATCGCGCCGCGTGAGGCCGATTCCCGCAAATCCATCGGCCTCGGCGAGCCGTTCGAGCACATGTGGAGGCGTGCCCGCGCGCAGCCACAGGCTCTCCGGATCGGGGTAGCCATTGCCCCTGGCTGCGACGATCCAGCCCGCATCCTCCTCGCGAAATCCCTTGATCTGACGAAAGCCCAGACGCAGCGCCAGGGCCCCGTCCGCGCGGCGTTCCAGCGAGCTGTCCCAGCCCGAATGGTTCACGCAAACGGGCCGTACCTCGATCCCATGTTCGCGCGCATCGCGCACGATCTGGGCAGGCGCATAAAAGCCCATCGGCTGCGAGTTCAGCAGCGCGCAGGCGAAGATTGCGGGGTGGTGGCACTTCAGCCAGGAGGAGACATAGGTGAGATGCGCGAAGGCCGCCGCGTGGCTCTCGGGGAAGCCGTATTCGCCGAACCCCTCGATCTGGGAAAAGCAGCGATCGGCGAAATCGGGCGTGTAGCCGCGCGCCAACATTCCCTCCACGAACCGGTCGCGAAAGGTGCCGATCGTGCCCATCTTGCGGAAGGTCGCGAGCGAGCGGCGCAGGCGGTCGGCCTCTTCGGGCGTGAAGCCCGCAGCGACCACCGCGATCTGCATCGCCTGTTCCTGAAACAGCGGCACGCCGAGGGTTTTGCCCAAGACGCCTTCCAGCTCCTTCGAGGGAAAATCGACCTTTTCGCGACCCTGACGGCGGTTGATATAGGGGTGGACCATGCCGCCCTGAATGGGGCCGGGACGGACGATGGCGACCTCGATCACGAGGTCATAGAACGTCTGCGGGCGCATCCTCGGCAGGAAGTTCATCTGCGCCCGGCTCTCCACCTGAAACACCCCCACCGCATCTGCGCGGCACAGCATCTCATAGGTCGGCGCGTCCTCCTGCGGGACGGTGGCGAGCGACATATCGAGCTTCTCGTGCCCCGCCAGCAGCTCGAAGCTCTTGCGGATACAGGTGAGCATCCCGAGGCTGAGAATATCGACCTTCAGGATGCCCAGCGTGTCGATGTCATCCTTGTCCCATTCGATGCAGGTACGCCCCTCCATCGCGGCATTCTCGATCGGACAAAGCGCGTCGAGGCGGCCTTTCGTGATGACGAAGCCACCGACATGCTGGCTGAGATGGCGCGGAAACCCGATGATCTCGCCGATCAGTTTCAGCGTCTGTGACAGCCGCCGATCGGTGGGGTCGAGGCCCAGCTCACCCATCCGCGCGTGGTCCGGCCCCTTACCGGAAATGCCCCAGATCTGGCCCGCGAGGCTCGCCGTGACATCGGCGCTCAGCCCCATCACCTTGCCCACTTCGCGGATCGCGGCGCGGGTGCGGAAATGGATCACGGTCGCGCACAGTCCCGCGCGGTCGCGGCCGTAGCGTTCGTAGATCCACTGGATGACTTCCTCGCGGCGCTCATGCTCGAAATCGACGTCGATATCGGGCGGCTCGCCGCGATATTTCGAGATGAACCGCTCGAAGACCATGCCGATCTGGTCGGGGCTGACATCGGTGATCCCGAGCGCCCAGCAGATGATCGAATTGGCCGCCGAACCGCGCCCCTGACACAGGATGCCGCGGCTGCGGGCGAAGCTCACGATGTCATGGACGGTGAGGAAATAGGCGGCGAAGCCCAGTTCGGAGACGAGGCGGAGTTCCTTCTCCAGCAGGCCTGCGTGCCGCTCCGAAATGCCCCCCGGAGAGCGCCGCGCCAGCCCCTCGCGGGCGAGCCGGTCGAGCCGATCCTGCGCGGGCTCGTTCTGAGCGACCTCGTCGGGATATTCGTAGCTGAGTTCGTCGAGATCGAAGCCGCAGCGCGCCGCGATCTCGCAGCTGCGACGCAGGGCTGCGGGGTGGCGGCGATAAAGCCGCGCCATGTCCTCGGCCCCTTTCAGGCGGCGTTCCGCATTGGGCAGCGCGCGGGTACCAAGCGCGTCGATGGTGCAGCCCTCGCGCAGGCAGGTCAGCACATCGGCCAGCTGCCGGCGCGACCCACGATGCATCAGCACGTCGCCGGTCGCCACCATCGGCGTCGAGGCCCTCAGCGCGAGCGCTGCGCAAGCGTCGAACCAGCGCTGATCCGAGCCGTCATAACGCGGCGGCGCGCCAAGGAAGACCTGCCCCGGATAGCGCCGCCGCATCTCTTGTAGCGGGCGGTAGGCACGGGCCAGATCGGCGGGCGGCAGGGCGATCAGGATCATCCCCGCGCAGCCCTCCAGCAGATCCGCGCGGGTCAGGTGACACTCCCCCTTCCCCGCCCGGCGCTTGCCGCGGGTAAGAAGCTGGCTCAACCGGTGATAGGCCGCGCGGTCGGTAGGCAGCGCCACCCATTCGACCGGGCAATCGCTCAGCACCAGCCGCGCGCCGACGATCAGCTTCGGCAGTTTTGCGGTTGTCGGCCGGGCCAGATCCTGTGGCGAGCCGATGGGCTGGCGAGAGCTTTCGTCGCGCTGCAGTTCCGAGCGGATACGCAGCGCCTCACCGATCTCGCGCTTGAGTTCCTTGAGCGCCGAAAACGCCCGAACCACGCCCGCGAGCGAGTTGCGGTCGGTGATCGCGATGGCCTCCAGCCCCAGTTCGGCGGCGCGCACCATCAGCTCCTCGGGATGCGAGGCCCCGGTGAGGAAAGTGAAGTTGGAGGTGGTGCAAAGCTCGGCATAGGCGAGCGGAATGGCGGGCGTGTTGGCGGTGGTCACGCCCGCCGAGGGGGCGCTGCCCCCGCGCCCGTCGGGCGCCCCCCGGGATATTTCGACCAAGGCGAAGGGAGCGGTCATGCGAAGACCCCCTCGACATACCAGCCGGGATCCTGCGGCGTGTGGAACATCCAGAGCCGCAGCCCCTGCCCGGTCTCGACGCGCCAATAGTCGCGCATCCCGCGCCGCCAGTTCGGATCGTCGAACCACCATTCCGGGGTCAGCCGTTCCGGCCCCTCGATGCGTTCCGCGCTGAGCGACTGGCGGCGCCAGCGGAAGCGGCGCGGCGGATCGGGGGCGTCGGACATGAGCGGCTCCGGCGGGAACAGCCGCAGCGGGCGAGGGTGCGGCTGGTGCCAGTTGCCCTCGGGGTCGGTGAAGGCGGCAGGCGCAATCAGGAAGCTGCGCTCGGGGATATGGCTGTCGGCGGGCAGGTAGCGCTGGACGTTCTCCAGCCCGATGCGCAGCCCGATCCGGGTGATCAGATCGCCCAGCCTGTCGCGCCGCTCGGTGGCGATGGTGCCGATCTGGCGGGCGGGGAGCGCCTCGACCTGCGTGGCCGCGAGGCGCATCTGGTCGATCCCGAAGCCCGCGTCGATATCCTCGATGCCGCGCGCGAAGAGGGCCGCGATCCGGCTGGGGTCGCTGAGCGGGGTGGCCAAGCGCAGCTCGACCTCCTGGCTGGCCTGATCGACGCGGCGCAGGGTAAGGCAGAGCACCCGTGCGCCAACTTCGTTTTCCTTGAGTTTGGCGCAGAGCCGATCGAGCAGCCGTTCGATCCCCGCCATCACATCGGCCTGCTGGCCGATCGGTTCGGGCAGGGTCAGGCGGGTCCCGTAATGGGGCGGATCGGCCACGGGCGAGACCTGTTCGGGCAGATCGCCCAAGGCCTGATCGAGCCGCGCCATCAGCCCCGCGCCAAAACGGCGCACGAGCGGTGCTCGCGGCGTGCGGGTCAGATCGCCGATCTCGCGCAGTCCCAGCCGCTGCAACCCTGTCACCGTCTCATGCGGCAGGCGCAGCGCGGCCACCGGCAGCTTGCCCAGAGCCGAGAGCCGCGCGCCGGGTGGGGCCCGACCGGGCGCGAAATGCGCCAGCGCCCAAGCCGCGCCGCGGGTGTCGGCAAGGCCAAGCCGCGCGGTGATCCGGGCGCGCTCCAGCCGGGCGATCATCTCGGCCATCATCGGCTCTTCACCGCCCCAAAGGTGATCCGAGCCGGTGATGTCGAGCACCAGACCGTCCTCGCCGTCCAAGCCCACCCAAGGGCAATAGCGCGTGGCCCAGCGGCGCAGCGTCTCGAGGAATTGCGCCTCGCGGGCGGGATCGGCAGGCGCGGTCTGCAGCGTGGGGCAGAAGGCGCGGGCCTCGGACAGCGCCATGCCGCGCGCCAGCCCCTGCCCCTCGGCCGCGGCGTTCAAGCAGTGCAGCCGGTCGGCATTGCCCTCGCGCAGGACCAGCGCGAAGGGCCCCTCGATGGGCCGTGCCCGAAGAACCCGGTCGCTCGCCAGCCGGGGAAACCAGAGAGTGAGAATACGCCGTGTGCGCCCGTCGAGCATGTCGCTGAGCCTAGAGTTCGAGTCATTTGTTCGCGCTTTGTTCTTTTTAGGTCTCGCGGGATGCGGAGTCGAGTCCGTCTGGTGTCGGCATCGCGATCAGGCGGTGGCGATCGCGCCCTCGACGAAGGCGATCAGGCGCGGCAGGCAATGGGTGCGCAGATCGTAACGCTCGCACATATGGGTGCGGGCTGCCTCGCGCATCGGGGCGAATGTCTGCGGGGTAGCCAGCCCTTCGGCCAGCGCCTTCGACCAACCGGGAATATCGAAGAAATCCACCAGCCGCCCGGTCTGCCCGTCGGTGATCACCTCGCGCACCGGCGCGGTATCCGAGGCCACGATCGCACATCCGGCGGCCATCGATTCCATCAGCGACCAGCTGAGCACGAAGGGATAGGTCAGATAGGCATGGGTGCGGCTGACATGGAGCATGTCGACGTAATCGCCGTAAGGGATGCGACCCAGAAAATGCACGCGGTTCATATCCAGCCGGTCGCGCACCTCGCCCAAGAATTTCTGTTTCCAGCTTCTGGCATCCTTCGGCGGGCCGCCATAGCTTTGCCCCTCCTCGCCCACGATCAGCACATGCGCCTCGGGCCGCGCCGCAAGCACATCGGGCAGCGCGCGCATGAAGGAGTGATAGCCACGATAGGGCTCGAGCGAGCGGTTCACGAAGGTCAGAACCTCGTCGCCGGGGCGGAAGGTGAGCGTGGTTTCCGGCACGGTGAAACGCGCCTGCGGGTTCGGCGCGAGCCGCGCGCAGTCCACACCGTCATGGCAGATGGTGAGCTTGGCGCGCAGCTCCGGCGGGAAGGTCTCGGCCTGAAACTCGGTCGGGGCAAGCCCCGCATCGGCCTGTACCATCGACTGGATCAGATGGGCCGAGCGCGCGGTGGTGGAGATCCGGGTCTCGAGGCCGGGCTTCTGGAATTCCGCGTCGAAATCGGTGTCCATCCCGGTCGTGCGATACATCAGCTCGGCATAGACCAGCAGTTTCGCCTCGGGCCAGACCTCGCGCAGGAACAGCGTCTCACCCCAGCCGGAATGGCCGAAGATCACGTCCGGCACATAGCCGTGCCTGTCGCGCAGCTGCCGGGCGGCCAGCGCGACCTTTGCCCCGCGCGCGGCGCTTTCGGCGTAAAGGCGCGTGAGCCGCGAGGACATCTCGACCGGCTCGGGCTTGCGGTACTTCACCACCTTCACCGGCGAGGGGCGCTGGTTCGTCTCGACCGTCAGAGCCAGAACGTCATGCCCGCGCGCGGCCAGAGCCGGTGCCAGATGTACGAACTGGCCCGGGAAGTTCTGGTGAACGAAGAGGATCTTCATGCAATCTCGGGGGTCAGCGAACTCTCCCCCAAAGCGGCCACCATCAGCTGGCGCGTATAGGCGGTCTGCGGATTGGCGAAGACCTCCGCCGCGTTGCCCGCCTCGACGACGTCGCCGCGCTTCATCACCATGATCTTGTGGCTGAGCGCGCGCACCACCCGCAGGTCGTGACTGATGAACAGATAGGCAAGCCCGTGGCGTTTCTGCAAGTCGCGCAGCAGGTCCACGATTTGCACCTGCACCGTCATGTCGAGCGCGGAGGTCGGCTCGTCCAGCACCACCACCTTGGGACGCAGGATCATCGCGCGGGCGATGGCGATCCGCTGGCGCTGCCCGCCCGAGAATTCATGCGGGTAGCGCTCCATCATCGATGGATCGAGCCCGGTTTCCTCCATGATCTCGGCGACCATCTCGCGGCGGTTGCGGCCCGGCTCGACGCCGTGGACGGTCAGACCTTCGCCGATGATCTGCTCTACCGTCATACGCGGCGAGAGCGAGCCGAAGGGATCCTGGAACACGATCTGCATGTCGCGGCGCAGCGCGCGCAGCTTGTTCGCCTGCCAGCTGGAGATGTCCTGGTTCTCGTAGATGATCGGCCCTTCGGAGGGAATGAGCCGCATGATCGCGAGCGCGAGCGTGGTCTTGCCCGAGCCGGATTCGCCCACGATGCCCAGCGTCTCCCCTGCCCTCACCGAAAGCGAGGCGTCGTTCACCGCCTTCACGTAACCGATGGTCTTGCGCAGCAGACCGCGCTGGATCGGGAACCAGATTTTCAGATGCTCGGTCCGCACCAGTTCGGGCGCGTTCTCGGGCACCGGTTCGGCGCGGCCGGTGGGTTCGGCCTCCAGCAGCTTCTTCGTATAGGGGTGCTTGGGATTGGCGAAGATGTCTTCGGTCTTCCCCTGCTCCACGATCTCGCCATGCTGCATGACGCAGACCCGGTCCGCGATGCGGCGCACCACACCGAGGTCGTGGCTGATGAACAGAAGGCTCATCCCCATGTCGCGTTTCAGGTCGGCCAGCAGTTCGAGGATCTGCGCCTGAATCGTCACGTCGAGCGCGGTCGTGGGTTCGTCCGCGATCAGCAGGTCCGGCCCATTGGCGAGCGCCATCGCGATCATCACGCGCTGGCGCTGCCCGCCCGAAAGCTGGTGCGGATAGTCCTGCAGCCGGTCTGCCGGGTTCTGGATGCCGACCTTGTCGAGCAAGTCGATGATGCGTTTCTTGGCCTGCTCGCCGGTCACGCCCTGGTGTAGCGCGAGGCTTTCGCCGATCTGCTTTTCCAGCGTGTGCAGCGGATTGAGCGAGGTCATCGGCTCCTGAAAGATGAAGCTGATATCGTTGCCGCGCACCTGCATCAGTTCACGTTCCGAGGCGCCGACCATCTCGCGACCCTCGTAGCGGATCGAGCCTTCTACCTTGGAATTGCCGCCGACCAGCGCCACGGTCGAGAGCGCGGTCACGGATTTGCCCGAGCCGGACTCGCCCACCAGCGCGACAGTCTCGCCCGCGTTCACGGTGAAGCTCACGCCTTTCACGGCCGGGGTGAATTTGCCCTCGGAGCTGAAGGCGACCTTCAGGTTTTCGACCTCGAGAACCGGTTTCATCGGAACACCTTTCTGGGATCGAACGCGTCACGGATGCCCTCGAAGACGAAGACCAGAAGCGAGAGCATGATGGCGAAGGTGAAGAAGGCCGAGAAGGCCAGCCACGGCGCTTGCAGGTGCTGCTTGCCTTGCAGCGCAAGCTCCCCAAGCGACGGCGCGGAGGACGGCAGGCCGTAACCCAGATAGTCGAGCGAGGCGAGCGCACCGATCGCGCCGGTGATGACGAAGGGCAGCATGGTCAGCGTGGCCACCATCGCATTGGGCAGGATGTGGCGGAACATGATCACCCGGTCCGACACGCCGAGCGCCCGAGCAGCGCGGACATACTCGAAATTGCGCGCGCGCAGGAACTCGGCCCGGACGACGCCGACCAGCGCGGGCCAGCCGAAGAGGATCGAGACCATGACAAGCAGCCAGAAACTTCGGCCCAGGATCGCGAAGAGGATGATGATGACGTAGAGCGCGGGCGTGGAGGACCAGATCTCCAGAATACGCTGGAAGAACAGGTCCACCTTGCCACCGAAATAGCCCTGCACGGCGCCCGCCGCGATCCCGATGATCGAGCCGATCCCGGTCACGATCAGCGCGAACAGAACCGAGGTGCGGAAGCCGTAGATCACCCGCGCCAGCACATCGCGCGCGGTGTCATCCGTGCCTAGCCAGTGATCGGCATCGGGGGCCGAGGGCGCGGTGCCCACATCGTTGATCGTGTTGTAGCTGTAGGGGATCGGCGGCCACAGGAGCCAGCCCTTCTCGATCTTCTCGCCATCGACCTCGCCCGTCTTGAGCGCCTCGTTGGCGAAGGCCTTCGGGTCGTCCGCGTCGAAGCAACCCTCGGTGCCGCCGGTCTCGATCAGGCATTGCACGGTCGGGTCGCGATAGATCGCCTCGGTGCGGAAATCGCCGCCGAAGGCGGTCTCGGGGTAGAAGTTGTAGATCGGGAAATACAGCTCGCCGCGGTAGCTGACCACGATGGGTTTGTCGTTCGCGATGAACTCCGCGAACATCGAGGCCACGAACAGGATCGCGAAGATGATCGCCGACCAGAAGGCGCGGCGATTGGCCTTGAAGTTGCGCCAGCGGCGTTGGTTGAGAGGAGACAATGCCATCAGCCGGACCTCTTCTCGAAATCGATCCGCGGGTCAACGAACACATACATCATGTCGGAGATGATGTTCACGACGAGCGAGATCAGCCCGAACATGTAGAGCGTGCCGAAGATTACCGGGTAGTCGCGCTCCACTGCCGCCTGGAAGCCCAGCAGCCCCAGACCGTCGAGCGAGAAGATCGTCTCCACGATGATCGAGGCACCGAAGAAGATGCCGAGGAACTGCGCCGGGAAGCCCGCGATCACGATCAGCATCGCGTTGCGAAAGACGTGCCCGTAAAGCACCTTCTTCTCGGCCAAGCCCTTGGCGCGGGCGGTCATCACGTATTGCTTGTTGATCTCGTCGAGGAAGGAGTTCTTCGTCAGCAGCGTCATGGTCGCGAAGCTCGCGATCGTCGTCGCCGTCACCGGCAGCGCGATGTGCCACAGGTAATCGAGCGCCTTGCCGATCATCGTCAGCTGATCGAAATTATCCGACGTCAGGCCGCGTAGCGGGAATATCTTGAAATAGCTGCCGCCCGCAAACAGCACCATCAGCATCACCGCGAACAGGAACCCCGGGATCGCGTAGCCCACGATGATCGCGCCGGAGGTCCAGGTGTCGAACGGGGTGCCATCGCGCACCGCTTTGCGGATGCCCAGCGGGATCGAAATGATATAGGCGAGGATCGTCGACCACAGGCCCAGCGTGATCGAGACCGGCATCTTGTCGATCACGAGGTTCACGACGCTCTCGTTGCGGAAGAAACTGTTGCCGAAATCGAAGGTCAGGTAGCCCTTCATCATGATCGCGAAGCGCTGCCAGGCCGGGATCTTCTCCTTGTGGCAGGCCGGGTCCGCCAGATCGGGCGTGCCGGTGAACCCGTCATCGCAGACGATCCGCGCGAAGCCCATCTGCACTTCGAGCTGATTGAGCAGCTCCGGAGAGATGCCGCGCGCCCCCTGATAGCCGCTATCCTCGACGCCGCCCTGGTTCTGCGTGCCCGCATCCCCACCGCCCGAGATGTTGCGCATCGAATCCGCCTCGCCCTGAACGCGGGCAATGACCTGTTCGATCGGCCCGCCGGGGACGAATTGCGTCAGCGTGAAGTTGATGATCATGATTCCCAACAAGGTGGGGATCACCATCAGCAATCGCCGCAGGATATAGGCGCCCATGACCGGCCCTCTGCTCGTTTATCGGCGGTCGCTCAGAGCGCGCCGCTCGCTTTCAGTTTCTTGGCCTTGTCGGCGTCATACCACCAGAAATCCAGTTCTCCCAGAGCGTAGGGCGGCAGTTTTTCCGGGTGATCGTACATGTCGTAATAGGCGACCGTGTAGGTGGGCTTGAACCACTGCGGCACCCAGAAGCGCAGGGCGCGCAGGCTGCGGTCCAGCGCATGGACACGCGGCAACAGCTCTTCTTCTGTATTCGCCTCTTCGACCATGCGGATCATCTTGTCGATCGCCGGGTTCTTCAGCCCCATCGCGTTGAACACGTCATCGGTCGAGCCCGAGCCGAAATACTGCTGCAGGTTCGAGCCGGGGATTTCGTCCTGCCCCAGATGGGTGGTGATCATGTCGAAGTCGTGGCTGCGACGGCGGTTCTCGTATTCGCTGTCGTCGACGCGGTCCATTCTGGCATCGATGCCGAGCGCGCGCAGGTTCTGCACATAAGGGTTGATGACACGATCGAAGGTCTGGCTGTCGTTGAGGATCGCAACGGTCAGCTTCTCGCCCTTGTCATTGCGGCGCATCCCGTCGTCGCCGACGGTCCAGCCCGCCTCTTCGAGCAGCTTCGCCGCCTTGCGCATGTTCTTGCGGTCGAGTTGGCGCTTGCCCGAGACCGGCTGGATCACCGCGTCGTCGGTCAGGATGCCGTCAGGCAGATCCTTGGCGAGCGGTTCGAGGATTTTCTTCTCCTCCGCCGAGGGCTTGCCCTGCGCCTGCAGCTTGGAGTTTTCCCAGAAGCTCTCGACCCGATCATAGAGCCCGTAGAAAAGCGTGTCGTTCGACCACTCGAAGTTGAAGACGAGACCGAGCGCCTCGCGGACGCGGATATCGTCGAATTTCGGCTCGCGCAGATTGATCGCGAAGCCCTGCCCAGAGGCGATGTTGCCGTTGGGCAGTTCCGCCTTCACGACCTCGCCCGACTGCATCGCCGGGAAGTCGTAGGCGGTGGCCCAGATGATCGAACTCGCTTCGTTGCGGAAGGTGTAGGTGCCCGATTTGAAGCCCTCGAAGGCCGACTGGTAATCGCCGAAATACTCGACGCGGATCTTGTCGAAGTTGGAGCGGCCCTTGTTGATCGGAAGGTCCTTGCCCCAATAGTCGGGATTCCGCTTCCAGGTGATCGCGCGATTGCTTTTGACGCTGTCGAACATGTAGGGGCCCGAGCCGATGAAGGGCACCGGCGAGGTCTGCGACAGGTCGATGTTCTCCTTTTCGAACTGCGCCTTGGAGAAGATCGGCAGCGACGCAACCGATTGGATGATATCGCGGCGCGGGTAATCGGGCTGGAAGTCGAAACGGATGTGCTTGTCGTCGATCGCCTTAGCGGATTTGACCTGCTGGGCGATCACCGCACGGAAAGAGCTCAGCCCCTTGTCGCGCAGCTGCTCGTAGGAGAAGACCACATCCTGCGCAGTCAGCGGCGTGCCGTCGGAGAACTTGATCCCGTCGCGCAGGGTGAAGGTGACCCAATCCTTGCTCGGCGGATATTCGAGGCTTTTGCAGAGCAGGCAGTAAAGCTCGCCAACCGTGTCGGCGGTACCTTCCATCAACGACTCCAGCGGCACCGAGGACAGTGCGGCCGCTCGGCCCTGGATCGAATAGGGATTGTAGTTGTCGAAGCCGCCCGGCGCCCATTCCGAAATTTCCCCGCCCTTGGGCGCATCCGGATTGACGTAGTCGAGATGGGCGTAATCGGCGGGATACTTCAGATGCCCCAGCGTCGCGATCCCGTAGGAGGTGATCGTGTCGCCGCCCTGGGTGCTATCCTGTGCATGTGCGCCGAAGGCCAGCCCCGCCCAGATCAGACCCGCTGCAACCAGCCCGCTCAGCGCGCGCGGCGCCACCTGCGTCCAATCCGTATCGATCGCTTTACTCGCCACTCGCGCTTTTGCCATGCACACCTGCTCCCTGCTCCAAAGCGTTTTCGCGTCTGCCTAGCTAAAAGCCTTAGCGCGCGGGGAGCAAGTTACGAATCTGTAAAGCACGGCGGGAAATGCAAAAGGCCGCCCAAAGAGGCGGCCTTGAGAGATTTCGAGAGGGCTTGCCTCAGTTCGAATGCTCTTGCAGGTAGGCAATCACGTCGTTGCGGTCTTCGGGCTTCTTGAGACCGGCGAAGGACATCTTGTTGCCCGGGATGAAGTCTTTCGGGTTGGTCAGCCACTCGTTGAGCGCTTCGAGCGTCCATTCGCCGCCATGGCTCTTGAGCGCGTCCGAATAGGAGTAATCCGCGACCGAAGCGATCGGGCGACCGACCACACCGTCGAGATGCGGGCCGACACCGTTCTTGCCTTCGAGCGAATGGCAGGCCTTGCACTTGCCAAAGATCTTCTCGCCCTTGGCGGCATCGCCGGTGCCCAGTTCGACCTGTGCGACTTGCTCTTCCTTCGCGGCGCCATCGCCTTCTTCCGGCGCGGCCAGTAGATCGCCGGGCGCTGCGGACATCATGTCCTTCATCGCGTGCTCGCTCCCGCCCGAAGCGTCGTGGCTTTCGCCGACGGTGTAGAGCGCGCTCGAGGCCCAGGCCGTAAGCAGGAAGAACAGCAACGCGCCCAGAAACGCGCCCGCCGCCTTGGTGAAGGTCATCGTGTTGAACATGTCTCGTCCCTGATATGCGTCGTCGTCCCGCGCATCTATCCGCACAGGGCCCTTTAGATCAAGCGAACTTTACCAGATGTGATCGGATTTCCGAAGAGTGACCGGGGGATGACGCAGCGTGAGCCCTCTGCGCCCCGGCTCTTCCCTTCCGCGCAGGCACGGGCTAGGCAGGGGCGCGAGACGAGATCAGTGCGGGGGGATTGCCCATGAGCAGCCAAGGACAAACGCCGAGAACCGGACGGATCGCTTTTCAGGGCGAACTGGGCGCGTATTCGCACCAAGCTTGCCGCGACGCGCGTCCGGACCTCGAACCGGTCCCTTGCCGCACCTTCGAGGACGTGATCGCCTCGGTGAAGAAAGGCGACGCCGATCTCGCGATGCTGCCGGTGGAGAACTCCACCTACGGGCGGGTCGCCGACATTCACCGCCTGCTGCCGGAATCGGGGCTGCACATCCTCGACGAGGCCTTCGTGCGCGTGCATATCAGCCTGATGGCCCTGCCCGGCGTGGAGATCGAGGAGCTGGAAAAGGTCCGCGCGCATCTGGTGCTTCTGCCGCAGGCGGCGAGCTTCCTCGCGCGCTACGGGATCCGGGGCGAGGCCGCCGCCGACAGTGCGGGCGCGGCCGCCGAACTCGTGCAGGCGCAGACCCGCAGCGTCGGCGTGCTGGCCTCCGACATGGCCGCCGAGACGTATGGCCTCAACATCCTCGCCCGGCATATCGAGGATCACGCGCATAACACCACGCGCTTCCTGATAATGGGCACCGAGCCCGACACCCGCCCGCGCGGCGACAAGATGATGACCACTTTCGTCTTCCGGGTGCGCAACATCCCGGCAGCCCTCTACAAGGCAATGGGCGGGTTCGCGACCAATGGCGTGAACATGACCAAGCTCGAAAGCTACATGGTCGGCGGGCACTTCACCGCGACGCAGTTCTACGCCGATGTCGAAGGCCATCCCGACGATCCGGCGCTGGCGCGCGCGCTCGAGGAACTGGATTACTTCACCAGTTATCTGGAAATTCTGGGCGTCTACCCGGCCGCACCGGAACGCAAGAGCTGAGGGGGCCGGGCGTCAGGCGATCTTCTCGTGCTGACGCTCGATATCCTGCGCGAATTGCTCGATCCGTTCCTTGAAGCGGCGTTCGAGGTTGCCCTTGCCGAGCTTGGCCGACTGGATCATCAGCCGCGCGCCGAGACTGCGCGGCTTCAACTCCAGCCCCACCTGCAACCGCGTCCGGGTTCGCGACAGATCCGTGAGATCGAAATCCATCACCGCCTCGAAACTGTTCGAGACGCCCTCGTAGACGATCAGTTCCGGCACTTCGAAACGCTTCACATCGGTGATCATCTGGCGCTGCTTGCCACGAAAACGGAAACCGATATCCCAAGACATGCCTGCACCCGGTTCGTTCAGCGTATCGAGCCGTTTCAGCGTGATCCCGCGGCGCATCGCCACCCGCTCGAAGCTCCCGAAATCCGCGAGCCGTCCGAAGACGAAACCGGCGGGCGCGGAAATATCGGTGCGGGTCGACAATTTCATGAGACGAATTCCTCGGATCAGCAGTCAGGGCACCGGAGAGCGGCACCGTGCGCGGCAAACTGGCCTCATTCCAGCCGATCTGCAAGCCACTCGCGCATCAGCCAACCGGCGATCGCGCCCTGGCGTGGCGCGGAGATCTCAGGGTCGCGCCCAGCCACAACCTGCAGTAGACGCTCCCGGTTGATCCAGCGTGCATCGGCGATCTCGACCGGGTCGATGGTGATATCGGTGGTCGTCGCCACGCCGCGACACCCCAGCATCAAAGAGGCCGGGAACGGCCACGGCTGCGAAGCGACGAGAGAGACCTCCCCCACCTCGACGCCGCTTTCCTCGAACACCTCGCGGCGCACGGCGGCCTCGACCGTCTCTCCCGGCTCCATGAAGCCCGCGAGGCAGGAATACATCGTCTCGGGCCAATGCGGGCCGCGCCCCAGCAGGAGCCGGTTGCCGTCGGTGATCAGCATGATCACGACCGGGTCGGTCCGCGGAAAATGGTGCCGCTCACAAACCGGGCAGCGCCGATGCCACCCCGCTTGCTCCAGCTCGCTTTCGGCGCCGCAGGTGGAGCAGAAACGATGCGTCCGGTGCCATTCCACGAGCCCGCGCGCGGTGGCGGCGATCTCCGCCTCGACCGGGCTCAGAAACCCCATCCGGCCACGCAGCTCGGCGAAGACGATATCGTCGGGCAGATCGGGATGGCGCTGCTCGGAGGCGTCGAAGAAGGCCGCCCCGTCGGGTCGTTCACCCTCGGGCTCGAAAGCCGAGACATCGCGGGAAAACAGAGCACACTCGTCGTGGCACCCGAGGAAAATCTCCGGTCCCGGCATAGCCTCGAGCGCCGCCTCGCCCGCGCGCAGAAGGTGCAGCCCCTCGGGCCCGAACAGCGGACGCCCGCGCCAAAGCGCAACCACCCGCGCCGCTTCGCCTGCGCGCAGCTCCGCGAGCCGCTCTGCATCGCCCCGCAGATGGGCCGCCCGCTCGAGCGCACCCGGCGCTTCCGCAAAGGCCAAGCCCCGCGAATCGAGCACGCGTCCTTGAGACAGCCGGGCGGGTTGAGAAATCGGCTTTCGCGCGTCGGCGAGGGAATCGGGCGGCATGAAAAACTCCTGCGGATCGCCCTACCCATGCCACGGGGCGCCAGCCGGAGACCAGTGCCGATCAGGTGACGCGCAAGCCAGAGCCGCCACGTGCCCGGACCTCGCAAACGCGTTACGTCAATTTAAAACTTGGCAAACGACCGACCTCTACTCTAGCTTGCGTGTGGGACACACGACCGCCAAGGGGCGGCATTTAAACGATAAAAGGTCAATTACGGGCCAAGGGGATCACATGGGGAAACTGTCTGACCGGGATTGGCCCGGCCAGTTTTCGGATCAGCGCGTCACACTCGCGCTGAGGGTTCTTGAGACGACCGATTTGCATGGTCAAGCGCGGGGCTACGATTACTTCAATGACCGCCCGGCCCCGCGCAGAGGCTTGGCAGCGCTGGCCTCGGAGATTGCGCAAGCGCGCAGCGAAGCCCCGAACTGCCTGCTGTTCGATTGCGGCGACTTCCTTCAAGGCACGCCCCTGACCCAGCTCTGGAGCGAGCCGGGAGAGACGGCGGACAGCCACGACGGCGAAAACCCGATGATCGCGGCAATGAACGCTTTGGGCTACGACGCGGCCGCGCTTGGAAATCACGAATTCGATTTTGGGCTGGCGTCGCTCGAGCGCGCTCTGGAAACCGCGCATTTTCCCACCGTCTGCGCCAATCTGCATGCCTCGTCGGATACGCGGATCCGGCCTTGGGCGATGATCGAACGCCGCTTTCGCGACAGTCACGGTACCGAGCGACATCTGCGGGTCGCGGTGATTGGCGTGCTGCCGCCCCCTAGCCTCGCTTGGCTCGAGACGCGACCCGAGGCCGAGATTTCGACCTCCTCACTTCTGGAGGCGATGAAGGCGCAGCTCCGTCTGATCCGTGCAGCCGGGGCCGATCTGGTCGTCGCCCTCGCCCATACGGGGATTTCTCCGCTGCCGCTGGATCAGAACGCGCCGCAAGGCTCGGCCCCCGCCGCCGAGCGGGCGGCAGTCACGATCGCGCAGCTCGACGGGATCGACATCGTGCTGGCTGGGCATGACCACCTGCGCTTTCCCGATCCTTCCCGTCCGAGTTTCGCGGGGATCGATCCGGTTCTGGGCACGCTTCACGGCAAGCCCGCGCTCAACGCCGGGGCCGGCGGGACGCATCTGGGAGTGCTCGATCTCGTTCTGGAAAAACGGAAGGAAGGCTGGGCACTCGCGGCGCACCGGGCAGAGTTGCGCCCAGCGCAGGGCGAGAGCGGGCCGGACAGCGCGGCCGTGCTTGCCTCCTCGGCCCGCGCCCATCGCCGCACGCTCGATCATATCCGCCGCCCCATCGGCACCACCGCGGAGCCGCTGCACAGCTATTTCACCCAGATCGCGCCGGACCGGACACTCGCCCTGACCATCGCGGCGAAACGGCGATATGCCCGCGAAAAGCTCGCTGGACGCCCCGAAGCGGACCTGCCCCTACTCGGCGCTGCGTCGAGCTTCAAATCGGGCGGTACGGCAGGCTCTGCGCATTTCATCGACATCCCTGCCGGCCCGCTGCGGATGAGCCATCTCGACGACATCTACCTTTTCAACAACATGGTCGCCGCGGTCGAACTCAGTGGCGCGGAACTGCGCGACTGGCTCGAACAGGCGGTCTCGATCTACAACCAGCAGCGCGCCGACGGGCGGTTGCGGATGCTCTGCGATTTCGCCTTCGCGAGTTACCATTTCGACGTGATCGCGGGGATCACCTACGAGATCGACCTGTCGCAGCCACCGCGCTTCCGCCCGGATGGCAGCCTGAACACGGACGCACGGGGACGCATCCGCGACCTGCGCCACGAGGGTGCCCGCGTCAGTGATACAGACCGCTTCATCGTCGTGAGCAACGATTTCCGCCTCTCCGGCGGCGGCGGGTTCAAGCAGCGGGGTCGCCCCGTCTCCCTCGCTCCCGAGCCGATGCGCGTGCGCGACCTGCTGCTGCAGGAAATCGATGCGCAGCGAGGACCGCTCCGCATCGACGCGCCGCCGATCTGGCGGTTCGCTCCCCTGCCCGGCGCGCGCGCCTTGTATCATACGGGCCCCGGCGCATCGGCCTACCTGTCGGAGCTCGCGCAAGTCGGATTGCAAGCCGAACCCGGACCGGTCGATGCGAACGGGTTCCTTCCACTCGAGATCGCCCTCTGAGGGCGCGCCAATGTAGCGCCCAATTTTCTTGCATTTGCGCAGCACCCCGCACAAAACTTAATCACGGAACCGTGAGCGCCTCGCCTGCTCGCATGGCGCGCGCGGTTTGAGTTTACCCCCGCGCACCGCCGGTCAGGATCGGGGCGAAAACGGATTAACGGAGTGAGGGATATCATGCTGCACATCAAACCGGGGCTTTTCGCCACGCTCGCGCTCGGCCTCTCGGCCACGCTGGCACAGGCCGAAACCAAGATGCCTTTCGCGCTGGACTGGAAATTCGAAGGCCCCTCGGCGCCCTATTTCCTCTCTATCGACGAGGGGTTCTACGGCGAGGCCGGGCTGGAGGTCGAAATCTCCGAGGGCAAGGGCTCGCTCGACGCGATCCCGAAAGTGGCAACCGGCGCCTATCCGGTGGGCTTCGCCGATATCAACTCACTGATGAAATTCCTCGACCAGAACCCCGGCGCGCCCGTCACCGCCGTGATGATGGTTTATGACAAGCCGCCCTTCGCGGTGGTCGGCCGCAAGTCGCAGGGCGTGAACGAGCCCAAAGACCTCGAAGGCAAAGTGCTGGGCGCGCCGCCCCCGGATGGCGCCTGGGCACAGTTCCCGATCTTCGCCAAGGAAGCCAGCCTCGACATGGACAAGATCAAGGTCGAACCGGTCGGCTTCCCCACGCGCGAGCCGATGCTGGCCGAGGGCAAGGTCGATGCAGTCACCGGCTTCTCCTTCTCCTCGACGCTCAATCTCAAGCGTCTGGGCGTGGGCATGGAGGACCAGTCGGTGCTGCTGATGGCCGATTACGGCGTGGCGCTTTACGGCAACGCGATCATCGTGAACACGGATTACGCGAAGGCGCATCCCGAAGAGATTACCGGCTTCATCAAGGCGACCGCCGAGGGCTGGAAAGCCGCCGTGGCCGATCCGGGCAAGGCCGTGGACGCGCTTCTCAAGCGCAACCCAGCCGCCGACAAGGATCTGGAGACCGAGCGACTTCAAATGGCAATCGATGCCAATGTCCTGACCGATTACGTGAAGGAAAATGGCATGGGTGGGATCGACGCGGACCGGATGGCCACCGCGATCGAGCAGACGAAAACCGTCTACGAGTTCCAGAACGCGCCCGATGCGGCTCTCTATTTCGACAGCGCGTACCTGCCCGACGCGGCAGAGCGGAAGATCGACTGATCCGACATCCTTCAGGGGCGGGCGCCGCGGATGCACCCGCCCCTATTCTCTGCCTTCTCGCGCCGGACCCTCATGGAAAATCTCATCGACATTCGCGGCGTGACCCACGCCTATCAAACCAAGCATGGCCCCCTGCCCGTGCTCGACCAACTGGACATCCGCGTACCGCAGGGCGAGTTCTGCGCCGTGGTCGGCCCCTCGGGCTGCGGCAAATCCACCCTCACCCGTCTGGTGGCGGGGCTGATGAAGCCCGACCGGGGCGAGGTCTGGCTTCATGGCGAGAAGGTCACCAGCCCGCGCAAGACCGTCGGCATGGCGTTCCAGAACCCAGTGATGCTGGAATGGCGCTCGATCATCGAGAACGTGATGCTGCCTCTGGAGATCGTGGCTCCGGGCATGGCGAAATCCGAGAAGGCCGCGCGCGCCGAGCACTTGCTGGAGATGGTGGGCCTGAAGGGGTTCGAGACCAAGCGCCCGTCGGAACTGTCCGGCGGGATGCGCCAGCGCGCCTCGCTCTGTCGCGCCATCGTGCACAAGCCGGATGTGCTGATCATGGACGAGCCCTTTGGCGCGCTCGACAATTTCACCCGCGAGGATCTGTGGCAGACGATGCGCGACCTGCGCGCCGCCGAGCCTTTCACCGCCGTTCTGATCACCCATGACCTGCGCGAGAGCGTGTTCCTCGGCGATCAGGTCATCGTCCTCTCGGGCCGCCCGGCGCATACGCAATACGTGCTGGATGTGGACCTGCCGAAAGATCGCACGATCGACGTTCTCTACGAGCCGAAAGCCGTCGAGATGCTGCATCTCCTGCGCGACCAAATCCGGATCGCGCAGGGCCGCGACGAGGGGGTACACTGATGGACGCCAAGAAAATCTTCACCCCGATCCTGTCGATCGTCGCTTTCCTCGCGATCTGGGAATTCATCGTCTGGGCGAATGGCTGGCCGAACTACGTCATGGCCTCACCGTCGGACCTGCCCGCCGCCTATATGCGCTACTGGAACCTGTTCCTGATCGATAGCTGGCAGACGCTATGGCGGACGGTAGCAGGGCTTGCGATCTCGATCGTGTTTGGCACCTTCCTCGGCATGCTCATGGGCTTTTCGCGCACCGCGCGCGATGCACTTTATCCGCTTCTGGTGGGCTTCAACGCGGTGCCGAAGGCGACAGTCGTGCCGGTGCTGGCGCTGCTGTTCATCGGCGCGCATGACTTCAACACCGTGCTTATGGCCTTCATGATCTCCTTCTTCCCGATCGCCGTGTCAGTAGGGATCGGCCTGTCCACGCTGGAGCCCGAATATCGCGATATCCTCGGCGCGCTGGGGGCCTCGAAATTCACCATCTTCCGCAAGATCGCCCTGCCCAAAACCCTGCCCGAGTTCTTCGGCGCGTTGAAAGTCTCGGTGACGCTGGCCTTCATCGGCACCAACCTCGTCGAGATCATCTCGCCCCACGGCAAGGGCCTCGGCGCGCTGTTCCTGTCGGGCCAGACCAACGGGGATTACCCGCTGATGTTCGCAGTGCTGATCGCCTTGGCCTTCCTCGGAATCCTTCTCTATTACGCCGTCGTCGCGCTGGAGAAAGTCTTCGCAGGTTGGGCCGAACGGCAGCCGGGGTAAGGGGCGCTGCCCCTTCTGGCTTCGCCATTCATCCCCGGGATATTTCTGCGAAGGAAAAGGGCGCGCGTCGACCGCGCAACGAAAACCGCCCGCACGAGAGAAACGTGCGGGCGGTTTTGCGTTTCAGGTCAGTGACCGGATCAGGTCTTGAAGATCCGGTAGATCGCCGGGATCACGAGCACGGTCAGCAGGGTCGAGCTGAGCAGACCGAACAGCAGCGAGATCGCAAGACCCTGGAAGATCGGGTCGGCCAAAATCACCACCGCACCGATCATCGCCGCGATCGCGGTCAGCAGGATCGGCTTGAAGCGGATGGCGCCCGCCTCGATCAGTACCTCAATCGGCGGTTTGCCCTCATGGCTGCCGTGGCGGATGAAGTCCACCAGCAGGATCGAGTTCCGCACGATGATCCCCGCCAGCGCGATGAAACCGATCATCGACGTGGCCGAGAACGGCGCGTGGAAGATCCAGTGGCCGAGCATGATCCCGAGGAAGGTCAGCGGCACCGGGGTCAGGATCACCAGCGGCAGCCGGAACGAGCCGAACTGC
Source organism: Thioclava sp. F42-5 (assembly GCF_002213195.1). NCBI lineage: Bacteria > Pseudomonadati > Pseudomonadota > Alphaproteobacteria > Rhodobacterales > Paracoccaceae > Thioclava > Thioclava sp. F42-5. The sequence goes on from NZ_NBNZ01000001.1 coordinate 580,187, forward strand.
GCGACGACGAGGATGTAGATCCCCAGAAGCGCCACGGCGAAGGCCGCGCCCATGTCGCGGAAGGTCACCCAGGTCACCTCCCATTCGCCGTCCCACAGAAGCGTCACATGGCTTTCGTCCTGCGGCTGGCCATGCAGCGATACGACAGGCTTCTCGCCTTTCGGCCAATCCATGTTGTTGATCGCGTCATCGACGGCAAGCATCCCGTAGAGCGGAGCCTCGAACTTGCCGGCGAGTTCCGCGGTGACCATCTCGGCCTCGCGCCCGTTATGGCGGAAGATCGGATAGGACGCCTTCTCCTTGTCGACGCTGACCACGTCGCCAAGCTCCACGACGCCGCGCGCGCCGGGCAGGACGTTGGCCGGGATCGGCGTCGAGAGCGTTTCCTCGTTCATCACCTTGTTCGATTTCGAACGCTCCATCACGATCGGGATCGGCTGGCGCTCCTGCCCGCGATGGGAATAGCCCACGGTGGTCGAACCGTTCAGCATCCCGAGCGTGTCCCAGACATCGCCTTCGGAGACCGAATAGAACTCCAGATCGTCGGAATTGACCGTGGCGCGCAGCTTGTCGGGCTGGATGCCGAAGCTGTTATCCACGTCGACGATATAGGGCACCTGCTTGAAGGCGTCCTCGATCCGGCGGGCCGCGTCACGGCGCGCCTCGGGCGTGGGGCCATAGACCTCGGCCAGAAGCGTCGCGATCACCGGCGGACCGGGCGGCGGTTCGACCGTCTTCAGGCTCGCGCCTTCGGGCAGCTTGATCGCCTTGATCTTGTCGCGGATCTCCAGAGCGATCTCGTGGCTGGTGCGATCGCGTTCCCCTTTCGGCGCGAGTTGAAGTTCGACATCGCCCTGATTGGGCTGCGCACGCAGGTAGTAGTGGCGCACGAGCCCGTTGAAGTTGAACGGCGCGGAGGTGCCCGCATGGGTTTGCACCGAGAGCACCTCGGGCAGTTTGGTCACGATCTCGGCCACCTGCTGGGCGACCGCATCCGTACCCTCGACCGAGGTGCCCGCAGGCATATCGACCACGACCGAGAGTTCGGACTTGTTGTCGAAGGGCAGCAGCTTCACCGTGACATGCTTGGTGTAGAGAAGCCCCAGCGAGCCGAAGGACAGCACCGACACCACCAGCAGGAACAGCCCCGAGCGCGCTTTCGTTTTCAGGATCGGGCGCGCCACGGCGCTGTACATCCGGCCGAGCCTGCCGCCCGCATGTTCACCGCCATAGGTGTCGTCATCGCCGTGATGGCCATGCAGCTGCGCCTTGCCCGCGACCTTCACCATCAGCCACGGGGTGATGATCACCGCCACGAAGAACGAGAAGATCATCGCCGCCGAGGCCACCGCCGGGATGGGCGACATGTAAGGCCCCATCAGCCCCGACACGAACAGCATCGGCAGCAGCGCGGCCACAACGGTCAGGGTCGCGACAATGGTGGGGTTGCCTACTTCGGCCACGGCCTCGATCGCCTTGGTCACGCGCGAGCCGGGCGTTTTCATCGCCCAATGTCGCGCGATATTCTCGATCACCACGATGGCGTCATCGACGAGGATACCGATCGCGAAGATCAGCGCGAAAAGCGACACGCGGTTGAGGGTGAAGCCCATGATATAGGCGGCAAACAGCGTCAGCAGGATCGTCACCGGGATGACCACCGCCACCACGATGGATTCGCGCCAGCCGATCGCCAGCAGCACCAGACCCACGATAGAGATCGTCGCGAGGCCAAGGTGGAACAGCAGCTCGTTTGCCTTCTCGTTCGCTGTCTCGCCATAGTCGCGGGTGACCTTCACCTCGACATTGTCGGGGATCAGCTGGCCGTGCAGCTCGTGGATGCGGTCGAGGATATGCTCGGCCACGACCACGGCGTTGGATCCCGCCCGCTTGGCGATGGCGAGGGTGACGGCCGGCGTGCGCTCGATCTTGCCGTCCGCGTCGCGCTGGACGTTCGAGACGATATGATCCGAGGCATCGGGCACGTAGGAGACCTTCGCGACATCGGCGACATAGACGGGGCGATTGTCGCGGGTGGTCAGCAGGAGCCCCGCGATCTCGGAAGGCGCGGTCAGCGTCTCGCCAGCCGAGAGGCTGATCTGCTTGCCCTCATGGCGGATATTTCCGGTGTTGAAAGCGCGGTTCGCCTGCGTGACCTTGTTCGACAGCTGCTGCAGCGTGACCCCGTAGAGCGCGAGCTTGTCGGGCTCGGGCTCGATACGGATCTCGCTCGTTGCGTCGCCCACCAGATAGGTCAGGCCGACATTCTCGATTTTCGTGACCTCGGTCTGCAATTCGCGCGCGACGCGGGTGAGTTCATCGCTGTCGACCTGCGCGCCGTCCTTGCCGGTCAGCGTCAGCGAGACGATCGCCACATCGTCGATCCCGCGACCCACGATCACCGGATCGGGGATACCCTTTGGGATCTTGTCCATGTTGGCGCGGACTTTTTCATGCACGCGCAGGATGGCGGCATCCGACGAGGTGCCGACCTTGAAGCGCGCCATCACCAGCGAATAATCGTCCTGAGTGCGCGAATAGACGTGTTCGACCTCGTTGATTCCCTGCACGATGGTTTCCATCGGCTCGGTCACCAGCTTCATCGCGTCCTGCGCCTTCAGACCCGGGGCCTGCAGGTGGATATCCACCATCGGCACGGAGATCTGCGGCTCTTCCTCGCGCGGCAGAGAGATCAGCGCGACCAGACCGACCGCCACGGCGGCGAGGATCATCAGCGGCGTCAGCGCCGAGCGGATGAAGGATTTCGTCAGACCGCCCGCGATACCCAGCTTGCCGTGGATTTCGTCGTCCTCGGGCATCTCCGGCCCGGTGCCTTGGTTATTGCTCATCGTTCGGCACCACCGTGTCGCCGGCGTTCAGACCGGTAAGAACTTCGACCATGTCCTTGCCATCGCTCGTGACATGCACCCCCGGCACGACCGTACGCAGATAGGTGCCCCCCTCTTCCTTCACGCGGACAAAATCGAGCCCCGTGCGGTTGAAGACGTATCCCTGCGGCACGAGAAGCGCCTCTCGCTCGCCCATCGGCAGCTTCACCAGAAGCCGCGCGCCGACGAAGCGCGAATCCAGATCGGGCACTTCCACATCGGCCTGCACCCGGCCACCCTCGATCTCGGGGTAAATCTTGGCGAGCTTGCCCTCGATCTCCTTCCCGTCGGGATCGGTGATCAGGATCGTGTCGCCGGTGTGCAGCGTGTCGGCGTGGCGCTCGGGGATCGACAGACGCAGGAAAAACCCGCCGCCGCCGATCGTCGCGATCGTCTCGCCGCCCATAATGACGGCATCCTTGGTGACCGGAACGGTCACGACCTTGCCGTCGATCGGCGCCGTAACGGTGCCGAATTCCTGCTGCTGCTCATAGACCTTGCGCTGCGCTTTCTGCGCCGCGATCTGGCCCTCGTAGACATTCACCTGCGTCTGCAACTGATCGACATTCTGCGAAGTCGACACGCCGCGGGCCTGCAATTCCTGCCCGCGCTTGAGCTCGGTCTTGGCATTCTCCAGCTGCGCTTCGAGCGCATTGATCTGCGCATCAACCGCGCCGATCTGATAATCGAGCGTCTGGTCGGTGATCTTGCCGATCTCCTGACCGGCTTTCACCTCGTCGCCCTCGGTCACGTCCAGCGCGGTGATCGTGCCGGAAATCCGTGCACGCGCCGCGATCGTGTTCTTCGCCTCGACCTGCCCATAGACAGATTTCCAATCGGTCACGACCTGCGGTTCGACCGTGATCGCCCCGTCCTGCGCCAGCGCGATTCCCGGCAGGATCAACGCGGCGAATGCCAATGGCAGAAGCTTCAACGTCATCTCGGGTTCCCTTCCCTTACCGGCGCGCCCCTGCGCCTGCGGTTTTATATTCCGGTTATTGAATATGTATTCGCCCGACAGAATACAAGCACCGCACAGTTTCTATTGCCTTGACCTGTGTCATGGCCGCATCGCCGGGGGTTTTCGCTTTCACTTTCATGCGCTAAAGCCGTTCCCGCAACAGTCTTGGAGATGGTGAGATGCACGATATCCGCGCAATCCGCGAAAACCCCGAAGAATTCGACGCGCAACTGGCGCGGCGCGGGCTCTCGCCGCTCTCGCGCGAGATTCTCGCAATGGACGAAGCACGCCGCACGGCGATCCACGCAGCCGAGACCGCGAAAGCCGATCAGAACGCCGCGTCGAAGCAGGTCGGCGCCGCGAAAGCGAAGGGCGACGAAGCCGAGTTCGAGCGCCTGCGCGCGCTGGTGGCCGAGAAGAAGGCCGAAGTGGCGCAGATGCAGACCGAGGCGGGCGAGCTTGACGCGAAGGTCCGCGATTTGCTGATGACGATCCCGAACCTGCCGCTGGCCGACGTGCCCACCGGCGCGGACGAGGACGAGAATGTCGAGGTCAGCCGCTGGGGCACGCCGCGCGCGTTCGCCTTCGACCCGAAGGAGCATTTCGAGCTGTCCGCCGTGGGTGGCGAGATGGATTTCGAGACGGCGGCGAAGCTGTCGGGCTCGCGCTTCGTTGTACTCAAGGGCGGAGTCGCCCGCGTCCACCGGGCGCTCGCGCAATTCATGCTCGACCTGCATGTCGACAAACACGGGCTGTCCGAGAACATCACCCCCGTGCTGGTGCGCGACGAGGCGATGATGGGCACCGGCCAACTCCCGAAATTCGCCGAGGACAGCTATCAGACCACCAATGGCTGGTGGCTGATCCCCACCGCCGAGGTCACTCTGACGAACTACGCGAATGGCGAGGTGATGGAGGCCTCCGCCCTGCCCCAGCGCATGTGCGCCCATACCAACTGCTTCCGTTCGGAGGCCGGCTCCGCAGGCAAGGATACCTCGGGCATGCTGCGTCAGCACCAGTTCGAGAAAGTCGAGATGGTCACGCTCTGCACCCCCGAGACCGCCATCGACGAGCACGAGCGCATGACCAAATGCGCCGAGGCGGTGCTGGAGGCGCTGGAACTGCCCTATCGCCGCATCGTGCTCTGCACCGGCGACATGGGGTTCGGCGCGCAGAAAACTTACGATCTCGAGGTCTGGCTTCCGGGGCAGAACACCTATCGCGAAATTTCCTCGGTCTCCACCTGCGGCACCTTCCAGGCGCGGCGGATGAACGGGCGCTACAAGCCCGAAGGCGGCGGCAAGCCCGAGTTCATCGCGACGCTCAACGGCTCGGGCCTCGCGGTCGGGCGCTGCCTGATCGCGGTGCTGGAGAACGGTCAGGAAGAGGACGGCTCGGTCACCCTGCCCGCCTGCCTGCACCCTTATCTGGGCGGCAAGACGCGGCTGGTGGACGGGAAACTGGTCTGACGCTGCGACGCGGCGACGCGAGACTCGGGGCGGGAACGTTGTTAACGTTTCCGTGTACGAAGTGAGTCGCAGGGGAAACTGCATATGTCGGTAACGATCACGCGTAAGCGGGACAGCGTCTTGATGACCCGCATCCTTGAGATCGGCGAGGACCAGATCCCCGAGCAGATCATTGCGATGCGTCGGGAAAAGACGCTCTCGAAACTGATGGCGGAGATCAATGCGGGTGCGCTCTCGGGCTCGACCGAGGAGCGCGCGCGCGCCCGGGCGGCGCTCGATCGGCTGGGCTTTCTCTAAGCCGCGTCCACATCGCCCGAATTAGAAACGCCCGCCGGAGTCTCGATATCCCCCGGCGGGCGTTTTCATTCCAGCTCAGTCGCTCACTCGCCCTTCTTCGCCTCGCGCGCTTTACGCGCCGATTCTTTGTGGGCGGAGCGCTTCTTCGCATCGACGTGCTTTTTCAGACGCGACGGGATCGACTTCTTGCGATCCTTGTAAGGGTTCGTCTTGCCCTGATCGCGCATGTAGAGGCGGATCGGCGTGCCCGGCATGTCGAAGCTCTCGCGCAGGCCGTTGATCAGGTAACGCTCGTAGCTCTCCGGGATCTTGTCGGTATGGGTCGATTTCACCACGAAGCCCGGCGGACGGGTCTTCGCCTGGGTTATGTAGCGCAGCTTGATCCGGCGACCGCCGGGCGCGGGTGGCGGGTGCGCCTCGGTCATCGCGGTCAGCCAGTTGTTCAGCTTCGCGGTCGGCACGCGGCGGTTCCAGACCTCATGGGCCTTCAGGATCGCATTGTGCAGCCGGTCGAGCCCCTTGCCGGTCTTGGCCGAGACGGTCACCAGAGGCGCGCCCTTGAGCTGCGGCAGCAGGCGTTCGAACGCTTCGCGCAGTTCCTTCAGCTTCTCGGGCTTGTCTTCTTCGAGATCCCACTTGTTCGCGGCGACCACGACCGCACGGCCCTCGGTCTCGGCGAAATCGGCGATCCGGAGATCCTGCGTCTCGAACGGAATATTGACGTCGAGCAGCACCACGACCACCTCGGCGAAGCGCACGGCGCGCAACCCATCGGCCACGCTCAGCTTCTCGACCTTGTCGGTGACGCGCGCCTTCTTGCGCATCCCCGCCGTGTCCCAGATCCGCATCGGCGTGCCCATGAAATCGGCCGTGACCGAGATCGCATCGCGGGTGATGCCTGCCTCGGGGCCGGTCAGCAGGCGGTCTTCGTTCAGAATCTTGTTGATCAGCGTAGACTTGCCCGCATTGGGGCGTCCGATCACGGCAAGCTGCAGCGGTTTCGTGGCGGAGGGCGGCTGGTAGGCGGGAATGTCGCCTTCCTCAAGCTCCTCGTCGATGACCACATCCGTGACCGGCGCGTTGGCGGCATTGCGCTCGGCGAATTCGTCCGCCAGCGGCACCAGCGCGGTGTAAAGATCGTCCAAACCTTCGCCGTGCTCGGCCGAGATCCGCAGCGGCTCGCCGAGACCAAGGCTCCATGCCTCCATCGCGCCGGCATCGCCTGCCGCCCCTTCGGCCTTGTTGGCCGCGAGGATCACGTTGGCGTTCTTCTTGCGCAGGATATCGGCGAAAATCTCGTCGGCCGGTGTCACGCCCACGCGCGCGTCGACCATGAACAGGCAGATATCGGCCTCTTCGACGGCGCGTTCAGTCAGGCGCCGCATACGGCCCTGAAGGCTGTCGTCTTCGGCCAGTTCCAGACCGGCCGAGTCGATCACGATGAAACGCAGATCTCCCAGACGCGCATCGCCCTCGCGAAGGTCACGCGTGACGCCGGGCATGTTGTCGACAAGCGCCAGTCGCTTGCCGACAAGCCGGTTGAACAGCGTCGATTTTCCGACATTTGGGCGGCCCACGATGGCCAGGGTAAAGCTCATGATGCCCTCCTTGGGCGGTCGTAAGCGGCCCCCTTACACCCTAAAGGGCTCACTGAAAAGCGTGCAGTTTCCCATCGCCGCCGACGACGTAGAGGGTGCGCCCCGCCACGACCGGATCGGTCGCAGCCCCGCCCGGGATCTTCGCCTGGCCGATGAGGCTGCCGTCGATCGGGCTGAACACGCGCAGAACGCCGTCGGAAGACGCGACGAACAGCTTGTTGCCGGCAAGAACGGGCCCGTAGCTCGCGACGATGTCGCGCTGACGCTTCGGCTTGTCCTTGGTGTAGTACGGTAGATCCTTCGACCAGATCTGATCGCCGGTCTTGGCATCAAGCCGCACGATCTTGCCCTGATCCGAAACGAGGAAGATCGAGCCGCCCGCAACCTGCACGGGGCTGTTGGCCCCTTCGGTCGCGGTCCAGATACGATCGCCGGAATTCACATCGAAGGCCGCCAGCTTGCCCGCCGAGGAGCCCGCGTAGACGGTATCGCCCACCACGACCGGATCGCCCGTCAGATCGACGATATTGGCATAGCCCACGCCCGGACGTGCGCCCGGCACTTTGGAGTTCCACATCTGCATCCCGCTTTGCGGCAGAACGCCGCTCAGGAAGCCCGAAGAGAACGGGAAGATCACCATGCGGTCGGTCACCGCGGGCGAGGAGACGCCGGTCATGCCCGAAGCGGACGGCGCACCCGGCACCTGCCAGATTTCCTTGCCGTCGCTGGCGCGGATCGCCCAGGCCGAGGAGTCGCGGGCGACCACGTAGACCACGCCATTCTTCACGGTCGGCGCACCGCCGATGCCTGCGTCGAAATATTGCCGCCACTTGATGCCGCCGGTGGCCGCGTCGATCGCGACGAGCTCGGCGAAATCGGACGTCACGTAGACCGTGCCGTTGGCATAGGCGATCCCGCCGCCCGAGGCGTCGCCCTCGCGGTCGCCGGGCGGCGTGATGTCGGCCTGCCAGACGCGCCCGCCATTCGTCGCGGTTGCAGTGACGCGGGCCTGGCTATCTAGGGTGTAAATCTTGCCACCGCCCACGATCGGATCGGCGGTGATGCGGTAGCGGCGCGCATTGCCCGCACCAATATCGGCGGACCAGACCGGCGTCGTGCCGTTTCCGATCGCCGCGTTGAACAGGCTATGGGTCGCCGAACCCGCACGTTGCGGCCATTCTGCATTGCTCACCTGACGTGGAAGCGAGATCGGCAGCGACTGCTGGGCGGGCGCATCAGCCAGCGGCAGCCCTTCTTCGGCGCGCAGCGCGTCGCGGGGCGAGAGACGCTCGCCGGGGAGGATGGTTTCCTTGGTACAGCCTGCCACGAAAGCCGCCACACTCAGCACACAGATCGTCTTGCTCAGCTTCACGCCTGTTCCCCCTGCCTGTCTCGGCTCTCTTGCAGCTCCTGCGCATCCGAAAGGCGCGCCGGTTCAACCCTTTACTCTTGCGGTGCCGGAGCGCCCTGCCCCGGCTGGGTCGGCACTTCGCCACCCAGCGCCACAATCAACTCTGTCGCGCGTTGTTGCAAGCCCGGCGTGAGGCCGGCGTCCTCAAGAATCTGCTGAGCGATCGAGATTGCGCCCTCCTTGTCGCCCGAGGACAGGGCCGCCGCCGCCTGCTGCTCCATTGCCAGAAGGCGGTAAGGCGCTCCGGGGGTGGCCAGTTCCTGCAGCGTCGCGTCGCGTTTGGCGGCGTCCATCTTGTCGCCCGCCGCGATCACCGCCTTGAGCTTGGCGAGATCGCTGATCGAAGCCGGCAGCCCCGGCTCGGCGCTGACCGCATCGAAGAACTTGATCGCCTCGTCGGGCTTGCCCGCCTCGATAGCGGCGTCGCCCTGCATGATCTTGAGAACCGCGGTGCGGCCGGGACCGTCGGGGGTGATCTTCGCGAGGTCCGCGCCCGTGGTGTCGCCGTTGACGGCAGCCATCACCTTATCGCCGAAGGCGCGCGCCTCGGCTTGCGTTTTTTCCTTCTGCCACGCGTTCCAGGCGGTGCCGCCGACGATCGCGATGATGATCACCGCGCCGATCCAGCCCCATTTCTTGAACGCCGCCCAGAGCTTGTCCTGACGCACCGCCTCGGTGACTTCGTCGATGAAACTGTCGGTATCACTCACGCGCGGGTCTCCTCGTAGCTTTGGCGCCCCTCTTACACGGCTCCCCGGGCGCTGCCAAGGGCCGCACGGACCGCTCCGGTCCGCGCATCGCTGAGGAATGCAAGCCTTGAGATCACGCCTCGCTCTCGGTAAGTTGAACTCTGCGGTTCAGTCCCCATTTAGGCGGAACGCCGCGCCCATTTACAGGAGCCCGCCGATGCGTCCGGTCCCGATCCTCAACGCGATCCTCGTTCTTGTCGCGCTCTACCTTCTGGTGTTCGAGCGCGACCGCCTGATGGGCTATCTCGGCGATGCCGCGACGCCTGCCGAGCAAGCGCAGCAGGTAGAGGAAACCGGCACGGCGGGGGTGCCGGTGCAGGCGATGGTCTCGACCGCGGAGCCGCTCGACCAAGGCGTTCTGACGCGCGGGCAGACCGAGGCTGCGCGCCGCGTCGAAGTGCGCGCCGAGACGACGGGCAAGGTGATTTCCGAACCGCTGGGCAAAGGCGCGCAGGTCGAAAAGGGACAACTGCTGTGCAAGCTCGACCCCGGCACGCGCCCGGCCGCACTGGCCGAGGCGCAGGCACGGCTGACCGAGGCCCGGCTGAACGCCACCGCCGCCGAGAGGCTGAAGGAAGGCGGCTACCGCTCTGAAACCGCAACCGCTTCCGCGCAATCGGCGCTCGAAGCGGCTACCGCCGCCGTCGAGGCCGCGCAGACCGAATTGGCGCGGCTCGAAATCACGGCGCCCTTCGCCGGGCTGATCGAGGAAGATACCGCTGAACTCGGCTCGCTACTCTCGGCGGGCGGGCTTTGCGCCACCGTGATCCAGCTCGATCCAATCAAGCTGGTGGGCTACGTCCCTGAAACCGAGATCGACCGTGTGCAGTCCGGCGCGATGGTCGGCGCACGGCTTGCGACCGGGCGCGAGGTGATGGGCAAGGTCACCTTTGTCTCGCAATCGGCGGATGCCGCCACGCGCACCTTCCGGATCGAAGCCGAGGCGCCCAATGGCGACCAATCGATCCGCGAGGGCCAGACGGTCGAGATGATCGTCGCCGCCGACGGGACCAAGGCTCATTTCCTGCCCGCCTCCGCGATGACGCTGAACGATCAGGGCAAGCTGGGCGTGCGGCTGGCGGTGGACGGCGTGGCCCGTTTCGCCCCGGTAGACTTCCTGCGCGACACGCCCGAGGGCGTCTGGCTGGCGGGCCTGCCGGAAAGCGCCACGGTGATCGTGGTCGGGCAGGACTACGTCACCGAGGGCTCGCCCGTGGCCGTGACCCTCGTCGATCACGCGCCGGGCGATGCGGCCAAAGACACGCCCGACCCCATGACGCCCGCGCCGCAAACCGATGGCGGTGCCGCAGACGCCACCGACGGGGCCGCGCAATGACCGGCATCGTCGATTGGGCCGCAGCGCGCGCGCGGATGGTGATCGCCTTCGTGGCGATCTCGATCCTCGCGGGGCTGACCGCCTATCTGAGCCTGCCCAAGGAGGGCGAGCCGGATATCGAGATTCCGATGCTGTTCATCTCGGTCCCCTTCCCCGGCATCTCGGCCACCGATTCCGAGAAGCTGCTGGTCAAGCCGATGGAGACCGAACTGGCCGGGCTCGACGGTCTGGACAAGATGACCGGCATCGCGAAGGAGAATTACGCGGGGCTCATGCTCGAATTCGACTTCGGCTGGGACAAGACCAAAATCCTCGCCGATGTCCGCGACGCGATGAACACCGCCGAAGCGAAATTCCCCGACGGCGCGGAGAAATATTCGATCAACGAGATCAACTTCTCGGAATTTCCGATCGTCGTGGTCACGCTGTCGGGCAATGCGCCCGAACGCACCCTGCAAAAGCTCGCCCGCGAGTTGCAGGACGAGGTCGAGGGGCTGGAGCCAGTGCTGGAAGCCCAGATCGCAGGCCAGCGCGACGAGATGCTGGAAGTGGTGATCGATCCGCTGAAGCTAGAGGCCTATAACGTCACTGCGCCCGAGTTGATCAATGTCGTCCAGGCCAACAACCAGCTGATCGCGGCGGGCGAGGTCGAGACCGATGGCGGCGCGTTTTCGGTGAAGATCCCTGCGACCTTCGAGACCGCGCAGGATGTCTACGCCCTGCCGGTGAAGAAGAACGGCGAAAGCGTCGTGACGCTCGGCGATCTGGCCGATATCCGCCTGACTTTCGAGGATCGCACCGGCACCGCGCGCTTCAACGGCGAGCCGACGGTGGCGCTACAGATCGTCAAGCGCAAGGGCTACAACGTCATCGACACGGTGGATCTGCTGCGAAAGACCGTGGCCGAGGCGGAGAGCCAGTGGCCCGAGCCACTGCAACGCGCGGTCGATGTCGGCATCTCGCTCGATCAGTCGAAAACCGTGGGCGCAATGGTCAGCCAGCTCGAAGGCTCGGTGCTGACCGCGATCGCGCTGGTGATGATCGTGGTGCTTGCGACGCTGGGCACGCGCTCTGCGCTCCTGGTGGGCTTCGCGATCCCGACGTCGTTTTTGCTGACTTTCCTGCTGCTGGGCGCGATGGGCGTGCCGATCTCGAATATCGTGATGTTCGGCCTGATCCTCGCCGTGGGGATGCTGGTCGATGGTGCGATCGTGGTGGTGGAATATGCCGACAAGCGTATTTCCGAGGGCTCCGGCCCGATGGCCGCCTATACGGAAGCCGCGAAACGCATGTTCTGGCCGGTCGTTTCCTCCACCGCGACGACGCTCTGCGCCTTCCTGCCAATGCTGTTCTGGCCGGGCGTGCCAGGCGAGTTCATGGGCATGCTGCCGGTCACGATCATCTTCGTGCTCTCGGCCTCGCTGGTCGTGGCGCTGATCTATCTTCCTGTCGTGGGCGGCGTCGCGGGCCGCGTGAGCCGACGACTGGATAACGGGGCCGCGCACCTCAAAGGGCGCCCCTATTGGCTGCGCCTGCTTCTGGCCCTGGTCTCCGCCGCACTCGTGTTCCTCGGCGCGCTGCTGACGCTCAACCCGGCCTTCTTCACGGGCACGCATACCGCCTCGGGCAACCTGCTGGCCTCGCTGCCCGGCGTGATCCTCTTCGTGCTCGCGGCGATGCTCAGCTCGATCACCTTCACGGCGGCCACGCCCCAAGGCAAACCGAAGCCCATCGATGCGGGGTATCGCCGCCGCCCCTTCGGGCATTTCACCGCCGCTATCGCAGGAAATCCGGTGATGCCGCTGATCGTGGTCGCGGTGATCGTGGCGGGCGTATTCATGACCTTCGGCTATTACGGCAAGAACAATAACGGCACCCAATTCTTCACCGATAGCGAGGTGGAACAGGCGATCGTCTATATCCGCGGTCGCGGCAACCTCTCGCTGACAGAGAAGGACGCGCTCCTTCAGCAAGCCGAGAACATGGTGATCGGCACGCCCGGCGTCAGCGCGGTCTTCTCCTTCGCGGGCGAAGGCGGGCTGAACCAGAACACCGGCGGCGCGCAGACCCCGCGCGATACGATCGGCCAGATACAGATCGAGATGATCCCCTGGGAAGAGCGCAAGAACGATCCTTCGCTCGATGGCGATGTGGTGATGGAGAAGATCATGGCAAAGATCGCCACCATCCCGGGGATCCAGTCCGAATATCTCGCGCAGGATCGCGGGCCGTCCTCGGGCAAGCCGATCCAGCTGCGGCTCGAGGGCGATGATTTCGCCGCGCTCGATCAAGCGGTGCGGAAGGTCGAGGCGCATATGGCGCAGATGAAAGGCGTGACCGACATCGAAGACACGCGCCCCCTGCCCGGTATCGACTGGGTGATCGACGTGGACGTCACTCGCGCGGGCCGCTTCGGCGCGGATGTGGCGACCGTCGGCGGCATGGTGCAGCTGGTCACGCGCGGCATCCTGCTCGACACGATGCGCGTACCATCGTCGGACGAAGAGATCGAGATTCGCGTGCGCCTGCCCGAGGAAGACCGGGTGCTGTCGACACTTGATACGCTGAAGCTGCGCACCTCCGAGGGGCTGGTACCGCTTGCGAATTTCATCACTCGCACGCCGCAGCCGAAGATCGGGCAGATCGATCGGATCGACCAGACCCGCTTCTACGACATCAAGGCCGGCGTTCAGGAAGGGCTCACCAACGAAGACGGGCAGCCGATCACAAGCAACGAGCGGATCGCGGCGCTTGGGAAGTGGCTCGAGACGGAGGCCGCGCTGCCGCCGGGCGTCAGCTACGAATGGTCAGGCGATCTGGTCGAGCAGAACGAGAGTCAGGACTTCCTGATGACCGCCTTCGGGGGTGCGCTGGCGCTGATGTTCGTGATCCTGCTCGCGCAGTTCAACAGCTTCTACAATTCGGTGCTGGTGTTGCTGGCGGTGATCCTGTCGACTGCGGGCGTGCTGATCGGGATGCTTGTGATGGGCCAGCAATTCTCGATCATCATGACCGGCGTGGGCATCGTCGCGCTGGCCGGGATCGTGGTGAACAACAACATCATCCTGATTGACACCTATCAGGAATTTTCGCGCTACATGCCCGAGATCGAGGCGATCATCCGCACCGCCGAAGCCCGTCTGCGGCCGGTACTGCTGACAACCATCACCACGATGGCGGGGCTCGCGCCGATGATGTTCGGCCTGTCGCTCGACTTCTTCAATGGCGGCTATTCGATCGACAGCCCGACCGCGCTTTGGTGGAAGCAACTGGCGACGGCGGTGGTGTTCGGGCTCGGCACCGCGACTGTCCTGACGCTGGTTCTGACGCCCGCGCTGCTTGCGCTTCGCGTCTGGTTCAAGACCGGCGCCTACCGCTCGACCCGCGCGCTTTCGGCGCTGATGCAAGGCGCCGAAAGCCGCGCCGCCCGCGATCTGGCGCTGGAACGCGCGATGCGCAAGATGCGTGGCCGCGAGATCATCTGGGATGACGATGCGCCCGAAGGCGGCGTGAAGCCGCATCTCGTGACACGGCCCGACGCGGCGGAGTGAACCCGCGAAAACGCCCGGGCCGCGCCCGACCCTCCCCCGGGAGGGCGCATTGGCAATGTCATCGCAGGCACGACCGACCTACGGACTTTCGCGATAAAGCGCCAAGCCTCGTCGGGAAGGTCGCGCCTACCCAAGGGTAAGGCGCCGCCCTTCACGCGTTACGCCGCCCCCTGCTCCGCCTCGTCTTCCTCTTCCGCCGATTGCCGCGCCCACATCGAGGCATACCGCCCGCGCTGCGCCAGAAGCTCCTCGTGGCGCCCGCGTTCGACGATTTCGCCTTTGTCGAGCACGAGGATCTGATCGGCATCCGCCACCGTCGACAAACGGTGCGCAATGGTGATCACCGAGCGCCCCTCGCCCATCGCCTTCAGGCTCATCTGGATGTCGCGCTCGGTCTGGGTATCGAGCGCCGAGGTCGCCTCATCGAGCAACAAGATCGGCGGGTTCTTCAGAATCGTGCGCGCGATGCCAACCCGTTGTTTCTCGCCGCCCGAAAGCTTAAGACCGCGCTCGCCCACCGCCGTGTCATAGCCTTCCGGCAGGCTGGTCACGAAGTCATGGATCCGCGCCGCTTTCGCAGCCGCGACGATCTCCTCGTCCGTTGCATCGGCGCGGCCGTAAGCGATGTTGTAGCGGATCGTGTCATTGAACAGCACGGTATCCTGCGGCACCACGCCGATCGATTGCTGCAGGCTCTCCTGCGTCACGTCGCGCAGGTCCTGACCGTCAATGCGGATCGCACCGCCAGTCACCTCGTAGAACCGGAACAGCAAACGCCCGATCGTCGATTTGCCCGAGCCCGAGGGCCCGACCAGCGCCACGGTCTGCCCCGCAGGCACGTCGAAGGAAATCCCCTTCAGGATCGGCCGCGTCGGGTCATAGGCGAATTCGACCCGGTCGAAACTGATATGCCCGCCTTTCACTTTCAGAACATCGGCGCCCTCTTTGTCCTGAATTTCGGCCGGTTGCTGCAACAAATCGAACATTTCGCCCATATCGACGAGTGCCTGCCGGATCTCGCGATAGACCGTGCCGAGGAAGCCCAGCGGCATGGTGATCTGGATCATGTAGGCCTGCACCATGACGAAATCGCCGACCGTCAGGGTACCCGCCTGCACCTGCATCGCGGCCATGACCATCACCGTAACCAGCCCGATCGTAATGATCAGCGTCTGGCCGGCATTGAGCGCCGCGAGCGACTGGCCGGTCTTCACCGCCATCGTCTCGTAGCCCTTCATCGACTCGTCGTAGCGGTCCGCCTCGCGCTTGGCCGCGCCGAAATACTTGACCGTCTCGAAATTCAACAGGCTGTCGATCGCCTTCTGGTTCGCCGCCGTGTCGGCCTTGTTCATCTCGCGCCGGATGTTCACGCGCCACTCGGTGACCTTGAAGGTGAACTTGATATAGGCCGCGATGGTGACCAGCACGACCGCCGCGTAGCGCCAGTCGAACACGACCGCGAAGATGATCGCCACCAGCGTCAGTTCGACGATCAGCGGGCCGACTGAGAACAGCATGAAGCGCAGCAGGAACTCGACGCCTTTCACCCCGCGCTCGATGATCCGGCTGAGGCCGCCGGTCTTGCGGGTGATGTGATAGCGTAAGGAGAGCTGATGCATATGGGTGAAGGTCTGCAGCGCCAGATGGCGCAGCGCGCGTTGCGCCACCTTCACGAAGATCGCATCGCGCAGCTCGCCGAAGGCCACCGTCATCAGCCGTGCGACGCCATAGGCCACGGTGATCGCCACCGCCCCCATGCCCAGTGCCCAGGCCGCCGAGGTTCCCTCGCCCGAGAGCGCGTTGACCGCCTCGCGATAGACGAAGGGCGTTGCGACCGAGATGATCTTGGCGAAGACCAGCATCACCATCGCGAAGACGACACGCCGCTTCACCCACGGGGCTTCATGCGCCCAGAGATAGGGCAGCACCGCGCGGATCGTGCGCCAACCGCGGGCGCGCTCCTCGGCATTCATCTTGCCCTTGGTCGTGATCTGTGCCGGAGGCATCGCGCCCTCCTCTTCCTCTTGACGAAAATATCCCGAGGGCTCCCGTCAGGGAGCGGGGCAGCGCCCCTCACGGGTGGAACCTGCGCGCAACCTACTCGGCGGCGCGCAGGAGTCCAGCCATGCAAGCGGTGTGTGCGCTACTGCGCAGCCCCCGAGACGTCCGTCTCGGGCGACGGGATATTGAAGACCTGCCCCGGATAGATCAGGTCGGGGTCGCGGATCTGGTCGCGATTGGCGTCGAAGACCCGGACATAGAGGAACCCGTCGCCATAAACCTCGCGCGCGATCGCCCAAAGCGTATTGCCCTTCACGATCTGCACGACCTTCACCGCGTCGCCGACCTCGCCGGTCGCGCGCACGGAGGCTGCCTGCGCACCGGTCGGGTCGGCGGCATTCGCCACGAGGATTTCGTCGGGCTGATCGAAGCCGGTCTCGGCCCGCGCGACGACCTTGCCCGTGGCGTCCTGCGCATCGATCCGCAATTTATGCTCGCCCGTGCCCAAGCCCGGCAGGTCGAGCGACCAGCGCCCATCCGCGCCCGGCTGCGCCTCGGCGACGAGCGTGTCGTCGAGATAGGCGCTGAGCGTCGTGCCTTCGGGTGCGCCACGGCCTTCGCTGCGTGCGACCTCGCCCGAGCCGAAGGAGATCGTGTCGATCACCAGGTCATCGCTTTTCGGGGCGAGCAGCCGCGCACCGTCTGCATCGGCGATGAGCGGCGCTGCGGGCGGCGTGGGCGTCGATTGTGTCACCTCGGTCGCCGTAGCGGGCGTCGTGGTCGTCGTGGTCGCAGTTCCGGCGGACGTGCCAACATCGGTCCCAGTCGCGGCGCTTCCGCTCATCGCCATACCATCTGCCGCCGAGGCCGTCGCATCGGCGCTACTATCTGTCGCACCGTCCGCAGCCGGCCCAACGGGCGTCTGGGAGGGTACGCTCTCCTCTGCAGAGGCAATCCTCTCGGTTTTCGGCTGTCCGCGCAGCACGAGGGTCTCGGCGCTGTCGCGCGCGGAGCCATCCGCGCCGGTGACCCGCAGCGAGAGCGCGCGCGGGCCGTCGGCGGGCGGCAGATCGAAGAGCGAGGCGAAGCTGCCGCCGCCATCGGCCTGCGTGCTCGCCACGACCTTGCCGTCGACGAGAATATCGAGCTTCGCGCCCGGCTCCGCCCGCCCGGCGAGCGTCACCGAGCCGTCGGGTGCGGCCCGCAGCGCGTCGAATTGCACCTGGGCGAGCGGCTTGCCGTCACGTGCCGCCTTCGCGGTGGTGCCGTCAGTCGCCATATCCGCGCCCGTGGCAGAGCTTCCCGACGCGGCCTCCGCACCCGGATCCTTGACCGTTTCAACCAGCTTGTCGGTGGGTTCCTGGGCCAGCGGCGCCGCGGCGCTCGCCGCTTCTTCAGCCTCCTGCGCCACCGTCTCCGCGCTTCGCGTCTGCGGCGCAGCGGTCCCGGAGGTCGCATCGGCGCTCCCCGTTTGCGCGGTTTGCGCTGCGTTGTTCGCCGCCGCATTCACACCGCCGGCCTCCTTATCAGCCTCGGCCGAACCGGTCGCGGCAGTCGTCTCCGTGCCCGACGGTTGCGCCCCTTCGCGCTCCACCGGGCGCAGGACGCCCCAAAGCACCAGCCCCAAGATCACGAGGAGCAGCGCCGCCGCCCCCCCTTTCACCACACCGAGCCCGGTGCCCCCGGCCGGTTGATCCGTTACGTTTTCATTCATCTAAGTCCCGCCTTAACGTCATCCCCAGGGCCCTGCCGCCTGTTGTTATCTGCGGCTAGGTGACCCGATCCCTTGAGGGAACTTAGCAACCCCGGTATCACCGCTCAATAACAATGCATTTCCGGAGACACCGTCATGACCATTCCCCGTTCCGTCTGTGTCTATTGCGGCTCGCGTGCGGGCGCGAAGCCTGCTTATGCGGCAGCGGCGCGAGACACCGGCGAGATGCTGGCCACGCGCGACTGGCAGCTGGTCTATGGGGCGGGCGATGTCGGGCTGATGGGAGAGGTCGCCCGCGCGGCGCAAACCGCGGGCGGGCGCACCTTCGGCGTGATCCCCGAGCATCTCTTCCCCCGCGAGGTCGGCAAGCGCGACCTGACCACATTCGTCGTCACCGAGACGATGCACGAGCGCAAGAAGGTAATGTTCATGAATGCCGATGCGGTGGTGGTACTGCCGGGCGGAGCGGGCTCGCTCGACGAGCTGTTCGAAGTGCTGACATGGCGTCAGATCGGCCTGCACGAGAAGCCGATCTTCCTGCTCAACACCGAGGGCTACTGGGCGCCGCTCGGGTCCCTGATCGACCATATCATCGAGCAGGGCTTCGCGGATCCGTCGCTGCGCGAGCTGGTGGTGACGGTCGATAGCGTGGCGGAACTGGAAACCGCGCTCGTCTCAGCTTTCGCCTAAACCGCGCTGCGTCGCGGGCTGTGCCGCCGGCTGCGGTCGGCGCATCTTCAGATTGGCGCTCGAATAGAGCGCGAGCGCCGTCCAGATCAGCGCCAGCGCGATCGCGTGCCAGATGGTGACCGTCTCGCCGAAGGCCAGCGTCGCCACCGCGAATTGCAGCGTCGGGTTGAGATATTGCACCAGACCAACGGTTGCCATCCGCACCCGCTGCGCCGCATAGGCGAACAGCAGCAAGGGCGTGCCGGTGAGCGGGCCGGAGAAGATCAAAAGAACCGTGGTCTTCCAATCGCCGCCGAAATGGCCCGCGCCGGGCGCGCTGCCCCACCATCCCGCGTGATAGCCCCAGAGCACGATCAGCGCGACTGGCGAGAGCAGCAGCACCTCGGCGCAGACCGAGACCATCGCGCCCGCGCGCAACCCCTTCTTGATCAGCCCATAGGTGCCGAAGGTCGCGGCAAGGATCAGCGAAACCCATGGCGCGACACCCAGCCCGATCGTCAGGACGATGACCGCCGTGGCGGCCAGCGCGACCGCCATCCATTGCCGCGTGCTCAGCGCCTCGCGATAGACGATCAGCCCGAGAACGACGGCGACGAGCGGGAAGATGTAATAGCCGAGCGACGCCTGAACCGCGTGGCCGAAATGGACCGACCAGATGAAGGTGAACCAGTTGGCCGATATCATAAACGCCGCGGTCGCGATCACTAACGCCCCGCGCCCGCGACGTTCGGCCAGCGCGGCCCAAAGCTCGCCGAGGCGGCCTTTCAACCCGAGGATCACGGCGAAGAACAGGAAGGACCATAAGGTGCGATGGGCGAGCACTTCGATCGGCGGCATCCCGTCGAGCATCTTGTAATAGAGACCCGACAGCCCCCAGATGACGCAGGTCGTCACCATCGCCCAGAAGCCTTTGACCGCCTCGTTCATCGAAATTCCCTTCTCTCAACCGCGTGACCCTGACCGATCGGCGGGCGAAAGGAAAGACCACGGCGCGGCGGAACCTGTGCGCTTGTCCACGCATTGGGTCTGCGTCAATTCACAACGCCGAGAGAGACCCCCCTATGTCCGCCACCAACAGCCACGATCCCGACGATTTCGCTTGGGCAGTGCCCGTAATGCGCACAGGCTACGGCGGGCGCGGTCTGGTCTATCTCGTCGTCGCGGGTGTCTCGCTCTGGTCGCTTTTTCATGGCGGCAGCGCCGAGGGCACCAAACAGGTGATGGAGAAGCTCTCAAGCGGCTGGGGCGCCGTGGTGCTCGTCGGCATCGCCCTTGGCATGGCGGCTTACGCAATCTGGCGCGTGGTGGACGCGGTCTGGGATCTCGAGGCCTATGGCTCCGAGATGAAGGGGTGGATCGCCCGTATCGGCCTCGTGGTCAGCGGTCTCGTCCATCTCGGCATCGGCGGCATTGCGGTCACGGCGCTCGTCGCGCGGGCGAGCAGCGATGGCGGGACGAACAAGCTGGTCTCGACGATCCTGAGCGCGCCGATGGGTCGTATCGCGCTCGGCGTGATCGGCCTGATCGTGATCGGGGCCGGCGGTTACTATCTCTACAAGGGGCTCACCAAGGCCTATCTGAAGCATCTGATGGCCAACGAAGTCACCCGCCGCGCCAATTTCGTCCTGCAGGCGGGGCTTGCGGCGCAGGGCGTGGTGGTCGCGATCATCGGCGCGCTTATCGTTTATGCCGCCTACCGCTACGATCCGTCGAGCGCGGGTGGTCTGGGCAAGGTCTTTGACTGGGTGCGGGGCCACCCGTTCGGGCAATTCCTGACTGGGGCGATCTGCGTCGGATTGCTGGGCTTCGCGGTGTTCTGCTTCGTCAACGCGGTCTACCGGATCGTGCCGCGTGCCAGCGACCCGGACATCGAAACGCTCAAGCAGAGCCTCGAGAGCGACGACTGAGGCGCGCCCTGCCCCGTCGACGGAACGCCGCGCCCATCTCGCGCGGCGTTTTCTTGCGCTCTGCCGATGCGCGCGCGATGTGCCCGCATCACAGGTGCGGTCACTGACCTCCCGCGGGTCTCGCCGCTTCCCCGCAGCGCTCCTTCGGGAAAGCCCCATCAAAAAAGCGCCGCGCGGACAACCGCGCGGCGCTTTGTCTGTCATCGCAGCGAGGCGCGATCAGACGATCGCAAGCTCTTCTTTCACCAGCTTCTCGATCTCGTCGCGGGGGTGATTGGTCAGCGTCTTGTCGATCTCGGCCACCACGACGTCGGCGACTTCCTTGTGCAGCGCGTGACGGATTTCACCCAGAACACGGGGTGCCGCGACGATCACCAGCCGCTCGATCCGACCCTTGTGGACCATCTTGTAAAGATGTTCGGCCAGATCGTCAGCGAAGCGCATCTTCGCCAGTTCGTGCCAGTCCGTCTCCTGAAAAGCCGAGCGCTGGCCGGGGCCGTCATCGGCCATCCGACCCGGGCTGTCGGTGCCCTGCTCGTGATCGGGCGGGTTGTCCTGCTCGTCGACGCGCCGCACGACGAGGTTCGGATCCTCGTCATCCATCATGTTTTCCAGAAACAGCGCCTTCTCGCCATCCGCGATGACGACCCAAGTACCCTTGGAGAGTTTCTTCATCACATCTTCTCCTTTTCGCCGCTATCTCGCTCGTCGCCACCGAGCGGGCGCGTCGTGCCTGCGGAGGTTTCGTCGAGCTGCTTCTTCTCATCGCGGGTGCCGACCTTGCGGTTCAGGTTCCCGCCCGAGCTGCCTTGCCCTTCCGGCGTCTCGATATTCTCGGGCTTCTCGCCGAGGACCTCTTCGGTTTCGCGCTTGCCGTCATTGGAGCGAATGCGTTCAGCCATCGTATCCTCCTCTTGGTTACGGGTTTCTGTCAAGAAAACCGATCCGGCGGCGTCGCGGTTCCTGCTTAGCGGTCTTTCCGTCCCGGCAATCGCCCCGGCACACAAACGTGCTCACAAACGGGCGTCCTGAAGCGCGCAAAGAAAAAGGGCGCCCCACGGGACGCCCTTCCAATTCGCTCGTTTCGCGGAGATTACATGCGCGAAGCGACGTTTTCCCAGTTCACCAGCTTGTCGAGGAAGTTCGACAGATAGGCCGGGCGCTTGTTGCGGAAGTCGATGTAATAGGAGTGCTCCCACACGTCGCAGCCCAGAAGCGCGGTCTGGCCGAAGCACAGCGGGTTCACGCCGTTCTCGGTCTTGGTCACTTTCAGCGAACCGTCGCTGTCCTTCACGAGCCATGCCCAGCCCGAGCCGAACTGGCCAGCGCCCGCGGCAGCGAAGTCTTCCTTGAACTTGTCGACCGAGCCGAAGCTTTCGGTCAGCGCCTTTTCCAGCTCGCTCGGCATGGCCGAGTTGCCCGGACCCATCATTTCCCAGAACTGGGTGTGGTTCCAGTGCTGCGAGGCGTTGTTGAAGATGCCGTTCTGCGCGACGGCGTTCGGCTGATAGGTGCCTTTCACGATCTCTTCGACCGACTTGCCTTCCCATTCGGTGCCGGCAATCGCCTTGTTGCCGTTATCGACATAGGCCTTGTGGTGAATGTCGTGGTGATATTCGAGGGTCTCCTTCGACATGCCGAGATCCGCGAGTGCGTCGTGGGCATAGGGAAGATCGGGAAGTTCAAAAGCCATGATGTCCTCTCTTGAGTTCGAAGGTTCGTACGTCAAACACTAAAGAAGCGCTGGAAGTTCCGAGGTCAAGACGTTTCCGCGGCGAACATCCGACGGTTGTGCTCAGGTTTTCCGCCGCAGCGAGAGCGCGATGCCGCCGATCACCAGCGCCGCGGCCAACCAGAAGCGCGCCGACGGGATTTCGGCCAGAAGCACCGCCCCGCCCAGCGCCGCGATCAGAGGCACGGAAAGTTGTGCGATCGCGGCGAGGCTCGCAGGGATTTGCGGCAGCACGCGATACCACAGCGCATAGCCCAGCCCCGAGGTCACAGCACCCGAGAGGATCGCGGGCGCCCAGCCCCAGCTTGCGCCCTGCCCCCAGTCGCCCGCGCCGAGCATCCAGATCAGCGCCAGCGGTGTGGCCAGAGCGAAGTTAAGCGCGGTCGCGACCAGCGGATCGTGCGTGCGCCGCCCGTTGAGCGAATAGAGCCCCCATCCGATCCCGGCGAGCGCCATCATCGCGAAACCGCGCGGATCGATATGGGCGTCGCCCGAGGCGGGCAGGAGCAGGACCATAAGCCCTGCGAAGGCCAGCCCCGCCCCGATCCAGCGCCAGAGCGAGATCGCCTCGCGCAGCCACAGCGCCCCCGCGAACATGGTGATCTGCACCATCCCGAACAGCGTCAGCGCGCCGACGCCAGCGTCGATCAGCCCGCTCGCGATGGAAAACCCGAAGATATAGAGCGCGAGCGTCGCGACCCCGGCGCTCAGAACCGCCCTTGGCAGACGCAGGCCCCGCACTCCTTTCGCCCGCATCGCTAGAAGCAGCAGAACAAGCGCCCCCGAGGCGAGCCGTACGAAACCCGTCGCAGCGGGCCCCCAGCCAGCATCATGCACCGCCATCCGGTTGAGCACCGAATTGGCCGCGAAAGCGATCATGACGAGAGCGGTGAGAGCGAAAAGGCGCATGCCGCCAGAATGGCGCGGAATGCGCCGATGTCCATCGGGCTTTCCGACGAAATGAAATGACCCGGAGCATGTACCCCGGGTCGATCCAAACAAGCGAGCGCGGCGCATCCAGCGGCGCGACCGCTCAGTCGCGAGTGTACATGCCCTCGTAGATCGGGACGAGCGTGTCTGTCTCGAAGAGCGAGGACACCGAGGTGCCCGACCAGGTGTTCAGGATCGCTTGTGCGAACATCGGCGCAGTCGGCACGATGCGGATATTCGGGCAGGCTTTCACGGCCTCGGTCGGCTCGATCGAGTCGGTGATGACCAGCGTCTTCAGTGCCGAATTGGTCACCCGCTCGACCGCCGGGCCCGACAGCACGCCGTGCGAGATATAGGCGTGAACCTCGGTCGCGCCGTGCTCGATCAGCAGGTCGGCGGCCTTGCACAGCGTGCCTGCCGTGTCGACCATGTCGTCGACGATGATGCATTTCTGGCCCTTCACGTCGCCGATCACGGTCATTCCCGCGACCTCGCCCGCCTTTTCGCGGCGCTTGTCGACGATGGAGAGCGGCGCGTCGATCCGCTTGGCCAGCTCACGGGCGCGGGCCACGCCGCCCACGTCGGGCGAGACGACCATGATATCGTCGGTCTGGCCCTTGAAGTTGTGCAGGATATCGAGCGCGAAGACCGGCGAGGCGTAGAGGTTGTCCACCGGAATATCGAAGAAGCCCTGGATCTGGGCTGCGTGCAGGTCGAGCGTCAGGATGCGGTCAACGCCCGCTTCGGTCAGCAGGTTCGCGACCAACTTGGCCGAGATCGGCGTGCGGGCCTTGGTGCGGCGGTCCTGACGTGCATAGCCGAAATAGGGGATCACGGCGGTGATGCGATCTGCCGAGGAGCGTTTGAGCGCGTCGGTGATGATCAGCAGCTCCATCAGGTTGTCATTGGCCGGGTTCGAGGTCGGCTGAATGATGAACATATCCTCGCCGCGCACGTTCTCGAAAACCTCGACGAAAATCTCGCCGTCGTTGAAACGCTCGACCCGCGCATCCACCAAACCGACGGACATGCCGCGATGCATCGACATGCGGCGCGCGATCGATTGCGCGAGCGGTTTGTTGGAATTTCCGGAGATGAGCTTCGGTTCGGTGACGACGGACATGGGCCAGTTCCTTCGTGACGCCGGGCAGCCCCGGCGGGATTCGCTTGATTGCGCCTGCCTTAGCACCGGGGTAGCGTGGCGGCAATTTCGACTGTCAAGAAAGTGTTATGAATGGCACGGATCGACTACTATTTCGGCACGTTCAGCCCGTGGGCCTATCTCGGCGGCCCGCGATTCGAAGAGATCGCGGCGCGTCACGGCGCTGACGTGACCTACAAACCGCTCGACCTTCTGGGCCTGTTCGACCGCACCGGCGGCGTGCGCCCGGCGCAGCGTCACCAGAGCCGGATGGAATACCGGATGCAGGAGCTCAAGCGCTGGTCGAAGCGGCTCGGGATGGAGATGAACTACACGCCTCCCGGCTATCCGCCGAACCCCGCACCGTCGTCTTACGCGATCATCGCGGCGCAGAAAGCGGGCGGCGGCGATGTCGGCGGGCTGGTCAACGCGATCCTGCGCGCCTGCTGGGCGGAGGACAAGGACATCGCCTCGGACGAGGTGATCCGCGAGGCGCTGGAAGCCAACGGTTTCGACGGCAATCTGGCGACCACCGGCCTCTTCGACGGCGCGGTCACCTACGAGAAGAACCTCGAGGACGCGGTCGAGGCCGGCGTGTTCGGCTCGCCCTTCTATATCGTCACCGACACCGATGAGCGGTTCTGGGGGCAGGATCACCTGGAGTTGCTCGACGACTACCTGGGGACGCTCTGAATGCCGCGCGACCAACGACAAGGGGCCGAAGTCTTCTGGCAGAGCTTCGGTCAGGGCGAACGTCCGGCTATCGCGATCCACTGCACGCTCGGCAGTTCGAACCTCTGGGCGAAGGCGCTGATGCCGTTGGGCCAGCAGATCACGGCGACCGCCTTCGATCAGCCGAGCCACGGGCAATCCGCACCCTGGCGCGGCGATGCGAGCGAGCCCGGGAGCTTCCAGACGCAGGTGACACGGATCGCTGCAAGCTTCATTGAGCGCCCTGTCGATCTGATCGGGCATAGTTTCGGCGCCTCGGTCGCGCTGCGCATCGCGGTCGGCGCGCCCGAGGCCGTCCGCTCGCTGACGCTGATCGAGCCGGTGCTGTTCGCGGCGCTGCCCGAGGACGACCCGGATTGGCAGGACCTGCGCGCCAAGCAGGACCATTTCGAAGCGCTGATGGAAGCGGGCGATTACGAGCCGGCCGCACGCGGCTTCATGCGTGACTGGGGCACCGGCCAGCCGTGGGACAGCTATACCGAAACGCAGCGCGAACGTTTCACCGCGTGCATGCCGATGGTCGAGAATATCTCTCGCGCCAATTTCGAAGACCCGGCGCAGATAGCACGGCCCGACGGGATCGAGCAGATCGACGCGCCCGCAATGATCATCCATGGCGACCGCTCGCCGCCGACGATGCCGAAAGTGGCCGAGGCGATTGCCGCGCGCCTGCCCGATGTGGGCGTCGCCTGCGTCGAGGGCGCGGGCCATATGCTGCCAGCCACTCATCCCGAACAATGCGCGAGCCTGATCGCCGCCAATCTGGAACGCAGCTGACCTCATGGCCAAGCAATCCGCGATCTTCCGCTGCGCCGAGTGCGGCGCGACGCATGCCAAATGGTCCGGGCGTTGTGACGCCTGTGGCGCATGGAACTCCATCCACGAGGAAGCCCCGATCTCGACCACGCCCGGCTCCGGGATGAAAGGCGCTAAGGGCAAGGTGATCCCGCTCACCGCGCTCGACACCAAGGAAACCCCGCCCGCCCGCGTGAAATCGGGCATGGAGGAGTTGGACAGGGTTCTGGGCGGCGGTCTCGTGGCGGCTTCGGCGGTGCTCGTGGGTGGCGATCCGGGCATCGGGAAATCGACGCTTCTGCTGCAGGCGACCGCCAGCTTCGCCCGCAAGGGCGTGAAGGCACTCTATATCTCGGGAGAGGAAGCGGCGAGCCAGGTGCGGATGCGCGCGCAACGGCTGGGCCTTGCGGACGCGCCGGTCGGGCTGGGCGCTGAAACCTCGCTTCGCGACATCCTGACGACGCTGGAAGCCGAGCGCCCCGACCTCGTCATCATCGATTCGATCCAGACCATGTGGTCGGACAATGTCGACAGCGCACCGGGTTCGGTAAGCCAGCTGCGCGCCGCCGCACACGAATTGGTGAGCTTCGCAAAAAAGCGCGGCACCGCCGTCATCCTCGTGGGTCACGTCACCAAGGAAGGCCAGATCGCGGGGCCGCGCGTGATCGAGCACATGGTCGACACGGTGCTCTATTTCGAGGGCGAGCGCGGCCACCAGTTCCGCATCCTGCGCGCGGTGAAGAACCGCTTCGGCCCGGCCTCCGAGATCGGTGTCTTCGAGATGACCGGGGCGGGTCTGGCCGAGGTCGCCAACCCCTCGGCGCTGTTCCTGTCGGAGCGCGGCCAACCCGCGCCGGGATCGGCGGTTTTCGCAGGAATAGAAGGCACGCGACCGGTGCTGACGGAGATTCAAGCGCTGGTTGCACCCTCAACGCTTGCTTCGCCCCGTCGTACCGTAGTCGGGCTCGACAGCGGGCGGATCTCGACCATTCTCGCGGTGCTGGAATCGCGCTGCGGCATTCCCTTCGCGGGGCTCGACGTGTTCCTGAATGTCGCGGGCGGGATGAGGGTGGTTGAGCCCGCAGCCGACCTCGCCGCGGCCGCCGCGCTTCTCAGTGCGCGCGAAGATGTGGCGCTTCCAGCGGACATGGTGATTTTCGGGGAAATCAGCCTGTCGGGCGCGCTGCGTCCCGTGGGTCAAGCGGAAAACAGGTTGAAAGAAGCGGCGAAACTTGGTTTTTCACAAGCGATCGCACCCTCGGGAACGAAAGCCGAAGGGTCGAGCGGGATGTCCCTGCGCAAGCTGGGCGATCTCGTGACTTTTACCGGGGAGATGTTCGGCGCCGGATAACGCCGAGAACACAGGAGCGAAAATGGACGGGTTCACCATTGTCGATGCCATCGTGGCGGTCGTCATCATTCTTTCGGCGATCCTCGCCTATTCGCGGGGCTTCGTGCGTGAGGCGCTGGCCATCGTCGGCTGGATCGCGGCGGCGATCGTCGCTTACATTTTCGCCAACGAGGCGCGCCCTCTGGTGCAGCAGATCCCCGGCCTCGACAAGTTCATCGGCCAAAGCTGCGAGCTGGGCATGATCGGCGGCTTCGCGGTGGTCTTCGCCGTGGCGCTCGTCGTGTTCTCGATCCTGACGCCCTTGTTCGCCTCCGCCGTGCAACGCTCGGCCCTTGGCGGGATCGACCAGGGGCTTGGCTTCCTGTTCGGCGTGGTGCGCGGCGTGATCCTCGTCGCGGTGGCCTTCGTGGTCTACGACCGCGTGATGAGCAACGACCCCGTGCCAGTGGTCGACGACTCGCGCTCGGCCAAGGTGTTTTCGCGCGCCTCCGGACAGCTCGACGAATCGATGCCCGCCGATGCGCCCGGCTGGATCGTGCAACGCTACGAGCAACTCGTAGCCGCCTGCCCCGCGCCTCCGGGTGCCGATGCCCCGGCCCGGACGGACGAATTGCCCCCGGCAACGGCGAATTGATGACAGCCACATGACGGTTTTTGCAGGCGCGAGGGGTTAACACCTCTCGCGTTTGCATATAAATGAGCGCAAGCGCCCTCCCCTTGCGTCATACGGAGCTGATGCCATGTCCTGCCCCGCCGCCCAGAAGACCCACTTCGCCCATCCTTTCGACGACGACAAGCTCAAGGAAGAATGCGGCGTCTTTGGTGTGGTCGGCATTTCCGACGCCGCGAATTTCGTGGCTCTTGGTCTGCACGCCCTGCAACACCGCGGTCAGGAAGCGGGCGGTATCGTCGCGCATGATGCCGCAACCGGCTTCAATTCCGCTCACCGCTTCGGCTACGTCCGGGACAATTTCACCAAGTCGAGCCTGATGGAAACGCTGCCAGGCGATATCGCCATCGGCCATGTGCGCTACTCCACCGCAGGCTCCAAGGGGGCGGTGATCCGCGATATCCAACCCTTCTTCGGCGAGTTCTCGATGGGCGGCTGCGCGGTCGCGCATAACGGCAACCTCACCAATGCCGACGCGCTCCGCCGCGAACTGATCGAGCGCGGCGCGATCTTCCAGTCGTCGTCCGACAGCGAATGCATCATCCACTTGATGGCGCGCTCGATCCAGCGCAAGCACGCCGACCGGATCGCCGACGCGCTGCGCCGTGTGGAAGGCGCGTTCTCCATCGTCGCGATGACGCGCACCAAGCTGATCGGTGTGCGCGACCCGCTGGGCGTGCGCCCGTTGGTGCTGGGGAAGCTCGGCGAACATGGCTATGTGCTCAGTTCCGAGACCTGTGCGCTCGACATCATCGGCGCGGAATTCGTCCGCGAGATCGATCCGGGCGAGATGGTGGTCATTCAGGACGGCCATATCGAAAGCTCGCGTCCCTTCGGCCCCTCGACCGGGCGCTTCTGCATCTTCGAGCATGTCTATTTCTCGCGCCCCGACAGCATGATCGGCGGCCGCTCGGTCTACGAGACCCGTCGCGCCATCGGCGTCGAGCTGGCCCGCGAAGCCCCGGTCGAGGCCGATCTGGTCTGCCCCGTGCCCGACAGCGGCACCCCCGCCGCGATCGGCTACAGTCAGGAAAGCGGCATCCCCTTCGCGCTCGGGATTACGCGCAACCAGTATATGGGCCGCACATTCATCGAACCGACCGAGCAGATCCGCAACATGGGTGTGCGCCTCAAGTTGAACGTCAACAAGTCGCTCATTCGCGGCAAACGGGTGGTCCTTGTCGACGACTCGGTCGTGCGCGGCACCACCTCGCGCAAGATCAAGGACATGATCCTCGATGCGGGCGCGAAATCGGTGCATTTCCGGATCGCCTCGCCGCCGACCGCATGGCCGTGCTTCTACGGCGTCGACACGCCGAACCGCGACAAGCTGCTGGCGGCGCAGATGACCGAGGAAGAGATGCGCGAATGGGTCGGCGTGGACAGCCTCAAGTTCATCTCGCTCGACGGGCTTTATCGCGCGGTGGGCGAGGCCAAGGGCCGCGACAATTCCTGCCCGCAATATTGCGATGCCTGCTTCTCCGGCGAATATCCGATCACGCCTTCGGATCAGCTGGAAAAGGGTTTCGAGATGAAGGCGGCCGAGTAAGCGCGCGGCGCTTTCCGTTCGTCTGATACGATTTCTTCAGGGCCGCCGCGCGTATCGCGTTGCGGCCCTCAGTCTTCCTGACAGGCGCGGAACAGCGGTTGCGCCTCGCCATCCTCGGCGATCCAGTCGAGCATCGCGCCGTGGCCCTTTGTCCACCACACATAACCCGCCTCGCCCTCGCCATCCTCGGCGTATCTCGCGCCGTCGGCAGAGCGGATATGGCTCATCACGACGAGCCGTCCCTGCAGGAACAGGGCGACGCGCTGGGGATCGGTGTCGTTGATGTAGGCCGCGTGCACTTCCGCGCCGCGCTCGCAATGATAGGTGACGGTCACCACCGGCTCTACCGTATCGCCGGTCGTCGGGTTGAGCGGCTCAAGCCGCTCGACGGGCGTGTCGTGTTGCCCCGATGGCGCCGCCGCATCCTGCGCCTCCACCGGCCCCGTCAGCGCGGCGCCCGCGAGCAGCGCGCCAAATAGCGTACGTCTCACGCGTCGTCCTCGACCCGGTCGGCGAGCGACTCCGCGCGTGCGGCGATCTCGGCCAGCGTCTCGGTCACTTCGGGCGGCAGGATCGGCACTTCGACATGGGCCGGGTTCGACTGCAATTCGTCGATCTTCGCCTGCAATTCGCCAAGACGGTTCATCGCGTCGCGCAGCTGATCCTCGATACCCGCAGCCTTGTCGGCCAGCATCAGCCCCGACATCAACAGCATCCGGTTCTCGGGCACGCGCCCGATCTGGCCCAGAAGCACCTGCGCCTCGCTGTCGAGCATCCCGGCAGCCGAGCGCAGGAAATGTTCTTCACCCTCTTGGCAGGCGACCTGAAAATCGCGGCCGCCGACGGAAATCGTCACCTCAGGCATCGGTCCCCTCCTCGCGGTTCGCCGCTTCGATGATCGGGTCGAGACCCGCGATGATCTGCTCAAGCTCGGCGCTTTCGCCGTCGCGCGCGGCGCGCAGGCTTTGCAGCTCGGCCATCAGCGCCTCGTCGGAGAAGGCCACGCCCTCGTCCATCAGCTTGCGATTGGCCGCGACCAGCGCCGCGTTGGCTTGCTTGAGGGCAGCGACCTCCTTGAAGGCAGATTCCTGCGCCCGGACGGCGGCGCCGTATTTGCGCTCCATCGCGCCCAGCGTGGTGTCCTGTTTCTCGCGGATCGCGCGGACGCGTTCGGAGAGTTGTGCGTTCGCTTCCTGCTCCGCGGCGAGCGCGGCTTTCAGTTCGGCCACCTCCGCTGGATCTGCGACAACTTCGGGCGGCGGCTCCGGTACCGGGGGCAGTTCCGCCTCGGCGGCCTCCGGCTCGGTTTGCTGCGCTGCGGATTGCGCTGCCTTGGCCTGCATTGCCTCGCGCTGCTTGAGCGCTTCGACCCCGCGCCCGATCCGTTCGAGCGCGAAAGCGATGCGGCGTTCGTATTCGGCGATATCACTCATGCACGCCTCCTCGTCCTCATGTTTTTCGCTTGCCATGGCCGAATCGCGGCCCGGCTGCGGATTTCGATCAGTCTAACCCTTTGCGACAGGGCAAGCCCACCCTTTTGCCCCAAGCACTTGTGGGCCACGCTTGATCTTGGGCCGATCCCTGCTATCAGGGGCGCGGACCCATCCAACTGCTGCCCCGCGAAAGGACGTTTCATGGAAATCGAAGAGCTGCGCGCCGCCCATCCTGAGCATTGGAAACTTGCCTCCGCGATCCGCGCATTGGCGATGGATGCGGTGCAGGCCGCCAATTCCGGTCACCCCGGCATGCCGATGGGTATGGCCGACGTGGCGACCGTTCTGTTCCAGAACCACCTGAAATTCGACGTGAAGAACCCGAAATGGGCTGACCGCGACCGCTTCATCCTTTCGGCCGGCCACGGCTCGATGCTGATCTATTCGCTGCTCTATCTCTGCGGCGATGAGCAGGTCACGCTCGACCAGATCAAGAACTTCCGCCAGTCGGGCGCGCTGACCGCGGGCCACCCCGAGAATTTCCTGCTCGACGCGGTGGAAACCACCACCGGGCCGCTCGGCCAGGGCCTCGCGACCTCGGTCGGCATGGCCATCGCCGAAGAGGCGTTGCGCGCGCAATGGGGCAAGAAGCTCGTCGATCACCGGACCTGGGTCATCGCAGGCGACGGCTGCCTGATGGAAGGCATCAGTCAGGAGGCCATCGGCCTTGCCGGGATGCAGGAACTGTCGAACCTGATCGTGCTGTGGGACAACAACGACATCACTATCGACGGCCGCGTGTCGATGTCGGACAAGACCGACCAGCGCAAGCGCTTCGAGGCGTCGGGCTGGACTGTCTTCGCCTGTGACGGCCACGATCCGGTTGCCATCGACGAGGCGCTGACCAAGGCGAAGCAAGCCAAGGGTCCGGTTCTGGTCGACTGCAAGACCATCATCGGCTTCGGCGCCCCCACCAAGGCCGACAGCTACTCCGCCCACGGCTCGCCGCTGGGCGACGAGGAGATCGCGCGCACCAAGTCGATCTACGGTTGGGATCACGGCCCGTTCGAAATCCCCGCCGACGTGAAGTCGCAATGGGAAGCGATCGGCACCCGCGGCGCAGCAGAGCGCGCCGAATGGGAGGAGCGCTTCGGCAAGCTCTCGGCGGCCAAGCAGGCCGAGTTCACGCGCATCATGGAAGGCGGCGTCTCGAAGAAGCTGACCGGCGCGATCCGCAAGTTCAAGAAGGAACAGGCCGAGGCCAAACCGAAGGTCGCGACCCGCAAGGCGTCCGAAATGGTTCTGGGCGTGATCAACGCCGCCTGCCCCGAGACCATCGGCGGCTCGGCCGACCTCACCGGCTCGAACCTCACGAAGTCGAAGGACATGACGGTCTTCAACGCGGAGAACCGCAAGGGTCGCTACATCCACTACGGCATCCGCGAGCATGGCATGGCCGCCGCGATGAACGGTCAGTGGCTGCATGGCGGCGTGCGCCCTTATGGCGGCACGTTCTTCTGCTTCACCGACTACGCGCGCGGCGCGATGCGTCTCTCGGCTCTCATGAAAGTGCCGACCGTCTATGTCATGACCCATGACTCGATCGGTCTGGGCGAAGATGGCCCGACGCACCAGCCGGTCGAGCATCTCGCGATTTGCCGCGCGACGCCGAACACGCTGACCTTCCGCCCCGCCGATGTCATCGAGACCGCCGAGGCGTGGGAAATCGCGATGAACCAGGAGGGCACGCCCTCGGTTCTGGCGCTGTCGCGTCAGGGTCTGCCGACGCTGCGCACCGAGTACAAGCCGCAGAACCTCACCGCGCGCGGCGCCTATGTTCTGGCCGAAGCCGATGGCAAGCGTCAGGTGATCCTGATGGCGACCGGCTCGGAAGTGGAAATCGCGCTGAAAGCTCGCGAGATGCTGCAGAAGGAAGCGATCGGTACCCGTGTCGTCTCGATGCCCTGCATGGAGCTGTTCGCCGAGCAGGACGAGGCCTACCGCAAGCGCGTGCTGCCGCCGAACTCGGTCCGCGTGGCGGTCGAGGCCGCCGTGCGCCAGCCGTGGGACCGCTGGCTTCTGGGCGAGCGTGGCCGCGAGGCGAAAGCCGGCTTCGTGGGCATGGAGGGCTTCGGCGCCTCCGCCCCGGCAGGCGAGCTTTACGAGAAGTTCGGGATCACCCCCGAGGCCGTGGCCGAGAAGGTCAAGAGCCTCCTCTGATGGCTCTGCCCGGGTTGAAAGCGACAGCGAGGGGGCCCGGCGTGGCCCCCTCTTTGCTTCCCGAGGGCGATCGCCCCGGGATGGGGATCGCGCTGATGCTCGGCGCGTTCTCGATGCTGACTCTGATGGACGCTTTTGCGAAACTTCTCGGGCAAGGTTACCACCCGCTTCTGATCGTCTGGGCGCGCTTCGCGGTGAATGCCGCCGTGCTGGCGGTCATCTATCGCGGCAGCCTGCCGCGCAGGCTTCGCAGCGCACAGCCGAAGTTCCAACTGGGCCGGGCCTTGTTCCAGATGGGTGCGATCGTTTCGTTCTTCTACGCGCTGAAACATGTCCCGCTGGCCACCGCGACCGCGCTTGGCGATCTGAACCCCGTGATCGTGACGCTCGGCGCCGCCCTGTTTCTGGGCGAGCGGCTGGGCCCACACCGCATCTTCGGCATCGCGGCCGCGTTCATCGGCGCGATGATCATCCTGCGCCCGGGTTTCGCGGGCTTTCATCCGGCAGCACTGTTGGCGCTACTCGCCGCCTTCAGCTTCGCGGGCGCGGTGCTGCTGACGCGCTACCTGCGCGGCGATAGCGCGGCCACCTCGCAGCTCTGGTCCGCCTATACCGGGCTTGCGCTTTCCTCGCTCGCCCTGCCCTTCATATGGCAGCCGATCGCGCTCTCCGATCTTTGGGTTTTCCTCGGCCTCGGGCTTGCGGGTAGCCTCTCGCAATTTCTGCTGATCCGCGCCTTCGCGCTGGCCGAGGCCTCGACGCTGGCACCGTTCGGCTATTCGGGTCTGCTGTTCGCGTCCTTCTGGGGCTGGCTGATGTTCGGACAGTTTCCCGACGGGTTCACGATCGCCGGGGCGCTTGTGATCGTGGGGGCTGGCCTCTATGTCTGGTCGCGTGAGCGCCGAGCTGCGCGCCAAGCCAGAGCCTGACACCCGACACGATGAAGTACCGCGAACCCACCTTGTCCGACCGCGTCTCGAATGCCCTTTTCGTGGCGGTGATGCGGCTGGTCCAGCGGCTACCCTACGAGCGGCGCATCCCGGCGGCGGGGCGGATGGTGGCGCGGCTCGCGCCGGTCCTTGGCTTCACCCGCAAAATCCGCGAGAATCTGGCGATCGCCTGTCCTGATCTGTCCGAGGACGAGATCAAGCGGCTGCAGCGCGAGATGCCCGACAATCTGGGCCGCATGTTGGCGGAGATCTATTCCGGCGAAGAATTCGTGGCCCGCGTGCGCGATCTGCCCATCGAAGGCCCCGGGGCCGAGACGCTGGAAGCCGCCCATCGCGAGGGGCGTCCGGTCGTTCTGGCTGCGGGCCATTTCGGCAATTACGACGCGTGGCGCGCGGCGCTTGCAGGGCGCGGCTACCGGGTCGGCGCGATCTACCGCCCGATGAACAACCCGCTCTTCAACGAACAATATGTTTCGACCATTTCCGCCATCGCCGAGCCGCTGTTCTCGCGTTCGCGCCGGGGGTTGGGCGACATGATAAAGTTCTTGCGCGATGGCGGGATGGTCGCCTTCGGCTTCGATCAGCATTTCAGCAAGGGCGCGGAATTGAGCTTCTTCGGCCTGCCCGCCTTCACACCTCTGTCTGCGGCGGAAATGGCGCTGAAGATGAAGGCCGATCTGGTGCCGATCTACGCGATCCGCCAGCCCGACGGGCTCAGCTTCAGGATCTATGCTGACAAGCCCGTACCACATACCGACCCCGAAACGATGACCCAGACCCTCAATGACGGGCTGGAGGAGATGATCCTCAAGCACATGGAGCAATGGCTCTGGATTCATCGCCGCTGGAAGGGGAAACGCAAATAAGAAAAGGCGCGCGAGATTTTCTCGCGCGCCTTTTTGGCCTCTCGGACCGGCTCAGTTGCCGCGCTGGATCCGCTCCATCAGCGCGCCGGTTTCTTCCGCCGGAAGTGCCGCGCGCAGCGCGAACCAGATCACGACCAGCGACCACACCGCGACGAGGGCCATCCCACCCCAGAAGTTCAG
This sequence comes from Thioclava sp. F42-5, assembly GCF_002213195.1. Taxonomy (NCBI): domain Bacteria; kingdom Pseudomonadati; phylum Pseudomonadota; class Alphaproteobacteria; order Rhodobacterales; family Paracoccaceae; genus Thioclava; species Thioclava sp. F42-5. Next base: position 615,308 of record NZ_NBNZ01000001.1, read on the forward strand.
CACACCCAGCGCGTGATCCGAAGTGCCGAGCGCGGTGATGATCCAGAGCCCGCCGAACCACAGCGCGAGCCAGCCGATATGGCGCCAGCCGAACTCGGAGGCGGATTTCTTCTGCACGGCGTGGAAGACGAGCGCGTAGATGGCGAAGCCCACGAGCAGCATCCCGAACAGGATCGAGTCGGTGTAGAACCCGGTCCAGTAGATCACGAGGTTCGAGGCAATGAAGGCCAGTGGTGCAAGGAACTCCGCCCCTTTCAGACGGAACGCACGCTCGGCATCGGGCTGCGAACGGCGCAGCACCATCAGCACGATCGGACCAAGGCCATAAGTCAGAACCGTGATCGAGCTGATATAGCCCACCAGCAATTGCCACGCCGGGAAGGGCAGCAGGAAGAAAACGCCCACGGCCCACATCACCGCAACCGCCAGCCACGGCACGCCGTGACGGGTGGTATGCGTCAGCGCGCTCGGCCCGCTATCGGTATCTCCCACGGCATAGAGGATGCGCGAGCCGCCAGTGACGTAGATCAGCCCCGTCCCGCCGGGCGAGATATAGGCGTCCACGTAGAGGAGCAGCGCCAGCCAGCCCATGCCGAGCGTCGCGGCGAGACCGGCGAAGGGACCCGCGGAACCTTTGAAGCTCAGAGACGACCAGCCATTCGCCAGATCGCCCTTCGAGAGGGCCATGATGAAGGCCACTTGCAGCAGGATATAGACGATCGCGGCAAGAATGACCGAGCCGATCACCGCCATCGGGATATTGCGGCCGGGATTGGCGCTCTCGCCGCCCAAGTCGATCGCCGTGCGGAAGCCGAGGAACGAGAACACGATCCCTGCGGCCGGAATCGCGGTGAACATGCCTTGCGCCTTGTAGGTGCCCGGAGCCGCATGCCAGACGCCCCAATGGGACGAAGCCGCGATCAGGCCGACCACGGTGATCAGAGGCACCGCGATCTTCCACCACGTCACCGTATTGTTAACCTTCAGCAGCGCCTTGATCGCCAGCAAGTTCAGCAGCGCCAGAACGCTCAGAAGAAGCGCGGAGGTGATGAAGCCCACCAGCGTCAGCGTGCCCGTCCCGTCTCCGCGCAGAAAATAGGGCAGGTAATTGTTCGCATAGGTCACGATCCCCTCGGCCTCGACCGCAGGCACCGGCGCATAGCTGAGAAACAGCATCCAGCCCCAGAGCCTGCCCAAGGTCGCACCGTGGCTCGCGTGGCTCATATGGACCAGCGCGCCGGATTTGGAGAACATCGTGGAGAGTTCGGCGAAGCACAGCGCGATCAGCATGATGATCGCCGCCCCGACCACCCAGGACCAGACCGAGAGCGGCCCAGCGATTTTCGAGGCGTGATAGGCCCCGAAGAGCCAGCCCGAGCCGATCATCGACGTCGTGGAGGCGAAGAGCAGCCCGATGACCCCGGCGTCCCGCCGCAGCTTGCCTCCTCCCGCCATCGTTTCGGTTGATGCCATTGGTGAATCCCCTGTTTCTTATTGATCACAGGAGTTCAACTAGGGCGCGATCTCGCCAACCGGAGCGATTACACGGGCTTGTGGCGGAACGCGATCACGCGTGAAATCCGCAGTCAGCCTTAGCGCAGAAATTTCTGGGCGAGCTTCGCCATGCGTCCGCTGCGATAGGGCGGCATCAGCATCGCAAGCGGCGCGAAACGGTTCTCGAGCACGGGTTTGAGATGAGTGAATGCCTCGAAGCCCCAATGGCCATGCGCCGCACCCACGCCCGAATTGCCGATCCCGCCGAAGGGCAGGTTCTGGTGCAGGTAATGAACCAGCGCGACATTGATGCCCACCGCGCCGGAACTGGTTGCGCGGCGCAATCGGTCGATCAAGCCGCGGTCGCGCTCGAAGATGTAAAGGGCGAGCGGCTTCGGCCCGGCCTCGATCCGCGTCACCACATCCACCGCATCGTCGAAGGGAATGACCGGCAGGACGGGACCGAAAATCTCCTCCTGCTCGACCGTCATCGACGGATCGGTGCCCATCAGGACGGTCGGCGCGATATAGCGGCTCTGCGCCTCACCGGTTGCGCCGGTCAGCGCCTTTGCGCCCGCTGACTGCGCGCTCTCGATCATGCCCATGAGCCGGGCGAAATGATCCGGGTTGATGATCCGCGCGAGATCGCGCGTGGCCGCCTGCGCCTCTTCCGTCTTGCCATACATCCGCGCAATCGCGGCTTTCAGCTCGGCCAGGAACGGGGCTTCGATCTGCTTGGCGACATAGACGTGATCGGGGGCGATGCAGGTCTGACCGGCATTCGCGAACTTGCCCCAGGCGATCATCCGCGCGGCCTTTTTCAGGTCGGCGCCGGGGCCGACGATGACCGGGGATTTGCCGCCCAGCTCCAGCGTCACGGAGGTGAGATGCTTCGCCGCCGCCGCCATCACGATCTTGCCCACCCGCGGCGAGCCGGTGAAGAAAATATGATCGAAAGGTTGCTCTAGCAGTTCCTGACTGACCTCGACCCCGCCCTGCACCACACGCACGAGATCGGCAGGTAGCGCCTCGTCGACGATCTGCGCGATCACGGCGGCGCTGGCCGGGGCCAGCTCTGAGGGTTTGACGATCGCGGCACAGCCCGCCGCGATGGCCGAAACCAGCGGCCCGAGCGACAGCGCCAGCGGGTAGTTCCACGGCGCGATGATCAGCGCGGTGCCCTTCGGCTCCGGCACGATCCGCGCGCGGGTGCCCAACATCGCACGGGTCGGGCGCACCCGACGCACTTTCGTCCACGTTTTCAGATTGCGCAACGCGTGCGAAATCTCCGCCTGAACGGGCAGGATCTCGGTCAGGCGAATTTCGGCCTCGGGCTTGGCGAAATCCTCCGCCAGCGCGGCGAGGATCTCCGCCTCGCAATCATGGATCGCGCGCGAGAGCGCCTGCAGCGCCGCGCGCCGTTGCGCCGGATCGAAAGCCATGCGGCGCTGCGGGTTGCCCGCCGCTAGGTCGACGAAAATCTGCGCCGGGGTCTTGAAACTGCGATGATCCATCGAGGCTCCTTTGTCGCGCATCTCACCGCGCGGGACGGGAATTGGCAAGCGGCAGCGCGGCTTAGCGCGCGCGACGCAGCGGCAGGGACAGCACGAAAAGCACAGCGGAGGCCGCCACGATCGACGGACCCGCAGGCGTGTCGAACTGCAACGAGCCCCAAAGCCCGAGCAGCACCGAGGCGATCCCCACCCCGGTCGCGCCCGCCGCCATCGCCTCCGGCCCGCGCGCGAATTGCCGCGCCGTAGCTGCCGGGACGATCAACAGCGCCGCGATCAGAAGCGCACCGACGATCTTGATCGCCACCGCCACGGTCAGCGCCAGCGCGATGGTCAATGCCATCTGCTCGCGTCGCGGGTCGAGCCCCGAAGACATCGCCAGCTCGTCATTAATCGTCGCGGTCAGCAGCCCCTGCCAGCGCCATGCCAGCAGCGCTGCGACCACTGCGGCCCCGCCCCAGACCACGGCCAGATCGCTGCGCGACACGGCGAGTATGTCGCCGAACAGCCAAGCCGACAGATCGACCCGCAGCCCCGATTGCAGCGACGCCGCGACGAGGCCGAAGGCCAGCGCGGAATGGGCGAGCACCCCCAAGAGCGTGTCCATCGCATGGCCGCGCCCCGAGAGCCGCGCGACGGTGAGCGCCATCGCCAGCGCCACGCCAAGCGTGCCGAGATAGACCGAGATGCCGAAGGCGAAGCTAAGTGCCACGCCGAGGATCGCCGCATGGGCGGTCGCATCGCCGAAATAGGCCATGCGCCGCCACACAACGAAAGAGCCCAGAGGCCCGGTCGCGAAGGTCAGGCCGATCCCGGCCAATGCCGCGCGGAAAAGAAAATCGTCAAACATGCGCCTGCCCGTGCGTTTGAGTGCCGTCCTTCGCCGCGTCGTCGCCGTGATCGTGATCGTGGCTGCAGGTTGCGTGATCCGCATGTTCGCCATGATCGTGGCTGTGCTGATAGAGCGCGAAGGCCCCTTGCGTGCCCATCCCGAATAGCGCGCGGTATTCCGGCGCCTCGGCCACCACCTTCGGCGTCCCCTGACAGCAGACATGGCCGTTGAGGCAGATCACCCTGTCCGAGGCCGACATCACGACGTGCAGATCGTGACTGACCATCAGCACCGCGCAGCCGGTTTCCTGACGGACCTCCTCGATCAGCTTGTAGAACCCCGCCGTGCCGGGCTGGTCGAGCCCCTGCGTCGGCTCGTCGAGGATCAGGATCTGCGGCTCGGACAGCAGGGCGCGCGCCAGAAGCACACGTTGAAACTGCCCGCCCGAGAGCCGCGAAATCTGCCGCCCGCCGAGATGCGGGACGCCGGTGCGCTCCAAAGCGGCCTCGGCGCGGGCGTTCGAGACGCGCTTGGGTAGCGACAGGAACCGGCGCACGGTCAGCGGCAGGCTCGCATCGACATGCAGCTTTTGCGGGACGTAACCGATCCGCAGCCCGGCCTCACGGTTCACTTTGCCCCGCGCGGCACGCTCCAACCCAATCAGGGCGCGGATCAGCGTCGATTTCCCCGACCCGTTGGGCCCGACGACGGTAACGATCTCGCCGGAGGAAATCGTGAAGTCGACGCCGTGAAGCACCTCGACCTCGCCATGGCGCACGCTCAGACCCTGCGCCGTGATCAACTCGCTCATTGCGCCTCCTCGGCGGCGCAGTTGGGGCAGAGCCCCAGCGCCTCTACGGTGGCCCGCTCGACATGGAAATTCAACCGCTCGGCCGCGCCCTGCAACGCGTGACGCACCTCGTCGGCCCCTTCTTCGGGGCCGGCCTCGGCGACTTCGCCACAGTTGCGGCAGATCAGGAAAACCGGCGCATGTTTTTCGCCCGGGCTCATGCAGGCGGCGAAGGCGTTGAGGCGACGCACGCGATGCGCGAGACCGTGCTCGACAAGGAATTCCAGCGCGCGATAGGCGACGGGCGGCTGCTTGCCGTACCCATCCGCCGCGAGCCGGTCGAGCACTTCGTAGGCCCCCATAGCCCGATGTTCTTCCAGCAGTATTTCCAGTGCACGCTTACGCACAGGAGTCAGCCGCGCGCCCTTTTCGGCGGCGACAGCCTCGGCGCGCGCCAGCGTCGCGCCGGCGCATCGGCTGTGGTCATGCGGCGTGAAAGCCTTTGCGGAAGAGGTCGAAGAACCCACGAGCATGTTACCTTATCACATTTCTTCTTGACGAGTGATTTTATAACATACATTTTCCGCCCCTCAGATCAAGCTGGACAGGAGACATCAGATGCGCCCCACCCTTCCCGTTCTCGTGAGCGCCCTTGCCGCACTGCCCGCCCTCGCCCAAGCCGAGGCGCCCAGTGTCGTGACCGATGTTCCGCCGGTGCAGTCACTCGTCGCGCAGGTGATGGGCGATCTGGGGCAGCCGGAGGTTCTGCTCGGCCAGAATTCCGACGCGCATCACTATCAACTGAAGCCCAGCCAGGCGCGCGATCTGCAAGACGCGGACCTCGTCTTCTGGGTCGGCCCGCGGCTGACGCCGTGGCTCGAACGCGCGATCGACGGCGTGGGAGTGAAGGGCCAGTCGGTCGAATTGCTTCACGCGCCCGGCACGACCCTGCGCAGCTTCTCGGTGCCGGACCCGCATGATCACAGCGTCGACGCCGACGCGGATCACGCCGAGGCCGGGAATGGGGACCACGCCGAAGTCGACCAGATGACCGATCCGCATGCTTGGCTTGACCCCGACAATGCGAAGCTCTGGCTCGGTCTGATCGCCGAAGACCTCTCCAAGGCCGATCCCGAACATGCCGAGACCTACGCGGCCAACGCTGAAGCCGCGCAAGCGCGGATCGAGACGCTCGACGCCAAGCTCAAGGCCGAGTTCGCGCCGGTCGCGGACAAGCCTTTCCTCGTCTATCACGCGGCGTACGGCTATCTCGCCGATCATTACGGCCTGACCATCATAGGCGCGCTTTCCCCAAGCGATGCCTCCACCCCGGGGGCCGCCCATCTGGTGAGCCTGCGCGAAGAGGCGTCGGCCAAGGAAGCCGTCTGCGCCTTCCCTGAAGCGAACCACGACCCGAAAATGGTCGAAATCCTCGTCGATGGGACGCCGGTGAGGCTCGGCAAGTCGCTCGATCCTTCCGGCACCGCGCTGACCTATGGCCCCGGTCTCTATGAGGACCTGATGCAAGGAATGGCGGACACGATCACCGCCTGCCTGTCGCAGGGTTGATCCCGCACCACCTCCATGCGATCTGATGCGCCATGGCTGATTGGATCGCACTCACGGAAGAATTCGGGCGCTGGCGCGCCGCACGTGTGTCGGACGGGGCGGTGACCGACCGCAAAACCGGGCCCGCCGCGCGCCCGCTCTTGCCTGAAGGGGCTGCTGCCATCGTGGCGGCCTCCACTGCAGGCCCTGACCTTCGCGCGCTTCCCTGCACGCCTCGCCCCGACGGAGCGCTGCCGCTAACCGAGATCGGCGGGCAAAGCCACCCCGCCCTGCCCGGCCTCATCCAAGACAGCGACGGCACCGAGATCACGGCCCCCGAGGCCGCCCGAATCGCCGGTATCCTCGCAGGCATCCCGCAATTCGATGGCGTGATCTGGATTTGCGGCGCAAGCGCGATCTGGGCGCATATCTCGGCGGGCGAAGTCGTCAGCGCGATGCGCGCAGGCTCCGCCGCGATGCTGGCCGCGCTCGGCGCACCGCTCGAAGCCGGCGACGGGTTCGACGCAGCTCTCGCCGATACGCTTTCGCGCCCCGAACGCCTCGCCCGCGAATTGGCCCCGCTCAGCCTTGGACGCCACACCCCGCGCGCCGCCGGCGCCGTGCTGGGCGCGGAACTCGCCGCGGCGAAACCGTGGTGGCTGGGCCAGACCGTGCTGGCGCTGTCCTCCGCCTCCGCCCCCGGCTGGTCGGAAATTTGCGCCCGTGGCTTGCAAGCGCAGGGCGCGCAGGTCACTTTGGGCGACGGAGAGGCCGCGCTGATCGCGGGACTGTCCGCGGCGCGCCGGCCCGGCGCGTAACCCGGCGGCGGAGACAGGCGGCAGAGGATGAATGCATGAGTGATACCGAACTGCCCGAAGCCTTCGCCGAACTCGCCCCCCGTTTCGGATTTTCCCGCCCCGCCGGCCGCTGCCTCGGCGCGATCTGGCGCGCGGCTCAAGCGCCCTCGGCCGACGATCTGGTGGCGCAGCTTGGGTTGTCGCGCTCCAACGTCTCGACCGCGTTGAAGGAATTGCGCGATGCGGGCCTCGTGCAGGCGGCCCGGTCCCCTGGCTCGCGCAAGGATTACTTCGTCGCCCCGACCGAGCCGTGGGAACTGGCGCGGCTGATGCTGGCCGAGCGCGAACGTCGCGTGATCGGCCCCGCACGTGATCACCTATCCGCCCTCGAGGCCCGCAGCGCCGACCCGCGGGCGGCGGCCTTGTGTGAACTCCTCGACGCGGCCTCGGGCTATATACAGGCGCTGATCCGCCTCGATCCGACCGAACTGGCCCGGCATATCGACCCCGCACGCGGCGGCGGTCAGACCGGGAAACCCGCACCGAAAACCTCCAAGAAGAAAAAGAAAAAAGCCGCGCAGGGATAGGCGCGGCTTTCTCGATTTCAGGGGGAAGCCGGGATCACACCAACCGGCTCTGATCCAACGCGGCCTTGATGAAGCCCGCGAACAGCGGATGCGGAGCGAAGGGCTTCGATTTCAGCTCGGGATGGAACTGCACGCCGATGAACCACGGGTGATCCTTGTGCTCGACGATCTCGGGCAGGCGGCCATCGGGCGACATGCCGGAGAAGGTCATCCCGCATTTCTCCAACGGCTCGCGATACTTGATGTCGACCTCATAGCGGTGGCGGTGACGCTCCTCGATATCGGTCGCGCCATAGACCTCGGCGACCTTCGAGCCCTCCTTCAGCGCCGCCGTGTAGGCGCCCAGGCGCATGGTGCCGCCCTTGTCGTCGGTGACCTTGCGCTCGACCCTGTGGTTGCCCTGCACCCATTCCTTGAGGTGATAGACGACCGGGGTGAAGCGCTTCTTGCCCGCCTCGTGATCGAACTCTTCCGAGCCCGCATCATTGACGCCCGCGAGGTTCCGCGCGGCCTCGATGACGGCCATCTGCATACCCAGACAGATGCCCAGGTAAGGAACGCCCTTTTCGCGCGCGAATTGGGCGGCGCGGATCTTGCCCTCGGTGCCGCGCTCACCGAAGCCACCGGGCACAAGGATCGCGTGGTAGTTTTCCAGATAAGGTGCCGGATCTTCGTTCTCGAAAATCTCGGCGTCGATCCATTCGGCCTTCACGCGCACCCGGTTCGCCATCCCGCCATGGGTCAGCGCCTCGGCGATCGACTTGTAGGCGTCTTCGAGCTGAACGTATTTGCCCACGATCGCGACGCGCACCTCGCCCTCGGCATGATCGAGACGGTCCATCACGTCTTCCCAGCGGCTCAGCTCCGGCTTCGGCGCGGGAGAGATGCCGAACGCGTCAAGCACCGCCTGATCGAGACCGACGCGGTGATAGGCCAGCGGCGCCTCGTAGATCGACTTGAGATCGTAGGCGGGGATCACCGCCTCGGGGCGCACGTTACAGAACAGCGCGATCTTGCCGCGCTCCTTGTCGGGGATCGGCTGCTCCGAGCGGCAGACCAGCACGTCGGGCTGGAGGCCGATAGAGCGCAGTTCCTTGACCGAGTGCTGCGTCGGCTTGGTCTTCAGCTCGCCGGACGCCGCCAGATAGGGCAGCAGCGTGAGATGCATGAAGATCACCTGACCGCGCGGTCGGTCCTGGCTGAACTGACGGATCGCTTCGAAGAAGGGTAGACCTTCGATATCGCCCACCGTGCCGCCGATCTCGCACAGCATGAAATCGACCTCGTCATCGCCGACATCGAGGAAATCCTTGATCTCGTTGGTCACGTGCGGGATCACCTGGATCGTCTTGCCCAGATACTCCCCGCGGCGCTCCTTCTCGAGAACGTTGGTGTAGATCCGCCCCGAGGAGATCGAGTCGGTCTTGCGGGCCGACACCCCGGTGAATCGTTCGTAGTGACCAAGGTCGAGATCGGTCTCCGCCCCGTCATCGGTGACGAAAACCTCGCCATGCTCGAACGGGCTCATCGTGCCCGGATCAACGTTCAGATAGGGATCGAGCTTGCGCAGCCGAACCGAAAAGCCGCGTGCTTGCAGCAATGCCCCCAGGGCGGCGGATGCCAAACCCTTTCCGAGCGACGAGACGACGCCGCCGGTAATGAAGACATAACGTGCCATGAAGACCCCCGTGATCTGCGAAATTCGAATGGTTTCCCTGCCCCAAGAGGGCCAGGATCACGGGATTTAATGCTTACACGATTCGCGGCCTGCCCGCAACCAGACCGCAAGCTATTGAGTTTGGACAGGACGCACCCGCAAGTTTTTGTGGGTGCGAACCGATGGTTGACTGAAGTGACGGCTTAGTTGGCGGCGGGCGGCGTGACCGGACCGCTTTGCGTATCCGTCGTGGTTTCGCCCGCGTTTCCGCCGCTCGAGGCGTCCGAACCGCTGGCAGGCGGCGGCATCACCACGTCGAGCGAGGGCGTCGAACCGGTCGTGTCATTGGCCGGCGCGGTATCCGCCGGCGCGCTTTGCTGGGGCGCAGCGGTGTCGACCACCGAGCCGGTGCCCGCTTTCTGCGCGGCCAGAACCGTCAGCGTCACCGAGGTCGCGAAGAAGCCGGCGGCCAGAACCCAGGTCACGCGGGTCAGCGCATTGGCGGCCTGCCGACCGGTCATCAACCCGCCTACGCCACCGCCGGAGCTGTTGGACGACCCCATGCCGAGACCACCCCCTTCGGAGCGTTGCAGGAGCACCACGCCAATCAGCAGCAGCGCGAGGATCAGGTGGATCGAGAGAACGACGTTTTCCATGAACGGGTCCGGGCCTTCTTTCTTGCGACGCGCCTATCTAGGCGGATGAGGCTGAGGGCGCAAGGCCGCATAGGCGGATTTTCGGCTTTCGCGGGGTCAAATCGGCCCACGCCCGGCCTTCACGCGCGCTTTGACTTTCGTATTGGCCCAAATATCCCCGCCGGAGGCTCCTGCGCTGCCCGCCTGCGCGCGGCGTATGGATAGAGCGATCGCCTCTCGCAAATGCGGTCTTTCGCCCCGCGCGCTCAGCCGCTATACCTCGCGCGGTTTTACACCTGCCAAGGAGAGAGCAATGGCCAATGTCGTCGTCGTCGGCGCCCAATGGGGTGACGAGGGGAAAGGCAAGATCGTGGACTGGCTCAGCGAGCGCGCGGACGTGATCGCGCGGTTTCAGGGCGGTCATAACGCGGGCCATACGCTCGTGATCGACGGCAAGGTATACAAGCTCAACGCACTGCCTTCGGGCGTGGTGCGGGGCGGCAAACTCTCGGTGATCGGCAACGGCGTCGTGCTCGACCCGTTCCACCTGCTCGCCGAGATCGAGAAGATCCGCGACCAGGGGGTGGAGATCACCCCCGAGACGCTGATGATCGCGGAGAACACCCCGCTGATCCTGCCGATTCACGGCGAGCTCGACCGCGCCCGCGAGGAAGCGGCCTCGAAAGGCACCAAGATCGGCACCACCGGCCGCGGTATCGGCCCGGCCTACGAAGACAAGGTGGGTCGCCGTTCGGTCCGCGTGGCCGATCTCGCCGATGACGCGACGCTGGAGGCCCGCGTCGACCGCGCGCTGCAGCACCACGATCCGTTGCGCAAGGGGCTCGGTATCGAAGCGATCGACCGCGACGCGCTGATTGCCAAGCTCAAGGAAGTCGCCCCCGAGATCCTCAAATACGCGGCCCCCGTCTGGAAAGTGCTCAACGAGCAGCGCAAGCAGGGCAAGCGTATCCTCTTCGAAGGCGCCCAGGGCTCGCTGTTGGATATCGACTTCGGCACTTACCCCTTCGTGACTTCGTCGAACGTGGTTGCAGGTCAGGCTGCGGCCGGCACCGGCATGGGCCCGGGCGCGATCGATTTCGTGCTCGGGATCGTCAAGGCCTACACCACCCGTGTAGGCGAAGGCCCCTTCCCGACCGAGCTGGACGACGAGGACGGCAACCGCCTCGGCACGCGCGGCCATGAATTCGGCACCGTCACGGGCCGCAAGCGTCGCTGCGGCTGGTTCGACGCGGCCCTAGTGCGTCAGACCTGCGCGATCTCGGGCGTGAACGGCATCGCGCTGACCAAGCTCGACGTGCTCGACGGGTTCGAAACGATCAAAATCTGCACCGGCTACGAACTCGATGGCGAGAAGCTCGACTATCTGCCAACCGCCGCGGAAGAGCAAAAGCGCTGCATCCCCGTCTATGAAGAGATCGAAGGCTGGGCCGAATCGACCGAAGGCGCGCGCAGCTGGGCCGATCTTCCGGCCGCCGCGATCAAATATGTTCGCCGGATCGAGGAGCTGATCGACTGCCCGGTCGCGATGCTTTCGACCTCGCCCGAGCGCGACGACACGATCCTCGTGACCGACCCCTTCGCGGATTGATCCAATGGCGCTGAGCTACAAGGCCCGTCGCCGCCTCTCGCTTCTGGCCCTCGTCGTGGGGTTGCCCGCCTATGTCGTCGTCGCCGTCACGGTGGTGAACTGGGCGGGCGCGCGCTGGGGGCGGCTGCCGATCTGGGCGGAGTTCTGCGTCTATGTCGTGCTCGGCCTGCTTTGGATCGCGCCGCTCAAGCCGATTTTCAAAGGTGTCGGCAAGGACGATCCGGATGATCCACCGCGCGAGTGACACCCTCTGGCGGGCGCGCCGGAAAACGGGCAGGTTAGCCTCATGACCAGCGCGCCTTCCCCCCTCCCGCCCGATAGCCTAACCAATTCCGACATCACGGAATTGACCGCGTGGCGGCATCGTCTGCATCAGGATCCCGAGCTTTCGGGCGAGGAACGCGACACCGCCGCGCGGGTCGTCGCGATGCTGCTGCCAACCGCACCCGACCGGACGCTGACCGAGCTTGGCGGGCACGGGGTCGCCGCAATCTACGACGGCGCGGAGCCCGGACCCACAATCCTCTTGCGCTGCGAACTGGACGCGCTGCCGATCCATGAGACCGGCGCCCCGCCCTACCGCTCCAACTTTCCCGGCAAAGGGCATCTGTGCGGCCATGACGGGCATATGGCGATTCTCGCGGGAGTCGCACGCTGGCTGTCGCGCAATCGTCCCGCCCGTGGCCGCGCGGTCTTGCTGTTCCAACCGGCCGAAGAGACCGGCGCAGGGGCTGCAGCCGTGATTGCCGATCCGCGCTTTGTCGAGATCGCGCCCGACCTGTCCTTCGCCTTGCACAACATGCCGGGTGTCCCTCTCGGAACGGCGGCGCTGCAGGACGGGGTAATGAACTGCGCCTCGCGCGGCATGAAGATCACGCTCACCGGCTGGACCGCTCATGCTTCGTTACCAGAAAGCGGTCGTTCCCCTGCCCCGGCACTGGCCCGGCTGCTGACCGATCTAACGGCGCTCGGCAACGCGTTGCACCAAAGCGATCCCGATTTCGCGCGCGTCACCGTCACCCATGCGCGGCTCGGTGAGCCTGCCTTCGGCGTCGCCCCCGGCGCGGCGGAGCTTTGGGCGACCCTGCGCACCCAGCGCGATGCGGGGATGGCGGGGCTAGTCGACAAGGCCGAGGCGATGGTGCGTGACGCCGCCGATGCGCTCGGGCTGGAGCGCGAGATCACCTATCATGATATCTTTCGCCATTGCGAAAACGCCCCCGAAGCGAATGGCATCCTGCGGGGGGCGCTTCAGGCCGAGGGGATCGAGACCACCGAGACCGATCTACCGATGCGCGCCTCCGAGGATTTCGGTCGTTTTGCCGATCACGGACCCGCGGCGATGGCGCTTCTGGGCGCGGGCGACCGCCCGGCCCTGCACAATCCCGATTACGACTTTCCCGACGAGTTGATCGCCCCCGGCGCGCGCGTGCTGATCCAATGCCTGCGCGCACGGCTCTATTGATCCAATAAGAAAGGGCGGCCCCGAAGGACCGCCCTTTTCTGATCTTTCGCCGGGGTTACTGCCCCGAGGCCATCTTCGCCTCGTCCCAGTAGCGCGAGGCTTCGGTAATCGCGTATTGGCCGCGCTTCACCTTGGTGATCTTGCCCTGACGCAGCAGACGCCCGAAGACACGCATCCGCTCCTCGCGCGGCACATCAACCGCATCGTCCATGAAGGACAGCTTGCGCATGATCTGCGGCGGCGAGAAATGCGGACGCCCTTCGACGGCCGAGGTATAGGCCGCAGCGGCTTCCAGCAGATCGGAGAGACCCTGCGTACCAAGGCTTTCGGCGAATTCGGCGAAGCTCGTCGCCTGCTCGGGGTTCATCGGCATGGCTTCGGCCTCGTCCGCTCCGCCAGCGGCGAACTGACTTGCCGAGACACGGCGCGGGCGGATCGCGGCGGTGGGCTGAGGCGCGGGCTGCTCATCGGCGGCTTCTTCTTCCGCATCGACGCGCTGTTCCGAGACCAGTACCAGCGGCGCCGGTCGCATTGGTTCGGGGCGACGCGAACCCGTCTCGCCCGAGCTGACCGGGCGACGCGGGCGCACGGCTTGGGTCAGGTCGGCACGATAGGGCTCGGACCCGTCCTCGTCCTCGACGCCGCCTTTCGCGGTGTCCTGCCCCTTGGCCAGACGATCCGCGACGGTCGCAGCCACGGCGGCCTTGAGATGCGCGATCGCGGAGAAGCGGCGGCGCGTCTCGACACCTTCGGCCTGCTTGTCGGCCTCGGCGAGGAGGCGATCCATCTCCGCTTCGCGGTCGGTCTCTCTTTCGGAAAGCGACGCGACCTCGCGCGCGGCAACCTCGGTCGGGGCCTGCGCTTCTTCCGTGTCTTCCGCGTCTGCGGTCCCGGTGGCTTCGGTTTCTTCCGATGCCTCGGCAGCGAAAGTGTCGGCGCGGGTATCTTCCTCCGCTTCCGCCATGGCGTCATCTTCCGACATCGCCTCGACCTCGGCTTCCTCGGCCTCGATGATCGTGTTGCCCAGAACCAGCACGTCCTGCGCGTCGAGCGACGCGGTCTCCATGTGTGCCTCAGGCGTTTCCGCTTCGGGCGCCTCGGCCTCGTCCTGCGTCAGAACCAGCGGGGCGTCGACCGACTCGTCTTCCAGTTCGGACAGGTCGATTTCCGGCATCGCGTCGTCTTCGGCCACTTCGCCCTGCGCGACGGCCTCTTGCGGAGCCTCGTCGTCGGTCTCGATCTCGGACCCGGTGAAGAGGTTCTCCATCTGCAGTGCCGCGAGCTCGCGCATGAGATCGGCTTCGGCTTCCGGCGACAGGCCGCCAGGCACACGGCTGCCGTGATCGGCATCGTCCCGGGCGCGTGGCTGCTCTGCCTTCGGCGCCGGGCCTGCCTCCGACGAGGCGTCGCCCAGTTCCGCAGCCAGTCGCGCGGCGAGGTCGTCATCCTCCGCTTCTGCTTCCAGCTCTGCCTCGGTTTCCACCTCCTGCTCGGCCTCTGCGGCGACTTCAGGCTGTTCTTGCGCCGCATCGGCCTCGGCTTCGACCTGCGCCTCGGCCGGGGTCGCCTGATCTTCCTGGACTTCGGTGGTGGCAACTTCGGCGGTGGCACCGTCTTCGGTCTGCTCCGAACCCTCGTCAGTAGCGGCCGATGCTGCTTCCGCAGACTCGATGGTTTCGCGGCGGCGCACCTTGATCACGCGGGCACGCAAGCGCGGCGTGGCGGGTGCGTCGACCGGCGTTTCGGTGTCGAGGGTGACATCTGCCGAGGCCGCCTCGGCGCTGTCCTCGGATTGATCGGCGTCGGTCTCTTCGGTCGCGCCGAGTTCGTCCGCAGCGGCCTTGAGCGCCGCGATGCGTTTGGCACGCTTGGCCGAACGGCGCGCGCGGCGGGTCGCCTGACGGCGCTGCATCTGATCGTCGCTCGTGTTGAAGTCCGTGTCGGCTTCCTCGTCTTCGTCTTCGTCCGCGTCAGCCTCATCCTGCTCGGCGACGGACTCTTCGGCTTCAGCCGCTTCGATGCCTTCCGCGGCCTGTTCGAGCGCGACCTCTGCCGCTTCTTCTGCCACGTCTTCTTCGGGCATCTCGGCGTCGGGCTGCGAAGGCTCGGAGGCTTCGGGTTCGATTTCCTCGGCGCTCAGCGGGCCGGAGATGTCAAGGTCGTAGCCGAAATCCTCGGCTTCGCTCGACGGTTCAGCCTCGAAGCGGCCCAGAAGCGCCTCGGGGGCGGAAACGGGTTCGTCTTCCTCGGAGAAGCTGTCGGCCTGAACCTCGCGAGCACGGGCGACGGCTTCGCGGATACGCTGCAGCTTAGCGGCAACGGTTTCCGGCTGCGCGAAGCCTGCTTCGGGCTCGGCGTGCTGCGCCGCAACCTCGGCTTCGGGCTGCTCTGCGACCGGTTCGGGCGCTGCCACCGGCTCGGGCGTCTCGGCGACCTCCGGCTGCGCGGGCGTTTCGGCGGCAGGCGCGGCTTCTTGCGGCGCTTCCGACGTCACAAGCGGCTCTTCCTGAGCGGGCGCGGGCGCCTCGTCGGCTGCAGCCTCGCCACCCAGGAGCGTGTCTTGCTGGCGCAGCACGACGCCGTTTTCCTGAATTTTTGCCTCGACCCGGCGCTGAATCTCCCGCTCCGCGATACGGTGAAGCATCTCCGCATCGGGTTGGGGCGGCTCTGCGCCGAAATACCGGTCGTCGGCGGCCAGATCGCGGAAATACTCCGCAATCGCCTTCATCGTGTTGAAAGGCTCGTCAAATCCTTCCAAGGTGCACGAAAAGGTGCCGTAGGATACGGTCAGGATCTTGCTCGCACCAACCATGGACCACTCGCTTTCTATTGGACCTCAATGCGTCGACATTCCTGTCCAACTGGTTCTTTCGCGTGGACGAAAGAAGGCATTTGAAAGGTTTTTTACCGGTCTCGATTGTCTTTCTTTGCCACAATCGTCATCAATCAATCCATGATTAGCAGTATTGTCCATTCGTCAACCGGGGTTTCGCTTCTCGGCGCCGGCGCGATCAAACAGGCGGATGTTGACGAAGCGTTGACAATCGCCCCCTGCCTCGTGGCCGCCGATGGTGGCGGAGATCGCGCGCTGGCGATGGGCCTGACCCCGAAAGCGGTGATCGGCGATCTGGATTCTCTGTCGGATGCGGCACGGGCATCGCTGGGCCCACGCGTCCATCAGGTGGCCGAGCAGGACAGCACCGATTTCGCGAAGTCCCTGCAACGGATCGAGGCACCGTTCATCCTCGCGCTCGGTTTCACGGGGATGCGGCTGGATCACACGCTGGCCGCGATGACCGACCTGATCCGCACGCCGCATCGGGTGGTGATGCTTGCTGAGGAGGAGGTGATCTTCCGCTGCCCTCCGTCGCTCTCGCTCGATCTGGCGGAAGGCACGCGCGTATCACTGTTTCCTTTCGGCGAGGTAAAGGCGCGCTCGGAAGGGCTCCATTGGCCGCTCGACGGGATCGGCTTTACCCCCGCCGAGCGGGTCGGCACCTCGAACCGCGCGACGGGCTCCGTGAGGATCGTGATGGACGGCCCGGCACTGATGATGCTGCCGCGCGAGGAATTCGCTGCCGCGCTGGCCGGTTTGGGGATCGGCTGAGCCGCCCTAGCCCGCCTCGACCCGCAACGTCTCCTCCAGCCACGGCGCTTCCGCCAGAGCCGGTTCGACCACGCGTTCTTGCAGCAGCGTCCGCAGTCGGCCCGCCACTTTCGCAGGCCAATCCGCCATCATCCCGTCGCGCGCCGCCAGCACGATCCGCCGGGTCAAAGGCGGCCCGTCGAGCGGCGAGAGCGCCAGCCCCGCGCGCGGCGCATGGCGCACCGCCGAAGGCGTGAGGATCGTCCAACCCCGCCCCGCCGCGACCAGCGCAAGGATCGCTGGGTAGCTGTCGAGTTCCAGTTGATGCGGCGGAGCCTTGCCCGTTTGCGCGAGATGCGTGGCGATCTGTCGGCCCATCAGCGTGCGCTGGGAATAGTGGATCAGCGGCAGCGGCGGATCGCTCTGCGCAGGCGCATCGGCGGGATGGATGGCGAGGAACGGTTCCGTCAGAAGCGGATGCAGCTCGATCCCGTCGAGCGCGGCGCCCTGCGGCTCGGCGGCGACGGCGACATCCAGACCGCGCGCTTCGAGCTTCGACAGCAGGCGGTGGCTCGGCCCGGTTTCCAGCTCGAATCGGCAGGTGCTGAGCTCATCCGCCATCCCCGCCAGCAGAAGCGGCGTCACCTCGGCCTCGAAATCCTCGATCATGCCCAGCCGGAAACTCGTGAGCCCCGCCGGATCGGCTTGGCCCACCCCGGCGCGGCCCCGCGCCAATTCGTCCAACATCGCCTCGGCATGCGGCAGGAAGGCCCGCCCGGCAGCCGTCAGCGCGAACGGCCGGGCCGAACGGTCCACAAGCTCCGCGCCCAAAGCGCTTTCCAGACCTGCGAGTTGCTGGCTGACCGCCGAGGCCGAAACGCCGAGGCGGCGCGCGGCGGCGGTAGTCGCGCCTTCCTCTGCCGTGGCCACGAAGACCTCGACCGCCCAGAGGCTGATGCGGGGATGGGCGGCGGGCATGGGAGGCTCCGTGATCGGGGAGGCGATAAGTCTTGCCGCGCAGACTGCCCTGCCCCGCCCCGGTGCGCAAGCCGCGCGCAACCATGGGACATCGTAGAGCATTGACGCCGACCGCGCCGCGGATAGCCTCGCTTCCATCCATCGCCCATCCCGGAGGAGTCGCGAGATGAAAGACCAAAGCTGGCAGGCCCGCGCCGATGCGCATAGCTTCTACGGTTTCACCGATCTGCCCACGATCCATGACCGGGGCGCGGTCGTCGTGACCCATGGCGAGGGGCCGTACATCTTCGACACCGAGGGGCGGAAATATCTCGATGCGAATTCCGGGCTCTGGAACATGGTCGCCGGGTTCGACCATCCCGGGCTGATCGCGGCGGCGCAGGCGCAATATGCGCGCTTCCCGGGCTATCACGCTTTCTTCGGGCGGATGTCGGACCAGACGGTGATGCTGTCCGAGAAGCTGATCGAGGTCTCGCCTTTCGGCGACGGCAAGGTGTTCTACACCAATTCCGGCTCCGAGGCGAATGACACGATGGTCAAGATGCTGTGGTTCCTGCACGCCGCCGAGGGCAAGCCGCAGAAGCGCAAGATCCTGACCCGCAAGAACGCCTATCACGGGGTCACGGCGGTCTCGGCCTCGATGACGGGCAAGCCCTATAATTCGGTCTTCGGCCTGCCGCTGCCGGGGTTTCTGCATCTCACCTGCCCGCATTACTGGCGCGAGGGACATGAGGGCGAGACGGAGGAGCAATTCACCCAGCGCCTCGCGAACGAGTTGGAAGCGACGATCATCAAGGAAGGCGCGGAGACGATCGCGGGCTTCTTCGCCGAGCCGGTGATGGGCGCGGGCGGGGTGATCACGCCGCCGAAGGGCTATTTCCAGGCGGTCGCGAAGATTCTCAAGAAATACGACATCCCGCTGATCTCGGACGAGGTGATCTGCGGCTTCGGGCGCACCGGCAGCACATGGGGCTGCGAAACCTATGACTTCCAGCCCGACGCAATAATCTCGTCGAAAAACCTCACCGCCGGGTTCTTCCCGATGGGTGCGGTGATCCTCGGCCCGGAACTGTCAGCCCGCCTGCAAGCCGCCTCCGAGGCGATCGAGGAATTCCCTCACGGATTCACCGCCTCGGGCCACCCGGTCGGTTGCGCGATCGCATTGAAAGCGATCGACGTGGTGATGAACGAGGGGCTGGCCGAGAACGTACGCCGCCTGAGCCCGCGACTGGAAGAGGGCCTCGCCCAGATCGCGCAAAACCCCAATATCGGCGAACTGCGCGGCGTGGGCTACATGTGGGCGCTGGAAGCGGTGAAGGACCGCGAGAGCAAGACGCCTTTCGACGGGTCGCTCTCGGTCTCGGAACGCATCGCCAATGCCTGCACCGATCAGGGGCTGATCTGCCGACCGCTCGGGCAATCGGTGGTGCTGTGTCCGCCTTTCATCCTGACCGAGCCGCAGATGGACGAGATGTTCGAGAAGCTGGAGAGGGCGCTGAAGAAGGTGTTTGCGGAGGTGGGGTGAGCCTCCAAGCCGCGAGAACACCAGTTCTCCCGTTAGCCGCCCCGGCACATAACTCGGCCCAACTAACGAAAATTATGCTATCATTACCTTGCCCTTATGGGGCGAGGTAGATTGCGTTGGTCGGAGGAACGCGCATGAGCCGTCTTCTCAGAGTACTTTCCTGCGCCGCCCTGATTGCTCTCGGTGCGCTCTCGCCATCCCACGCCGCCGATAGCATCGGCAATGTCGGGAAGTGGAGCGTTTTCGAAGAGAGAAACGGAACCATCAAGACCTGCTGGGTCGCGACCGCGAATGATCGGCGCATTCTGCTGAATGGCTCGCTTCTCTACGTCGCGGTTACGAAGCATTCGGGGAGGCAACCGGAGGTGTCCGTTTATGCCGACCGACGGCTGCCGCGCTCTGGCGGAATGACCATCACCATCGGGCAGAGCAAATTCCGTCTGCGTTCGACCGGACAATATGCCTGGGTGGATGAACGGACCGACAAGCTTGCGATCAACGCGCTAAAACGAGTCGAGGCGGCAGGCGGGAAGGCGAATTTCTACGTTTCCATTCCGAAAGTGGGCGTTTTCGATTTTTCTGCAAACGGCTTCGCCGCGGCGTTAGACATCACATTGAAGCGATGCAGGTGAAGGCAGTGGATGCGTTTCGGTTGGATCGTTCGGACGCGCCTCACATAGACCGGACGGTCGAACTGAAACGGGCCGCATCTTGCGATGCGGCCCGGTGTCAATTTCATGCAGCGCCTGCGTTGCGCCGACGCGGGCGACGCCGCTTCGGCGTAGCGTTGCCGCCGGCGTCGACCTTGGGCTTGGCTTCCGCGCGCGGTTTCGAGCGCGCTTGGGCCTGAGCTTGACCCTGGCCTTGCCCCTGCCCCTGCGGTTTGTCCTGGGGCTTGCCGCCGCGACCCTTGTTGCCGCCGGAGCGCGGACCGCTGCGACCGCGGCCACGACCTGCGCGCGCGGAGGGGCGCACGGCCTCGGACGGGCGTTCGCCGCTCGCGGTCGGGATCTCGATCTTCATCAGCTTTTCGATCTGCAGGAAGTTATCCGCCTCGTCCGGCGAGCAGAAGGCAATCGCCTCGCCCTCGCGACCGGCGCGCGCGGTGCGCCCGATACGGTGGACATAGGCATCCGGCACGTCCGGCAGGTCGAAGTTCACGACATAGGACACGCCCGGAATGTCGATCCCGCGCGCGGCCACATCGGTCGCGACCAGCACGTTGACCTTGCCATCGCGGAAGCCCTTGATCGCGCGGTCACGCTGGCCTTGTGATTTGTTGCCGTGGATCGATTCCGCGTTGTAGCCGTCTGCGCGGAGGCTCTTCATCAGCTTTTCCGCGCCATGCTTGGTGCGGGCGAAGACGAGCGTCAGCGCGCCCATGTCGGCCGAGAGAATATCGCGCAGCTTGCGGGCCTTCTCGGCCTTGCTGTCGAGGAAGTGCACCGATTGGGTGATCTTGTCGGCGGCCTTGCCGGGGGGCGAGACCTGCACACGCTTCGGATCGGTGAGGTAGGCCTGCGAGATCTCCTCCATCTGCTTCGGCATCGTGGCCGAGAACAGCAGCGTCTGGCGCGGGGTGCCAAGGCGCGATGCGATCTTGCGAAGCGCGTGGATGAAACCGAGGTCGAGCATCTGGTCGGCCTCGTCGAGCACCAGATGGCGGGTGTAGCGCAGGTCGACCGCGCCGCGATCCATAAGGTCGATCAGACGGCCCGGGGTCGCGACGAGAATGTCGTTGCCGCGATGCATCATGGTGATCTGACGGTTGATCGACTGGCCGCCGACGACGGTGGCGACATTCATCTTGGTACCCTGAACGAGCCCCGAGAGGTTGTCGGCGATCTGGTTCACCAGTTCGC
Organism: Thioclava sp. F42-5; assembly: GCF_002213195.1. Taxonomy (NCBI): domain Bacteria; kingdom Pseudomonadati; phylum Pseudomonadota; class Alphaproteobacteria; order Rhodobacterales; family Paracoccaceae; genus Thioclava; species Thioclava sp. F42-5. The sequence continues at coordinate 636,184 of NZ_NBNZ01000001.1, forward strand.
GGGTCGGCGCGAGGATCAGCGCCTTGCAGGTCTTGGGCGAAGGTTTGCCCGGCTGCGCCATCAGTTTGTCGATGAGCGGCAGGCCGAATGCCAGCGTCTTGCCGGTGCCGGTCTGGGCGAGGCCCAGCACGTCATGGCCCGCAAGAACCAGCGGAATCGCCTTTTCCTGAATCGGGGTCGGCTGGGTGAATTTTGCGCGTGCGAGCGACTTGAGAATGGCCGGGGAGAGCCCCAGCGAAGAGAAATCGGACAATGCCTATCCTTTATGGCCGAGGCTCCCACGCGGGGATACGCACGGCGATCAGCCCGGACGGGAGTGTCCGGAGCGCAGGTTGACGCAGACCTCGGGACAGGCGGGCTAGTCCCGCGTGGTCCGGTCTCGCGTGTCAGAACCCTGCGTGAATGGGAACTCGGGAGGTATCGCCGGTGCGCCTCTCTCGGGCGCGGCTTGCTCACGCGGCAGCGCGGCGATGTGGGCTAAATGCGCGTGATGGCGCTAAAAGTCAAGGGGGAGCGTGTTTTGGTGGCTTCCCTCGAAGTGATGGCCCGCCCGGGCGACCATCCCGGGCCGCGCCCGACCGCCCCCCAGGGCGCTTTCGCGCAACCTGCGCGCGCTCGGTCTTGGGGAGAAATGGCACGATTAAGTACCCGCCACCTATCGCGTGAGCGCCCACCCGCGATCGGGCGAGGCCCTCAGCACGGATAATGCATCCTCAGCAGTTCGGCACGTTCACCGCTAGCCCACCCAGGCTCGTTTCCTTGTAATGCTCGTGCATGTCGCGGCCCGTCTGGCGCATCGTTTCGATCGCCGCGTCCAGCGGCACGAAATGCGTGCCGTCTCCGCGCAGCGCCAGCGAAGCCGCCGACACCGCTTTGATCGCGCCCAGACCGTTGCGCTCGATACAGGGCACCTGCACCAGCCCCTTTACCGGATCGCAGGTCATGCCGAGGTGGTGCTCCAGCGCGATTTCGGCCGCGTTCTCGATCTGCTCAGGCGTGCCTCCCAGCACGGCGGCCAGTCCCGCCGCCGCCATCGCCGCCGCCGAACCGACTTCGGCCTGACAGCCGCATTCGGCGCCCGAGATCGACGCGTTGGTCTTGATCAGCCCGCCGACCGCCGCCGCGGTCAGCAGGAAATCGGGGATTTTCGCGGAGGATGCGGAAGGCACATGATCGAGCCAGTAGCGGATCACCGAAGGCAGCACACCCGCCGCTCCGTTCGTAGGTGCAGTGACGACCTGCCCGCCGGCGGCATTTTCCTCGTTCACCGCCATCGCATAGGCCGAGATCCAGTCGTTGATCTGATGCGGCGGAGCGAGGTTCTGGCCCCAATCCGCCTTCAGGCTCTCATGGATCGCCTTGGCACGGCGCTTGACCCGCAACCCGCCTGGCAATTCGCCCTCGCTCGTCAATCCGCGCTCCATGCAATCGCGCATCGTGACCCAGATTTTCGAGAGACCCTCGTCGATCTCCTTCGGACCACGGAAGCGCGCCTCGTTGCGCCGCTTCATCTGCGCGATGCTCAGCCCGGAGGCATGGGCCATCGCCAGCATTTCCTCGGCGGTCTTGAAGGGAAACGGCACCGGGCTCGGCGCGTCGCGGGCCGCATCGTCGACCGCGGCCAGTTCGGCTTCTGTGCGCACGAAGCCACCGCCGATCGAGTAATAGACCTCGTGCATCAACACGTCGCCCTGCGCGTCGCGCGCCTCGATCACCATGCCGTTGGCGTGGCCGGGCAGCGACGTGTCGTAGTCGAAGATCAGATCGGCCTCGGGGTCGAAGGCCAGCGGCGGCAATCCGTCAGGCTTCAACAGGTGATCGCGCGCATTCGCGGCCAGCAATTTCTCGGCCAGATCGTTATCGTAGCTCTCGGGCACAACGCCCGCGAGCCCGAGGATCGCCGCGCGGTCCGTCGCATGGCCCTTGCCGGTAAAGGCGAGCGAGCCGTGCAGCCGTACCCGCACCCCATGCGCGGTGAAGGGTGAGGCCCGGAGCGCGTCGAGAAACCGCGCGCCCGCCACCATCGGCCCCATCGTATGCGACGAGGACGGCCCGACGCCGATCTTGAAGATGTCGAATACGCTCAGAAACATGCGACCTCCCTGCCCTGATTTAGGCCCAGACTGCCGGTTTCGCCCGCCGACCAACAGCCCCAAAACGACCCCGTCACGCGCAAAAGCAACATCGTTGACGCGACATGGAGGAGTTTCGCGCAACCTGACGGGCGAAAGGACGCTCGGCAATGACCACGCCTTCGCGGTTCAGGCACGGCACCGACTCCCGATCCGATGCCGCGCGGCTGATGGCGGGCGGGATGCGACAATTCCTCCTGCGCTTAGCACGGATCGACAAAGCCCTCGCCTGAACGCCCCGGATTGCCTATAAGCGTCGGCAACTCAGACTGCCCATGAATGGAGTGCCAAATGGCTGCCGACCTCTCCCCGATCGACAAGGCGAAATTCGCCGCCGCCCGCCGTGCCGTTGACTTCGTCGAAGACGGGATGCGCGTGGGCCTCGGCACCGGCTCGACCGCCGCTTGGATGGTACGCTGCCTTGGCGAGCGTATTCGCGATGAAGGCCTGCAACTGATCGGGGTGCCCACCTCGACCCGCACCGCCGATCTCGCGCGTCAGGTCGGCATCAAGGTCGTGGCCCTCGACGAGGCGAAATGGCTCGACATCACGATCGACGGGGCGGACGAATTCGACCCCGACCTGAACCTGGTGAAGGGTGGCGGCGGCGCGCTGCTGCAGGAGAAGATCGTCGCCACCGCGTCGGACCAGATGATCGTCATCACCGACGCCTCCAAGGAAGTGAACCATCTGGGCGCCTTCCCCTTGCCCGTCGAGGTCGTCCCCTTCGGCTGGCAGGTCACCCGCGCGCTGATCGAGGAGCTGCTGGACTCGATGGATGTAATGGGCCGCCAGACTTCACTGCGCCTGAACGGTCAGCAGCCCTTCGTGACCGACGAGGGCAATTATATCGTCGATCTGCATCTCAACCGCATCGGCAACCCGCGTCAGCTGGCGCTGGTGCTGAACCAGATTCCCGGCGTCGTCGAGAACGGCCTCTTCATCGACATCTGCGACAAGGTCATCATCGGCGGCACCGACGGCAAGGTCGAGATCCGCGACATCAATGAGGGCACGGTCGCCAACGAGACCATCGAGTTCGCCGAGGACGAGAATATCTTCCGCGACATGGATTGATCCGCGCGGCGCGCGCCCGGGGATGCAAAGCTGCGCCGCATCCCCGTTCCGCGCGCCTCCCCCTCCCTCCCCCGCCTTGCTCCTGAGCGCATGGACCGCTAAGCCAATGCGCAAGGACCACAAGGAAGGAAGGCCTCCCATGAGCTTCGACTATGATCTCTTCGTCATCGGCGGCGGCTCGGGCGGGGTGCGAGCGGCCCGGATTTCCGCCGGTCACGGTGCGCGCGTCGCGCTGGCCGAGGAATACCGGATGGGCGGCACCTGCGTCATTCGCGGCTGCGTCCCGAAGAAACTGATGGTCTTCGCCTCCACCGCGCCGGCGGCCATCGAGGAGGCGCGCGCCTATGGCTGGAGCGCCGATGCAGGTCAATTCGACTGGCCCGGGTTCCGCGGCAAGCTGGATGCGGAGCTCGACCGGCTCGAAGCGATCTACCGCCGGGGACAGGAAAACGCGGGCGTGAAGGTCTTTGACCAGCGCGCGACGGTTTCGGGCCCGCATGAGGTCACGCTGGCCGATGGCACGAAGATCACCACCAAGCACATCCTCGTCGCGGTCGGCGGACGGCCCTTCGTACCCGAGTTCCCGGGCTGCGACCTGGTGATGACTTCGAACGACATCTTCAAGCTCGACACCTTGCCTGAGCGCATCCTGATCGTCGGCGGCGGTTATATCGCCTGTGAATTCGCCTGCATCCTCAACGGATTGGGCGTGCACGTCACGCAATACAACCGCTCGCCGCTGCTGCGCGGCTTCGACGGCGAGGCACGCGACCTGATCGTCGACCAGATGCAGGCGAGCGGCATCGAAATTCACACCCATGTCGTCATCACCGAGATCGAGAAGACCGAGAACTGCCTGAAAGTGACCTGCGGCGACGGGCGCGAGGACGAGTTCGACGCGGTGCTCTACGCGACGGGTCGCACGCCGAACACCGAGGGGCTCGGCCTCGAAGCAGCAGGCGTGGAACTGGGCGAGCGCGGCGAGGTCATGGTCGACCAATGGTCGCAGACCAACGTGCCCTCGATCTTCGCCGTGGGCGATGTGACCGACCGCATCAACCTGACCCCGGTCGCGATCCGCGAGGGCCACGCTTTCGCCGATACCGTCTTCGGCGCGAACGCCCGGCGCTCGGACCACGAACTGGTCGCCTCCGCCGTCTTCACCCAGCCCGAATTCGGCACCGTCGGCATCACCGAGGAAGAGGCCGAGGAGCGCGGCAATGCCGAGGTCTACGTCTCCAGCTTCCGGCCGATGCGCTCGAGCTTTGCGGGGTCCGACGCGCGTGTGTTGATGAAACTGATCGTGTGTCGCGAAACGCGCCGCGTGCTGGGTTGCCATATCGTCGCGCCCGAAGCGGGCGAATTGATCCAGATGGTCGGCATCGCCGTCAAGATGGGGGCGACCAAGGAACAGTTCGACGCGACCTGCGCGGTCCACCCGACGATGGGCGAAGAGCTCGTGACCATGCGGAACCCGGTAAGACATTATTGAAATCACGGAAAAGATACCCAACTGTCCGAGAAGATAACGGAAAGGTGAGGAGCATATGAGCAACGGAGGCCCCTGGGGCGGCGGAGGCGGTGGCGGCGACGACCGCGATGACGACCGCGAAGACAAACGCCCCGGTCAGCGACGTCCCGGTGAGGGCGGCCAGATCCCCGAAATCGAGGAATTCATGCGCAAGGGCTCCGAGCAGCTCCGCGTGCTGATGGGCGGCAAGGGCGGCGGCAATCGCCCCAACCGTCCCAATGGCGGCGGAGGCGGCAAGCCCCCCTTCCCGACCAAGATCGCCGTGATCATAGGCCTCGTGGCCGTGGTGGCTATCTGGCTCGGCTCCTCGCTCTACAAGGTAAACCCTGAAGAACGCTCGGTGGAGCTCATGTTCGGGCGATACCACGCGACCAAGGGCCCCGGCCTGAATCTCGCGCCGTGGCCCTTCCTCACCTACACCAAGGTTCCGGTGACCCGCGAACAGACCGTTGATATCGGCTCCGGCCGTGCCGGCACGAACGATACCGGCCTCATGCTGACCGGCGACCAGAACATCGTCGATCTGGAGTTCCAGGTGGTCTGGAACATCAGCGATCCGGCGAAATACCTGTTCAACCTCGGCGATCCGCAGGACACGATCCGCGCGGTCTCCGAATCCGCGATGCGCGACATCATCGCGCGCTCGAACCTCGCGCCGATCCTGTCGACCGCGCGTGGCGAGATCGCGGCCGATCTGCGCACGGCGGTGCAAAAGACGCTCGACAGCTACGATGCGGGCATCAACATCGTCCGCGTGAACTTCAACCGCGCCGATCCGCCGCGCGAGGTGATCGACAGCTTCCGCGAAGTGCAGGCCGCGCAGCAGGAGCGGGACCGTCTCGAGAAAGAGGCCGACGCCTATGCCAACAAGGTGACGGCAGGTGCCCGTGGTGAGGCCGCTCAGGTCAAGGAAGAGGCCGAAGGCTACCGCGCGCAGATCGTGAACGCAGCCGAAGGTGACGCCGCGCGCTTCAACTCGATCCTGACGGAATACGAGAAAGCGCCCGAAGTGACCAAGCGCCGGATGTTCTACGAGACCATGGGCAAGCTGTTGCAAAATGTGGACAAGGTTGTCGTGGACACCAAGGACGGCGCCGGTGGGGTCGTGCCCTACCTGCCGCTCGACCAGTTGCGCAAGAACTCCAGCTCGACGTCGAACAGCTCGGCGCCCAGCACCACCAAATCGACCGCCAACAATGGAGGAAGCAACTGATGCGCGGACCTATCGCAATTGCCGTTCTCGTTGTTCTGATCTTCCTCGGGCTGAACTCGGTCTTCGTGGTGGACGAGCGTGAAAAAGCACTCGTGCTGCGCTTCGGTGAGGTGCAGCAGGTGAAGACGGAGCCGGGTCTCGGTTACAAGATCCCGATCGTGGATACGATCGTCAAATATGACGACCGCATCCTGAGCCTCACCACGCAGCCGCTCGAAGTCACACCCGAGGACGACCGCCGTCTCGTTGTCGACGCCTTCGCGCGCTGGCGCATTGTCGATGCGGTGAAATTCCGCGAAGCCGTGGGCGGGGGCGGCGAGCAGATCGCCAAGAGCCGCATCGATGGCATCCTGAACAACGCGATCCGCGAAGTTCTGGGCTCGGTCCCCTCGACGGCGGTGTTGTCGGACGACCGGACGCCGCTGATGAACCGGATCCGCGATCTAGCACGGCGCGAGGCGCTCTCGCTGGGCGTCGACGTGATCGACGTGCGTCTGACCCGCACCGACCTGCCCGAGCAGAACCTGGCCTCCACCTATGGCCGGATGCGGGCAGAGCGTGAGCGCGAGGCCGCCGACGAGCGCGCCCGCGGCGCCGAGGCCGCGCAGCGCATCCGCGCAACCGCCGACCGTACTGCGGTCGAGGTCACGTCCGAGGCCAAGAAGCAGGCCGAGATCGTGCGCGGCGAAGCCGATGCGCAGGCCAACAAGGTCTATGCGGATGCGTATGGCAAGGATCGCCAGTTCTTCGCATTCGTCCGCGCGCTGCAATTCTACGCGCAGTCGATGAAGACGCAGACTTCCTCGCTGGTGACGCAGCCCGACAGCCTCTACTTCGATTACGGGCGCTTCCTGCGCTCGATCGGGGAGAACCCGGGGCCCGAAACCGGTGCAAGCCGGGGCAACGGATCTGCGAGCCAGGTCGGCCAGTGATGGCGATGCTTTTGACCGGTCTGGGACTGGTCCTTGTGATCGAGGGGCTGGCGCTTGCGCTGGCCCCTTCACGTATCGAGCAGGCGCTGGACGCGCTGCGCGCCATGTCGGCGGGGCAGCGGCGCACGCTTGGCCTTGCGACTCTGGCAGCGGGCGTGGCGATCCTCTGGGCGCTGCGCGTCTTCGGATAACCGCTCAGTTCCCCGCATCTTAGGCGCAAGAGAGCGCCCGCTTCGCCCCCCCTGCGACGCAATTTCCTGTCGTGAATTTTGGCGAATAACTTCCCTTCGTCCCTCGCTGCTCCTACATTTCAACTCAAAGAGAGCATCGCGCCGGCCTCCGGACCGGCGAAGCAAGGGAGAGCTACATGAATTTCCTCACCGGACCCGGATCGACTCTGCGCGCCGGATTCAGCGCCGCGACGCTTGCCGTCGCGCTCGCCTTCGCACCGCTGGCCGCGCCGGCCTATGCCCGCGCCGCCCCCGAAAGCTTTGCAGAACTTGTCGATCAGGTGTCCAATTCGGTGGTAAACATCACCACCTCGACCACGGTGGCCGCACCGACCGGCAACATGCCGAATTTTCCGCCCGGCTCGCCTTTCGAGGATTTGTTCCGCGATTTCGGCCTGCCGAACCCGAACGGGCCAAATGGCCCGAACGGGCGGGGCGCACCGCGCCGCTCGAACGCGCTCGGCTCGGGCTTCGTGATCTCGGAAGACGGCTACATCGTCACCAACAACCACGTCATCGAAGATGCAGACGAGATCGAGATCGAGTTCTTTTCGGGCAAGCGGCTCGATGCGAAACTCGTAGGCACCGACCCGAAAACCGACATCGCTCTGCTGAAGGTCGAGAGCGACTCCCCCCTGCCCTTCGTGGCCTTCGGCGACAGCGACGCCGTGCGGGTGGGCGACTGGGTGATGGCGATGGGCAACCCGCTGGGCCAGGGCTTCTCCGCTTCGGCCGGGATCATCTCCGCACGCAACCGCGAGCTCTCGGGCAGCTATGACGACTACCTGCAGACCGATGCGGCGATCAACCGCGGCAACTCGGGCGGCCCGCTCTTCGACATGGAAGGTGAGGTCGTCGGCGTGAACACCGCGATCCTGTCGCCCAATGGCGGCTCGATCGGGATCGGCTTTTCGATGGCATCGAACGTGGTCCAGAAGGTTGTCGAACAGCTCAAGGAATACGGCGAGACTCGGCGCGGCTGGCTAGGCGTGAAGATCCAGGACGTCACCGCCGACATGGCCGAGGCGATGGGCCTGCCCAAGCCGGAAGGCGCGATGGTCTCGGAAGTGCCGGACGGCCCCGCCAAGGAAGCCGGTATCCAGTCGGGCGACGTGATCACCTCGTTTGATGGCGGCGAGGTCAAGAATACCCGCGATCTGGTGCGCCGCGTGGCCGATGCTCCGGTGGGCGAGAAAGTCCGCGTGACCGTGCTGCGCGATGGAGAGACCAAGACGCTTCTGGTGACGCTGGGCCGCCGTGAGGCCGCCGAGGGCGAGCAGCCCCCGAAAGCCGTTCAGGCGCCGCAGGAGGTCGAGAAGGACATGCTCGGCCTGACCGTGACGCCGCTCACCGATGACCTGCGCACCGAGATGGGCCTGACCAAAGAAGCGAACGGCCTCGTCATCAAGCAGATCGACGAGACTTCCTCGGCCTTCGAGAAGGGCCTGCGTGTCGGTGACCTGATCACCGAGGTCGGACAGAAACCTGTCTCCGCGGTCGGCGATTTCGAAGAGCGCGTGCAGGCGGCGAAAGAGGCCGGGCGCAAGTCGATCCTGCTCTTGATCCGCCGCGCCGGCGAGCCGCGTTTCGTGGCACTCCCCGTGGAGTGATCCGCACCGTTCAAGACGAATGAGAAGGCGCCCCGCAGGGCGCCTTTTTCATTGCATTTCGCGCGCCTGCACCCGGCGGGCGGCAATGGTCAGGCTTCCGGCGGCGATCACGCACCACAGCGCCATGCCCAGCATCTGGGTCGGAAGCTCCACCCCCATATCGATCAGCACGCCGGTGATCCCGGGCCCCACTGCGGTCGAGAGCACCATCGAGGCCACGATGATCGCGCGGATGCCGCCCAGGTTTTTCACGCCGTAGACCTCGGGCCAGAGCGCGCCCATGAGCGTCCCTGTGAACCCGTTCGACATGCCCAGAAGGCCCATGAAGACATAGACGCCCCAGACCGGCGTCACGAGCGCGACCGTCAGCGAGGCCAGCGTCAGCGGCGCCAGTACAAATGGAAGCAGGCGCAGCGCGCCGAACCGGTCAATCAGCCCGCCGCAGACAAAGCCGAAGCCCACAGTGGCCGCCGACATCACCGGAAAGGCCGCGGCGAAGGCGAGCGGGGAGTAGCCGCGCAACTCCGTCAGGTAGCCCTGATGGAAGAAAATCACCGTACCGATGAAGGGCGGTGCGAGCAGCCCTGCCAGCAGCATGTAGAGGACCGGATCGCGGATCACCTCGGCGCGGGTCCAGTCGCGCGCTGTGCCCGATGCGCTCGATTGCACCTCGGTGGCGTTGGGCACCCGCTCGACCTGCATCAGGCGCATCAGGAGCGGCCATGCGATCATCACCAGCAGCGCCGCCGAGAGCCACCATGCGAGGTGCCAGTTGCCGCTCGCCTGCGCGACCAACACCACGAGAACCGGCAACACCGCGGAGCCGAAGGGTTGGCCCGGAACGACCAGCGACATCGCCTTGCCGCGGCTCGCGACGAACCAGCGACCGATCTCGGTGAAAGCGATCTCGGTCATCATGCCCTGCCCGAAGAGCCGCAGCATGTAGATCGCGAGCGTCAGGAAGATCAGGTTCGGCGCGAGCGTGATGCCGACACAGGCCAGCGCGAGAAGCGGGATGGTGAAGCGCACCACCTTCCAGCCGGGCATCAGATCGAGCGTGCGCCCGAGGAAGGGCAACGTCGAGGCCGAGGCCAGCGTCGCCACCATGTAGAGCGCGCCGAAGGTGCCGCCCGACAGGCCGAAAGTCGCCCGGATATCATTGCCCGACAGGCCGATGAAGAAAGTCTGCCCGAAGGACGAGAACAGCGTCAGCAGGAAACCCGCGCCGAGCCAGCGGGCGTTGTCGCGCATGAAGCGCAGGTTACTGCCGAATAACTTTCGCATGGTGCCCCCTGATCCCTTGATCCCCGGTTAGAGACGGTTCCGCCGACCGGCACAACCCCGCCGCCCGCGCAGAGGGCTGTGCGGCGCCGCGATGGCGGCGTGAGAGGGCTCAGTCCGACCAGATATAGAGACCGAGTTCCTGTGCTGCGCGCACCGAGAGCGTCGGGCTGTCGAGGCCGCGCGGCGCCTGATAGGCCGCGATCGCGCGGCCCGTCGCCGGGTCCAGCTTTCCGTCGGCGGGGCCGGAATAGAGCCCGCGCAGCGCCAGCGCACGCTGGGTCATCGCAACGAAAGCGGGCGTCAGATCCTCCGAGCAAACGGATTCGAAATAGCGCGGCTTGCCGCTATCGACGAGCTTCTGGCCGCTCAATTCGCGGTAGATCGCGGGCTGCGTGACCTTGCCGGTCTTCGGATCGCGCTGTTCGGGGATCACCTCTACCTGTCCAGTCACCGTCTCGACCTTGGCAGGGCCTTTGAGTTCGGTGAAGCAGCCCCGCGCATCATCAGCGGACGGACGGCTTTGCAGCACATGGGCGAGCGTCTTGGCGGGCAGGTCCTTCGGAGTAGCGTACGCCCCCTGCGTGCCGGGCTGACAGCCCGCCAGCCCCATCGCAACACCCAGCGCGACCAGCATCGCACGCGCCGTGCCGAAGTTTTCAGCGATCTGCCGCATTCTCGTCTCCGCCTGCCTCGGCGCGCAGAGTAGCCAATATCCACGCCGCGGCAATCCCTTGCCCGTGACCGCCCACCTCTGGCCAAATCGCCGAAAGCAGCTTAGATCACTTGCGACCGGCCCCGCCGGCATTCGCGTTTTGATCACGAACAAGAGGCCCCGAGCTATGGCGAAAATCACCTATGTCGAATTCAACGGCACCCGTCACGAGATCGACGTGAAGCCCGGCATGACCGTGATGGAAGGCGCGCGCGACAATGGCGTGCCCGGCATCGACGCCGATTGCGGTGGCGCCTGCGCCTGCTCCACCTGCCACGTCTATGTCGACAAGGACTGGATCGAGAAACTGCCTCCGCGCGATCCGATGGAAGAAGACATGCTTGATTTCGCGTACGAACCCGATCCCGTCACCTCGCGCCTGACCTGCCAGATCAAGGTCACAGACGAACTCGACGGCTTGATCGTCAACCTTCCCGAAAAGCAGATCTGATGCGCCGCGCGGTGACCCTCGCCTTTGCGCTGGTCACCGCTGCCGCCCTGCCCGCACGGGCCGAAATGTCGGTCGCCGCGCGGTTCACCGAGCCCACGGATCGCTACGGTCACCACGCACTCGGCCCCGAGCATGAATTCGCGAATCTCCAGATCGACGTGACCCGCAAGGCAGGCGACGCCAAGGCGCTCTTCTCAGGCCACAGCACGCTGACCTATGACCTGCGCCTCGATCCCGATCTCGTCTATGAGGACACGGCACCACGCCTGAGCGATCTCGACGGCGACGGGACCGACGAGGTGATCGTGGTGCAATCGCATCTCCGGCTGGGTTCGCGGCTCCTCGTGCTCACGGTAAAATCCGGCAAACCGAAGTTCCTCGCCGCGACCGATTTCGTGGGAGAGCCGAACCATTGGCTCGCGCCCATCGGCGTCGCGGATTTCGATGACAACGGGCATCGCGACATCGCGCTGATCGACGCGCCGCATCGGCTGGGCGTCTTGCGGATTTTCGAATATCGCAACGGCGCGCTGCACCCGAGCTTCGCGGGCGGGAGATTCACCAATCACCACTTCGGCTCGGACACGATCATGGGCGGCCTGCGCGATTGCGGCGCCGGGCCGGAGATGATCGTCGCCAGTTTCGACTGGTCGGGTCTGCTGTCTCTCTCGGTCACGCCCAAGCAAACCGTGGCATGGAGACGCCTCGCTGACGACACCTCGCCCGCGAGTTTCGCGAAGGCGATCGGCTGCGGCATCTGACCTCGCACGCGGGCGGTTCGGGAACCGGCCTGCCCGCACCGTGTTGATCCAGCACGACGACACCGGCGCGAGGTCGTTCCTCCCCGTCTCGCGCCCCGATCCAGGATTCCGTTCATGGCCGAAGCCCAAGCCTCCGAAGAAAAGCCGATTGCCGTCTATGGCGCGCTCGCAGCAAACCTTCTGATCGCCATCGCGAAATTCGTGGCCGCGGCGTTCACGGGCAGTTCGTCGATGCTGGCGGAGGCGTTCCACTCGGTGGTCGATACCGGCAATGAGGGGTTGCTGCTTCTGGGCCACAAGCGCAGCCGCAAGGAGCCGGACGAGAAACATCCGTTCGGCTATGGCAAAGAGTTGTATTTCTGGTCGCTCGTTGTCGCGATGCTGCTCTTCGCGATCGGCGGCGGGCTGTCTGTCTACGAGGGCATGGTCCATATCCAGCATCCAGAGCCGATCGAGAAGCCGATCTGGAACTACGGCGTCCTGCTCGTGGCGTTCTTTGCCGAGGGCACCTCTTGGGTGATCGCGATCCGCCAGCTCCTGAAGCAACGCAAACCGGGGGAAGGTTATTTCAAGGCGTTCCGCCGCTCCAAGGATCCGTCGATCTTCGTCGTCGTCGCCGAAGACAGTGCGGCGCTTCTGGGTATCCTCGCTGCAGCGCTTGGCGTCTATCTCTCGGTGACCTTCGAGAACCCGTTCTTCGACGGCGCAGCCTCGATCGTGATCGGGCTCATCCTGATCGTGGTCGCCATCATTCTGGTTTACGAGACTCGCGCGCTGATCATGGGCGAAGCCGCCGACCGCGACGTGCGCAAATCGATCCGGGAGATCGCGACCGGTTTCGACGAAGTCGCGGAGGTCAAACGGCTTCTGACAATGCATTTCGCCCCCGAGCAGGTGTTGGTGAATATCGAACTGAAAATGCAAAAAGGCCTGTCGCCCGAGGCGATCTTCCACGCGGTCGAGGAGGTTCAGAAGAAAATCCACGAGGCCCATCCCGAGGTCTCCAGCGTTTTCCTTGAGATCGAATCCCTGCGCGGCACACAGCGCGAAAACGCTGCAGCCTGACTCCGCGCGCCTCGCCCCCGACGCGATGCCGCTTTTCACCGCAACGCCGTCGCTTTCTCCCGCGCTCCTCCCCTGACACGGGGTGATTGTGTCCCCACCCCCGGCACGCTAGGAAACCGGGCGAAAGATCAAAAGGGATGCGACATGACCCAGACTGCCGACGCCTACGTTCTCACCGTTGCCTGCCCCTCCACGCGGGGGATCGTCGCGGGGATCGCGAATGTGTTGGCCGATCAGGGCTGCAACATCACCGACTCGCATCAATATGACGACCAGAAGACCGGTCAGTTCTTCATGCGCGTGAGCTTCGTCTCGGAGCAAGGCAAGGATGCGGACGCGATCCGCGCTGCATTCGAGCCGGTCGCCAAGGAGTTCGAGATGGACTGGGCCGTGCGCGACTCGCGCGAGAAGATGAAGGTTCTGGTGATGGTGTCGAATTTCGGCCATTGCCTGAACGATCTTCTCTATCGCTGGCGCATCGGCGCGCTGCCGATCGAGATCGTGGGCGTGGTGTCCAACCACATGACCTACCAGAAGGTCGTCGTGAACCATGACCTGCCTTTCCACCACATCAAGGTGACGAAGGAGAACAAGCCCGAGGCAGAGAAGCGCCTGCTCGACGTGGTCGATGAGTCGGGTGCGGAACTTATCGTTCTGGCGCGCTACATGCAGATTCTGTCGGATGCGCTGTGCCAGAAAATGTCCGGCCGGATCATCAACATCCACCACTCCTTCCTGCCGAGCTTCAAGGGCGCGAACCCCTACAAGCAGGCCTATGAGCGTGGCGTGAAGCTGATCGGTGCGACGTCGCATTACGTGACCGCCGATCTCGACGAAGGCCCGATCATCGAGCAGGACACCGTGCGCATCACCCATGCGCAGAGCCCGTCGGATTACGTCTCGCTGGGCCGCGACGTCGAGGCGCAGGTGCTGTCGCGCGCGATCCACGCCCATGTGCAGCACCGGGTGTTCCTGAACGACAACAAGACGGTTGTCTTCCCCGCCTCGCCCGGCGCCTACGCCTCCGAGCGGATGGGCTAATCAGAAATGTAGGATGCCCACCTCGGTCACGATCATGTCGAGCGGCTGATCCGTCGGCTCGGTGGGCACCTGCGGAACTTCCTGAGCGGCAAAGGCGAAACCGATCGCAGTGACGGGGCCGCGGGCGCGCAGCCCCTCCAGCGTGCGGTCGTAGAAACCGCCGCCATAGCCCAGCCGAAAGCCGTGCGCGTCGAAAGCCAGCAACGGGACGATCAGCACCTCGGGCGTGATCTCCTCGCCTTCCGCCGGAACATGCGCCCCGAAAGCGCCCGCGATCATCTCGGTCTCGGGTGTCCAGCGGTGAAAGACCAGGGGCTGCGCCTGCTCCACCACAACCGGCAGACAGAGCGGCCCGCCATGGTCGATCATCGCAGGGCGCGGATCGGGCTCGGTCCGGATCGGCCAATAGCCCGCCAGCACCTTGCCCGCGAAGGGCTCCAGCGCCGCCGTCAGCGCGCGGGTCGCGGCCCCTTCATCGGCGGCATGGGCGGCTCTGCGCGCCGCGAAAGCGTCCTTGCGCGCGAGATCCTTGCTCATAGCAACACGACGGAGGCGAGGCCGAGGAAGGCGAAGAAGCCCACCACATCGGTCATCGTCGTGACGAACGTGCCCGAGGCCAGCGCCGGGTCAGCGCCAAGCTTCTCCAGCGCGAGCGGGATCAGGATGCCCGACAAGGCAGCCACCACGAGATTGATGACCATCGCCAAGCCGATCACAATGCCAAGCTGCGCGCCCGAGAACCAGAAGGCGGCCACCGCGCCCATCACTACCGCGAAGGCGAGACCGTTCAGCAGCCCGACGATGGTTTCGCGTCGCACGACGCGCCAGACGTTGCTGTCGGTCAGGTCGCGGGTCGCCAGCGCCCGCACCGCGACCGTCAGGGTCTGCGTGCCCGCATTGCCACCCATCGAAGCCACGATCGGCATCAAGACGGCCAGCGCCACAAGTTGCTGGATCGTGCCCTCGAAGATCGAGATCACCGCCGAGGCGAGGATCGCCGTCAGCAGGTTCACGAAAAGCCACGGCAGGCGCTGACGTACGGTTTCCAGAACGGTATCCGAGATCGCGGATTCGTCGCCCACACCGGCGAGGCGGAGGATGTCTTCCTCGTGTTCCTCGTCGAGAACGGACATCGCGTCGTCGATGGTAATCACGCCGACCAGCCTGTCATCCTCGTCCACGACCGGGGCCGAGATCAGGTGATACTGGTTGAACGCGTAGGCCACGTCGCCCTCGTCCTGATAGGCCGAGATCTTGCGGAATTCCTCCTCGCAGATATCGGTCAGCTTCGAGGCACGCGGGGCCGACAGGATTCGTCCCAAGGTGACATTTCCGATCGGGTGGTGCCCCGGATCGACAAGGGTCACGTGATAGAACTGGTCGGGCAGCCATTTCGCTTTCCGCAGGAAGTCGATCGTCTCGCCCACTGTCCAATGCTCGGGCGCGGTCACGACCTCGCGCTGCATCAAACGACCGGCGGAATATTCGGGATAGCCCAGCGATTTCTCGACCGCGGCCCGGTCGGTCTCGTCGAGAGCGCCGAGGATCGCTTCCTGCTGCGGCTCTTCAAGGTCCTCGATCAGGTCGACGACGTCATCGGAGTCGAGCTCGCGCACCGCGTCGGCCAGGACTTCCGGCGGCAGGCTTGCGAGAACTTCCTCGCGAATGCCTTCGTCGATCTCCGTCAGGATCTCGCCGTCGATCTGGCGGCCCCAGAGCCGCAGGATTTCGCGCCGCTCGTGGCCGGAGACCTGTTCGATAAGGTCGGCGATGTCGGCGGCGTGCAGCGGCTCGAGCAGCTCGCTCAACCGCTCCGCATCTTCCTGTTCGACGGCATCGAGAATTTCCTCGACCAGCTCCCCGCTCAGCCGATAATCCTCTTCCTCGCGCTCTGTCTCTTCGGCAAGTGCTTCGGCCATATCGCCCCCGTTCGGATCGCGCGTGAAACATAGCTGTTTTCTCGCAGATGGACAGGGGGCGGAGCCGAAAAAGAAGCGCCGCCACGGCAGAGATTTACCTTCGCCCCGCCCCGCCCTAGCATGACGCGTCGGACAGGAGAGAATGATGGCTGAACTGCATCTTGGGCAGGTTCTGGAATATCGCGGCGACGCGCTCGTCGAAGGGCCCGAAGTGGTTGCACATCGCCGGCGCGGTGGCGTGCTGGTCGAGGGCGGCCTTATCGCCGCCGTAGGCGAGGCCGACGACCTGCGCGAGGATCATCCGCAGGCCGAGATCACCGATCACGGCGATCATCTGCTGTCGCCCGGCTTCGTCGACGCCCATGTGCATTATCCGCAGACTGCGATCGTCGCGAGCTGGGGCAAGCGCCTGATCGACTGGCTCAACACCTACACCTTCCCCGAGGAGATTTCCTTCGCCGATCCCGCCCATGCTGAAGAGATCGCGACACGCTATCTCGATCTGGCGCTGATGAACGGCACCACCTCGATGTGCAGCTATTGCACGATCCATCCCGTCAGCGTCGAAGCCTTCTTCGCAGCCGCGAAGGCGCGCGGGATGCGGGCGGCGGCGGGCAAGACCTGCATGGACCGCAACGCGCCGGAAGCTTTGCGCGACACGCCGCAATCGGCCTATGACGACAGCCGAGTCCTCTTGCAGAAATGGCATGGCGTGGACCGGCTGAGCTATGTCATCACGCCGCGCTTCTCGCCCACCTCGTCGGCCGATCAGCTGGCCGCGCTGGGGGCGCTCTGGGCGGAACATCCCGATTGCCTGATGCAAACCCATCTGAGCGAGCAGGTGGACGAGATCGCATGGGTCCGCGAGCTATATCCCACCGCGCGCGATTACCTCGACACCTACGAGACCTATGATCTACTGGGCGAGAACGCGCTTTATGGCCACGCGATCCATCTGGAGCCGCGCGAAGCCGACCGGATCAAGGAGGTCGGCGCGGCGCTGATCCATTGCCCGACCTCTAACACCTTCATCGGCTCGGGGCTGTTCGACTGGCCGACACGTCTTGCCGAGAGGCAGCGGATCGGGCTGGCCACCGATACCGGCGGCGGGTCGAGCTTCTCGATGCTGCGCACCATGGCCGCAGCTTACGAGATCGGCCAGCTGACGCATCAGCCGCTGCATCCCGCGCAGCTTTGGTGGCTGGCGACGCAAGGCTCGGCCAAGTCGATGCGGATGAGCGACAAGATCGGCGCGCTGGCGCCGGGAATGGAGGCGGATTTCATCGCGGTCGACCTCGCCTCGACGCCTGCCATCTCGCAGCGTGCCGACCGTGCGAACGACGTCTGGGAGGCGATCTTCCCGACGATCATGATGGGCGACGACCGCGCCATCGCGGGAACTTGGGTCGCGGGCAAGCGGCTGCATTGACCGATCCTGCCTTCGAGAGGATCTACGCCCGCGCGCCTTTCACGGTCGATTTACTTGACGGTGGCGGCGACGATCTGGTCATCTCTTTCGCCTCGATCGGACACGATCCCAGCCGCCCGCCCGCACCGGAATTCGTCGCCACCGCCACGGGGCGCGGCACGCCGGGCTTCCCACGCCGGGCGCTGTTCATCAGCGACGACAGCCGAAGCTGGACGAACGATCCTGGCTTCGCCCCCGCCCTGCGTGCAGCCTTGACAGAGGTGCGGCGCCGCCGCCCCGTGACCCGGATCGCTGCCATTGGGCTGTCGATGGGCGCGGTCTCGGCGCTGGTCGCAGCGGAGGTGATCCCGGTTGACGTGGTGCTGGCATTGTCTCCGCAATTCTCGGTAAAACCGGGCGTCGTGCCGGGGGAGGCTCGATGGAGCGAGTGGACGAGACAGATCGCGACCTTCGCGCGCGAGACGACTCCGCTTCCGCCCGCGACCTGCTGGGCGATCCTGTGTCACGGCGCGCAGGACGATCTGGCGCAGGCGATGCCCTTCCCGCACGCATCAAATGTCGATCACCTGATCTTCCCCGATCTCGGCCATTCCGACCTCGCGCCGCATCTGAAGGCGCGCGGAGGCCTCTCGGGGTTGATGGAGTCTGCCCTTGCAGGCGACCGTCGCCGCCTGCTGCGGATCGCCAGCGCCGCCGGGGCCGTGCGGCGCGAGAAATTCAGCCCATGAGTGCTGATGCGAGGCGGTTCTGCGTCTCGATCACGCGCGGCAGGTCGATCGTCACAACCTGCCCGTCGCGCACCACCTGTCGGCCCTCGACGAAGAGGTGTTTCACCTTGGGCGGCCCGCAGAGTACCAGCGCCGCGACCGGATCCCACGCGCCTGCCGCCGCCAGCCCCGAGACATCCCAGATTGCCACATCTGCCCGCTTGCCCGGCGCGAGGACCCCGCAATCGGGACGGCCCAGAACCTGCGCGCCACCTAGCGTCGCGATCTCCAGCGCCTCGCGCGCGGCCATCGCGTCGGCGCCGTTTTGCACCCGCTGCAGCAGCATCGCCATGCGCGCCTCGCCGATGAGGCTCCCTGCATCGTTCGAGGCCGAGCCATCGACGCCAAGCGCCACTTTAACCCCCGCATCGCGCATCTGGCGCACCGGCGCGATGCCCGAGCCCAGACGGCAATTAGAGCACGGACAATGCGCAACCCCGGTCTGCGTGCGCGCGAACAGGTCGATCTCGCCCGCATCCAGCTTCACGCAATGCGCGTGCCAGACATCCTCGCCGGTCCAACCGAGATCTTCGGCATATTGCCCCGGCCGGCAGCCAAACTGCTCCAAGCTGTAGGAAATATCCTCATCATTCTCGGCAAGATGGGTGTGCAGCATAACGCCCTTGTCGCGCGCGAGCAGCGCCGCGTCGCGCATCAGCTCGCGCGAGACGGAAAACGGCGAACAGGGCGCGATCCCCACCCGGCACATCGAACCTTCGTTGGGATCGTGGAACGCGTCGACGACCCGGATGCAGTCGTTCAGGATCGCTTCTTCGCGCTCGACCAGGCTATCAGGTGGCAGGCCGCCGTCGCTCTCGCCGATGCTCATCGCGCCGCGCGTGGGATGGAAGCGCACCCCCAGTTCCGCCGCCGCGTGGATCGTGTCCTCCAGCCGCGCGCCATTCGGATACATGTAGAGGTGATCGGAACTGGTGGTGCAGCCGGTCAGCGCCAATTCCGCCAGTCCGACCTGCGCCGAGACGCGGAGCTCCTCGGGACCCATCTTCGCCCAGATCGGGTAGAGCGTCTGCAGCCAGCCAAAGAGCAGCGCATCCTGCCCGCCCGGCACCGCACGGGTCAGCGTCTGATAGAGGTGATGATGGGTGTTCACGAGCCCCGGCGTGACGACGCAGCCCTTGGCCTCGACCACCTCGCCCATGCTTTCCAGCCCCGGCCCGACAGCTGCAATCTGGCCGTCGCGCAGCAGCAGATCCGAGCCCTTCAACTCGCGCCGGGCGCCGTCCATCGTGACGACCACCTCGGCGCTCCGGATCAAGATCTCGCCCATCGCGCGTTCCTCCTAGCTGGCCCTCTTTCTGATCTTGCCAGACCCTAGACCGCGCGGATGGGCGAAGACCAGAGGCGCTCAGCGCCCCATCGCATAGAACTCGGGGTTCGGCGGGATCGAAGCCATGTTCACCAGCCGGTTCGACAGGCCGAAGAACGCCGTTATCCCGCCGATATCCCAGATATCGTCATCGGTGAAACCATGGGCGCGCAGCGCTTCGTAGTCAGCCTCCTCGACCTCCTGCGCCCGCAGGCTAACCTTCATCGCGAAATCGAGCATCGCCCGCTGGCGCGGCGTGATGTCGGACTTGCGGTAATTCACCGCGACCTGATCGGCGATCAGCGGGTTCTTGGCGCGGATGCGCAGGATCGCCCCATGTGCAATCACGCAATACTGGCACTCATTTGCCGCCGAAGTCGCCACGACGATCATCTCGCGCTCGGCGATCGTCAGGTTGCCAGGCCGCTCCATCAGCGCGTCGTGATAGGCGAAGAAGGCGCGGAACTCGTCGGGGCGATGCGCCAGGGCGAGGAAGATGTTCGGGATGAACCCGGCCTTCTCGTGAACCGCCTCGATCCGCGTGCGGATATCCTCTGGCATGTCGGCGAGTTGCGGCACCGGGTGCCGGCTGATCTGGTCTTGCATCTGGGGTCTCCTCTCTTTCGCCGCCACTATGCACAGTCGCGGCGAGGCCGAGGAAATGACGTTGCGGCAACCGCGATCAGACGTCGAGCGTGATCCAGACCGGAACGTGATCAGAGGGCTTGTCGCGGCCGCGGATTTCCTTGTCGATGCCGACATCGCGCAACAGGTCCGCCGCCTGCGGGGACAGCAGCAGATGGTCGATCCGGATGCCATTGTTCTTCTGCCAGGCGCCCGCCTGATAGTCCCAGAACGAGTAGTGCCCCGGCCCCTGCACCCGGGCACGGAAGGCCTCGGTGAAGCCAAGATTGAGGATACGGCGGAACGCCTCGCGGCTTTGCGGAAGCGCCAGCGCATCGCCGCGCCACGCTTCGGGCTTCGCGGCATCCTCGTCCTGCGGGATGATGTTGTAATCGCCCGCCATCACGAAGGGTTCTTCCAGCGCCAGCAGCGCCTCGGCCTGCGCCTGCATCCGCTCCATCCACGCGAGCTTGTAGGCGTATTTGCCGCCCGCGACAGGTCGCCCCGCATCGTCGAGTTCCACCGGGTTGCCGTTGGGCAGATAGAGGCCACAGAGCCGCACCGCGCCCTTCTCGCCGACGACGGTCGCCTCGATCCAGCGCGCCTGCTCATCACCCTCATCGCCGGGCAGCCCCCGCGTCACATCCTCCAGCGGCAGTTTCGACAGGATCGCAACGCCGTTGAAACCTTTCTGCCCATGTGTCTCGACCGCGTAGCCGAGGTCCTCGAACAGCTCGCAGGGGAAGCCCTCGTCGACCGACTTGATCTCCTGCAGCAGGACCACGTCCGGCTCGGCCTCCTTCAGCCAATCGACCAGCGCCTGATGGCGCGCCTTGATGCCGTTGATGTTGAAGGTGGCGATTTTCATGAGAGGCTCCGGCTTTGACAGTCGCGACAGGTGTAACGGATCGCGGCGGGCGCGGACAGGTCGGAGTTACTTCTCCGCCTCGTCCCCCTCTTCCTTTTCGATGCCGTGGCGCTCGAAAAGCTTGGTCTGCGACATGATGAAGACGATCAGGATGATCGGCAAGCCGAAAGTCTTGAAATCGACCCAGATCTCGTCCGACATCGTGCGCCAGACGATCTCGTTGGCCACCGCGAGCGCGAGGAACAGCCCCACGAAGCGCTTGGTCAGGATCATCCAGCCCTCATGCGCCATCGGGATCGCCTCGTTCATCACCAGCTGCAACCACGCCTTGCCGCGGATCAGCCCCGCCCCGAGAATACCCGCGAAGAGCAGATAGATGATGGTCGGCTTCATCTTGAAGAAGGTCGGATCGTTCAGCCAGACCGATAGCCCGCCGAAAATCAGCACCAGAACCAGCGTCGCGATCTGCATCGCCGAGATCTTGCGCGTCAAGGCCCACAGGATCAGCGTCGAGGCGGCGATCAACGGGATGAACAGCGCGGTGGCCACGACGAAGCCCGAATAGTCGGTGCCGAGGATCGCGTAGGTGCCGTCCTTGAGCCGGTTGAAGGCGACGAAGAAGACGATGAGCGGCCCCCAGTCGAGCGCCGCTTTCACCCACGGGGAAATCTTTTTCTCTGCCATCTGCCTTTACCTGCCTGCTATCTCAACGATCACGGCCCCCGCCGCGATCAGCGCCATCAGGGCCGTACGCCGCGGCCCAACTTTCTCGCCCAGCACGAGCCAGCCGATGAGGGCTGCGAAGACCGTCGAGGTCTCGCGCAGCACCGCCGCCTCGCCCACCTTGTCGAGCCGTGTCGCCAACATGATCGAGCCAAAGGAGAAATAAGCAACAATCGCGCCGATAACACCCCTCTTGATGAGCGGCACCATTTCCGAACTCGGCAGCTTCGTCCAGCGCCGCGCGGTGAAGATCGGCATGAACCAGCCGTCGATGAAGAAGAACCACGCCAGGAAGGTGAAGGGATCGGCGGTCGCCCGGATGCCATAGGCGTCATAGGTGGTGTAGAGCGCGACGAAGGCACCGGTCGCCACGGCGAGCATCAGCGCCGGCACCATCGTCTCTCGATCGACCGTCACATTGCGCAGGTTGTAGATCGCAAGACCGTAGATCCCGGCAAGAAGCGTGGCCACCCCGGCCCATTGGCCGATCGTGAAATGCTCTCCGAAGATAATCCCCGCCCCGATCACCGCGAAAAGCGGCCCGGTACCACGCACGACCGGGTAGACCACCGTATAGGCCCCACGCTGGTAGCAGGCCGCCTGCAGCAGCTTGTAGCCGACATGGATGAAGAACACGCCCACGAAGATCGGCCACATGTAGGGCTCGGGCCACGGCACCACGAAGAGCGCGAAAGGGGCCGCGATGATCCCGTAGCTCGCATCGATCGCGGCGCGGCTGAGCCACGGGTCGTGCCGCCCCTTCTGCAACGCCCCGAACAGCGCGTGCAGAAAGGCCGCGAGCAGCGCGAGGCCCAGCGCGAGGTGCTTGCCGGTCTCGGTGCCCGAGACAGATATGATCCAGTCGCTCAAGGGGAAGTCCTTCGTGATCTCGGGCGCTAGGGGGCGCTGCCCCCTCTGGCCTCAGGGCCATTCACCCCCGGGATATTTCCACCAAGGGGAAGAGGAAAGGCGCAGGGCTCTATTCGGGCTTGCACAAATATCCCGGGGGGCGCGCGCAAGCGCGGGGGGCAGCGCCCCCAAATCGCGGGTTCAGTCTTCGAGGCCCACGAGGGCCTGCGCGAATTCCTCCGGATCGAAGGGCGCCAGATCGTCGAGTTGCTCTCCCACCCCGATCGCGTGGATCGGCAGGCCGAACTTGTCGGCCAGCGCGACCAGCACGCCGCCTTTCGCAGTGCCGTCGAGCTTGGTCATCACCAGCCCCGACACGTTCGAGATCTTGCGGAAGACATCGACCTGCTGCAGCGCGTTCTGCCCCGTCGTCGCATCGAGCACGAGAAGCGTGTTATGCGGAGCGGTCTCGTCGACCTTGCGGATCACGCGGACGATTTTCGCCAGCTCCTCCATAAGATCGGCGCGGTTCTGCAACCGGCCTGCCGTGTCGATCATCAGAAGGTCCGCCCCCTCGGCCTCGGCCTTCTTCATCGCGTCATAGGCTAGCGAAGCCGGGTCGGAACCTTCGGGCGCGGTCAGGACCGGCACGCCGGCGCGATCGCCCCAGACCTGAAGCTGTTCGACGGCGGCTGCGCGGAACGTGTCACCCGCCGCGATAACGACCTGCTTGCCGGCTGCGCGGAATTGCGAGGCGAGCTTGCCGATCGTCGTGGTCTTGCCCGACCCGTTGACGCCCACCACCAGCACGACCTGCGGCTTCTTGGGGTAAAGCGGCAGAGGTTTCGCGACCGGCTCCATGATCCGGGCGACCTCTTGGGCCAGAAGCCCCTTGATCTCGGAAACCGAGAGCTTGCGACCCATCCGCCCCTCGGCAAGGTTTGCCGAGACGCGCAGCGCGGTGTCGACGCCCATGTCTGAGGCGATGAGCAGCTCTTCGAGGCTTTCCAGCATCTCGTCATCGAGGACACGGCGCGGCTCGGCGGGTTTCGCCTCTCCGCCGCCGAAGATGCGGCCTAGAAGGCCGGGCTTCTTCGACTCGGAGCTGGGACGCTCGGGCGCGGGCTCGACGTCGAGCGGTGCCTTTGCGATCTGCGCGTGTTCCTCTTCGACCGGTTCGGTCACCGGCGCGGGCACGTAGCCGGGTGCGGGCGGCGTCGGATCGGGGAGGTTGATCGTCTCATCATGCCGGGGCTCGGGTTCCTGCTCGGGCTCGGGTTCGGCACGGCTCCGCGGCGCGGCCTCGGGGGAGGTCTCTGCGGGCGTCGCGGGCGCCGAAGGTTCCGGCGTCTCGGCGACCTCGTCTTCACTGGAGGCATTCTCGGCGACGATATCCTCGAGCCCCTGCTCGAGCTTTGAGGAAGAACGCGTCAGACGCGATTTGAGCTTTTTGAAAAACGACATGGATCAGGCCTTTCCTTACGCTCCACCTAGTTCATCGCAGTCCCGGATGGAAGGCTTATCCCCCGGCGAAACCCGATCCCGCGCCCCAGCCGATCAGCGCCTGACCGCCCCAGTAGAGCACCCAGAGCGCGCGCGCCGCGATCCGCTTACGTCCGGCGTCGTGCAGCACGAACATCTCCAGCGCGAGGATCAGGTCGGAAAGCACGAAGGCGAGGCTACCCAGGATCACCAGCAGATAGCCCGCGGGCAGGCCCATCGCCACCGCCGCCATCGCGACGATGATCCAGATGTAGGCCCGCACCGGCCAGCACAGCCCGCCCGTCCGCGGCAGCAGCCAGAACTCCGCCGAGAGTCCCAGGGCGATGAGAGGGATGGTCCATGCCGAGGGCTGCGCGCCCATCTCGAGAAAGCCGATCAGATAGGCCAGATGCCCCGCCGCAAAGGCTGCCATGCCAATCAGGAAGGCGCGCTGGCCAGAGCGCGACAGGGCGAAGTCGCCCGCTGCACCAAGGGCGAGCCCCGCGAGGATCGCAAGCGGCGCGCCCAGGGCGGCCGCCATCGGGATCAGCGCTACGACGGAGGCGGTCTTCACGAGGGTTTTCGCGCTGCTTTCCCCCGCCCCCGCATGGCGTACGAGGTAGATTGCCGCGAAGACGGCGGCGATAACGAGGCTGATCGGAGCTGCGGACATCATCGCCACATCTGGCGCAGAAAAGCCCCGCCCCCGCAAGCTGAGTCACAAAATGGTCGAAATCGCCGAAAGAATGGCGCAAAACGATGGAACTTCCCATGTCGAGCGAACCGGACCCGCAGCACGTGACCCAAGGCAATGACCCGACGCGCAAGCGCCGCCTTCGCGGTTCGTTTGCAAATCTGCTGCGGCTCTCGCGCGAGATTCCGGGCGTCGACAGCTTCGCGGTCGTGACGCTTCTGCCGGTGCCGCTTTTGCTGGTGGCGGGCGTCTTCGGCGGGCTCGCGGCCAGGGCGGCGCTGGTCTGGATCGCGCTGTGCATGTTCCTCCTCGACGAGGCACTGAAGCATCCCTCTCCAGATGCGCCGGAGGGCTCGGAATTCCCGGCGGCCGATGCGCTGTCGACGACGCTGGCGGTGGTGCATTTCGTGCTGCTCGTGCTCGGCGTGGCGGCGATGTCAGGACATACGATGCTGGAGGGCCCGAGCTGGATCGCGGTCTGGCTGGCCTTCGGGCTGTTCTTCGGACAGGTGTCGAATTCCAACGCGCACGAGCTGATCCACCGGCCGGACAAACGGCTGTTTCTGCTGGGCAAATGGGTCTATATCTCGCTGCTCTTCGGCCATCACACCTCGGCGCATCGGCTGGTCCATCACCGTTTCGTCGCTACGCCGGACGATCCGAACTCGGCACAGCTTGGCGAGGGCTTCTGGTCCTTTGCGCCCCGGGCCTGGATCGGTAGCTTCGTCGGCGGCTACGAGATGGAGCGCAACCGCTTCGCCCGCCTGCCCGCGATCGATCCGAACGCACCGCTGAGCGCGCAGATCAAGGCGAGGATCGCGCGGCTCGGCCCCTACCCGTCCTATCTGCTGGGCGGGCTGTGGTTCGCGGTGCTGTTCGGACTGCTCTTCGGGGCCGAGGGCGTGGTGGCCTATATCCTGCTCTGCGCCTATGCGCAGCTGCAGATCCTGCTCGCCGATTACGTCCAGCATTACGGGTTGTCGCGGCGGCGGCGGGGCGATGGCAGCTTCGATCCGGTCGATGCGCATCACAGCTGGGACGCGCCCGCGCCGATCACCTCGCTGTGGATGCTCAACGCGCCGCGCCATTCGGATCACCATGCGCATCCGGCGCGGGAATATCCCGCCCTTCGGCTTGGCGATCTGACCGAGCCGCAACGGCCCGTCCTGCCGCGCAGCCTACCCGCGATGGCGGCGCTGGCGCTGTTCCCGCCGCTCTGGCACCGCGTCATGGACAAGCGCGTGAAGGCGCTGCAGCAGGACGAGCCACGCGGCGCCGAAAGGGCGAGCGCGCGCTAGGCAAGCGGGCCGCGATCTGGCAGGTTGGATCAATGCAACAGCCGGAGCCTCCCTCGATGCGGCCGATACTGATCCTGATGCTGGCCCTCGCGCCGAACCTGTCAGCTGCGGCCGACCCGCTCGGTCCGCCTCTCAATGCAGAGCAGTTCGATCAGCGCACCGTCGGGCGCACCATCACCTATTCGGTCTTCGGCCAGCCCTACGGGTCCGAGCAATACAAGCCCGGCCACAAGGTGATCTGGGCCTTCACCGAAAGCGAATGCAAGGAAGGTGACTGGTATCAGGACGGGCAGTATATCTGCTTCGATTACGGCGAATACGCGCCGCTGCAATGCTGGACCTTCTATGACACGGCGAAGGG
The DNA here is from genome assembly GCF_002213195.1 of Thioclava sp. F42-5. NCBI lineage: Bacteria > Pseudomonadati > Pseudomonadota > Alphaproteobacteria > Rhodobacterales > Paracoccaceae > Thioclava > Thioclava sp. F42-5. The sequence goes on from NZ_NBNZ01000001.1 coordinate 662,564, forward strand.
GCTGGTCGCGCAGTTCAAGGGAGATCCCTCGCAGGAACCACTGGTGAGCCTGTCGGAAAGCCACGACCCGCTGATCTGTCAGGGGCCGGACGTCGGCGTATAGGTTTCAGAACAGGCTACCCTGAGACGGTCCCGGATCGGGCTTTTTCTTCTTCGGCTTCGGCGGCGTCGCACTGCCGCCACCGCCCGGAATGACCGCGAGCTTGCCATCGGCGAACTCGATCTCGAGACCGGACTGTTTCTCCGCCACCACCTGCGACGTCACCACGCCGTCGGGCCCGCGCACCACCGCATAACCACGCTTGAGCGTCTCTCGATAGCCCAGCGTCTGGCGCATCCGGTCGAGCCGCTCGAGCCGTTCGCGCTGCGCTTCGATCCGTGCGGGCAGGCATCGCTCCAGCCGGGTTTCCAGTCCCGTCAGCCGCTCCGCCCCTTCGCGGTTGCGCCTTTGCGCATCGCCGATCATCCGCACCCGCGCCGCATCCAACCGCCGCGCAAGCTGCGTGTGATCTTGCTTGGCGCGCCGCATCCGCGCCGCAGGTGCCGGAGCGAGCCGCGCCGACAGTCCGTCGATCTCCCGCGACCGATCCCGGATGAAGCGCCGAAGCAGGTTCGGCGAGATTTGCGCAGCCAGCGGCGCGAAACGGGTATTCTTGCGCAGGACCAGCGTGCGCAGCGCAGGCCCCAGCCGCTCGGCCCAGAGATCGAAGCTTTGCCTCGCCGGTTGCGTCAGCGCCTCGGGACGGCCCAGACCACGGGCCAGATCGCGCAGTCGCTGGCCCCGCTGATCGAGCCGCCCACGCGCCGCCCGCATCATCCGCGTCTGCGCCTCCGACAGCCAGGCGGCCAGTTCGGCGCGCACCGGCACCGCCATCTCAGCTGCGGCGGTGGGCGTGGGCGCGCGCCGGTCGGCGGCGTGATCCACAAGCGTCGTATCGGTCTCGTGGCCCACCGCCGAAATCACCGGGATGTCGCTTTCGGCCACGGCGCGGACCACGGCCTCTTCGTTGAAGCCCCAGAGGTCTTCGATCGAGCCGCCGCCGCGCGCGACGATGATCAGATCGGGGCGCGGGATTTTCCCGCCCGGCGCCAGCGCGTTGAAGCCCCGCACCGCGCGCGCCACTTCCGGAGCGCAAGCCTGCCCCTGAACCGCCACCGGCCAGATCAGCACATGGCGCGGGAAGCGGTCAGCGAGGCGGTGCAGGATGTCCCGGATCACCGCCCCCGAGGGCGAGGTCACCACCCCGATCACCCGCGGCAGCCACGGGATCGGCTTCTTGCGGCCCGCATCGAACAGCCCCTCGGCGGCCAGCGCCTTGCGCCGCGCCTCCAGCATCGCCATCAGCGCGCCTGCGCCCGCCGGCTCGACATTCTCGACGATCAGCTGGTATTTGGATTGGCCCGCGAAGGTCGTCATCCGGCCCGTGGCGATGACCTCCATCCCCTCCTCTGGGCGGACCTGCATTTTCGCCACCTGCCCCTTCCAACTGACGGCAGCGATCACCGAGCGGTCGTCCTTTAGGTCGAAATACATATGGCCCGAGCGCGGCGTCGAGACACGGCCTACTTCGCCGCGCACCCGGACGCGGCCGAATTCCCCCTCGATCACCCGCTTCACCGCCCCCGAGATCTCGGAGACCGTGTAGTCATGCGCGTTCGAGCCGTTTTCGTCGTCGAGAAGGTCCATCTGCCCGCCTTGTTTCGCGTTGGTCCGGGGCGCCTTGCCTCGGGGTTTCGCGCAGCTTAGAAGGCAGCAAAGCGAAGGCCAAGGGGGCGAGCGATGAACATTCTGGTTCTGGGCGGCGGCGGGCGCGAACATGCACTTGCTTGGGCGATCAAGCAAAATCCGAAATGCGACCGGCTGATCGTGGCCCCAGGCAATGCCGGGATCGCGCAGATCGCCGATTGCGCGGCGATCGACCCGAGCGATGCGGCGGCGGTGCTCGAACTTTGCGAAGCGAATGCGATCGATTTCGTGGTGATCGGGCCGGAAGCGCCGCTCGCCGCGGGTGTGGCCGATGCGCTGCGCGATCAGGGCATCCTGACCTTCGGCCCCTCGGCGGAGGCCGCGAAGCTGGAAGCCTCGAAAGCGTTCACCAAAGAGATTTGCGACGCCTGCAACGCGCCCACCGCAGCCTATGCCCGCTTCACCAGCGCGGAAGTCGCGAAGGGCTATGTCCGCGAACAGGGCGCCCCGATCGTGGTCAAGGCAGACGGTCTGGCCGCCGGCAAGGGCGTGATCGTCGCGATGACGCTCGATGAGGCCTTCAACGGCATCGACGAGATTTTCGGCGGCGCCTTCGGAAGCGCGGGCGCGGAAGTCGTGATCGAGGAATTCATGGAGGGTGAGGAAGCCTCTCTCTTCGTGCTTTGTGACGGCGAGAACGTGCTGGCCGTCGGCGGCGCGCAGGATCACAAACGTGTCGGCGAAGGCGATACCGGCCCGAATACCGGCGGTATGGGCGCCTATTCCCCCGCCCCGATCCTGAGCCCCGAGATCGAGGCGAAGGCGATGGACGAGATCGTCCGCCCCACCGTCGCCGAGATGGCCAAGCGCGGCACCCCTTTTCAGGGCGTCCTTTATGCCGGTCTGATGATCGAGAACGGCCAGCCGCGTCTCGTGGAATACAACGTACGCTTCGGCGATCCCGAATGTCAGGTGCTGATGCTGCGGCTCGGCGCACAGGCGCTCGACCTGCTACTGGCCTGCGCGGAAGGGCGGCTGAACGAAGTGCAGGCGCAATGGGCGCCCGATCATGCGATGACGGTGGTTATGGCGGCACAGGGCTATCCCGGCGCCTATGAGAAAGGCTCGGTGATCGGCGGCCTCGACGCGCTGCCCGAGGACGGCTCGCACATGGTCTTCCACGCTGGCACCTCCGAAAAAGACGGCAAGATCGTCGCGAGCGGCGGCCGGGTTCTCAACGTGACAGCCCGCGGCGCGAACCTGCAGGAAGCGCGCGACCGCGCCTACGCGATGGTCGACGCGATCGACTGGCCCGAAGGCTTCTGCCGCCGCGATATCGGCTGGCGGGCGCTGAACTGACCTGATGCATGGAGGGGGCTCTGCCCCCGCTCGCGTTCCGCGCGCCCCCCGGGATATTTCCACCAAGTCGAAGGCGCGCAACGAAGTCTTAACGACAGCTGCGTTAACAAAGAATCGCGGAACAGGCGGGGACGCCGATGACCGCCCAAGACGAAAGTGCCCGGCTCGCCCGCCCTTCTGCGGATCGAGTCGGGCATTTTTCGTTTTCGGCTTGGGTCAAACATCCCGGGGGGACTGGCGCAGCCAGCGGGGGCAGAGCCCCCTCGCTTGGCGCATCCTGAGCCCGCCGGCTTGCGGTCCTCTTACCTCGCGAGGCGCTTCCAACGCACCTCACTGCCGCCTGCCGAAACGTCAGGCAGAAATTTTCCCCTTCGCGCAAAATTTCCTCTTGCAGCCTACGCCGCTATCCCCTAAATCCGCCTCCACCGAACCGGCGCGGGCGTAGCTCAGGGGTAGAGCATAACCTTGCCAAGGTTAGGGTCGGGCGTTCGAATCGCCTCGCCCGCTCCAGTTCGGTCAAATACCCAAGGATGCGGGCGTAGCTCAGGGGTAGAGCATAACCTTGCCAAGGTTAGGGTCGGGCGTTCGAATCGCCTCGCCCGCTCCAATACAAAAAAGCCTCCCTTCGGGGAGGCTTTTGTTTTTCCGCCGCACCGATCCTGCAATCGACAGCAGCCTGCTTGAGCGCGCCCCCTGCCCCGGCCTATAAGGCAATGAGTTTCAAGGAGGCGCCCAATGCGCAAGGCCACGATCAGCCGCAACACCGCCGAGACCGAGATCAGCGTCGAGATCGATCTCGATGGCACCGGTCAGTATGACAACAAAACGGGTGTGGGCTTCTTCGACCACATGCTCGACCAACTCGCGCGGCACTCGCTGATCGACATGACCGTGCGGGCGAAGGGCGATCTGCATATCGACGATCACCACACGGTCGAGGATACCGGGATCGCGCTGGGTCAGGCCTTGGTGCAGGCGCTTGGCGACAAGCGCGGCATCCGCCGCTACGGCCATTTCGCACTGGCGATGGACGACACGCAGGTCTCCTGCGCGCTGGATCTGTCCGCGCGGCCGTTCTTCGTGTGGAATTGCGACATGCCCACCCCGAAGATCGGCACGTTCGACACCGAGCTGGTACGCGAGTTTTTCCAGGCCCTCGCCACCCATGGCGGGATCACGCTGCATATCGACCGCCTGCATGGCTTCAACAGCCACCACATCGCCGAAGCCGCGTTCAAATCGGTCGCCCGCGCCCTGCGCATGGCGGTCGAGCCCGATCCGCGCATGGGCGGCGTGCTGCCCTCGACCAAAGGGGCGCTTTGATGCTCACGGCACTGGTCGATTACGATTCGGGCAACCTTCACTCGGCAGAGAAGGCGTTTCAGCGCATGGCGAACGAGACGGGTCACGGCACGATCGTCGTGACCTCGGAGCCCGACGTCGTCGCGCGCGCCGACCGGATCGTGCTGCCGGGCGACGGGGCGTTTCCGTCCTGCAGCGCGGCGCTCTATCGCTTCGAGGGGCTGGCGCAGGCGATCGAGGAGGCGGTGACCGTGAAGGGCCGCCCCTTCCTCGGGATCTGCATCGGCATGCAGATGCTCGCGACGCGCGGGTTGGAATTCCGCGAGACCGAGGGCTTCGGCTGGATCCCCGGCGAAGTGGTGAAGATCGAACCCTCCGATCCGTCGATGAAAGTCCCGCATATGGGCTGGAACGATCTGGTGGTCGGCTACAATCACCCGGTTCTGAGCGGCATCAACACCGGCGATCACGCCTATTTCGTGCATAGCTACCACTTCAACGTAGCCGAGCCTGAGCACCGTCTGGCCTATGCCGAATATGGTGCGGAGATCACCGCGATCGTGGGCCGTGACAATATCGTGGGCACCCAATTCCACCCCGAGAAGTCGCAGGCGACCGGGTTGCGGCTGATTGCGAATTTCCTCGGCTGGAAGCCCTGATGGCCCCCAAGGCGGTTCTGTCGTGGTCGTCGGGCAAGGATTGCGCGATGGCGCTGCATGCTTGCCGGACCGAAGGCCACGCGGATGTCGTGGCGCTGCTGTCGACGACCAACGAGGCTTTCGACCGGGTCGCGATGCACGGCACCCGCAATGAGTTGCTGCGCCGTCAGGCGAAGGCCACGGGCCTGCCGCTGATCGAGGTGCCGCTTCCCTGGCCCTGCTCGAACGAGGATTACGAGGCGCGGATGGCCTCTGCCATGGATCAGGTGAAGGCGCTTGGCGTAGAGACGATGGTCTTCGGCGATCTCTTCCTCGAAGACGTGCGCGATTACCGGATCGAGAAGCTGAAGCCGCTCGGCGTCGAAGCGCTGTTTCCGCTCTGGCAGCGCCCTACGGATCAGCTGGCGCGTGAGATGATCGCGGCGGGGTTCGTCACGCATCTGGTGACGGTGGACCCGAGCAAGCTCGAGCGAAGCTTCGCGGGGCGGCGGTTCGATGAAAGCCTGCTGGCCGATCTACCTGAAGGCGTCGATCCCTGCGGCGAGAATGGCGAGTTTCACACCGCCGTCAGTGCGGGCCCGATCTTCGACGCGGCGATCCCGGTGCGGGTGGGCGAAACCGTTATGCGCGACGGCTTCGCCTATGCCGATCTGATCCCGGACTAAGTCCGGCGAGAAATCCCGGCCCGCCGCATCCGCGCAAGGCCGGGGAGAAAAGTCACTTCACGCGCTGCCAGTCCTGCGATTTGCAGAAGAGGCCGCCGGCCACACAACCCGCCAGCGCCATCGCGTTGCCCTGAACGGTAATCTTGCCGAGGTAGATCTTGTTGTTCGACGGACGCCAGACCTTGCCCTTGTACTTGTTGTCGCCCTGGGGCTCCATTCCGATCACGAGTTGCTTGCCGAGATTCTCCGACTTGTACTCGCTGCCGCCCTTGAAGGTGCGCACGATGGTCCCGCAGAATTTCGCACCGCAGGGCGCGATATCCACATAGGCATAGGCGCCGTCATCGGGCTGCGTCTTCCAGGTGCCCTCGATCGGGTCGGCCAGCGCCGCGCCTGCGCCCAATGCCAAAGTCACCGCGGCGATCATCAATGTCTTCATGGCAAATCTCCTCCCTTTTGCCTGCTGGCCGCATCAGGCCATGCAAGACCGATTCCCGGCAAGACTGACGTGACGTCCGCGTCAGGCTTGGAAAATCCGCGAACCCGTGGCAAGAGGCGACGCGACAAATCAGGAGAGCCCCGATGATCCTCTACCCCGCGATCGACCTCAAGGATGGCCAATGCGTGCGCTTGCTGCATGGCGAGATGGACAAGGCCACGGTCTTCGGCGACGACCCCGCGGCGCAGGCGGCCAAATTCGAGGCGGCGGGCTGCGAATGGGTGCATCTGGTGGACCTCAACGGCGCCTTCGCGGGCGAGCCGGTGAACGCCGCCGCCGTCGAGGCGATCCTGTCGCGCGTCAAGGTGCCCGCACAGCTGGGCGGCGGTATCCGCGACATGGCGACGATCGAGCGCTGGCTGGATAAAGGGCTTGCGCGGGTGATCCTCGGGACCGTCGCAGTCGAGAACCCCGATCTGGTGCGCGACGCGGCGAAAGCCTTCCCCGGCCAGGTGGCCGTCGGAATCGACGCGCGCAACGGCAAAGTGGCGACCAAGGGCTGGGCGGAAGAGACCGATGTGATGGTCACCGATCTGGCGAAATCGTTTGAGGACGCGGGCGTCGCCGCAATCATCTACACCGACATCATGCGCGATGGCGCTATGGGTGGACCGAACATCGCCGCGACCGAGGCGCTGGCGCGCGCGGTCGAGATCCCGGTGATCGCGAGCGGTGGGGTCTCCTCCCTGCCCGACCTGATCGCACTGCGCGACACCGGCGTGATCGCGGGCGCGATCTCGGGGCGCGCGATCTATGACGGGGCACTCGATCTGACCGAGGCGCTGGCTGCGTTGCGCGCCTGACGCAGCGCAGAGGAAATCCCGCAAAAGTGACACAAATCATTGCGTGGTGTGATTTTCCGCGTGAGGCTGGAGCCAGCGTTAACACCAAGTGTGGAGTGTGCCATGAAACGCATGATGACGATTGCCGCGGTGACTGCTTGCCTCGCAAGCGCCGCGCTAGCGAATGATACAAAGGGGTTTGTGGGTCTGAACTGGACCTTCGGCCCGGGCGCGAGCGGCCTCGAAGGGGTGTTCGGGGCGATGAATTACGACCTCGATCCGGATGGTGACATCCACGGGGCGAAACTTTCGCTGCATCTCGGCATGGGCCCGGGGCCCGTGCAGGGCAAGATCAAGTTCGCGGGTGTCGCCGGTCAGGACGACGCGATGGCCGAGCTGGGCATGGGCTATGGCAGCCGTGGCTGGTTCGGCACGGGCGGGCTGATGGGCAAACATTGGACCGTTGGCGGCGATCTGTTCTTCAACGGCGGTTGGGAAGGCTTCGGCGGTATTCACAGCCTGAAATTCGATCCTCCGAAGGCTCCGCTGTCGCCCGGCTGAGTCAAATCGGGCAATCGATCGCATAAAGAGAGGGCGGCTTCGGCCGCCCTTTCACATGGCTCAGGCGCCCACGGACTTGCGCACCATATCCCAGTAGATATCGGCGACCATGGCGCGGCTCAGGCGTCCGCCTTCGCGGAACCATGTATTCACGCCGGTCAGCATCGCGATGATCGCCATCGTCGCGAGTTTCGTGTCCGGGATTAGGAACACGCCTTCGTCCTGCCCCGCCTTCAGGATCTCTTCCAGCTCGGTCTCGTAGGTCTTGCGCAGCCCCTCGATCACCGCGAAATTCTCCGGGCTCAGGTTGCGCAGTTCCATGTAGCTGAGGAACACAGCCTCGGCCCGCTCGAGGTTGAAGCGGATGTGGAAGCGCACGAAACGCTCCAGCCGCGCATGGGCGTCGCCCCCGGCAGACTCGGCGCGCCATGCGGCGATCAGCTCGTCCATATGGGTCTTGAGCAGATCGAAAAGCAGCGCTTCCTTGTCGGGCGTGTAGAGGTAGAGAGCCCCCGCCTGCACCCCCACCGCGCCCGCGATCTGGCGCATCGAAACGGCGGCAAAGCCGTACCGCGCAAAGAGCCTTTGCGCCTCGGCGCGGATCTTCGGGCCGGTAATCTCGGAATGGGAGCCTGTCTTGCGTGCCATGATACCGACGCTAACTGAACAAGCGTTCAATATCAAACCCGATTTGCGGTCCAATCGGCACTGGCAATGGGGCCGCGCGCGCAATAGTTTGGCAGCGTCCCGAGAGGAGAGACCATGCGCGCCCCTGCCCTGATCGCCCTGTTTGCCCTGCTGGCCTCGCTGACCGCCTGTTCGAAGCGGTCGACGGAGGGCTATCCGGCGCTGCTGCCGATGGACGAGATCCTGACCGATCAACCTCTCACCCCCGATCCGGCCCCCGAGCTGGAGGCGCGCGCCGATGCGTTGCGCGCCCGCGCAGACACGATGCGCAGCCAATAAAATCTCGCCACGGCGCGGTTGAAGCCGCACGCCGCGTTGCCCTGCCTGCGCTTTCCCGCTAACAGGGCGCAAACCACCAAGTTTCGCTCATGAGGTCCCTATGTCCGCCGTCTCCGATACCGCACCCTTGCGTCTTGGCATCGCGGGTCTCGGCACCGTGGGCATCGGTGTGGTGAAGATCGTGCAGCGCCATGCCGATCTGCTGGAAGCCCGCGCGGGCCGCCCGATCGAAATCACCGCCGTCTCGGCGCGCGACCGCACCAAGAACCGCGATGCGGACCTGTCGAGCTATGCATGGGAAGACGATGCGGTGACGCTCGCGCAGCGCGACGATATTGACGTCTTTGTCGAACTGATGGGCGGCCATGAAGGCCCCGCGAAGGACGCCACCGAAGCCGCGCTGAAAGCGGGCAAGGACGTGGTCACCGCGAACAAGGCGCTGCTCGCGCACCACGGTCAGGCGCTGGCGGAACTCGCCGAAAGCCTCGGCCGCACGATCCGCTACGAGGCCGCCGTCGCAGGCGGCATCCCGGTCATCAAGACGCTGACCGAAGGGCTTGCGGGCAACGGCATCCGCCGCGTGATGGGCGTGATGAACGGCACCTGCAACTACATCCTGACACGGATGGAAGATGCTGGCCTGCCTTATGACACGGTGTTCGAGGAGGCGCGCGCGCTTGGCTATCTCGAGGCCGATCCGAACCTCGATGTGGGCGGCATCGACGCGGGCCACAAGCTTGCCATCCTCGCCGCCATCGCCTTTGGCACGCAGGTCGCCTTCGACGACGTGACGCTGGAAGGGATCGGGCGCATCTCGATCGACGATATCCGCCGCGCGGGCGATATGGGCTACAAGATCAAGCTGCTGGGCGTCGCGCAGATGACCGGCCGCGGGCTGGAGCAGCGCATGACGCCGTGCCTCGTGCCCGCCACCTCGCCACTGGGACAGCTGACCGGCGGGACGAACATGACCGTGCTGGAAGGCGACTCGGTCGGCCAGATCGTGCTGCGTGGCGCAGGCGCGGGCGAAGGCCCGACCGCGAGCGCCGTGATGGGCGACGTGATGGACCTCGCACGCGGGCTGCGGCTGCCGGTCTTCGGCCAGCCCGCCGACAAGCTCGAGGCCCCCACCCCCGCCGTGACCGCGATTGCGGCACCCTATTACCTGCGCCTGCAGCTGTCGGACAAACCCGGCGCGCTGGCGAAAGTCGCGACCGTTCTGGGCGAGGCGGGCGTCTCGATCAGCCGGATGCGCCAATACGGCCATGCCGACACCTCGGCTCCGGTGCTGATTGTCACCCACAAGACGACGCGCGACGCGATCGACGCGGCGATCAACGCGCTGCCCGCGACCCGCGTCGTCGAGGGTGAGCCGGTCGCAATCCGCATCGAAGAAGTCTGAGCATCGCGCGGCGAGAGCCATTTCGCCGCGCACCGCATTCCTGCTGATCTGACGCCGGGCGGCACCATAAGGCGCGCCCTATCCTCTCACGCCGGTTACATCGCCGTATCTTTTCACACCGCAAACGGCATAAGACCCCGGCTTGCGCGCCATTTTTCGCCGCGACAGGGGCTCGCCCCGCATGTTAGCGCTCCCGGGGTTGCCCTTCGGTCTCCCACAGGCTTTACCTGTCCGCAGCCCGTAACGCCCAGGCAGACAGGAAGACCTAAATGACCCCTCCGATTGATTTCAACGACCGCATGCTTTCGCTGGGCCTCGCCCGCGTGTCGGAAGCGGCGGCTCATGCATCAGCCGACCTGATCGGTCGCGGCGACGAGAAGGCCGCCGATCAGGCCGCGGTGAACGCGATGCGCGATCAGCTCAACAAGCTGGAAATCCGGGGCACCGTGGTCATCGGGGAAGGCGAGCGCGACGAGGCGCCGATGCTCTATATCGGCGAGGAAGTCGGCCAGGGCGTCGGCCCCGAGGTGGATATCGCGCTCGACCCGCTGGAAGGCACGACTCTGACTGCGAAGGACATGCCCAACGCGCTGACCGTGATCGCGATGGCGCCGCGCGGCACGATGCTGCACGCGCCCGACGTCTACATGGACAAGCTCGCGATCGGCCCGGGCTACGAGAAGGACGTGGTCTCGCTCGATATGACCCCGACCGAGCGCGTTCAAGCACTGGCCAAGGCGCAAGGCGTCGAAACCAAGGACATTGCGGTCTGCATCCTCGACCGTCCGCGCCATGAAGACATGATCGCCGAGGTTCGCGAGACCGGCGCGAAGATCCGCCTCATCACCGATGGCGACGTGGCGGGTGTCATTCACTGCGCCGAGCCCGATTTCACTGGCATCGACATGTATATGGGTTCGGGCGGCGCGCCCGAGGGCGTGTTGGCAGCCTCGGCGCTGAAATGCATGGGCGGCCAGATGTGGGGCAAGCTGTTGTTCCGCAACGACGACGAGCGGGGCCGCGCGAAGAAGGCGGGCATCACCGACCTCGACAAGGTCTATGCGCGCGACGACATGGTGCGCTCGGACGTGATCTTCGCCGCGACCGGCGTGACCGACGGGTCCATCGTGAAGGGCGTGAAGCGCGAGCCGACCTATATCGAATCCGAGACGATGCTGATGCGGTCGAAGACCGGCTCGCTGCGCCGCGTGATCTACCGCAACCCTGTGAAGTAACCGGCGCGCCTAGGTATTTTTATCGAGAAGAAGAGAAAGGCCGGAGCGCGGTGCTCCGGCCTTTCGTCATTTTGGCTGGCGGTTACTCTGCCGCGTCGGCGTAGCTCTCGACCGGCGGGCAGGTGCAGATCAGGTTGCGGTCGCCGAAGACGTTGTCGACCCGGCCCACGGGCGGCCAGTATTTGTCGACGCGGAAGGCGCCTGCCGGGAAGCACCCCTGCTCGCGGGTGTATTTCCGGTCCCAATCGGCCACGAGGTCTTCGACCGTGTGCGGCGCGTGGCGCAGCGGACTGTCCTCGGGGGTGATCTCGCCCGCCTCGATGTCGCGGATCTCATCACGGATCGAGAGCATCGCGGTGATGAAGCGGTCGATCTCGGCCTTGGTCTCGGATTCGGTAGGCTCCACCATCAGCGTGCCCGCCACCGGCCAGCTCATCGTGGGGGCGTGGAAGCCGTTATCCATCAGGCGCTTGGCGATGTCGTCCACCGTCACGCCCACCTCCGAGAAGGGCCGCGTGTCGATGATGCATTCATGCGCGACACGTCCACGATTGCCCATGAAGAGGATCGGGTAGCCCTCTTTCAGCTTCGCAGCGATGTAATTGGCAGCGAGGATCGCCACGCGGGTCGCCTGCGTCAGGCCCGGCCCGCCCATCATCAGGATATAGGCCCAGGAGATCAGCAGGATCGAGGCGGAGCCATAGGGCGCGGCACTCACCGGTCCCTCTTCGCCGCCGGTCTCGGGGTGGCCGGGCAGGTAGGGTGCGAGGTGCGATTTCACCCCGATCGGCCCCATGCCCGGGCCACCACCGCCATGCGGGATCGCGAAGGTCTTGTGCAGGTTGAGGTGGCTCACATCCGAGCCGACCTCGCCCGGTTTCACCAGCCCCACCAGCGCGTTGAGGTTCGCACCATCGAGATAGACCTGACCGCCATATTCGTGGGTGATGTCGCAGATGCGCTTTACCGTCTCCTCGAACACGCCATGGGTCGAGGGATAGGTGATCATGCAGGCCGCGAGCTTGTCGCCCGCCTCTGCAGCCTTCGCTTCGAAGTCTTCGAGATCGACGTCGCCGTTGGGCGCCGATTTCACGACGACAACCTTCATCCCCGCCATATGCGCCGAGGCCGGGTTCGTGCCATGCGCCGACATCGGGATCAGGCAGACATCGCGCTGATCGTCGCCATTGGCGCGGTGATAGGCGGCGATGGTGAGAAGCCCTGCATATTCGCCCTGTGCGCCCGAATTGGGCTGCATCGAGAAGGCATCATAACCGGTGATCTCGCACAGTTTCGCGGTCAGATCGTCGATCATCTCCGCATAACCCTGCGCCTGATCGAGCGGCACGAACGGATGCAACGTGCCGAATTCCGGCCATGTGAGCGGCATCATCTCTGCCGCTGCATTCAGCTTCATCGTGCACGAGCCCAGCGGGATCATTGCGCGGTCGAGCGCGAGGTCGCGATCCGAGAGCCTGCGCATGTAGCGCATCATCTCGGATTCGGCGCGGTTCATGTGGAAGACCGGATGGGTGAGGTAGTCGCTCTCGCGCAGCAGCGCATCGGGCACCGCGGGCTGCGTCGCCTTCGGCGCGGGGTCGGTGATCCCGAAGGCGTCGAGCACCTTGGCGACGACGCCCGGATCGCTGGTCTCGTCGAGCGAGATACCGACCCGATCGCGGCCCACCTTGCGCAGGTTGATCCCGCGATGGCGGGCGGCGGCGAGGATACCCTGCTGGCCCACGCCCACCTCGACGGTGATCGTGTCGAAGAAATTCGAGGGCTCTACCACAGCGCCTGCGGCTTTCAGCGCCTCGGCCAGTTGCACCGTCAGCAGGTGCACACGTTCGGAGATCGCGCGCAGACCGACGGGACCGTGGAACACGGCGTAGAAGCTCGCCATCACGGCGAGGAGCGCCTGCGCGGTGCAGACATTCGAGGTCGCCTTCTCGCGGCGGATATGCTGCTCGCGAGTCTGAAGGCTCAGGCGGTAGGCGCGGTTGCCTCGGCTGTCGATGGAGACGCCGACGATCCGCCCGGGCATCGCGCGTTTCATCGCGTCGGTGGAGGACATGAAGGCCGCATGCGGGCCGCCATAGCCCATCGGCACACCGAAGCGCTGCGCGGAGCCTACGGCGATATCGGCGCCCATCGCGCCCGGCTCTTTCAGCAGGCACAGCGCGAGCAGATCGGTCGCGACCACGGCCACGGCCTTCGCGGCATGAAGCGCCTCGCATTCGGCGGTGAAGTCGCGGACATGGCCATAGGTGCCCGGATATTGGAAGATCGCGCCGAAGACCTTCTCGGCTTCGAGCGTTTCGGGCGCGCCCACGATCACCTCGATCCCCAGCGGCTCCGCGCGGGTCCGGATCACGCCGATGGTCTGCGGGTGGCAATTCTCATCGACGAAGAAGGCAGTGGCCTTCGATTTCGACACGCGCTGCGCCATCGCCATGGCTTCCGCCGCCGCCGTCGCCTCATCGAGCAACGAAGCATTGGCGACCGGCAGCCCGGTCAGATCCGACACCATCGTCTGGAAGTTCAGAAGCGCCTCGAGACGCCCCTGCGCGATCTCGGGCTGATAGGGCGTATAGGCCGTGTACCAAGCCGGGTTTTCCAGAATGTTGCGCTGGATCGCGGGCGGCGTGACGGTGCCATAATAGCCCTGACCGATCAGGCTGGTCATCACGCGGTTCTTCTTCGCGACGCCTTCCATCTTCTGCAGCAGCCCGTATTCGGTCAGCGGCGCCCAGCCCAGCGGCTCGGCCTGACGGATGCTTTTCGGCACCGTCTCGGCGATCAGCGCGTCGAGGTCCGGCGCCCCCACGGCCTTGAGCATCTCCTCCATCTCGGCCGGTGAGGGGCCGATATGGCGGCGATTGGCGAAATCGTAACTGTCGTAAGTCGTGGGGGTGAAGGTCATGGATATTACCCGATGAAGTCTTTGTAAGCGGCCTCGTCCATAAAGCCGTCGAGCGCGGAAGCGTCGGTGAGTTTCATCTTGAAGAACCACGCCTTGCCCAGCGGGTCTTCGTTCACGAGCGCCGGGTTGTCGGCCAGATCCTCGTTGATCGCGACGATCTCGCCGTCGAGCGGCGCGAGGATGTCGGAGGCGGCCTTGACCGACTCGATCACGCAGATCTCGTCGCCCTTCTCGACCGTGTCACCCACATCGGGCAGGTCGACGAATACGACATCGCCCAGCTGCTCGGAGGCGTGCTCGGTGATGCCCACGATCACGACGTCGCCTTCGGTCTTGAGCCACTCGTGGTCTTCGGTGAATTTCATGGAATGTCTCCCGGTTGGTTGTTCAGCGTTTGTAGGTTGCAGGGCGGAAAGGCATCGCCACGACCCTGGCGGGCAGACGCTTGCCGCGCACCTCGCCATAGACGGTGGCGCCTTCCTTCGTGTCTGCGGGCAGATAGGCCATCGCCATCGGTGCCTCGATCGAGGGGCCGAAACCGCCCGAGGTCACACGCCCGATAGGCTGACCGCCCTCGGGTCCGGCGAAGATTTCCACGCCTTCGCGCATCGGCGCGCGACCCTCGGGGCGAAGCCCCATACGGAGGCGGCTCGGGCCGTTTTCCAGTTCGCTCAGGATGCGATCCGCGCCAGGGAAGCCGCCTTCGCGCTCCCCACCCTTGCGTCGCACCTTCTGGATCGCCCAGGCGATGTTGCCCTCGACCGGAGTCGTCGTGGTGTCGATGTCATGGCCGTAGAGGCAAAGCCCAGCTTCCAGTCGCAGGCTGTCGCGCGCGCCGAGCCCGATCGGCTCGACCGCCTCATCGGCGAGCAGTTTGCGGGCAAATTCCACCGCGCGGTCCGCGGGCACGGAAATCTCGTAGCCGTCTTCACCGGTATAGCCCGAGCGCGAGATCCAAAGCTCCGTCCCGTTCCAGTGATAGACGCCCAGGTCCATGAAGCGCATCTTGGCGGTGCCGGGCACGAGAGCCTCAAGAACGCCTTCGGCGGCAGGCCCTTGCAGCGCCAGAAGCGCGCGGTCGGTGAGTTCCTCGACCGATTCCAGATGCGCCCGCATATGCGCGATGTCGTCTTCCTTGCAGGCCGCGTTCACCACGACGAAGAGATGATCGCCTCGGTTCGCCACCATCAGGTCATCGAGAATGCCGCCATTCTCATCGGTGAACATCGCATAGCGCTGGCGACCCTCTTTCAGGCCCATCAGGCTGACCGGCACCAGCGCCTCGAACGCCTCGGCAGCGTCTTCGCCCGGCACGATCACCTGCCCCATATGGCTGACATCGAACAGCCCGGCCTTGGCGCGGGTGTGCAGGTGTTCCTTCATCACGCCCAGCGGGTATTGCACAGGCATCTCGTAGCCCGCGAACGGCACCATCTTGGCGCCCAGTTCCAGATGCAGATCGTATAGCGGTGTGCGTTTCAACTCGCTCATCGCGGCCTCCCCTTCAGCCGGATGATCCGGCATCGATTCATGAGCCTTCCGGCTCGCCCGATGCCCCCTCTGTCCGTGCCTGCAATGCAGACGCCTGAGATCGTTATCCCTTCGGCGGATGCCGCGATTGCGCGCCGCATCACTCTCCAGAGTCCTTCGTCGGGCACGGTCCTTTTGCCTGAGAGTTTACCGGGGCGGTTGCTCCTTCGGCACCGAGGTTACCCCCGGATTCTCCCGTATCCGACTTCTTCCGATTACCTGAGGCCCCGCGCGACTGACAAGCCCCAATCGCCAAAACCGCCGCTTTGCCGCCGAAAACGACCTCACGAGGTCGCGAATTGCCCAAACAAAAAGCGCGAGGAAAATCCCTCGCGCCTTTCGAATTGATCTCACGAGCCTGCGGCGGAGCCGTCAGCCGCGCGCCGGAACCTTGTGCAGAAGCGGCATCAGCTCGCCCATATCGGGCCCGTGCGCCATGCCGGTCACGGCCTTGCGCAGCGGCATGAACAGCCCCTTGCCCTTGCGCCCGGTCGCTTCCTTCACCTCCGAGGTCCAGTCCTTCCACGTGGTGTCGGAATAGGGCGGCGCGGGCAGCATCGTCATGGCCTGCGCGATGAAGTCGCGATCTTCCTCGTCGATCTCCGGCTCCGCGCCGTTCAGACACAGATCGGCCCAGCCCTTCAGATCGTCGAGCTTGTCGATATTCTGCGAGGCGACCTTCCAGAAACGCTCGCGCTGCTCCTCGGGGATACCGAGTTCCGCGATGCGGTCCGCCACCGCCTCGAACGGCAGGTGCTGGTTGCGCGCGCGGGTCAGCGGGATCAGGTCCGCTGGGTCGAATTTCGTGGGCGCCGAGCCGAAATGGTTCAGATCGAACCCGTCGGCCAGCTCGTCGATCGACATCTTCAGCTCGATCGGCTGGCTCGAGCCCAGACGCGCCATCATCGACAGCAGCGCCTCGGGGGCGATCCCTTCGGCGCGCAGATCGCGGATCGAGAGCGCGCCAAGACGCTTCGACAGTTCCTCGCCCTGCGGGCCGGTCAGCAGCGAATGGTGCGCGAAGCTCGGAACCTTGCCGCCGATCGCCTCGATGATCTGGATCTGCGTCGCGGTATTGGTGACGTGATCGCCGCCGCGCACGATATGGGTGATGCCCATATCCGCGTCGTCTACCGGTGAGGCGAAGGTATAGAGCACCTGCCCCGAGGCCTTGATCAGCACCGGATCGGACACGCTTGCCGCATCGATGGACAGATCGCCAAGGATGCCGTCTTTCCACTCGATCCGCTCGAGTTCCAGTTTGAAGCGCCAGTATCCTTCCTTGCCCTCGGCGCGAAGCGCGTCTTTTTCGGCATCCGACAGATGCATCGAGGCGCGGTCATAGACCGGCGGGCGACCCATGTTCAGCTGTTTCTTGCGCTTGAGGTCCAGCTCGGTCGGGCTCTCGAAGCATTCATAAAGCTTACCGTCGGCCTTCAGCTGTTCTGCCACCTCGGCATAGCGGTCGAGCCGCAGCGACTGGCGCTCTTCCCGGTCCCACTCGATGCCGAGCCATTCGAGATCCTGCTTCAGTGCGTCGATATATTCCTGCTTCGAGCGCTCCTGATCGGTGTCGTCAAGGCGCAGGATGAATTGACCGCCGGTCTTGCGGGCGATCAGGTAGTTCATCAGCGCGGTGCGCAGGTTTCCGACATGGATATAGCCGGTGGGCGACGGGGCGAAACGGGTAACGGTGGTCATCTGGGCAAACTCCTGTTGGCGCCTGCTCTTTCACAAGGCGGTGCGTTTGTCCATATGAGGGGCCATGCGAGAGGTGCAGAGCGGCTTGGAGGTGGCGATGGGCGAGGGTTACGATTGGGCGGATGTCACGGCGCCGGGCATCGAGGAGATCGAGGCGCTGGCCGAGGCCGCGCGCGCCGCCCTGCCCCCGGCTTTCGCGAAAGCTGCGGCAGAGGTCGCGATCCGGGTGGAAGAGTTCGCCTCCGAAGCGATGCTCGCCGATCTCGGCATCGAAGACCCTTTTGAGCTGACGGGGCTTTATGACGGCATCCCGTTGACCGAGAAATCCGTGATGGACCCCGGTGGCCACGCGGATGTGATCTGGCTCTTCCGACGTCCGATCCTCGACGAGTGGGTCTCGCGCGGCAACGAGCCCCTCGGTGCCCTCGTCACCCATGTTTTCGTGCACGAATTGGCGCATCACCTCGGGTGGTCCGACGGCGATATTTCTTCGATCGATCGCTGGTGGGAGTGAACCGAAGCGGCTCACGCTACGTTCACGAGTCTGTGGGAGCGGCGCGAAGCGCTCGACTTCGACATGCGAAGATCAACCATCGAGAGGGAGAGACCCGATGACCAGGACCTTCATGACCCGCCGTACAGCATTGAAAACCGCCGCTTTCCTGCCCGCCGCCCCCGCGCTTCTGACCGGGACCGGCGCCGCCGCGCAAAGCGCGAACGAAGCCCCGCCCGCGATCCCGCGCTATCGTCGGATGCAGATGGGAGATCTGACGATCACCACGCTGCTCGCCGGATCGCGCGAGCTGGAAGAGCCGCAGACGATCTTCGGCATGAACGCCAGCCCCGAGGACTTCGCCAAGCTCTCTGAGGCCAATTACATCCCTGCGGACAAGTCGCTTAACTTCTTCACCCCGACCCTGATCGAGACCGGCTCGGAGAAAATCCTCTTCGACACCGGCTTGTCGCCCGAGGGGATCACCTCGGCGCTCGCCGCCGCTGGGCATTCGCCCGAGGACATCACCCATGTCGTGATCACCCATATGCATGGCGACCATATCGGCGGGCTGATGGGCGATGGCGGCGAGACCTTCGCCAATGCTGCCTACATCACCGGCCAAAAGGAATTCGACCATTGGTCGAACGCGGGCAACGACACGTTCGAGGCCAAGGTCCGTCCGCTGGCCGAGAAGATGAGCTACCTCAAGGGTGGCGATTCGGTCGTCTCCGGCATCTCGGCGGTCGAAGCCTTCGGCCACACGCCGGGCCATATGGCCTTCATGGTGGAGTCGGGCGGCAAGGGGCTGATGCTCGCTGCCGACACGTCGAACCACTATGTCTGGTCGCTTCAGCGCCCGGAATGGGAAGTGAAATACGATATGGACAAGGAGATGGCCGCGAAGACCCGCAAGGAGCTTCTGGGCCGTGTCGCCGCCGACAAACTGGCTTTCATCGGCTACCACATGCCCTTCCCGGGCGTGGGTCATCTCGAGGCACTCGACACCGGCTTCCACTTCCACCCGATCACCTATCAGCTCAACGTCTGATCCATCGTTTCGATTGTCCGGACGGTCCTTTCGCCGTCCGGGCGCCCACTACCTCAATCCCGCACGCCCCCTTGATCGCAGATCGTTAGCTGCGATGATCCCGATACCCACCACGGCTTCGGAGCCTGCGATGACCTCGATCCTCACGATCACGCTCAACCCGACGGTCGATCTGTCGATCGAAACCCCCGAAATCGCGCCGGAGCGCAAGCTGCGCTGCACGCGGCCGCTGACCGATCCGGGGGGCGGCGGGTTGAATGTCAGCCGCGCGATCGCTGCCTTGGGCGGCAATTCCACGGCCTTCGTCGCCCTTGGCGGCACCACCGGGGATCGGGTGATGCGGCTTCTCGCCGAGGCGGGGATCGCTCTCTTCCCCTACCCCGCGCCGGGCGAGACGCGGATGAGCCTGACTGCCACCGACCAGAGCACGGGCGCGCAATACCGCTTCGTGATGCCGGGGCCGGACTGGGGCGCGCGCGATGTCGCCAAGGCGCTCAGCCGGATCGCGCGCGCCGCCCCTGAAGACGGGATCGTCGTGCTGTCCGGCTCGCAACCGCCCGGCGTGCCCGAGGATTTCCCCGCGCGGCTGGCGACGAAGATGGCCCGGACCAAGGCGCGGCTTTTCCTCGACACCTCCGGCAAGGCTCTGCACCAGTTGATGGAAAGCAAGGCGCAACCCGCCGACGTTCTGCGGATGGACGAACTGGAGGCCGAGGAGTTGGCGGGCCGCAAACTGCCCGAGCGCAGCGACAGCGCCGACTTCGCGCAAAGCCTCGTGCAGCGCGGACTGGCCCATGCGGTGATCGTCGCGCGCGGCTCGGATGGCAACGTGCTCGCCACCAAGGACGCGCGCTGGTTTGCCGTGGCGCCTAAGGTCGATGTCGTCTCGAAAGTGGGCGCGGGCGACAGTTTCGTCGGGGCTTTCACACTCGCGCTCTCCCGCGGCAAACCTTTCCACGAGGCGTTGCAGCACGGCGCGGCAGGCGCGGCGGCCACCGTGACCACCCCCGCCACTGACCTGTGTTCCGCCGCGATGGTGCGCCGCCTTCTGCCGCATTGCCCCGTCGAGCCGATCTGAGCACTCTGCCCCTTTGCCTCGCGGCACCTGCGCGTTATGAAAGCGCCAAAGGAGCGCCGCCCATGCTGAAGACCCGCATTATTCCCTGTCTCGACGTCGCCGATGGCCGCGTCGTGAAAGGCGTCAATTTCGTGAACCTGATCGACGCGGGCGACCCGGTCGAGGCCGCGAAGGCCTATGACGCGGCAGGCGCAGACGAGCTGTGTTTCCTAGACATCCACGCGACCCATGAAAACCGCGGCACCATGTTCGATCTGGTGACCCGCACCGCCGAGCAATGTTTCATGCCGCTCACCGTGGGCGGCGGCGTGCGCACCCATGAAGACGTGCGCGCACTCCTGCTGGCAGGCGCCGACAAGGTCTCGTTCAACTCCGCCGCCGTGGCGGATCCGAACGTAATCACCGAGGCCGCCGACCGCTTTGGCAGTCAGTGCATCGTCTGCGCGATCGACGCAAAGACCGTGGAGCCGGGCCGCTGGGAAATCTTCACCCATGGCGGCCGCAAGCCGACCGGCATCGATGCGGTGGAATTCGCCCGCACCGTGACCGCGAAGGGCGCGGGGGAAATCCTGCTGACCTCGATGGATCGCGACGGTACCCGCGCAGGCTTCAATCTGGAGCTGACGAAGGCGATTTCGGACGCGGTGGACGTGCCGGTGATCGCTTCCGGCGGTGTCGGCAATCTCGATCACCTGGTGGAAGGCGTGACGAAAGGCGGCGCCTCGGCCGTACTCGCCGCCTCGATCTTCCACTTCGGAGAGTACACGATCCGCGAAGCCAAGGAATATATGGCCGCCGCGGGCATTCCGATGAGGCTGCAATGAGCATTCTGGACCAACTCGCCGCGACCATCGAGAGCCGCAAGGGCGCCGATCCCGACACCTCCTGGACCGCGAAGCTGCTGGCCAAGGGCCCGGAGAAATGCGCCGAGAAATTCGGTGAGGAAGCGGTGGAGGCTATCATCGCCGCAGCGAAGGGCGACCACGAAAACCTGACCTACGAGGCGGCGGATGTGCTTTATCACCTCTTGGTGATGCTGGCGGCACGCGACGTGAAGCTGGCCGATGTGCTGGCGGAACTGGAGCGCCGCGAGGGCACCTCCGGCATCGCCGAGAAAGCCGCGCGCAGCTAAGGGGCGCTGTCCCTTCTCTCCTTCGGAAATTCATCCCAGGGATATTTCCGCAAGCCCGATGACGCCCCGGAAACCTCTGGCATTCGGGCTTGTCGAAATATCCCGGGGGTGAGGGCGAAGCCCGAGGGGGCAGCGCCCCCTTTCCCCGTGCGAACCGCGTGCTAGCTGGCCTCTCAAACAGGAGGCTTTCATGGCTCAGACCCAAGACACCAACCGCAAGATCATCCTCGCCGAGCGCCCGAAAGGCGCGCCGAACGAGAACACGCTGAAATTGGAAACCGAGGCCGTGCCGCAGGCGGGCAAGGGCGAGATGCTGCTGCGCACCGTCTATCTGTCGCTCGACCCCTATATGCGCGGGCGGATGTCGGATGCGAAATCCTACGCCACCCCGGTCGAGATCGGCGGCGTGATGACCGGTCAGGTCGTGGCCGAGGTCATGGAGAGCGATGTCGCAGGCTTCTCGAAGGGCGATTACGTGCTCTCGCCCTCAGGCTGGCAGGATTTCTTCGTCTCGGATGGCACGCAGGTACTCAATCTCGGGCCGGAGCCGGAGAACCCGAGCTGGGCCTTGGGGATTCTCGGGATGCCGGGCTACACGGCCTACGCGGGCCTGCTGAAGATCGGCGAGCCGAAACCCGGCGAGACTGTTGTGGTTGCCGCCGCCTCCGGGCCCGTGGGCGCAACGGTCGGCCAGATCGCCAAGATCAAGGGCTGCCGCGTCGTCGGCGTCGCGGGCGGAGCCGAGAAATGCGCCCATGTCACCGAGACCCTGGGGTTTGACGCCTGCATCGATCACCGCGCCGAGGATTTCGCCGAACAACTGGCCGCGGCCTGCCCAAACGGCATCGACGTCTATTTCGAGAATGTCGGCGGCAAGGTGCTTTACGGCGTGCTGCCGCTTCTCAACCCCTTCGCTCGAATGCCGGTCTGCGGCATGGTCGCGTGGTATAACCTGCAAGGCCTGCCCGAGGGACCCGATCACGGGCCGCAGATCCTGTCGACGATCCTGCGCATGAAGGTGAAGGTGCAGGGTTTCATCATCTTCGACAGCTTCCCGATCGAGCTTTATCAGGAATTCTCGGAGGCGATGACCGGCTGGCTGAAAGAGGGCAAAGTTCAGTACAAGGAGCAGGTGGTGGAGGGACTAGAGGCCGCGCCGCAGGCGCTTTACGATCTGCTGGAGGGCCGCAATTTCGGCAAGATGGTCGTGAAAGTCGGCTGAAGGCGAGAGATGTGCGCAGGGCTTTCGCATCCGTGACTTGCCCTGCGCCGCGCATCGCTTATCTCTACGCTTATGTTTGGACGCCTTTTCGATATGCTCAACGATCCCGCCCCCGATCCGATGGAGGGGGAAGATCGCGAATTGGCGCTTGGCGCACTTCTGGTGCGGCTCGCGCGGTCGGATGAAAACTATACCGAAGACGAGAAGATCCGGATCGACCGGGTTCTCGCGCAGCGCAACGGGCTTTCGAGCTTCGAGGCGACCGAGATGCGCAAGCGCGCCGAAGAGGTCGAGGCGGGTGCGCCCGATACCGTCCGCTTCACCCGCGCGCTGAAGGACAAGGTCGCCTACGAGGACCGCACCGGCGTGATCGAGGCGCTGTGGGACGTGGCGCTGGCCGACGGGGTGCGCGACGCCCATGAGGATGCGCTGATCCGTCTCGCGGCGAAGCTTCTGGGCGTCAACGATGTCGATTCGGCGGTGGCGCGGCAGCGCGTCGAGGCCCGCCGAAGCTGAGTTAGAGGGACAGGCCGGCGTGGAGGCGCGACCGGTTCACGCATATTTTTTCCTCAGATGCTCGTGATTTCGGCCCCTTCCCCATCGTCAACCGGGCAGACGCAGTTGCAATCATCGGCCAAATCGCGCCAGATTGCGCGGATGGACAAAGAGAAGCTGCCTGCGTGACCCGAAACGAGCCTGCGCCCCAAGACGCGCCCGTCATCGAAATCCGTGACCTTCACAAGAGCTACGGCTCACTCGAGGTGCTCAAGGGCGTCTCGATCACCGCCCCACGCGGCCATGTGGTGTCGCTGATCGGCTCTTCGGGCTCGGGCAAGTCGACCCTCTTGCGGTGCTGCAACCTGCTCGAAGACAGCCAGAAGGGCGACGTGATCTTCGAGGGCGAGCGCGTCGCCTGGCGTGGCGAGGGACTCAATCGTCGTCCCGCCGACCGCGCGCAGGTCACCCGCTTCCGCACGAACCTGTCGATGGTGTTCCAGCAGTTCAACCTCTGGGCCCACATGACGATCCTGCAGAACGTAATGGAAGCGCCGGTGACGGTGCTGGGCCGCGACAAGGCAAAGGTCGAGAAGCTGGCGCGCGAATTGCTGGCGAAGGTCGGCATCGGCGACAAATGCGACGCCTGGCCCGCGCAGCTCTCGGGCGGTCAGCAGCAGCGGGCGGCGATCGCGCGGGCGCTGTGCATGGAGCCCAAGGCGCTTCTTTTCGACGAGCCCACCTCGGCGCTCGATCCCGAATTGCAGCAGGAGGTGGTGAAGGTCATCAAGGACCTCGCCGCCGAACACCGCACCATGATCCTCGTCACCCACGACATGCGGCTGGCGCGTGACGTCTCGGACCACGTCGTCTTCCTGCACCAGGGCAAGATCGAGGAAGAGGGCCCGCCAGAGGCTCTGTTCGGCGCGCCGAAATCGACGCGCCTGCAACAATTCCTGTCGGCCACCGCGCCGGCGTGAACCAACCCAAGAACAAACAACGGGGAACCCAAGATGAAAAAACTGATCCTGACCGCCGCCATTCTCGGCCTGTCGGCCGGCATTGCCGCGGCTGAAACGGTCCGCATGGGCACCGAGGGCGCCTACCCTCCCTACAACTACATCGACGACAACGGCGAAGTTGCAGGTTTCGAGCGCGAACTGGGCGACAAGCTCTGCGAGATGGAGAGCCTCGATTGCACCTGGGTCACCAATGACTGGGATTCGATCATCCCGAACCTGCTGAGCGGCAACTACGACACCATCATCGCTGGCATGTCGATCACCGCCGAGCGCGAGAAGTCGATCGACTTCACCCAGCCCTACTACCCGCCGGCGCCCTCCGCTTATCTCGCGATGGATCCGAACGTCGATCTCAAGGGCGCCGTGGTCGCGGCGCAGACCGGCACGATCCAGGCGGCCCATGTCGCCGAAAGCGGTGCGACGCTCGCCGAATACGCCACGCTCGACGACACGATCGCGGCGGTGAAGAACGGCGAGGCCGACGCGGTCTTCGCCGACAAGGACGCGCTCAAGCCCTTCGACGGTCAGGACAACCTGCAATTCGTCGGCGACGATGTGCCGCTGGGCAAGGGCATCGGCATCGGCCTGCGCAAGTCCGACACCGAGCTCAAGAACAAGCTCGATGACGGGATCTCGAAAATGAAGGCCGACGGCTCGCTCAACGAGATGATCAAGAAGTATTTCGGCGACAAAGCGCTGACCTTCAAAAACTGATCCAGAAAGCGGGGGGCGGGTCACGCGGCGCGCCCCCCGACCGATCCAGATGCTCAACAGCTGTTCCGATCCTTCCGCCCTTCACGGGCTTTCCTGGCTTCTGTGCTACCTGACAACGGGCAAGCACATGATGTTCTATGGCTCCTTTGGGATCGTGCTGATCCTGCTGGCCGTGACGGCGCCGGTGGCGCTGATCTTCGGTTTCGGGGGCGCGCTCGCCGCGCGTTCGACCCTCGCACCGCTGAAGCTTCTGGGACGCGGCTATATCGCGATGGTGCGCGGTGTGCCGGATATCATCTTCTTCCTCTTCGTGCCGATCGCGATGGACCAGGGGCTCGAATACCTGAAATCGCGCGCGATCTGCCCCGACCCCGGCCCCGCCTGGACGGGGAACGAGTTCCACGTCTGTGCCGCGGCGAAAATCCCGCTCGGTACCTCCCCACAATTCTACCACGAGGCCTATGGCTTCGCGCTGGCCGTGGTGGCCTTCTCCATCGTCTACGGGGCGTTCGCCGCGAACGTGCTGTTCGGTGCGATGCAGGCCGTGCCGCGCGCGCAGCTGGAGACCGCCGAGGCTTACGGCATGACCCGCGCGCAGGTGAACCGCCGCGTACTGATCCCGCAGATGTGGGCCTATGCGATCCCCGGACTGTCGAACCTCTGGATGATCCTCATCAAGGCGACGCCTCTGCTGTTCCTTCTGGGCATCGAGGATATCGTCTACTGGGCGCGCGAACTCGGCGCGACCAAGTCGCAGATCTACTCTTATCCACACCCCGACTGGCGGCTCTACTACTTCCTCGCGCTGCTGGTCTTCTATCTGGTGATGACCAAGCTCTCCGAGATCGTGCTGGCGCGCATCAACCGCCGCCTCTCCTTCGGGCAGGCCACGGCTGCCGGTGAAGCGCTGAGAAAGGCGGGCGCATGAGCTGCATTCAGACCATCGCGGATTACGGTCTGCGGTCCGTGGGCATCGGCGAGCGGCTGCTGCCGCGCTCCGATTTCACCATGTGCCAGCAATTCACCCTGATCGGCTCGGGGATGATCTGGAACCTCTATTTCGGCATCCTCGCGCTTCTGGCGGGCTTCTTCCTCGCGACCACGCTGGCAGTGGCGAAGAACTCCGAACGTGCAATTTTCCGCAAACCCGCGGACTGGTTCATCTTCCTGTTCCGCGGCTCACCGCTTTTCATCCAGTTTTTCCTCGCCTACGAGGCCTTCGCGATGCTGCCCCGGGCTGGCTTCCCGATCCTCGGCATCACGGTCGCGACGGACTGGATCACGCGGGCCTGGGCAGGCGCCTTGATCGTGCTGTTCTTCAACACCTCCGCCTATGCCGCCGAGATCTTCTACGGCGCGCTGCGCTCGGTTCCGAAAGGCGACATGGAAGCCGCGGACGCCTATGGCATGACCGGCTGGACCAAATTCCGCCGCGTGACATGGCCGACGATGCTCCGGCTCGGTTGGCCGTCCTACACCAACGAGGCGATCTTCCTGTTCCACGCCACCACGCTCGTGTTCTTCTCGGGCTTCCCGGCGTTCCGGCAGGAGGGCGACGCGCTCTATTACGCGAAATATTTCGCGGACAAGACCTTCAATCCCTTCATCCCCTACCCGATCGCGGCGTTCTATTTCATCCTGCTCACGCTCTGCGTCATCGCGGTCTTCGGGGTGATCAACCGCCGCCTGAACCGCCATCTGCCGCAGGAAAGCCGCAAGCGCTTCCGGTTCAGGCCGCAGATTATCAGGTGACACATGAACTGGCTGCACGACCATCCCGACGTTCGCACGATCCGCGTGGCGGCGGCCGATCTCAACGGGGTGGCGCGCGGCAAACGCCTGCCGGCTCGTTTCGCCGATAAGGTCTTCACCGAAGGGACGCGCTTCCCCTATTCGGTGATGAACCTCGACATCTGGGGCGAGGATGTCGAAGACAGCCCGCTTGTGTTCGAGTCCGGCGATGCCGACGGCCTTCTGATGCCGACAGAGCGGGGCTTCCTGCCGATGCCGTGGCTCTCGGCGCCGACGGCGCTGCTGCCGATCTGGATGTTCCACATGGACGGCACGCCCTATGCGGGCGATCCCCGGCAGGCGCTGGCCCGCGTCGTGGAACGCTACAAGGCTCTGGGGCTGACCCCCGTGGTCGCGACCGAGCTGGAATTCTTCCTGATCGACGATAGCGGCAAGACCCTGCGGGTGCCACCCTCGCCGCGCTCGGGTAAACGCCGCACCGGCGGCGAGGTGCTATCGTTGCGCGCGCTCGACGCGTTCGACATTTTCTTCAGCCAGCTCTACGACGCCTGCGAGGCGATGGATATTCCCGCCGATACCGCGATCTCCGAAGCGGGTCCCGGCCAGTTCGAGATCAACCTTAGCCACCAACCCGACCCGCTTAAGGCCGCCGATGACAGCTGGCTGTTCAAGATGCTGGTGAAAGGGCTGGCACGCGCGCATGGTTTCGCCGCGTCCTTCATGGCGAAACCGTACGACGAATGGCCCGGCAACGGCATGCATATGCATTTCTCCGTGCTCGACGCCGAGGGCAACAACATCTTCAACGACGGCACGCCGCAGGGCTCGGATCAGATGCGCCACGCGGTCGCCGGCTGTCTGGCTGCGATGTCGGGCTCGGCGCTGATCTTCGCGCCGCATGAGAACAGCTATGACCGGCTGGTGCCCGACGCCCATGCGCCAACTGGGATCGCCTGGGCCTACGAGAACCGCACCTCGGCGCTGCGTATCCCGGCCTCTGGCCCGCAGGCGCGCCGGATCGAGCATCGCGTGGCGGGCGGCGACGTGAACCCCTACCTGATGATCGCCGCTATCCTGGGCGCGGCGCTGATCGGGATCGAAGACAAGATGGAAGCGCCCGAGCCGATCAAGGGCAACGCCTATGCGCTCGACCTGCCGCAGATGCCCACCGACTGGGAAGAGGCGATCGACGCCTTCCAGAATTGCGAGATCATGCCGCGCATCTTCGACCGCGAACTGATCACCAATTTCGCCATGACCAAGCGGCAGGAGCTGCATTACATGGCGGAGCTCTCGGATCAGGAACAGACCGAGCTTTACCTGGATACCGTCTGAAGGGGGCGCTGCCCCCTCGGGCTTCGCCCTCACCCCCGGGATATTTCTCCCAAGGGGAAGGGAGAGGCGGGGCGCAGTCAGAGGGGCCGCGCCTCTACCCGGATGAAGCTTTCGCCTCGGCCCGGGGATAGAGCCGGCCCATCGTCAGGCCGCGCGTGGCGTTGAGGATCATCAGCCCCGCCCAGAGCCCGTGATTGCCGAAAAGCGGGATCAGCACGAATAGCGCCACCGTGTAGATCGCGACCGAGACGACCATCGCGTTGCGCATCTCGCGCGTCAGGGTCGCCCCGATGAAAATGCCGTCGAGCATCCAGGCCGGTCCCCCGATCAGCGGCGCGGCAGCGATCCAGAACAGGTAATCGCGCGCCTCGATGCGGACATTCGGCGCGGTGGTCATCAGGTCGATGATCGCAGGGCCTGCGAGCAGGAAGACCGCGCCCAGCACGAGCGCGCCACCGATCCCCCATTGCGAGGACACGATGCTCGCCCGGCGCAGCCGTGCCGCGGAATGCGCGCCCACGGCCTGCCCCACGAGGCTCTCGGCGGAGAAGGCGAACCCGTCCAGCGCGAAGGCCGTGATCTGCAGGAATTGCAGCAGCACCTGATTGGCCGCGAGGGTCACATCGCCCTGCCCCGCGCCGAGGAACAGGAAGGAGGTGAAGCTCGCCTGCAGCAGGATCGAGCGCAGCATGATGTCGGTATTCACCCGCGCCATAGTCGCCAGTTTCACGCGGTCGAAGATCGCGCGCGCGCGCCACAGCCCTCCCGCAAAGGCAGCGCGACACAGCCAAAGCGCCAGCAGCACACCGCCGATTTCGGAGATGAGCGTGGCGCCGGCAACGCCTTGCACGCCCCAACCGAAGCCGAGAACGAACAGAAGATCCAGCCCGACGTTCAACGCGTTCATCGCCACCTGTAGCAAGAGGACCCCGCGCGTGCGCTCCAGCGCAATCAACCAGCCGGTGAAGGCGTAAAGCGAGATAGTGAGCGGGGCGCCCCAGATGCGGATCTGCAGGTAGTCGCGGGCAAGACCCTCGACCTCGTCGCTCGCAGGAGCCAGTTGGAACGCTGCCCAGAACAGCGGCAATTGCAGCACGATCAGGCTCAGCCCGGCGATCCCCGCAATGATCAGCGCGCGCATCAGCCCGGCGGACACCTCGCCCGTGTCGCCCGTCCCATGCGCCTGGCTCACCAGCCCCGTTGTGCCCATCCGGAGGAAGCCGAAGATCCAGTAGAGCGAGGACAGGATCACCGCTCCGATCCCCACCGCCCCGATCGGCGCGGGCAGGCCGATCTGGCCGACGACAGCCGTGTCGACCGCGCCGAGGATCGGGATCGTGGCGTTCGAGAGGACGATGGGCAGCGCGATCTTCAGGACCCGCGCATGGGTAATCTCAGCCATTGGCGGAGGTATCGTCCCGCGCGGGCATCAGGAAGTGTCCGGTCGCCTGCGCGAAGATCCGGGTCCGGTTGTCTTGCCACGCCTCGACATGGACGCTGGCGTAACGCCGCCCCGAGCGGTTGACCCGCGCCCGCGCATAGGCGTCGCGCGGCAGGCCGGAGCGCAGGTAATCCACCGTGAAGTCGATCGTCTTGGGCAGCCGCGGCAGGCTCTCGGGCGTCAGCGCGTCGAAATCGATCCGCCCCGCCTCGATATCGTCCCAGAGGTAGGACCAGCTGAGCTCGATGATCGCGGTGACCTCTAGAAAGGCCGCCGTCACCCCGCCATGGATCGCGGGCAGCATCGGGTTGCCGATCAGCTTGTCATCATAGGACAGAACACCGGTCAGCTCGTCGCCGCGCCGGTCGAAACCGATGCCGAGGAATTGCGCGTAAGGAATGCCCTCGACGAGCATCTTGAGCGCGCCGTCACGGCGCTGCTTGACCTGCTGGACGGGTTCGGGCTTGGGACGGCTCATGCCTGGCCCTCCGATTTGGGTTTGTCGGGGCGCGAGACGGTGAAAGCACCGGTGGCAGTCGCCACGGGGCGCTCCGCGTCCTCGTCATGGGTGGTCGCACGCACGAAGGCCACCGAGCGGGTGACGTGATAGCATTCGGCCCGCGCGGTGATCCGCTGGCCGGGCGTCGCGGGGCGCATGTAATCGATGCGCAGATCGAGCGTCGCGGTAGAGGCGCCCGCCTGCGGGTGGCTCATTACGGCGGCGCCCGCGCAGGTATCCATCAGCGCCGAGACCGCGCCGCCATGGATCACGCCGGTGCGCGGATCGCCCACGAAGCGCGTGTCATAGGGCATCGAAAGGGTCGCGCAGCCGGGGCGGATCTCGTCCATCTCCATTCCCAGCGCGCGGGAATGCGGGATCGCCTCAATGAACTGGCGCGCCTGTTCGAGTATCTTGTCGTTCTCGTCGCTCATGAAATCATCCCCGAATGTCTTGCGCGACTATCCCCGCTGGCCGACGGGGTTACAAGACCCGCGCCTCAGCCCTGCCCCTGCGACATCAGGAAATAGCGCGCGATCCCGTAGAGGTAGAAACCGGTGAACATGATGTTGAGATATTTCAGCTGGCGCTCTGTATGCAGCCAGGCGTGATAGGCCCAGATCAGACAGAATGGCAGGCTGAGAAACAGGTTGAGCGGGTACCAGTTCTGCACGATGGCAATGGTGGAGGCGATGCCGAGGGCGAGCGCGACCCATTTCATCTCTTGCTGATAGGCAGCAAGGCCACCTTCGCGCAGACGCAATGCCGAACGCATTCCCGCTCCTTCTGGTCGTCTTCGATATAGGGGATCGCGGCCCCTAGGGCCTGCGATACGCTTGATATGCCACATGAAAGTAGACGCGTCCAGACGGGCGAGGCTCAGCGGCGCGCTGCGAAGAAATCCTTCAAAAGCGTCTCGGCCTCCGCCGCCCCGATGCCGTCGTAGATTTCCGGCACGTGGTGGCTCTGCGGATGCGCGAAGATGCGCGGCCCCTGCGCGACGCCGCCCGATTTCGGATCGGCCGCGCCATAATAGAGCCGCGCGATCCGGGCCTGCGAGATCGCCGAGGCGCACATCGGACAGGGCTCGAGCGTGACATAGAGGTCGTAACCGGGCAGCCGCTCCGAGCCGATCTGCGCACAGGCGTCGCGCATCGCGAGAATCTCGGCATGGGCCGTCGGATCGCCGAGCTCGCGCGTGCGGTTGCCCGCAGACGCCACCACCCTACCGTCAGGGGAGACGACGACCGCGCCGACGGGCACTTCGCCGCGCTTGGCCGCCGCGCGCGCCTCTGCCAGCGCCTGTTGCATGAAAGACCGGAATTCCATGGCTCTTCATCGCCTGCAAACCCGCGCTTATCAAGACGCTTCCCACGCGCCTCGGAAAGGTGTAGATCGCGGTCTTTCGCGCCCGAGCGACTCGCGCGCCCCCTCCCCTAGAAGGAACCGGACATGACCGACACTCCCGAAAATTCCGCCCCGAAATCCGTCGAAAAATCCGCCGCGAAGGAACGCGTCGCCAAGGTGATCGCGCGCTCCGGCGTGGCCTCGCGCCGCGACGCCGAGAAGATGATCCTCGCCGGCAAGGTCGCGGTGAACGGCAAGCAGATCGACTCGCCCGCACTCGACGTGGCGGCCTCGGACAAGATCACCATCGACGGCAAGGCGATCGACGCACCGCAGGAGACGCGGCTGTGGCTCTATTACAAGCCGCTGGGTCTGGTCACGACCGAGAAGGACGAACAGGGCCGCCGTACGATTTTCGACGAAATGCCCGAAGGCATGCCGCGCGTGCTGAACGTGGGCCGTCTCGACCTCAACTCCGAAGGCCTGCTGCTCTTGACCAATGACGGCGGCCTCAAGCGCCGTCTGGAACTGCCCGAGACCGGCTGGCTGCGCAAATACCGCGTTCGCGTGAATGGCCGCCCGACCGAGCAGAGCTTCGAGCCGCTGCGCCAAGGCATAACCATCGACGGCGAAGAATTCCTGCCGATGGAGGTCTCGCTCGACCGTCAGCAGGGCGCGAATGCGTGGCTGACCGTGGGCATCCGTGAAGGCCGCAACCGCGAAATCCGTCGCGCCATGACCGAGATCGGCTTCCAGGTGAACCGCCTGATCCGGATCAGCTATGGTCCGTTCCGCCTGATGGACATGAAGGCAGGCGACGTCATGGAAGTGAAGCGCAAGATGCTGCGCGACCAGCTGGGCGGCCTGCTCGACGACAAGCCGGTGGGCGGCGAAGCGAAGCCCGAGCGCAAGGAGCGTGGGGATCGCCCGGAGCGCGGCGAGCGCAAGGACCGGGGCGACAAGCCGCGCTTCAAGCGGGATCGCGACGACGGCGGGCGCGATGACAAGCCGCGCTTCCGCAAGGATCGTGACGAAGGCGGCAGTGAGGATCGTCCGCGCAAGCCGCGCACGGGCGGATTCAAATCGCATCGTGACGAGGGCGACCGCGGAGATCGGGGCGAGCGCGGCGATCGTGGGCCGCGCTTCTCGAAGGACCGGGGCGACCGCCCGGATCGCGGGCCGCGTGGCGACAAGCCGCGCTTCAACCGGGACCGCGACGAGGGTAGCCGCGACGACAAGCCGCGCTTCCGCAAGGACCGCGAAGAGGGCGGGCGCGAGGATCGCCCGTTCCGCGACGGGCCACGCAAGCCGCGGGCCGGTGGCTTCAAGTCGCATCGCGATGAAGGCGAGCGCGGCGATCGGGGTCCGCGTTTCTCGAAGGATCGGGGCGAGCGCCCGGATCGTGGGCCGCGTGGCGACAAGCCCAGCTTCAACCGCGACCGCGATGACCGCTCCGGCGGGAAGTTC
Source organism: Thioclava sp. F42-5 (assembly GCF_002213195.1). Classification (NCBI taxonomy): domain Bacteria; kingdom Pseudomonadati; phylum Pseudomonadota; class Alphaproteobacteria; order Rhodobacterales; family Paracoccaceae; genus Thioclava; species Thioclava sp. F42-5. Next base: position 694,883 of record NZ_NBNZ01000001.1, read on the forward strand.
GGCGGCAAGCCCAGTGGGAAGTTCGGCGACAAGGCACGCTTCAGCAGGGACCGCGACGAAGCGGGCCGCGACGACCGTAGCGGCGACAAGCCCCGCTCGGGCGGGTTCAAATCGCATGGTGGCAAACCGGGCGGGAAACCGCGTTCGGGCGGCTTCAAATCCCACGGCGACGCGCGCGGCGACCGGCCCGCACGTTCCGGCGGCTTCAAATCGCATGGAGGCAAGCCGGGCGGAAAACCCGGCGGCAAGCCCTTCGGCGGCAAGCCGCGCGGTGGTAACCGCGACTGACCGGCGAAAACACGCTGTGAGTGAGGGGAAAACCGCCGTGGTTTTCCCCTCACTTTTTTCCTCGGCGGGTTTACGCGAATTTCACACCGTCTCTCTGGCATAGACCCGCCAGCCTGCTTATAAAATATTATCAGGACGCCGGAATTCGCGTCCGATGGCAGGGGCTGGCGATGTCGCGCGAAGCGCAAAAAAGAATCGCTTTCTGGCTGATGATCGCGCTGACGCTGTCGGTCGCGTTCACCGGGAGCGTGTGATGGCTCAACGCTATGGCGGAAAATACTCGCCCCAAGGTCCGGCCAGCGGGCCCGACCTGCACGATCCCCGCAGCATACCTCCCCATCGCCGTCCCGATGCTCGCCACCCCCAGGAAGGCCGTCCGTTCTGGATCGTGGCCGCCGCCCTGCCCTTTCTGCTGAGCGCTTTCGGCAGCGGGCCCCTCACCTTGGCCCGCGCGCTCGCGGCTTTCGCGCTGATCGCGGGCGCCGCCTGGACGATCCGCGAGGGGCTGCGGGCGGAATTCGCCTATGTCGCCCGCGCCTCGGCCAAGCGGCCCGCCTTTCCTCGGAAGATTCTGGGCTCGGTCGCCTATGGGCTGGGCCTCGCCATCGGCGCACAAGCGCCCGGCCTCGGTGTGATCGGAGCCGCCGGGATCGGCGCGATCGGCACCGTTGTCTCGCTCGTGGCCTTCGGTCTCGATCCGCTGAAGGACAAGGGGATGGACGGCGTCGACGAATTTCAGCAAGAGCGCGTCGCCCGCGTGGTCAAGGAGGGCGAGGCCTATCTGGAAGAGATGCGCAAGGCGATCACCCCCTCGGGCGAGCGTGTCCTGATCGGCCGGGTCGAGCAATTCGCCACCACTGCCCGCGATCTGTTCCGCGCGGTCGAGGAAGACCCCGGCGATCTGGCGCAGGCGCGGCGCTACATGACGGTCTATCTGCAGGGCGCGCGCGACGCGACGATCAAGTTCGCCGACCTGTGGCGCAACACCCGCGATCAGACCGCACGCGACGATTACGCGGCGCTGCTGGATGATCTGGAGGCGAATTTCACCGCGCGCACCAGGAAGATGCTGGAAGACGGCCGCGAAGGGCTGGAAATCGAGATCGACGTTCTGCGCGACCGGCTGGCGCGCGAAGGGGTCGTGCCGACGACCCGAAAGACATGACGAGGCGTGACGTGACACGTGACCCCGGGACCTGTCCCGACAGGCGCAAGGAGGCCCTGAGATGACCGAGACGACCCGCCAGAAGGCGACCGAGCTGATGACCGAAGTGGAAGGTGTCAGCGGCTCCCTGCTGCCCGAGCCGGGCCCGGCAGAGGCGGTGACCCCGCTCGATCAGGCTCCGCCGGAAACCGCCGAGGAAATCCGCAAGCGCATGGCCGAGCTGGACATGAGCGACACGAATTCGATCGTCCGCTTCGGTTCGCGCGCGCAGACCGATCTGCAATCGATCAGCCAGGAAATGCTCTCGGGCGTCAAGAACAAGGATGTCGGCCCCGCCGGGGACAGCCTGCGCCAGATCGTCACCACGATCCGCGGCTTCTCGGTGTCGGAACTCGATGTACGCCGCAAGCGCAGCTGGTGGGAGAAACTGCTGGGCCGCGCCGCTCCGTTTGGCAATTTCGTCGCCCGCTTCGAGGAGGTGCAGGGCCAGATCGACCGCGTCACCGACGAGTTGCTGAGCCACGAGCATAACCTGCTCAAGGACATCAAATCGCTCGATATGCTCTACGACAAGACGCTGCATTTCTACGACGAGCTCGCGCTCTACATTGCAGCGGGCGTCGAAAAGCTGGCCCAGCTCGACACGCAGGAAATCCCTGCAAAAGAAACAGAGATGGAAGCCGCTTCCGAAGATCAGAAAGTACTCAAGGCACAGGAACTCCGCGATCTGCGCGCCGCGCGCGACGATCTGGAACGCCGGGTGCATGATCTGAAACTGACGCGTCAGGTGACGATGCAGTCGCTGCCTTCGATCCGGCTGGTCCAGGAAAACGACAAGAGCCTTGTGACCAAGATCAACTCGACGCTGGTGAACACGGTGCCTCTCTGGGAGACTCAGCTGGCGCAGGCGGTCACGATCCAGCGCTCGCGCGAGGCGGCGGGCGCCGTGCGCGAAGCGAATGACCTCACCAACGACCTGCTGACCGCCAACGCCAAGAACCTGCGCGAAGCCAATGCCGAGATCCGCACCGAAATGGAACGCGGCGTTTTCGACATCGAGGCGGTGAAAGCGGCCAATGCCGATCTGGTCGCCACGATCGAAGACAGCCTGCGCATCGCCGACGAAGGCAAGCGCAAGCGGGCCGATGCCGAGAAGGAACTGATCGAGATGGAAGACAAGCTGCGCAACACCCTGTCGGCGGCGAAATCCTCCGCACAGGCCGGCGGAGCTGCGGGATGATGCGGATGCGTGCGGCCTTCCCGGTTCTTGCAGGGCTGGCGGCGCTGGCCCTTTCGGCCTGCACGCCGGGCTTGGGCGGCTCGCCGCTCGCACCGGACAAGACCGCGCGCCCGCCCAGCGCGCCAGCCGATCTCGACCGCTCCAAGGTCACGGAGCAGAGCGCGCTGTCGCGAGAGATGTCTGCCTATTTCGCCAAGACCGCCGCCGAGATGGAAAGCCGCGGCCAGCTGCGCACCGATGTCGCGCCGCGCGATGCACCGTTCAACCAGCGCCAACTGGTGCAGAACTTTATCCATATCGCGCTCTACGACGAATACGCGGCGCAGGGCGGCGGGTTCGTCGCCCGCCAGACGCCCTCTCGGCTGCGGCGCTGGGAGAAACCGGTGCGGATGGACGTCGATTTCGGCGCCTCGATTCCCAAGGCCGACCGCGCCTCGGATGTCGCCGAAGTGCGCGCCTATGCGGGCAAGCTCGCGAGCGCCTCGCGCCATCCGGTCAGCGTTGTAAAGCATGGCGGCAATTTCCACGTGCTGTTCCTCAACGAAGACGAGCGTCGCGCGATCGGCCCGCGACTGCGACAACTCGTGCCGGGGATCGATGAAAGCTCCGTCGAGGCGATCACGAACCTGCCGCTGTCCACCTACTGTGTCGTCTTCGCCTTCTCGCAGGGCGACAGCCCGATCTATACCGACGCGGTCGCGGTGATCCGCGGCGAGCACCCGCCGGAACTGCGCACCAGCTGTATCCACGAGGAGCTGGCTCAGGGGCTCGGCCTCGCGAATGACTATCCGCGCGCGCGGCCCTCGATCTTCAACGATGACGAGGAATTCTCGCTGCTGACCAAGCATGACGAGCTGCTGCTGCAGATGCTTTACGATCCGCGCCTGAAGCCCGGCATGACCGAGCGCGAGGCCCGCCCGATCGTCACCACCATCGCCGCCGAATTGCTGGGCGGCGCAAGCTGAGAACCAAGAAGGAACCGCATCCATGGGCATTCTCGATTTCCTCTCGGGCGAATTCATCGACGTCATCGGCTGGACCGACGACACCCGCGACACGATGGTCTGGCGGTTCGAACGTGAGGGCCATGCGATCAAATACGGCGCCAAGCTGACCGTCCGCGAAGGTCAGGCCGCCGTCTTCGTCCATGAGGGGCAGCTGGCCGATATCTTCGGTCCGGGCCTCTACATGCTGGAGACGAACAACCTGCCGATTCTGACGACGCTTCAGCATTGGGATCACGGGTTCAAATCGCCCTTCCAGTCCGAAATCTATTTCGTCAACACAACGCGGTTCAATGACCTCAAATGGGGCACGAAGAACCCGGTCATGGCGCGCGATCCCGAATTCGGCCCGGTGCGCATCCGCGCCTTCGGCACCTATTCGATGCGTGTCACCGACCCGGGCAAGTTCCTGACCGAGATCGTCGGCACCGACGGCGAATTCACCTCGGACGAGATCAGCTACCAGCTGCGCAACGTGATCGTGCAGGAGTTTTCGCGCGCCATCGCCAGCTCGGGCATCCCGGTCCTCGACATGGCGGCGAACACTGCGGACATGGGTAAGGTGATCACCAAGGCGATCGCACCCACCATTGCGAATTACGGGCTGGAGCTGCCGGAATTCTACATCGAGAACGTCTCGCTTCCCGAAGCGGTGGAGGCGGTTCTCGACAAGCGCACCTCGATGGGCATCGTGGGCGATCTGAACCGCTACATGCAATATAATGCCGCGGAGGCCATGGGGCAGCCGGGCTCGGGCGCCTCCGCCGGGATGGGCGCGGCGATGGGGGCCGGAATGGGCGCGGGCATGGGCATGGCAATGGGTCAGCAGATGGGGCCGTGGGGGCAGATGGGTCAACAACCCGCCGCCGCCGCACCGCCGCCCCCTCCCCCGCCGCCGGTCGAGAAGGTCTGGCATCTCGCGGTCAACGGCCAGACGCAGGGGCCCTTCGGGCGCGGCCATCTGGGACGCATGGTCTCGGAAGGCTCTCTCACCCGTGACAGTCTCGTCTGGACGCCGGGTCAGAACGGCTGGATGCGCGCCGAGGACGTGACCGAACTGGCGCAGCTCTTCACCATCGCACCGCCGCCGCCCCCGCCTGCTGCGAGCTGATCCGATGCTGGGTTTCCCGAAAGTGGGGCGGAGCGCAGCTGCCGCCCCTGCCGACCCACGCGGCGAGAGCCACTATCACTGCGAAAGCTGCGGCGCCGATCTGCGGTTTGCGCCGGGCCAGACGCGGCTCGTCTGCGACCACTGCGGCCATGTGCAGGACATTCCCTCCGCCACCGGGCGCGGTGAGGCCCGTTTGCGCGAATTGCCGCTCGACGATGCGCTGACCCGCGAATTGCCCGCGCAGGAGATGGAGGAGCACCGCACCGTCTCCTGCCCCAATTGCGGCGCCTCGATCGAGCTGCAGAATGGCGAGCACGCGACCGAATGCCCGTTCTGCGCGACGCCGGTGGTGGTCGATACCGGCACGACGCGGCTGATCAAGCCGCAAGGCGTGCTCCCCTTCCAACTGACCGAGGAACAGGCGCGCGCGGCGCTCTCGAAATGGCTCGGCTCGCTGTGGTTCGCGCCCAACGGGCTGTCGCAATATGCCCGCAAAGGCCGGCGCATGACCGGCATCTACGCGCCCTTCTGGACCTTCGATGCCGCCACCCGCACGCGCTATTCCGGGCAGCGCGGCGATGCTTACTACGTCACGCGCACGGTGCAGACCGACAAGGGCCCCCGCACCGAGCAGGTCCGCCGCATCCGCTGGACCCCGGTCTCGGGTCAGGTCGCGCGCGATTTCGACGATGTGGTGATCTACGCCGCGCGCTCGCTGCCGCCCGAGTACGTGCAGGCGCTGCGCCCTTGGGATTTGACGGCACTCGAACCCTACCGGCGCGATTACCTCGCGGGCTTCACCGCCGAGGGCTACACCGTGCAACTGCAAGAGGGCCATCATGCCGCGCAGGCAGAGATGATCCGCGTCATCCAGACCGACATCCGTCGCGATATCGGCGGCGACGAGCAGCGGATCGGCGCGATGGACCCGCAGTTTTCGGCCGAAACCTTCAAGCATATCCTGCTACCGATCTGGACCGCCGCGTACAAGTTCCGCGGCCGCTCCTACCGCTTCGTCGTCAACGCCCAGACGGGCCGCGTGCGGGGGGATCGCCCGTGGTCGGCATGGAAGATCGCACTGGCAGTGATTGCTGCACTAATCGTGGCGGGCGTGTTCTTCTACCTGAAGGGCCGCTGAGAGATCAGCCTTTTGCCAAGTCTTCCATCCCGAAGGCGACGCCCTGCGGCGCGAGCCATTCGGCGAAGCGCGCAATCTTCTCGTCAATCGAGCAGGTATTGGTCTGCCGCGCCATTTCGATGTCATAGGCGGCGCGAAGATCCATCTGGCGTTCGGGGCTCAGCTCTTTCCAGCGCGTCATGTCGTCTCCTTGCAAAGCCGAAGTGGGTTCCCGATATATCTTTCAACCCAATGTAAAGGAGGGGTGACATGACCCAATCCTCTCAAAGCTATCGTGTGACCTGCCTCGATTGCGGACAGGCCAACCGCGTTCCCGCCGAGAAGCTGGGCGCGAACCCGAAATGCGGCACCTGCGGCGGATGGCTCGTTTCGCACAAGGTGACGGAAGTAGATTTCAAGACGCTCGCCAAGGCCGAGAAGGACGACCTGCCGCTGCTGGTCGATTTCTGGGCGCCGTGGTGCGGCCCGTGCAAGGCAATGGCGCCGCAGTTCAACATGGCCGCAGAGAAGCTGACACCCCATGTGCGGCTCGCGAAGATCAACACGCAGGTGAACCCTACCGCGACTCAACGCTACCGGATTCAGGGCATTCCCGCCTTCATCCTGTTCGCGAAAGGCCGCGAGGTCGCCCGTGCCGCAGGGGCGCGCCCGGCAGGCGATCTGGTCAATTTCGTGAAGTCGAAAATCTCGGTGCCCGCATAAAGCGGATCGGCAGAAATTTTAGCGTGCGGCGCGGGCGGGCCGCTTGACAACGCCCGCGCCTTGCGCGAAATACCACGCCACGGTACGGGGCCTTAGCTCAGCTGGGAGAGCGCGTCGTTCGCAATGACGAGGTCAGGGGTTCGATCCCCCTAGGCTCCACCAAACCGCCTCAAAAAGCGCCCGACCTTCGGGCGCTTTTTGCGTTTCAAAGCGATCTCAAATACTTAGCGGAAGAGAGCCAGCCAATGGCCCCGCTTTGTGGATGAACTATCCCCAGATTTCGTGGCACCCGCCCGGCTTATCCACCACAAATTGCTTTACAGAACGCAAACCTGCCTACACGATATGTTGTAGGGAAAGGCGGCTGCTACCGCCGCTCCTTGTAAAGCCGACAAGCCCTAGGGGAGCTGCACTCCGGGCATCTAAAAAGGCAGGGGGATACGAGCATGGCACTGAGCGAAGACTATCTGTACGCCGAGGAACTCCACCCGATCGACATCGTCGAGACGCTGGCCGAAGCCCATGAATGGGAATTCGACCGGGTTACCGATGACCAGATCGCAATGGCGGTCGAGGGTCAGTGGCGGACTTACTCGATCACCCTCGCCTGGTCGCCGATGGATGAAACCCTGCGGCTGATCTCCACTTTCGAGATGGATCCGCCCGCGACCCGTGAGGGCGCGCTCTACGAGCTTCTCAACCGCATCAACGACCGGGTCTGGACCGGCGCCTTCACCTTCTGGCCCGATCAGCGGCTGATGGTCTGGCGGCACGGGCTGGTGCTATCGGGCGGGCAGATGCCCGGGCCGGAGCAGATCGACCGGCTGATAGGCGCGGCTGTCGTGTCCTCCGAGCGGTTCTACCCGGCTTTCCAGCTGGCGACCTGGGGCGAGCGCACTCCCGAAGACGCGATGCAGGTGGCCATTGCGGAGGCCTACGGGCGCGCCTAATCTCCCCCCGAACCAAAGGGGGAAGCATGAGCTTTGATAACATTTCCGACCGCGGCCTCGTCATTCTGGGCTGCGGACGCATGGGCGGCGCGATCCTTCAGGGGCTGTTGAAGGGCGGTCTGCCCGCAGCTTCGGTCTGGGTGGTCGATCCGAATCCATCCGACTGGCTGAAAGAGTCCGGCGTGAATCTCAACGCCGAACTGCCCGACCACCCGGCTGTCGTCCTCGTCGCGGTGAAGCCGCAGATGATGGCCGACGCGCTGCCGCAGCTGTCGGCCATGGCCGAAGGCGATACTCTGTTCGTCACCGTCGCCGCGGGGATCACCATCGAGGGCTACGAGAAGATGCTGGGCAAGCAGGCGCGTCTGGTGCGCGCCATGCCCAACACGCCCGCCGCGATCGGCCGTGGCGTGACCGCGATCGTCGGCAATCCGAACGCGACGAGCGACGATCTGGACACGGCAGATGCGCTGATGACCGGCGTGGGTCAGGTCGTGCGGCTCGACAACGAGGGCCAGATGGATGCGGTAATCGGCGTCTCCGGCTCGGGCCCGGCCTATGTCTTCCACCTGATCGAGGTGATGGCGGCAGCGGGCGAGGCCGAGGGGCTCGATCCCGACCTGGCGCTGCGGCTCGCCAAGGCGACCGTGGGGGGCGCGGGGCAATTGGCCGAGGATAGCGACGAGAGCCCGTCGAAGCTGCGCGAGAACGTCACCTCGCCCGGCGGCACCACGGCAGCGGCGCTCGAGGTTCTGATGGACCCCGAGACCGGCATGCCGCCCCTGATGCGCAAAGCGGTCGCCGCGAATATCGCGCGCAACCGGGAGCTGGGGAAATGACCATCTCCTTCGACGACTTCATGAAGGTCGACATCCGGTGCGGCCGGATCACGCAGGCCGAGCCCTTCCCCGAGGCGCGCAAGCCCGCGATCAAGCTCTGGGTCGATTACGGCCCGGAGATCGGCGTGAAGAAAAGCTCCGCCCAGATCACGGTGCATTACGCGCCCGAGGAGCTGGTCGGCAAGCTGGTCTTCGGCGTGGTCAACTTTCCGCCGCGCCAGATCGGGCCGTTCATGTCCGAGGCACTGGTGCTCGGCGTGCCGGACGAGGCGGGCGAGGTCGTGCTGCTGACGCCCGACAAGGACGTCCCGATCGGCGGGAGGATGTATTGATGAAGCTCCTCGTAACCCGCAAGCTGACCGACGAAGTCGAGGCCCGCGTGGCGCGCGAATTCGACGTGACCTTCCGCAACGGGGCCGCGCCGATGACCGAGGAGGAAACCCGCGCGGCTCTGGCCGAGTATGACGCGCTTCTCGTCACGCTTGGCGACAAGGTGACGGCGGCGGCCTTCGAGGGCAGCCCGCGCGCGAAGATCGTGGCCAACTTCGGGGTCGGCTATAACCATATCGACGTGGCCGCCGCCGAGGCGAAGGGCATCACGGTGACCAACACGCCGGGCGCGGTGACGGACGCCACCGCCGATATCGCGATGATGCTGATCCTGATGAGCGCACGGCGCGCCTCGGCGGGCGAGCGGTTCGTGCGGCGCGGCGAGTGGACCGGCTGGACGCCGACGCAATTCCTAGGCCAGCACGTCTCGGGCAAGAAAGTCGGGATCATCGGTCTGGGCCGCATCGGTACGGCAATTGCGAAGCGCTGCCATTTCGGCTTCGGCATGGAGGTGGCTTACACCAAGCGCACCCCCGTCGATCCGGGCTTCCCCGCGACGCATTTGAGCCAAGACGAGTTGCTCGCCAGTTCCGATTTCGTGGTGATCGCGGTGCCGGCGAGCCCCGCCACGCATCACCTGATCGGCGCCGCCGAGATCGCGAAGATGCAGCCACATGCGCATCTCATCAATATCGCTCGCGGCGATATCGTCGACGAGGCGGCACTGGTGGCGGCGATGCAGGGCAATGTGATCGCGGGCGCGGGCCTCGACGTCTACGAGCGCGAGCCCGACGTCCCCGAGGCCCTGCGCGAGATGGATAACGTCACGTTGCTTCCGCATCTGGGCACCGCCGCTCTTGAGGTGCGCGACGACATGGGCCACATGGCGGTCGACAATCTCATCGCCTTTCGTGACGGCAACACGCCGCCCAATCGCGTGTCGTCTTGACCTTTCACCTCCTTGGCGGGAGGCTCTGCCAAGGAGGATCCGATGCATCAAGCCGTCATTACCGGGACCGGGGTCTATACGCCGGAACACGTCATCACGAATGCCGAACTGGTCGAAGCATTCAACGCCTATGCCGATCTGTTCAACGCCGAGAACGCAGAGGCCATCGCCGCAGGCGAGATCGAGGCCAAGCCGCATAGCTCGGTCGAGTTCATCCTGAAAGCCTCCGGGATCGAGCAGCGCTACGTGATGGACAAGGAAGGCGTGCTGGACCCCACGCGCATGTATCCGCGCCTGCGCCAGCGCTCGGATGAAGAGCCCGGCATCATGGCGGAAATCGCGCTCGATGCCTGCCACAAGGCGCTGAAGATGGCGGGCCGCACGGGCGAGGACGTCGATCTGGTGATCTGCGCGGCCTCGAACATGGAACGCGCCTACCCCGCCATCGCGATCGAGATTCAGAAGCTTCTCGGCGCGGGCGGTTTCGCTTTCGATATGAACGTCGCTTGTTCCTCGGCCACTTTCGGCATTCAGGCCGCCGCCGACATGATCCGCACCGGCTCCGTGCGGCGCGCGCTGGTCGTGAACCCCGAAATCACCTCGGGCCATCTCGAATGGCGCGACCGGGATTGCCATTTCATCTTCGGCGATGTGGCGACCGCGACACTAATCGAACGGCGCGAGGATGCGCCACATGGCTTCCTGATCCGTTCCACCCGTTGCGCGACGGAGTTCTCGAACAACATCCGCAACAATAACGGCTTCCTGCGCCGCACCCGGCCCGATGGCGTGGCCGACCGCCGCGACATGCAGTTCATGCAGGAGGGCCGTAAGGTCTTCAAGGAAGTGCTGCCAATGGTGGCGGGCCATATCCACGACCACCTCACCGAGACTGGCGTGGCGACCGAGGACCTGCACCGCCTCTGGCTCCATCAGGCGAACAAATCGATGAACGACTTCATCGGCAAGAAGGTTCTGGGCCGCGATCCCGAGCCGGGCGAGCAGCCCAATATCCTGCAGGACTACGCCAACACGTCGTCTGCCGGCTCGATCATCGCGTTTTCGAATTATTCCGACGATTTCAAACCGGGCGAGATCGGACTGATCTGTTCTTTCGGGGCGGGCTATTCGGTGGGCTCGGTCGTGGTCGAGAAGATCTGAGGCTTAGGCCTCTCCCATCGCCTCGCGCCAATGACGGCGGCAGAGGCTGACATAGGTCTCGTTGCCACCGATCTGCACCTGATCGCCATCGCGCAGCGCCTGTCCGTCCGGGCCCATCCGCACCACCATCGTGGCCTTCTTGCCGCAATGGCAGATCGTGCGGACTTCGCGCATCTCGTCGGCGAGCGCCAGCAGCGCCGCCGAGCCGGGGAACAGCTTGCCCTGAAAATCCACGCGCAACCCGTAGCACATCACCGGCACGCGCAGGTCATCGACCGCGCGGGCGATCTGCCAGACCTGCGTCTCGGTCAGGAACTGCGCCTCGTCCACGAAGATGCAGGCGCAGGGGCCGTCCGCCAAGCGCTTCTCGATCAGCGCGAACATATCGGTCTCTTCGGTGAAACAGGCCGCCTCCGCACCGATGCCGATCCGGCTCGCGATGCGCCCGTCGCCCGCGCGATTGTCGAGCCGCGCGGTCACGAGGAACGTCTCCATCCCGCGTTCGATATAGTTGTGGGAGGCTTGCAAGAGGATCGTGCTCTTGCCCGCGTTCATCGTGGAATAATGGAAGTAGAGCTTGGCCATGGCCTGCAATAGCCCGCGATTTTCAGGGGAGCAAGACTGCCCCAGCGACGTTCACGGACGGTCGGCGCTGTCCATCCAGATCGTGACCGGCCCGTCGTTCAGAAGCGCCACTTTCATATCCGCGCCGAACTCCCCGGTCTGGACCGGCAGGCCCAGAGATTCGAGGTGCCGGGCGAAATGCCGATAAAGCCGATCGCCCTCTTCGGGCGGTGCGGCAGCAGAGAAACCGGGGCGGTTGCCGCGCGAGGTGTCAGCGGCCAGCGTGAACTGGCTGACCACCAGACAGGCGCCGCCAATATCACCCACCGCGCGGTTCATCTTGCCCGCCTCGTCCTTGAAGATGCGCAGTTTCGAGACCCGCTCTGCCAGTTTCTCGGCCACTTTCTCGTCATCACCCTGCATCGCACAGCACAGGATCAGAAGGCCGGGCCCGATTTCGGAGATGCGATTGCCGTCGACGGTGACCGAGGCTTCGGAGACCCGCTGGACCAGCGCCCTCATGCCAGCTCGTCCGACCAGGGCGGGTTGGCCCCTGCCCGGCTGACGACGACCGCAGCGGCGGCCACGCCCAGCTTGAGGCAGTCGGAGATCAATTCTTCCTCGGCTCCTGCAAGCTTGCGCTTGTCGAGAGCATCGGCGCGATCCAGCGCCGCCAGAACGCCAGCGTTGAACGTGTCGCCTGCACCGACCGTATCGATTACCTCGACCTTGCGCGCGGGCACGAACACCTCGCAGTGCTTCGAGAAGCCATGCGCGCCGGTCGCGCCTTCGGTGACGAAGACCAGCTTCGGCCCCTTGGCGAGCAGCCCGCGCGCGAGATCGGCGATGGTGCCCGGCCCTTCGATCCAGCGCAGATCCTCGTCCGAGACCTTCACGATATCGGCCACGGCGAACATCCGTTCAAGCCGCGCGCGATAGGCCGTCTCGTCGCGGATGAAACCGGGACGGATATTCGGGTCGATCATCGTCACGCGGCTCTCCGCCTCGCGCAGCATCAGCGCCTCATAGGCCGCGCCGCAGGGCTCGACCGGCAGGGAGATGCCACCGAAGAACATCGCCTTCACCTCTGCCGGGATCGCAGGCATATCCTCGATCTTCAGCATGCGACCCGCGGTATTCTCGTCGTAGAAGGCGTAGCTCGCATGGCCGTCGGTGAGCGTCACGAAGGCCAGCGTCGTGGGCCGGTCCGAGCGGACCGAGAGCCCCGCATCGACGCCGCTATCAGAGAGTGAGTGGACCAGCATCTGCCCGAACAGATCCTCTGACAGCCCCGACAGGAAACCCGAGCGCGCCCCCAACCGCCCCAGCGCGATCGCGGTATTGAACACCGCTCCTCCGGGATAGGGCGCAAAGGCCGGCTCGCCTTGCGCGCTCTCGCGCGGGAGCATGTCGATCAGTGCCTCACCACAGCTCAGGATCATCGGGGCCTCTCCTCCGTCTTCGCGTTCCGATACCGCTAACACCTGCTACACGTGAAGCGGTCTCCGGGCAATCCCCGCTTGGATCACGCTGCGCTCGGCCCGCCGCCACCGCCGCGCCGATTCCGCCCTTCGATCAGCCATGCCCCCACGGTCAGCAGCGCTGCGAGGAGCAGCCAGACCCAGGCGGGCATCAGCGGCTGCACGCGGATATCGGTGGTGGCCGTCGCGCCGCGCGGCGTGATGCCGATCCAGCCGCGCCCTGCCGAGGGTCGCCCCGCACGCACCTCGCGGATATCGGGCACCCCGTCTTCGAGCCGCGTCACGCCGCCATTCGACGCCTCGACCACGGCAGCGAGGGGATCCCCGCTGGCAATCGTCTGTTCGAACTCGCGCGGGCTGGCGGGGCCCATCGCCACGACCCGCTCCAGATCGCCGTCCTTGAGCCGGTAGAGCCCTGCCTGGGGCGCGGTCCAGCGCGCGGTGAAGCGACCCGGCGCGGTCTCGGTCAGCGGCACTTCCTGCGTCGAGCCATCGGGCAGCGTCACGGTCACCGGCGGCGCGGTATCTTCCATCGTGCGACGGATGATCCGCATCGAAAGCGCGCCGGGATCGATCTCGGCATAGAGTGCCTCCTCTTCCAGTTCAGGCTCTTTCATCTCCCAATGCGCGATGCGGCGCAGCAATTCGAGCTGTGGCCCACCGCCGTCATAGCCGCGATCCCAGAGCCATGCCTGATCGGACGCCAAAAGCGCCACCCGCCCCTCGCCTTCGCGCGATAGCACCAGCAGCGGCTTGCCCTCGGCCCCGGACATGACGACCTCGCCGGTGGGGTTCGTCAGTTCGATCTGGCGCAGCCAGTGCCCCCAATGCGGGCCGTCTTTCTCGGCGGCCGTATCCTCGCCCTCGGGCGCAGGTGCCCCTTCCAGCCCGGCGGTTACCGGGTGGCGCAGGCCCAGATCGGTCGGGCGCGGCAGAAAGCTTTCCGACATGACGCGGCCGGTGGGGCGCGCGGGCATGATGTCGCCAAGGCTCGTCTGATAGAGGCTTTCGACGGTCGCGAATTCCGGACCGGCGGCCACGAGGATCGCGCCGCCGCGCTCGACGTAATCCTTGATGTTGTCGAAATAGGCCGACGGCAGGATACCCCGTGCGCCGTAGCGGTCGAAGATGATCAGATCGAACTGGTCGATCTTGTCGACGAACAGCTCCTGCGTCGGGAAGGCGATCAGTGACAGCTCCGTCACCGGCACGCCGTCCTGTTTCTCCGGCGGACGCAGGATGGTGAAATGCACGAGATCGACGCCCGCATCCGACTTAAGAAGGTTGCGCCACGTCCGCTCGCCCGCATGGGGCTGACCCGAGACCAGAAGCACCCGCAGCCGGTCGCGCACGCCGTTGATCTGCACGGTCGCGACATTGTTGCGGTCGGTCAGCTCTCCATCCAGCGGCGTCAGCGTGAACTGCACCACGTTCTGCCCGCCATGGGTCAGCGTCAGCGGCAGTTCCAGATCGCGATCGGTGCGCACCTTGTAGCTTTTCGGGTCCTTGCCATCGATCGAGATCGTCAGATCGGCCACGCCGCCCGCGCTTTCGGGAACGGCGCCCATATCCTCGACCTTGAGACGGATATCGGTTTCCTCACCGATAATGCCAAAGGAAGGCGCGGTCTCGATCAGGATACGACGATCCCAGTCGCTGCGCTTGCCGGTCAGCAGCACCTGCAGCGGCGCGGGCAGATCGGGGGCAAGCTGCGCGTCATGGGCCTGCCCGTCGGTGACCATCAGCGCCCCCGCGACCCGGGCGCGCGGCTCGGCGGCCAGCGCCTCGGCGAGGCTCGCGCCCAGCTCGGTGCCGGCATTGTCGGCCCCGTCCGGAACGGTGATCCGGCGCGTCTCCACATTAGGCATCGCATCGAGCTGCGCTTGCAGACGTGCCACGGCGCGGTCGGTCTGTTGCCCGCGATCCGAGAGCTTCTGCGAGGAGGACCGGTCGTCGACCAGCAAAACGATATTCGACAGTGGCGTGGTCTGTTCGCGCTGCAAGGAGGGCTGCGCGATCGCGGCCAGCAGCACCAGCGCGGCCAAGGCCCGCAGCGCCCAGCCCTTAAGCCCGCGCCATAGCGCCAGCGCCAGCAGAACGGCCGCCACAGCGGCCGCGCCCGCGATCACAGGCCATGGCAGAAGCGGCGCGAAGATTACCGACAGCCCGTTCATTGCCCCAGCCTTTCGAGAAGCGCAGGCACATGGACCTGATCGGATTTATAGTTGCCGGTCAGCACATGCATGATCAGGTTCACCCCGAAGCGATCCGCGATTTCGCGCTGACGCTCGCCGGTGCGGCCGCGCCCCACCGGGAACATCGGCATCCCGCGATCGTCGACGGCCCAGGCCGAGGCCCAATCGTTGCCGCCGATCACCACCGGCGTCACCCCGTCATTGAGGTTGCGAAACGGCATCCCCTCGGCGCGTTCGGCATCGGCTGGCGGAGCCTCCACCCAGATCGTGCCATCATAGCGACCGGGGAAATCCTGCAGAAGGTAGAAGGTGCGGGTCAGTACGTGATCATCCGGTATCGGCGCGAGCGGCGGAATGTCCAAGGGCGCGGCCAGCGCCTGCAAACGCTTGCCTGCGGGCGTCGCCTCGCCGAAGCCCGCAATATCGGCGTCGCGCGTGTCGAACAGGATCATCCCGCCGCCGCGCAGGTAGCGGTTCAGCTTGGCATATTCCATCGGGCTCGGTGCAGGCTGATCTGCCGTGATCGGCCAGTAGATGAAGGTAAAGACGGCCAGATCGTCATTCTTCAGATCGACCATCATCGGCGCGGAAGGCTCTACCGTGGTACGCCGGTTGAGAACCTGCGACAGGCCCTTCAGCCCCGCCATCGAAACCCGGTCAACTTCGGCATCGCCGGTGGGCATCGCGGCCAGAACCACGTTGGACGCAGCCTCGATCGCGCGCGCCGGATCCATATCCTCGGCATGGGCTTGCGGCGGCGCGAAGCTTGCGAGGATCACGGCGGCCCCGAAAGCGGCGGCCTTCATCGCACGCGGCCCCCAGAGCTTGCCCGAGAGCGCCAGCGTCGCGAGGATGTCCAGCAGAAGCGCCGCAAGCGCAGCCCCCAGAAGCCAGCCTTTCAAGGGCATTTCGCGTTGTTCGAAAGCCCCTTCAACGGGGACATTCGCAGGCCAGCTCGCGGGCGAAAGCGTCGCGCCGCGCGGCAGGGCGTTCAGCGCGACCGAGCGGTCCTCGGCGGTGTAGATGCCCGGGCGCAGCTTCGGCCCCGGCTCGGCCTTGGCCAGCTCCTCGCCCGGCACACCTGCGGCAGCGCCTGCATCCTGCAGCCGCCCGAACCCGTCGAGCAGCTTCTGCGGCACCCAGGTCTGGCCTGCGAGATCAGCCTCTTCCGGCGCGGCGGGCCGGGCAGAGACCGCGAGCCGTTCCAGCATCTGCGGGAACAGCAGCGACAGCGGCAGGGTCGACCATTCGGCATTGGCGGTGACGTGAAACAGCACCACCGCCCCCTGCCCCATCTTGGCGCGGGTGACGAGCGGCGTGCCATCGGTCAGCGCGGCGATCGTGTGTTCGCTCAGGTCCGGCGCGGGCTCGGCCATGACCTGTGCCTTCACCGTCACGTCGTCGGGAACCGTCAGCCCCGTAAAGGGCGAGTTTTCCGGGAAGGGCGCCAGCGCGCGCGGATCGCCCCAGCTCATCGTGCCGCCCAGCGAGCGGCCTCCGGCACGCAGCTGCACCGGCAGCAACGTGTCGGCGTCGAGATTGGCATTGGCCATGCGCGGCCCTGCGAAGCGGATCAGCAGCCCGCCCTTCTCGACCCATTCCTGCAGTTTAGCCTGTTCGGGCAGATCGGCCATATCGGCGAGGATGATCACGTCCGGATCGGCGGTCAGCACGTCGGCAAGCGTGCCCTCGATCAGGTCCGCCGTCGGGGCGAGCGCCTGATGCAGGTAATGCGTGGGCGAGAGCAGCTCCAGCCCCTCGCGGTCGCGCGCACCCGAGAGGATCGCGACCTTGCGGCGTTTGACCGCGTCATCGGTCAGGCTCACCGCACCGGCCGAGCGCATGCCCGTGACCTCGATCCGGGTAATCCGGTTGCGTAGCTCGGGCGGCAGATCGAAACGCAGCTCTGTTTCGCGGCTGTCGGTGAACTGAAGCGGCTGGCTCGCCAGCTCGCGCTCGACACCCGCCGGATCGCGCCCTACCGCGGCGACATCGCGCGGGCTGGGCGGAATAGTGGAGGCAAGCGCGGGCACGACGAGCGCGCCATCCTCGATCCGGGCCGCGCCCAGCGCCAGAACTGGCAGTTGCGGCTGCCAGACCTTGACCGGACCGCGCGCCTCCAGCGCGCTCAGAACACCGGCCCGGCTGTCGCGGGCCAACCCGTCAGACAGCCAGAGCGTCTCGAAATTCCCGCCCGGCAGGTTTGCGGCGTCGAAGTTCTGCGGCGCCCAAGGCTGCGGCTGGATGCCGGGGAGCGACTGGATCAGCGCGCCCGCATCCGTGAAACTCACCTGTGCGGGCGGTGGATCGGCGAGCGAAATTACAGCTGCCGGACGGCCCGCCTGCTGCGCGTCCTTCAGCGCCGCCGTCATCCGCTCCACCCGGCGCGACCAATCGCGGGCAGAGGCCCAGCTACCGTCGACCACGATCAGGAGCGGCCCGGTTCCGGGCACGACCCGCTGTGGGTTCAGGACCGGCCCGGCAAAACCGATGATCGCGGCGGCCAGCGCCAGAAGACGGAGCGCCAGCAGCCACCACGGCGTGCGCGCGGCCTGCACTTCCTCGTCCTTGAGGCCCAAAAGCAGCGCGACGCCCGGGAAGCGCCTGCGGATCGGCGCGGGCGGTACCGCGCGCAGGATCAGCCAGATGATCGGCAACGCAGCCAGCCCCAGCAGAAGCCAGGGCGCGGTGAAGCCGATGGGGCCGAGCATCCACATCAGCGCCCCCTTTCGAGCGCGGAATAGAGCCAGAGCAGCGCCACCTGCGCCGGATCGCCCGTGTGATGGGTCGAGAACTGCCAGCCCGCGCTGCGCGCAAGCGTGGCGAGCTGATCGCGCCGTGCGGCCAGCCGGTCGAGATAACGCGCACGCAAATCGCCAGCCTTGCGCGTCTCATGGACCAGCGCGCCGGTCATCGACTGGAAGATCGTGCGCCCATCATAGGGAAAGGCTTCCTCGTCCGGATCGAGCACCTGCATCATCACGCCCGAGACGCCACGATCCGCCAGACGCCCCAGCGCCGCCTCGATCGGGCCGAGATCACCGAAGAAATCCGACAGCAGCACGACGCGCGATTGCGGCGTGACGCCCGCGATTTCGGGCGCGCCGTAATCCTGCACGCCCGCCTCGCGCGACAGAAGGCCCGCAAGCTCCATCAGCTGCGCGCGTCCGGGCCGTGGTGGTGCGAGAGGGCCGGTCAGCCCCACGCGCTCACCGCCGCGCACCATCAGCACCGCGAGCGCGAGGCCCAACACCCGCGCGCGCTCGGATTTGGTGACGCGGGCGTTGCGACCGCTCTCGGCCCCGGTGAAGCGCATCGAGGCCGCATCATCGACCCACAGATGCACCGATTGCGCCAGTTGCCATTCGCGCTGGCGCACATATTGGCTATCCGAGCGCGCCGAGCGCCGCCAATCGACGAAGCGCAGCTCGTCGCCCGCATGGGCGGGGCGGTATTGCCAGAATTCCTCGCCCGATCCCGCGCGCCTGCGCCCATGCGACCCCATCTGAACGGTCGCCGCCAACTGCTCCGCCGCGACCAGCAGCGGAGGCAGCGCAGAGGCTGCCCCTTCCGCCTCGCGGCGCAGGCTCAGCGCGGGGGCGGGCCCCGACGCTGCGGTATCGGAGGTCACGCTCAAGCGGCGGCCCCGGCGGCGCGCGGCCCGGTGACCTCTGCCACGGCGCGGTCGATCAGGTCGCCCAACGTCTCGCCCCGGGCGCGGGCCGCGAAGCTCAGCGCCATGCGGTGGATCAGCACCGGGCGGGCCATTGCCTGTACGTCGTCCAGCGTCGGCGCCAGTCGGCCATTGATCAGCGCACGCGCCCGAACGGTCAGCATCAGCGCCTGCGCGGCCCGCGGCCCCGGTCCCCAGGCCAGCGCATCGCGGATGAAGTCGGGCGCCTCAGCCTCGCGCGGACGGCAGAGCCGCACCAGATCGAGGATCGCATCGACAACCTTCTCGCCCACGGGCATCTGCCGCACGATCCCCTGCGCCTCGATTAGTTCGGCCGGGGTGAAGACGGTATGCGCGCCCTCCGCCGCGACACCGGTGGTCGCCAGCAGGATCGAGCGCTCTGTCTCGCGATCCGGGTAATCGACGTCGATCTGAACGAGGAAACGGTCGAGCTGGGCCTCGGGCAGTGGATAGGTGCCCTCCTGCTCGATCGGGTTCTGCGTGGCGAGAACGTGGAAGGGCGGGCCAAGCGGGCGATGCTCGCCGGCGATGGTGACCTCGCGTTCCTGCATCGCCTGAAGAAGCGCAGACTGGGTCCGGGGCGAGGCGCGGTTGATCTCGTCCGCCATCAGCAGCTGGCAGAAGACCGGGCCTTCGAGGAAGCGGAACGCGCGGCTGCCGTCGGGCGCCGTTTCCAGAACTTCGGAGCCCAGAATATCGGCGGGCATCAGGTCCGGCGTGAACTGGATGCGGTTCGATCCCAGCCCCATCACGGTCGACAGCGTCTCGACCAGAAGCGTCTTGCCCAAGCCCGGCAAGCCGACCAGAAGCGCGTGCCCCCCGGACAGCATCGCCGCCAGAACCAGCTCCACCACCTGATCCTGGCCGATGAATCGCCGGTCGATCGAGGCGCGGGCCTGGGCGAGCTTGCCGCCAAGTCGTTCGATATCTTCCATCAGCTTTTCGGGCTCGGCCATGACATTCTCCCCGTTGATGCCTATCTTGCCAGCAAAGCAGATAACCACGCTCCGACCAACGGCCAAATTCGCATGACGGATCACAAACAGACAGTTTCGACCTCTTCCCCCACGGCAGATGGGCTTGCGGATGCAGCCAAGAAAGCCAGCAAAAAGGGCCCGCCGCCCGTGCATTTGTGGGATCCGCCCTTCTGCGGCGACCTCGATATGGAGATCCGCCGCGACGGGACGTGGTTCTATCTTGGCACGCCGATCGGCCGCGAGGCGCTGGTGCGACTGTTTTCATCGATTCTGAAACTGGAGGACGGGAAATACTATCTCGTTACCCCGGTCGAGAAGGTGGGCATCCGGGTCGAGGACGCGCCGTTCATCGCCGTCGATTTCACCGCTGAGGGCGAGGGCGACGACCAGTCGATTCGCTTCACGACCAATGTGGGCGACGTGGTTCTTGCCGATGCAGACCACGCGATCCGGGTGGAACATAGCGAGGATGGCGAGCCCCGCCCCTATCTGCATGTGCGCCGCGGACTGGAGGCGTTGATCGACCGCAAGAGCTTTTACCGGCTCGTCGATCTCGCCGTGACCCGCGAATTTGAGGGCGAAGATTGGACCGGTGTGATCTCGGCTGGCAGCTTCTTCCCGATCATGCGTGCCGCGGAGTTGTGATGTGCCGAAGTTCGCCGCGAACCTGACGTTCCTCTTCACCGAACTGCCTTTCATGGATCGTTTCAAAGCGGCAAGAAAAGCCGGCTTCGACGCGGTCGAGGTGCTGTTTCCCTACGACGCTTCCGCGCAAGAGATGCGCCACGAACTGATCCGTCACGACCTGAGCTTCGTGCTGATGAACGTGCCGCCGCCGAATTACACCGGCGGCGATCGTGGCTTCGCCGCGGTACCGGGCAGCGAAGCGCGCTTCCGCCGCGATTTCGACCGCGCGATGCGCTTCGCCGACATCCTGAAGCCGCGCGTCATCCATATCATGGCGGGCAAGGCAGAGGGCGCGGAGGCCCGTGCGACCTATATCGAGAACCTGAAATGGGCGACGGCGCGCGCGCCGAAACGGGTCCTGACGATCGAGCCGGTCAACCCGACCGACATGCCCGGTTATTTCCTCGACAGCTTCGATCTCGCGGCGGAAGTGCTCGACGCGGTCGCTGCCCCGAACCTACATCTGCAATTCGACGCCTATCACGCGCAGATGCTGACCGGCGATCTGGCGGGCTGTTGGGCCGCGCACGGGCATCGCGCGGCGCATGTGCAATTCGCGGATGCGCCGGGCCGGGGCGCGCCCGGTTCGGGCAAAAGCGATCTCGCGGGCTTCTTCGCGACGCTCGATGCGGCAGGCTATGATGGCTACGTCTCGGCGGAGTACACGCCGAAGGGCAGCACACCGGAAAGTCTGGACTGGCTACGCTAGGCCCCGCGCTCAATGCGCGGGGTGCGCCCCGTGCTCATGGTCGTGATCGCGAGCCGCGTGGTCGTCATGTGCCTTGTGGTCGGCGCAGCCCAGATCCGCGCTTTCCGGCTCCAGCGTCGCATGATGGATGCCGAACTGGTGTGCCAGCATATCCTTGGCCCGCGCAATGACGGTTGCGTAATTCCGCCCCTCCGCCAGCACGAGATGCGCCTCGACGGAGACGCGCCGCTCGTCGATCTGCCACAGGTGGACGTGGTGGACACCCTCGACGCCTTCGACATCCCCCAGCGCACGGCGTACCTCGGTGCTGTCCTTCTCGGGCGGCGCACCGAGCATCAGGATGCGCAGCACCGGTTTCAGATCGGTGGCGACATGCCACAGGACGAAGAGCGAGATGCCGATGGTCAGGATCGGGTCGACCATCTTCCAGTCGTAGAGCAGAATCACGACACCGCCCACGATCACCGCGACCGACGCCCCGGCATCGGCCAGATTATGCAGGAAAGCCGCGCGGATGTTCAGGCTGTGCTTGGAGAGCGCATAGGTCAGCGCCGCCGTCGCCAGATCGACGATCAGCGCCAGCGTCGCGAGCCAGACCACGATCCAGCCATCGACCTGAGGCGGATCGATCATCCGCCCGACAGCCTCCGCGATCAGCCAGAGCGAGATCAGGATCAGCGCGATGTAATTGACGAAGGCCGCGATGACCTCGGCGCGCGACCAGCCGAAGCTCATCGCGGCATCCGCGCCGCGCTTGGCCAGCTTGCGCGCCCCGAAGGCCAGCACCAGCGCCGCCGCGTCGGAGAAATTATGAACCCCGTCCGCGATCAGCGCCATCGAGCCAGCGATCGCCCCGCCCAGCACCTGCGCGACCGTCAGGATGACATTGACGACCACCGCCCAGAGCACACGGTTATCGCTCGTATCGGCGTCGAGATGGTGGTGGTGGTAATGATCGTGGGGCATGGGCGCTTTTCTCGAATCTCGGCGCCTGAGGCGCGGTTGGGACGCTCCGCAGGGGATGTTGGGGCCAAGTCGAACGCGATGCCCGCATTTTCGGCTTGGTCCAAATATCCCCGCCGGAGGCATGCGCAGTCTCAACATTGCGCGGCGGCGGGGTCAATGCGAGACAACTCGTTCGCGCGGATCAGCACACAGGTTTGTGCGTTGCCTCCTCACGCTCAATCACCAAAATGCGAGCGGAGAATTTTCCGACCCGAGAAGGAGACCCGATGATCCCCGCGCGCTATGCCCATTTCGTCTTCAGCCTGATCCTGTCGGGGATCATGTCGTGTCTGGTCTCGGGCGTGGCGACCTACCGGGCGACGGGGCTTGTGGAGGACTTTCCGGCGCTCTGGGCGGCAAGCTGGCTCTCGAGCTGGATGTTCGCCTATCCTTCGGTGCTGCTGGTCGCGCCGTTGGCGCGGCGCGTGACCAATATCCTCGTGCGTCAACCCGCGGCTCAGTGAGCGGCGGCCCAGCTCTCCCCCTGCCCCGCGTCGACGACGAGCGGCACCGAGAGCTTCATCACCGGCTCCGCCGCGCCTTCCATCGTCGCCCGGGCGGTCTTGATCAGGTCGTCGATCGCGGCGTCCTCGACCTCGAAGATCAGTTCGTCATGCACCTGTAGCAGCATCCGGGCCGGGAGACCGTCGATCGCCTCGGGCATCCGCACCATCGCGCGGCGAATGATATCGGCCGCAGCCCCCTGGATCGGCGCGTTGATCGCGGCGCGTTTGGCGAAGCCCGCCGACGGGCCTTTCGCGCCAATATCGGGCGTATGGATTTTACGTCCGAACAGGGTCTGGACGTATTTGTGCTCCTTAGCGAAGGCCACCGTGTCGTCCATGTATTTGCGGATACCGGGGAAACGCTCGAAATAGCGGTCGATGAAGCCCTGCGCCTCGGCCCGCGGGATGCGCAGGTTGCGGGCAAGGCCGAAGCCGGAAATCCCGTAGATCACGCCGAAATTGATCGCCTTCGCCTGACGGCGGATCTCAGGCGTCATCTGGTCGAGCGGCACGTCGAACATCTCCGAGGCAGTCGCGGCGTGAATGTCCAGTCCTTCCTTGAAGGCCTCGCGCATCTCGGGAAGATCCGCCACATGGGCGAGGATGCGCAATTCGATCTGGCTGTAGTCGAGCGACACGATCTTGCAGCCCTCGCGCGCCACGAACGCCTCGCGGATGCGGCGGCCTTCCTCGGAGCGCACGGGAATGTTCTGCAGGTTCGGATCGGTCGAGGCCAGACGTCCGGTATTCGCGCCCGCGATCGAGTAGCAGGTATGGACGCGGCCCGTTTCGGGATGGACATGGGTCTGCAGCGCATCCGTGTAGGTCGATTTCAGCTTCGAGATCTGCCGCCAGTCGAGCACACGTGCCGCCAGCCGCGCGGCCTGCGGGTTGGTGTCTTCCATCGTGGTCACGTCTTCGAGCACATCCGCGCCCGTGCCATAGGCCCCGGTCTTGCCCTTCTTGCCGCCCTCGACGCCCATCGTGTCGAACAGGATCTCGCCCAGCTGTTTCGGCGACCCGACATTGAAGGGCTGGCCCGCGATCTCGGCGATCTCGTCTTCGAGTTGCGCCATCTTCTGCGCGAAGGCGTTGGACATGCGCGACAGCACCGAGGCGTCGACCTTCACGCCCGCGATTTCCATATCGGCCAGCACCGGCACCATCGGACGCTCCAGCGTCTCGTAGACGGTGGTGACGCGTTCGCGATGCAGCCGCGGCTTGAACTGCTGCCAGAGGCGCAGCGTGATATCGGCGTCCTCAGCGGCGTAGCGGGTAGCCTTCTCGATCTCGACCTTGTCGAAGGTGATCTGGCTCTTGCCGGTGCCGATCAGTTCCTTGATCGGGATCGGCTGATGATTGAGATAGCGATCCGAGAGCGTATCCATCCCATGGCCGTGCAGCCCCGAGAACATTGCGTAGGACATCAGCATCGTGTCGTCGATCGGCGCCACGCGGATCCCGAGCCGGGCGAAGATCTTGAAGTCATACTTCATGTTCTGGCCGATCTTCAGGATCGCCGGGTCTTCGAGCACGGGTTTGAGGAGCGCCAGCGCCTCCTTGAAGTCCATCTGGCCGGCGACACGTTCGGAGCCGCCGAAAAGATCATCGCCGCCGGAGATATGTGCGAGCGGCAGATAGGCCGCCTTGCCCGCTTCGGTGCACAGCGACACGCCCACCAGTTCGGCCTTCATGTCATTGAGGGACGTGGTTTCGGTGTCGACCGCGACCCAGCCCTTGGCGCGGGCCTCATCCAGCCACTGCGTCAGTGTCTCGGCATCGCGGATGCAGACATAGCTGTCGGGATCGAAGGGCGGCTGGTCCACCTCCGGCGCGGGGTCGACATGGCTTGCCGGCACGTCGGTGACGACGGGCGCGGGCGGCGGCTCGGCGCCGAATTTCTCGGCCACGCGGCGGGTCAGCGTGCGGAACTCCATCTCATTGAGAAAGCCCATCAGCGTATCGACATCGGGCTCGCGGATTTCCAGATCGTCGAGCGTGAACTCGATGGGGGTCTGATCGTCTAGAGTTACCAGCTGCTTCGAGAGGCGAATCTGCTCGGCCTTCTCGATCAGCGTCTCGCGGCGCTTGGGCTGCTTGATCTCGGAGGCACGTGCGAGCAGCGTCTCCAGGTCGCCAAATTCGTTGATCAGAAGCGCCGCCGTCTTCACGCCGATGCCGGGGGCGCCGGGGATATTGTCGACCGAGTCGCCTGCGAGCGCCTGCACGTCGATCACGCGCTCGGGGGCGACGCCGAACTTCGCCTCGACCTCCTCGACACCGATCGCGCGGTTCTTCATCGCGTCGAACATCTCGACCCCGCCGCCGACGAGCTGCATCAGATCCTTGTCCGACGAGATGATCGTGACGCGGCCGCCGGCCTCGCGGGCCTGCCGGGCGAGCGTCGCGATGATGTCGTCGGCCTCGTAGCCCGCCAGTTCCTCGCAGGCGATGTTGAACGCCTTGGTTGCCTCACGTGTCAGCGGGATCTGCGGGCGCAGTTCCTCGGGCATCTCGTCGCGATTTGCCTTATAGAGATCGTAGAGGTCGTTGCGGAAGGTGTGGCTGCCCTTGTCGAAGATCACGGCTGCATGGGTCGGCGCGTCGGAGCCCTTGGCGTCCTCGATGTATTTCCACAGCATGTTGCAGAATCCGGAGACCGCCCCGATCGGCAGCCCGTCGGATTTGCGAGTCAGCGGCGGAAGCGCATGATAGGCGCGGAAAATGAAGGCCGAACCGTCGATCAGATGCAGGTGACAGCCTTTGCCGAATGCCATTGCGGAACCCTCCTTCGCGCGTTGGCCCCGGTTGTGCCACAGGGGGGTGCAGAGGGAAAGAGGATCGGCGACCGCTCAGCGTGAAGGGCCGCGCCCGAGCCTTGGGTGCGCGCTACGCTGTCGTCTGGTTTGAGCAGTTCATTTCGCAAGCCCGTAGGGCAGAGAGGCTGTGGGCTCCATTACCAATGCGCCCTCCCGGGGGAAGGTCGGGCGCCTCCCGGGCTGGTCGGCTGCGCCGAGCGATACGCGTGGCGCCCCTTGTCAGAGCCCCCGAAATCCCCCATCTCAAGCGGCAACCGTAAAGGATTTGAGCTATGGACTATTCCAAGATGGGCGGCGCGAAGCCGCCGAAGAACACGCCCAAACATGCCGAGCATAACGCCTACGGCACCGACAAGACGCCTTTCAGCAAAAAGGACCCGAAGGCTGCGCTGCTTGAACGCATGAAACGCGCGGCACAGAAAAAGGACGGCTGAACGCCGTCCTTCCCTGTCGACTCAGACAGGTTCAGTGATCGTCATGCGCGTGATCGCGGTCGATCACGTATTTCTTGTCGCAATAGCCGCATTCGACGAAACCGGTGTCCCGCGGGATCGACAGCCAAACGCGCGGATGGCCGAGTGCCCCCTCGCCGCCGTCGCAGGCAACCTTCCAGGTGGTGACGACCTCGGTCTCGGGTGCGTCGGGGGCATTGGGCGAATGGGTGGCAGTCATGGATGCTCCGTATATATAAGGCACGAAAACCGCGCCCTGAAATCTGGGCTTCATTCTAGCAATCGCGAAAGGCGGGGCAAGTTGGAACAGCAGGCAATCGAAGTCACCGGGCTGCGCAAAACCTATGCAGGCGGCAAGAAGCAGGCACCGAAAGAAGCACTGAAGGGGCTCGACCTGTCGATCCCTGCGGGGTCGATCTTCGGGCTTCTCGGCCCGAACGGGGCCGGCAAGTCGACGCTGATCAACATTCTTGCGGGGCTGGTGAAGAAAACCGACGGGCGCGTCGTGATCTGGGGTTTCGATCAGGACGTGAACCCGCGCCAGTCGCGCGCCGCGATCGGGGTGATGCCGCAGGAGCTGAACATGGATCCGTTCTTCACGCCCCGCGCGGCGCTGGAGATGCAGGCGGGACTCTATGGCGTGCCGAAATCCGAGCGCTGGACGGACGAGATTCTCGAACTGGTGGGCCTGTCGGACAAGGCCGAGGCTTATGCGCGAAACCTCTCGGGCGGGATGAAGCGGCGTCTGCTGCTTGCCAAAGCGCTGGTACATCGCCCGCAGATCCTCGTGCTGGACGAGCCGACCGCAGGCGTCGATATCGAG
Organism: Thioclava sp. F42-5; assembly: GCF_002213195.1. NCBI lineage: Bacteria > Pseudomonadati > Pseudomonadota > Alphaproteobacteria > Rhodobacterales > Paracoccaceae > Thioclava > Thioclava sp. F42-5. The sequence goes on from NZ_NBNZ01000001.1 coordinate 721,672, forward strand.
CTGCGCGCGATGCTCTGGCGCAATGTCCGCAAGCTCAATGAGCAGGGCATGACGATCATCCTGACCACGCACTACCTCGAAGAAGCCGAGGAAATGTGCGACGAGATCGCGATCATCAACAACGGCGAACTGATCGTGCGGGACACCACGCCGAACCTTCTCAAGCGGATGGACCGCAAGGCGCTGGTGGTGGAGCCGCGCAACGAAGTCACGAAAGAGATTCGGCTTCCCGAAGGCGTCACGCTCGAGACCCGCGCGGGCGGACAGATGGCGTTTTCCTACTCGCGCAACGAGACCTCGGCAGAGGATATCCTCGACGCGCTGCGCGTCGCCGGTGTCGAGATTCGCGACATCGCGAGCGAACAGCCGGGCCTCGAGGAAGTCTTCGTCTCGCTGACCTCGAACCGTTAAAGCCCGTGGCTGCGGTCGTAGGCGTTGGGCGCGGGCGGCGCCCAGCCTTCGGGCGCTGATTTCGGGCAGTAGATTTCCACGCCCAGCGGGTAACATGCAGCCGCGTCCGAGCTGTGCTCGGCTGAACAATCCCCGCCCGGGCACGCCGACAGAACGCCCAGCAAATCGGTCTCTGCGAAGAATTCGAGATAATCACCGGGCCGGACCGGGCTCGCCTTCATGAAATACTGCCCGGTGTCGCGGGTGAAGCCGGTGCACATGAAGACGTTGAGCACGTCATGCACCAGCGCCTCCGCCTCGTGCAGAGGCAGATCACGGGCCGCGGCCAGCGCACGGGTCAGGTTCGAATGGCAGCAATGGTGATACTGCCCGCCATCGGACAGCAGGCAATGCGTATAAGGATCGCAGCGCGTGCCGATCACGTCATGGACCGAGCCACCGAATGCGTCGATGCCATACCAGTCGAGCGTATCCTCGGTAATCGTCGCCAGCGGGCGCATCGTCGGAAAGCCGGACCACAGCTGGTCGCCGCGGCTCAGATGCGTGCCATGCAGCGCGCGTGTCTTGCCTGAATAGAACCGCTCGGACAGGTCCGCCGAGAACAAATTCAGATCGCCCACCTGCGGCCCCTCGACCGAAGCGATGCGGAAGAAATGTCCGGCGGGCACGTCGAAGGCCAGCGCCTCGCGCGGGGGCACTCGCAGGTCGGCGATCTTGTCCCAGTTCCCGCGCGCGGCGCGATAGGCGGGCAGGTCCGGCGCGGGCAGCGCGTCCGTCGGGTAACAGATCACCGGCGCGATATCGCGGCGGGTTTGGGCGTCTTCGGGCGCGGCGTGCTCGGGCGTCGGATGCATGGGGCTCCCTCCTTGTCGCGCCCACTCTGCCCTGCCCCGCCCAAGAGCGAAAGGCGCAAAGAAAAACCCCGGCGAAGAGCCGGGGCAGTCACGACGGAACTATTCGGGAGGTCACCGCTCAAGCCGCGGTGTAATACTCGTACATCAGCTCGACCGCTTCGAGACCGGTGGTCTCTTCAGCTTTCGCGGCCGGGGTGAAATCAGGGGCGGATTTCTCCGGGGTGTAGTAGGCCAGATGCTCTTCGGCCACTTGAACCGGTTGCGCCCCTTTGGGGAATTTGACGATGTCGACCATGGAACTCTCTCCAGTCACGTTTCGAGTTCCTCCCTGCCACCCGATTTAGGGATTTTCGCGGGGATTCAAACCCAAAATGCTGCAACCGCGATATGCATTTGCCGCAACGCAGCGAAAAGGGCGGCTCGCGCCGCCCTTTCTACTATCTGCTGGGGGCGAACCATAGGCTCGCCCCAATATATGCATCGGATCAGACGACCCGGTTGACCTGCATCCGCTTGATCTCAGCGATCGCTTTCGCCGGGTTCAGACCTTTCGGGCAGGTCTTGGTGCAGTTCATGATCGTGTGGCAACGATAGAGCTTGAAGGGGTCTTCGAGCTGATCGAGGCGCTCTGCCGTCGCTTCGTCGCGCGAGTCGATGATCCAGCGATAGGCGTGCAGCAGCGCTGCCGGGCCGAGATACTTGTCGCCGTTCCACCAGTAGCTCGGGCACGAGGTCGAGCACGAGGCGCACATGACGCACTCATACAGACCGTCCAGCTTCTTGCGGTCTTCGATCGACTGGCGCCATTCCTTCTCGGGACGGTTCGTCTTGGTCTCGAGCCAGGGCATGATCGACGCGTGCTGGGCGTAGAACATGGTTAGGTCGGGGATCAGGTCTTTCACCACCGGCATATGCGGCAGCGGGTAGATCTTCACGTCGCCCTTGATCTCGTCGAGACCGTAGATACAGGCCAGCGTATTGATCCCGTCGATGTTCATCGCACAGGAACCGCAGATGCCTTCGCGGCAGGAGCGGCGGAAGGTCAGCGTCGGGTCGATCTCGTTCTTGATCTTCAAGAGCGCGTCGAGAACCATCGGCCCGCACTTGTCCATGTCGATGAAATACGTGTCGAGACGCGGGTTCTCCCCGGTATCCGGGTCCCAGCGATAGATCTGGAACTTGCGGATATTCTTGCCATCCGGCTTCGGCCAGGTCTTGCCGACGCGGATCTTGGAATTCTTCGGAAGCGTGAACTGAACCATGGTTGGTCCCCTTTCCGTCAGTACGAATAGAGCGGCCGCGTGGGCATTCGGCCGGATTTTCTGTAAACGCAGGAGTCGTAGGCCGCGGACGGGTCGCCCTGCACCGAGGCGCCGATATTCATCTCGACCTTCAACTTCGAGCTGAAGCCGCTATTGGTGACGCCCATGCCCGCCTCGCCCGTGATGGGCGGCTTGGGCGCGAACTGGGCATAGCACTGGCGCTCGGCCTGCTCGACCGGGATAGGGGCGCAGGCGGCAAGGCCAAGCCCTGCCGCAAGAAGCCCATATGCCGGCGTGTGACGCATCAATAGACCCGCTTCTTCGGCGCGATCTTCTTGATCTCGATCCCGCCCTGATCCTCGGGGGTCAGCGGGTCCATGTGGACCGGGCGGAAGGTCAGATCGACGTTCGCGCCGTCGACATGCATGATCGAGTGCTTGCGCCAGTTGGTGTCGTCGCGATCGGGATAATCCTCGTGAGCATGTGCACCACGGGATTCCTTGCGTGCCTCGGCGCCCACGATGGTCGCCAGCGCGTTCGGCATCAGGTTCTCGAGTTCCAGCGTTTCCATCAGGTCCGAGTTCCAGATCAGCGACCGGTCCGTGACCTTGAGATCGTCGAGCTTGGCGGCAACCGCCTTCATCTTCTCGACCCCCTCGGCCAGCGTCTTGTCCGTCCGGAACACCGCCGCATCCGCCTGCATCGTGCGCTGCATCTCGTCGCGCAGCGCCGCGGTGGGCGTGCCGCCATCGGCGTAGCGCACCTTGTCGAAGCGCTCGAAGATGGCGTCGATCTTGGCTTTCGGGATGTCCGGGTTCGACGCGTTGGGATCGACGACCTCGCCGGCGCGGATCGCGGCGGCACGACCGAAGACCACGAGGTCGATCAGCGAGTTGGAGCCCAGGCGGTTCGCACCGTGCACAGAGGCCGAACCCGCCTCGCCCACGGCCATCAGGCCGGGCACGATCGCATCGGGATCGCCCTCTTTCGGGTTGATGACCTCGCCGTGGTAGTTCGTCGGAATACCGCCCATGTTGTAGTGCACGGTCGGCAGAACCGGGATCGGCTCCTTGGTGACGTCGACACCGGCGAAGATCTTCGCCGATTCCGAGATACCCGGCAGGCGCTCGGCCAGAGCTTCCGGCGGAAGGTGGCTGAGGTTGAGGAAGATGTGGTCCTTGTGCTCACCCACGCCGCGGCCTTCGCGGATCTCCATGGTCATGCAGCGCGACACCACGTCGCGCGACGCCAGATCCTTGTAGGTCGGCGCGTAACGCTCCATGAAGCGCTCGCCTTCGGAGTTGGTCAGGTAACCACCCTCGCCGCGGGCGCCTTCGGTGATCAGGCAGCCCGAACCGTAGATGCCGGTCGGGTGGAACTGCACGAATTCCATGTCCTGCAGCGCGAGACCGGCCCGCGCGACCATGCCGCCACCGTCGCCGGTGCAGGTATGGGCCGAGGTCGCCGAGAAATAGGCGCGGCCGTAACCGCCGGTCGCCAGCACCACCATCTTCGCGTTGAAGACGTGCATTGTGCCGTCGTCGAGCTTCCAGCAGACGACGCCCTGACACTGCCCGTCATCGGACATGATCAGGTCGATCGCGAAATACTCGATGTAGAACTCTGCGTTGTTCTTCAGCGACTGACCGTAGAGCGTGTGCAGGATCGCGTGACCGGTGCGGTCCGCGGCAGCACAGGTGCGCTGCACGGGCGGGCCTTCACCGTATTCGGTGGTGTGGCCGCCGAAGGGACGCTGGTAGATCTTGCCCTCTTCGGTGCGCGAGAACGGCACGCCGTAGTGCTCGAGCTCGTAGACGGCCTTGGGAGCGTGACGCGCGAGATATTCCATCGCGTCGTTATCGCCGAGCCAGTCCGAGCCCTTGATCGTGTCGTACATATGCCACTGCCAGCTGTCCGGGCCCATGTTGCCCAAGCTGGCGGCGATGCCGCCCTGTGCGGCGACCGTGTGCGAGCGGGTCGGGAAGACCTTGGTCACGCAGGCGGTGCGCAGGCCCTGTTCGGCCATGCCGAGCGTGGCGCGCAGACCCGAGCCACCGGCGCCGACCACGACCACGTCGTAATTATGCGTTTCGTATTCGTAAGCAGCCATTATCTCGTCCCGTTATCAGTTGCCCAGCAGAAGGCCGATGAAGACCATCTTGCCGAGTGCATAGAGTGCGGTCGCCATGATCACGTAAGCCAGCGAATGCATCGCGATCTTGGTGGCCTTCGCGGCGGTGCCGTGGATGTAGTCCTCGATCCAGATCTCGGTGCCCTTCGCGAAGTGGCGCATCCCGACGATCACGACCAGCGCGGTCAGGATGGCCGGAAAGGGCTTCGAGAACGTGGTGATCACGGTCTGCTGGTCCGCACCCAGAGTGGTACCTACGATGTAGAGCCAGGTCGGGATCATGAAGGCGAGAGCAACGGCCGAGGCCGACATCCACCAGTGATGCTCGGGGCCAGTGCCCGAGGCGCCCTTGCCCACGGCGCGCTTGCGGTCGGTGAGGTAACGCATGAGGGCCTCCGTCAGAATTGGATGATGATGAGGGTCAGCACGGTCAGCACGACCGAACCGATGGTGCAGATCCAGCCGAGCATCTCGGCGGATTTGATATCCATGTATTTGCCCGCATCGAAGATCAGGTGCCGGATGCCGGCGAGGTAGTGATACCAGACGCCCAGCAGCGACAGGGTGAAGACGAGATCGCCAAACCACGAGGTCGCGATCGCGTTCACGAAATTGAAGTAATCGGGGCTGGTCGCGGCGGCGAGGAGCCACCAGACGAGCAGCAGAACGCCCACGATGATGCCGTTGCCCGTGATCCGCGTCATGATCGACGAGAAGGAGGTCATCTGCGGACGGTAGATTTGAAGGTGCGGGGAAAGCGGACGCTCAACCTGTTTCGCTTCAGCCATGATCGGTCCCTTTTCGCTGGGCTCGGCGCTCTCGTCGGCCTCGATCGGAGGCACGCGCTGGCGCGGAGCTGGCCGGAATTGGCTCTTTTACTAGCGTAATTTTCTCCCAAGTCACGGGGGGCAAGGTTGAAAACATGTCATTTGCGCGTAAAGAGCGGCGAAAAATTCGCTTTGTGATCACATAAATTCTGTGCGTGATCACATGTTAACGCTCCCGGGCGCCCTGCCCCCGGGAGTGAGTCTCTCGGGCGGCGATCAGATCGGCATCAGAGCCCAGTAGTCGAGGTCGAGCAGCACCTCGGGGAGATATTTGCCGTCTTCTCCCTTATAGCCGAACTCCGGCGCGCCCTGTTTCACGGCGACCAGACGCAGACGGATCGCGCCGACGCCAGGCGCGCCTGTCTCGGCCTTGTCGAGCACTTCCGACCACGCTTTCACCGTATCGCCCGAGAAGCACGGGTTGGCATGCGCCCCGGCATTGAGCGCCACGATCAACTGGGCGTTCGCCAGTCCGTTGAAGGACAGCGCGCGCGCCATGGAGATGACATGCCCGCCATAGATCAGGCGCCGGCCATCGGCACGGAAGGTCGCGTCGAAATGCACCTTGGCGGTGTTCTGCCACAGGCGCGTGGCGATCATGTGCTCGGCTTCCTCGATGGTCACCCCGTCCACATGGTCGATTTTTTCGCCGATCTCGTAATCGCCCCAACGATGCGGCTCGCCCGCCAGATCGAAATCATAATCCTCGAAGCTCAGCCCCTCGGGGATCACCAGATCCTCCGGCGCCACGACCGATGCCAGATCGGGCAGCACGGTCTCGGGCGCGGGCGCGTCCAGATCGCCTTTGCGCACCATCACCCAACGGACATATTCCAGCACAACCTCACCCGCCTGGTTCAGACCGCGGGTGCGGACATAGACCACGCCTGACTTGCCGTTGGAGTTCTGCTTGACCCCGATCACCTCGGATTCCGAGCGCAGCGTGTCGCCCGGATAGACCGGCTTCAGCCAGCGCCCTTCCGCATAGCCGAGATTGGCCACCGCGTTGAGCGACACGTCCGGCACCGTCTTGCCGAAGACGACGTGGAAGGCGATCAGATCGTCGAGAGGCGAGCCATCCAATCCGCAGGCCGCCGCGAATTCGTCCGAGGAATAGAGCGCATGCCGCGCCGGGTAGAGCGCGTGATACAGTGCACGCTCCCCTTCCGCGACGGTGCGCGGGACGGCGTGACGGATCACGTCGCCCAGCTTGTAGTCCTCGAAGAAACGGCCCGGATTGGTTTTGCCCATTATTGCTCTCCCAGCTTCATGTCGGGGTGATACTCACCCTCGATCTCCTTGGTCACGGCTTGGGCACAGCGCATCACGCCATTCGCATGATCGTAGGCATATTGCGGATCGCCATGCAGCACCCAGCCCTTGGACAGCGCAAGGCTGACCTTGTGACAGAAGGCCGAGGTGTCTTCCTCGGTCAGAAGGCGGTAGATTTTCATGTCAGGCTCCGAACGGGTTGTGACCGAACCAGATGTGGATCATCGCGATCAGGCCGAAGAGGACGACCGTGCCGACGATGCCGCCGATCTCCTTGCCGACTTTCACCTCGGGCGTGACTTTCGCGGGCTTCGACTTCTTGTTGATCAGGATGACCTCCACCACGGCCCAAGCGAGCAGACCGCCGAACAGGATGATCCCCGGCAGGGTCGGGTTGACCAGCAGGTGCGCCAAGGCCCAGGTCTTCACCGCAGTCAGCTGCGGGTGGCGAATCTTGCCGCTGAGCCAGAGCTTCATGCCCGAGACCGCGAACAGGTAGACCGCGAAGAGCATCAGCAGGTTGTTGATCCCCTTGAGCGCCGCGTTCGGCGTCCAGAGGTAGAAGACCGGATCGCTTGCGCGCCAGCCGACGAACATCAGAACGAGGCTGATCAGGACGAGAGCGGCGACCATCGGACGCTCGGCCCCTTTGAGCGCGCGCCGGAAGCCCGGAAAGATCCGTTTTGCCAGATGTGCGAGCGACCAGATCAGGACGCCGAGGATGAGTAATGTCATTGCGATTGCCTCTTAGCTGCCAAGCGCGGCAATCGCCTCCGCTTTGGCGAGGACTTGCCGCGCCGTGACGATATGCAGATTTTCGACGATCTTTCCATCCACGACCGCGACACCCTGCCCCGCTTCCTCGGCTTTCTCAAAGGCAGCGATCTGGCGCCGGGCGAGGTCGATCTCGGCCTCGGAAGGGGCGAAGGCCGCATTGCAGACCTCGAGTTGCGCGGGGTGGATCAGCGTCTTGCCGTCGAAGCCCATGTCGCGCCCCTGTTCGCATTCGGCCTTGAGGCCCTCGTCATCCCTGAAGGCGTTATAGACGCCGTCGACGATGATCTTGCCATGCGCTTTCGCGGCGAGAAGGCACAGGCCCAGCCCCGTCTGCATCGGCAGGCGATCGGCGCGGAAGCGGCTCCCGAGTTCCTTCGCTAGATCGTTGGTGCCCATCACCATGCCTTCGAGCCGCGGATGCGCCGCGATATCTCCCGCATTGAGCATCCCCAGCGCGGTCTCCATCATCGCCCAGAGCGGCACGCTCTGAATGAGATCGGCCACCGCGATAAGATCGGCGGGCGTGGAGACCTTCGGGATCAGGATCGCATCGACCTTGGCGCCTGCGCGGATCGCGTCGGCAAAGGCCAGCACATCCTCGCGCCCCCATTCGGTGTCGAGCCCGTTGACCCGCACGATCTTCATGCGCGGGCCGTAATCGACCTCGGTCAGCGTCTTCGCAAGGAGCGCGCGCGCATTGACCTTCTCGTCGATCGCCACCGCGTCTTCGAGGTCGAAGATGATCGCGTCACAGGCAAGCCCGGTGGCCTTTTCCAGCGCACGCTGTTTCGAGCCGGGAATGTAGAGCACGGAACGGGTCGGGCGGGCCATTTGATTCTCCATCTCGTAATTTTCTTTCGCCAGATCGCACGAATGGGACAGAATCGGCAAGGCCAGATTTGCCGCATCGCAGAAAAATCACAACTGCCGACATCGCGCAGCGCCATCGTAAAGCTTTCTTGACAGCTGGACCGTCACTCTCGGATGATGCTTTCAGAGGGATCAAAATGCTGAACAAAACTTATGTGCTCACGCTCGGCCTGGCCGCAGCGATCGGCTTCGCTCAGGCTGCTTTCGGTGAGACGCGGGATCCGTCTGATCCGTCGCGCGCCTGTGGCAAGCGAGACGAGATCGTGGCCAATCTCGAAGCGAAATATCACGAGAGCCGCCGCATGGTGGCGCTCTCCGCAAATAACTCCGTGCTGGAAATTTTCGCGGCGGAGGCGGGCAACTGGACGATCATCGTCACCCCGGCGGATGGCGTGAGCTGCCTGATCGCCTCGGGCGAGGCATTCGAGGAACTCGACGGGAAACTTCCGCAGAAGGACGCGGCGCTTTGAACGCCGCCCCCTCAGTTCATGAGCGCTTGCTGGATCAGCTTCAGCGAGATTAGCAGGAGTGCCCAGATCACGACCTTGAAGAAGATCTCAGTGGGCATCCGCTTGACCAACCAGACGCCGAGGAACACCGAGGCCGAGGCCGGTATCGCCAGAATCAACGCGGTGCCGATGCTGCCCCAGCTTACTTCGCCAAGCGCGATATAAGGCCCGAGCTTCGCGAGATTGACATAGGAGAACAGGATCGTCGCCGTCCCCGCGAATACCTGCTTTGGCAGGTTCAGCGGGATCGTGTAGGCTTGGTAGGGCGGCGCGCCGGAATGGCTGACGAAACTGGTGATGCCCGCGATCGTGCCCCAGAACAGGCCCGGCGCGACCCGCGCTTCCTGCCGCGCACCATGCCGATGCCGGAACAGCGCGTTCACCGCGAAAACAGCGCCGATCACGCCGACCATCAAGGTCACCCAGCGTTCGGGCACGATCTCTGCGGTGGCCCAGCCGATACCGATACCGAAGGTCGCCGACGGGATCAGGATCGCCAGCACACGCCGGTCGTAATGCTTGCGATATGCCCAGAGGCCGAACATGTCCGCGATGATATAAACAGGCAGCAACAGGCCCGCGGCCGCGATCGGGTCCATCACGATCGCCAGCACCGGGACCGAGATCGAGGTTGCCATAGGAACGCCACCCTTCGACAGGCCCACCATGACGGCGGCGAAGACCGCCAAGGCCCAGCCGAGCGTTCCCAAATCCATCATCGCTTGCCCCTCTTCCCGCGGGCGCAGAGAATCGCCCTGCCCCGGTCGGTCCTCTTGCTGGCATGGCGCGCCGGGAAACGGAACCTCGCGCAGGCGGATGCGCGCCGCGGGTGGGGCAGTTTCTGCATACGAGTGCATACAAGCAGCCTCGCCGCAGCGCAGCACCCTTGCCCTTTGCGAGCCAAAGAGCTACTCCACCCGCGATCTATTTTCCAATCCATCCACCCGGAGGACCAAATGGCCAGACCCAAGATCGCCCTTATCGGCGCCGGCCAGATCGGCGGCACGCTCGCCCATCTCGCCGCCATCAAGGAACTCGGTGACGTCGTTCTGTTCGATATCGCCGAAGGTACGCCGCAGGGCAAAGCGCTCGACATCGCGGAGTCGGGCCCGGCGGAAGGCTTCGACGGCTCCTTCAAGGGCACCAACGATTACGCCGATATCGCGGGCGCGGATGTCTGCATCGTGACCGCTGGCGTTCCGCGCAAGCCGGGCATGAGCCGCGACGATCTGCTCGGCATCAACCTCAAGGTGATGAAATCGGTCGGCGAGGGCATTGCAGCCCACGCGCCCGACGCCTTCGTCATCTGCATCACCAACCCGCTCGACGCGATGGTCTGGGCGCTGCAGCAATTCTCCGGCCTGCCGGCACAGAAGGTGGTCGGCATGGCGGGCGTTCTGGACTCGGCACGTTTCCGTCACTTCCTGTCGCTGGAATTCGGCGTCTCGATGCGCGACGTGAACGCGTTCGTGCTCGGCGGCCACGGCGACACCATGGTGCCCCTCGCGCGCTACTCGACCGTCGGTGGCATCCCGCTCCCCGACCTCGTGCAGATGGGCTGGACCACGCAGGAGAAGCTCGACGCGATCATTCAGCGCACCCGTGACGGCGGCGCCGAGATCGTGGGCCTCCTGAAGACCGGTTCGGCCTTCTACGCCCCGGCCACCTCGGCGATCGAGATGGCGGAAGCCTACCTGAAAGACCAGAAGCGCGTCCTGCCCTGCGCCGCTTACGTCAAAGGCGCGCTCGGCCTCGACGGTCTCTATGTCGGCGTGCCGACCGTGATCGGCGCCAAGGGCATCGAGAAGGTCATCGACATCAAGCTCAACAAGGACGAGCAGGCTATGTTCGACAAGTCGGTCGACGCGGTGAAAGGTCTCGTGGAAGCCTGCAAGGGTATCGACAGCACGCTCGCTTGATCGAAATACAGGAGTGATCCAATCTTGGGGCGCGCCTTTGTCGGCGCGCCCTTTGTTTTGGAGAGTGCCATGTGTTCCGCCCGTCTCGTCACGTGTTTCGCCGCCTTGCTCGCCGTTTCACCGATTGCCGCCCATGCGCAGGACGGGCCGGTCACCGTCAAGATCACGCGCAGCGATGCGCCTGCCGTCGATCCGATCTCGGCAAGGATCGGGGCGGAGGGGATCGCGGCTGTGCTGGCCGATCTGAAATCGCGGGACGCGCTCGCGTCGAAGGATCGCTTCGCGCTGGCGGGGCTGGAGTTCCTCGCAAGTCTCGAAGCCGCAACGAGATGGCAGATGGAGGCCGGCGCCGCCCGTGTGCTGATGCCCTTAATCGGCAATGTCCCCGGCGAAAGCGCCGCGCCGCGCGAAACCTTTACCGCCGATGCGGTCACGCGCGAAAGCGAGGCCCTGATCGCCGAGATGGATAGGGCGAGATCCGCGCTCGACGGTGTGGCCGATGGGCCGGAGTTCGGTCTTGCGATCGACCTGAACGACCTCTGGTTCGATCTGGATGGCAATGGCGCGCGCGATGACGGCGAGTCGGCGGTGACAATTCTGCGCGGCGTCTTCATGCCGCGCGCACCGGAGACCGAAGCCGCGGAGGCTCGGATCGTGCGCTTCGACAATGCGGATGCGGCTTGGCTTTCCGCCTATACCCATCTGATCTCGGGCGCCGGCGAGCTGACCCTCGCCTTCGATCCCGAGCCGGCGATCGCGCGGGTGTTGGAGACCTACGCGAAACTCGTGGAAGCGCAGGAGAAAGCCGCCAGCGCGGGTCAATACAGTTCGATGGACGGGCTGAGGATTTTCAGCTTCGTCGACCCGGCGGCTGCGCTTCTCGACATGCTCCACCAGCAACCCGACCCGCAACACACCCGCGCCGCGCGGGATCATTGGCTGGCAATGATTGCCGATAACCGGCAGTTCTGGGACCTTGCCGAAGCCGAGACCGACAATCAGGCGGAGTGGATTCCGAGCGACGCGCAGGATCAGGCGCTTGACGTCGAGTTTCCCGACCGTCTTGGCGAGACATGGCGGGGCGTGCTGAGCGATGGCGAGGCGCTCCTGACGAGCGAAAAGTCCTTCCCCTTCTGGCGCGTGCCGATCGGGGTCGATCTGGGCGCGTGGCTCGAAGACCCCGCGCCGTTGCCGTTGACCGGGGTCGTTCAGGGCTGGGCGCTCGATCCCTATTTCACCGACGCTCCGATGCTGACGCCCGAGAACTGGACGCGCTTTTCGCGGTTGGTCGGCAGCCGGACAGGCTTGATGATGTTCATGCTGAACTGACGAGCGGCTCCGGATCGAAGCCGAATTCGTCCTTTAGGCGAGCGATCAGCTCGGCCTCATGGAGAAGCAGCGCATGGTCGAACGACGCGGGCGAAAGGTCCACCTTGTCGCCAAAAAGCGCGCGCGTTTCGGCCGCGATCTTCACGTCCGGGCGGATCAGCAGCTCGTGGGCCTCCAACTCGGCTGCCTCGTAGTCGCGCATCCCCTGCACCTCCCACCAGAGCGCCTTCAGCTCGGCGGGATCGGCGGCGCGCTCAGCGGCTTCGGCGAACTGCGCCTTGCGGGACCCGACATAGGGCACGGGTTGCCCCTTCACCTTGGTCGTGGCGCGGCGCAGCATCTTGAGGATGAAGTGCAATGGCGTCAGCCCATCGAAATGCATCAACCGCCCATTATAGCTTGGCCTGTAAGGCAAATCGTTTTCCTTACTGTCCCAGTCTTTCAGCGGGTAGTGCACCCCGATCGCATAGCCCCGCCCGGCGCGCACGACGGGCTTCCCTGCGACATGACCCGCGAGACCTTTCTTCAGAAAGCGCGCGCGGAAGCCGTAGAACATCAGCCCGTCATCCTGAAACCCGTCCCAGCGCCGCCGGAACACGCCGCTGAAAATATCCGGGCCGGGTTTGCGGTCGAGATAGCAGCGCTCGTCGACTTCGAGACGCAGCCACGCTTTCTGTTCGCCTGTTTTCGCCAGTTCCCATTCGAGCGGGCGCACGAGGCTCACGAACTCATCCGCGTCGCAATGGATCATCCAATCGAGCTCGGTCTCGGTCAGCGCGCGGGTCGCGTTGTATTTCTGGCGGCCCTGATGGCGTGCGGGACGTTTCCGGCGCCAGCTGCGCTCCCAATCGTCATCGCCGGAATGGTGGATGAAGGCGCCTTCGACCGGCGCGAGCAGCGCCTCGGCCTCCGGGTTCGGGCGGTCGAAGAAGACGTGGACCTCGCTGGCGCCGATGCTCAGATGATGCGCGACATAGGCGGCCACCAGCGCAGCCGGTTCGTCCACCGTCGCCACCACGCCCCAGCGCGGCATATCTTGCCCTTGCGTCACCTGAATTCGATCCCTGCCAATGCGCTCAGCGCAGATAGGTTCAATTAACCGAGTCGTGCCAGTGCACCCATGCCACAGCGCAGCATTTTCCGTTTTGTGATCACACCTTTCCGCCCTGTGATCACGTATGTCGCTTTTTCCGGGCGAGTGGGGCAGATTGTCGCGATTTCGGTTTGTCCCCCCGGCTTAAGCGCCTAGAACCCCCTCAAATCGCACCAGCATGGGGTATCCAAGGATGAATATCCACGAATATCAGGCCAAACAGCTTCTCAAGAGCTATGGCGCACCGGTCTCGGACGGCCGTGTCGTCCTCAAGGCCGAAGAAGCGAAGACCGCAGCCAGCGAACTCGATGGTCCGCTCTGGGTCGTCAAGGCGCAGATCCACGCCGGTGGCCGCGGCAAGGGCCACTTCAAGGAAGCCGAAGCCGGCGAAAAGGGCGGTGTCCGCCTGGCCAAATCGGTCGAAGAGGCTGAAACGCTCGCCAAGCAGATGCTCGGCAAGACGCTCGTGACGCACCAGACCGGCCCGGCGGGCAAGCAGGTCAACCGCATCTACATCGAAGACGGCTCCGACATCGAGCGCGAACTGTATCTCGCGCTGCTCGTCGACCGCGTGACCTCGCGCGTCTCGATCGTGGCCTCCACCGAAGGCGGCATGGACATCGAGGAAGTCGCGGCGAACACCCCCGACAAGATCCTCAGCTTCTCGATCGACCCGGCGACCGGCTACCAGCCGTTCCACGGCCGCCGCGTCGCCTTCTCGCTCGGCCTCGAAGGCCCGCAGGTGAAGCAGATGGTCGGCCTTCTCGGCAAGCTCTACCAAGCCTTCATCGAGAAGGACATGGAGATGCTCGAGATCAACCCGCTGATCGTCATGACCGACGGCAACCTCAAGGTGCTCGACGCCAAGCTCGGCTTCGACGGCAACGCCGTCTACCGCCACTCGGACATCGCCGCCCTGCGCGACGAAACCGAAGAAGACAGCAAAGAGCTCGAAGCGTCGAAATACGACCTCAACTACATCGCGCTCGACGGTGAGATCGGCTGCATGGTGAACGGCGCTGGCCTCGCAATGGCCACGATGGACATCATCAAGCTCTACGGTGCAGAGCCCGCGAACTTCCTCGACGTCGGCGGTGGCGCCACGAAAGAAAAAGTGACCGAAGCGTTCAAGATCATCACCTCGGACAAGAACGTCAAAGGTATCCTCGTGAACATCTTCGGCGGCATCATGCGCTGCGACATCATCGCCGAAGGTGTGATCGCTGCGGTGAAGGAAGTCGGCCTCGAAGTGCCGCTGGTTGTCCGTCTCGAGGGCACCAACGTCGAAAAAGGCAAGGAAATCATCGCGAATTCCGGCCTGAACGTCATCGCCGCCGACAACCTGTCGGATGGCGCAGAGAAAATCGTCAAAGCGGTGAAAGGCTAAGAATCATGGCAGTTCTCGTCAACGAAAACACCAAGGTCATCTGCCAGGGCTTCACCGGCTCGCAGGGCACCTTCCACTCCGAGCAGGCAATCGCGTACGGCACCAAGATGGTCGGCGGCGTGACCCCCGGCAAAGGCGGCCAGGAGCATCTCGGCCTGCCGGTCTTCAACTCGGTCCACGAGGCGAAAGCCAAGACCGAAGCGAACGCCTCGGTGATCTACGTTCCGCCGCCCTTCGCGGCTGACTCGATCCTCGAAGCGATCGACGCGGAAATGGAACTGATCGTCTGCATTACCGAGGGGATCCCGGTCCTCGACATGATGAAGGTCAAGCGCGCGCTGATCGACTCCAAGTCGCGTCTGATCGGCCCGAACTGCCCCGGTGTCATCACCCCCGACGCCTGCAAGATCGGCATCATGCCCGGCCATATCCACAAGCGTGGTTCGGTCGGCGTCGTGTCGCGCTCGGGCACGCTGACCTACGAGGCGGTCAAGCAGACCACCGATATGGGTCTGGGCCAGTCCTCGGCCGTCGGCATCGGCGGTGACCCGATCAAGGGCACCGAGCATATCGACGTGCTCGACATGTTCCTCGACGATCCGGAAACGGAATCGATCATCATGATCGGTGAGATCGGTGGTTCGGCGGAAGAAGAAGCCGCGGAATTCCTCGCCGAGCAGAAGAAAAAAGGCCGTTGGAAGCCGACCGCTGGCTTCATCGCCGGCCGCACGGCCCCTCCCGGCCGCCGCATGGGCCACGCCGGCGCGATCGTCGCGGGCGGCAAAGGCGATGCGGAATCGAAGATCGAGGCCATGAAGTCGGCCGGTATCGTCGTCGCTGACAGCCCCGCCACGCTGGGCGAAGCGGTGATGAAAGCGATCAAGGGCGAATAAGCTCTCTCGAAACTGGCAGGGTCGCGGCGTACGCGGCCCTGCATCCAGACCAAGGAAAGGACCGGACCCATGTCGCTGCGGATCGCACGGCGCGCCTCCCTCCCCGTTTCGGGGACGGTCGCATGCGCCCTGCTCGAAAGCAGCGACGGGGGCCGGTCTTCTTCTGCGGCAGAGCGCGTCGCGAGCGGCGCATGGCTCGCCACGGAATTCGCCGGAACCTCCGCTCATGGCGGGCCCGTTCCGGTCCCGGCTCCCCGCTCGTCGGGCACATCCGACCCCGCGCGCATCCCTGCCCTGCATGGAAGTCCCGAAATCAGCACCTACATCACTGAGCCAGAAGGCAATATGCCCGGGCAAGCAGGTGCCGGTTTCGACGTATCTGTGAGGGCCCCGCGCGCGAAGGAAAGGACCCAGCATCATGTGCCGTTCCACCCCCGTATCCGTCGCGAGGGCCTCTGCGCTCCGCGCGGCCCCGCCACCGCCTCGCGTGCCCAGCGCCTAGCGCGCTCTTCAACGGGCCGGCGATAAACGTTCGAGTTCCCGCAGATCCCTGTTTCACCGACCGAAGGTGAGGAAAATGACCGACCAATCCCCCAACGACCAGTTCAATGCCTCGCAGTTCCTGCAAGGCGCGAATGCCGAATATGTCGAGCAGCTTTATGCGAAGTTTGCCGAAGATCCGTCTTCGGTCGATACCGCCTGGGCTGCCTTCTTCGCCTCGCTCGGTGATCCCGATCAGGACGTGAGAAAATCCGCCGAAGGCGCAAGCTGGGAGCGTCGCGACTGGCCGCCGATGGCAGCCGACGATCTGACTGCGGCGCTGACCGGCGAATGGCCCGCCCCCGCCGAGGGCAAGGCCGCTGGCGACAAGATCAAGAAGAAGGCTGCCGAGGCCGGCGTCGCGGTCGACGAAGCGGCGGTCAAACGCGCCGTGCTGGACTCGATCCGCGCGCTGATGATCATCCGCGCCTACCGTATCCGCGGTCACCTCGCCGCCGATCTCGACCCGCTGGGGATGCGCGACACCGGCCAGCATCCGGAGCTCGATCCGAAGAGCTACGGCTTCACCGATGCCGACATGGATCGTCCGATCTTCATCGACAACGTGCTCGGCCTCGAGATCGCCTCGATGCGCCAGATCATGGATATCGTGAAGCGCACCTATTGCGGCACTTTCGCGCTGCAATACATGCACATCTCCGATCCCGAGCAATCGGCCTGGCTGAAAGAGCGTATCGAAGGCTACGGCAAGGAAATCACCTTCACCAAGACCGGCCGCCGCGCGATCCTCAACAAGCTCGTCGAGGCCGAAGGCTTCGAGAAGTTCCTGCACGTCAAGTACATGGGCACCAAGCGGTTCGGCCTCGACGGTGGCGAAGCGCTGATCCCCGCGATGGAGCAGATCATCAAGCGGGGCGGCCAGCTCGGCCTGCAAGAGGTCGTGGTCGGCATGCCCCACCGCGGTCGCCTCTCGGTCCTCGCGAACGTCCTGCAAAAACCCTACCGCGCGATCTTCCACGAATTCCAGGGCGGTTCGTTCAAGCCCGAGGACGTGGACGGCTCCGGCGACGTGAAATACCACCTCGGCGCCTCCGCCGACCGTGAGTTCGACGGCAACAAGGTCCACCTGTCGCTGACCGCGAACCCCTCACACCTTGAGGCGGTGAACCCGGTCGCGCTCGGCAAGGTCCGTGCCAAGCAAGATCAGCTGGCCGACCGTTCGGACCGCTCCAAGGTCGTCTCGGTGCTGCTACACGGTGATGCAGCCTTCGCCGGTCAAGGCGTCGTGGCCGAGTGCTTCCAGCTCTCGGGCATCCGCGGTCACCGCACCGGTGGCACGATCCACCTCGTCGTCAACAACCAGATCGGCTTCACGACCGCGCCGCACTTCTCGCGCACCTCGCCCTACCCGACCGATCTCGCGCTGATGGTGGAAGCCCCGATCTTCCACGTGAACGGCGACGATCCGGAGGCCGTCGTGCACGCCGCCCGCGTCGCGACCGAGTTCCGTCAGAAGTTCCACAAGGACGTCGTGATCGACATCTTCTGCTACCGCCGCTTCGGTCACAACGAAGGCGACGAGCCGATGTTCACCAACCCGGTGATGTACAAGTCGATCAAGACCCACAAGACCACGCTGCAACTCTACACCGAGCGTCTGGTGGCCGATGGCCTGATCCCCGAGGGCGAGATCGAGGATATGAAAGCCTCGTTCCAGTCGCATCTCAACGAGGAGTTCGAGGCCGGCAAGGTCTTCAAACCGAACAAGGCCGACTGGCTCGACGGTCGCTGGTCCGGCATGGAGCGGGAAAAGAGCGAATACGAGCGCGGCACCACCGCGATTTCGCCCGACACTCTCGAGGAGGTCGGCAAGGCGCTCGTGACCGCGCCCGAGGGCTTTGCCCTGCACAAGACGGTGCAGCGTCTGCTCGACAACAAGAAGCAGATGTTCGAGACCGGCAAGGGCTTCGACTGGGCGACCGCCGAGGCGCTGGCCTTCGGCTCGCTCGTGACCGAGGGCTACCCTGTCCGCCTGTCGGGTCAGGACGCCACCCGTGGTACCTTCTCGCAGCGCCACTCGGCCTTCGTGAACCAGGAGAACGAGGACCGCTATTACCCGCTCAACCACATCCGTGAGGGTCAGGCCCGCTACGAGGTGATCGACTCGATGCTCAGCGAATACGCGGTGCTCGGGTTCGAATACGGCTACTCTCTGGCGGAACCGAAGGCGCTGACGCTCTGGGAAGCCCAGTTCGGCGATTTCGCCAACGGCGCGCAGATCATGTTCGACCAGTTCATCAACTCGGGCGAGCGGAAATGGCTGCGCATGTCGGGTCTCGTCTGCCTGCTGCCGCACGGCTTCGAAGGTCAGGGCCCCGAGCACAGCTCGGCCCGTCTGGAGCGCTTCCTGCAACTGTCGGCGGAAGATAACTGGATCGTCGCGAACTGCACGACGCCGGCGAACTACTTCCACATCCTGCGCCGCCAGATCCACCGCGACTTCCGCAAGCCGCTGATCCTGATGACGCCGAAATCGCTGCTGCGTCACCCGAAGGCCGTCTCCACGGCGGAGGAGTTCATCACCGGCTCGAGCTTCCACCGCGTCCTGTGGGACGATGCAGAGCGCGGCAATTCGGATCTGGAGCTGAAGGCCGACGACAAGATCAAGCGCGTCGTGATGTGCTCGGGCAAGGTCTATTACGACCTGCTCGCGCAGCGCGACGAGCGTGGGCTCGACGATGTCTACCTGCTGCGTCTGGAACAGTTCTACCCGTTCCCCGCGCAGGCGGTCACCAAAGAGCTGACCCGCTTCAAGAATGCCGAGATCGTCTGGTGCCAAGAGGAGCCGAAAAACCAGGGCGCCTGGTTCTTCGTCGAACCCTATATCGAATGGGTCCTCGCCAAGATCGACGCGAAACATGCCCGTGCGCGCTATGCCGGCCGCGCGGCGTCCGCCTCGCCCGCGACGGGTCTGGCAAGCCGCCACAAGGCCGAGCAAGACGCGCTCGTCAACGATGCACTGGAGGGTTGAATAGATGTCCACTGAAGTCCGCGTTCCCACGCTCGGCGAGAGCGTCACGGAAGCCACCGTCGCCACCTGGTTCAAGAAGCCCGGCGACACCGTGGCCGCCGACGAGATGCTCTGCGAGCTCGAAACCGACAAGGTGACCGTCGAAGTGCCGAGCCCCGCAGCCGGCACGCTCGGCGAGATCGTCGCCGCCGAAGGCGAGACCGTCGGCGTCGATGCGCTTCTCGCGACGATCGAAGAGGCTGGCGCCAGCCCCGCGCCGAAGAAAGAAGACAAACCGGCGGAAAAACCCGCCCAACAGCCCCAATCGAACGAGGGAAAGATGACCGACGTGATGGTGCCCAGCCTTGGTGAATCGGTCACCGAGGCAACTGTGTCGACGTGGTTCAAGAAGGTCGGAGACACGGTCGCGGCCGACGAGATGCTCTGCGAGCTGGAAACCGACAAGGTCTCGGTCGAAGTGCCGTCGCCCGCTGCTGGCGTTCTCAAAGAGATCGTCGCCGAGGAAGGCACGACCGTCGACGCCTCGGCCAAGCTGGCCGTGATCGCCGAGGGCGAAAGCGGTGGAACCGCCGCCAGCGCGCCCGCCAAGGAAGAGACCAAATCCGAAGCCCCCGCCGCCGGCGGCAAGGGCGGCAAGGATGTCGAGGATGCGCCGTCCGCCAAGAAGCTGATGGCGGAGAAGGGCATCGACCCGGCTTCCGTTCAGGGTTCGGGCAAGGATGGCCGGATCATGAAGGAAGACGTGGCCAAGGCCGAAAGCGCGCCGAAGCAGGCCTCGGTTTCCGTCGCCTCGACGCCCTCGCAGGCGCCGCGCGGTCCGGTCAATGCCGATGACGCGTCGCGCGAAGAGCGCGTGAAGATGACCCGCCTGCGTGCGACCATCGCCAAGCGCCTCAAGGACTCGCAGAACACGGCCGCGATGCTGACCACCTATAACGAGGTGGACATGTCGGGCGTCATGAACCTGCGCAACGAGTACAAGGACCTGTTCCTCAAGAAGCACGGCGTGAAGCTCGGCTTCATGTCCTTCTTCGTGAAGGCCTGCTGCCACGCGCTGAAAGAGGTCCCGGAAGTCAACGCCGAGATCGACGGCAACGAGATCGTCTACAAAAACTACGTCCACATGGGCGTGGCCGTGGGCACCCCGAACGGCCTCGTCGTGCCGGTCGTGCGCGACGCCGACCAGATGGGCTTCGCCTCGATCGAGAAGACGATCGCCGAGATGGGCACCCGCGCCCGTGACGGCAAGCTCTCGATGGCCGAGATGCAGGGCGGTTCCTTCACCATCTCGAACGGCGGCGTCTATGGCTCGCTGATGTCCTCGCCGATCCTCAACCCCCCGCAATCGGGCATCCTCGGCATGCACAAGATCCAGGAACGTCCGATGGTCGAGAACGGCCAGATCGTCATCAAGCCGATGATGTATCTCGCACTCAGCTACGACCACCGCATCGTCGACGGCAAAGGCGCCGTGACCTTCCTCGTGCGCGTCAAGGAAGCGCTGGAAGACCCGCGCCGCCTGCTGATGGATCTGTAAGACCGGAACGAAGGCGGCATCCCCTGCCCCTTCGCTCTTGCTAAATATCCTCGGGGGGTCCGGGGGGCAAACAGCCCCCGGTCCTCCCTCACCTCCGGGAGCGACCGATGACCCCCGAACTGACCGTGCTCATACTCGCGATCCTGCTCCATCTGGGGCTGATGGTGGCGTATTCGGTGAAGGCCAATACCGAGCTCGGCACAAAATACCCCGTTTCCCCGCGCGACAAGACGCCGCCGCCGATCTCGACCCTGCTCGGACGGCTGCAGCGCGCGATGAACAACTCCTTCGAGGGCCTCATTCTCTTCGCCCCCGTCGCACTGGTCATCGGACTTACCGGACAATCGAGCGCCGCTACCGTGGCCTTCGCCTGGATCTTCCTGATCGCGCGGCTCCTCTACATTCCGTCCTATCTGCTGGGCTGGGTCCCGTGGCGCTCGCTCATCTGGGGCTTTTCCTTCTTCGCAATTCTGGCGCTGGCGATTGCCGCGCTGATCTGACCTCCCGGCGCGAGGCCTCCTCGCGCCCCAACCCAAGGAGCAAGAACAATGGCTGACTATGATGTGATCGTGATCGGCGGCGGCCCGGGCGGCTATGTCTGCGCCATCCGCTGCGCCCAGCTGGGCCTGAAGACCGCCTGTGTCGAAGGCCGCGAAAGCCTCGGCGGCACCTGCCTCAACGTGGGCTGCATCCCGTCCAAGGCGCTGCTGCACGCCACCCACGAGCTGCACGAAGCCGAGCATAACTTCGCCAAGATGGGCCTGAAGGGCAAATCGCCTTCGGTCGATTGGAAGCAGATGCTGACCTACAAGCAGGAAGTCATCGACGGCAACACCAAGGGCATCGAGTTCCTGTTCAAGAAGAACAAGATCGACTGGATCAAGGGCTGGGGTTCGATCCCCGAGACCGGCAAGGTGAAAGTGGGCGACGACGTCCATAACGCCAAGTCGATCGTGATCGCCACCGGCTCCGAGCCGTCGTCGCTGCCGGGCATCGAGATCGACGAGAAAACCGTCGTGACCTCGACCGGCGCGCTGTCGTTGAACAAGATCCCGAAGTCGATGGTCGTGATCGGCGCGGGCGTCATCGGTCTGGAAATGGGCTCGGTCTATGCTCGTCTCGGCGCGGATGTCACCGTCGTGGAATATCTCGACGCAATCACCCCCGGCATGGACGGCGAGGTCTCGAAGAACTTCCAGAAGATCCTGACCAAGCAGGGACTGAAATTCGTCATGGGCGCCGCCGTCCAGAGCGTCGACGTGAAGAACGGCAAGGCCACGGTGAACTACCAGCTGCGCAAGGATGAGAGCAACGCGTCGATCGAGGCCGAGACCGTCCTCGTCGCGACCGGCCGCAAGCCCTATACCGACGGTCTGGGACTTGAAGGCGTGGGTGTGGAGATGCTGCCGCGCGGTCAGGTGAAGACTGACGCGCACTGGCAGACCACCGCCAAGGGCATCTACGCGATCGGTGACGCGGTCACCGGCCCGATGCTCGCCCACAAGGCCGAGGACGAAGGCATGGCTGTTGCCGAAGTCATCGCGGGCAAGCATGGTCACGTGAACTACGAAGTGATCCCGAGCGTGATCTACACCAGCCCGGAAGTCGCCTCGGTCGGTCAGACCGAAGAGGCGCTCAAGCAGGACGGTCGCGCCTACAAGGTCGGCAAGTTCTCCTTCATGGGCAATGGCCGCGCCAAGGCCGTGTTCCAGTCGGACGGCTTCGTGAAGCTGATCGCGGACAAGGAAACCGACCGCATCCTCGGCTGCCACATCATCGGCCCCGGCGCGGGCGACCTGATCCACGAAATCTGCGTGGCGATGGAATTCGGCGCCTCGGCACAGGACGTGGCGCTGACCTGCCACGCTCACCCGACCTTCTCCGAGGCCGTTCGCGAAGCCGCCCTGGCCTGCGGCGACGGCGCGATCCACGCCTGATCGGCCAAGGGTCGAGAGAAACGCGAAAGGGCGCCCCGCGGGGCGCCCTTTTCGTTTGGCGCGGTGGCCCGAACTCCGGTCTCGCGCTCAGGCTTAGCCCTCGCCGTGATCCGCAGCCGCATCCATCTTCGCGGCGAATTCACGGCGCAGTTCCCGGCGGAGTTCGGCGGCGCGCCAGCGGTGGCGTTCCTCGTCCGTGTCGGGCTTCAGCGTCGGCACCTCTGCGGGTTTTCCGTTTTCATCCACCGCGACCATCGTGAAATAGCAGCTGTTCGTGTGTCGCCGCGTGCCCGCGGTGATGTTCTCGGCTTCGACGCGGATGCCGATCTCCATCGAGGTGCGGCCCGTATGGTTCACGCTGGCGCGAAACGTTACCAGCTCGCCCACGTTGATCGGTTGCTGGAAGGTCACCTGGTCGACCGACAGCGTCACCGCGTAGCGCTGCGAGTAGCGTGAGGCGAGCGAGAACGCGACCCGGTCGAGCCAGTTCAGCAGCGCGCCGCCATGCACCTTGCCCGAAAAATTCGCCTGATCGGGCGTCATCAGCACGGTCATCTCGAGGCGCTTGCGGTCCTCGAAGGTCAGTGTTTCGGTCATGGTTTTCCCTCATTGCCTCGCGCCATATGCGCGAAAGCCTCTCGTAGGGTCAATCCGCGCGATGCGCATGGCTCACTTGCGCGGCTTCGCCCGCAGCGTCGGATCGGCCTCGCGCGGGTCCTCGGGCCACGGGTGCTTGGGGTAGCGCCCTCGCATATCCTTGCGCACATCGGCGTAAGAGCCCTCCCAGAACCCGGGCAGGTCCATCGTGACCTGAATGGGTTTGTGGCCGGGTGACAGCAGCGTGATCCTGAGCGGCAGGCGTTTCGGGCCGACCGTCGGATGGGTGGTGACGCCGAACATCTCCTGCAGACGGATCTCGATGCCCGGCGCCTCGCCAGCGTAGTCAATGGGCACAGGACGGCCGAGCGGAGTTTCGAAATGCGCGGGGGCAAGACGGTCCACCAGCTGCATCTGCTCCCAGTCGAGCGCTGCGCGCAGCGGATCGGTGAGGTCGAGCTTGCGCAGGTCGGCCTCGGTCCTCGCCTTGCCGAGATAGGGCAGAAGCCAGTTCTCGGCGGAGGCCAAAAGCCCCTCATCGGAGAAATCGGGCAGATCGGCCCCCTGCCCGCGCAGCAGCTCCACCCGCGCCTGCAGCCGGCGCGCCGCCGCGCTCATCGGCAGGCCGATCTGGCGCAATCCTGCCAGCGCGCCTTGCGCCACCGCCTCGCGCGGGGCGTCTTTCCACACGCGATCGTCGAGGACCAGCGCGCCGAACCGCTCCTGCTTGCGCGCGATCACGCGGCCCTCTCGCTTGGACCAGTCGCAGACATCCTGCCATGCGATTTGATCCGCGTAGAGGCGACGAAGCTCGGCCTCGGAGATCGCGATGCCTTGGCGCACTTTCGCCTCGCGCGGATCGCCGTCGAGATCGCTCACCACGATGAGGCGTTGCGCGCCCAGCGGATCGCCTTCGGCCACCACCGCCCCTTTGCCGCCCGAGAGCACGTAGCGCGGCGCATCCCCCTTGCGGCGAAGCCCCACACGGTCAGGGTAAGCGAGCGCGAGTTGCTCGGCGGAGGAATAGGTCTCGGGCGCTGCAGTGGCGAGGCGGGCCAGCCGCTTCGCCTCGGATCGGATACGCTCGATTGTGCCGCGATGGGGCGTATAGGGGTGGTGCGCCTCGAAGCGCTTCGGGTCGCGAATCGCGCTGAGCCGCAGCGTCAGGTCAGCGGGCGCGCCACGCAGCGGATCGCGTTCGGCCAGAAGGGCAGCAAGCGGTGCCGCCTCGGGGCCCGCGGTCAGCAGCATGTGCCCGAGGCGCGGGTGCAGCGGCAGTTTGGCGAGCTTGCGCCCGTGTTCCGTGATCAGCCCCGATTTCAGCGCGCCGAGTTCTTCCAGCAAAGCGCGCGCCTCGGTCATCGCAGGTGCAGGCGGCGGCGTCAGGAAAGCCAGATCGCCACCATCTGTACCCCAGACCGCGAGTTCCAGCGCGAGTCCGGTCAGGTCGGCGACCTCGATCTCGGGCGGGGCGAAGGCGGGCAGCGCGCCCTCCGCACCCTTGGTCCAGAGCCGGTAGCAGATGCCCTCGGCCACGCGGCCCGCGCGGCCCCGGCGCTGCTCGGCCTCGGCGCGGGAGACGGGCTCGGTCACCAATCGCGCCATGCCGGAGCTTGGATCGAAGCGCGCCCGGCGTGCGCGGCCGCCGTCGATCACGACGCGGATGTCTTCGATCGTCAGAGAGGTTTCCGCTATGGCCGTGGCGAGCACCAGTTTGCGGCCCGAGGGCGCGGGCGCGATGGCGGCGCGTTGGGCGGCGAATTCCATCGCGCCGAACAGCGGGCGGATCGCGATGTCATCGGCCAAGCGGCCCTTCAGCAGCCCTTCGACGCGGCGAATCTCGCCCTCGCCCGGCAGGAAGGCCAGAAGGCTCCCGTCGGTGGCCTCCGCGGCCTCGGTGATCAGCCCAGCCATCGCGGCCTCGAACCGCATCGAACTATCCACCGGACGGTCCAGCCAGCGCGTCTCGACCGGAAAGGCCCGCCCCTCCGACACCACGATCGGCGCGTCGTCGAGCAATGCCGCCACCGGCTCTGCATCGAGCGTGGCCGACATCACCACCAGCGCCAGATCGGGCCTGAGCGCGCCGCGCACCTCCCATGTCAGCGCCAGCCCCAAGTCTGCGTTCAGCGAGCGTTCATGGAATTCGTCGAAGATCACGCAACCGATGCCGGTCAATTCCGGGTCGGATTGCAGAACGCGAGTCAGGATGCCCTCGGTCACCACCTCGATGCGCGTGGATTTCGAGACCTTCGCCTCGCCCCGGATGCGGTAGCCGACCGTCTCGCCAACCTTTTCGCCCAAAGTGTCCGCCATACGCTCGGCGGCGGCGCGCGCGGCCAGCCGGCGCGGCTCCAACATGACGATCCGGCCCTTGATCTGGTCGAGCAGCGCGAGGGGCACGCGGGTCGTCTTGCCCGCGCCCGGCGGCGCCATCAGCACCGCGCGGCCATGCGATGAAAGCGCCGCCCGCAGATCGGGCAGCACCACGTCGATCGGAAGAGAAAAGCGGTCTGTGTTCACCCGCCCCTTATTGCCGAGTGAGACGACCTTTTCCATAGAGCGTGTCGGTCTCGATCTTGTCGACCTGCAAACCGCCATTCGGGCTCGGCTCGTAATAGAGGGTGAAGGCGAAGCGGGACTTTTCCTTCATGTCCTTCTCGGAGAAGCCCGCGAGGCGGCGATATTCGCCCGAACAGACGATGTTCTTGCCATCGGGCTTGGGCTCGAAGAGCCGCACCTGCGAGCGCCGCGCGCCGTCATACATCTTCACGTCGAGCTTGCAGGCCTCGTCGCGCGGCACGTCACGCAGCACCGCATAGAGCGCCGTCAGCGGGTCGACCGTGCCGCCCTGTTTCGCGGGATCGACATCCCGGGGCGAGGGCTTGCGCGGTGGCTGCTGACTGACGGAAACCGGCGTGCCGTTATTGTAGATGATCTGGTGCTTGGACTTGCGTCCCGGTGCGTCGTCGACCTCTGAATATTTCATCGGGGTGAACTTCTGACCGTCATAGAGGCCGGAGACACTGGCCGAAAACTTGATTTTCCGCAGCAGCCCCACGAGGCCCGCCGTCTGCAACACGCCGTTCGCGCCATAGGCACCGTCGGTGATCTTGCCGTTGATCGCCAGCTCACCCGCGCGGATGCCCTTGAGCACCACGTCGAAGACGATCTTGTCGCTCTGATCGGCGCGCGCCGGCGCCGTGCCCAAGGGCGCGACTAGCAACGCGGCGCTCAGGATCGCAGCCACCGGGCGCGACGCAAGGCTCGATAGAAATCTCATTGGTATCCTCTTGTCAGGAATTTCCCATTCGCTCTGGACATAGGTCGCAGGGTGCAGGCAAGTAACCGATAAGTCTTCACGTCTGATGTCATTTTTGACACGAATACCCAAAATCAGCGAAAGCCTGCCGATGACCGATCAAAGCCCCGCCGACCTCGCTCCGCGCATTCTCGCCTCCGATCGTCGCGCCCTGGCGCGTGCGATCACGCTGGTGGAATCCGGACGGGCGGAGCATCGCGCGCAAGCGGTCGAACTGCTCGATACGCTCGCAGGTGAAGGGCGTCAGGCGCTGCGGATCGGGCTTTCGGGCACGCCGGGAGTGGGCAAATCGACTTTCATCGAAGCCTTCGGGATGATGCTGACCGGCAAGGGGTTGAAGGTCGCCGTGCTGGCGGTCGATCCGTCCTCGGCCCGCTCCGGCGGCTCGATCCTCGGTGACAAGACCCGTATGGAACGTCTGTCGCGCGATCCCAACGCCTTCATCCGCCCCTCGCCCTCACAAGCGCATCTCGGCGGCGTCGCGCGACGCACCCGCGAAGCGGTGAGCCTCTGCGAGGCGGCGGGCTTCGACGTCGTGCTGATAGAGACCGTGGGCGTCGGCCAGTCCGAGACGCTGGTAGCCGAGATGGTCGACCTGTTCGTTCTGCTGATGGCCCCGGCTGGCGGCGACGAGCTGCAGGGCGTCAAGCGCGGTATCATGGAGATGGCCGACCTGATCTTGGTGAACAAGGCGGATGGCGATCTGAAACCGGCCGCCATGCGGACGGTCTCGGATTACGCGGGCGCGCTGCGGCTGCTGCGCAAGCGCCCGCAGGACCCCGAGGGTTTCCCGAAGGCGCTGCCGGTCTCGGCCATGGAGGAGAACGGGCTGGAGAAAGCATGGGAAGAAATGACCGCGCTAGCCGAATGGCGCCGCGCGAACGGGCATTTCGATCAGCGCCGCGCCGAGCAGGCGCGGCACTGGTTCGAGGCTGAGGTCCGCGAGGGGCTCCTTGCGCGGTTGCGCCAGGATCCGGAGATCCGGGCGAAAATGCGCGAATTGGGCGACGCAGTGGCCAGCGGTGAAAGCGCGGCCTCTGCAGCTGCGGCCGTGATGCTGGAGCAGTTGGGCGGCTGAGCGCCGCCCTGCCCGGCTTACATATCGCCTTCTTTCTTATCCATGGTGGGCTCGGTATGTTCCGGCTCGCCGTGGGTCACGTCTTCATTTGAAATCTCCGGTGTGGAGACAGGCGCGGGATCCTGCGCAGTCTCGGTCGGCTGATCGCGGCTCAGATCGACCGGGACGTCGACGACCATCAGTCCGGTTTTCTCGAAACGCAGATTGAGCGTGACCATGTCACCCTGATGGAGCGACTGCTTCAGCCCCATGAACATGACGTGATCGCCGCCGCGCTGCAGGACATGCTCGCCCTTGGCGGGAACCTCGAAGCCTTCCTTGACTTCGAGCATCTGCATCGCGCCGTTCGGTCCCTGCTTGTGCGTATGCAGTTCGACACGCGCGGCAACGTTCGAGCTGACCGAGACGAGCCGGTCGTCGAGATCGGAGATGTTCTTGATCTCCATGAAGGCCGCCGCCGATTTCGACATCGGGGTCGAGACCCGGACATAAGGGTCGATGATCTGGATCTGGTCAGCGGCGAAGGCGGGGAGAGCGACGGCGATCAGCGCCGCGCTCATCAGGTATTTGCGGATCATTCATGTCTCCTGAGGGTGTATTCGTCTGAAGGCTGGGGATCAGACGGCTGCAGGCGGACCACGGGCGCGCGGCACCACGAAGGCCTGCGCCTGCGCGCTCTCGAGCTCGACCGTCTGCAGCCTGCGCCCCTCGCCCTGCGGCGGAGTCGGCAGGGCCGGCGCGACCGCGACGGCGGCCATCATCGCCAGCACCATGTCGGGACAGAGATGCACGGGGCCAGTCGGGTTGCCATCGGCATCGACGCTGATCGTGGTCACGCCATAGCCGGTGCAGATCACCACCTCGCCCGCGACACGCGCCTTCCCGCGCGCAACCGCCATGGTCATGCTGGTCATGGCCAGCACGAGCGCCGCGACGATCCCGATCAGTAGCTTGAAGCGCGTCCTCCACATGGCGCTCACACTAGCGTGAGGATGTGACGATGGGAATGCGACAGTTCAGCCGAACAAAGCAAAAACCCCGCGCCTCGGCGCGGGGTTCTCGAAAATTCCGATCCGGAAAGGGATCAGGCGGCAGCCTGAGCTTTCGCGATCGCTTTCTTGATCTTCAGAGCGTTCACCGAGAGGTCCGCATCCTTCGCCTTGGCGAGGAACGCGTCGAGACCGCCGCGATGGTCCACCGAGCGCATGCCGGCTGCGGAAACGCGCAGCTTGAAGCTCTGGCCCAGAGTATCCGAGATCAGGGAAACATCGTTCAGGTTCGGCAGGAAGCGACGACGCGACTTGTTGTTCGCGTGGCTCACTTTGTTGCCCGTCGTGGGGCCCTTGCCGGTCAGTTCGCAAACGCGCGACATGGCATTCTTCCTTCGTTTCTTACCTGGCCGAAGTTACGCGAATCGCGCGCCCGGCCCCAACATGAAAAGGCGCCGCTTGGCAGCGCCCGAAAATCTGTTGGCGCGGAATACGGCCAATGGCGCCTCGCGTCAAGTCGCCCAGGCCGATTTTATACACCTTCCCCACCGCTTCAGGGGCGGTTTCACCACCCGCGCTGAGCCAGATGGCGCAAACCCTGGGTCACATCGGTGCGCACGGCCAATCTCAGCGCCGGTTCGTCGCCCGCCCGCAGAGCGGAGAGAATCATCCGGTGATGGCGCGGCGGCTCGTTGCGCTGCAGCTTGGTATAGACCGCGCGCATCGTCGGCCCCAGCTGCAGCCAGACGGTCTCGATCACCGCGAGCATCGCGGGCGCCTGCGCGCGTAGATAGAGCATGCGGTGGAATTCGAGGTTGGTGCGGATGTAGCCGACCGCATCCTGTTTCGCGACGGCCTCGGCATTGGCGACGTTGATCGCACCGAGACGGTCGATCAGCGCGAGGTGGGCGCGCGGCAGGGCACGGGCCGACAGTTCCGGCTCGATCAGCGCCCGCAGCGCGGCCAGCTCCTCGATCCGTTCGTTGGACAGCTCCGGCGTGGTTACCCGCCCCGAACTCGACAGCGTCAGCGCGCCTTCCGCAACCAGCCGCCGCAGCGCCTCGCGCGCGGGGGTCATGGAGACACCGTATTGCTTGCCCAAACCCCGCAACGTCAGCGCAGTGCCCGGCAGCAACTCCCCCACCATGATCTGCTGGCGCAAAGTGCGGTACAGCCGATCATGGGCGGCGGTCTCGATGGGGCGTGTGGAAATCGTTGTCATTCGCTTTTTGTGATCACGTTGCCGCCGCGGGTCAATCGCGAAACCGGATCGCATGGAGCGCGGAGCCTTCGCGCTTGAGCCATGCGCGCTCTGCCTTGAAGCTCGGCCGCAGGGATTCGACGACGCGCCAGAAGGCGGGCGAGTGATTCATCTCCTCCAGATGCGCGACCTCATGGGCCGCGACATAATCCAGCACGTCCGGCGGCGCCATGATCAACCGCCAGCTATAGGAGAGCGCTCCGGTCGAGCTGCAGGACCCCCAGCGCGAGCGGGTGTCGCGAATCGTGATCTTCGCGAAGTCACGCCCGATCTCGGAGGCGTAGCGCGCGGTCGCCGCATGCAGTCTCTGACGAGCTGCGTGTTTGAAGAAAGTCTCGACCCGCACGCCCAGCCGTGCCGGATCTTCGGGCACGAGGAGGCGCGCGCCGTCGATCTTCGGGCTGCGCAGCGACGCGGGTTCGAGCATCAGCATCTGCCCCTGGAACGGGACAGCTTGTCCGAATCGCACGGCCTGCGCGGGCGGGATCGCCCCGAGCGTCTTGCGCAGCCATTCGGTTTGCGAGCGCGCGAAGGCCAGCGCCTCTCGCTCGGACGCGCCCCGCGGGATCGTGAGCGCCACCCGCCCGTCGACCCGCGACACCCGCAATGAGAACCTGCGCGCGCGCCCGGAACGGCGCATCACCAACTCCACCTCGGGCAGTTCGGGAATGTGAGGTGGGCGGGACAGGGGCATTCTCCGGCAGGTTCGGTCACGAGGCGCGGCCATCGGGTCGCAGCCCCACAAGAAAGGCGCGAAAAGGCTTTGACACCCTGCGCGGCATGTGGCAGTTGGCTGCGACTCTGCTGGATATAAGTGCGCAGGAGAATTCCATGCCGAAAGAGGAATGGGGCGTCAAGCGTCTGTGCCCGCATTGCGCGAGCCGCTTTTACGACCTGAATAACGACCCGATGACCTGCCCGGTCTGCAACAACACCTTCACCCTCGAGGCTCTGACCTCGGGCAGCGGTCGCACGCTCGTGACCGACAAGACGTCGTCGCAGAAAGATGACGACGTCAATCTCGACGATGACGATCTCGACGACGATAACGGCGACGTGGATCTCGACGACGATCTGCTCGACGATGACGACGATGACGACAATGTCTCGCTCGATGACATCGCGGATGTCAGCACCGAGGACAAGGAAGACAACTGATCGGCTGGGCTGCTCGGACGAGAGATCAAGGCGCAACGGGAAACCGTCGCGCCTTTTTCTTTTTCCGGACGTGAGGCCGTGCCTTTCCCGCTTCTCCCCTGCCCCGACGCGCCCTCTAGGCCAGCGCCGCTCAGGTGACGCACGGGAATACGCAGCGGACGAAAATTTCCCCCGCCTTCACAACAAATTCCTCTTGCGCCGCCCCGACGCTTTGCCTATACGCCTCCCCACACAGCGGGCCTGACCCGCTGGACCTCCGGTGGGGCCATAGCTCAGTTGGGAGAGCGCTTGAATGGCATTCAAGAGGTCAGGGGTTCGACTCCCCTTGGCTCCACCAAACAAACTTCCGAAAACGCATCCGATCACATCGCGCTTGTCCTGAGAAGTTCGCCGCGCGCCGGCGCGGTCCGGTTGCCTTGCGCTTAGGCTCCCCCGCATAGGGCTTTCTTCCGCCAGCGAACGACACCGTGAGGACGTGGAGTGTGCGCCAACGCAGCCTTGTCGACCTCAATCGGGCGAGCGCGCGCTTCGGGACGCGACCGACACAGGCGTTGTACTTCGTCGAGTAGCGTCCACCGAGGTCGTCCTTTGCGCGCCGCCAACTCACTCGTGCGCGCGGCCTGTTCGTCGGAGAACGGCCGCTCGCGATCGCGACGATAGCTTCTTCGCATTGGGGCTCGTATCCCGTTGCGCGTCTTCGAACGGAAAGCGTGGTTTCTGCGGCATTCCGGGGCCATGGAGAAAATCGCTCAACATGTGCCGCACTTGTGGCTGGCCTCGACAGGCGACGTGCTCAGCGCGCCGCCAGCAATTGGCGTAGCGTGATGCGGTCCATAGGTCAGGTCTCCTCCGAAAGATATGTCTTGATGATCTCGACCTCTTCCGCCGCGCCGAACACGAGCGGCACGTTCTGGTGCGGCGCCTCCGGTACGAGATCGAGGATGCGCTTGGTGCCATCGGTGGCGCGGCCGCCTGCCGCTTCGATCAGACAGGCGATCGGCACCGCCTCATAGGCCAGCCGCAGCCGCCCCCCTCGATACCCCTCGCGTCGGTCGGCTGGATAGAGGAACGCGCCGCCCTTGAGCAGGATACGGTGCAATTCACCGGCCGCCGCCGCCAGCCAGCGCATGTTGAAATCGCGCCCGCGCGGGCCCTCTGCCCCGGCGCGCAACTCTGCGGCCCAGCGTTGCAGCCCCGGGCTCCAATGGCGCTCGTTAGAGGCGTTGTAGGCAATGGTCGACGCTTTGGGCGACAGCCGGACATCCTGCGCCGTCATGCGGAAGTCCTCGCCGTCATAGGTGGCGATCTGCACCCCCTGCCCGGCCGTGAACCCGAAATCCAGCGAATGTCCGAAGGAGGCATAACCCGCCGCGATTGCCTCCGAACCAGGACGCCGGAAATCGGCGGGCCCGGTCGGATAGATCGCGAACAGCATCCCGAGCGGCGCGCCGATACCGATCGAGCCCGACCCGTCGATCGGATCGATCGCGAGATCGAAGCGGCCTTCCGGGTCGAGCAGTTCGACCTCTTCGGCCTCTTCCGACAGCATGTGCCGCACACCCAGCCCGGCAAGCGCCGCAATGATGTGGTCATGCGCGCCAACATCGAGCGCCTTCTGCACATCGCCGCTCTCATTCTGACCACAGGGCGCGGCCGGATCGCCGGGCAACCTGCCCGCCGCGAGCCGCTGCTCGATCGGCGGCAAGGCATTCGCCAGCGCGGCGATGATCTCTCCAAGCCCGCCAGCAGGCAGGCAGTCACGCAGGTGCGCCGCCTGCGAGGGACGGTCGTTCGGCAAGGTCAGCATGTGGGAATTCCGTCAGTGAGTTGGGACCGGGCGGCGAACCGCCCGACCCTCGGGAGTTCGCTCAGACCGTCGTGTGATACTTGGCATCGACCGCGTCAATGGCCTGAACGTTGTCCGCCGATTTCCCCTCGGGATCGAAGGACGAGGCCAGGAAGGCATCGGCGATGTCTTTCGCGAGCTCCGCACCCACGACCCACGCGCCCATCGTGATGATATGCGCATTGTTCGAGGTCGCCGCCTTGCCCGCCGAATAGGTGTCGTGGGTCTGGGCTGCGCGGATACCGGGCACCTTGTTGGCCGAGAGACAGACGCCAATCCCGGTGCCGCAGCACAGAGCTTTTAGAGATGCCGCAGTCGGTCGCGACGCGCAAAGCCACGCAAATCGCACAGTCGAGCGCGAGGCCGGGTCCCGGCGGCGTGATACTCCGGACACCACGCACCTAAGCCTCTGCCATACGTCATGCGCAACGTCTGGGACTGCAGCCACGCCAGCGCTTGACAGCTATCACCGCGCGCGTAACCGCATCAGTGGTGTGCTGATCATCTATATTTCGGAAGGGAGAGAAATGGCGGACCCGGGACGATTCGAACGCCCGACCCCTTGATTCGTAGTCAAGTGCTCTATCCAGCTGAGCTACGGGTCCGCTTATGTGGGGCGATGTAACGGCCACGTCGGAGCGATGCAAGAGCAAATTCGCGGCAATTTCGCAAAACCGTCAAAATTCCCGGATGCCCTCGCGGCAGCCCTGCGGATGGGTGCATCGCTGCCGGCGCGTAACCCCGCACGGGCTCAGGAGATTGCGCCGGCGCCCTTCTCGGAGACACAATCCAACGCGACATCGGAGGGCAGGAAGATGCGAAACTCGGTGCCGCTCCCATCGGTACGAACGAGGTCCAGCCGCCCGCCATGGCCACGAATCAACTCCGCGGCAATAGCGAGGCCGAGCCCCGTACCGCCCGCTCGGGTGCCCCCGGTGAACGGCTTGAAGAGATGTTCGCGGGCGGTCTCGGGCAGTCCGGGGCCACTGTCCTGCACGCGAATCCACCAACCTTCGGAATTCTCGCCTGCGCCGATCTCTACCGTACCGTTCTTTCCGGTGGCCTCGATCGCCTGACGGGCATTGCGCACGAGGTTGTTGAGCACGCGGTAGAGCTGCTCGCGGTCGGCACGGATTACCAGGTTCGGCGGCATGTCGGTGACGAAATCGACGACCGGGCCTTCGCTCGGGTGTTCCTCGTTTTCCAGAACTTCCTGCGCCAGCTCGCCGAACATGAAGCGCGACAGCGTCGGCGGCGGCTCCTTGGCCTTGCCGAAGGCGAGCGTCGTTTCACAAAGGTTGATCGCGCGCTCGATCGAGCCGGTCAGCTTCGGCGCCGCGCGCTTCACGCCCGGATCGTCCGAGCTTTCCATACGGTCGGCGAAGAGCTGCGCCGTGGTCAGGATGTTGCGCAGGTCGTGGCTGATCTTGGCGACCGCTTGCCCCAGCTGTGCGAGACGCTCCTTCTGGCGCAGCGACGCGGTGAGCTGCTGCTGCATCGAGGCCAAGGCCTCTTCCGCCACGCGCAGTTCCTCGACGCTGGCCTGCGGGGTTATGATACGCCGCGCGTCTTCGGGCGCGTCCGCGTAGGATGACATATGCGCTACAAGCCGCTTGATCGGCACGACCATCAAGCGCCGCACCAGCAGGAACAGCAGAACGGCGGTGATCACGGAGAAGACCGCCGAGATCGACAGGAGCCGTAGCCCGTATTCCACCATCGCGATCCGCATCGGCTCGGTCGCGAGCGTCACCTCGATCACGATGCCGCCCTTCTGCACCGGCTGCCCCAGCACCCGGATTACGCGATCCTCGGAATCGAAGAGCGCATGCACCGCGTCACGGATGCGCGTCCATTCGGTCGAATCGCGCAAATCGTAGGTTTCGGTCACGGGCGAGGGAATCGGAGAGGACAACACCAGCTGCCGCGCCGCATCTCTGCGCAGCACGACGTTGAAGACGCCCGCGTTGGAGAGCAGTTCCTTTTCCAGATCGGGCGCGATGGTGGTGTCTGTGGTCAGCAGCGCGAGCGAGGCGATTTGCGCCCGCTCGAGTCGCGTAAGAAGATAGTCCTCACGGAAATTCGCCAGCCCCGGCAAAAGGATCAACGCCTCGGCGAGCACCACGAAAACCGTGGTCAGGATCAGAAACCGTCCTGAAAGAGTGTTCACTTTCATCGCCTATCAAACGCAGAGCCGCCCCGCAGCGTCGGCCTGTCCCCTTCACTGTCACTCTTGATGCACCGCCCGTCAGGATGCAAGGATGCCATCCTGCGCGTCAGCCGCTCTTTGTGCACAAGATAGGTGGCTCGCACGAAAGGCAAAACCCCGTGAGCGGTCACGATCCATGCGAAGCGACCGGAAAAGCCGGAAAAAACCCGCTTTCGCGAATTGACTTGCCGGGGAGAGGTCACTAAAGAGCGGCTTCGAAATGCTATCTGGCCCTCGAATCCTGTTTCTGGGCCCGAACCGGAGTGAAAACGATGAAACGCACGTTCCAGCCGTCGAACCTCGTTCGCGCCCGTCGCCACGGCTTCCGCAGCCGCATGGCCACGAAGGGTGGACGCCGGGTTCTCAACGCCCGTCGCGCGAAGGGCCGTAAGCGTCTGTCGGCTTAAGGCCGTTACAGCCGCGACTGGCTTTTGACGCCGCCGGATGCTTTTCGCAGGTCGGGCCCTCGGGTCGGATCGGTGAAAAGACCGGCGGCTTCGCTATTTTGCGCGCCGTTTATTCGCCGGAGGTCCCCTGATGGCCGCCATACGCTCAGATGATCCGACTCGCCCGACCGCGGTTCTGCGGCAGCGGGCGGATTTCCTGAAAGCGGCCTCTGCGCAGCGTAAGGGGATGCCCGGCTTTCTGCTGCAGGCGCGCAAACGCCGCGAAGACGAGCCCGTCGCCCCCGATCTGATCCGCGTGGGTTTCACCTGCTCGAAGAAGCTCGGCAATGCGGTGGCGCGCAATCGCGCGAAACGGCGTCTGCGCGAAATCGCCCGCGCCGTTCTGCCCAAGGCGGGTCGGCCGGGCTGGGACTATGTTCTGGTCGGGCGCCCCGAGGCGACCGCAACGCGCGACTTCGCCGCCATGCGGGCCGAATTCGAGACCGTGCTCACGATCATTCACGATTTGCCGATCACCCCGCCGAGACCGCGCAAACCCAAGGGGAGCAAACGCAAATGAGCCCCCTCGCCCGAATCCTCGCCCTGCCGGTTCATGCCTATCGCTTGCTGCTCAGCCCCTGGATGGGGCACGGCTGCCGCTACCAGCCGACTTGCTCGGTCTATGCGCTCGAAGCGCTCGAGAGGCACGGCGCACTGAAAGGGGGATGGCTTGCCGGGAAACGGCTCCTCAGCTGCCACCCCTGGGGCGGGCATGGCTACGACCCGGTGCCTGGCGCCGATCCCGAACATGACGCCGCCCATCGTTGCGCCCATGCGCATGACGCGAAGGACACTCCAGATGCTTGATGACGAAGACAGCCCGATCCATCCGCTTTTCGCAGGAGCGCCCTCGACGACCGAGTTCAAGAAACTGCGCAAGCGCATCGTGCGCGAAACCCGCGAGGCGATCGAGAAATACGGCATGATCGAACGCGGTCAACGCTGGCTGGTCTGCCTGTCGGGCGGCAAGGACAGCTACACGCTGCTGGCCGTGCTGCACGAGCTGCAATGGCGCGGGCTGCTGCCGGTGGAGCTGCTGGCCTGCAATCTCGATCAGGGCCAGCCGGGCTTCCCCGCGACCGTGCTTCCGGAATTCCTCGAGAAGATGGGCGTGCCGCACCGGATCGAATATCAGGACACCTATTCGATCGTGATGGACAAGGTCCCGCAGGGCCGCACCTATTGCGCGCTTTGCTCGCGGCTGCGGCGCGGCAACCTCTATCGCATCGCGCGCGAGGAAGGCTGCTCGGCCGTCGTGCTGGGTCATCACCGCGACGACATTCTCGAGACTTTCTTCATGAACCTGTTCCACGGCTCGCGCCTTGCGACGATGCCGCCCAAACTGCTGAATGAGGAAGGCGATCTCTTCGTCTATCGACCGCTCGCCTTCGTCGCGGAGGAAGATTGCGAGAAATTCGCCCGCGCGATGGACTATCCGATCATCCCTTGCGATCTCTGCGGCTCTCAGGACGGGCTGCAGCGCCAGCAGGTGAAGATGATGCTCGACGGCTGGGAGAAGAATG
Organism: Thioclava sp. F42-5; assembly: GCF_002213195.1. Lineage (NCBI taxonomy): Bacteria > Pseudomonadati > Pseudomonadota > Alphaproteobacteria > Rhodobacterales > Paracoccaceae > Thioclava > Thioclava sp. F42-5. The sequence continues at coordinate 758,641 of NZ_NBNZ01000001.1, forward strand.
CCCCCGGCCGCCGCAACAAGATGTTCAAGGCGCTACTCAACGCGCGCCCCTCGCACCTGTGCGACCCCGCGATCTTCGATTTCGCGGGGCTCGAGCGGCGCGCGGAGAGTGAAGCGGATTTTAACGAAAACGTCCCGGTTTTGCGCGAGCGCGATTAACCGGCTGAATACCAATTGCGCCTAACCTCGCCTGCGAAGGGGGCTCCTGAGGGGCCTGCATGTGCCACGGGGGTAGGTGTCATGGGAAAGGACGGGGGCAAGCGCGCCGCCCGCAAATCAGAGCTGCGCGCAAAATATCATGGCAAGCCGGGGCCGGTTCTGCTCCGCCGCGAGATGATCGCCTTCGTACCGGCCTGTGGGCTCGCCCTGCTTTGGGTGGGGCCCGAGGCGATGGTGTTGATCGGCCTTACCGCGCTTCTAGTGGGATGGATGACCCGTCCCCTGCCCGTCCCGCTTGAGACTGACGAGGAAGGCTGCGACCCCGCTACCGGCCTGCCGCCGCCAAATGCCGCGATCTCCGAAATGGCCGCATCCCTGCAGGACGCGCGGGCGCGCAATCGCCCGACCGGCTGCCTGATCCTCGGCCTCGACGCGCCGGAGCAGGCGCTCCGGCGCCTGCCGGCCCGGGACTTCGACCTGCTGCTGCGCCGGATCGGCGAGCGGCTTCAGGGGCAGCTGCGCAGCGGCGACGTAGTCACCCGATGGGAGGGTGCCCGTTTCGCGGTCCTGCTGCGCCCGACGCCACGCCTCGGGCTCGAGGGCATGATCCAGCTTTGCGGGCGCCTGCAGGAAGCGGTAAGCGAGCCTTACTCGATCGCGGCACAGACCGAACAGATCACCATGCATATCGGCTTTCACCTCGTGGGCCGGAGTGATGCGCCCCCTGCCCATCGCGAGGACGCCGCCACGCTGGCCAAGGCCGAAGCGCACGCCCATGCGGAGGCGGAGGCGGCCCTGTCGCGCGCCGAAACCGCCGCCGAGCGCGCGATGCGCAGCGGCCCCGGCGCGATCCGCTCCTCCCGTTCCAACAAGATCGTCATGAAAGAGCCGGGCCCGCACCCGCTATCCGCCAGCGTGAGGGAGGCACTGGAGGCCGGGCATATAAAGGCGTTCTTCCTGCCGCAGATATCCACTGATACCGGGGACATCGTGGGATTTCAGGCAATCCCGCGCTGGCTTCACGCGCAGCGCGGGATCCTGACCGAAAGCGAGATTCTTCCCGCGATCGAAGCTGCAGGGCTCGGCGCGCGCTTCTCCGAGGTGATGCTCTACGCGGCCTTCGGTGCGCTGCGCGACATCTCGCGCGACGGCAGCGACTTCGGCCCGGCCTCGCTGCCATTCCTGCACGGCCAGATGGGCGACCCGAGACTGGCCGAGCGGCTGGCCTGGGAATTCGACCGCTTCGGGATCGCCCCGAACCGGCTGCGGCTGATCGTCCCGCAGGCGATGGTGGCGCGGCTCGACGATCCGGTTTGCTGTCGCACGCTGCACGAAATCAAACGCCTCGGCTGCCTGATCGAACTGGCGGGGTTCGGCTCCGGCCCCGTCTCGGCAGAAACGATCCACCGGCTCGGACCGCAGCGGCTGCGCATCCATCGCTCGCTCACCGCACAGATCGACCACAACACCGAACACCAGCGCCTGACCGCCGCGATCGTATCGATGGCCGAAGGTCTGGGGCTGAAAACGCTCGCCGAAGGGGTGCCGGGTATCGCCGAGCACGCGATGCTGTGCCAGCTGGGCTGCTCAGCGGTGCAAGGCCCGGCGATCGCCGCCCCGATGCCGATCAGCGAATTTCTCGATTGGGCAGAACGGCACCGCACCAAGCTCGCCGCGACGCCGCAAATCGGCCGGCGTTGAGCGGCCCCGCAGACCGCGCTCCGCCGCCGCGCGCCCGGCATCGTGACCAAGCACGCAGAGGCAAACCGTGCCCGATCGATCGTTTCAAGGGAAAATGGCTTGACCTTTGGCTGCCCCTTCTGTTGAACCCATGCAAGTTTTCGACAGGCTTGTGGACTTAGGGTTTCATGGACAACCAAAACAAGAATCTCATTCTCGCGGTGGTACTCTCCGCAGTCGTGCTGGGCGTCTGGACCTATTTCTTCCCGCCCACGCAGGACACGACGACCCCGCCGAGCGAGGTGACCACGCAACAGGCCGCGACGCCCGAAAGCACTGATATCGCACCGAAGTCTGCGGCCGACACCACCGGCGCGCCGGTCGATACGGCGACCATGTCGCAAACCGCGAGCGCCCAAGCCCAAAGCGCCGCGCGCATCGCGATCGACACCCCGGCGGTCGAGGGTTCGATCTCGACTCTCGGCGGGCGCTTCGACGACCTGTCGCTCAAGAAATACAAGGAAACGCTGGCGAAAGATTCGCCCGACGTGCGTCTCCTCTCGCCCATCAGCGGCAATACCGACAATTCGACCCTGCCCTATTACGTCGTCTATGGCTGGCTGCCCGCGGGCGGTCTGCCGGGCGATCAGGTGCCCGGCCCGAATACGGTCTGGACGCAGGTCGGCAACGGCAAACTCACGCCCGACACGCCTGTGACGCTTCAGTGGGACAACGGCCACGGCCTGACCTTCCGGCGCGAGATCTCTGTCGATGACAAGTATCTCTTCACGATCAAGCAGTCGGTGCAGAACGGCACCGACGCCGCCGTGAAGCTTGCCCCCTACGGGATCATCGCGCGTCACGGCATCCCCGAGGAGCGCCGCGTCTACGTGCTCCACGAAGGCCTCGTGGCGATGGATGACGGCAATCTCCAAGAGATCAAATACAAGAACATCACCAAGCTCGATAACAAGGGCGCCGAGGGTCAGGCCGAGATCAAGCAGGTGAAGGACGCCGGCTGGACGGGCTTTACCGACAAATACTGGCAGACCGTTCTGGCGCCGATCTCGGGCCCCTTCACCTCGGTGGTGAAATATTCGGGCGAGAAGTCCGACATCTACCAGACCGAGACCCGCCTGCCGGTGATCGACGTCGCGCCGGGCGCCAAGGGTGACGCGCAGACCCACCTCTTCGCCGGTGCGAAGGAATGGGAAACCCTGCGCGACTATCAGGACAATGTCCCGATCCCGAAATTCGTCGACTCGCTCGACTGGGGCTGGTTCTACTTCCTCACCAAGCCGATGTTCCGCCTCCTGCACTTCCTGCATGGCGCGATCGGCAACATGGGCTGGGCGATCATCGCGCTGACCTTCATCATCAAGCTGATCGTCTTCCCGCTGGCACGGAAGTCCTACATCTCGATGGCGCGCATGAAAGAACTGCAGCCCGAGATGGAGAAGATGAAAGAGGCCGCTGGCGACGACCGCCAGAAGATGCAGCAGGGCATGATGGAGCTCTACAAGAAGCACAAGGTGAACCCCGCCGCGGGCTGTCTGCCGCTTCTGATCCAGATCCCGATCTTCTTCTCGCTCTATAAGGTGATCTACGTCACGATCGAACTGTATCACGCGCCGTGGATCGGCTGGATCCACGACCTTTCGGCCCCCGATCCGACCTCGATCCTGAACCTGTTCGGCCTGCTGCCCTTCGCAGCGCCCGATCCGGGCTCGCCGCTCTTCATCCTGTCGCTCGGTATCCTGCCGATCCTGCTGGGTGTCTCGATGTGGTTCCAGCAGCGCCTGAACCCGGCGCCGACGGACAAGACTCAGGCGATGATCTTCGCGTGGATGCCGTGGGTCTTCATGTTCATGCTGGGCAGCTTCGCCTCGGGCCTCGTGCTTTACTGGATCACGAACAACACGATCACGTTCATCCAGCAGTACACGATCATGTCGATGCACGGGAAGCGGCCGGACCTGTTCGGCAATATCAAAGAGAGCTTCTCGCGGAAGAAACCCGCCGAAGAGAAGAAATGAGCGTAACGCTCTCTCGCATCTACCGACATCCGATCAAGTCGATCGGGGTAGAGGAACTGAAGGACGCGTCCCTTGAAGAGGGGCGCGTCTTGCCTTGCGACCGGGAGTGGGCGGTGCTGCATGAGCGCTCCAAGATCGGTGTCGATGCGGAGGGGCGCGCGGATGGCTGGGGCCAGAAGATCAACTTCGTGATCGGACGTTCCGCGCCGGGCCTGATGGGGGTGACGTCGCGGATGCTCGAGAACGGACACATTCTGCTGGAGCACCCCGAGCAATGGCATCTCGAGATCGATCCCGAGCGTGAGCTCGACCAGCGCAAACTGTTGGAATGGCTGCGCCCGTTCTGGCCTGAGAGCGCGCCGCGCCCGACCGCGCTGGTACGCGGCCCCGACCGGGCTTTCACCGATGATCCCCTGCCCTATGTCTCGCTGATCGGGCAGGCTTCGCTCGACGATCTCTCGGCGCGCGTGGGCAAGCACATCGACCGCCGCCGCTTCCGCGCCAATCTCTGGGTCGAGGGCTGGGAGCCCTTCGCCGAGATGGACCTGATCGGGAAAACGGTACGCGTGGGCGAGGCAGAGCTGCAACTGCGCGCCTGTATCGGGCGTTGTCGCGCGACGGACGGCAGTATCGAGACGGGCGAGCGCGATATCGACATGCTGGCAGAGCTGGAACGCCATTACGGGCATACCGACCTTGGCGTGTTCTGCCTCGTCACCAAACAGGGCCGCATCGCGCGCGGCGACAAGATCGAGGTACTCTGATGGAGTTGAATTTCCCGCTGGCCGAAGAGCCCGACGATTTCGCGCGTGAGCGTGGGCGCAAGCTGTTCGCCGCCCCCGTCGATTTCCTCAAGGGCGTCGTCGCGATGAAGGGGCTACCACCCGCCGACCGCATTGAGGTTTGCTTCGCGGGACGATCCAATGTCGGCAAGTCAAGCCTGATCAACGCGCTCACGAACCGCCGCAACCTCGCGCGCGCATCGAACACGCCGGGCCGCACGCAGGAGATCAACTATTTCACCACGCAGGACGGACCCTATCTGGTCGACCTTCCGGGCTACGGCTTCGCGCAGGCCCCGGTCGCGGTGGTCGCGAAATGGCAGGCGTTGCTGAAGGATTACCTGTCGGGCCGCGCAACGCTGCGTCGCGCCTTCGTGCTGATCGACACGCGCCACGGCGTCAAAGCGGTGGACGAGGAGATCCTGACGCTGCTTGACCGCGCCGCCGTCCCATTTCAGGTCGTGATGACGAAGGCCGACAAGGTCAGCGCGAAAGATTGCGAAAAGGTGCTGGATCAGGTGCGTAAGGCGCTGGCCAAACACCCCGCCGCCTTCCCCGAGATCGTACTGACCTCGTCCGAAAAAGGCGAAGGGATCGAGACGCTGCGCGCGATCATCGCCGGGCTGGAGTGACCCCCTGCCCGGCTTCTGTCGTCACTTGCCGAGGCAGTAGCGCATCACCGCCTTTTGCGCATGCAGACGGTTCTCTGCCTCGTCGAAGATCACCGAGGCTGGGCCGTCCATGACGCCGCTCGTCGCCTCGTCATTGCGGTGCGCGGGCAGGCAATGCATGAAAAGCGCGTCGGCCTTGGCGTGGCTCATCAGCTCCTCGTTGACCTGGTAGGGCCGCAGCTGGTTGTGGCGACGCTCCTTCGCGGATTCCGGATCATGCATCGACACCCAAGTGTCGGTGACAACCAGATCGGCGCCTTCGACCGCCTTGATCGGATCGCGCTCTATCGTGATCGGGTGCCCCGCCTTCTCGGCCAAGTCGAGCCACGCACGTTCGGGGTCGAGCGTTTCCGGCCCGGTGAAGGTCAGATCGAAGCCGAACTGCGCCGCGGCATGGGCGAAGCTGGCGAAGACGTTGTTGCCGTCGCCCGACCAGACCACCTTCTTGCCCGCGATCGGCCCGCGCTTCTCTTCATAGGTCATAACATCGGCCATGATCTGGCAGGGGTGAGTGCGGTCGGTCAGGCCGTTGATCACCGGCACCGAGGCATATTCGGCCATCTCGAGCAGTGTTTCCTCCTCGAAGGTCCGGATCATGATCAGATCGACGTAGCGCGACAAAACGCGGGCGGTATCGGCGATGGTCTCGCCATGGCCCAGCTGCATATCCGCGCCCGAGAGTACCATCGATTGCCCGCCCATCTGACGCACGCCGACATCGAAGCTGACGCGGGTCCGGGTCGAGGGCTTCTCGAAGATCAGAGCGACCATGTGCCCGGCGAGCGGCTGCTCGTCATCGGGCGCGCCTTTCGGACGACCGTTGCGGGCCTGCTTCATCGCGATGCCCTGGTCGATCATGGACCGCAGCGCGGCGGGGTCGGTTTTGTGGATATCGAGGAAATGGTTCATCGGTTTGTCTTTCGTGGAGGGGCCTGAGGGGCTGTCCGCCCCGCTGCGCTCCCGCGCAGCCCCCGAGGATATTTACGCCAAGAGGAAGTCAGGCGGCCTTTTCGAGTTGCGACGCGGCGGCATCGAGCCGGGTCACCGCCTCGGCCAGATCGGCCTCGGAAATGTTCAGCGCGGGCAGCAGGCGCAGCACGTTATCCGCCGCCGGGACGGTCAGCAGGTGCTGGTCATAGGCGGCGGCCACGAGATCGGCCGGCGCGCGCTTGCATTTGAGCCCCAGCATCAGTCCGGTGCCGCGCACGCTTTCGAACGTTTCGGGATGCGCCGCGATCAGCCCTTCGAGCTTCTGGCGCAGGAAACCTGCCTTGGCATTCACCTGGTCGAGGAAAGCGGGCTCGGAGACGATCTCCATCACCCTGGCGCCGACGGCGCAGCCCAGCGGGTTACCGCCATAGGTCGAGCCATGCGTGCCCGCGACCATGCCGGAGGCGGCGTCTTCGGTGGCCAGAACAGCACCCAGCGGGAAGCCCCCGCCGATGCCTTTCGCGACCATCATGATATCGGGCGTGACGCCTGCCCATTCATGCGCGAACAGCCGGCCAGAGCGGCCCACGCCGCATTGCACCTCGTCGAAGATCAGGAGCGCGCCGGTCTCGTCGCAGAGATCGCGCAGCCCTTTCAGGCATTGATCGGGCACCGGGCGGATGCCGCCTTCGCCCTGGATCGGCTCGATCAGGATGGCGGCGGTCTTGTCGGTGACGGCAGCCTTGAGCGCCTCGTGATCGCCCCAGGGAAGCTGGGTGAAGCCGGGCAGCAGCGGGCCGAAGCCCTTCACCATCTTTTCCGATTTCGGCGTGGCCGAGATCGCACCGGTGGAGCGGCCGTGGAAGGCGCCCTCGAAGGTGATGATCTCCACCCGGTCCTCGCCTTTCGAGGACCAGTATTTCCGCGCCATCTTGATCGCGAGTTCCGCAGCCTCGGTGCCGGAATTGGTGAAGAAGACCGTATCGGCGAAGGTCTTCTCGACCAGCGCATCGGCCAGCGCCTGCTGTTGCGGGATCTGGTAGAGATTCGAGACGTGCCAAAGCTTCGCGGCCTGCTCGGTCAGCGCCTCGACCAGTTCCGGCGCGGCATGACCCAGCGCATTCACCGCGATCCCAGCGCCCATATCGAGATATCGGTTCCCATCCGCCGTCTCGAGCCAGGAACCTTCGCCCTTAACGAAGGCGAGCGGTGCGCGATTATAGGTCGGCAGGACGGAGGGGATCATCGGGGTCAAGCTCCAGTAAGGGAAGGCAAATTCGTGCAACAGTCCCGGGGGGCTGTCAACATTCGGGGGCCTTCGGTCAGCGATTTGGGATTGGGTGTGGCGGCAGGCCACGGCAGATCGGACGTCAGGCGCTTCAGCGGCGACGTCGGGGACGGGAAATATATGCGGTCCTTACGATCATGCATGGCGCTTACGCTGGGGCAGCGCGGAAGTAAAGAGGGATCAGCCAAGCGTCACGTCGAGGAACATCATCAGGATCAGGCCGAAGAGTAGCCCGGCGGTCGCGCGGTTCTGGTGCCCGTTGCGGTGGGTTTCGGGGAGAATTTCGTGGCTGATGATGTATAGCATGGCACCCGCTGCAAAGGTCAGCCCCCATGGCAGTAGTGCGCCGGAGACCGACACGGCAGCTGCGCCGACCAGCGCGCCCACGGGTTCGACCGCCCCGGTCATCGCGGTGACGAAGAAGGCCTTCCGCCGAGAATAGCCCTGCCCGATCAGCGCGACGGCCACGGCGAGGCCTTCCGGGATGTCTTGCAGCGAGATGCCAGTCATAACCGAGAAGCCGTTCTCGTTGCCCGCGCCGAAAGCGACGCCGATCGACAGACCTTCGGGAAAGTTGTGAATGGTGATCGCGATCACGAAGAGCCAGATCCGCGCCAGTTGCGCCGCATCGGCACCCTCACGGCCGGAGGTGAAATGCTCGTGCGGCAGGGTCGCGTTCAGCCAGGCCACGAAGCCCGCGCCGATGGCGATCCCGATCGCGGCGATGGCGGCGGCGACCCAGACAGAGCCGAACATGGTCTCTGCCACGTCGATCCCCGGCAGGATCAGCGAGAAATACGACGCCGAGAGCATCACGCCCGCCGCAAAACCCAACATCGTATCGGCGGTGCGCTGGCTCATCGAGCGACCCAGGAGCGCCGGGATCGCCCCGGCGGCTGTCGCGACGCCCGCCACCATGCCGCCCATCAGGCCGAGCCATACCTCGTTCACGGCGCTCTCCTTTTCGTGTTCTCCCGGCGAGATGGGAACGGATCGGGCATGATTGCAAGCCTTGCGATGGGTGATTGCGCAAATTTCGCGAGATTGGTAAGGAAACTTAACCACGGAGAGAGGAACCCCCATGCCCGTCATCACCTCCATCGCCGATCTGAAACGTCTGCATAAGCGCCGCACGCCGAAGATGTTCTACGATTACGCGGAAAGCGGCTCGTATACCGAGCAGACCTTCCGCGAGAATACCGAGGATTTCGCGCAAATCCGGCTCAACCAGCGGATCGCGCGGGACATGACGGGGCGCTCGACGAAATCGACGATGCTGGGTCAGGACGTCGCGATGCCGGTGGCGCTGGCCCCGGTCGGGATGACGGGGATGCAGCGCGCGGATGGCGAGATCAAGGCGGCGCGCGCGGCGGAGAAGTTCGGCGTACCCTACACGCTGTCGACGATGTCGATCTGCTCGATCGAGGACGTGGCCGAGAATGTCAGCCAGCCCTTCTGGTTCCAGATTTATACCCTGACCGACGACGACTATAACAAGCGCGTCCTGGATCGGGCACGGGCCGCGGGCTGCTCCGCGCTGGTCATCACGGTCGATCTGCAGCTGCTGGGGCAGCGGCACAAGGACCTGAAGAACGGCCTGACGGCGCCGCCGAAATTCACCCCCGCCGTGCTGGCCGATCTGGCCACGAAATGGCGCTGGGGCATCGAGATGCTGCAGACCAAGCGGCGCTTCTTCGGCAATATCGTTGGCCATGTGGAGAGCGCCGCCGATCCCGCCTCGCTGGCAAGTTGGACGGCGGAAAAATTCGATCAGTCGCTCAACTGGGACCGGATCAAGCAGCTCATGGACATGTGGGGCGGCAAGGTGATCCTGAAGGGAATCCTGAGCGAAGAAGATGCCGAGATGGCGGCCGCCACAGGAGCCGATGCGATCGTGGTCTCGAACCATGGCGGGCGTCAGCTCGACGGGGCGCTCAGCTCGATCCGGATGCTGCCGAAGATCGTCAACGCAGTCGGCGACAAGACCGAAGTCTGGCTCGACAGCGGTATCCGCTCGGGGCAGGACGTGCTCAAGGCGCTGGCGCTTGGCGCGAAGGGCGTGATGATCGGGCGCGCCTATGTCTACGGTCTGGGCGCGATGGGCGAGCCGGGCGTAACCAAGGCGCTCGAGGTCATCCAAAAAGAGCTAGACACATCGATGGCTCTGTGTGGCAAGCGCCGGATCGCGGATCTGGGCCGGGACGATCTGCTGATCCCGAACGGGTTCTTCGACACCTATTCCTGAGCGAGCAGGCGTTTCTCGAAGAACCGGTCCGGGTAGGGATCGTTGTTGTAACGCGGGATCTCGTGCCAGCCGAAGCGCTGGTACATTGCGATCGCTTCGGGCAGCGCTGAATTCGTGTCGAGCCGCAGGCGCAGGTGGCCCAGTTCGCGGGCCGAGACTTCGAGCGCGGTCATTAGCTGCCGCGCTAACCCCAAGCCGCGTGCGGCGGGGGCAATCCAGACGCGTTTCACCTCGGCATAGTCCGCCCCGCCCTTCAGGGCTGCGCAGCCCAGCGGCAATCCGTCGGATAAGGCGATCAGGAACGTGCCATGGGGCGGACGCATCTCGGCTGCCTCGGGGTCTTTCGACAGGCTCACGTCGAAGCCCCCGTCGAACCGGGCAGAGAGTTCCGCATAATATTTGGCCAGACAGGACTGCGCGCGCGGATCGAGTGGGTCGCAGGGCACAATCTCGATCTCGCTGCGCGTCAACGACGTCGCGATCAGGTCCATCGCCCCCAGCAGCGCGGCGTGATCGGGATGGCGAGACAGGATATCCGCCGCCTGCGCATCGGAGAGCCGTTCATATTCCGCGAATTCCGCCTGGCCCGCGTCGGTGAGCCGCGCGATGCGGCGCCGCCCGTCCTCGGGATCGTCCTCCATCACGATCAATCCCTCGCCCTCCAGCCCGCGTAACAGGCGGCTCATCTGCCCGGAATCGAGGGCCAATGCCTCGCGCAGTTTCGCGACATCCCCTTGCCCGCGCCCGATCAGGTTGAGCACCCGCGCAGAACCAAGCGGGCGGCCACGCCCCAGGAAAGACGAGTTGAGCGCCCCGAGCTGTCGGGTGACGGCCCGGTTGAACCGGCGTATACGTGCGATAGAATCCATGGAAATACCTGACTGAAGTCCGGAATATTTTCTGACTTTAGTCAGGTACCAGGCTGTGGCAACCCCAGTTTCCGTCCCCTCCCGGTTTCCGTAACGTCGTCGGTTTCCCCTTGCCATCCCGGCCAATCCCGAGTATTCGCGCGGCTTCATGGGCCCGACACCCTTGGAGGCGGCCCATCACTTTGACAAATTGGAGACCAGTTATGGCAAAAGAGATCGAAACGATCGAAGCCGTGGCGCGTACGGGGACGGGCAAGGGGGCCGCTCGGCAAGCGCGTCGTGAGGGCCTCGTGCCCGGTATCGTGTATGGCGACGGCAAGGACCCGGTTGCAATCAACCTCGACTACAACCGCCTGATCACCCGCCTGCGCAAAGGCCGCTTCATGTCCACCCTCTTCAACCTGAAGATGGAAGGCCAGGAAGACGTCCGCGTGATCTGCCGCGGCGTTCAGAAAGACGTCGTGAAGGACCTGCCGACCCATGTCGACTTCATGCGCACCCACCGCAACTCGCGCATCTCGCTCTTCGTGCATGTCGAGTTCATCAACCACGAGAAGGCGCCCGGCCTGAAGCGCGGCGGCACCCTCGTCGCGGTGCGCCCGGAAGTCGAACTCAACGTTCTCGCCGGCGATATCCCCGAGCAGATCGTGGTCGACCTCGAAGGCAAGCAGATCGGCGACACCATCCACATCTCCGACGTGGACCTGCCGAAAGGCGCCAAGCCCACCATCGAGCGTGACTTCGTGATCGCGAACGTCGCCCCGCCGAAAGGCTTCGGTGGCGGCTCCTCCGACGAGGACGAGGGCGAAGAAGCCAGCGAAGAAGCGACCGAAGAGTAATTCTTCTTCCAATGAGATTTTCGAGACGGGGCCTTTCGGGGCCCCGTTTTTCTTTACGCGGCGCTTGATTCCCCGGATGCGCGGCAAACCGCCAACCAAACGCGTTCACATCTATGTGATCTCGAATTTCCTCGCCTTTTGCGCGAAACGCTATAGCCTCGAAGTTAATACAACCTAAAGGCTAGTCACATGCTGGAGCTATTCGCACTCGTTCTTGCAGCATTCGTGGTGCTACCGCCTAGAATGCTCAACGCAATTAGCCGCGCCCTCTATACGGTGCTGGGTCCGGTCCTGCGACCGTTCCGCATCTTTACGGCCCGACGACTCCCGCGCAACGGGTATGAGGAAATCGCGAAGTGCAATATCGAAGAGACCAGCGAACGCCTCTTCGATGAGTTTGCCCTTCCCGACACTCAAGAGCGACCGATCGTCGTCGGCTCATCGGGACGCCCGGCCTACGTCGAACACCGCGCCGCCTGAACGCGACGACCCCCTTTCCCCTTCGCGCGCGCTCACTTATCCCGGAGTGAGCAGAGCCTCGACACCGTCGTTCGAAAGGGGAGACGCATGCAACTCTGGGTGGGCCTGGGAAATCCGGGCGCGAAATACGCGAACAACCGTCACAATATCGGCTTCATGGCGCTCGACCGGATCGCCGAGGATCACGGCTTCGCCCCGTGGCGCGGCAAGTTTCAGGGTCAGGTGAGTGAGGGCCGTTTCGGCTCAACCCGCGTTGTGCTGCTGAAACCCGAGACCTTCATGAACTTGTCCGGCCAATCCGTGCGCGCGGCCGCCGATTTCTACAAGGTCGACGTCTCCGATATCACCGTCTTCCATGACGAGCTGGACCTCGCCCCCGGCAAATGTCGCCTAAAGCAGGGCGGCGGCCATGCGGGGCATAACGGGCTGCGCTCGATCCATCAGCATATGAGCCCCGACTATGCGCGGGTGCGGCTGGGCATCGGCCATCCGGGGCACAAGGACCGCGTGGCGGGCTATGTGCTCAACGACTTCCCGAAGGCGGAGCAGGAAATGCTCGACGATCTGCTGCGCGGGATCTCGGACGGCGCGCCTGCGCTGGCGGCGGGCGACGGGTCGAAATTCCTCAATGCGGTGAGCCTGCGGGTCGCGCCGCCGCGCTCTTCGACCGGGACCAAGGGACCCACGAAGGCCGACACCCCTGCCCCGCAAAACGCCCCGCAAAAGAAAGAGGCCACGGAAACCCGCAGCCCCTTCGACAAGCTCAAGGATCACTTTCGCAAGTAATCACCAGCTGCCGGTGTTTTCCATGCTGGCCCAGGGTTCCTGGATCGGCAGCGACTCCCCCATCTGCAGCAGCTCGACCGAGATATTGTCGGGCGAGCGCACGAAGGCCATGTGACCGTCGCGCGGCGGACGGTTGATCGTCACGCCGTTGTCCATCAGGTGCTGGCACATCTCGTAGATGTTCTCGACGCGGTAGGCGAGGTGGCCGAAATGGCGGCTGTCCGAGGGCAGCCCGCTATCGCCGTCCCAGTTCCAGGTCAGCTCGACATCCGCCGTGCCGTCGTCCTGATCGGGCGGGCACATGAAGACCAGCGTGAAGCGGCCTTTCTCGTTTTCGATGCGGTTGCGTTCCTTGAGCCCCAGAAGCTCGTAGAAGGCTTTCGATTTCTCGAGGTCGAGCACGCGGACCATCGTGTGCAGATATTCGATTTTCATGAACAGGCTTCCTTGGAACTGATTGCGGTTAACCGGAGGATAGCTCCTGACGCGGCCGCGGCAAGCACCCCGGCTTATCCACAGGATATGGCGGTTCCTAGAGCCGCCCATCGCAGATATAGTGGAGGTCGATTCGAGACATCCGGAGGACATCATGGCGCTCACCCCCGAACAACAAGCCGAGATCGACGCACAGCGCGCCGAGACGCAAATGACCGCGCGGGCGGTTTCGCCGGGGATGGAGAAGCGGCTCTATACCGCCCATGAAGTGCTCGATCACGGGGTGGTCCGGGTCATCGACTACATGGGCGACGACAACGCGATCGTGCAGGCGGCGCGCGTCTCCTATGGCCGTGGCACCAAGACGGTGAACAGCGACGCGGGCCTGATCCGCTACCTGATGCGGCACTGGCATTCGACCCCGTTCGAGATGTGCGAGGTCAAGTTCCACGTCAAACTTCCGGTCTTCGTCGCGCGTCAGTGGATCCGCCACCGCACCGCGAACGTCAACGAATACTCCGCGCGCTACTCGATCCTCGACCGCGAATTCTACATCCCCGAGGCGAGCCAACTCGCTGCGCAGTCGAGCCAGAACCATCAGGGCCGCGGTCAGGTGCTGGAAGGCGCCGAGGCCGCCCGCGTGCTCGACATCCTGCGCGACGACGCGATGCGCGCCTATGACCATTACGAGGACATGCTGACGCCCGACGAGGATGCGGGCAAACAGGGCCTCGCCCGGGAACTGGCGCGGATGAACCTGCCCACCAATATCTACACGCAATGGTATTGGAAGGTTGACCTGCACAACCTCTTCCACTTCCTGCGCCTGCGCGCCGACAGCCACGCGCAATACGAGATCCGCGTCTATGCCGAGACCATGTGCGACATCGTCAAGGACTGGGTGCCTGCGGCCTATTCGGCCTTCGAGGATTACCGTCTGGGCGGGGTTAACCTGTCGGGCAAGGCGGTGGAGCTGCTCAAGCGCCGTCTGGCGGGCGAGGAGATCACGCAGGAGACCTCCGGCATGAGCAAAGGCGAGTGGCGGGAGTTTTGTGAGGTTTGGGGGTGAGGCACGGCCCCGGATCTTGATCCGGGGCGAAAACGCTCCAGTGGAGCGTTTTCAGTGCCGAACGCCCGAGCGCAAGCGAGAGCCGCGCCATGTATAAAAGGACGGCCGGCATGGGCAGGAACATTCAAAGAACGGGAATGTCCGCGCTTTCAGTTGACGCAAACACTAAAGGGACCGAAACTCCGGACAACAGTTACCCCACCATATGTAGTAGATGCCCAGACGGGAATTGCGGAAGAACAGTGCAAACAGACCAAACATATGAGAGCTTCGGGTGGTCATCATGAGATGATGCCGAGAAGGGCCGCCTCCCCCACGAACTTTGGACGGTCAGAGGGGGAGACGGGAAACGTCCAATCAGGGAGTACCCAATGGACGATATTGAGAAACGCGTGATCTATCGCGCATCAATCCGCCTTAAAAACGGAAAGCGTATCTATGCGTGGCAATACGGGAAGAAAGCTTTTCGGATAGAAATATCCGAAAGCAGTAACCAACCCCGGTTGCCGGGCCTTTAAACTCTAGTGGAGAGGCGGTTCGCCGCCTCTCGCATCTCAGCCAACGAGTATCAGTTACGTCGGATAACTAACCATATCAACTTGGCGAACTGCGCTTCAAGAAAATAAATTTGAAAAAATCCAATACACCCGCCCGGCCCCTAGGCCGGGCCGCGCCCGACCCGCCCCCAGGGCGGGCGCGATTGCGCCCACCCTCGGATCGGTCGCGGCCCTCCTCGCGATGTCCAGAGCGTGCTAGGCTCATCCCATGACCCAACGCTTCCACGCCCCCCAAGCCCGCGACTATCCGACCGCGTTGCGCGAGCTCCGCCAAGGTCGCAAGACCAGCCATTGGATCTGGTGGATCTTCCCGCAACTGGCCTCGCTCGGGCGGTCGCCCCGAGCGGTGGAATACGGGATCGCGGATCTGGCCGAGGCGCGGGCCTATCTTGCCGATCCGGTGTTGCGGGCGCGGCTGGTAGAGGCCTCCGAGGCGGTGCTCGCCCATGCGGGCACGCCCATCGAGGAGATCATGGGGCCGGTCGATGCGCTGAAGCTGCGCTCCTGCGCGACGCTGTTCGAGGCCGCCTCAAAGAAAAAGGAGCCGGTGTTCACCCGGCTCCTTGAGACGTTTTATGGGGGCGAGCGCTGCCCGCTGACGCTTGACGCTTTAGCCGGGTGACATCCCGCGCAGGCGCTCGGAGCGGCGGCGCAGCAGTTCGACCGTGGTCAGAAGCGCGATCGACACGAAGACGAGGATCGTCGCCACCGCAAGGATCGCGGGGCTGATCTGCTCGCGGATACCGTTCCACATCTGACGCGGGATCGTCTGCTGGTCGTAGCCCGCGACGAACAGCACCACGACGACTTCGTCGAAGGAGGTGACGAAGGCGAACAGCGCGCCCGAGACCACGCCCGGCAGGATCAGCGGCATCACGATCTTGAAGAAGGTCGTGCGCGGGTCGGCACCGAGGTTCTGCGCCGCACGGGTCAGCGAGTGATCGAAGCCCACCAGCGTCGCGGTCACGGTGATGATCACGAAGGGAATGCCCAAGGTTGCGTGGGCCATGATGATGCCCGGATAGGAATGCGCGAGCCCGGTCTTCGAGTAGAAGAAGAACAGCCCCGTCGCGGTGATGATGATCGGCACGATCATCGGCGAGATCAGCACCGCCATGATGGCACGGCGGAACGGCATCTCGGGGCGCGACAGGCCGAGGGCGGCCAGCGTGCCCAGCACCGTCGCGAGGATCGTCGAGAAGAAGCCGATGATGATCGAGTTCTTCGCCACGTCGATCCAGGTCGAATGCTGCCAGGCATCCATCCACCACGACCAGCTGCGCTCGACCTGCGGCTCCTGCATCCCGAAGGTCAGCAGCATGTCATACCAGCGCATCGAATAGCCGGAGGGGTCGAAGCTCAGCATCTTCTCGGTGAAGGTGAAGTAAGGCTCCGCGTTGAAGGACAGCGGAATGATCACCACGATCGGCGCGATCAGGAAGAAGAAGATCAGGCCACAGATCACGAGATAGGCGTAGTGCCAGGTTCTCTCGAGCGGGCTTGCATATGCGGGAACGGCCATCTGTGTTTCTCCTCAGCCCAGCTTCATGTTGTCGATGCCCACCAGCCGGTCATAGAGCCAGTAGAGGATGATGACGCCGCCCAGCAGCATCGAGGCGAGTGCTGCCGCGAGCGACCAGTTGAGCGATTTCTGCATATGGAACGCGATCATGTTCGAGATCAGCTGACCGTCTGCACCACCGACAAGGGCGGGGGTGATGTAGTAGCCGACCGAGAGGATGAACACGAGAAGCGCCCCTGCCCCGATCCCCGGCAGCGTCTGCGGCAGGTAGATGCGGCGGAAGGCGGTCCACGAGGTGGCCCCAAGGCTGCGGGCCGCGCGGACATAGCTCGGCGGGATGGTCCGCATGACCGAGTAGAGCGGCAGCACCATGAAGGGCAGCAGGATGTGGGTCATCGCAACGATCGTGCCGGTCTGGTTATACATCATCTCCAGCCGGTTATCGTTGCCGATCAGGCCCGACCAGACGAGCAGATCGTTAATCACGCCCTGCTGCTGCAGGAGCACCATCCACGAGGTCGTCCGCACCAGCAGCGAGGTCCAGAAGGGCAGCAGCACGAAGATCATCAGAAGATTGGATTTCGCCAGCGGCAGCGAGGCCAGAAGATGCGCGATCGGGAAGGCGAGGATCATGCACAGCACGGTGATCACGAGAGACAGGATCGCGGTACGGGTGAACAGCTTGCCGTAGATCGCACGCTGCGGATCGACCGGCACGATATTGTTGTCCTTGTCGCGGCTGTGATCCATCGCGGCGAGGTAGAAATCCACCGTATAGGGGCTCGAGGCAGAGCGCATCGCCCGCCACAGGTTCGGATCGCTCCACCCCTCGTCCACGCCGAGGATGGCCTCTTTCCATGGCGGCTCGAGACGTTCGATCTTGCGCGCGGTCGAGGTGAAGAGCGAGCGCGTGCCCGCGACGTCATAGTTGATCCGCGTCCCCGCCTCGCCCTGCGTCCGGTTTTCCTTCATCTGCTTGAGGTCCGAGGCGAGCGCCGCATAGGCGCTCTCGTCGATGGGCGAGCCCAGCGGATGCGCGTCGAACCATTGCCCAAGCGCCGGCGCATTCTTCGAGAAGCCGTCGTTATAGACCGATTGCAGCAGCATCTGCCCGATCGGTACCACGAAGGTGATCAGGACAAAAAGGAACAGAGGCGCGACCAGCAGGAAGGCGCGGCGTTTCGCGCGGGCCTGCGATTTCGCGAGGGCGACCTTCAGCGGCAGCCCGTCGGCAGTCTTCAACTGTGTTGGTTCAGGGCCGTTTAGGCTCGCATCCATCGTTGCGTCGCTCATCGTGTCTCCTTGGCCCCTCAGGGCAGCGGGGCGAGCTGCGCGCGCAGTTTCGCGGCTTGCTCGGCGGGAATATCGGGCAGCATCACCCGCGTCGTATAGTTACCGTGGAGCTTGCCTTCGCGTCGGAAGCTCCAGTCGGAAATCTGGTTCGGCGCGAAGGTAATCTCGTCTCCTGCATGCGCCTGGAAATGCACGGGCTCGTTCATCAACGTGCCGGTGATTTTCTGCGCGGAGATCGAAATCGGCGCGATCCAGATATGTTCGAGGCCATTGGCGGGGGTATCGATCCCTGCCTTGAGCATGAAACGCGAGCCGGACCGGGCGCGCACCGCGGGAATGAAGACGGTTTCATAAGTCGCGCGGGCTTGGCCGATCGCCATGTTCATCTGCGTATCGCCGGTCTCGTAGCCGACCACCGCATCTTCATCCGCTCGTGCGGGCAAGGTGACGGACAGCGACAGACAAAGGCCGAGGCACAAGCTGGCCAGAGACGACCGGAAGGCTGACATCCACGGGGCTCCTGACATCGAACAGGTCGGGCCGCGCGGCGGAGTGCCGCGCGACCCTTGCAGGACTTAGCCAGCGAGCCAGGCGTTGAAGCGCTCGCTCAGTTCGGTGTCGTGGTCCGCCCAGAACTCCGAGTCATTGACCAGAGCGTTCGACATGTTCTCAGGCGCGGTGGGCATATGCGGGCCCATCTTGGTCTTGCCGTCCTGATACATGCCGACCAACGGAGCCGAGGACTTGCGCGCCGGACCGTAGGAGATCCACTTCGCCTGATTGGCGAGCTGCTGGGTCTCGGTCGCGAACTTCAAATATTTCTTCGCGGCTTCCATATGCGGCGCCCCTTTCGGGATCACGAAGAAGTCGAAGTCCAGAAGCTGGCCGTCCCAGACGATCTTGAAGGGCTGGCCCTCGGCGACCTCGGCGTTGAAGATACGGCCGTTATAGGCGGTCGACATCACCACTTCGCCATCGGCCAGCAGCTGCGGCGGCTGCGCGCCGGCATCCCACCACACGACATCGCTCTTGATCTTGTCGAGCTCGGCGAAGGCCTTGTCGACGCCCTCGGGGGTGCCGAGCACCTTGTAGACGTCCGCGGCCGGAACGCCTGCGCCCATCAACGCCACTTCGAGCGTGCCTTTCGCCGACTTGCGCAGCCCGCGCTTACCCGGGTATTTCGCGGTGTCGAAGAAATCGGCGATCGAGGTCGGCGTGCCGTCGACCTTGTCCGCATTGTAGGACATCACGGTCGACCAGACGATGTTGGCGACGCCGCAATCGGTGAAGGAGCCGTCGATGAAGTCCTCGCTCGCTGGGGTGCCGTCGGGGGCGGCGGCGAGGTCGGTGTCGGGGTCGATCGGCTCGAGCAGACCTTCGTCGCACAGGCGGATCGCGTCGGACTTCTCGACGTCGGCCACGTCGACCGAGACGTTGTTCGCCTCGACCTGCGCCTTGATCGGGGTGCCGGGATTGTCGGCGGCTTCCATGTTCACGTCGATGCCGGTCGCCTCGGTGAAGGGCTTGTTATAGGCCTCGACTTGGCTCTTTTCGTAGGCCCCGCCCCAGGACAGGACAGTGACTTGCTCGGCCTGCGCCGCCCCGGCCACGAGGCCGACGAGCGCCGTGCTCAGGATCATAGCTTTTTTCATCTTGGTTTTACTCCCAGTTGGTTGAGCTTTTGTGGTTTTACGGCGTTTTCGCCGCTTGGCCGCGTGTTGCGGCAGATCGGAGCGTGCGGAGCTTGGCCCGCATGCTCCGCATTCTCAGAGATCGAGCGCGCGCGCGTCCTGCGGGTGCCAGCCGATCTTGACCGTCTGGCCTTCCGTCAGTCGCACCTGATCGAGAGTGTTGCGCGATTTCATGACGAATTCCCGCGATCCCGCGACCTTCATCCGGGTGCGCAGTATGTCCCCCATGTAGATCACTTCGAGTACGTCCGCGGTGATCGTATGGGCGCCCGAAGGCATCATCTCGGGCTTGAACTCGACCCGCTCGGGGCGGATCGAGACCAGCGTCTCCTGCCCCGCCTCGCGAATGTTGACCGCCGTCGCGTCGATGATCTCGCCATTCTCGAGTCGCACCGTGCAGGTGTCGCCGTTCAGCGTCTCGACCTTGCCCGGAAGCTTGTTGTTCTCGCCGATGAACTGCGCGACGAAGCTGTTCTGCGGGCGCTCGTAGAGTTCATCCGGCGGTGCGAGCTGCTGGATGCGCCCGTCGTTGAACACAGCGACGCGGTCCGACATGGTCAGCGCCTCGCCCTGATCGTGGGTGACGTAAACCACGGTAATCCCGAGACTTTCGTGCAGGTGCTTGATCTCGAACTGCATATGTTCGCGAAGCTGCTTGTCGAGCGCACCGAGCGGTTCGTCCATCAGGACCAGCTCGGGGTCGAACACCAGCGCGCGCGCCAGTGCGATCCGCTGCTGCTGACCGCCTGAAAGCTGCGCCGGACGGCGATGGATGAAGCTCCCCATCTGCACCATGTCCAGCGCACGCTTGATCTTGGTTTCGCGCTCATCCTTGCCCATGCCCCGCACTTCGAGCGGGAAGGCGAGATTCTCGCCTACGGTCATGTGAGGAAAGAGTGCGTAGTTCTGGAACACCATGCCGATGCCACGCTTGTGCGGAGGCACCATGTTGATGTTCTGGCCGTCGAGGCGTATCTCGCCATTCGTGGCGGTCTCGAAACCTGCAAGCATCATAAGGCAGGTCGTTTTTCCGGATCCAGACGGGCCGAGCATTGTTAGAAACTCACCCTTGCCGATCGAGAGATTGAGATCTTTCACGACGAGCGTTTCGCCGTCATAGCTCTTCTGCACGCGGTCGAATACGACGAATCCATCGCCGCTAGCTGCGTTGTTCAAAGCGGGCTCCCCGTTGTTTTTTGTCGTTGGTCATTTCCCGTGCATGTGACTAAAGCAAGGGCACTTCCGTTTTTCAACCCGGAAATCAAAAACCCGCGTCACAGGGCTATCACAGCACGGATTCGCCCGAAAAATTGCCGTTTTGCGTCACCTGTCGCGCAAGGAGCGACCAAGACTTGCATTTGGAGCGGTAAAATTGCCGCTGCGTCACCATGGCCGTACACGCGGACCATAGACCGTATTGAGCGCCGCGCCGAGGAAATGGGCCTCGGCCAGATCGGGTCGCGCGCGCAACGGAGGGCCAGGTCGAAGGAGGGCAGCGCAGGTAGCGCCAGCGGCCGGGTCCAGAAGCCTTCGACCCACGCGCCTTAGGCCTTGACCAAGGTGTGACGCGGCAGCAGCAGCCAGACGCAATGTTGCGCGTATAGGACGAGCGCCCGGCGATTACCGGACGCGCAGGGCTGCAGCCGGACCGGACGCAGCCGCGAATTGGCAGCGAGCTGCCCCGAACCGGCGGTGCGCGCACCATAGAACCGGCTGCGGCCCGTCATCCAGCGTGGTGACAAGGTCGCCCGGCTGCAGGCTCTTGACCCGGCGCGGACCGCGCGGCGTCGAGAGCCGGGTGCCTTTCGTGACGCACGGGGATTCCCATCGCGTAAAGCTGCGGCGACCCCGCCGTATCGAGCGGCGGAAACTATTCTATCCGCGTCGCCACCCGACTCGCGCAAAGACGCCCGCAGGGAGATCGCTCACGAGCGCGCCATTCGAGTCAATCTATGCCGAGGCGATCCGAGGCGCCCGCACCGCGACATCCCCCGGCTCGACGCTCATGACGATTCCGCCGAGCCGCTCGAAGCTGACCGTGCAATTGGCGCTGACCGACCCCTCGGGGATATGACGATTCCGGTGATGTGACAGGTCATGCGATCCTCGCTCAGCGTAAGCTGCTGTCGAGGAACAGGACCAGCAAAAGCGCCTACCGGGCGCTGAGCTGAGCGCACGGCGCCCGCCAAAGCGAACTAACCATCTGAAAGATAATGAAAACCGCCAAAAATCTGCCGTGCGAAGATGCACACGCATCTTCGACGTGTCACGGTGAACTTGATCTGGGGGATAACCCGCGTCGGGTCAGTCAGATCTCTCCTAGGGAGAGAGATGGTGCGGTCGAGAAGACTCGAACTTCCACGGGAGTTACCCCACAGCGACCTCAACGCTGCGCGTCTACCAATTCCGCCACGACCGCACTGTCTAGGCTTGGTGTGGCGCGTATTAGCCAAAGGCTTGGGGGATGAAAAGGGGGTATTTCGGGATTGGCGAGAATTTTTCTAATTCACGCTCTTGCCGTCGCGACAGGCCGGGCGGTCCCGGCCTGCGCAAGCGATAGGTTATTGCGGCGCCGCGGTTTCCACGAGCTCTGCCGCTTTCGCGGCAAAGCTTGGCAGGGCCATCGCGGGCTTCGGCGCCGAGGACGCATCGGCGCGGCCGTTCATCATCAGGGCCGCCTTGCGGATGAGACCGCTACGCTCGGGCTGTGCGGGCGCGAAGACCGGCTGCGCCGAAAGCGCGTTTTCGTACCAATCCATCGCGAGATCGGGGCGCTCGGCGGTGCCGATTCCCTGCATCAGGTGATGGCCGACAAGCTCGTCATAGGCTCCCTCGCCCAGACCACCCAGAACCAGCGCCGATCCCAGCGCCACCTCCATGTCGTCGGTGCGGTAGCCGACCGACAGGCAGACCTTCGCGGTGCCCGACAGCTGCGCCGGGCTCATGCCCGAACCGGCGATGAAGCTTTTCACCTTGGCAAGCGTCGCCTCGCGCGGGGAGCTGCCGATGGCGGCCACCTGCTCGGACAGAAGCGCCCCGAAATCGCGGCATTGCGCAGCGATCTGCTCGGGCGTGAAGCCACCGATCTTGGCCTCCAGCGCCGCACCTTCATCGAGCGCGTACCCGCGCGCGAGGCAGAACTGCTCGCCCAGAGCCTGCCCCGGATCGGTCAGCGAGGCCTCCGTGACGAAGCCGCCATTCGACGAGGTGACGAGACTGGTCTTCGAACAGAAAGACGCAAGCGACACCGGCACCGGTTCGGCAACCGGCGCGGGCGCGACGAAGGACGGCATCGCAGGCGCCGGCTGCGACGCGATCTGCGTCGAGAAAGACGGCGCGGCAGGAGCTGGCGCAGGCGCTGCGGCTGTCACCGGCGCGTTGTTCTGGATGTTCGCTCCAGTCTTCTGACAGGCCCCCGCCTGACAGGTAAACATGGCAGGCGTCGCGTTATAGGCCTGGAAATCGTTGCGCGAGAAGCCGCTCGGCGTCGAGGCGAAGACCCGCACCGCGCAGCTCTTGTCGTTGCACCAGAAGCCCGGCCCCAGCACCGAGGTGTCGAGCAGGTAATCGGTTCGACCGTCATTGTTCAGATCGGCCAGCTGCACGAAGCCCGACCGCGCCATCAACTGCTGCGGTTCGACATTGGAGCTGCGCGCGATCTCGAACACGGCCTCGGAAATCTGCGGCGGCAAACCACCGATCGAGTTGCCGGCATAGGTCGCATCTCCGGTGCCCAGCATCTGGTCGCGCGTCTGCATCAGCAGGCCGCGCATCCCCTGCGGATGGGTCGAGATCGTCTGCGCAACCGCCGAACCGCCAAGGCTCGCCTTCTGATAGGCGGTGGTGAGGATGCTGCGCTGAATATCGGTCAGTTCTCCCGTGATCGGGAAATCCATGAAAGCCTGGTATTGCGAGATACCCGCGCGCGAGTTGCGCCCCAGCACCCCGTCCGGTGTGCCGACATTCCATCCGAAGTGGTTGAGCGAGACCTGCACCTCGCGATTGGCCTCGCGCTGCGCCGACGACATGGTCGGCTTCTTGTAATAGGTGCGCTTGGTGACCGTACGCGGCTGGCGGTTGGCCTCGTTCACGATCGCGCCGCCGATGATCCCTCCGATCACCCCGCCGACGATATCCGAACCGCCCGCCAATGCTGGCGCGGTCAGTCCGCCCGTAGCGACGGCGAGCGCAAGACCCGCCAGAACGAACTTGTGTTTCATTCCTGAACCCTCCAATCAAATGACTTCCGGTCTTGCCTGTTGCCCCGCAAATTCCATGTTTCTGCACGACAGGACCGGTCGGAATGTGACCGGCGCGGGGGGTGCGCGACCTTACCAATAGGTAAAGTTTGCGCTCCGAATCGGTGATGTGGCAAGAATTATTGACGTCGGGTGAGGAATTCCGGCGGGTGAGGTTAAGAAATGGTGGAATGGCGCGTAAGTGACAGCCCGGTCCCGTACGACGAGGCACTTGCCTTCATGGAAGACCGCGTCGCCAAGATCGCCGCAGGCGAAGCCGAGGAGATGATCTGGCTGCTCGAGCATCCACCGCTTTACACGGCCGGCACCTCCGCCAAGCGTGAAGACCTTGTCGATCCCGAGCGTTTCCCCGTCTTCGAGGCCGGGCGCGGCGGTCAGTACACCTATCACGGGCCCGGCCAGCGCGTCGCCTATGTCATGCTCGACCTGAACAAGCGCGGGCGCGACGTGCGCTGCTTCGTGCGCCAGCTCGAAGACTGGGTGATCGCCGCGCTCGACGAATTCAACGTGAAAGGCGAAATTCGCGACGGCCGCGTCGGCGTCTGGGTGCAACGTCCCGACAAACCGAAGGCGGCAGACGGTAGCCTGCGCGAAGACAAGATCGCCGCGATTGGAGTGAAGCTGCGCAAATGGGTCAGCTTCCACGGCATCTCGATCAACGTGGAGCCCGATCTTTCGCATTTCGACGGAATCGTCCCTTGCGGGATTCGCGAGCACGGGGTCACCAGCCTCGTCGACCTCGGCCTGCCGGTGGGAATGGCCGATCTTGACGTCGCGCTGCGTGCGACATTCAGTCGCATTTTCGTGAGTAAACTAAATGCGACCTTGGAAGTTTAGTGGACACATAGGCAATCATGCATGTTAGAACGCCCTTCAAGGCAGCGTGACTGCCCTGTGAAAGCCGGGTCGGGAGGGCTCGAGCTTTAACTCAAAACCAACAAGGAAGACGCGATGAAACTCAGCCTTATTGCCATGATCACCGCCGTCGCCGTTGCGGGCCCCGCGCTCGCGCAGGACGTCGAGAAAGGCAAAGACGAATTCAAACGGTGCAAGGCCTGTCACTCGATCGTCGCCCCCGATGGCACGGCGATCTTCAAAGGCGGCAAGGTCGGCCCGAACCTCTACAATGTCATCGGCCGCAAGGTCGCATCCGTCGATGGCTATAAATACAAGGACGGGATCAAGGAATACGCCGAAACCGGCGCCGTCTGGACCGAAGAGCTACTCGCCGAATACATCACCGATCCCACGAAGTTCCTCGAGGAACAAACCGGCGATCCCAAGGCGAAATCCGGCATGGCCTACAAGCAGCGCAAGAACCAGGAAGACATTGCGGCCTATCTCGGCTCGGAAGAAGTGTCGCCCGACGCGCCCGAGTCCTGATCGCGAAACGAACATATCACGCGTTCGTTGGCGGACCCTTTCGAGGGTCCGCTTTTTTGTGAGCCGCGTCGCGGATTCGCAACTGTCGCGCGGGGCGGTCTCAGCCCGCGCTCCGCGTGCCAAGGGCGCGAGATCACGGATCACTCACACCTGACAGAGCTGCGACATTTTTTCACGGCAGCGTGTGCTGAATTCTTGCCCTGCCCTCCAAATCTTCATAACCTCCCGACATTCAGACCCAAAGGGACGGGAGACCCGGGTCTGTCGGGAGAAATGGGAGATCACTATGGCGGACGCAGCCGTTCACGGCGAGGGCGCACATGAGTCGCGCGGGTTCTTTACCCGCTGGTTCATGTCGACCAATCACAAGGATATCGGGATC
The DNA here is from genome assembly GCF_002213195.1 of Thioclava sp. F42-5. NCBI lineage: Bacteria > Pseudomonadati > Pseudomonadota > Alphaproteobacteria > Rhodobacterales > Paracoccaceae > Thioclava > Thioclava sp. F42-5. The sequence goes on from NZ_NBNZ01000001.1 coordinate 783,996, forward strand.
TTGTATCTCTTCACCGCAGGCGCGGTGGGGCTGATCTCGGTCCTGTTCACAGTTTACATGCGCCTCGAGCTGATGGAGCCGGGCGTGCAATACATGTGCGCCGAAGGCGCGCGCTTCATCGCTTCGGCTGAGGAATGCACCCCCGACGGGCACCTCTGGAACGTGATGATTACCTATCACGGCGTCCTGATGATGTTCTTCGTCGTCATCCCGGCGCTGTTCGGGGGCTTCGGCAACTACTTCATGCCGCTCCAGATCGGCGCGCCGGACATGGCCTTTCCGCGGATGAACAACCTCAGCTACTGGCTCTATGTCGCGGGCACCTCGCTCGGGATCGCCTCGCTGCTGGCGCCGGGTGGCGGTGGCGGCTCGGGCTCGGGCGTGGGCTGGGTGCTCTACCCGCCGCTATCGGTCCACGAGGGCGGTTATTCCATGGACCTCGCGATCTTCGCCGTGCACGTCTCGGGCGCCAGTTCGATCCTTGGCGCGATCAACATGATCACGACCTTCCTCAACATGCGCACGCCGGGCATGACGCTGCACAAGGTGCCGCTCTTCGCCTGGTCGATCTTCGTGACCTCCTGGCTGATCCTGCTCTCGCTGCCGGTTCTGGCAGGCGCGATCACCATGCTGCTGATGGACCGCAACTTCGGCACCACCTTCTTCGATCCGTCGGGTGGCGGCGATCCGATCCTGTACCAGCACATCCTGTGGTTCTTCGGACACCCCGAGGTCTACATCATCATCCTGCCGGGCTTCGGCATCATCAGCCACGTCATCGCGACCTTCTCGCGTAAGCCGGTCTTCGGCTACCTGCCGATGGTCTATGCGATGGTGGCGATCGGTGTTCTGGGCTTCGTCGTCTGGGCGCACCACATGTACACGGTCGGCCTGTCGCTGACCCAGCAGAGCTACTTCATGGTGGCGACGATGGTGATCGCGGTGCCAACCGGCGTGAAGGTGTTCAGCTGGATCGCGACGATGTGGGGCGGCTCGATCGAGTTCAAGACACCGATGCTCTGGGCGATCGGTTTCCTGTTCCTGTTCACTATCGGCGGCGTGACCGGCGTGGTGCTCAGCCAAGCCCCGCTCGACCGCGTCTACCACGACACCTATTACGTCGTGGCGCACTTCCATTACGTGATGTCGCTGGGGGCGGTGTTCGCGATCTTCGCCGGCGTCTACTTCTGGATCGGCAAGATGTCGGGGCGCCAATACCCGGAATGGGCCGGCAAGCTGCACTTCTGGATGATGTTCATCGGGTCCAACCTGATCTTCTTCCCGCAGCACTTCCTCGGCCGTCAGGGCATGCCGCGCCGCTACATCGACTACCCGGAGGCCTTCGCCACCTGGAACTTCGTCAGCTCGATCGGTGCGTTTATCTCGTTCGCCAGCTTCGTGTTCTTCCTCGGCATCGTGTTCTACACCCTGTTCAAGGGTAAGCGCGTCACCGAGAACAATTACTGGAACGAGTATGCCGATACGCTGGAGTGGACCCTGCCCTCCCCGCCGCCGGAGCACACTTTCGAAGAGCTCCCGAAGCGCGAGGATTGGGATCACGCCCACGCGCACTAGTGATCTACATCTCCTGATAACGAGAACGGCCCCGGAGCGATCCGGGGCCGTTTGCAAAAGGGGCGAAAGGTTGCAGGAAGGACCGGGCGGATCATGCCCTATCGCTGGACGGATACCGAAGGCCAAACCATGGAGGCGCCCCGCTCCGAGGCTGCGCCCCTGCCCGATCAATTGCATCTGTGGCCCTACCGCTCCTTGCCGCGTAAAGGTTTCGTCTTCTTCATCGCGGCGACCGTCGTCATGGTCAGCCTGCCGCTACTTTCATTGCTGGGTCACGTGGAGCTTTGGGGGCTCTTGCCCTTCATCGCGCTCGCCATCGCGGGGGTGTGGTGGGCGATCTCGCACAGCTATCGCACGGGCGAAGTGCTCGAGATCCTGACATTCAACGGGCCCGAGCTGCACCTTATCCGCCACGAACCGGGCAAGCCGTCGCGCGACTGGGCGGCGAATCCACATTGGGTACAGGTCGATCTTCACGGAAAAGGCGGGCCGGTCGCAGCCTACCTGACCCTGCGAGGCGGCCCGCGCGAGGTCGAGATCGGTGCTTTCCTCACGCCCGAGGAACGGCAACGACTGCACCGCGAACTGGTGATCCGGCTCGCAGCCGCGCGTGCGCCGCTGCCCTCCTGATCCCCGCGGCAAGCGGACAGATCAGTCGTCCTTGCTGTCCGGAAGATCCTTGCGCTTGGTGCTCGCGATATCGTCGAGCTCGCTCTCGGACATGCTGTCATACATTTCCTTCGAGGCGCCCTGAAGATCGCCCACCTTCATCTCGCCGCGCTTGGCGGCAAGCGCCGCGCCCGCAGCTTTCTGCTGTGCCTTCGATTGTGCCGGCATCGCCGCCTCCTTTCAAAAATGCGCAAAAGAAAACGCCCCACGAGGGGGCGTTGTTCCCGGCCAGCGAAGGCAGCCGCCGATCACGAGGCGAGGCGATCCTTCACCATCGGGCCCGCCTTCGAGAAATCCATCTGTCCGGTGTATTGGCCTTTCAGCTCACCCATCACGCGGCCCATGTCGCGAATCGAATCCGCACCGAGTTTCGCGATGGCCGCTTCGATGGCAGCATTCACCTCGTCTTCGGTCAACTGGCGCGGCAGGAATTCCTCGATCACGCGGATCTCGGCCTGTTCCTTCTCGGCCAGTTCCAGCCGCCCGCCCTCTTCATAGGCACGCGCGCTTTCCTGACGCTGCTTCACCATCTTTCCCATGATCGCAAGCACTTCGGCGTCGCCGACAGTGCCCTCGCCCTCGCCTTCGGCACGCATCGCGATCTCGCGGTCCTTGATGGCGGCATTGACCAGCCGCAGCGTCGAGAGCCGCTCCTGATCCTTTTCCTTCATCGCCGTTTTCAACGCGGCGGCGATCTTGTCGCGCATTTGCATCACATCGTGTCCCTACTTCCGTGAAGGCGCCAGAATAGCGGTATTGCGAAACGCGCACAACTCTTGCAAGTTGTTGATAAATAAGCAATTCGCAATTATCTCGTGCCCTCTTGACCCCCGCGCCCAGCGCGTCTAGGTTCCGGCGAATTTTGACATCGGGGAGTCGCGCCATGCCTGCAAGCCAGTCCGCATCGGAAAAGCCCACTGCATTGATCGCACTCGCTGATGGCTCGCTGTTCTACGGGAAGGGCTTCGGCCGCCCGGGCGAGACGGTGGCCGAACTGGTCTTCAACACGTCGATGACCGGCTATCAGGAAATCATGACCGACCCCTCCTATGCGGGCCAGGTCGTGACCTTCACCTTCCCCCATATCGGCAATACCGGCGTGAACCCGGAAGATGACGAAACCAACGATCCCGTTGCCGCCGGAATGGTGGTGAAATGGAACCCGACCGAGCCGTCGAACTGGCGCGCCGCCGAGACTCTGGTCGAGTGGCTGGAGAAGCGCGGTCGCATCGGCATCGGCGGCATCGACACTCGCCGCCTCACCCGCGAAATCCGCCAGCAAGGCGCGCCGCATGTCGCGATCGCCTACAACCCCGACGGGGTCTTCGACATCGAGGCGCTGGTACGCAAGGCCCGCGAATGGTCCGGGCTCGAAGGGCTCGATCTCGCGAAAGACGTGACCTGTGCGCAAAGCTACCGCTGGGACGAGATGCGGTGGGCCTGGCCCGAGGGTTACAAGAAAGCCGAAGGCAACGACCTGAAAGTGGTCGCCATCGACTACGGCGCGAAGCGCAACATCCTGCGCTGCCTCGCCTCGGCTGGCTGCGACGTGACCGTGCTGCCAGCCACCGCGACGGCCGAGGACGTGCTCGCGCTTGAACCCGATGGGGTCTTCCTGTCGAACGGTCCGGGCGATCCGGCAGCGACCGGAGAATATGCCGTGCCGATGATCAAGGGCGTTCTGGAAACCGAGCTGCCGGTCTTCGGTATCTGCCTCGGCCACCAGATGCTGGCGCTCGCGCTTGGCGCGAAGACCGTCAAGATGAACCACGGACACCACGGCGCAAACCACCCGGTGAAGGACCTGACCACCGGCAAGGTCGAGATCACCTCGATGAACCACGGTTTCGCGGTCGACAGCCAGACCCTGCCCAAGGGTGTGACCGAGACCCATGTCTCGCTGTTCGACGGCTCGAACTGCGGTATTGCGATGGCCGATCGCCCGGTCTTCTCGGTGCAGTATCACCCCGAGGCGAGCCCTGGCCCGCAGGACAGCTACTACCTGTTCGAGCGTTTCGCGAGAGCGATGCGCGCGCGCAAGTCGTAACGCGCTTCCGGCGACTATAGGCTCCGAACTGAGGTTAACTGCCTATTAATCAAACGCTCGCATCCTGCCTTCAAGGACAGATGCGAGGTTTGGCATGGGCGCGCGGCAAAAGCTTTTGAAAACACCAGCGGCTGACGCCAAACCGGCGCCGCTGCTGCTGACCAATCCAATCGCGAATTCCATTTCTCCGCTCAGACGGCGCAGCCTTGATGCCAAGCCAAAACGACACGCCTACCGCGCCGCGCGCCCACCTCTGGGAGAAATCCTGCTGGATCGGGACGCGGTCGATCCGGCCGATCTGCTTACGGCGTCGGCGCTTCGGCAGCGCGAAGATGTCAGGCTTGGTGATATCCTTCTCGCGAATGGCTGGGTACACGAGACCGATCTGATGGCCGCCTTGGCTGAACAACGACATGCCTCGGTCGTCGACCTGCAAGAGGAGCCGCCCGATCCTCGCCTCATCGATGCCATCGGACCGGAGCTTTGCCTGAAGCACGCGATGGTTCCCTGGCGGCGCGTCGGCGGCGTCACCCTCATCGCGACCGCACGGCCCGAGGATTTCGAGGCTCTACAGGCTTCGCTACCCACGTGCCATGCGCCCTACCGGCTCGTACTGGCCGCGGAACGCTGCGTGCATGACAGCCTGCTCACATGCCGCGAGACCGCGCTGATCCGACACGCCGAGATCAAGGTCGACCCGGTCGAGAGCTGCCGCAACCACAACGAACGGCGCGCCAGCCGGATCGCGGCGGGGCTCGTCGCGGTGACCGGGCTCGGAATGTTGCTCGCGCCCAACCTGCTTCTCGGGCTTTTCTTCGGGTGGGTGATGCTGACGCTCGTGGGTTCGATGGCGCTCAAGCTCGCAGCCTTTGCGAGCGAGATCACCGAACAACGCAAGCCCAGCCCCGACCCACTCATCCGGGGCGCGCCGAAAGGGCGGCTGCCGATCATCTCGGTGATGGTCCCGCTGTTTCGCGAGACCGACATCGCGGCGCGGCTCGTCTCGCGGCTCGGCAAGCTGCGCTATCCGCGCGAATTGATCGACGTGATCCTCGTCATCGAACATAGCGACACGATGACCCGTGCGGCCCTTGCGAACGCCGATCTGCCACGCTGGATGCGGGTGGTCACGGTACCGGACGGGCCGATCAAGACGAAGCCGCGCGCATTGAACTACGCGCTGAACTTCTGTCGCGGCTCGGTGATCGGCGTCTGGGACGCCGAGGACGCGCCCGAGCCGGATCAACTGCAGATCGTCGCCCAGCGCTTCCTCGCGGCCCCGCCCGAGACGGCCTGCCTGCAAGGGGTTCTCGACTATTACAACCCGCGCACCAATTGGCTCGCGCGCTGCTTCACTGTGGAATATGCGACGTGGTTCCGGATGTTCCTGCCCGGGCTCGCGCGGCTCGGCTTCGTCGTGCCCTTGGGCGGAACGACCCTCTTCTTCCGCCGCGACGCGCTGGAGGAGCTGGGCGGCTGGGACGCGCATAACGTGACCGAGGATGCCGATCTTGGCGTACGTCTCGCGCGGCACGGCTACCGCACCGAATTGATCGCTGCCGCCACCTTCGAGGAGGCGAATTGCCGCGCCCTGCCTTGGGTCAAACAGCGCTCGCGCTGGCTCAAGGGCTACGCGATGACATGGGCGGTGCATATGCGCGATCCGGTGCAGCTCTGGCGCGATCTGGGCACGAAACGCTTTCTCGGCGTGCAGATCCTGATCCTCGGCTCGCTCTCGCAATATGTTCTGGCGCCGGTCTTGTGGAGCTTTTGGCTCGCGCTGTTCGGGCTGTGGCATCCGATCGCGAGCGCCCTGCCCGGCCCGGTCTTCGCGTTAGTTATGGGGACTTTCATTCTGTCCGAGTTGATCGCGATCACGACCTCTGCCTGGGCCTGCCGGGGGGCGGAGCATCGCAACCTGATAAAATGGATCCCGACGCTCCACCTCTATTATCCGCTGGGCGCGCTGGCGGGCTGGAAGGCGCTCTACGAACTGATCGCGCGCCCCTTCTACTGGGACAAGACGAGCCACGGCATTTTCGACGACAGTGACGCGACAGCGTCGGAGGCCCGACCCGGCGACGAGATCGCCCCCGCAGAGGCCGCGGCGCGCCCGCCCCCGCAACGCGAGGCCCATTCACCGCTTATCGGATAATCACAGAGCCTCGGCCCAGTGGCCCGCCGTCCCGTGATGCGCCGCGTCGAGCGTGAGGCGCGTCTCGAAGGCGCGCGAGATGTGGGCGCGCAGCGCCGAGGCCGCCGCGTCGCCATTGCCCTCGCGGATCGCATCGACAATCGCCTGATGCTCGTCGAGCGCCGCCTCGCCCCGGCCCTTCACCGCAAGAGAGGTGGTCGCGAGAAGCGCCATCGAGCGGTGCACAAGATCGAGCTGCTGGACGAGGTAACGATTATGCGAGGCGAGGTGAATTTGGTGGTGGAACCGGCGGTTGGCCCGGCTCAACGCTTCCGGATCGTCGAGTTGGCCGCGATCTTCGTCGATCATGTTCTGCAGCACCCGGACCTCTTCGGGAGCCGCATGTTTCGCAGCCAGCTGCGCCGCCAGCGCCTCCAATTCGGCGCGCACGACATACAACTCCGCCAACTGGTTGTGATCGAGCGAGGCGACGATGAGCGAACGCCCGTCGCGGGCCAGCATCTGTTGGGTTTCGAGCCGCTGCAACGCCTCGCGCACCGGGGTGCGTGACACTCCGAACCGCTCCGCCAATTCGGATTCGACCAAGCGGTCCCCGGGGCGGTAGACGCCTTCGTCGATGGCGTCGAGTATGAGAGTGTAGGCGTCTTTTTGCATGCATCCTGCTTTCGAGATCTGCCAGAGATTAGGCGCGGCGCGCACCCGGTGACAAGCAGATTGCACCCGCGCGCCCCGCAACTTAGCTTGCAGCCCATGACAGACAGCACCGCGCCTGCCCCCGCCTCCGCCTCCCCCGCCGACCGCGACCTCGCTGCCGAGTTCGCGCATGTCGACGCCTGGGTGTTCGATCTCGACAACACGCTCTACCCGCCGGAGGCGCGACTCTTCGACCAGATCGAGGTGAAGATGACCGATTTCGTGATGCGCTCGCTGGGCGTTGATCGGGCGCGGGCCGATCACCTGCGCAACCACTACTGGCAGCTTTACGGCACCACGCTGGCCGGGCTGATGCACGAGCACGACGTCGACCCGGCGCCCTATCTGCACGAAGTCCACGAGATCTCACTCGATCATTTGGTCAAGGATGATGCGCTGCGCGAAGGCATCGACGCACTCCCGGGCCGCAAGATCGTCTACACGAACGGCTCGGCCCCCTATGCCACACGGGTCATCGAGGCGCGTGGGCTGACCGGGCTTTTCGACGGGGTCTATGGTGTCGAGCATGCGGAGTTTCATCCAAAGCCGCGCGGCGAAGCCTTCGACCGGATATTCGCGCAGGCCGAGATCGAGCCCACGCGCGGGGCTATGTTCGAGGACGACGCCCGCAACCTGCGCCATCCCCACGCGCTCGGCATGAAGACCGTGCATGTCGCCCCCGCCCCTGCGCCAGAGGATCACATCCACTACCACACCGCCGATCTCGCCGCGTTCCTGCGCGAGATCACGCGCGATTGAAGGCAAAGTGACGACTCTGCGACAATATGGCACGGCTTCGCGTCTTTATCGGTCCGCGATGCATCTTTAAGTGACGGGGGCCTGTCAGGGAGACAGCAAACGGGAGAATCGATATGACCATGACGACTGCCGACTCCGGCGTTTCGGCCTATGCGGCCAATCATTCCGAAACCGAGCACAAGCAGATTACGCCTGCTTTCATGTTCACCCTCGCGCTTGTCGTCGTGGCTCTGGCCGCTGGCATGGTTGTGACCATGGGCCTCGGTGGCCTCATCCTCTGGGCTGTTGGCGCGACCTGGATCATGCTCGCCCTTCTCGTGGTGATGACCGCAGGCGGCTGACGTCCTATTCGAAGAATTCTCGCCCATGGCGAACACGGCCCGGATCCGCGCGATCCGGGCTGTTTCTTTTTGTGCTCCCCCTTCGGGATTTGAGCGGGGCCGTCTCGCGTTCCGCTGTGTCGCCACGTCGCATCCCAGCGGCGGATCATTGCACCTGCCCGCGCCGGAGGGCAAAATGGCACGGACATTGACGGAGGCGCCCCATGGCCGAGACCCGCACACCCATCGACACCGATATCCTGATCTCCGGCGGCGGCGTCGCCGGCCTGACCGCAGCCGCGGCCTTCGGGCAGGCGGGCTTCACCACGATCTGCGTCGATCCCATGCCGCCGGTCACCGAAGAAGCAGCCGAGGGCGCGGATATGCGCTCGACCGCGTTCCTGCGTCCTTCGCGGGAGGTGCTGAAAGCGGCGGGAATCTGGGATCGGCTCCTGCCCTATGCCGCGCCGCTGCAGATCATGCGGATCGTCGATGCGGGCGGCGAAAGCCCGACCGCACGGCTGACCCGCGATTTCGACGCGGCCGACTTGTCCGACGAACCCTTCGGCTGGAACTTCCCGAACTGGCTGCTGCGCCGCGAGCTGGTGGCCGCCCTTGCCGATAATCCGCTCGTCGATTTCCGCCCCGGCATCGCGACGACTGGCCTCGTGACCCGCGAAAGCGGCGCCGAGGTGACGCTGTCCGACGGCACCCATGTGCGCGCCCGTCTCGTGATCGGGGCCGATGGCCGCAATTCCTTCGTGCGCGAAGCGGCTGGCCTCGGCGTAAAGACGATCCGCTACGGCCAGAAGGCACTGGCCTTCGCTGTCACCCACCCGATCCCGCATGACAACGTCTCTACCGAGATCCACCGCTCGGGTGGGCCGTTCACGCTGGTGCCGCTGCCCGACCGCGATGGCAAGCCGTCTTCCGCGATCGTCTGGATGGAGCGCGCCGCCGAGGCCGAGCGCCTCGCCGCGCTGCCCACGGAAGCGTTCGAAGCGGCGATCATGGAACGCTCGACCGGGCTTCTCGGGCCGCTGAAGCTGGAGACCCGCCGCGCGGTCTGGCCGATGATGACGCAGATCGCGGATCGGTTCTCGGGCCAGCGCGTGGCCCTGATCGCCGAGGCCGCACATGTCATCCCGCCGATCGGCGCACAGGGGCTGAACATGAGCCTCGCCGATCTGGCCTGCCTTCTGAAGCTGGCCGAGGAAGACCCGGTGCATCTGGGCGAGGCGAAGATGCTCGACGCCTATCACCGTCGCCGCTGGCCGGAGGTGAAGGCGCGCGAGGTGGGGATCGATCTGCTCAACCGTGCCTCGATGGTCGAGGCCCAGCCACTGCGCGATCTGCGCGCGGGCGTCTTGGGCGCGCTCTATTCCCTCGGACCGGTGCGCAAGACGTTGATGAAGGCGGGGCTTGGCGTGCGTTAAGCCGCTGCCGGGCGCGGATGCAGCCATGCACCGCGCCAGAACCGGCGCATCATCATCGCCCCCGCCGATGCGAGGCCGAGGACGAGGCCGAACCACAGCCCCACCCCGCCAAGATCCAGCGTGAAGGCGAGAAAGTAGCTGGCCGGGATGCCGATCAGCCAATAGCTCGCCACCGCCATCCACATCGGCACGCGCGTATCTTGCACGCCACGCAGCAGTCCCAGAGCCATCACCTGCATCAGGTCGAACAGCTGGAAGATCGCCGCGACCATCAGAAAGCGAACGCCGTAGAGGACGATCTCGGGCGTGGCCGGGTTGTCCGCATCGAGAAACAGGCGCGTGAGCCAAGGCCCCGCGAAGACGAAGACCGCGACCGTCAGCAAACCGAAGCCCAGCGACATCCCCGTCACCGCCAACGCCCCGTCACGCAGCAGGCGCGGGTCACGCCGCCCATGCGCCCGACCTGCCCGCACGGTGGCGGCGTTCGAGAGACCGACATGCACCATGAAGGTGATCGAGGAGACCTGCAGCGCGATCCCATGCGCGGCCAGTTCGACCGTGCCGATCCAGCCCATCATCAGCGCCGAGGCCTGGAACATCGAGCCTTCCGCGACGGAGGTCAGCCCCACCGGCAGCCCCATCTTCGCAACGATCCAGAACGCCTCCCAATCGGGTCGCCAGAAGCGCTGGAACAGCCGGATATGAGTCAGTCCGGGCGCACGCGCGGCATAGATCGCCTGCGCGACGAGGTTCAGCACCATCGCGCTCAGCGAGGCGATGGCCGCGCCGCGCACCCCCAGTTCCGGCGCGCCCCAATTGCCGAAGATCAGGATCCAGTTGACGCCCGCGTTCAGCAGAACGGCCCCCAGCGTGATCCAGAGCAGCACCGCCGTGCGCTCCTGCGCCGACAGGTAGGACCGGATCACCATCATCGCGAGCCCCGGCGCGAGCGCGAAGCCGAGGATGCGCAGGTAATCCTGTGCGAGCGCCGCGATCTCGGGCTTCTGACCCAGCAGCTCCAGCACCGCGCCGGAATTCCAGAACAGCGGGAGCATCGCCACGCCGAACACGATCGACAGCCAGATCCCCATCCGGGTGTCGCGCCGCGCCTGCACCTCGTCATCCGCGCCCAGACTCGCCGAGACGCGCCCCATCACCGCCAGCGCGATCCCGTTGCCCAGCATGAAGATAGAGAAGAAATAGGAGGTGCCCAGCACCAGCGCCGCCAGCGCCTCGACGCCATACCAGCCCACCATCACCGTATCGGTCACGTTGAGCAGCATCTGCGCGAGATTGGAGCCGATCAGCGGCAGGCCCAGAGTGAAGATCGCCCGCACATGGCGGGCGAGAGGCATCGCTTGGCTCTGCGGCTGGGGCGGCGGCGCGCTCTGATGGGGATCGTTGCTCGTCATGAGCGAGCGCTAGCCCCGCCCGCTGCGGCGGTCAAGAGAGCGGTTACTCCCCCACCTCTTTCTTGCCGGTAATCATCGGCTTGACGAGATTCACGCCCTTCCACGCCCGGTAATAGACGATGGCCGCGATATGGATGCCGACCACGATCAGCAGCAAGGTCGAGACAAGCTCGTGAATCTTGGGCGCCCAGCTCGTGCTGATGCTCTCGGGCACGGAGCCCGCAAGCGGACCGACGTTGATATAGTCCTGCGGATCGGATGTCAGCCCGGTCACGACCTGCACGATCAGAAGCCCCAGCATCACGACGACAGACCAGCCGCCAAGCGGATTATGCCCGACATGGTCGGAGCTTTCCTTGGATGGCAGGTGGCGAAGATAATCCGCCACCTCCTTGGGCCCATAGAGGAAGTGCGAGAACCGCGCCGTGCGCGGCCCCACGAACCCCCAGATCAGACGCACCGCCAACAGTCCCGCGATGACGTAGCCCGCATAGAAATGCCATGTCATCTGGTTCGGCCCCCACTCCCCCAGGCCCCAGGCAACGGCAAAAGCCAGCACCAGAAGCCAGTGGAACAGGCGCACGACGGGATCCCAGACCGTGACGGTCTTCTTCGCGGGGGCGGCGGCAGTGTCTTTCATCAAGTGTTACTTCGCGCGGAACTCGTCATGGCAGCTCTTGCAGGCGCCGCCGAGTTTCCCGACGGCCGGCTGAAGCGTGTCGAGGCTGCCCGCTGCGGCAGGCATCTCCGCAGCGGCCTGATGCAAACCGTCGAGCTTCTGTCCGAAGAGATCCATGTTCGACCAGATTTCCGACTTCGCGTGGGTCTCCATCATATCGTCGACCGAGGTGCCCTCGACGAAGAGCGGACGGATATCGACCTTGGCGAGCGCCGCGATGTTGTCAGCGGCGGTCTGTGCCTTGGCCGCGTCGAACTCGGTCTTGCCCTGCGCCATTGGCGCGAGCACGGCCATCTGGGCGCCGAGCAGATCGAAATAGCCCTGGCGCGCGTCCACCGCATCCTTGGGCGATTGCGCGAAAGAGGCGGTAGCGGCGAGGGTCAAGGTCAGGGCGAGGAGAGGCTTGCGCATGAGGAACTCCAGTCTGCGATGGCGAAAACGTATCGAATTGATGTTACACGCAATCGTGTCATTCCGAAGACACTCCTTTGTGCGCAAACACACATCTCCCCTCGCGGAGCGATAGGCACGCGCGGGCGCTTCGGCGAGTTCCGGCCGACCGCCGAGGGAGGATGCAAAAACGCCTGAATACCGTGCAGAAAGCGCGACGGAACATCGAGCGTTATGCGTAGAAGCCGCGCGAAGTCCCGAATTTCCTGCCGAAAGCTTCAGAATCACCGCGCGGGTTTGCGGGCGACGAAATCGATCAGCGCCGCGCGCCCGGAATGGCCCGCGCCCTCGTCTAGATCGGCATCGTAATCGGCCTGATGCAGCACCTCCCAGCGCGGGAAGGCGTCACGCAGGAGATCGAGATCGTAAAGCTGTTCCACGATCCCCGGGCCGCCCGTGCCGTAGCGCGGCTGGCGGCGCGCGAAGCCGTGGATCAAAGCGAGACCGCCGGGTTTGAGTGCGGTCGCAATGCCGTCGAAAATCTCTGCCCGAAAGGCGGGGTCGGCGAACTGGATGAAGCAGGCGAGCACGGCGTCGTATTCCCCCCGCGGCCAGTCGTAGCCGCGCAGATCGGCGTCGATCGTCTGCATAGACACGCCCCGCTCCTGCGCCAGTTCGGCAGCCTTTCGGCGCGCGTTTTCCGAGGGCTCTAGTGCGGTCACCTGCAGCCCGAGGCTCGCGAGATAGGTGCCGTTGCGACCTTCGCCATCGGCGATACTCAGAAGCCGCGCCCCAGGCGCGAGACGCCACGCCTGACGCGCCACGAAATCCGCCGGGGTCGTGCCATAGAGATACTCGTCTCCGGCGAATCTTTCGTTCCAGCCCATGCGCTCCTCCGGTTCCTCTCTTTGACATGGATTGCGACACGCCAAGGGACAAGGCGAAAGGGGCCCGGGAGTTCCCGCTCGGCGATCACATGCTCAGGATTTGGTCACGCGACGCTGATCGGGATGAAGAGATGCACCAAGTATATGCTGCGAGGAATGCACGACATGGCTCGCATGGCCGACGATCAGCGGATCGGGCGGTGTCGCAATCGAGGGATCCTTGTCGGGATAGTCCAGCGTCGAGAGGAAATGCTTCATGCAGTTCAGCCGCGCGCGCTTCTTGTCGTTCGATTTCACAATTGTCCAAGGGGCATCGGCGGTATCTGTATAGAAAAACATCGCCTCCTTCGCCTCGGTGTAATCGTCCCAGCGATCGAGGCTTGCCAGATCGATCGGCGACAGCTTCCAGCGCTTGAGCGGATCGGTTTCACGTGCCGTGAACCGGCGGCGTTGCTCCTCGCGGGTGACCGAGAACCAATATTTGTAGAGCCGGATGCCCGAGCGCACGAACATCCGCTCCAACTCCGGGGTTTGGCGCATGAATTCGAGGTAGTCGTTGGGTTTGCAGAAGCCCATCACGCGTTCGACGCCCGCGCGGTTATACCAGCTGCGATCGTAGAAGGTCATCTCCCCCGCGGTCGGCAGATGCTCGACATAGCGCTGGAAATACCATTGACCCTGCTCCTCCTCGGAGGGCTTGTTGAGCGCCACGACCCGGGCGAAGCGCGGATTGAGATGCTCGGTGAAGCGCTTGATCGTGCCGCCCTTGCCCGCGGCGTCGCGGCCCTCAAAGAGGATCACGAATTTCTCGCCGGTCTCCTGCGCCCATTTCTGGACCTTGAGCAACTCGGCCTGAAGCTGCGCTTTCTCCGTCTCGTAAGCGGGGCGCGCCATTTTGCGACGATAGGGATATTTGCCCGTCTCGAAGGCCAGCCGCACCGCGTTGGGATCGACGCGCGGGAATTGCTTCGGGCCCGCCTCCTTCAGCAGGGCCTCGACGCCTGCGGGCGATCCCTCCGCCGGAAGGGAAGGCGCGTCGACCGCCATCTCGGCGGTCGCGGCTTTTGCAGTCGTGTCCCGCTCGGTCGTGGCCTGATCCTTCATGCCTATCCCTCCGTTGGCTGAACCTTGCGAAGCGTCGCGCAATCCCGCGTGATGTGCCTTGATACGTGTCAAAAACCCGTGTCTGCTGGCCTTCCGGCGGATAAAAACGCCCCCAAAATCGCTCGAAACGAGGGAACGGACATGATCACGATCTACGGCAACTATCATTCGCGGGCGAGCCGGGCGCTCTGGTTGCTCGAGGAGCTTGGCCTGCCGTTCCGTCTGCGCCGAGTCGTGCAGGCGAACCGGTTCAAGGATCCGCTCGCGCCGGAGGTGCCGCTCAACACCCGCTCGCCCGAGTTCCGCAAGCTCTCGCCGATGGGCGCGATCCCGGTGCTGGAGGAAGACGGGTTGATCCTGACGGAGTCGCTTGCGATCAACCTGCATCTCGCTCGCAAGGCGGGCGGGCCCCTTGCCCCCGCGCATGAGCGCGAGCTGTCGCTGATGGAGCAATGGGCGCTCTTCGCCGCGACCTGGATCGAGACCGACGCGCTCGCGCTCAGCTTCGTCTATCGCCGCAAGGAACAGGACACGCCCGAGGGCAAGGCCGAGATCGCCTCGCTCCTATCGAAGCTCGCCCGGCCGCTGACCGCGCTCGAGACCCATCTGGAGACGCATAGCCATATCGTGGGTGGCCGGTTTACCGTGACCGATCTCAATCTGGCGGAGGTTCTGCGCTACGGGCAGGACCACCCCGAGTTCCTCGCCCCCTATCCGCGACTGCAAAGCTGGATCAAGCTTTGCCAGAGCCGCAAGGCCTTCCGGGCAATGTGGGACAAGCGCGAGGCCGAGGCGATTTGATTCGGCGGGTTCGGCGCAACGTCTAGACCGAAAGGTATACGCGCAGGGATGCACGTCCGCGTCTTTGCTCAAACCATGGGCAGGCGCTTAGCCACCACTTCGCCTTTCGGTCAGGTCCGCCTTACCAAGCGGTCAGGATTTCCGCAGCAGGGCAAATTCAGGTTTGGCCAAGATCTTTCCCTTACGTCATCTTAACGGGGTGAAGAGGGTTAGAGGACACCATGCCTGCCTTGCTTGGATACAGCTTGTGTTTGAGTGCGACGCTGGTCGTGATCGCTGGCGATTTCATTCTGAAATCCGCGGTTGAAAGGGGGCACGCGCTGCATTCGCCGTCTGTCTTGCTCGGTGGCGCGCTTTATGCCGCCTCGGCAGCAGGTTGGTTTCTGGCCTTGCGGCAGGTGTCGCTGGCGCAAACCGGCGTGGCCCCGACGCTTTTCACGTTGATGGCTCTGGTGACGATGGGGGTCGTACTGTTCGGCGGAAAACTCGCCCTGCGGGAAGTCCTCGGTATCGCAATGGCGGTGGGGTCGATGCTGCTCATGGCGCGCGTCGCTTGAGAGTCGGTCGTTTCCGGGGGTTGTGGGGCTTTCGGAACGCATCGGGGCGGTGGGGTCTTCTTGCTCCTCCGCCCCAACCTGCGGTATCTCTTGTTTAGAAAACTACAAGAGAAAGCGAGCAGCATGGCCGACGATCTTCTGACGCCCCAGACCGATTCCTATGACGCCTCCTCCATCGAGGTGCTCGAAGGTCTCGAACCCGTGCGAAAACGCCCCGGCATGTATATCGGCGGCACGGACGAACGCGCGCTTCATCACATGGTGGCCGAGGTGCTCGACAACTCGATGGACGAAGCGGTGGCCGGTCACGCCAGCCGCATCGAGGTCGAGCTGCTGGCCGATCACTCGATCGTCGTGCGCGACAACGGGCGCGGCATCCCGATTGACCCGCACCCGAAATTCCCGGGCAAATCCGCGCTGGAAGTCATCCTCTGCACACTGCACGCAGGCGGCAAGTTCTCGGGCGACGCCTACGAAACTTCGGGCGGTCTGCACGGGGTGGGCGCTTCGGTGGTGAACGCGCTGTCGGATTCGATGGTCGTTCAGGTAGCCAAGAACAAGGAGCTATATGAACAGCGCTTCTCGCGCGGCATCCCGGAAGGTCCGGTCGAAAAGATCGGCGCGGCGCCGAACCGGCGCGGCACCACGGTCACTTTCCATGCCGACGAGCAGATCTTCGGCCATCACCGGTTCAAGCCCGCACGTCTGCTGAAGATGGTGCGCTCGAAGGCGTATCTCTTCTCGGGCGTGGAGATTCGCTGGAAATCCGAGATCGACGACGGCGAGACGCCGACCGAGGCCACCTTCCACTTCCCCGGCGGCCTCGCCGATTACCTGACCGAGACGCTGAGCGGCGCCAGCACCTATGCCGACCGCCCCTTCTCGGGCAAGGTCGAGTTCCGCGAGAAGTTCAACGTGCCGGGTTCGGTCGAATGGGCGATCAACTGGACGCCCTCGCGCGACGGTTTCATCCAGTCCTACTGTAACACCGTGCCCACCCCCGAGGGCGGCACCCATGAGGCGGGCTTCTGGTCCGCCATCCTCAAGGGCATCCGCGCCTATGGCGAGCTGGTGAACAACAAGAAGGCTGCGCAGATCACCCGCGACGACCTGATCACCGGCGGCTGCGCGCTGGTCTCGTGCTTCATCCGCGAGCCGGAATTCGTGGGCCAGACCAAGGACCGTCTGGCCACCGTCGAGGCGCAGCGTCTGGTCGAGGGCGCGGTGCGCGACCACTTCGACAACTGGCTGGCCTCGGACACGAAATCCGCAGGCGCGATCCTCGATTTCCTCGTGCTGCGCGCCGAGGAACGCCTCAAGCGCCGGCAGGAGAAAGAGACCCAGCGCAAATCGGCCACCAAGCGGCTGCGCCTGCCCGGCAAGCTGGTCGACTGTTCGGCCACGAACCGTTCGGGCACCGAGCTGTTCATCGTCGAGGGCGACTCGGCAGGCGGTTCGGCCAAGATGGCGCGCGACCGTAAGAACCAGGCGCTGCTGCCGCTGCGCGGCAAGATCCTCAACGTGCTGGGCGCGGCAAGCTC
Source organism: Thioclava sp. F42-5 (assembly GCF_002213195.1). NCBI lineage: Bacteria > Pseudomonadati > Pseudomonadota > Alphaproteobacteria > Rhodobacterales > Paracoccaceae > Thioclava > Thioclava sp. F42-5. Next base: position 801,021 of record NZ_NBNZ01000001.1, read on the forward strand.
AAAGCTCGGCTCGAACCAGGAGATCAACGACCTGACGCAGGCGCTCGGCGTGGGCCTCGGCACCAAGTTCAACGTCGACGATCTGCGCTACGACAAGATCATCATCATGACCGACGCGGACGTGGACGGCGCGCATATCGCCTCGCTCCTGATGACCTTCTTCTTCACCCAGATGCGCCCGATGATCGATCAGGGGCACCTCTATCTCGCCTGCCCGCCGCTCTACCGCCTGACCCAAGGCGCCAAACGCATCTATGTGGCCGACGACGCCGAGAAGGAGGCGATGCTGGAGAAAGGTCTGGGCGGCAAGGGCAAGATCGACGTGCAGCGCTTCAAGGGTCTGGGCGAGATGGACGCGAAGGACCTGAAAGAGACCACGATGAACCCCGAGACGCGCAAGCTGATCCGGGTCACGATCCACGACGACGAGCCGAACGAGACCGGCGATCTGGTCGAGCGCCTTATGGGCAAGAAGCCCGAGCTGCGGTTCCAGTATATTCAGGAGAACGCCCAGTTCGTGGAGGAGCTGGATGTTTGAGGAGGCGCGGTGACGGAGCCACGCTATTCAGTCGAACAGGAACTCGACCCAGACTATCTCCGAAAGCTCGGAGTATATGTTCAGACTTGTGCGCGTATTGAGCTTACCATTTCGAATGTGATCTGTGCGGTTGAGAAGCGTGTCACGGAAACACCAGAATACATCGAGCGTCGGAATGAGCTACGTAGCTTCGGAACCCGTGACCTTATTTCCGCCTTTGGAAAAACAGCAGCACAACTGGAAAAAGGTAACAGGTGGCGCCCCTACATAAGCGAACTGACAGGGTGGCTCCATCGCTATCATGACGCGCGCCACCTCGCGATCCATGGCGTCCACGTCCAACGGGAAGGAACCGTTCGCGTAAATGCCCGGCCGAAGGGAGCACGTGTCAACGAAGAAAACGAATATTCCATGTCCGAAATCGATCAGGCCCTCAAGAACGCGGATGACATCCTGACGGCTCTAATGCGTTTTTATTCAGAGATCGGGTGAGTTCTTCGCCCCCCGCCCGGGCGACCAGCCCGGGCAGCGCCCGACCCTCCCCCCGGGAGGGCGCATTGGCGATGCAGCCCACAGCCTCCCCGTCCTCCGGGCTTGCAAGATAAACCGTTCAAACCAACCGACGGCGAAGCGCCCACCCAAGGGTCGGGCGCTGCCCTCATCTCTTATCACACGCGCCCGTCCGGCCCTTCGCTCGCGCTCTGGGCGTTCGCCGGGGCGTCCTTCTACTGGAAGGCCGCTAGTCCCGGCTCACCCCTCCCCCGGGAGGGCGCATTGGCGATGCAGCTCACAGCCTCCCCGTCCTCCGGGCTTGCAAGATAAACCGCCCAAACCAAACGACAGCGAAGCGCCCCCTGCGCCGCGAGGCGCGGCGCGTTCGCCACTGAAGGCTTCCAAAGGAAGCCCTCCGAGACGCGGCTCACCCCAAGGTCGGGCGCTGCCCCCCTCACTCGGCACGAAACGGACGCGGGCTTGGATCATCTCCGGCGGCGCGATACCAAGGCGCGACACGTCACAACCTCCGGATCCCGACACATGCCCCAGATTTGCTCCCAAAGCCTCAGCGTCACCATCGCCGATCTGGGCGCTGAGATGCAGGGGCTGAGCTATCAGGGGCAGGAGCTGCTCTGGGAGGGCGACCCGGCCTGGTGGAGCGGGCAGGCCCCGATCCTTTTCCCCATCGTCGGCCTTCCCGCGCCCGACGGGGTGACGATCGATGGAACGCCCCACGCGATCTCCAAGCACGGCTTCGCCCGCGACCTGCCCTTTCGCGTGACCGAGCTGACGCAATCCCGCTGCTGCCACCTGCTCGAACCCTCGCATGACACGGCGGCCTATCCGTTCGATTTCCGTCTTGAGATCGTCCACGAAGTCGTGGGGTCGGAGCTGCGCGTCACTGCTACTGTGAGCAATGCGGGCGAGCGAGAGATGCCGTTTTCCTTCGGCTTTCACCCCGCGTTTCGTTGGCCGCTGCCCGGTGCGACCGGCCCGCATCGGATCGAGCTGAGCAACGGCGCGGAGCCTGCGCTCGCTCGGCTCGTGGATGGTATGCTGGGGCGCGCGCGGATGCCTTCGCCCTTCACGACGGGCGCGCTGACCCTCGATCCGGCACAGTTTGAAGACGACGCGATGATCTTCCCTGAAGGCGCGGGCGACGGGCTGCGCTATTGCGGAGAGGGCGGGCCGGTGCTCGATTTCCGCTTTTCCAACCTGCCCAATCTCGCGCTGTGGCAGAAACCCGGTGCGCCCTATATCTGCATCGAGCCGTGGCACGGGCTGCCTGCTTCGGAAGGCGCCGGGCCGGAACTGGCCGCGCGACCCGACAGCATGATCTTGCCCCCCGGCGGGCAGGAGACATTTGCGATGAACCTGAGGGTAAGCGGATGATCCCCTACCTCGCCTATGGCTCCAACCTGCTGACCTCCCGGCTTGCCGCGCGCTGCCCTTCGGCGCGCGTCATCGGCCATGCGGAGATCCCCGGACATTCGCTCGATTTCTCGAAACGCGGGCGCGACGGGAGCGCGAAGGCCACGATCACGCAGGGCGACGCGAGCACCCGAGGCGTGTTGTTTGAGATCGCGGAGAGTGACATTCCAGCGCTCGATGCCGCCGAGGGGGCCGGGCTGCATTACGAGAAAATCGCGCTAGTACTCGAGGACGGCGCACGTGCCTTCACCTATCGCGCCTTGCAGCGCCGGGACGGGATCGCGCCGTTCGAATGGTATCTCGCCCTGATCCGCGCAGGACGGCGCGAGCATGGTCTGGGTCTGGACGACCTCGCGCCGGTCGTGCCGATCCCCGACCCGGAGCCCGATCGCCCCGGCTTCATCGCGGCGCGCGAGGCGCTGGAACGGGCGGGCTATCGCGACTGGCGCAGCGCGCTCTGACCGATCGGGCGCATAGGCATCCCCGGCCCCGTCAGCACCGCTACCCCCGGCCCGACCAGCGACGACAGCTCCGGCCCGTCGCAATCCAACCCGCCGGTATAGGTGCCGAACGCGGGTAGGATCAGGTGATCGCGACCGATGAGAAACGCCCGATAGGCGCGCCGGGCGATCTTGGCTTTGGGATGGTAATGGCCGGAAAGGTCCGGCCCGACACCGGCGATATGGCGCAGCGTGAGCAGGCCGATCTGCGTCTCCTCGACGGTCCGGCCCAGGCCGATCGGATCGTGGTTTCCCGCGATCCATAGCAGCTTGGTCAGGGCCGCGAGCCGGGTTAGACGGCCGGCAATCTCCGGGGCGATTTCGCTCGCGGCCGCGTCGTCATCGAAGGCGTCACCAAGGCTGATCAGCCGCGAAGGTCGTAGGCGCAGCACCTCGGCCTCGAGCCGGATTACCGTGTCGAGGCTCTCGAAGGGCGGCAGCAGCGCACCGCCGCGCCGCGCCATCCGCTCGGACTTGCCCAGGTGAAGATCGGCCACGATCAGCGCGTCCTCCTCGCGCCAATAGAGCGCGCCCGACGGTTGCGCCTCGAACCGCTGCCCCGCGAAGGTGATCTCTCTCATTCCAGCCCCGCCTCGCGCATCATCGCCTGCGCCTCTTCTTCCATCAGTCGTGCCTCGCCCGTGCCGCCGCGAATGCCGACCTGCCCATGTTCGAGCAACAGCGGCGCGGCCAGCGGCGTCACATGCGGGGCGCGGATATGCACGATTCTCTGCCCTTGGGCCAGCATCTCCTCGATCCGCTCGAAATCGACAAGACCGCGGCTAGCCTCTTCGCGAGTGATGCGCAGAAGGAGGTGATCGGGATCGTAGCGGCGCAACGTGTCATAGAGGATGTCCGAGGAAAACGTCGCCTGTTTGCCCGATTTGCGCTGCCCCGGCAGATTGCGCTGAATGAGCCCTGCAATCGTCGCGATCGACCGAAACGCGCGCTTCATCACCGCGTTGCTCTCCAGCCAGTCGCGCAGGCCTTCGCGCAGACCTTCGACCGACAGCAGCGGCGCAGGATCTTCGACCGGGTCGATCGACCAGATCAGCAGCGCGTAATCGGTGGCAACGAAGCCGAGCGGCCCGAGCCCCGCCTGCTCCATCCGGTGCGTCAGCAGCAGTGCGAGCGTCTGATGCGCGTTGCGCCCCGCGAAGCCATAAAGACAAAAGAACGCCCGCCCGCCGCGCAGGAAGGTCTCGCAGGTCAGTGTGCCGGGTGCTGGCAGGGTCGAGATATCGCGCTGCAGTGCCAGCCAATCGCGGGTGTGGGGCGGCAACTGGTCCCAGTCTTCCGGCGAGGCGATCAGCCGTTGCACCCGTTGCGACAGCTCCAGCGAGGTCGCCATCTTCAGCCCCGAGAAGACGGCGATCTTCGGCTCGCGCGTGGCGGCATTCGTCACCTCGACGACCATCTCGCGCAGGCTCTCGTAGCGCACCACCTGTCCGCCGATCAGGAACGTGTCGCCGGGGGTAAGAGACGAGGCAAAGCCTTCCTCGACCTCGCCCAGAGGCGTGCCGCCGCGCCGGGATTTGCGGCGGACTTTCAGCTTCTCGGTCTCGGTGATCGTGCCGATATTCATCCGCAGATCGCGGGTCGCGCGGGGGTCGCGAAGCTGCCATTTACCATCACGCTGCAGCAGGCGCTGCCAGCGGTCATAGGCCCGCAGCGCGTAGCCGCCCGTCGCGCAGAACTCGAGACAGGCATCGAAATCGGCCCGCGGCAGCGTGGCGTAGGGCCCCGCCCCCAGCACCTCGGCATAAAGCGCATCCGCCTCGAACGGCCCGGCGCAGGCGGTCAGCAGGATATGCTGGCACAGCACGTCGAGCGGGCCGCGCCAGCGTCGTCCGCCGCCGTCGAGATCGTTCTCGCGCACGGCCTCCAAAGCGGCGGCGCATTCGACAATCTCGAAGCGGTTCGCGGGCACTATCCGGGCGCGCGAAGGCTCGTCATATCGGTGATTGGCGCGCCCGATCCGCTGCACGAGGCGTTTGACGTTCTTCGGTGCGCCGACCTGCAGGACCAGATCGACATCGCCCCAGTCGAGCCCCAGATCGAGCGAGCCGGTGCAAACCACCGCGCGCAGAGCGCCATTCGCCATCGCCTCCTCGACCTTGTGCCGCGCTTCCCGCGAAAGCGAGCCGTGATGCAGCCCGATCGGCAGGGCGTTGTCATTCACCTCCCAGAGCGCCTGAAAGAACAGCTCCGCCTGTGCGCGCGTGTTAAGAAAAACGAGGCTGAGGCGTGCGTCCTCGATCGCCGCCATCACGTCGCGCGCGGCGTGCCGTCCGCCGCCGCCGGCCCAAGGCGCGGGGAGCTCGGTCGGCAACATCTCGATATCAGGCGGCGGGCCCGGGTCGGCCATGATCACCCGCGCGCCGCCCATGAAATCTGCGAGCGCCTGCGGGGCCTCGACCGTCGCCGACAGCCCGGTAACGGTCAGGCCCGGCGACAGGCTGCGCAACCGCGCGACGCCCAGCATCAACTGGTCGCCCCGCTTGCTTTCGGCCAGCGCATGGATCTCGTCGAGCACCACCCGTTTCACCCCCGCGAAAATCTTCGGCGCCTCGGGGTATGACAGCATCAGCGCGAGGCTCTCCGGCGTCGTCAGCAGGATCTGCGGTGGATCGACCCGCTGACGACGGCGCTGCGTGGCCGAGGTGTCGCCGGTGCGATCCTCGATCCGCAGGTCCAGCCCGATCTCGTCCACCGGCGCGCGCAGGTTGCGGGCGATATCCTTCGAGAGAGCCTTCAGGGGCGAGACATAGAGCGTGTGCAGGCCGTCATGGTTCTCCGCAAGATCGACGAGCGACGGCAGGAAACCGGCCAGCGTTTTGCCGCCCCCGGTCGGCGCGATCAGGAGCGTATCTTCGCGCGACGCCAGCACCTCCAATTGGTGTCTATGCGGCTCCCAGCCGCGGCTGGCGAACCAGTCGGAGAAGCGTTGCGGCAGAAGGGGCGTGGCGGCGGTGTCGGGCATCGGATGAAAGGTAGGTGAAGGCGGCGGATGCGCAAGCTTTGCCGTGTGTCTTCCGGGGCGTCGCGCGCGCGCCGCGCAAGACCATCGTCTCCCGTATGAGGCGCCCTGCGTCGCGCCACGCGGCGCGCTCGCCGCTCAAGGCTTCCACTGGAAGCCTTCCGAGACGCGCTCTCCCCAACATCTCGCACCATCGCACAGTCCACCCGCGCCATCTCGCCACTGTTCATCGGGCGATCCATGTTATATTCAGGCCCGCGACAGGAAATTGCCCGAGTCCCCTCGGGCGCGACAGAAACGGAAATCTTATGGCCTTTTATCGTTCCCGTAGATCCACCCATGGCCGCAACATGGCAGGTGCGCGCGGTCTGTGGCGCGCCACCGGCATGAAGGATGACGACTTCGGCAAGCCGATCATCGCGGTCGTGAACTCCTTCACCCAATTCGTGCCCGGTCACGTCCACCTCAAGGACCTCGGCCAGATGGTCGCGCGCGAGATCGAAAGCGCGGGCGGTGTCGCGAAGGAATTCAACACAATCGCCGTCGACGACGGGATCGCGATGGGCCATGACGGGATGCTCTACTCCCTGCCCTCGCGCGAAGTGATCGCCGACAGCGTCGAGTACATGGTCAACGCCCATTGCGCCGATGCGATGGTCTGCATCTCGAACTGCGACAAGATCACCCCCGGCATGATGATGGCCGCGATGCGCCTGAACATCCCGGTGATCTTCGTCTCCGGCGGCCCGATGGAGGCCGGCAAGGAAGGCGCGGAAATCATCGGTCACGACCTTGATCTGGTCGATGCGATGGTCGCGGCGGCCGACGAGAAATACTCCGACGAGGACGTGCTCGCGATCGAGAAGGCCGCCTGCCCGACTTGCGGGTCGTGCTCTGGCATGTTCACCGCGAACTCGATGAACTGTCTCGCCGAGGCGCTGGGTCTGGCCCTGCCGGGCAACGGCTCGATGCTCGCCACCCATGCCGACCGCAAGGAACTGTTCCTCGAGGCGGGCCGCAAGATCGTCGAGATCACGCGCCGCCATTACGAACTGGAAGACAAGGGCCTGCTGCCGCGCGAGATCGCGACCTTCGAGGCCTTCGAGAACGCGATGAGCCTCGATATCGCAATGGGGGGGTCCACGAATACCGTGCTGCACCTGTTGGCGATCGCGCATGAGGGCAAGGTCGAGTTCACGATGGAAGACATCGACCGGCTGAGCCGCAAGGTTCCGGTGTTCTGCAAGGTCGCGCCGGCGAAGCAGGACGTCCATATGGAAGACGTCCACCGCGCAGGCGGTATCATGGGCATCCTCGGCGAGATGAACCGCGCCGGCCTGATCCACGAACACGTGCGCACCGTGCACTCGGAAACGATGGGCGAAGCGCTCGCGAAGTGGGACGTGATGGTCGCGAATGACGACGCCATCCACCAGTTCTATCGCGCGGCTCCGGGCGGCGTGCGCACCACGCAGGCGTTTTCGACAGAGAACCGCTACAAGGAGCTCGACCGCGACCGTAAGGGCGGCGTGATCCGCACCGCGGAACATGCCTTCTCGCAGGATGGCGGTTTGGCGGTGCTCTACGGCAACATCGCCGAGCAGGGCTGCATCGTGAAAACAGCGGGCGTGGACGACTCGATCCTGAAATTCTCGGGCCCCGCGAAGGTGTTCGAGAGCCAGGACGACGCGGTCTCGGGCATCCTCACCGGCAAGGTCGTCGAGGGCGAAGTGGTCATCATCCGCTATGAAGGCCCGCGCGGCGGCCCGGGGATGCAGGAGATGCTCTACCCGACCTCCTATCTGAAATCGAAAGGCCTCGGCGCCAAATGCGCGCTGTTGACCGACGGGCGGTTCTCGGGCGGCACGTCGGGCCTCTCCATCGGCCATGTGAGCCCGGAAGCGGAAGAAGGCGGCACGATCGGCCTCGTCGAGACCGGCGACATCATCGAGATCGACATCCCGAACCGCACGATCAACCTCGCCGTGGCCGACAATGTTCTGGCCGCGCGCCGCGAGGCGAAAGGGCCGCTGCCGTGGAAACCGGCAGAGCCTCGCAAGCGGGCCGTCTCGACCGCACTCAAGGCCTATGCTCTGCTGGCCAGCTCGGCGGCGAAGGGCGGTGTGCGCATCCTGCCCGATTGATCGACTGACATCTCGATTTGAAACGGCCGTCCCTCGGGGCGGCCGTTTTCGTTCACGCGGCATCGCTCTCGGGGAGGCTTTCCTCCCAGCCGAGCCGCTTGCGGATCGCATGGGCGAGATAGCTCATTGCCAGGGCCGAGGCCCCACCCAGCACCGTCCCCGCGATCCGGCCCCATGCGTTCGACAGCGGCGCATCATTGCCCATCGAGACCATCACCACGATCAGCGCGGTCAGGAAAGCCACGAAGGTCGGGTAATGCGCGGGCGGAGCAAACAGGATCGCGATCACGCCGAAGATCACGTAGAGCCCCGGCATAAGCGCGCTGTGCGGCCCGAGCCCCAGCACAAGCAGGCTCGCTCCGACCGCACCTGCAAGCGTCGCGAGGCTGCGCACGAAGACGCGCTCCCATGTCATGCCCGGGCGCGGGCGCAACATCAGCAACGCTGACAGCGGTGCCCAGTAGGGGTGGTTGATCGAGAGGCCGACCGCGATCCCGTAGGACAGCCCCACCGCGCCCATCGCCTGCAGCCCCTGCCCGATCAGCGAGTTGAGCGGCGCGATGCCGTCGGGCGGCACCTGCCCGTCGAGCGTTGGACCGGTTTCGGGCGCGAAGTATTTCCAGATCACCCGAACCGCCTCTTCCACGGCCAAGACCCAGACCATCGCGCCGCCGACGGCGAGCAGCACCGGCCCGGGCGACGGGATGAACTGTACGAGAAAGGTCGAGAGCGAGAAGAACAGCCAACTTTGCAGGAACAGCCACCACAGGCTCATATCTCGGCGTGACAACAAGCCCACCGCGAAGGCGCCGAGCAGCATTCCCGGGACGCTCAGCGCGACGCCGCCGATCATGACCTTCGCAGCGACCATCCCCGCGAAGATCCCGACGAGCTTACCGGCGATGTCGAGGAAGGTGACGGGCCAGCGGCGGTTGCGGATCGACTTGCCCTGCCCCGTCGAGGTGGCAAACCCCGCGCCGAGCGCCGCCAGTTCCTGCCCGCGCGGCAGGTCGAGTATCAGCACGATCCCGACCAGCCCGCTCAGCGCCAGCGCTGCGGGCAATCCGCGCGACCAGTTGAGCGCGGGCAGCCGCGAGATCGAGACATTGGGCAGGGACACCGTGAACACCTCTCAATGCAGCCAAAGCGCCTCATGGCCGCGCTGGTTCCCCGTTAGACGCCGATCCGGTCCAGAAGCCCCGCCACCATTCCGTGATAACCGGCCCCGAACAGGCGCAGATGCACGAGCGCGGGCCATAGCTGATAGATCACCCGGCGCGCTTCCCAACCGGGCGGCAGCGCGCCGTAGCCCACGGCAAATTCCCGCCCCGGCGCGCCGAAGAGATGAAGCATCGCGAGATCGACCTCCGCGTCGCCGTAATAACATGCCGGGTCGATCAACCCGCTCAGGTGCCCCTGGTCGCCCAACACGTTTCCCGCCCAGAGATCGCCATGCAGCAAGGACGGGAACGGGCGTGGCGGCAGATGTTCCTCGATCTGCGCCGCGAGCCTCTCGACCCGGCGGGCGAGCGGCGCGGGCAGTTCGGGCAGCGACGGGCGCAGCCTTGCCTCGGCCCAGAACTCGGTCCATGTCGCTTGCCCTGCGTTCGGGATCGGCACCGGGCCGAAAGCGTAATCGACGGGCCAACCATAGGGCGTATCATCGGGCGCCCCCGGCGCACGGTGCTGGCGGAGAAGCGACTCGCCGAGTTCCAGCCAGCCCGCGCCCCTCAGCCCGCCGCTCTGGGGTAGCGCCTCCATAACGAGGCAGATCCGAGAGACCGCAAGCACCTTCGGCACCCGCGCGCCCGCCTCGGCCAGCGTTCGAAGCATTTCTGCCTCGGTCTCCGGGCTCGGCCCGCCCTTGGCGATCACCCGCTCCCCACTCGGCAGGTCCATCGCCAGAACCGGGCTCAGATCGCCGCCCGCCAACGGCTTGACCCGCTGCGGGGTCATATCCAGCAAGCGTGCAGCTTCGGTTCCTATCCGTTCGGCTTCGTCCATCTCGTCCTCCCGGTCCGCTCGGTTTGCCCGTTCCGTCGCGGCTACCGGCGAATATCCGCCCTGTGCAGCCCGATTACGGTTGCGTGCGTGCCCCCATCCGGTGCAAATGCCCTTTGTTGCCGTCGATCCGCTTCTCCTTTGCGGGTCAGCCCTTCGCGCAGCTTAGACATTCCGGACGCCTTCGTGTCGAGGACATGCGCGTAGCGCTCTCGACCCGTGGGACCGTCCGCTTTTACGTTCCCGTTCGGGAACAGTACGAGACCCTGACGGAGATTCCCCACACTCGTCTCCGTCGGGCAGCAGCCGCCGCGAACCCCTTGCGGCGGCTGCGTTCACCCGACCCCGCTCATCGCAGGAAGGCGTTCCCGGCGCGGCTCGCAGCAGTTGGCGTAACGGCCTCGCAAAAAGCGAAAGGATCAGCCACCAAGGGCTGATCCAGACAGCCAGCGCGAGCGCCAGCAGCAATAGGGTAGCAGAGCCGATAGGAACGATACGCAGGGCACTGCGCGGCTCGTCCCTTTGCCTCCGCGTCGTTCAAACTGTCGCCTTCGCGCCCTTCGGTCCGGCGATCAGCCAGATGATGAAGCCAATCACCGGCAGGATGATGATCAGCAGGATCCACAGCACTTTCTTGCCGGTGGACGCTCCCGAACCAAAGATCGACACGATGGCCCAGATGTCGAGGATGAGGACGATGAGGCCCCCGATCATGCTCAGCATAACTTCACTCCTTTATCGGTTCTTTCCGGCATTTGCCGGTTTTCCTTGGCGGGGAAACTTGCGTCTTCAACGCTTTGTTCCCCGCATTCCCCGATTCAGGCGGATGTGACAGGTCGCTGAGGCGGTCATGGGCCTGACGCCGCCGGCTCCGCGACGGAATCGCCCCCCGCCTCAGCGCCCCGGAGTGAGTTTGCGGATCAGGACGTAGAAGGCCGGCACCATGAAGACACCGATGAAGGTTGCCGCCGCCATCCCGCCCAGCACGCCGATGCCGATCGCGTTCTGCGCCGCGGCCCCCGCCCCGGTCGCGATCGCCAGCGGCACCACGCCCAGCATGAAGGCGAGCGAGGTCATCAGGATCGGGCGCAGGCGGAGCCGTGCCGCCTCGATGGTCGCGGGGATCAGCTCCTTGCCCTCGGCCTCGAGGTTCTTGGCGAATTCCACGATCAGGATCGCGTTCTTCGCCGCCAGACCAATGGTCGTGAGGATACCCACCTTGAAATAGACGTCATTCGACTGCCCGAAGACCCACGCCGAGACCAGCGCCCCCAGAACGCCCACCGGCACGGCGAGCATCACTGACAGCGGGATCGACCAGCTCTCGTAAAGCGCAGCAAGGCAGAGAAAGACCACAAGCACCGAGAGCGCATAGAGATAGGGCGCCTGATCGCCGGACTGGCGTTCCTGATAGCTCAACCCCGTCCAGGCGACCGCGTAGCCGCCGGGCAGGTCACTGACCAACTGCTCCATCGCGTCCATCGCCGCGCCGGAACTTGCGCTGTCCGACGCCTGACCCGAGATCTCGATCGCATTGGCCGCGTCATAGCGCGACAGCCTTGGGGCGACCGATACCCATTTTGTCGTCGCGAAGGACGAGAACGGCACCATCTCGCCCGACGCGTTCCGCGCGTACCAGGTGTCGATATCTTCCGGCTGCATCCGGTAAGGCGAATCGGCCTGCACGATCACCGGGCGTAAGTTGCCGTTGAGGTCGAAGTCGTTCACCGATCTCCCGCTGAAGATTACTGAGAGCATCGAATTGAGGTTGCTCAGCGTCAGACCGAAGCTTTCGGCCTTCTGCTGGTCGATATCCAGCTGCAGTGCTGCCTTGTCCTCATCGCCGCTGACCCGGACATTGGTCAGGCGGCTATCCGATTTCGCCTCGGCCACGAGCTGATCGCCTGCCTCCTTCAGCGCAGCGGTCCCGTTATTGCCCTGATCCACCAGGTACATCTGGAAGCCCGAAGAATTGCCGATCCCGCGGATCGCCGGCGGTTGCAGAAAGAAGACCTGCCCCGCGCGCAGACCTGCGAAATGGGCGTTCGCCCGCCCCGAAATCGCGGCGGCGGTTTGATCCGCGCCAGTGCGCTCACCAAAATCCTTCAGCTTGGCGAAGACCATCGCAGTGTTCTGTCCACCACCCCCGAAGGAAAACCCGAGCGTCGCGAAGACCGAAGCCACATCGGACTTCTCCTGCGTCAGCAGGTATTGGGTGATCTGGTCGACCACATCCGACGTCTGTGCCGTCGTCGACCCTTCCGAAAGGTTCACCATCGCCATGAGCACGCCCTGATCTTCCTTCGGAAGGAAGGAGGACGGCAGCCGGGTCATCACGCCCCAAGCGCCCGCCAGCACGAGAACTAGCACCAGCGCCATCAGGAAGGGTTTGCGCACGATGCGCGCGACCGCACCGGCGTAGCCGCGCTGCACTTTCGCGAAACCGGTATTGAAAGCGCGCGCCGGCGCAATCGCGCGGCCCGTCGAGGGGCGCAGGAGTTTGGCCGCCAGCGCAGGCGTCAGGATCAGCGCAACCACGGCAGAGAGCACCATCGCGGTGATGATCGTCACCGAGAATTGCCGATAGATCACGCCCGTCGAGCCGGGAAAGAACGCCATCGGCAGGAACACCGCCGACAGCACAAGCGCCACCCCGATCAGTGCGCCGGTGATCTGGGACATGCTTTTCTCGGTGGCTTGGAGGGGACTGAGCCCCTCCTCCTCCATCACGCGCTCGACGTTCTCCACCACGACGATCGCGTCATCGACCAAGAGGCCAATCGCCAGCACCATCGCGAACATTGTCAGCGTGTTGATCGAATAGCCCGCGACCAGCAGCACCGCGAATGTGCCCAGCAGCACCACGGGAACTGCGACGATCGGGATCAATGTCGCGCGCCATTTCTGCAAGAATACGAGGATCACCAGCAGCACCAGCACGATCGCTTCGGCCAGCGTGTGATAGACCTTCTCGATGGAAAGCTGCACGAAGGGCGAGGTGTCGTAGGCGATCTGGAACTTGACACCCTCGGGCAGCGACGATGACATCCGATCCAGCGTCGCACGCACTGCCGCCGCCGTATCGACTGCATTCGCGCCGTTCGCGAGGTTCACGCCGAACCCTGCCGCATTCATGCCGTTGAACCTGGAATTGGTGCCGTAATTCTCCTGCCCGATCTCGATCCGCGCGACATCGCCCAGATAGACCGCAGAGCCGTCGGGTTCTGTTTTCAGCAGGATCTTCTCGAACTGTTCGACCGAGGTCAGCTGGCTCTGTGCGGTGATCGTGGCGGTGAACTGCTGGCCTTCGGTGGTGGGCAGATCGCCCAGCGAGCCAACCGAGACGGTGGTGTTCTGCGCCTGTACTGCCGCGGTCACGTCGGTCGGCGTCAGCTGGTATTGCTCGAGCTTGTAGGGATCGAGCCAGACCCGCATCGCGTAGCCCGAGCCGAAGACGTTGATCCCGCCCACGCCAGCAGTGCGCTCGATCGCTCCTTTCACTTCGGTGTCCAGAATGTTGCCCAGCTCGACGGTCGAATATTTGCCATCGGTCGAGACCAGTGCCCCGACCATCAGGATGTCCGAGGACGAGCGCGAGACATTCACCCCGGAGGTCTGCACCGCATCAGGCAGCGCATTCTCGACCTTGCGGATCTTGGTCTGCACCTCGTTCTCGGCATCGATCGGATCGACCGAGCCGTCGAAGGTCAGCGTCAGCCGCGCAGAGCCCTGGTTGGAAAAGCTCTCCATGTAGAGCAGCCCGTCGAGCCCGGTCAGCGAGTCCTCGATCGGGGTGGTGACCGAGTTCTCGACCGCCTGCGCGGTCGCCCCGGAATAGCTGGCGGAGATGCGGATCGTGGTCGGCGCGACCTCTGGATATTGCGAGACGGGAAGCTGCGTGAGCGCGTAGCCGCCGGCGAGCATCGTCACCAGCGCGAGCACGATCGCGAAGACGGGGCGATGGATGAAGAAGCGGATCATGCCGGGTTCACTCCGCCTTCGCCGTATCGGTCTCGTCACCCGAGGGGCTCGCATCCTTCACGACCCCCTGCGCGTTGATCGTCACCGGCACCGTCTTGATCTCGGCCCCGTCGCGCAGGTTCTTCAGCCCGTCAAGGATCACCTGATCGCCGCTCTCGATGCCGCCGGTCACGATCCACGCGTTCTGATAGGTTCCCGCCGTCGTCAGCGTCACCTTCTTCGCCGTGCCATCCGCGGCGACGAAGGCCGAAAGCGATCCATCCCCTTCCCGCGTGGTCGCGCGCTGCGGCACGAGGATCGCCTGAGTCGTGCCCAGCGTGATCTTCGCGCGCAGGAACTGGCCCGGCAGGATCAGCCGGTCGGGATTGTCGAACTTAAACCGGAAATCGACCGTGCCGGTGGTCGAGGATACGGTCGCGCCGGGGCTGACCAGCGTGCCGGTGCCGTCATATTCCTCACCGGTCTCCAGCAGCAGCGAGACCTTCAGTTGATCGCCGCGTTGAAGCGTACCCTGATCGATCCGTTGACGCACCCGCATGATCCGCGCCGCACTCTCGGAAACATCGACATAGATCGGATCGAGCCGCGTTACCGTGGTCAGCGCGTCGGACTGGTTCGCCGTGACCAGCGAGCCGACGGAGACGTTCGCCACATCCGGGTAGCCGTCGATAGGCGAGCGGATCACCGTGCGGTCGAGATTGAGCTGCGCGGTCTGAAGATCGGCCTCGGCACTCAGCGCGGAGGCCTTGGCTTGGGCCAGCGCGACCCTCGCCGTCTCCAGATCGCTCACCGAAATCGAAGTCTTCTCTAGCTTGGTGTAGCGGTCCACCTGCGATTGCGCGGCCTGCACATTGGCGTCGGCGCTCGCCTTCTCGGCCTCTGCAGCGGTCAGTTCGGCCTGATAGGTGTCGTCGTCGATGTGAAACAGCGCGTCGCCCGTCGCGACCTTGTGACCCGCCTCGTAATCGATCGAGGCGATGGTGCCGGCGACGCGCGGGCGGATATCGGTCTGCTCATAGGCCACGGCGCGGCCCGGCAGGGTGACGGTATAGGGCACGGACCGTGTCTCGACCTGCATCACGCCGACCTCGGTCGGGCCACGCGCGCCGCCCGGCATTCCCTGCGCCAATGCCTGCGCGGCGACCCCGCCCGCAAGCAGCATCCCAAGCGCGGCGCGCCGCGTCATCCGACCAATGCTCATACTGAAACTCCTGTCCGCAGCCCGGTTTTCCCGGCGTTGTTCCATTTCTACGATAGGCCCGCTTGGTTCTGTCGCCACTCGCGCGCGGCGGTAAATGCAGGAAACAAATGCTGCGTGCCGTGAGGCTCGGGAAAGACGGCTTGTCTTACTTATTGTTTTAAAATGTAAACTTCCAATCAACGCAGCCGCTCGCGACATCCGCACCGCAATCCCGGTGTCAGTTCGCGCCCTGCGCGGAGTTCACGTATTCGCGAGATACCGGAGGGGGCAAACCGCCTCGCGACAGCACTGCGTGGAAAAGGGGCGCCGATGGCGCCCCTTTCGGTCTCTGTCCAAGGCAGTTCAGAGCGTGATGCGATAGAGCGCGAAGCCGCCCTCGCCGTCGCCCGCCTGCTCGATGTCGAGACCCCGGGATTTCACGTCCTCGACATAGGCCTGTGCCTTCGGGCCGGTCTCGAACAGCACCGTCGCGCCGCCCGCGGGCGCGAAGGACCAGTTCGCGTCGGCCTTCGGGTTGATCGTGCCCTTGTCGTGGATGTAGCGCACGATCACGTCGCGGTTGGTGTCGGGCGCACGGTAGATCACGGTCGAGCCGTCCGCGCCGGGGAAGCTGCCGCCCCCCGAGGCGCGGTAGTTGTTCGTCGCGATCACGAACTCGGCCTTCGGATCGATCGGCTTGCCCTCGAATTTCAGATCGACGATGCGGTTCGCGTCGGGGTTCACCGCCACGCCGTCCTTGTCGAATTTCGCGGGCTGGGTGATGTCGATCTGGTAGGTCACGCCGTCGATCACGTCGAAATTGTAGGACGGGAAATCGGGGTTCAGCAGCGTCGCGTCCTTCGCACCCGGCTCGATCTGGTTGAACATGCCTGCAGAGCGTTCCAGCCAGTCCTTCACCTGCGCGCCGGTGACCTTCACCGCCTGTAGCGTGTTCGGATAGAGATAGAGGTCGGAGACGTTCTTGATCGCCACCGGCCCTTTCGGAACATCGGTGAAGTAATCCGGACCGCCGCGCCCGCCGGCCTTGAACGGCGCCGCCGCCGACAGAAGCGGCAGCTTGCCTTCGGGCGTGCCCTCCAGCAGTTTCTTCACGTACCAGATCTGCGCGTTCGAGACGATCTGCACAGAGGGATCGTCGGCCACCAGCGCGAAGTAGGAATAGAGCGGCGCTTCGGTCTCGCCCACCTTGGCGCGGACATATTTGAGCGTCTCTTCATGCACCTGATCGGTGGCCGCGAGGATCGGCTTGTAATCGGTGGTCAGCGGCGTGATCGAACGATCCTCGCCGCGCGCGAAGATCGGGCGGATCTCGGAGCTGTGGCTATCGATCTTCCACTTGCCGCCGTCGCGGCTCAGCATCAGGTCGATCAGCCCCATGTGGTTGCCCCAGAAGCCCGCCTGCACCGCGGGCTTGCCCTGCAGCGTGCCCTTCTCATTGTCGATCCCGGGGCCCGAGAAATCCTTGCCGGGGAAGTTACGGTGCTGGTGCCCGGTGATCACCGCGTCGATGCCGTCGACGCCTGCGACGTAGAAGGCAGCGTTCTCCATGCCGTCGGTCTGAGGACCGTTGTCGATTCCGGTATGGGCGAGCGCAACGACCAGATCGGCGCCCTCCTCGCGCATCTGCGGAACCCATGCTTTCGCGGCCTCCACGATGTCGCGAGTCTGGTAATTGCCCTCGAGATGCGCGCGGTCCCATTGCATGATCTGCGGAGGCACGAAGCCGATCACGCCGACGCGGATCGGCATCTTGTTTCCAGCCCCATCGGTCAGTTCGCGGTCGAGGATCAGGTAGGGCGGCAGGTAAAGGTCGTCCTCGCGCGGGGTCGCGCCCAGCTTATGGGCGAAGTTCGCGCAGACCATCGGGTAGTTTGCGCGGTCGTTCACCTTCTTGAGGAAATCCATCCCGTAGTTGAACTCGTGATTGCCCAGCGTGCCGCAATCATAGCCCAGCAGGTTCATCGCCGCGATGACCGGGTGGGTGTCGCCCTCCTTCATTCCCTTGGAGTATGCGATGTAATCGGCCATCGGGTTGCCCTGCATATAATCGCCGTTATCGAAGGTCAGGGTGTTGGCGGCTTCCGCGCGTACGCCTTCGATCAGGGTCGCAGTGCGCGACAGGCCCACGGTATCGACAGGCTTGTCGGCATAATAATCGTAGGGCCGGATATGGCAGTGAATATCGGTAGTGCACAGCAGGCGCAGGTGGGCCTGACCTTCAGCCGCGCGCGCGGTGAACGGGTGGACCATCACGAGACCGCCCGCGGCGGTGGTGGTAACGAGAAACTGACGACGCGAAATAAGCGACATAGGGGGATCCTCCGAGACAATTGGCTCCTTGCCGGAGCGCTCTATCCGGGGATCGTAACAGTCTTTTGACCGATTGGACAAAGACCTTGCGTCAACCTGCGCAAATCCGCGTGAGCAGGCGATGCATCACCGCCCGCCGCACAAGATTTCAGCTCTCCGACAGCACCGCCTGCACTTCGGCCGCAGGGCCGGGATGGTGACAGAAGACCTGACGCCCGGCGACCTCCTCGGTCGGCGGTGTCGTGGCGCAGACCTCGCTCGCCCGCGGGCAGCGGGTGCGCAGCGGGCAGCCCGATGGCGGGTTCAGCGGGCTCGGCAGATCGCCTTCCAGCGCGATCAGGGTCTTGTTGCGCTCGATCTCCGGGTCTGGGATCGGCACCGCCGACAGAAGCGCCTGCGTGTACGGGTGCTGCGGCTCTGCAAAGAGCTTCTCGGTAGCGCCCGCCTCCATCATCTGGCCCAGATAAAGCACCATCACCTCGTCGCAGACATGGCGCACAACGCTGAGGTCATGGGCGATGAAGATGATCGTCAGGCCCAGATCGCGGCGCAGATCTTCGAGAAGCGCGATAACCTGCGCCTGAATCGAGACATCGAGCGCCGAGACCGGCTCATCGCAGATCAACAGCTTCGGCTCCACCACCAGCGCGCGGGCGATACCGATGCGCTGACACTGGCCGCCCGAGAACTCGTGCGGGTAGCGGTTGATCTGGTTCGGCAGAAGACCGACCTTCTCCATCACCTCGCGGACCTTCTGCTTGCGCTCCTTGCGGCCCATCTTCGGGCGATGGGTGCGCAGCGGCTCCGCGATGATCTCGCCCACGGTCATCCGCGGGTCGAGCGAGGCCAGCGGATCCTGAAAGATCATCTGGATGTCGGAACGATATTTCAGCATCTGCCGCGGCGAGAGCGGCAGCAGATCGGTCTCGCCCTCCCAAATGATCTCGCCCTCGGCGGGCAGCATCCGGATCAGCGCGCGGGCCAACGTGGACTTGCCACAGCCGGACTCGCCCACGATGCCGAGCGTCTTGCCCTGCTCCAGCTTGAAGTTCACGCCATTGACCGCGCGCAGCTTCGGCGGCTCGGTCCACGGCAGGTCCGAGGCGCGGCGGATTTCGAAAGTGACCCGAACGTCGCGGGCCTCGATCAGCGGGGTCGTCATGCGGCGGCCTCCTCGATCGTTTCAATGGAACGGTGGCAAGCGCGGGCGCGGCCCGGCGCGAACTCCGTCAGCGGCGGCATAACGTCGGCGCAGACCTCTTCGACGAAATCGCAGCGTGGGCAGAACGGGCAGCCCTTCGGCGCGCCGGTCATATTCGGCGGATTGCCCCGGATCGGGGTCATCGCGACTTCCGCATCGAGACGCGGCAGCGCGGCCAGCAAGCCCTTGGTATAGGGATGGGTCGGGTTGGCGAACAAAGGATCCACGGGCGACTGCTCCATCACCTGACCGCCATACATGACGATCGCCCGCTCGCAGAAGCCCGCGACGACGCCAAGATCGTGGGTAATCAGCACGGTCGCCATGCCCAGCTCGCGGCGCAGCTCGCCCAGCAGGTCCATGATCTGCGCCTGCACGGTGACGTCGAGCGCGGTCGTCGGCTCATCTGCGATCAGCACATCTGGTTTGCACAGAAGGGCCATCGCGATCATCACGCGCTGGCGCATCCCGCCCGAGAATTCATGCGGGAACAGACGCACGCGGTTCTTCGCGTCCGGGATCTTCACCAGTTCGAGCATATGCGCGGCCTCAGCCACGGCGGCGCGCTTGCCCAAGCCCTTATGCAGCATCAGCACTTCGGCCATCTGGTCCGAAATCCGCATATAGGGGTTGAGCGCGGTCATCGGATCCTGAAAGACCATCGAGATCCGGTCGGAGCGCAACTTGTTCAACTCGGGCTCGGGCATGTTCAGGATCTCCCGCCCGTCGAATTTCACCGAGCCCGAGGCCTTCCCATTCGCGGCCAGTAGCCCGAGGATCGAGAAGCTGAGCTGCGACTTGCCCGAACCGGACTCGCCGACGATGCCCAGCGCCTCGCCGCGCTCGAGCGCGAAACTGACGCCGTTGACGGCGTGAACCTCGCCCTCCTGCGTTGCGAACCGGACATTGAGGTCGTTGACTTCCAACAATGGCATATCAGCGCTCCTTCGGGTCGAGCGCGTCACGCAGCCCGTCCCCTACGAAATAGAAACCGAACAGGGTGGTGACGAAGAAGAACAGCGGGAAGGCCAGCTGCCACAGCGTGCCGTAGCTCATCGTCCCCGCCCCTTCAGAGATCAGCGCCCCCAGCGAGGTCTGCGGCTCCTGCACGCCGAGCCCGAGGAAAGAGATGAAACTCTCCGTCAGGATCATCAGCGGCACCAGAAGCGTCGCGAAGACCACCACCACGCCCACGAGGTTGGGCAGGATGTGGCGCCGGATGATCGTGGGGGCCGGCACGCCGATGGCGCGCGCGGCCTCGACATAGTCTCGGTTCTTCAGGGTCAGCGTCTGGCCGCGCACGATCCGCGCCATCTCCAGCCAGGATATCAACCCGACGCCCACGAAGAGCATCCCGATCGAGCGGCCATACATGACCAGCAGCAGGATCAGCACGAACATGTAAGGGATCGCCAGCAGGATATCGACGAGGCGCATCATGAAGCCGTCGACGCGGCCCCCGAAATAGCCTGAGATCGCGCCATAGACCGTGCCCACGGACACCGCGATCAGC
This sequence comes from Thioclava sp. F42-5, assembly GCF_002213195.1. Classification (NCBI taxonomy): domain Bacteria; kingdom Pseudomonadati; phylum Pseudomonadota; class Alphaproteobacteria; order Rhodobacterales; family Paracoccaceae; genus Thioclava; species Thioclava sp. F42-5. The sequence continues at coordinate 821,316 of NZ_NBNZ01000001.1, forward strand.
GTGCCGATCACGCCGACCAACAGCGAGATCTGCGTGCCCTGCACGGTGCGCGCGAACAGATCGCGGCCCAGATCGTCGGCGCCGAAGTAATGGCCGTTGGCGAAGGACGGCGCAGAGGCCGTGGCATCGCCCATCACGTTGTAGTCGATGTCGGAATTGTTCCACGCCGCGATCAGGTTGCCGAACAGCGCGAAGGCCACGACGAAGACGAGCAGCGCCAGCCCGAAAATCGCGGCCTTATTGTTGAAGAACCGCCGGCGCGCGTCCGCCCAGAGCGAGCGGCCCGCCACGTCTTCGCGGCTCGTTGCCTCGGCGAGCGAGGTCATCTTGGATTCGTCTATGACCATGTCAGTACCGGATTTTCGGGTCGATCCATCCGTAGACGATATCGACGACAAGGTTGAACAGGATGGTCAGCGTGCCCAGCAGGATCGTGATCCCCATCATCACCGCGTAATCGCGGTTGAGCGCGCTATCCACGAAGCTTTTGCCGATCCCGCCGGTGGTGAAATACACGTCCACGATCACCGAGCCGGTGATCATCGAAACGAACGCCGGACCGAGATAGGAGATCACCGGCAGCAGCGCGGGTTTCAGCGCGTGACGCATGATGATCTTGCGCTTCGGCAGACCCTTGGCCCGCGCGGTGCGGATGTGGTTCGAACTCAGCGTTTCCAGCATCGACGAGCGCGTGATCCGCGCGATCGATGCCATGTAGGAGGTCGAGAGCGCGATCACCGGCATGATCCAGAAACGCGGATCGTCGAAGCTCCAGCCGCCGCCGGGCAGCCAGTGCAGCGACAGCGTGAACACCAGCACGAGGATCGGCGCCATCACGAAGTTCGGCAGCACCTGCGCGCCGATGGAAATGCCGACGGCGAGGTAGTCGAGCCACGAGTTGCGCTTGATCGCGGCGGTGACGCCGAGAGTGACGCCTACCAGAACGGCGGCGATGAAGCTGAGGAAGCCGTAGGTCAGCGTGACCGGGAAGCCCTGCGCGATGATGTCGTTCACCGAGCGGTCCTTATACGAGAACGACGGCCCGAAATCGAAATGGGCGACCACGTTCCACAGATAGGTCGCGATCTGCTTCCACAGCGGCTGGTCGAGCCCGTATTTCGCGTTGAGATTGGCGAGCACCTCGGGCGGCACGGCCCGCTCCGACGAGAACGGCCCGCCAGGCGCCGTGTGCATCAAGAGGAAGCTCGCGATGATGAGCACCAGAAGCGTCGGGATCGCGATGGCGAGACGCTTGAGAATGTAGACGATCATAAGAGTGTCCCGAAATAGGTCGGGCGGGCCGATCGCGCGGCCCGCCCGTTATCGTTTCAGCCGGCTTACTTTGCGACCTTGTACATGTTCTTCGCGTACCAGTTCAGCTGGACGTTATCGAACGGGTAGCCCTTGATCTGCGGGTTCAGCAGCATCGGCAGCGAGTAGGCGTAGATCGGCGCGAGCGGCATGTCCTCGGCGAGGATCTTTTCCGCCTTGGTATAGTCCTCTTGCGGATCTTCCGCCGTCTTCGAGTCCTTCATCAACTTGTCGTATTCGGAATTCGACCACTGACCCGAGTTCTGATCCGACCACGAGGTGTTCACGTCGAGATAGGTCGAGGCCTCGTTGTAGTCGGCACACCATGCGGTGCGGGCCACGTCGAAGTCATGCTGCCCGTTGAGCTTGTCGAGATAGACCTTCCACTCGTAGTTCTCGAGCGTCGACTTCACGCCGATCTGCTTCCAGAACTGCTGCACCGCGATCGCGATTTTCTTGTGGTCGGCCGAGGTGTTGTACATGATCCGCAGGTTCAGCGGGTGATCGGGACCGTAGCCGGCTTCCTTCAGAAGCTCCTTGGCCTTGTCCATCCGTTCCTGCTGGGTCATGTCGGCATAAGCCACGTCCGGCGCCTTGAAGTTCGCGGTCGCCCAGTGGGTCCAGGTATAGGCCGGTTTCTGGCCGCCCTTGAGGATCTTGTCGACGATGATGTCGCGGTTGATCGCGTAGGACAGCGCCTTGCGGACCTTCACGTCCTTCAGCGCCTCGGGGCCGTTCGGGCCGACGTTGAAGCGGTAGGCGTAGACGCAGGAGCGCGGCGGAGCGTGCGCGGCATCCGGATACTCATCTTTCAGACGCGGATACTGACCCGCCGGGGTCTGCACGAAGTCCAGCTCCCCCGCCTCGTAGCGCGTCAGCGCCTGGTCGTTGTCCTGGATCGGGATGAACTTCAGATCGGTCAGCGTGACATTCGCGGCATCGTAATAAGCGTCGTTCTTCACCAGCTCGATCGAGTCGCCGATTTTCCAGCTCTTCAGCTTGTAAGGACCGTTGACGACCATGTTCTCGGGCTTGGTCCAGTCGGAACCGTATTTCTCCACGACCTTTTGCGGCACCGGGAAGGTCGAGGACAGAACGAGCATCTGGCGGAAATAGGGGATCGCGCTGTCGAGCGTGACCTGCAGCGTATGGTCGTCGAGCGCCTTCACGCCAAGTTCGCTCGGCTTCTTGTCGCCCGCGATCACGTCATGGGCGTTCTTCACCTGCATCAGCTCGATATACCACGAGTATTGCGAGGCGGTCGCCGGATCGGCGAGGCGTCGCCATGCGTAGACGAAATCCTGCGCGGTGACGGGATCGCCGTTCGACCATTTCTCATCGCGCAGGTGGAAGGTGTAGGTCTTCTTGTCGTCGGAGACCTCGTAGCTCTTGGCGAGCGCAGGCACGAGATTGCCGTGATCGTCCTGCTGGTAGAGACCTTCGAACATCTGCTGAAGAACGTCGTTACCGTCCTTCGATGTGCTCAGATCCGGATCGAGCGTCTTCAGATCGTCCTGCAGCCAATAGGTAAAGGTCTGGTCAGCGGCGAGCTTGGTGCCTTCCGGCACTTTGCTCGACTGGGCGAGAACGGGTGCGGCGCTGCCCAACATCAGGGCAAAAGCGGAGATCGCGGCAATCGACTTCAAGGGATACCTCCATTTCCGGGGTCCGGTCGCGCGCAACGTTAAGGCGAGCGCGGGGCCCCGTTTTTTCGTTGATAGGGCATCAAGGGCATGATCGCGGCATGGCGCAAGTCTGACGTAACGGTGCTCACACCCATGTGAGAGCGCATTTCGCGGGCCTCCGGGAAATCTTTTTGAAACTTGCGCGAGGCCCTTTTTTTTCGCAACGAACGCCAAGCCCCGTTGCCCGCACCCAAGCCTCCCCGCGCCGTTCCCCTTCGAATCCCTGCGCCCGCGATGCATCCACTCGCGCGCCCCTGTGCGTATGTATTTTGACACACTCGAAAGTTGTTCCGCGTGACCCCTCCGAAAGACCCACTATTGACCAGCTTCGCCCCTCCGCTAGCTACCCTTGGCGTTACAGCCGCGACAGAACGGACTCCGAATGGCCGAACCCGAACAAGCATCCCCGCTTTCGCCCACCCGCCGCTGGGCCGCCGCAGCCGTGTTGCTGCTGGCGAACTTCATGAACCTGATCGACATCACGATCGTCAACGTCGCCCTGCCGTCGATGAAGGAAGAGTTGTCGGCCCCGCCGAACCTGATCGAGTGGATCGTCGCGGGCTATACCTTCTCCTTCGCGATCCTGTTGCTGCCGGCGGGACGGATGGGCGACTTGCTGGGACGGCGCAAGCTGTTCGTCTCGGGTATCGCGCTGTTCACTACCGCCTCGCTGATATGCGGCATCGCCCCGGGCATCGGCACGCTGGTCACCGCACGCATCGCGCAGGGCGTCGGTGCCGCGATCATGACGCCGCAGACGCTGGCGCTGGTGCCGCGCTTGTTCCCGCCGGAGCAGCGCGGCGCTGCCTTCGGCCTGTTCGCGCTGACCGCCGGGCTGGCCTCGGTGGCAGGGCCGATCATGGGTGGGTTCCTGCTCACCGCCGATATCTACGGGCTCGGCTGGCGTCCGATCTTCCTCGTGAACATTCCCCTCGGCATCGCCACCTTCATCGCCGCGCTGATGCTGGTGCCCAAGGGACAGGGCAACCGCAAGCTGGGCATCGACAAGGTGGGCATCGCGATCGCCGCCGTGGCGATGCTGGCGCTGCTGTTCCCGCTAGTCGAGGCGCCGTCGATCGGCTGGCAGGGATGGATGTATCCGATGATGCTCGCGGCCCCGGTCCTTGGCTGGATCTTCATCCGCTGGCAACGCCATCAGGAAGAGCGCAAAGCCCCGCAGCTTCTGCCGATGCGCTTGCTGCGTTCCGGCTCGTTCCTGTCGGGCAGCCTTCTGAACGCGGCGCTATTCACCGCGGTGCCGAGCTATTTCTTCACCATCGCCCTCTACCTGCAGGCGGGCTACGGGCTCACCCCGCTGCAATCGGGCCTGACGACGACGCCCTTCCCGGTCGGCGTCCTGCTTGCTTCGGCCACGACCGGCTGGTTCGGGGACCGCTGGATACGCTGGCGCGTGACCGGAGGCGGCATGCTGCTCGCGACGGGCTTTGCGGGCCAGCTATGGGCGATCTGGTCAATGGGCGACGCGATCAGCTGGTGGCGGATGGCACCTTGGTTCTTCCTTGGCGGCTTCGGCATGGGCAACACCGTGTCGCCGCTGTTCCAGGTCGCGCTCTCGTCGGCGGACAGCAATGACAGCGGCTCGGCCTCGGGTGCGGTGCAGGCGCTCCGTCAGGTCGGAATCTCCTTCGGGATCGCGATCATGGGCGGGATTTTCTTCGGCATGTTGGGCGGCGCGGATCAGGGCGATCACGAGGCCTATCGCAGCGCGATGATGTCGGCGATCGGCTACGCGCTCGTTGTCGCGACGGCGGTGATCCTCACCCCGTGGTTCACGCCGATGAAGCTGGAGCGCGCCAAGGACTGACGCCTCCGCCCTCTCGCGCGATGACACGATCGTGCGCGCCAGCCCTACCCTGCGACGCTCGCCGCGAGCGCGGCGCGCCCCATCTACCCGGACCAGAGGGGCCGTCCGAACCGGGCCCCCGACAGATGCGAAAGGAGCGATCCATGCGTTACAGACCTCTCGGCCCCAGCGGCCTCCTCGTCTCGGAACTTTGCCTCGGCACGATGACCTTCGGCGGGTCGGAGGGCATGTGGGGCCAGATCGGCCAGCTGCGGCAGGATGACGCCGACGGGCTGGTGAAGACCGCGATCGACGCGGGCATCAACTTCATCGACACCGCGAATGTCTATGCCGGTGGCGAGAGCGAGCGCATCCTCGGCCAGAGCCTGCGCAATCTCGGTATCGCCCGCGACGAGGTGGTCATCGCGACCAAGGTGCTCGGCCCGATGGGCGAAGGCATCAACCAGCGCGGTGCGTCGCGCTATCACATCATGGAGCAGTGCAAGCAGAGCCTGGAGCGGCTGCAGCTCGACCATATCGACCTCTATCAGATCCACGGCTTCGACCCGATGACGCCGATCTCGGAAACGCTGGAGGCGCTGACCACGCTCGTTCAGCACGGCCATATCCGCTATATCGGCCTGTCGAACTGGGCCGCGTGGCAGGTGATGAAGGCGATCGGCATCGCCGAGGCCCGCAAGCTCGCCCCGATCCTGTCGCTGCAAGCCTATTACACGATCGCCGGGCGCGATCTGGAACGCGAAGTGGTGCCGATGCTGCGCGACACCGGCATGGGCCTGATGGTCTGGAGCCCGCTCGCAGGCGGTCTGCTGTCGGGCAAATACGACCGCGACGGCAAGGGCTCCGACGGGCGCCGCGCCAATTTCGACTTCCCGCCGGTCGAAAAGGACCGCGCTTTCGACCTGATCGACGCGATGCGTCCGATGGCGGAGAAGCGCGATGCGAGCGTGGCGCAGATCGCGCTGGCATGGCTTCTGCATCAGGAAGTAGTCACCAGCGTCATCGTCGGTGCGAAGCGCGAGGACCAACTGACCGACAACATCGCCGCGACGAAGATCACGCTCGACGCGGAGGAGTTGGAGAGCCTCGACAAGCTCAGTGCCCTGCCCGCGGAATATCCCGGCTGGATGCTGGAGCGTCAGGGCGAATATCGCCAGCGCTGAAATAGGGGCGCACATCTCTCACGACACCGCGGCGGGCGGGGCGACGAAATCGCTCCGCCCGCTTTTTCGTGCTGCTGCATCCTCTCGCATGCTGGCCACCAAAGCGGCAGAGGCACCCGTGCCAAGCGCGTTCCTGCGCCCGGGGCTCAAATCAGTTCAATTTTCATGGACCTCAAAAGACACACCGCGCGTTGGGCGATAAAGCACCTACCAAGGAGAGTTCCGTTGGCACATTCCCGCTCAGCGTCACGGCCACGCAGCATCCTGACTGTTTTGGGGGCGCTCGTCGGCGCCGCCATCGCGATCTGGAATTACGTCACCCCCATGACCGGCGTGACCGGCACGTTCGGCGCAGGGCTGGTGATCGCCTCCTCCGTTTTGATCGCTCTCGCAGGGATCGCGATCCAGATGACAGAGCCGGGCGGAATCCGCACGACATTGCGCGTCCTCGTGGCGCTCGGCCTGATCGGCACCGCTGCAGCTGGCTATTTCCTGCATGAATGGTGGCTGATCGCGGCGATGGGCGTCGTGCTGATCGGCCTCATTTACGACATCGCCTCGAGCCGGGGCGCGCGTTCGAAAGGAGCTTACGCATGAACCGCAAGACCGTCTCGCTCGCCTTCGCCCTCGCCTTCTTTGCGGCCGCCGGGTACGCGCAGGACACGACCGCGACCGACAGCACCGCAACAGATACGACGACCCAACCCGCAGCCGACAGCGGCACGACCGATACCGGCACCACGTCGCGCACGGATACGGCAACCACGGATGCAGGCACGCAATCGGACACGTCCGGCACGGGCGCCGGTACGAACACCGATACGGGCGCTACCGCAGACAGCGGTTCCACGGAGACGGGTTCCACGGGCACGGGCACCCAATCCGACACCCAAACCAATCAGAACCAGCAGACCAACGACCCTGCCGCCAACGAGTCCACGCCTTCGGGCCCCGAGGCCAGCACGGGTCAGGCCAAACCGGTGGCGGATAGCGTCGCTCAGCCGATGCTCGCCAGCGGCACGCGCGAGCGCAACGGCAAACCGCTGGTGCCTGAGAAGCCCGTCTGGAACAGCTTCCACGGTCAGCTCTCCGCACAGAAGTATTCGCCGCTGACCCAGATCAATCCCGACAACGTGAGCGATCTGGAGAAGGTCTGGCAGGTCCATACCGGCGACGTCTCAGATGGCTCGGGCGACAAGCCCGCGACCGTTTGGTCGGCCACGCCGATCTTCGCCAATGATACGCTCTATATCGGCACGCCCTTCTACCGCGTGCTGGCGCTCGACCCGGCCACGGGCGAGCAGAAATGGGCCTTCGACACGAAATCCAAGCTCGAGGCGCTGACCCAGCCCGCGCTGAAGAACCGCGGCGTCGCCTATTGGCAAGCCGAGAACCCGGTCGCGGGCAAGGTCTGTCAGAAAATCGTCTATATCGGCACGATGGATGCGCGGCTCTTCGCGCTCGACGCCGATACCGGCAAGCCCTGCCCCGATTTCGGCAAGGACGGCGTGCTGGACGTGAACCAGTGGAACACGGTCAACGACCGCTTCCCGCTCTCGGTGCTGCAGCCGCCGACGGTTGCGGGCAATCACCTGATCCTCGGTTGGGCCGGTCAGGACTGGGAATGGGCCGAAGCTCCTCCCGGTGCGGTCTTCTCAGTCGATGCGCAGACCGGCAAGCTGCAATGGTCCTTCGAGACCCTGCCCGAGAACATCCGCCGCAAGACCGGCACCGCGAATGTCTGGACCGCGATGTCCGTCGATCCGGGTCTGAACATGGTCTACCTCCCGGTGGCCTCGCCCTCGCCGAACTATTGGGGCGGCAACCGAACGCAGCAAATCCCCTACGCAACCTCGACCACCGCGCTCGATCTCGATACCGGCAAGGTCGTCTGGTCGCGCCAATGGGTCCACCACGACATCTGGGACTATGACATCAACTCCGCGCCGACGCTGATGGACATCACCGTCGACGGCAAGGAAATCCCGGCGCTGATGCAGGGCACCAAGATGGGCTTCCTGTTCGTCGTGAACCGCGAGACCGGCGAGGATGTCTGGCCGATCGAGGAACGTCCCGTCCCTCAAGGCGACGGCACGGTGAAAGGTGAGGTCTATGCGAAGACCCAGCCCTTCCCGACCAAACCGGCGCCGCTTCTCGACCAGTCGAAAAAGCCGGAGGTCTGGGGGATTGCCGATCTAGTTTCCGGCGGCGCCTGCTCGAAGCTGTTCGACAACCTCACCTACAAGGGGATGTACACCCCCCCGACCACCACCGGCGAAGGCACGCTGGCCTATCCCGACAGTGCGGGCGGCGTGCAGTGGGGCGGCGTGGCCTTCGATCCTAACGCTCAGATCGCGGTCGTGAACACCTCGCATATCGTGCAGTACATCAAACTGTGGGAGCGCCAGAACTACGAGAAGAACGCCAGCGGCTCGGGCAACGAAGCGGGCTTCTACCCGCAGAAAGGCGCGCCCTACGGCATGAGCCTCGGCAACGCGCTGAACTGGCTCGGGATGCCGTGCTGGAAACCGCCCTTCGGCGAGCTGGTCGCGATCGACATGCACACCGGCGACGTCAAGTGGCGCAAGCCGCTGGGCAGCTCGCAGAAATACGGGTTCTTCATGCCAGAGAGCATGGGCTCGCCCACGATCGGCGGTCCGGCGGTGACCAAGTCGGGGCTGATCTTCATCGGCGCGACGATGGATGCCAAGGCGCGCGCCTACGACATCCAGACCGGCAAGGAGTTGTGGTCCTCGCAGTTGTCGGCCCCGGTCGTCGCGAACCCGGCGATCTACGAGTACAAGGGGCGCGAATACGTGGCCTTCATCTCGGGCGGCAACTCGATCCTGAAGCCCGCCGTGGGTGATCTGGTGGCCGTCTACGCGCTGCCGCAGAACTGATCGCGGCGCAAAACACAGGCCGGGCGGCGCGGCACGGACCGCGCCCCCCGCCCAAGACGCGAACCGCGTCCGCAAAGCCCTCACCGCAACGTGAGGGCTTTATCTCAGGAACCTGTGCCGCGCGCGCGGTGTTCCACATTCAGCCGGTTTGAGCGCCTGCCTCCCCAGATGGCTGCGCCAAGCCCGAATTCCGGACAAGGGGGACCCCATGAAGGTTTCATTTCACGTCAATGGCGAGGCGCGCGCGCTCGACCTCGATCCGCGCGTGACGCTGCTCGACGCGCTGCGCGATCATCTACAACTCACCGGCTCGAAGAAGGGCTGCGATCATGGCCAGTGCGGCGCCTGTACGGTGCTCGTCGATGGCCGCCGGGTGAATTCCTGCCTGAGCCTCGCAGTGATGCATGAAGGCTCCGAGATCACGACGATCGAGGGGCTCGGCACGCCCGAGAACCTCAACCCGCTGCAGCAGGAATTCGTTTCCTGCGACGGCTACCAGTGCGGCTATTGCACACCGGGTCAGATCATGTCCGCGACGGGCATGCTGGCCGAGGCCAGGGAAGGCGCTCCCAGCCATGTCAGCGACAGCCTCACCGGAAAATCGGAGCTGACCGATGCCGAAATCGCAGAACGCATGAGCGGCAATCTCTGCCGCTGTTCGGCCTATCCCTTCATCCGCGAGGCCATCTCGCGTGTCGCCGAAGCGGAGGAGAAATAATGAGACCTTTCGATTATCTCCGCGCCAACGCACTCGATGACGCGGCCTCCAAGGCGGGTGACGGCGCGCAGTTCATCGCCGGAGGCACCAACCTGCTGGACCTGATGAAGCTGCAGGTGATGACCCCCGAGACGGTCATCGACATCAACCATATCGACGGGCTGGACAAGATCGAGCCGCATGAGGGCGGGCTGAAGATCGGCACGTTGGTGCGCAATGCCGACCTTGCGGCCGATCCGCAGGTGCGCCGCGCCTATCCGGTGCTGTCGCGCGCGCTGCTCGCCGGCGCTTCGGGACAGATTCGCAACAAGGCGACCACGGGCGGCAACCTGCTGCAACGCACCCGTTGCCCCTATTTCTATGATCCCGCAATGGCCTGCAACAAGCGCGACCCCGGTGCGGGCTGCGCCGCGAAGGGCGGCGTAAGCCGTATGCTCGCGATCCTGGGCACTTCGGCCGCCTGTCGCGCAGCCCACCCCTCCGATATGGCGGTGGCGATGCGCGCGCTCGATGCGCAGGTGGAAATCCGTGGCACCGATGGAGCGACCCGCACCGTGGCGCTGGACGAGCTTTATCAGCTGCCCGGCGAAACCCCGGAGATCGAGACCTGCCTCGAGCCGGGTGAGATCATCACCGCAGTGATCCTCCCTGCCCCGCAGCCGAACGCGACGCAGAGCTATCGCAAGATCCGCGACCGCGCCTCTTACGCATTCGCGCTCGTCTCGGTCGCCGCCGTGGTCGAAATGGACGGCGAGACGATCAAGACCGCCTCGCTCGCTTTCGGCGGCATCGGCGCGCGCCCCTGGGCGGATGCGCAAGTCAACGCGATGCTCGAAGGCGAGACCCCCTCGGAGGAGCTGTTCGGCAGGGCCGCCGACGTGCTGCTGGCCGACGCTGTCACCGACGAGGGCAACGATTTCAAACGCGAGATGACCCGCCGCGCATTGGTCGCGGTGATGCGCGAGGCGACGGGCATGGCCCCGGCCTCGACCGGAACGGACAAGGTGGAGGCGCTGGCATGAGCGACACGTTCACGATGGATGAAGCGCAGCCGCGGCTGCTAGATGAAACCAATCAGGGTCTGGTCGGCGCTCCGCTCGATCGTCCCGAGGGCAAGCTGAAAGTCACCGGCACCGCGCCCTATGCCGCCGAATTCGCGCTTGAAGGCATGGTCCACGGCGTGATGCTGCGCGCGACAATCACGCGCGGCAAGGTCACCGGCTTCGACGAGAGCGAAGCGAAGAAACTGCCCGGATATGTCGGGCTGTTCCACGGGCCGAAATTCGTGCGCAACCCGGCGCAGGGCATGGCCGGTGCGTCGCCCGTGCAGCCCGGAGACCGCATCGATTATCACGGCCAGCCGATCGGCCTCGTGGTCGCGGAAAGCTTCGAGACCGCGCGCGATGCTGCCGCCCGGATCAAGATCAGCTACGAACAGAACCCCGGCGCACCGGTCGACCCGGCCGGGGTGGATCTCGAACTGAACGAGGGCCGCGAAAGCATCCAGGGCGACCTCGACGCCGCGATGGAGAAGGCCGCGCAGTCGGTGGATATCGAATACACCACCGCTGGTCACGTCTCGGCGGCGATGGAGCCGCATGCCGGTATCGCCGAGTGGAAGGACGGTCGCCTTGTTCTACATGGGTCGCTGCAGATGGTGCGATTCAACAAGGAGGAGCTGGCCGATGCGATTGGCGTCGAGTCGGACAAGGTGCATATCCTCGCGCCCTATGTGGGCGGCGGGTTCGGCTCCAAGCTGGGCATTTCTTCGGAACATATCGCGGCGGCGCTGGCCTCGCGCGAGCTCGAACGCCCGGTGCGGATCGTGCTGAGCCGTCAGACCGTTTTCGACGCCGTGCTGCGCCGCACCGAGACCTGGCAGCGTCTTCGTCTCGCCGCCGACGAGAGCGGCAAGCTGACCGGGATCGGTCACGAGGATCGAGTCTCCAATCTCGAAGAGGAAGCCTTCTCCGAACCGGTGAATGCCGCGAGCCGCTTCATGTATGCCGCGCCCAACCGGGTGATGCGTCAGCATATCTCTCGCAATCACCGCACGCCCTCGGGCTCGGTCCGCGCACCCGGTGAAGCGGTCGGCACCTTCGCAATGGAGACTGCGATGGACGAACTCGCGGAGAAGCTGGGTATCTGCCCGGTGGAACTGCGGCTGCGCAACATACCCGAAAAGCATCCCGAAACCGGTCAGGCCTATTCGGCCCGCGCGCTGGAGGAAAGCCTGCGCGAAGGCGCGAAGCGCTTCGGCTGGGACCAGCGCCCCAAGACAGGGACGCGCCGCGAAGGCGAATGGCTGATCGGCATGGGCGTTGCGGGCGCCGGGCGGTCGAACTTCCTCGTGCCCTCTGCGGCGCGCGTCACGCTCAGCGCGGACGGTGCGTTGGTCGAGACCGACATGACCGATATCGGTACCGGTAGCTACGCCATCCTCGGCCAGATCGCGGGCGAGATGCTTGGCCTGCCGATCGATAAGGTCTCCGTGCATCTGGCCGATAGCGACCTGCCGGGCGCGTCGGGCTCGGGCGGCTCCTTCGGGGCGTCGTCGTCTGGGTCTTCAGTCTTCCTCGCCGCGCGCAAGATCCGCGAACAGCTTGCCGACAAGCTCGGCTGCCGGATCGAGGATCTTAAGCTCGGCAACGGCGAGGTCTCCGGCGACGGCAAGAGCGCGAAGCTGGTGGATCTGCTCAGCGATCCGATCAGCGCCGAAGGCAGGATCGAGGGCGGCAAAACCGCCGAGACCCACTTCTCGGCAGGGTATGGCGCGCATTTCGTTGAAGTCGCCGTGAACGAGGTGTCGGGCGAGGTGCGGGTGCGTCGGATGCTCGGCGTTCTCGGGATCGGTCGCGTGCTGAACGAGAAGACCGCGCGCAGCCAGGCCGTCGGTGGCATGGTCTGGGGCGTGGGCGCGGCATTGCTCGAGGAGCTTGGTCACGATCCGCGCACCGGCCATATTGTCACCCGGGATCTGGCCAATTACCATGTCGCCTCGCATGCGGATATTCCGCGCGACATCGAAGTGGTCTTCCTGCCCGAACGCGACGACGAGGCCAACCCGATCCAGTCGAAGGGCGTCGGCGAGCTCGGGATCTCGGGCTCCGGCGCCGCGGTGATCAACGCGATCCACAACGCGACGGGCATTCGGCTGCATCACTATCCGGCCACGCCGGACAAGGTTCTCAAGGGGTTTGCTGATGGACGGTAGTCCGCTCCGCGCGCGCGCACATACTGAAACCCGGCTCGGCATGGCGGAGATACCGCTGCCCGCGCCGGGACGGTTGGCGGCGCTGGCCATTCTGACGCGGATCGAGGGGGCGGGTTACCGCCCCCTCGGTGCCGCTATGAGCCTCGACGATCGCGGCGACATCCGGGGCCATCTCTCGGCGGGCTGCATCGATGCCGATATTGAGCTGCATCTGAAAAAGGTCGCACAGGACGGCTGCCCGCGGCACTTGCGCTACGGCGAAGGCTCGCCCTTCATCGACCTCGTGCTGCCCTGCGGCGGCGCGCTCGACATCGCCGTGATCCCTGCCCCGCCGGTCTCCGATCAAGAGCGGATGGCCAAGGCGGTCGCTGCCCGCATGCCGTTTTCGCTACACCTGTCGGGCGCGCAGGGCGTTCTGACGCTCGCGCCGCAGCCCGAGACCGATCTGAGCCTGCATCTCGTGCCTGAGCCGCGTTTCGTGGTCTTCGGCACCGGGATCGAAGCCGAGACTTTTGCCCAGCTCGCGGCGGGGGCGGGCTATCAGGCCGATCTCGTCATGCCCGAACCGGTGACCCTGCCCGGCGTGACGAGCCACGAATTCCGGCGCAGCAACCCGCTTGGCGAGATCGCGCCCGATCCACGCATGGCGGCGCTGTTGTTCTTCCACGATCACGACCGGGAAATCCCGATCCTCGCGCAGCTTCTGGAAAGCGACGCGTTCTTCATCGGCGCGCAGGGAAGCCGCCGAACGGCACGTCAGCGCGCGGTGGCGCTGCGCCGCAAAGGGCTCTCGGAAGCCGCGATCTCTCGGCTTCGCGGTCCGGTCGGCCTCATCGAACAGGCGCGCGAGCCGCGGCTGTTGGCGGTCTCCGTGCTGGCCGAAGTGCTGCAACTCGCGCGGGTCTGAAGCTTGGCGCGCAAGATCATGGGCGTGGTTCTTGCGGCGGGCGCGTCGCGGCGCTTCGGTGCCCGTGACAAGCTGGCCGCGCGTTCCGGCGGAGAGGCCGCGCTCGTGCTGCGTGCCGCGGAAACGCTGCGGGGCCTTGGCCTCCCCCGACGTGCCGCGATCACCCGCGGCCCCCGGCTTCCGAAGGAGATCCGCGGCGCGGGCCTCGACCTTTTCTGCATCGGACCGGGCCGCGCCCAGAGCGCGAGCTTGCATCGCGCGATCCGCGCCGCGCACGCCAGCGGGGCCAGCCATCTCCTGATCGTCCTTGGCGATATGCCCAATGTCTCGCGGGCGCATCTGCGCCAGCTTCTCGCGACACCCGGGCCGCATCCGAGGATGGCCACCTCCGAGGGCCGCCTCGCACCGCCCGCGCTGATCCCGCGCAGGCTGTTCGGCGCGGCTTTGCGGCTGACAGGCGACCGCGGCGCCGGGGCGTTGCTGCGCCGCGCCCCCGACCTGCGACGGATTTCGCTGCCGCCCGGAACGCTGCACGATATCGACCGCCCCGATGACTTGCGCGAAGCCCCGCGATAGGCGCGACACGCGGGGAACTGCGCCGAGACCCCCGGCGTTCTCGCCCCATGAAAGATCTGCCCGATCTCGTCTATTATCCCGATGACCGACCAGGCATCACGCGCCGGCGCTGCGGGCGCGGGTTCACCTATACCGCCCCGGATGGCACGACCATCGCGCGCGGTGCCGAGCGTAGGCGGATCGAGGCACTGGCGGTGCCGCCCGCCTACGAGGACGTCTGGATTTCACCACGTCCGAACGGGCATCTGCAGGCGACGGGGCGCGACGCGCGGGCGCGCAAGCAATACCGCTACCACCCTGACTGGACCGAGTTTCGCGCGCAGCGCAAATTCGACCGGCTCGCGGAATTCGGCACCGTGCTGCCACGCCTGCGTCGCGCGATCCTGAACGATCTGCGCGGCCATGATCCGGGCGACCGGGCCTTCGCGCTGGCCGCGGTTCTGGCGCTGCTCGACCGGACCGCGATCCGCGTCGGCAATGCCGATTACGCCCGCGAGAACCGCAGTTTCGGCGCGACGACATTGCGTGGCGCGCATATGACGCTCGACGGGGACACGCTGCATTTCTCCTTCACCGGCAAGGGTGGCGCGCAGGTCGAAAGCGAGCTCCGCGACAAGACGCTGGAACGCGCCCTGACGCGGCTCGACGATTTGCCGGGCGCCGAGCTGATCACGTGGCTGGACGAGGCGGGGGAGCCCCACTCCGTGCGCTCCGAGGAGGTGAACGCCTTCCTCACTGATCGCACCGGGGCCGAAGGGCTGACGGCGAAGACCTTCCGGACGTGGAACGGATCGGCGGCGGCGCTCGAGGCAGCGATGCGGCAGGCGGATGACGGGCGCGTGACGATCAAGGTGATGGCGGAGGCTGCCGCCGCGCGCCTTCACAACACGCCGGCGATCGCGCGCAATTCCTATATCCACCCCGAGGTAATTGCACTGAGCGAGACCGAGCCGAAGACGCTCACCAGCCTCGCTCAGGACGCTCCGGCGGTGGACGGGCTGCGCCGCGCCGAGGCGCAGTTGCTCCATCTTCTCGACGGCTGACCGCTTCGAACGCCCGCGATCACGCGACATCACAAATCCGCGCAAAATTGCGAGCCGCGCGTGATCCGATACCGCGCATCTCCCGTATCTCTCACATGATCCAACATCGGATCTGCCAACGATCCAACCAAGGGAGAAAGAGAATGCTGAGAAGAACCTTCATGGCCGCTGTCCTCGCCGGAACGGCGCTCGTTTCCGCCCCCGCCCATGCCGACAATCATGGCGGAATGGATATCGTCGACACCGCCGTGAACGCAGGCAGCTTCGAGACGCTCGTGGCCGCCGTGCAGGCTGCGGGTCTCGTCGACACGCTCAAGGGCGATGGCCCCTTCACCGTCTTCGCGCCCACGGATGAGGCCTTCGCCGCGTTGCCCGAAGGCACCGTCGATGACCTGCTCAAGCCCGAGAACAAGGACAAGCTGACCTCGATCCTGACTTATCACGTCGTGCCCGGAAAGGTAATGTCCGGCGATCTGAGCGACGGGATGATGGCCGCGACGGTGCAGGGCTCGGAAGTCACGATCAAGACCGACCCCGCGGTCATGGTCGACGACGCCAGCGTCACGCAGGCGGATGTCGAAGCCAGCAACGGCGTGATCCACGTGATCGACAAGGTGATCATGCCCAAGTGACGGGCTTCAGGCAAAGCCCCGAGCATTAGGGAGGCCTGTCGAGGGTCCGCTTTTCGACGAGCCGATCCCGGGCCGTTCGCGCAGCTTCATGCGCGAGCGGCTTGTTCTTTGGCCGAGCGCTCGGCCCCGGACAGAACCCGTTCAGGCATGTGCGCTCAGGATCGAGCCGCTCCCGCCAGGATCGCCGCCACCGGCGACCAGGTCGCTTTCCGCGGGCAGATCGTCGGCGTGAATGACCGGCGCTCCGGTGATACGCGACAGGTTCTGTGCGATTGCTTCGATTGCGGCATGGCACGCGTGATCGCCATCGTGCTTGGGCACGAAGATGCGCGTCAAACCATGCGCCTGCATGATGTAGGACAGCACATGCGCGATCGAGCCATGCTCTTCCGGATCGGAGAGCGCCTCGTCTTTATAGGTCAGGAAGGATGCGCAGATCGGCGTCGCGCCACAAGCGCCGAGCTGGGCGATCAGCGCCCCGCGCCCACCGCCTTCTTGCGACAGGCAAACGATGTGAGAGCGGTCATCCTTCAGTGCCTCGATGAACGCGCCGTGGCACTCGAGATCGCAATTCCCGGGATGAAGCATCAGGACGAGCGCGCCCTCCTCCGACGCGGTCGTCTCCAGATTTCGTGACATCATGGTCATATCAGACCTCCTCCTTTGAAATAGAGCGGCGCGCGCGCGGGTCGAATTCCCGGCCCTCTTCTTCGTCCCGAAGCCATTCGGCGGCGCGCCCGGTAATGCGCAACGCGGGTGTGCAGGCGGCGAGCCGATTGAGGAAGCTGCGCGCCCAGATCCGCGTATCGGTCGCCTCGACTACCTTCAGGCAGGCGGTATGGCGCGCCTGACGCTCCTCGAGCGGCATCGTGAGCGCCCGGCGGATCGCGGCCGCCGTCTCGTCGACGTCATGCGGGTTGACCAGCAGGGCCTCGGTCATGTCCTCTGCGGCGCCAGCGAACCGCGACAGCACCAACACGCCCGGATCTTCCGGGTCCTGTGCCGCGACATATTCCTTCGCCACGAGGTTCATCCCGTCCGCAAGCGGCGTGACGAGCGCGGCTCGTGCGCCGCGCAGCAACCCCGCGATCTCGTCGCGCGGCACGGGGCGGTGCAGGAAACGGATCGGCGCCCAATGGACCTCGCCGAAGCGTCCGTTCACCTGCCCCGCGATCTGCTGCAGATCGGCGGTGATCTCCTGATAGGCCCGCACGCTTTCGCGCGACGGCGGGGCGATCTGCACCAGCGAGGCGCGCGGCCCCGTGTCGTAGCTTTCGAGGTAGCGTTCGAACGCGCGGAAGCGTTGCGGCAGCCCCTTGGAGTAGTCGAGCCGGTCGACGCCGATGACATAGGCGTCGCCGAACAATTCGTGCGCGGGCGGCGGCGCGCAGTCCTGCGCCGCCCGGGCGAAACTCTCAGCCGAGATACCGATCGGAAAGGACCGGACGGATACCTCCTGCGCGCCGAATTTGATCGCGCCGTCGGGCAACATTTCTGCCCTCGGATCGGCGCGGAACATCTCGAGACAGCGCGCCACGTCGGCCCGCGTCTGCAACCCGACGAGATCGTAATGCGCCAGCCAGCGCGCGAAGGCGGGCGGATCGGGCAACACGTCGAGATCGGTGATGTTGGGGAAAGGGATGTGAAGGAAAAAGCCGATGCGATTGGTTACGCCGAGGCTGCGCAGCTCCTCGGCCAACGGGAAGAAATGGTAGTCGTGAATCCAGATGTGATCTTCGGGCGAGATCACCTCGGCCATCTGCTGCGCGATACGGCGGTTCACCCGGAGGTAGCCCTCGTCGAAGCTGCGATTGATCTCTACCAGATCGGTGCGGTGATGCGCGATCGGCCAGAGCACGGAATTGGCGAAGCCGAGGTAATAGGCCTCGCGGTCTTCCTCGGTCAGACGGAAGGCGAGCTTGTCGTATTGGGTGCCCCCCATATCGATGAGGGCGGGCTCTTCGGACCCGATTTCGGGATGCGCGCCGATCCAGATGCCGCCCTTTTCGCGCAGCGCCTCGTGGAGCGCCACCACGAGCCCACCCGAGGGCGTCGCCTCGGAGGGAATGCGGTTGGACACGACGATGAGACGGGCGGGCATGACTGAAAAAACCTCCGGATTGAACGAATGGTGACGGCTGTCACGTCTGAAATATTCGTCCGCTCAACGCCCCCTTGAAGCGCGCAGTTCCGCCCGATGGCGGAGCGTCGGCAAAAAAGTTTAGGCGATTAACATAAGACATTCCGAACTTTTTGTTCGGGTACATTTTTTCATATCTTTTCATCTTGTTCCGAGAAGTCCGGGAAAAACAGCTTGCTTCGCGCGCGTACGAGGGGACGCCAAAGCGGGATGACAATTCACTTCCGCAGTGTCGCGCGCACGGAACCTCGACGGAGGCGACTGGTTGGCTTTTCAACAAGCGAAACCTGCCACGGAGAGCGACATGTCACACCCGGCTCAACCCCGCACAGAAGACGCGCGTCCGGCGCCGCGGGGGCTGCGCGCATGGGTCACGCGCGAGCGGATCGCCTTCTGGCTGCCGATCGCGATTTTCCTTCTGCTGGTCCTGATCGCTCCCCATATCCTGCTGCTGATCTTCGCCGGGCTGCTCATCGCGGTTTTTCTGCGCATGGGCGGGAACGCGATCGCGCGCAGGCTGCGTATTGGCGAAGGCTGGGGGCTCCTGATCTACGCGCTGCTGCTGATCGGGCTTGGGGTGCTGTTCTTCGTATATGCAGCGCAGGGGCTGTCAGACCAGCTCGACCAGTTGCTGAGCGCCCTGCCCGAGGCACGAAAGCAGGCACAGCAATTCATCGACTCGCATGGCTGGCTGCATTCCTTCACGCGCTCGATCGATCTGGGCGCGATGGCGCCGTCCGGCGAAGGGGCCGCGACGACCGTGATGGTGTCGATTGGCATGCTCGGGAACGCGTTGCTGATAACCTTCATCGGTGTCTACGGCGCGGTGGAGCCGCAGTTGTATCGGCGCGGGATCGCCGCGCTCTTTCCGGCCTCTGACCGCGACTGGATCGTCGCGAGTTTCGCGACCGGCTGGGCGGCCCTGTCTGGCTGGCTCTTCGCGCAGATGATTTCGATGACGGTGATCGGCGTGCTGACCTTCATCGGCCTTTGGGCGCTGAACGTGCCGCTGGCCGCGATCCTCGCGATCCTCGCAGGGCTTCTGACCTTCATTCCCAATATCGGCCCGGTCCTGTCAGCGATCCCCGCCATGGCGATGGGTCTGACGGTGAGTCCGATCACGATGCTTTGGGTCGTGCTGCTCTATCTCGGCGTTCAGGCGCTCGAGAGCAATGTCGTCACACCGCAGATCCAGGAGAGGGCGATGTCGCTGCCGCCGGCGCTGGTGATCGCGTTCCAACTGCTGATGGGCAGCTTCTTCGGCATTCTCGGGCTCGCGCTCGCGACGCCTCTGCTCGCGGTCCTGATGCTAATGACGCGGCGCCATTACCTGCCGCTCGTCAGACCCGAGACCGCCTGACCATCTTTCCTTTCCATCCCTCCGGAGCTTTCCTTGACCACTTTCCTGATCCTCCTCGGCGCCGCCCTCGTCGCGATTTCACTTTGGGATATCCTTCTGTGCGCGTTGGGCGCAGGACAGTCCGGGGCGCTCTCGCGTGCCGTCGCGCGGTTCGGCTTCGCGCGGATGCGCACGATTGGTCACACGCGGATCGCGCATCGGATTTGCGGACCGGTGACGATGGCGTGGCTGGGCGCGGTCTGGATCGCTGCGGTCGCCTTTGGCTGGAGCCTGATCTTCTTCGCAGCGAGCCGATCGCTCGAAACGACAAAGGGCCTGCCTGCGGCGAGCTTCGCCGACAGCCTCTCCTACGCCGGGCACCTTCTTTCGACGCTGGGCGGCGGCTACGCCAACCCCGCGGGCACCGGCTGGTCGCTGATCTCTGTCATCACCGGGGTGACGGGAATGCTGGTGCTTACGCTGGCGGTGAGCTTTGTCTTCTCCACCACGCAGGCGGCAGCGCAGGGCCGCGCGGTGATGGCGCTGGCTGAGGTATTTCCCCCGGGCTCCGACGAGTTCACCGGGCAGTTCCTGCCGCAATTTTCCAGCTACGTCGCACAGGTGAAATCCATTCCCTTCGCCCTATTCTACAGCACCGCGCGGCCGCAGCGGAGACTGCCGCGCGGGATCTACCGCCTCTGGAGAGACGCACGCCTGACAGAGACACAGCGCCGCGCGCTCCGGATCATCCTGCATGAAATCCCCGGGCTGGAGGAGGTCGCTCCCGAGCGGTTCGACGGCGCGCTTCTCGATTGGGCGATGCGCCACGACCTGTGCCCGAACGAGATGAGGCGCAGCCAATGACACACAGCCTCGCAGGACCAAGAAACGCGCATAACGTGGAGCGGCCCGCATGGTTCCGTGAAAAAAACGTGTTGGGCAGCCGAACTTGTCCGACGAGGAGGTCGGTCTACCGTTTCCGCACACCCCCTTGTGCACGCGAGTTTGCCATGTCCCTTGCCGCCTCGATCCGCAGAGCCCCCCTCCTTTCCGGAGCGGTCTTGGCCGTCTGGATGGGCTGGGGCTGGACCGGCGCGGGAGAGGCGCGAGCAGAGAGTTTTCTCGACCCGGCCGGGCCGATCGCCTCCGCTCAGGTTACTCATCTGAAGATCATCCTGATCCTCATGGCGATCGTCGTGATCCCGGTTTTCGCGGCGACCCCGTGGTTGATCCGGCGCTACCGCTACGGACGCTCGAAGGGCGAATACCGCCCCGACTGGTCGTTCGCCACGGTGTTCGAAATTCTGGCCTGGGGCGTGCCGATCCTGGTCGTGCTGATGCTTGCCGTTTATCTGTGGCAGCGGACCCACACGCTCGATCCTTACAACCCGGTGGCGGGCAAGGCAGGCAAGCCGCTGGTCGTCGATGTGGTCGCCTATGACTGGAAATGGCTATTCCTCTATCCCGAAGAAGGCGTGGCGAGCGTGGGCGAGCTGGCCTTCCCTGCCTCGCGCCCGCTCGAGCTGCATCTGACCTCCGACACGGTGATGCAGAGCTTCATGATCCCGCGGCTGGGCAGCCAGATCTACGCGATGAAGGGGATGCAGACGAAGCTGCATCTGGCCGCCGACGGCCCCGGCACCTTCGAGGGCCGCAACACGCAGTTTAACGGCGAAGGGTTCTACACGCAGAATTTCAAGGCGAGCGCCATGAACGACGAGGTATTCGCGCGCTGGGTGAAGGCGGCGAAGGCGCGCGGCCTGCCTCTCGACAACAAGGCACGCGCAGCGCTGGAGGAAAAAAGCAACAAGGTCGAACTGGCCCGCGCGCTCGACCAGCCTACCGAGCAGCCGATCCTGTTCTCGACCGCGCCGAGCGGAATGTTCGACGAGATCGCCGGCCTGAAGGAGACGCAACAATGAACACATGGAGCAGCATCTGGGGTTTCCCCTTCGGACGCCTGACGCTGGACGCGCTGCCGGTCACCGAGATCGTGCGCGCCGATGGCAGGACCGAGTTGCTCTCCGGCATCACTGGCACTGCCGCTGCGGGCATGGCGGTGCTGGGCTTCGTCGTCGTGGTTATCTTGATCACGGTGAAAGGATGGTGGCGACCGCTCTGGAGCGAGTGGCTGACTTCGGTCGATCACAAGAAGATCGGCATCATGTATATCGTCTTCTCCTTCGTGATGCTGGCGCGGGCGCTGGCCGAAGCCTTCGTGATGCGCAGCCAGCAGGTGGTGGGCCATGACGGCGGTGGGATCGTGATGCCCGACCATTTCGCGCAGCTCTTCACCACCCATGGCACGATCATGATCTTCTTCATGGCGATGCCCTTCCTGACCGGCATGATCAATTTCGTGATGCCGTTGCAGATCGGCGCGCGCGATGTGGCCTTCCCGGTGCTGAATTCGGTCTCGCTGATGCTGACGATCGCGGGCGGCCTGATCCTGATGATCTCGCTGGTGCTGGAGCCCTTCTCGACCGGCGGCTGGTCCGGTTACCCGCCCTATACGGAAGCCGCCTACAACCCCGGCGCGGGGCCGGATTACTGGATCTGGGCGGTGACGCTGTCGTCGATCGGGTCGACTTTCACGGGGCTGAATTTCGCCGTGACGATCTACAAGAAGCGCTGCCCCGGCATGAAGCTTATGCGGATGCCGCTGTTCACCTGGACGTCGCTCTGCACCTCGATCCTGATGATCTTCGCGATGCCGCCGCTGACCATCGCGACGGCGCTGCTCGCGCTGGATCGCTACATGGGCTTCCACTTCTTCACCAATGGGGGTGGCGGCAACATGATGAACTACGCCAACCTGTTCTGGCTGTTCGGCCATCCGGAGGTCTATATCCTCATCCTGCCCGCGTTCGGCGTCTGGTCGGAGGTATTCTCGACCTTCTCGGGCAAGACGCTCTACGGCTACACCGCACTGGTGATCGCGACGATGGCAATCGCGGTGCTGAGCTTCACCGTTTGGGTCCACCATTTCTTCACGATGGGCCAGAGCGCCAATCTGAATGCCGCCTTCGGCATTGCCACGATGACGATCGGGGTGCCCACAGGGGTCAAGATCTACGACTGGATGCTGACGATGTTTCGCGGGCGGGTGCGCATCTCGGTGCCGATGCTCTACGCCATCGCCTTCCTGTTCCTGTTCACCATCGGCGGGCTGTCGGGCATCATTCTGGCGAACCCGTCGGTCGACTACCAAGTGCACAACACGCTGTTCCTCGTGGCGCATTTCCACAACATGCTGATCCCCGGACTGCTTTACGGAATGATCGCGGGCTACACGATGTGGTTTCCCAAGGCCTTCGGGTTCCGGCTCGACGAGAAATGGGGCTACCGCGCCGCGTGGTGCTGGATACTCGGCTTCATGGCCGCGTTCTTCCCGCTCTACGTACTGGGGCTGATGGGAATGCCGCGGCGGATGTCGGGCTATTTCTCCGGGCAGTGGCTGCCATGGACGATCATCGCGTTGGGCGGCGCGGTCCTGATCCTCGCCGGATTCCTCGCGCTGATCGTGCAACTCTGGGTTTCGGTGCGCGATCGCAAGCGGCTGGCCGTGCCGGTAGGCGATCCGTGGGACGGGCGCTCGCTCGAATGGGGCATCCCCGCCCCCGCGCCGGAATGGAACTTCCCCGCCCTGCCCCGTGTCGAGGGCCGCGACGCCTTTGCGACGCTGAAAGCCTCGGGTCATGATCTCGGCCCGCCCGAGGACGGGTTTGAGGATATCTGGCTGCCGAAGAACGCCGCGTTCGGCCCGGTGATCGGGGCGCTCGGCACGGCGCTGGCCTTCACGCTGACATGGTACATGTGGTGGGCGGTTCTGCCGCTTGCGGCGCTGGTGCCGCTGGTGATCATCGCTCAGGGCTTCCGGCGCGACACCGAGAAGCGCGTCCCTGCCGAGGAAGTCCGCAAGGAATGGCGCGTCTTCCGCGAACTGGCCGCCCGCACGCCGCGCGTGCCCCGCACGTCCGAATACACCCGCGACAACCGCGGCCACGCCATACCGATGTCGCAGGAGGCCACGCGATGAGCCAGACCACCCGTCATCCCGGCCTCAACCTCGGTTCCAAGCACCAGAGCGCCGACGACCAAGCCGAAACCGAAGTCTTCGGCTTCTGGGTCTTCATGATGTCCGATGCGATCCTGTTCGGCCTGCTGATGGCGACCTATGTGGTGATGCGGCCCAACACGAATGGCGGCCCCGGCCCGCAGGAACTGTTCGAGCTGAAGTCGATCTTCATCGAGACGATGCTGCTGCTGGCGTCATCGGTCGCGATCGGCTTTTCGCATCTCGCACTCAAGCACGAGCCGCGCCCGGTGAAGATGGTGCTGTGGTTGCTGATCGCGATGGCGCTCGCGCTGACCTTCGTGGGCTTCGAGATCCACGACTTCCTGAAGATGTTCTCGGAAGGCGGCACACCTCAGCGCAGCGGATTCCTGTCGTCCTTCTTCGCGCTGGTGCCGCTGCATGGGCTGCACGTCACGTTCTCCTGCCTCTGGGCCGTCGCGATCCTGGGGCAGATGCTCGTTTACGGTCTGGAAGACCGGGTAAAGCTGTCGATGGTGCGCCTCGCCGTGCTCTGGCACTTCCTCGACATCGTCTGGATCGGAATTTTCTCCATCGTCTATATCGGGGGGCTGGCATGAGCGAACATGACGAAAGACGCCAAGAGGCCCGCAGCTACCTGATCGGCTATGCGCTCGCGCTGGCGCTGACCCTGCCGATCTTCGCACTGGTGGCGTGGGATCTGCTGCCGAAAGTGGCGATCTGGTGGACAACCGCCGTGGCCGCGATCGTGCAGATCGTGGTCCATTTCCGCTTCTTCCTGCATATCCGCCTGAAGGGGCAGAAGCAGGAAGACCTGCATCTGATCCTGTTCACCACGCTGATCTTGCTGCTGATGGGCGGCGGGACGCTGTGGCTGCTGTGGAACCTGCACGCGCGGATGATCTGAGCCGATCAGGCCCCGAAGCGGCCGATCTCGAAGCCAGCCTCGGTCAGGTGCCCGCGCAGTGCCCGCGCCATCGCCAGCGCCTCTGCCCCGTCGCCGTGCAGGCAGACCGTGTCGATCTTGCAGGGGATTTCCTTGCCCGAGGCGGTCACGATCGCGCCCTTGCGCAGCATCTCCTCGATCCGCGCGCCGACCTCTCCGGCGTCATGCAGCACCGCACCGGGCTTCGATCGCGCCATCAGCGAAGCGTCGTCCTCATAGGCGCGATCGGCGAAAATCTCGCCCGCCCAATTGGCCTGCAACTCGCGCGCAACCTGCTCCATCGGGGTCTGCGGCAGAACGACGAGGATGATGTCGGGTTGCACTTTTAGGGCGGCGGAATAGCAGGCCCGCGCGATCTCGATATCCTCCGAGGCCATGTTCGACAGCGCCCCGTGCAGCTTGAAATGCCGCACCGCGCCACCCGCCGCGCGGGCCATCGCCTGCGCGGCGCCCAGTTGATAAGTGACCAGATTCGTCAGCTCCTCGGCGCTGAGCTTGATCCGCCGACGGCCGAAGCCCTGCAGATCCGCAAAGCCCGGATGCGCGCCGATACCGACATCGTTGGCCACAGCTGCGCGCATCGTCTGCGCCATCACATCCGGATCGCCCGCGTGGAAACCGCAGGCGACATTGGCGGAGGTAATGACCTCCATGAGCGCGGCGTCGTTGCCCATGATCCACGGGCCGAAGCTTTCTCCGATATCGGCGTTCAGGTCGATCTTAGCCATTTTCTTCCTCCAATTCGCGCCCTGCCGTCACGCCGCTGATCAATTGGTAGCTGAGCAGGTCATGAATGTCGTGCGGATCGCGGATCAACGGGCGCAGCTTGGCCCGCTGTGCCTGAAGCTGCGCCTCCCAGCGCAGGGCCAAGGCGTCGGCCTCGTCCAGTGTCACCGCTTTGAACCGCAGTTTCGTCCCCGGCGCGGCTTGGGCGATGCGCGGCAGATCGCAGGGCAGCACGGTGCCGATCCGAGGGTAGCCGCCGATGGTCTGGCATTCGGCGAGCAGCACATAGGGCGTGCCCGCGCCCGTCATCTGAATATCGCCCTCGAAGATCACGTCCGAGGCGAGCCCCTTGGCCTTGTCCGAGGTCAGCGCAGGCGCATCGCTCTCGAGCGCCACGCCCTGACGGTTGCCCTGCCGGGCGCGGGTGAATTCGGTCGTGCTGAGCCGCGCGAAAGTGGCCTCGTCGAACAGGCCCGTCTGCGGTCCCGGGATGATCCGCAACGTGCCGCCCGAGAAACGGTCGTCCTGCGTGAGAACCATCGCCGGCGCGTCGGGCTCGGGGTCCGCACCGAGCGGCAGGCGCGCGCCCGATTCCAGTGCCGATCCGATCCCGGCGGCGAGATGCGCCGAGCGGCTGCCCAGCACTTCGGGCGTCTCGATCCCGCCCGCGAAGGTGAGATAGCCGAACATGCCCGCGCGCGCGGCACCGATCGACAGCACCTCGCCCGGTTCGATCTTGTGGCTCGCGCCCCAGCGCAGGGGGCGTCCGTCAAGCTCCGCCTGCATCGGCGCACCCGTCAGGGCGATCCGCGTCGGAGCCGTAACCTCGAACCGCCCGCCGCTCACCGCCATTTCCAACGCGGGAAGCGGTTTGCGCGACCCCAGAAGCGCCGACGCCTCGACCAATGCGAGCGGATCGACCGCGCCACCGCGCGAGATGCCTTGCGCCATGCGACCGGGGCGGCCCATGTCCTGCACGCTCACGCTTGGCCCGACGCTCCGCAGGATCAGCGATCCGCCGCTCATGACCGCACCTCGCAACGCGCGCCGCCCATCGGATCGCCCGCTTTCAAAAGCGCGTCCATCTCGGTGCCGGAGACCGGCGCGAGGCGAACCTCGTCGCCCGCATGCAGCGGCACGGGGTCGGTTTGGTCGGGGCGGAACACATCGAAGGCCGTCCGCGCGATCTGATGCCAGCCAGTGGGCGAGGCATTCGCGAACAGCACCAATTGGCGCACCGCCACGCAGAGCGCGCCTTTCGGCACGCGCGGGTTCAGCTCGGAGCGGCGCGCGAGATTCCAATGCTCGGGCAGCAGACCGAGATAGGGTTGACCGGGCGCGAAGCCGATGGCGAGGACACTCAGCGGAGTCGCGGTAATTTCGTCGATGGCCGCTTGCGGAGAAAGCCCCGCAAGCTTCGCCGCCTCTTCCAGATCGGGGCCGTGTTCGCCGCCGAACGCGACAGGCAAATGCCAGACACGCTGCGCGGGATGCGGCGCGACACTCAGCCAATCGTCCTCGGACAGCAGGGTCTCCAGCCGCTCGGCCATCTCGGCCCGCGTTACCGCCTCCGGATCGAAACGCAGCAGAACCGACACGAGGCTGGGGACGACCTCGCGCAAATCGGCCAGATCGCTCTCCGTCACGCGCTGATGAAAGCTCTGCGCCGCCGCTATCGCTCGCGGCTCCGCGACCAGCGCGAACCGCACGAGCAGCCCGTCTCCGCCAGCCGGCAAAATCTGCGGGCTATGCGCTTGGGCCGTTCCGGGCCGCAATGCTTCTTCGAGCATCATTTCAGGGCAACTCCACTGGGTCAGGTCGCGATCTTGAAACTTATCGTTGACTTTGATTTCATTTTACAGACAATTTGTCAACGTTATGAAAAAGAGGCGGACACGAATTCCGCCGCGACCCGACAGGAGAGAGATATGATCAGATTTGCTGCAAGCTTCGCGGTTGCGCTGGGACTGGGCACAGCCGTTCAGGCGCAGACCTGGGACATGCCGACGCCCTATGGCGACACCACCTTCCACACCGTGAATATCCGCGACTTCGCCGAGGACGTGTCGAAAGCGACCGACGGCAAGCTGAAGATCAAGGTGCATTCGGCGGGCTCGCTCTTCCCGCATTCCGAGATCAAGAACGCCGTGCGCTCGGGTCAGGTGCCGATCGGAGAGTTCTTCCTCTCGACGCTCTCGAACGAAGATCTGGCTTTCGGCGTCGACAGCCAGCCTTTCCTCGCCACCAGCTACGATCAGGCCGAAAAGCTTTGGGAGGCGCAGAAGCCCGTCATCACCAAGCTTCTCGACAAGCAAGGGCTGATGCCGCTGTTCTCGGTGCCGTGGCCGGCGCAGGGGCTCTATACCAATGGCGAGATCAAATCCGTGGACGACCTCGCAGGGCTGCGCTTCCGCGCCTATAACCCGGCGCTGGAAGAATTTGCGACGCTCGCCAAGGCCGCGCCCGTGCAGGTCGAAGCGGTCGACATTCCGCAGGCCTTCTCGACGGGCCAGCTGCAAGCGATGATCACCTCGCCCTCGACCGGCGCGAATTCCAAGGCGTGGGACTTCGTCGACACCTACACCAAGATCGACGCCTGGCTGCCCAAGAACATCGTCGTGGTGAACAAGCGCGCCTTCGACCGTCTGAGCGAAGACGAACAGAAGGCCGTGATGGATGCCGCCGCCACCGCGCAGACCCGCGGTTGGGAGATGTCGAAGAAAGAGGCCGCCGAAAAGACCGCCGAGATGAAGGATAACGGCATGGCGATCGTCGATCCGAGCCCCGAATTGGAGCAGGGTCTGAAGAAGATCGGCGACGAGATGCTCGCGAACTGGAAAGAAAAGGCCAGCCCCGACGCGCTTGAGGTGCTCAAGGCCTATCAGGGCAACTGAGCCCGCTCGATCCGGGGCCCTTCCGCCACTGCGGGAGGGCCTTTTTCGATGCTCTTCCTCACACAAGCCCCCGGAGTATCCACCATGCGTCGCCTGCTCGATCAGGTCTATCTTCTGTCCGGAGGGATCGCCGCCGTCTCGATCCTCGCGATCTGCCTGCTGGTCACGGCCCAGGTCGGGCTGAATGTGCTCGCCCGTCTGGGCGGGCCCGCTCTCTCCTACACGATCCCCTCCTATGCCGATTTCGCGGGCTATTTCCTCGCGACGGCAAGCTTCATGGCGCTGGCCCACACACTGCGCCACGGCAGCCATATTCGCGTCAATCTCGTGCTGACCCGCCTGCCCGCCCGTGGCCAATGGGTCGCCGAGATCGTAGCGCTCGCGCTTGGCTTCGCGGCCAGCGCCTACGCTGTGTGGTTCGCGACCTCGCTGATGCTCGAGAGCCTGCATTACGGCGATATGTCCACCGGCATCGTCGCGATCCCGATCTGGATTCCGCAATGTGCGATGGTCGTCGGGCTGGGCCTTCTGGCGCTCGCCTTCATCGATACGCTGATCGAGAGCGTCCGCGCCAAGCGCCCGGTGCTCGTCGATGATGTTTCGGAGTAAACCATGTCCGATCCGATGACCTTCGCAATTCTTCTGGGCCTGCTTCTCGTGCTGCTCGCAGGCGGCGTATGGGTGGCGCTGTCTCTGCTGATCGTGGCGCTGGCGGGGCTCAGCTTCTTCTCCGGCGCGCCGACCGGGCTCGTCATGGCGACCACGCTTTGGGGCAACAGCCATAGCTGGCCGCTCGCCGCGCTGCCGCTTTTCATTCTGATGGGGGAGATCCTGCTCCGCTCGCGGCTGTCCGAGGACATGTTCTCCGGCCTCGCCCCGTGGCTGGGCCGCGCACCGGGCCGCTTGCTGCATGTGAACGTGCTGGGCTGTGCGATCTTCGCGGCCGTTTCGGGGTCGTCCGCGGCGACGGCGGCCACGATCGGGCGGATGTCGGTGCCCGAGCTCACCCGCCGCGGCTATCCCGAGAGCCTGATCCTCGGCACGCTGGCGGGCTCGGCCACGCTGGGTTTTCTGATCCCGCCCTCGGTGATCCTGATCGTCTATGGCGTCGCGACAGAGCAATCCATCGCGCGCCTCTTCATCGCGGGAATCCTGCCGGGGCTGATGCTGGTCAGCCTGTTCGGCGGCTATGTCGCGCTGCGCGCCTGGATGAACCCCGCCGCGATCCCGCGCGAGGACATCACCCTGAACCTGCGCGAGAAGCTGCGGGCCTCGCGTCGCCTGATCCCGATCGTGATCCTGATCGGCGGCGTGATCGGCTCGATCTATACTGGTGTCGCCTCGCCCACCGATGCGGCGGCCGTGGGCGTGGTCTTCTCGGTGATCCTTGCGATGGCGACGGGCAGCTTCCGCTGGCGCGACTTCAAGGACGCGCTGTTCTCGGCCACCCGCACCAGCGCGATGATCGCTTTCATCCTGCTCGGCGCCTCGGTGCTGTCGGTTTCGATGGGCTTCACCGGCATCCCGCGCAACCTCGCCGCGTGGATCGGCACCTTCGGGCTGTCGCCCACCGCGCTGCTTGCAGTGCTGACCGTGTTCTTCATCCTGCTGGGTTGCTTCCTCGACGGGATCTCGGTCGTGGTGCTGACCACCTCGATCATCCTGCCGATGGTGGAAGCCGCCGGGATCGACCCGCTGTGGTTCGGCATCTACCTCGTGCTGGTCGTCGAGATGAGCCAGATCACCCCGCCCGTGGGCTTCAACCTCTTCGTGATCCAGGGGCTGACCGGCTACAACATCCTCAAGGTCGCCCGCGCGGCGCTGCCTTTCTTCGGGCTGCTGTTGCTGGCGGTTCTGCTGATTACGCTGGTCCCGGGGATCGTGACCTACCTGCCCTCGCTGATGGGCAACTGAGCCAACGACCCGCGCGGCCTCAGAGCGAAGAGGCCGCGCGGCTCGCCTGATCGTAATAGCCCGAGAGCACACGCAGGGCCGAGGCGATCTCACGCAGGTCTTCGCCCGCCATACCCCCTTTCTGGATCGGCTCGAGCAGGCATTCCTCGCGCACTTTCCGATAGCGTTCGCACAGATCGCGCCCGCTTTCCGAGGTGCGGTAGAACACTTCCTTGCCGCGCTTCTCGGAATCCAGCAGCCCCAGCTTCAACAGCTTGCGCAGCGCATAATTGACCGTATGCGTGTCCTCGATATTGAGCAGGAACGTGATGTCGTTGAGCCGCTTTTCGCGGTCGCGGTGATTGGTGTTGTGCAGCACGAGGATTTCGAGCGGCGAAAGCTCCATCCCCGAGGCCGCCATGCAGCGCTGCATCCATCGCGCGAAGGAGTTGTAGGCGATGATCATCCCGTATTCGAATTCCGAGGCTTCCCAGCCCGGCCCTTCGGCCAGATGGCGGGATGAGACTATGCGGCGTTCTCCTGCGGGCATGAGCGGCACTCTCCTTTCGTGCGTTTACGCCCTCACCTTATAGACATTTCGCTGACATTCTATCCTTGAGAGAAATTTGGCGCGCGCTTTTGCAGGTTCGCCATCACCATTTCCATCTGCGCGGGACCGCCGATGATCTCGGCCTGCAACTCGGCCTCCAGCGCCAACCCGTCGCCGGGCGGCATCGTCCATGCCTGCTCCACCAGCGCCTTGCTTGCCGCCAGCGCCTCGGGGGAGCGCAGGGTGAATTCGGCGGCCATGTCGCGCGCCGCCTGCAGCGGGACCTCGGCCACGCGCGTGATCAGCCCCAGCTTCTGCGCCTCACCGGCCTCTAGCACCCGGCCCGTCATCATCAGCTCTTTCGCGATATCCGCGCGGGTCAGTTTCGGCAGGCTCTGCGAGATGCCCATATCGGGGATCAGCCCCCATTTCGCCTCCATGATCGACAGCCGCGCATCCGGCGCCGCGATCCGGAAATCTGCACCGAGCGCGAGCTGCATCCCCGCCCCGAAGGCCACGCCCTCGATCGCGGCGATCACCGGAACCGGCAGCTGCGCCCATCGCGTCACCGGGCGCTGAAATCGGTTCGCGCCCTGCGCATCGGGTTCGGCCATCTGCGCCTTCACCCCCGCCAGATCGGCCGCGAAGCTTTGCATCACACTCAGGTCGAGCCCGGCCGAGAAACAGCCGCCCGCGCCGCTCAGGATGACCGCGCGCAGGCCCTTTTGCTGCGACAGGCTCTGCGCCGCCCCGGCCAGCACGTCGAACATCTCCAAGGTCCAGGCGTTCTTCTTTTCCGGGCGATTGAGGATCACCTCCGCCACGCCCTCCGCGCTTACCGAAATCTGCACCGGGTCGGCCATGTCCATCCTCCTCGCTTGGCTCTGCGCACTATGCAGACCCGCCGCCCCCTCGCAAAGCGGAACGCGGGGTCATAGGTAGGAGATCAACAGGCGCGCGCGGCGTTGGACAGCCCTGCGCGGCGCGCTAGCTCTGCCCCGACGGAGGTTCCCCATGCAGCAATTCTCACTTCTCGATCTGTCGCCCGTGCCCGAAGGCAAGACCGCAGCCGATGCGCTGGCGGGAACAGCCGACCTGGCCCGGATGGCCGAAGACGCGGGCTATCACCGCTTCTGGCTGGCCGAGCATCACAACATGCCCGGCATCGCCAGCGCCGCGACCTCGGTGCTGATCGGCCATGTCGCCTCGGTGACCAAGAGGATGCGCGTCGGCGCGGGCGGCATCATGCTGCCCAACCACGCGCCGCTGGTGATCGCCGAGCAGTTCGGCACTCTGGCCACGCTCTATCCCGACCGGATCGACCTCGGGCTGGGGCGCGCGCCCGGCACCGATGGCGGCACCGCCCGCGCCCTGCGCCGCAACATGTCGCCCGAGGACACGTTCCCCGCAGACGTACAGGAGCTGCTCGCCTATTTCAGCGACGAGGCAGAGAATTTCCGGGTGCGCGCCATTCCGGGCGCAGGCACGCATGTGCCGATCTGGATCCTCGGCTCGAGCCTCTACGGCGCGCAGCTTGCCGCCTATCTCGGCCTGCCCTACGCCTTCGCGTCGCATTTCGCGCCCGACATGCTGGGCGATGCGCTCGACATCTATCGCAGGAGCTTCCGTCCCTCGGTCCATCTCGACAAGCCCTATGCGATGATGGCCGCCGGGGTCTTCGCCGCCGACACCGATGAGAAGGCGCGATATCTGCGCTCGTCTCAGGTGCTGGCCTTCGCGCGGCTTCGTTCGGGGATGCCGGGCAAGCTGCCGCGCCCGACCGAGGATCTGTCCGAGGTGCCGCCGCAGATGATGGTTCAGGTGCAGCGCGCGCTGTCCTGCTCGGCCACGGGTTCCAAGGACAAGGTACGGGACGATCTGGCGCGTCTGATCGCGCAATACGAGCCCGACGAGCTGATGGTGACCGGGATGATCCACGACGCGGAGGCGCGTCAGAAGTCCTTCAAGATCGCCGCCGAGGTGCTGAGCGAGTTTCGCGAGCAACCTGCCGCGGCCTGAGGCATGGCGCGACACTCAGACATGCAAAGAGGCGGGCCCGGAAGCCCGCCTCTTTTCGTTTCAATCCGGTTGGCCTCAGTGCCCGGTGATCGCCGGGAAGGCCACCAGCAGCCCCACCGCGAAGATCTGGATCGCGATGAAGGGGAGCAGCGAGCGGAAGATCTCGCCCAGAGAAATGTCCTTCGGCGCGACCGACTTCAGGTAGAAAGCAGCTGGCCCGAAGGGCGGCGACAGGAAGCTCACCTGCATGTTCATCGCGAACACGACGCCGAACCAGACCGGGTCGTAGCCAAGGTCTTTCACGATCGGCACGAAGATCGGCATCGTCAGCAGCGCGATCCCGACCCAGTCGAGGAACATGCCGAGGAAGAACAGGATCGCCATCATCGTGAGGATCACGATGATCGGGGTATCCGACACGCCCTTCAGCAGCGCCGAGACGAAGTCGATCCCGCCCATCAGGTTGAACACGCCGACCAAAGCCGAAGCACCGATACCGATCCAGACGATCATCCCGCAGGTCGCGAGCGTCTGCAGCGCGGCCCCTTTGAGCATCGAGAGCGTCAGCTCGCCCCGGATGATGGTCGAGAGCATCACGCCCGCCACACCAAGCGCCGAGGCCTCGGTCACCGAGGCGATGCCGCCATAGATCGAGCCCAGCACGAAACCGATAACCAGAACCGGCAGGATCAGGCCCTTCAGCAGTTTGATCTTTTCCGACCACGGACGGTCGTCGGGCTCCGGCGCAGGCGCCAGATCGGGGTTCAGCTTCACCCGGATGATCACGAAGATCACGTAGAAGGCCGCGAGCATGAAGCCCGGGATGAAGGCAGAGGTGAACAGATCGCCGATGGAGACGTTCGCGGTGAGACCGTAGATGATCAGCACGATCGACGGCGGCACCATGGTGCCCAGCGAGCCGCCCGCACAGATCACGCCGATGGCGAGCTTGCGGTCATAGCCCTGGCGGATCATCTGCGGCAGGGCCAGCAGACCCAGCAACACGATCTCGCCGCCGATGATGCCAGACATCGCCGCGAGAATGACCGAGACGAAGATCGTCTGGATCGCCACCGCGCCGCGCATCCGGCCACCGACGAGCTTCATCGCCTCGAACAGATCGCGCGCGATGCCCGATCGGTCCAGAAGCGCCGCCATCATCACGAACATCGGCACCGAGACGAAGACGAAACTCGATACGAAGGAATAGACGCGGCTGGTGATCAGCGGCACCGCCATCGGGCCGAACCAACCGAGCGCGAAGATCAGCGCCACCAGCAGGGTCACGAAAGCCAGCGGCATGCCGGTCAGCAGCAGGCCGATCAGCAGCGCGAACAGCAGGACCGTCCCGTAGCCGATCCCCAGAGCGGAGAGGTCGAAACTCAGCAGATGCTCGATCATTTACCCGCCTCCGATGCGAAGGCACCCCGCAGGTAGTTCACCGCCATGATCACGAATTGCACCACCATCAGGCCGAGCACCACGAGGAGGAAAATCTTCAGGTAAGCCGGGAACGGCGGATCCCAGGCGCTGCCGGAGGTCTCGAAGTGCACGCCGCCGCCGGGGCGCATCGTCGCCTTGATGACCATGCCGTAGGCTGCCCAGGCGAAGAAGCCCGCCGCGAAGAGACAGATCAGCGAGATGATCGCGTCGAGGATGCGCTTCGCCCGGCCGGTCACCAGATCGTAGATCAGCACGACGCGGATATGGCTGTTGCGCACAACGCAGTAGAGCCCGCCATAGACGAAAGCCATCGCGCAGAGGAAGATCGTGGTCTCATGCGCCCAGATCGTCGGGCTGTTGAAGCCGTAGCGCAGCACGACCTCGTTTAGCAGGATCAGCGCAGAGGCGATGATGCCGATCGCGAAAACGATCCCCACGGCGTTGATCGCGCGGCCGAGGATGCCCGCTTCGGCGATGGTCGCCGCTTCGTCCTCGCTCTGCACCGGTTCCGGCGTGTGCGGATCATGTGCGGGGTGATCCACCCCGGTCTTGTCGGGTTGTGACATTGCAAAAACCGCTGCTGTCAGGAAACTGGAAAAATGCGGGGCCGCAATGGCAGCCCCGCACCGTTAGGGTATCAGATCAGAGAAGGTTGTTCTTCTTCAGATAGTCGGTCAGGACGTCATAGACGTGCTGCGCCTTCTCCGACTTCTTGGCGACCTTTTCCCACTGGGTGATCGCGATGCGGCGGAACTTGGCGCGCTCTTCATCCGACCAGTCGTGGACGTGGATCTTGCCGCCTGCTTCGGCCTTGGCCACGGCCTTCTTGTCGGCAGCCGCGAGATCGCTGACTTCCTTGTCCGCGAATTCCTTAACCGACTCTTCGAAGGCTTTCTGCAGATCGGGCGAGAGCGCATCCCACTCTTTCTTGTTCATCGCGACGCCGACGAGCGGCATCGAGTGGAAGCCCGGATAGACCGGGTTCGGCGCGATGTCGTTGAGGCCCTGCGCCTGGTTGGTCGAGAACACGGTGTAGTCAGCCGCGTCGATCACGCCCTTGTCGAGCGCGGTGTAGACTTCGGACCCCGGCAGGTTCACCGGAGCAGCACCCGCCGCCGCGAAAACGTCCTGCACGAGACCTTCCGGCGCGCGCATCTTCAGGCCCTTCAGGTCAGCCACGCCGTCGAGCGGCACTTTCGACACGAGCGCTTCAAGACCGGTGGTGGTCGAGCCGATGTAATGAACGTCATAGGGCTCGAACAGGTCGTTCGCGAGCTTCTGGCCACCGCCATTGTTCATGAAGTCCAGCAGCTGATCGGTGCTCGACCATGCGCCGACCGGGTTGCCCAGCAGCGAGAAGGCCGGGTCTTTGCCCGCGAAGTAGGAGATGTCGGTCACGATGCCGTCGATGATGCCGGCGCCGGTCGCGTCCAGCGTCTCGTTATGCTCGACGACGGAGCCCACGGGCATCATCTCGACCTGGATCTGGTTGTCGGTGCGCTCGGCGAGGTTCTTCGCCCAGTTCTGCTGGAGTTCGAAGTTCGGATTGCCTGCCGGGTCCGAGCTCTGGAACTTGTACTTGTGGGTTTCGGCATTCGCAGCGCTGGCCAGCGCCAGAACGGCGACGCTCGCGAGGGCGATTTTACGGATCGGTTTCGTCATGGTGTCCTCCCTTAATAGACGAAATCAAACTTGCGAGGCCGTGAGGCCCCAGGCGTTCAATATCTGCGAACAAAGCGCCTCGGGCGCTTCGCGGATATCGCAGGTCTGCGGGGCCTCGTCGGGCCCCGGCAATTCCAGATCGGCCAATTGGCTGTCGAGCAGCGCAATCGGCATGTAGTGATTTTCGCGCGCGGCCATTCGCGCTGCGATCAGGTCGTGCGGCCCGGTGAGATGCGCGAGATGAATCACGCCGAGACTCTGGCGCAGGCGATCCCGATAGGACCGCTTGAGCGCCGAACAGGCGAAGGCGACCGTCTTGCCGTCGCGCCCCGCCTCGATCACGCCCTTCGCCACGAGGTCCAGCCAGTCCCAGCGCATCTCGTCGTTGAGCGGCAGACCGGCGGCCATATGCGCGACATTCTCGGGCGGATGGAAATCGTCAGCATCGAGGAACACGCCGCCCACGGCCTGCGCCACGAGCCGCGCCACCGTCGTCTTGCCGGTGCCGCAGACGCCCATCACTAGGACCGGTGTCGCGTTCGCGCTGCTGCTGTTTGCCATCTTGCCTTACCGGGTTCACAGGTGTTTCTTGGGCACTGAGGGGTAATGTAAGCGGTTACATTCGTCAATCGCACTTTTGAGCAGGGGCGCGCTCGCAGGGAGGATCAATGAATAAAAACAAGGAAACAAAATCAGTTACGATGCGCGACGTCGCCGATCATGTCGGTGTAAGCGTTGCCACGGTTTCGCGTACCCTGCGCAATCCCGAGGTCGTTTCGCAGGCCGTGCGCGACAAGATCGCCGCCGCCATCGAATCGCTCGGATACCTTCCCGACCCCGCGGCCCGCGCCCTCGCCTCGACCCGCTCGGACATCATCGGGGTGATCCTGCCCTCGGTGTCGAACAACGTCTTTGCCGATGTGATGGACGGTATCTATTCCGCAGTCGAAGGCACGCACCACTCAGTCCAGCTCGGCTATTCGCGCTATGCGCCGCTGTCGGAAGAGAACCTGATCCGGGTCTTCCTGCGGCAGCGCCCGGCGGGACTGATCGTGACCGGGATCGACCAGACCGAGGCCGCGCAGGCGCTGTTGCGCGAGGCGGGCTGCCCGGTGGTGCAGATCATGGAGACCGGCGACGCCCCCTATGACCGGATGATCGGCTTTTCGCATTACGACGCCGCCCGCGCCGCCACCGCGCACCTGTTCGCGCAGGGCTATCGCCGTCCCGGTTTCCTTGGCGCGCGGATGGACCCGCGCACGCAGCGCCGTCTCCACGGCTTCCGCGACGAGTTGCGCGCGCAGGGCGTCGAGGAAGGCAAGCGTATCCAGACGACCACCCGCGCCTCCTCGGTGACGCTGGGCAGCCACCTGCTCGCACAGCTTATGGATATTGCTCCCGAGACCGACGCGATTTTCTGCATCAACGACGACCTCGCCCTCGGCGCGATGTTCGAAGCGCAGCGCCGCAACCTGCGCATCCCCGACGATCTCGGCATCTGCGGCTTCAACGACATGGAGATGATGGCAGCCGCCGAGCCGTCGATTTCCTCCGTGCGCACGTTCCGGCGCGAAATGGGCGAAGGGGCCGTGCAACTGATCCTCGACTCCCTCTCTGGTACCGCGGCACAGGAGAAGATCGTCGACCTCGGCTACCAGATCGTGCAGCGTCGCTCCACGCGGGGGCACTGAGCGTAAGCCCGCCGCGAGACGCGAGGTGCAACGGGGTGCGGGATCGGCAGGCTGCTCGCTCTGACTGGCTCGCCACCGGATGACGCACTGTTGTGGCATTCGGCCGTTCTCCTCGCCCTCGCGCGGGTCGCGGCCTATCTGGCTGACGAGGGGACCGAACGCGCCGCGCCGCGACGGGGCCGAGCAGCGCGCCAAACAGAATCGGGAGAGAGATCAAATGACGCCAGCCGTTTTCGCCATTCCGGGAGACATCGCCCAGCTATCCGGCGGGTTCATCTACGAGCGCAAGTTGCTCGAGGCGCTGCGGGCGGAGGGCCGCAACGTCGAGCATCTCGAACTGCCGCCCGGTTTTCCCGATCCGACACCCGAGGAAACCAAGGCCGCGCGCGCGCAGCTGACCGCCATCCCCGGGAGTGTTCCGGTGATCCTAGACGGGCTGGTATTCGGCTCGATCGATACGCAGGTACTCGATGACATGGCGGCGCCCGTGGTGGCGATGCTGCACCATCCGCTGGGCCTCGAGACCGGCCTCGCCGAAGACCGCGCGCGTCATCTGCTGAGGCGCGAGAGAGAAAATCTGCGCCGCGCCGCGCATGTCGTGGTGCCGAGCCCGCATACCAGCACGATCCTGCAAAAGGAGTTCGGTGTCGCTCCGGAGAAGATTTCCATCGCCCTGCCCGGCTTCGACCGTCCTCCGGCGCTGGAGAGCGCGAAACCGAGCCCGCCCTTGATCCTGTCGGTCGGGCTGTTGGCCGCGCGCAAGGGCCATGACGTCCTGATCGACGCCTTGGCGGAGATCGGAGACCTGGACTGGCGCGCACAGATCGTGGGCGGCGCGCACGATCCCGACGTGGCGGACGCGCTCGCCCAGCAGATCGATCGGCTCGGACTGGCTGCGCGGGTACAGCTTGCCGGACGGATGGAACGCGACGCGCTCGAAGCGGCCTATCGCGACGCCGCGATCTTCGCGCTGGCGACCCGCTACGAGGGCTACGGGATGGTCTTCGGCGAGGCCATGCTGCACGGGCTGCCCATCGTGACCTGTCGCACCGGCGCCGTGCCCGACACGGTGCCGCCAGACGCAGGTTTTCTCGTTCCGGTGGATGCCCACCTCGACGTCGCCGAGGCGCTAAGACAGCTTCTCGGAGATGCCGAACTGCGCGCCCGGATGGGTGCGGCATCGGCAACCGCGGGGACGGCTCTGCCCGACTGGCGCGACACGTCGGCGATCATGGGGGCCGTGCTGGACAGCCTCATGGCGTGACCGCACTCAGCCTCCCGCGCCGCCTCCCCGCGCGCGCGCGAATTCAGCGTGTCCGCTTCCGGTTCCGACACGTTTTTCTGAATTACGTGAGTGATCCGAAAAGGAACGTGGGCCGTGCGGGCTCGTTTCATTCCCGTAATTTGATAATTTGAAAAGGAGGCATCTCATGCAATCCAAGATTCGCACCCTGACCGCTGGTATTGCCGCATCGCTCATGGGCACGATGGCGATGGCCGCCACGCCCGCATCCACGATCGACCACGCGAAGGGCGTCCAGCCGCGCCCCGACCTGGACCAGCAGGTCGCCGCAGCGCTTAAGCAATGCGCCAGCCTCGAGGATTCCTGCAAGAAAGTCGCCACCGACTCCGCTGCCGTCCTCGTCTTCCCCGAAGTGACCACGATCGACCTCGGCGTCGGTGGCTCGGGTGGCTCGGGTGCCATGGTCCAGAACGGCAAGATCCAAGGCTATTATGACATCGGCAAAGCCTCGGTCGGTCTCCAGATCGGCGCCAAGCAGGCCAGCCAGATCTACGTCTTCCCGACCAAAGAGTCCGTCAAGCAAGTGCAGAGCGGCGGCGAATGGCATGTCGGCGCCGGCGCAGGCATCACCGTGGTAAACGCCAATGCCACCGCGAACGCGTCCTCCGGCAATCCGCGCGTCTATGTCTTCGACAGCTCGGGTCTGAACGGCGGCGCGAAGATCAGCACCCTGCGCATCTGGAAAGACGGCGACAACAGCTAATCGCCGGTGCCCTTCCCGCCGAG
Organism: Thioclava sp. F42-5; assembly: GCF_002213195.1. Taxonomy (NCBI): domain Bacteria; kingdom Pseudomonadati; phylum Pseudomonadota; class Alphaproteobacteria; order Rhodobacterales; family Paracoccaceae; genus Thioclava; species Thioclava sp. F42-5. The sequence continues at coordinate 860,679 of NZ_NBNZ01000001.1, forward strand.
GGAAGGCCCGCGATGAGAAAGGCCCCGGGGAATGATCTTCCCCGGGGCCTTTTTGCCATAGTAGAGCGCGCCGCTCAGGCCTTGCGCGCGTCGCTGATCGCCTTGCGCAGCGTGTCGGCATCGACCGCGCCGGGATAGACGTCGCGCCCGACGATATAGGCGGGCGTGCCGCGCAGCCCGATCGCGACTGCCTGCGCATCGTTACGCGACAGCAGCGCGTCGATCTCCTTGCGGTTGGCCTTGTAGCCCGCCATCGCCTTGTCCGGATCGACGCCGGCGTCGGAGAGTGTCTTGTCGATCAGATCGTTCGACAGCTTTCCTTCCGTCGCCATCAGTGCCTCGAGCCCTTCCTTGTATTTGCCCATGCTCTGCGCGCCGAGTACCAGCTGCGAGGCATAGACGGAGGGCGCGCCGAAGATCGGCCAGTCCTTCATCACGACGCGCAGATTGCCGTCTTCGCGGGTCACCTTCTCGACCACCGGGTGGTTCGATTTGCAGTAGGGACACTGGTAGTCAAAATACTCGACCAGCGTGATATCGCCATCCGGGTTGCCAATCGCGGGCGCGACCGGATCGTGGAACACCGCGTCCGGCGAGATGTCGACCTCGGCAAGGCTCGCCGTCGGCAGGATCAGCGTGGAGCCTGCGGCGACGCCGGCAAGGGTGAGGAAATTCCGGCGATCGATCATGTATTGTCTCCTGTGGTCTGGGGGAAATCTTCGGGTGAGTAGGGAACGGGCGGCAGCGGCTGGCCCGGCGGCACCGTGCCCTTGCCGCTCTCGGCACGGGTCAGCACGACGACATGCGTGCCAGAGCGGAGCCGGTCGGCGAGGTCGATGATGTCCTGATTGAACAGCCGTATGCAGCCCGCCGAGGTCGCCTTGCCGATGGAACTGTCATCCATCGTTCCATGAATGCGGTAGAGCGTATCCTTGTTCCCGCGGTGGATATAAAGCGCCCGCGCGCCCAAGGGATTATCCAACCCGCCTTCGAGCCCATCCTTGACCGGTCCGTAAAGCTCGGGATCCTCCTTGATCATGCTCTGCGTCGGCGTCCAGCTTGGCCAGTCCCGCTGATACGGGATGCGTCCCTTGCCGGAAAAGCCGCGCCCGTCCTCGCCCACCGCGACTGTGTAGCGTAGCGCGCGGTTATTCTTCTGCACGAGGTAGAGCTTGCGCGCCCAAGGGTCGACCACGATGGTGCCGGGCGGCTCGTCGGTCCAGTAATCGACTTCCTGCCGCGCTTTCTCCTCGCTCAGATACTCGGGCTTCACCGCGGGGATCGTGCGCCCGTCGTCCTCCATCGCGCTGTAGATCGCTTTTACGCGTGCGCTGAGCTGCGGCGCTTGCGGCGCGGGCTGTGGGTTAGAGGCAGGCGGCTCGGGTGCACAGGCCGCGAGTGCGATCAGGGCAAAAGGAACGAGGCGGGTGAGGGTCATTGAGCGATCTCCGAAAGCGAGGTCATGAGTTTCGGCGCGGTGACATCCCCGATCAGGCGGGTGCCCTGCGCCTCCGTGTGATCTGGGTTGAGGAAGATCAGCGTCGGCGGGCCGATCACGCCCAACCGTTTCAGAAGCGCCTGCTGCGGCGCGCCGGTTTTGGTCACATCGACCGCGATGGGTGTGACGTGGCGCAGCGCGGCCTGCACTCGCGGGTCGGGGATCACCTCGCGCGCGATGGTCGCGCATTCGGTGCACCATTCGGCGGTGGTGATCAGCATCACCGGCGCGCCCTTCGCAGCGGCCAGTGCGGCGTCGAGCGCTTCGGGCGTCTCGACATGGGTGAAGTCATCCTCTGTCAGCACGTCCGACGAGGCAGCCGCGACGGTCTGGCTCGCTGCGAAGGGAGCAAGCGGCCGCAGTGGATCGCTGGCCCCGCTTGCCGCACCGATACCCTCGATGGCACCGGCCAGCAGTGCCGCGACGCCAAGCGCGCCCCCGGTGCGGCGCAAGCCCGAGCTTTCCGGTCCGAACCGGTCGCGACCGCCCAGGGCCACGCCCGCACCGATCAGCAGCAGCGCCCAGAGCGCGAGGATCGCGGGACCGGCGATGACGCGGCTCAGCAGCCAGATCGCCACGCCCAGGAAGACGAAGCCGAAGGCGCGGTTCACGCCGACCATCCATTCGCCCATGCGCGGCAGGATCGCCGAACCGAAGAGCCCCACTGCCATCAGCAACACGCCCTGTCCCAACCCCAGCGCAAACAGCGCCGAGGCCCCGAGCCCGGCGTCACCCGTCTGCGCGATATAGAGGAAGGCCCCGGCTAGCGGGGCCGTCACGCAAGGTCCGACGATCAGCGTCGACGTGAAGCCGAGGATCGCCGCCCCCGCAAGCGTGCCGCGCCGCCCCTGCACGGAGCTCACCTTGTTGGTCAGCGCCTGCGGCAGGCGCAGCTCGAACAACCCGAAGGAGGACAGCGCGAGGACGGCAAACAGCAGCGCCAGCGCGATCACCGTCGCAGGGGCCTGCATCAGGAATTGCAGGTTCTGCCCAGACCACGCTGCCACGATGCCCAGAAGCCCGAAGGCCACCGCCATCGCCAGTACATAAGTGCCGGTCAGTGCGAGCCCGCGCGCAGGCGTCAGGTCTTTTCCTTGCGCGCCGAGCATCCCGGCCACGATCGGCACCATCGGCAGAACGCAAGGGGTGAAGGCCAGAAGCAGACCGAAGCCGAAGAATGAGGCCACCACCAGCGTCCAGCCGCCTTTCGCCGCTATCCCTGCGACGAGCCCGTCATCGGAAGAGAGGCTCAGCTCGCTCCCGCTTTCTTCGGAATTGGATGCAGCCGGTGAAGGGCTTTCGGCCTCGGAGGACGCCGCAGGCGCGGAAGACGAGGCAGGCGCGTCGCTCCGCGCATAATCGGGCACCCCGGCGGCTTGGTTCGACTGCGCCGCGCCGGATGCAGACGCAGTCGCGGCCCCACCCGGCGGCACGATCTCGCGGCTTTGCGGCGGGTAGCACAGCCCCTTTTCTTCGCAGCCCTGCCAGTGCAGCGTGAAGGGGCCGGTGATGTCGCTCACCACGGCCTCGGTGTGATCATGCCAGACCTCGACCGTGCCGAAATTCGGATCGTCCTTCATCTCGCCCGGCTGCGTCTCGATCACCGGCGTATCGCCGCCCTCGGAGCTCACAGTCAGATGCTCGCGATAGAGGTAATAGCCCGGCGCGATGTCAAACGAGACGGCGAGCGTCCCGTCATCCTGCCACTCGGTCTCGACCTGAAACGCCGCTTCGGGCGACAGCGGACCGCTGCCCCCCTTGGGCTTCAGAAGATCGAAGCTTTGCGCCGCAGTGAGGCCGGGCAACAGCAGCGAGATCAGAAACACGCCCCAGAGGGCGCGCAGCGATAGACGGGAAAGAGCCTTTGCGTTCATGTTGGCCGGATCGCGGGCGAAGCTTAAGTCAGTCTTAAGATTCGTGCGCTGTATCCGCCGCGAAGGAGAAAAGATGCGCATACTCGTCGTCGAAGATGACAGCATATTGGCGGATGGCCTGCGGGTGGGGCTCGGCATGGCCGGGTTCACCGCCGATGTCGTCTCCTGCCTCGAAGATGCCCGCGCCGCGCTGGCCGGGGCGGAATATCGCGCGCTCGTGCTGGATTTGATGCTGCCCGATGGCTCCGGGCTCGAACTGCTGCGCGAATTGCGCGCGGGCCGCGCCGGGCTGCCGGTGTTGCTGCTGACCGCGCGCGATCAGGTCGAGGACCGGGTCGCGGGGTTGGACGCAGGCGCTGATGACTATCTCGGCAAGCCTTTCGACCTGGACGAGCTGGCTGCGAGGCTGCGCGCCCTGTCGCGCCGGTCGGACGGGCGAGCGGCAGCGCAGATCGCCCATGCCGGGCTGGAGCTCGACCCCGGCACCCGTAGCGCGGCCTTCAACGGCCAACCGCTGAAACTCTCGCGCCGCGAATTCGCAGTGTTGCAGGCGCTGGCCGAACGCCCCGGACGGGTGCTTGCGAAATCGGATCTCGAAGACCGGCTCTACGGCTGGGACGAAGAGGTCGAGAGCAACGCCGTCGAAGTTCATATCCACCATCTGCGCGCGAAGCTCGGGCGCGATTTCATCGAAACCCTGCGCGGCATCGGCTACCGGCTGCGCCCAGAGGAGACCTCGCCATCTCGCTCCGCCTCCGCCTCTTCCTGATCCTCACCGGCGCGACGCTGGCCGTCTGGCTTTCGGCGGTGCTCTGGATCGAGAATTCCACCCGCGCCGAGGTGACGCGCGTGCTCGACGCGCGTCTGGTCGAGGCGGCGCGCATGGTCTCGTCTCTGGTCTCGAAAAACCAGATCGCGCTGAACCGTGACGATCCGGCGCAGATCACCCTCTCGCATGACGAGAGCTACGAGCATCAGCAATTTTGCCAGATCTGGTCTTTCACCCAAGGGCTCGTCGGACGCTCGAACGGGGCGCCGAGCGCGCAGCTGGTGCCCGCCGATGCAACGGGCTTTCGCGATGTGACGCGCGACGGCAAGGCGCTGCGGGTCTACACGATCATCGACCCCGATCTGGGCGGGCAGGTCACGGTGGGCGACAGTCTCGCGATGCGCAACCGGCTGGTGCGCGACGTGATCGAAGGGTTCCTGTGGCCCGCGCTGGTGATCCTGCCGGTGATGTGGGGATTGATCTGGCTTGCGATCTCGCGCGGGTTGGCACCGCTAGACCGCTTCGCCCGCGATCTGGACGCGCGGCCCAGCGAGGATCTGCGCGCGTTGCCCGGCACTGCCCAGCAACCACGCGAGATCCGCCCGCTCGCCGGAGCGCTCGACGACCTTCTGGCACGTCTGGCCGCCGCGCGCGGGCGCGAGCGCGAGTTCATCGCCTACGCCGCGCATGAGATGAAAACGCCGCTCGCCGGGCTGAAGACGCAGGCCCATATCGCGCGCCATGCGCCCGATACCGACACCCGGGAACACGCCCTTGCCGCAATCTCGACCTCCGTCGACCGGACCGACCGGATGGTGCGGCAACTTCTCGATCTGGCGCAGGTGGATAGCCGCGAGACGCGGGCGACCCCGGTCGAGCTGACCGGGCTGCTGCGGCAGGTGCTGGGCGATCTGGCGGGGCTTGCGGCGCGGCGGGGGGTGACACTGGAACTCGACAGCGCTCTGGACGCCCCGAGCGTCGGCAGCGATCCGCTGCTCCTGTCCCTCGCCCTGCGCAACCTGATCGAGAACGCGGTGCAGGCGAGCCCGGACGGAGCAGCGATCAAGACGCGTGTGACCGGGTCCGACGACGCGCTTTTGATCGACATCCATGATGGCGGGCCCGGCCTGCCGCCGGAGATCGCGCAGCAGGCGGGACAGAAATTCGTCAAGGGCAAAGGTGCCGATGCGAATGGCTCTGGCCTAGGCCTCGCAATCGCGCGCGATGCGTTGGCGCGTCTGGGGGCCACGTTGCGTTACGAGATGCGCGACGACGGGCATCACACGCTGGTCGACCTGCCCACCGCGTGAGGGAGGCAGTCACTCCGAGGCGTCGAGCATGTCCTTGAGCTTGTCGACCCGACCCTGGCTAATCGAGACGGCATCGGGAAACGCGATCTCTGCATCACGCTTCAGCGCCGCGCCCAGATCGAAGGTGTTGGCCTTGCGGACTTTCTTCAGCTCGTCCCACGAGACCGGCATCGCGACCGGCGCACCGGGCCGTGCGCGCAGCGAATAGGGCGCGATCGCTGTCGCTCCCTCGCCGTTGCGCAGCCAGTCGACGAAAATCCGCCCCTTCCGCTTCGACTTCGACATTTCGGCGGTATAGCGTTTGGGCGACTGCGCGACGAGAAGATGCGAGAAGACCCGCGCAAAAAGCCTGACCGTGTCCCATCCGGCGCTGCGCCGGAGCGGCACCGTCACGTGGATACCCTTGCCGCCGGACAAGAGCGGCCAGCTCGGCATGTCCAACTCGGCCAGCAGATCGCGGATCTCGATGGCCGCATCTTTGACCCCGGCGAAATCCAATCCCTCGTCGGGGTCGAGGTCGAAGACCAGCCGGTCGGGCCGCTCCAGCCGATCGACGCGGCTGCCCCAGATGTGGAACTCGATCGTGCCCATCTGCGCGGCCGCGACCAGACCCTCCGCTGTGCGGATCATCATGTACTGCGCGGTCTTGCCGTCACTCTCGGTGATCTCAACATTCTCGATCCCGTCGGGAAAGCCCCGGCCCGCGTGTTTCTGGAAGAAGCGCTCGCCGCCCAGACCTTCGGGCAGCCGGAGCAGCGACACCGGATGCTCGGCAAGATGCGGCAGGATGCGATCGGCCATCGCCTCGTAATAACGCGCGACATCGAGCTTGGTATAGCCGGCGCCCTCGAATACCACCCGCTCGGGCGAGGAAATCCCGATCCCCGCGACGTTCGGGCGCTCCTCGGAGGGTGCGTCGTTATCCAGCCGTACCGTGCGCGCGGGCTTGTCCTCGCGCAGCCCGAGGAAGACCGCATGCCGCAACCGGTCGCCCCCGGTGCGCTCGGCATAGCGAATCTCGGCGACCAGTTCGGGCGTGATCCAGTGCATGCCCTTGGCCTCCGATGCCTCGACATCGGCGGGCGCGGTCTTGCGGGCGAGCGGTTTCATCGCCTTGGCCAACGCCTCCGCCTGATCCTCGTCGAAGCTGGTGCCGACCTTGCCGACATAGCGCCAGCCGTCGCCCTCGGCGGTCCCCAGCGCGAGCGAGGCGAAGGGCCGGCCACGCTTGTCGCTTTCCTGCCAGCCGAGAATGACGAACTCGTCGCGGCGCTCGCATTTGACCTTCATCCACGATTTGGAGCGGGTCCCGCGATATGGTGCGTCGATGCGCTTTGCGATCAGCCCCTCGCCGCCCGCTTTGCAGATCGTGTCGAAGGCACCCTCGGGGTCTTTGGAGATCACCGGGGAGAGCTGCGCAGGCCCCAGCGCGGGGAGCGGCTTCATCACCTCCTCCAGCACCTCGCGGCGTTCGGAGAGCGGCGCCTTGCGCAGGTCCTCGCCGTCGCGCGACAGGATATCGAATCCGTAGAAGCGGAACGGCCCGCCTGCCGTGATCGCCTTTTGCAATTCCGAGAACCCGTCGAGACCTGCGCCTGCGACGATCTCGCCGTCGATCAGGGCGCTGTCGCAATCGGTCTCAGCCAAGGCGGGCAGCAGGCCTTCGAAGCGATCCGTCCAATCCTTGCCGTTGCGTGTGAAGACGCGCGGGCCGTCGTCTCCAAGCGCGATCAGTGCCCGGTAACCGTCGAATTTCAGCTCGTGCCACCACCCCTCGCCCGCGACCATCTTGTCCGACAGGGTCGCCAGCTGCGGCTTGGAGAAGCCAGGGCGTTTGCCGCCTTGCGTCTCGACGGGCGGCTTGTCGGCGGCGATCTCGCGCATCGTGCGCTGGCTGATAACAGAGCGGCGATAGCGCGCAACCGGATCGCGCGCGCCGCTGGCCGCGTCCTCCGCCTTCGTCAGCAGCCAGTTCTCGCGCTTGCCTTGGGTTTTCATGCGGATCAGGTGCCACTCGCCTGTCAGTCGCGCGCCATGCAGGCGCAGGTGCAGATGCCCTTTCTTGAGCGCCTTGCCGACCGGGATCAGCGGCTGCCAATGCCCCAGATCCCACAGCATCACCGTGCCCGCGCCATAGTTGTCCTTCGGGATCGTCCCCTCGAAGGTGAGATAGTCGAGCGGGTGATCCTCGGTCCGCACCGCGAGCCGCTTTTCACCCGGATCGAAAGACGGTCCCTTGGTGATCGCCCAGGACAGCAGCACGCCCTCCCATTCGAGGCGCAGATCGAAATGGGTGCGCGTCGCGTCGTGTTTCTGTATCGAATAGCGCGGCGCGAGATGGCCCGAGGCGGTGCCGCCATCGGGCTCTGGCGTCTGCGCGAAGTCGCGCATCTCGAGATAACGATCGAGGCTTCCCATCACGCCGACTTCTTGGTTGAGGACTTCGCGCCGGAGGATTTGCTGGATTTCGACCCGGATGACTTCGCGCCGGAGGTTTTCGATGACGATTTGCGACCCGTCGATTTGCCCCCGGATTTGTCGCTGCCATCGGCCTTGAGGCTGTCCTGCAGCGCCGACATCAGGTCGACCACGTTATCGCCGCCTCTGCTGCTGTCATCCTCACCCGCCTTGGCGCGGGGCGTCTTCTTCGACTTGCGTTTGCGGTCGATCAGATCGCGCAAAGCCGCGTCGTAGTGATCGGTGAAGGCGGAGGCGTCGAAGCTGTCGGTCTTGCGGTCGATCAACTGAGTGGCGACCTCCAGAAGCTCTTTGTCCGCAGGTTCGTCCTCGATGTCGGAGAACAGCGGGTCGGCTTCGCGGATCTCGTCGGCATAATGAAGCGTCTCCAGCAGGATGCCGTCGCCGCAGGGCCGCAGCGCGCAGAGATATTCCTTGCCGCGCATCACCAGTTGGCCAAGCCCCACCTTCTTCGATTGCCGCAGCGCATCGCGCACCACCCGGTAGGCATCCTGCGCCAGATCGTCGGTCGGCACGACGTAATAGGGCCGGTCGTAATAAAGCGGCGGGATTTCGGACGCGTCGACGAATTGCACAAGCTCAAGCGTCTTCTTTGTTTCCAGCTTGATCGCGTCGATCTCTTCGGGCTCCAGCAGCAGATATTCATCGTCGCCGAGCTCGTAGCCCTTGAGGATCTCCTCGGCGTCGATGGGCCCGATGCCGGGGACGGTCTTCTCATAATGGACACGCTTGCCCGAAGGCCCATGGATTTGCCGGAACGACAGTCGCGCGCCGGATTTGGTCGCGGAGTGGATTTCGACGGGGATGCTGACCAGCGACAGTCTGAGCTGGCCTTTCCAGATCGCGCGTGAGGCCATGAGCGGCTCCTTTGGCTTGACCTTGGGAGAACGCCCGCTGCCGCGCGGGGTTCCGCGCCGGGCTCGGGCGCTTGATGCATCTTCCGCATAGACCCGCGCAATGTCGAGCGTCGCCTCCATTTTTACCCTTATCAAAGCCGACACACGAGAAATCGGAGAACCGGCGAGCGGCACGGTGGCCGCCGGGGCAATCGGTCATGGAACACAGGCCGGAGAACGAGCGTTCGCCCCCCTGTCGGATTTATCTCCATACCGATGGAAGCGCCTTTGGCCCCCTTGCGGTCACCAGCATGTGCCTGCCGCTCTCGGAACCTTGCGAAGGCGCCTCGCATTCGGTCAGCAACAGCATCACGAACAGGAGCAGAGCATGGCGAAAATCGCATTTCTTGGCATGGGAGCGATGGGCTCGCGGATGGCGCGAACCCTTCTGGATGCGGGCCACGATCTTGTCGTCTGGAACCGGACGCCGGAGCGCTGCGACCCGCTGATCGAGGCCGGAGCCACCGGCGCGGAAACCCCGCGCGATGCCGCCGCAGCCGCCGAGTTCACGATCTCGATGCTGCGCGACACCGATGTCTCGCGCGAGGTCTGGTGCGACCCGGAAACGGGCGCTTTCGCAGGTCTTCCGGAAAGTTCCGTCGCAATCGAAAGCTCGACCATTACGCCCGAAGGTGCGGCAGAGCTGGGCGAATTCGCCCGCGAGCGTGGGCTGACCTTTCTGGAAGCGCCGGTATCGGGTACGCTGCCACAGGCCGAGAACGGCGCGCTGGTCTATTTCCTCGGCGGTGAGGCTGAGACCGCCAAACGCGTGCATGACGTGCTCGAGCCGCTCGCCAAGGCACAGCATCATGTCGGCACGTGGGGCATGGGCGCGCGAATGAAGCTCGCGACGAACGCCATGCTGGGCGTTCAGGTCGCGGCCTGGGCCGAGATCATTCCGATGCTGGAGCGCGGCGGCATGGATATCGATCTTGCGCTGGAGGCGCTCTCCTCCACCCCGATCTGGACGCCGAACGCGCCCTATATCACCGGCACGATGCAGCGCTCGGATTTCACCCCGCAATTCCCGGTCGACCTGATCTCGAAGGATTTCCGCTATGCCATCGCCGAGGGCGGAGAAGCGCGGATGCCGATGACCGAAGCCGCCAAACGCCTCTTCGCGCGGGCGAGCGAGGCCGGCCATGGCGATGAGAACATGACCGGCGTCGTGCAGGTGAACCGCGACTGACGCGCCCTCAGCCAGCCGATTGCAGGATCAGGATGCGGTCGAAGAAATCCGCGACCGCGTCCACCGCATCGAGCGGCAGAACCTGCGCGACATATTGATCGGGGCGCAGCACCAGCAAGGCGCCCTGCACCCGGTCGATGCCGCGCAGATCGAAGATGTCGGGGCCGGTGACGGCGGGGCAGAAGACCTTCTCGTAATCGACCAGCCCGTAGCGCCCCTTCTTGGGCCGCAGGAGCGCGGGCAGCGCCTCGATCAGCATCTCGCGGTGGGGCGTCTGGAAGACTGCGCGAAGGTCGATGACGCTGTCGATATCCGCGCCCTCCGGCGTGAAGCGGTGAAGCAGTCCCTCCGGCCCGTCGAGCCGGTCGCATAGCTGCGCGATCGCCCCGCCTGTCTCGCCACTGTCGCCCTCCGGCGCGAAGGCCAGAAGCCGCCAGCGTCCATCCGCCTTGAACGCATGACCCAGCTGCATCGGCTTGGCATCCGCCAATCGCACCACCGACGCGGAGTGGAAGCGCTTGCCCACGACCTGCCCGGCGGCCAGCGCCTGATGCGCGGCGTCGCCAATCAGAAGTCCCGGCGCGTATTGCGTCTCGACCCCGGCGGTATAGCGCCCGTGTTTCTGGAAATAGGCCTGAAACTGCGCCTCTTCCTCCTTGGTCTGCGGCTTCGCACTGAACAGCCGCGCCATGTCGCGGTCGAAATCGACGAGCTCCTGCGCCTTGGCCTGCCGCTCCTCCGAATAGGTCCGGAGAAGGCCTGGCCGCGCCTGCCCGCGCAGCACGGCCGCCAGTTTCCAGCCGAGGTTGAACGTATCGGCCATCGAGACATTCATCCCCTGCCCGGCCTTCGGGCTGTGGGTGTGACAGGCGTCGCCCGCGATGAAGATGCGCGGCTCGGTCGCGCCGTCGCCGTCTCTGTCGCTGTCGTCGAACCCGTCGCAGACACGCTGGCCGATCTCATAGGCCGACCACCATGCGACCTCCTTCACTTCCAACGTATAGGGAGCGAGGATGGCCTGCGCCTTTTCGATCAGCATCTCGGCACTGACATTGCGATCTGCGGCACGCTCGTCGCCATGCAGCGCGTCGAGCTCGATATAGAGCCGCACCAGATAGCCGCCCTCGCGGGGGATGATCAGGATGCTGCCCTCGGTGGCTGACTGGATCGCCGCCTTGAGCCGGATATCGGGGAAATCGGTGACCGGCAGCACATCCATCACGCCCCAAAGCTGGCGCGCGGATTCCCCGTGCAATTCGTGCCCGATGGATTTGCGCACCGTGCTGCGCGCGCCGTCGCAGCCGACGACATAGCGCGCGCGGATCGTCTCGGTCCCGCCCGGCGCATCGAGGCAGTCGAATGTCGCGACGAGCGGATAATCGGGATCGTCGGTGCGGGTGAGCATGGTCAGCGCGCGGTCGTAATCGGGGGTCAGGCGGCGCGGGCCGTTGCGCATCGTCTCGAGGTAGAAATCATGGACCCGCGCCTGATTGAGGATGACATGCGGCATCTCCGAGAGATCGTCGGCCACGTCCTGAATCCGGTCGGCCCGTTGCAGCCCGTCGCCTTGCGTGCCGGGCCGCCAGAAGGCGACCTCGTTCACCCAATAGCCCTCTTTCATAACCTTCTCGGCGAAGCCGAAAGCCTCGAACATCTCGACCGAGCGGCAGGCGATGCCATCCGCCTGCCCGACTTCGAGCGTACCGGGTTTGCGCTCGGTGATGCGCACGGAAATCTCGGGGAAGGCTGCAAGCTGCGCCGCAAGCGTCAGCCCTGCCGGGCCGCAGCCGACAATCAGAACGTCGACCGTGTCGAGCTTCTCACCCGCCTGCGGATGACGCGGCGCGATGGCCGGATCGCCGGGGTTGAACCCGTTCAGATGAAACTGCATAGCTCGCCCTCCCAATTGATATGCATACTTACCATTAGCGGAAGGACTGGCGCCGCGTCAATATAGTAAGTACACTTACATAAATCGCGGAAGAACCGGAGCGCAGCTTATGCCGAACGAATTCGAGACCATGCCCGGCCACCTTATCCGGCGGCTGAACCAACGCTCGACGGCGGTGTTTCAGAAACGGATCAAGGACGCCCCGCTGGAGCTGACCTCTGTGCAATTCGCTGCGCTCGATGCCCTGTCGCGCGAACCGGGGATGGATCAGGCGCAGCTGGCGGCGCGCATTGCCTATGACCGCGCGACGATCGGGGACGTGGTGAAACGGCTGGTGCAAAAGGGGCTCGTCGAGCGGACCGTCAGCGAGACGGATCGGCGCGCGCGCAGCTTGCATCTGAGCCCCAAAGGCGCGGAGGCGCTGGAGGGCGCGCGGCCCGTAGTGACGCGGCTGCAGGCGGAGATTCTGGAAGGGTTGAGCCAGGAAGAGGCCGCGCAGTTCATCGCGCTCGTCCGCAAGGCGGTCGCCCCGCAGGACTGAAAAAGGGAGGCGCATCGCGCCGCCTCCCCCAAATCTTTCCGTCCCGACGGGCTCAGCCCTTCTTCAGGTCGAGCTTGTCCATCGGCATCGAACGCACGCGCTGCCCGATCAGCACCGAGACCGCATTAGCGATCGCCGGCGGAACGGCAGGCAGCGGCGGCTCACCCACGCCGCCCATCTTCGCGCCGCTCTCGATCACCTTCGCATGGATACGCGGCGCACGCGCCCCACCGAGGATCGGGTAGTAGTCGAAGTTGCGCGCCGTCGGCTTGCCATCCTTGTAGACGACCTCTTCGATCAACGCCTCCGAGGTGCCTAGGGTCGCAGCACCCATGATCTGCGCCTTGATGATCGACGGGTTCACGATGCTGCCCGGGTCGAGCACGTCCCAGACGTCATGCACCACGATCTTGCCGTCCTGGACCGAGACTTCGGCAATCGCCGCCGCCTCGCTGCCGAAGGGCGAGGCCATCGCGACACCGCGGGCGCGGCGGGTGCCGTCCTCGGCATCGAAGGGACCACGCTTCCAGCCGCCCGACAGATCGCCGACCGCTTTCAGCAGGTTGGTGAGACGCTCGTTCCCTTCGAGCAGCTTCATGCGCAGCTCATAGGGGTCCTGCCCGCCCGCATCGGCCATCTCGTCGAGGAAGGCTTCGTAGAAGAAGTCGTTCATCGAATGGCCGACCGAGCGCCAATAGGCGAGCGAGGTCGGGTTCTCGACATAGTTCTGCGCAATGCGGCGGTTCGGGATCGCGTAGCTCTTGCCGGTCAGCCCCTCGACGGCCATCGCATCGACCTTGTCGGGGTTGTGACCGTTCAGCGCCTCGGTCGGACCTTCGCAGGCGGAGATCGCCTCCAGCGCCACCGGCATGCCGTTCTTATCCAGCGCGCCACGGAAACGCACCGCCGCCATCGGGCGCAGCGGGTCGCGCAGGAATTCCTGCTCGCGCGTCCAGATCACCTTGATCGGCTTGCCGACCTCCTTCGCAAGCTGGACCGCCTGCGGGAAGGGGTTGGCCGACGGGTACAGGAAGTGCCGCCCGAAGAAACCACCCAGCATCGGCGAGTTGACCTTCACCTGCTCGGGCTTGATCCCCGCCGCATCGGCGATCTGGGTCTGGAACTGCTCGGGCGCCTGGTTGGGCAGCCAGATGTCGAGCGTGCCATCCTCGTTGAACCGCGCCAGCGTCGAGGCTGGTTCGATCTGGGCGTGGTGCAGATACTGGCTCTGGTAGGTCGCATCGACCGTCTTCGCTGCCCCGTCGAAGCCCGACTTGATGTCGCCTTCGCTCTCGGCCTCGGTGCCGTCGCCCTTGGTGTTGGCCAGTTGCTTGGCGAACTCCTCGGTCGAGAAATCGGCGGGCATGTAGCGGATTTTGGACTTCTCCTCCTCGCTCGGCTCCTGCCAGTCGACCTTGGCGGCTTCGACCGCCGTTTTCGCGTCCCAGAAGCGCTCGGCCACGACAGCCACCGCGCCGTCGAGCTTATGCACCGACATGACGCCGGCCATGCCCTTCACCTCGTCGAGGTTGCTGATATCGCCGGGTTTCAGCCCCAGACGCGGTGCGTGCTGGACGGCTGCGTGGAGCATACCGTCGACCTTGGCATCCATCGCATACATCGCCTTGCCGGTCGATTTCTCGTAGACGTCGACGCGCTTCACGGGCTCGCCGATCCACTTGAAGTCTTTCGGGTCTTTCAGCGTCACGGAATCCGGGCTGGGCACTTCCTGGTCGAGCGCATCGCCCGCCAGCTCGCCGTAGCCCACCGACTTGCCGGAGCCCTTGTGGACCACCTTGCCTGGCTCGGTCGACAGTTCGGACACCGGCGCGTCGAGCTTCTTCGCCGCTGCTTCCAGCATCATCTGCCGTGCAGCCGCGCCGAGCTTGCGCATCGTGTCGTAGCTGGTACGCACCGACATCGAGCCGCCGGTGATCCGCATCTTGCCGTAGACCACGAGGTAATCGCTGCCTGCAGGTGCGTTCTCGACGATGAAGCTGTCGGGGGCGACGTCCATTTCCTCGCCCACGATCTGTGCCATCGCGGTGAAGACGCCCTGCCCGCCTTCGTTGAACGGGCTCAACAGACGGACCTTGCCGTCCTTGCGCAGCTCGAGGAAGGCCGGGACGTTGGCGCCGGGCGGCATCTCCTGCGCGGCAGCCGCAGCCTTGTTGGGCGCGACGCTCAGGCCGAAGCCCAGCACGAGCGAGCCCGCGGTGATACCGGCCGAAGCCAGCAGGAAACGGCGACGCGAGACGTTCTCGGGCGCACCGGTCGGGTAGCCGGGATCGGAAATCTTGGGATCGTGGTCGTTCATTGCGCATCCCCCGCTTTCGCTGCATCGGTACCAGCAATCGAGGCGATCGTATCGTTGATCGCGTTGTAGGTGCCGCAGCGGCACAGGTTGGTCATAGCTGCCGTGATGTCATCTTCGGTGGGCTTGTCGTTCGACTTCAGCAGCGAGGTCGCCGCCATCACCTGACCCGATTGGCAATAGCCGCATTGCGGCACTTCCTTGTCGACCCACGCCTCAACGACACGCTTGCCGACGGGGTCGTTCTCGATCTCTTCGATGGTGGTGACTTCACTGTCGCCCACCGCGCTGACCGGCAGCACGCAGCTGCGCTGCACGGTCCCGTCGAGCAGCACCGAACAGGCGCCGCATTGCGCGATCCCGCAGCCGAATTTCGTGCCGGTCATGCCCAGCTCATCGCGGATCACCCATAGGAGCGGGGTATCCGGGCCGGACTGCACGTCGACGGACTTGCCGTTGATCTTCAATTTCATGAGTTCCTCCTCGCCGTTTTATCGGTGAGCGCCCGCGCGGCGCTTGTTGGCCGACCTTCACGTAGGGCGCACACGGCGCGAGGCACTAAATTTTCGTGAAAACTTCGCGAGAAGAGGGAACCGTCTCGGGTGCCGAGGCGTCAGCGCGGCGCGACGCCCTGCCCTCGGTCCGGTTCCGTGAAAGCAGGGACACAGCGCACCGCGCCGATGCCGTTCGAGACGCGCGTGGCGCTTGCGCTCAGCCGCGCCAGGTGCGGACGGGTCCGCAATCGACATGCACGAAATGCTCGCTCGGATAGTAGCCGACACCGCCGCCACGGATACGCAGGGCCACCTTGTGCAGCATGCTGGTCGAGACATGCGGGTGCGTGATGTCGAGCGCCTCGCCGCGCATGTGGAAGCTGTGCGTCGCGCCATGCACCAGCCGGTTCGTCTTGGGCGTGCGATAGCCCGACACCAGCATCAGCGGCGTGCTCTGCTCGAGGAGCTTCTGCATGTTGTAGGCGATGTTGATCGTGCGGTTGTCGATCTTCACCTCCTTCTCCTGACGCCAGTCGCGGGCGATCCGGTAAAACTCGCGCATCGCCTGCTCGTCATATTGCCCCTTCGAGAAATAGACTGCGTCGAAATTCTCGTTGGTATGGGGGTTGTGGAAGCTCAGGCGACGCTCGTCCGTCTGACCTGCTGCCTGTGCCGGGGTGACGATGTAGGGGGTTGCAAGTACGCCCGCCGCGCCCAGGAGAAACTCGCGCCGAGCCAGACCCGTTGCCTTTGCCATGA
The DNA here is from genome assembly GCF_002213195.1 of Thioclava sp. F42-5. NCBI lineage: Bacteria > Pseudomonadati > Pseudomonadota > Alphaproteobacteria > Rhodobacterales > Paracoccaceae > Thioclava > Thioclava sp. F42-5. Next base: position 876,692 of record NZ_NBNZ01000001.1, read on the forward strand.
TAGATGTCCCTTCAAATTCGTATCGAAGGGCGCAAATTCGAAATTTCGGGACGGAACAAAAGGGCGGGCCCGGGTTCCATCGACGGAACCGGCAGCCAAATGCCGAGTTGTCAGCGACGACTTGCCGACAGATGCCTGTGCCTCAAGGTCATCTGAACGGTTGTGATCTCTTGAAACCCGCTCAGCCCTTGCAGGTCACGACGGCGAGAGGGAGCGCGAGGGCAGCCTCACACGGGAGAGAGGCCGGATTTCCGCTTCCGGACACGTCACCGCACCTGAAAGCTCCACCCGATTCGCCCCGTGGAGGCTTGGACCCCACGAAGACGCAGCAGCTTCGCGGTGCGCCTTTCGGTCACCTGTAAGTCCTGCCTAACGCCGAATGTCGACATGGGTTCCGGAAAAAATCGGCATGCGTGTGGGATTGGTCGCACTCGCGCGCGGGGAACAGCGCGCAGCTGGGGGCGTTCGTCCCTGCGCGCCATCCTTGCCCGCCTCTCATTCTCAGACCGCCGAAAGGACCGACCCATGCCCGAGCAACCGACCCCGACCGAACGCGAGGCGATGGCCCGTTTGATCGCCAAGGCCAAAGAAGCCGCACAAGAACCGGGCAAGGCGGGGATCGCCGCCGCGATCCTGCGCGACGGGGAGATCATCGCCGAAGGCGAGAACGAGGTGCATCTCGACTGCGATCCAACCCGCCATGCCGAGATCGTCGCGATTGCGAAGGCGACACGCGCGCAGAACGACCCGTCGCTCGATGGCTGCGTGTTGCTCACCACCCTGCAGCCCTGCGAAATGTGCCTCTCGGCAGCGCGCTTCGCCGGGATCACGCGGATCATTTTCGGCGCGCAGAAGGAAAACGTCGCCGGAAAATATTTCGTCTTCCCCGACCTGACACTGTCGGAATTCCGCACTGCGGGCGGGGCTTTCGAGGCGATCGGCGGCGTGCTGGAAGAAGACGTCGTCGCGCTCTATGCCGACGGCGAGGAATGATGCCTGCTGCAGACAGTGAGCGTGACAGCAAAAAGGCGGGGCCGACCCCCCGCCTTTTCCCGTTCTCGTAGACGACCGGCTCAGCCGCTGATGCTCTTGGCCGAGGCCATGCCCGGCGCTTTCGATTCACCGCCCAGCTTGTCGCGGACCGCTTTCTCGATCCGAGCGCCAATGTCACCATCGACGTTACGCCAGTACTCAAACGCCCGCTGCAGCACCTTCTCGCTGACGCCATCGCAGAGGTGTCCGGTGACGTTGGTCACGAAACGCTCGCGCGCCGCGTCATCCATCACCTCGCGCACCAACGCGCCCGCCTGGCTCCAGTCGTCGTCATCCTCGCGCTGTCTGTAGGCCTCGCGCACCATCTCGCCATCGGCATACCAGAGGCCGGCCTCGGCCTGCTGCGGATGCGCCTCCGGACCGCCGTAGGAATTCGGGAAATAGACCGGGTCTTCCGACTTGTTCACCCGCATCTCGCCGTCCTTGGTATAGGCGTTGACCTCGCTTTGCGGCTTGTTCACCGGGATCTGCTTGTAGTTCACCCCGAGCCGCGCGCGATGCGCATCGGCATAGGAGAAGCCCCGCGCCAGAAGCATCTTGTCGGGCGAGAGACCGACGCCGGGCACCATGTTGTTGGGCTCGAAGGCCGCCTGCTCGATCTCGGTGTGGAAATCGGTGGGATTGCGGTCGAGAACCATCTTGCCGACCTCGATCAGCGGGTAGTCTTCGTGCGGCCAGATCTTGGTCAGGTCGAAGGGGTTGATGCGATAGGTCTTGGCATCCTCGAAGGGCATGATCTGGAAATACAGCGTCCAGCTCGGATGGTTGCCTTCGGCGATCGCGTTGAACAGGTCGCGGCGGTGAAAGTCGCTATCGGCGCCAGCCATCTGATCGGCTTCGTCCTGCGTGAAATGGGCGTTGCCGTCGCCTTGGTCGGTCTTGAAGTGGAACTTCACCCAGAACATCTCGCCGGCTTCGTTGACGAGCGAATAGGTGTGGCTCGAATAGCCGTTCATCTCTCGCCAGGTGCGCGGGATGCCGCGATCGCCCATCAGATAGGTCACCTGATGCGCGCTTTCGGGCGAGAGGGTCCAGAAATCCCACTGCATGTCGTGGTCGCGCAACCCGTTATCTGCGCGGCGCTTCTGGCTTCGGATGAAGCTCTGGAACTTCAGCGGGTCGCGCACGAAGAAGATCGGGGTGTTGTTGCCCACCATGTCGAAATTGCCGTCCTCGGTATACATCTTCACCGAGAAGCCGCGCGGGTCGCGCCATGTGTCGGGGCTGCCGCGCTCGCCGGCCACGGTGGAGAAGCGCGCGACGATGTCGGTCTTCGCACCCGGCTGAAACACTTTCGCCTTGGTGTATTTCGAGACGTCGCCCGTGACCTCGAAATAACCGAACGCGCCCGAGCCCTTGGCGTGCGGCTGACGCTCCGGAATACGTTCGCGGTTAAAATTCGCCATCTGTTCGATGAGGTAGTGATCGTTCAGAACGATCGGACCGTCGGAACCGACCGTGAGCGAATGTTCGAGACTTTGGACGGGGGCGCCCCCGTCTGTGGTGGCGGGGCGTCCGCGCTTGTCGTTCGTCATGTCGGAACCTCTGATATTGGAGAATAATGGTTCCGAAACGCGGGGGGTATGGCGGAGTTCCTTGAAGTTTTCCCGACAGAATTCACGGCTACGGCATATGACGCAGCCCGGCTGGGCACGATCGCCAGCTCGATCGCCTCCGGTTTTTGCGTGTCACGCTCAGGAACCGATTACGTTGCGGCGCATTGGTCCCGTTGGCGCGTCGCCGTTTCTTCCGCATATTTCTTCCGCATATGGAGCCCTCAATGACCCCGAGTTCGCTGCGTTTCGATCCGTTTGCGGGGCGACCCGATACTCTTGGCGCGCGCGTCACGGGAGACGGCGTGAATTTCGCGATTTTTTCCGGAGAGGCCGAGAAGGTGGAGCTCTGCCTTTTCGACGACGAGGGCAAAGAGGAATTGACGCGGCTGGAAATGCCGCAGCAGGAGGGCGGGATCTGGTTCGGGCATCTGCCCGGCGCGCAGGAAGGCCTCGCCTATGGCTACCGCGTGCATGGGCCGTTTGCCCCCGAGGACGGCCTGCGCTTCAATCCCAACAAGCTGCTGCTCGATCCCTACGCGATGGCGATGCGCGGCTATCTGAAATGGGACGACGCGCTCTTTGGCTATCCCGTCGGAGGCTCTGACCTCGAACAGGACACACGCGATTCCGCGCCCTTCATGCCGAAGGCGATCGTGGCCGATCCGCAATTCGACTGGGATCAGGATCAGGTGCTCCATCGCCCGTGGTCGGAGACCGTGATCTACGAGGCTCATGTGAAAGGTATGACGATGCGCCATCCGGGTGTCGTGCAGGCCGATCGCGGGACGTTCCGGGCGTTGGCCTCGCCGCCGATCATCGACCACCTGCTGAAGCTCGGCGTGACGACGATCGAGCTGCTGCCGATCCACGCCATCGTGCAGGACCGACATCTGGTCGAGAACGGCCTGTCGAATTACTGGGGCTACAATTCCATCGGTTTCTTCGCCCCCAATCGCAGCTATCTGCCGGGCGAGGACGTGCACGAGGTACGCGCCGCGGTAAAGCGCTTCCACGAGGCCGGGATCGAGGTGATCCTTGACGTCGTCTATAACCACACCGCCGAGGGCAACGAGCTTGGCCCGACGCTCAGCTTCAAGGGCATCGACAACCGCAGCTACTATCTCCTCTCGCCGGAAAACCGCCGCCACGGCTTCGACACCACCGGCACCGGCAACACGCTCAACGTGGCCCATCCGATGGTGCTTCGCCTCGTCATGGACAGCCTGCGCTACTGGGTTGAGGCGGTGCATGTCGACGGCTTCCGCTTCGATCTTGCGTCCACCTTGGGGCGCGAGCCGGACGGCTTCGAACGTGAAGGAGCGTTCTTCAACGCGATCCGACAGGACCCGGTACTCTCTGGCGTGAAGCTGATCGCCGAGCCATGGGACGTGGGCGAAGGCGGCTATCAGGTGGGCGGCTTCCCCTGGCCCTTCCGCGAATGGAACGACAAGTTCCGAGACGACACCCGCGCCTTCTGGCGGCGCGACCCCGGCATGGTGCCGAAGCTTGCCGACCGGCTGATGGGCTCGCCCGTGCAGTTCGACCACACACACCGGCCCGCCACCTCGTCGATCAATTTCCTCGCCGCCCATGACGGGTTCACGCTCTGGGATACGCTGAGCTACAACCACAAGCACAACGAAGCCAATGGCGAGGACAATCGCGACGGCCACGACCACAACCTGTCCGACAATTTGGGCGTCGAAGGCCCGACCGACGACGCCGAGATCGACGCCGCCCGCCTGCGCCGAGCACGCGCGATGCTGGGTACGCTGATGGTCAGCCACGGCGTACCGATGATCCTCGCGGGCGACGAGATGGGCCAGAGCCAGAACGGCAATAACAACGCCTATTGTCAGGATAACGAGACGACCTGGATCGACTGGGAGGGCGCGCGGGTCGATCTGCGCGACAGCGTCGGCGCGATGATCGCGTTCCGGCAGGACTGGCGCTATCACCTCGCCCCGCCCGCCTTCGCGCCCAACGTCGCGACCCCGGTCAGCGACTGGTGGCATCCCTCCGGGCGTCAGATGAAGGACGACGACTGGCAGGATGGTGGTCTGTGCTGCGTGGGGCTGCGGCACCGGCTGGAGGGCTATCCGGAGTTGCTGATCGTCGCCAATGCGGGCGACGCCTGCGAGTTCACGCTGCCCGGCAAAGGCTGGCACCATATCCTCGACACGACGCGGGACAATCCGCGCTGCGACGAAGCTGGAGAGGAGAAAATGAATCTGCCTTGGCAATCGCTGCACGCGTTCTGTCGCGCCGAGGAGGCATCGCCCGACGAGGCGACTTCGTGAGAGAGGCGAGCGATCCCCTGCCCCTGCGCTGGGGCGCGCATCCCGGAACGGGCGGGTCGTGGGACTTCGCCATCTGGGCCCCTGCGGCAGAGCGCGCAGAACTGATGCTGGACGGGACCGCGCATGACATGGCACCGGTCGGAAACGGCGGCTGGCAGGCCTCGATCCCGGCGCGCGACGGTCTATCCTACACGTTCCGCCTCGACGGCACCGACTACCCCGACCCCGCCGCGCGTCTCCAGCAAGGCGATGTTCACGGCCCCTCGCTGACCCACGACCCGGAGGCCTACGACTGGGGCGCCCCGTGGCACGGGCGCCCATGGGACGAGGCGGTGATCCTCGAAATTCATATCGGCACCTTCACTCCCGAAGGTACCTTTGCCGCCGCTGCGGAACGCCTGCCCGAACTGGCCGACCTCGGCATCACGGGCATCGAGATCATGCCGGTCTCGCACTTCCACGGCGCGTATGGCTGGGGCTATGACGGGGTGCTCCTGCGCGCCCCGCATCCCGCCTATGGCTCGCCCGATGAGATGCGGGCGTTCATACGCGCAGCCCAAAGCAACGGGATCGTGGTAATACTCGACTTGGTGCTGAACCACTTCGGCCCGTTCGGAAATTACCTCCATTCTTACGCGCCCGAAGCCTTCGGAGGGGAAGCTACGCCTTGGGGAGATGCGATCGACTTCACCCGGCCCGAACTGCGCGCGCTGCTGCGCGACACGGCGACGGGATGGATCGACGAATACCACCTCGACGGGCTGCGGCTCGATGCAGTCCATGCGATCCGTGACCCGTCCGAGCCGCATTTCCTGATTGAGCTTCTGCAAACGATCCGCGCGAAGGAGCGCGAACGCCCGATCCACCTGATCCTCGAGGACGAGCGCAACCTCCCCGATCTGCGCGAGGCCGGTTACGATGCGCAATGGAACGACGATTGGCACAATGCGCTGCATGTCGCGCTGACCGGCGAGACGCAGGGCTACTACAAGGCCCATGCCGCTGACCCGTTCGGTGATCTGGCACGCGCAATGACGCTGGGCCAGGTCGAGGAAGGTCAGACGCGGGCCGACGGGACGAAAGCTCGTGGCGCGCCCGCTGCTCATCTGCCTTGGTCCGCATTCGTGAATGCCAACCTCACCCATGACCAGGCAGGCAACCGCCCCAAAGGCGAACGCCTCCTGAGCCTGATCGGCGACGAGGCGGGTGCGGTGAGCCATGCGCTGTTACTGCTGATGCCCTTCACGCCGATGCTGTTCATGGGCGAGGAGGTCGGCTCCACAGCGCCCTTCCCCTTCTTCGCAGACCCGCCGAAACACGCCGTCGCCGCGCTGCGCGAAGGCCGAACGAAAGAGCTGCAAGGCCTCGGCTATGACACGAGCGCGATGATCGACCCCGCCTCTCCTGACACGCCGCGCCTGTGCTATCCTTACGGTGACACCAGGCGGCGCACGCGGGAGTGGTTGCGGCTGACGCGCGAACTTCTGAGCCTGCGCCGGAGGCATCTGCTGCCGCTTCTGCGCAGTGGCAAGCGCGGGCCCGGCGAGGTCACGCGCCACGGACTGAAAGCCTTCCATGCGCGCTGGCCATTCGGCGCCGGGACGCTCGACATTCTGGTTAGCCTCGGCGCGCCCGCAGCCAACGCCGCGCGCCGGGACACCGCGCTGTTTTCCATGGGCGACCCGCGTCGGGAAGCCTTCGCCATTGATGTAAGGATTGATTGATGCCGTCCGAGGAGCCCGCCGCCACTCATCCGATGATCGCCACCTACCGGCTGCAACTGCGAAACGGCATAGATTTCGCGACGGCGAAAACCTTTCTGCCCTATCTCGCAGACCTGGGCGTGAGCCACCTTTACCTCTCGCCGATCTTCACCGCGACGGAAGGCTCCACCCACGGCTACGACGTCGCCAACCCGCAGGAGATCGACCCGGTCCTCGGCGGCGAGGCAGGGTTTCGCGACCTGTCGGAGGCTGCGCAGGCGCGGGGGCTGGGCGTCGTGCTCGACCTGGTGCCGAACCACACGGCACTCTCGCTCGACAATCCGTGGATACGCGATGCGATGCGCCACGGCCCCGACAGCGCATATGCTGAATACTTCGCGATCGACTGGTCCCAGAAGCTGATCCTGCCGTTCCTGCCCGAGCCGCTCGACGACATGCTGGCGGCAGGCAAGCTGCGGCTTACCGAGGATCACGGCGGCGCGGTGGAATGGGAGGGCGGATGGCTCCCGCTCGCCCCCGGGACGGCAACGCTGGGCGACGTGGCCTCCGTGCTGACGCACCAGCATTGGCAGCTGCGCGACTGGACGCGCGAACGCGGCGCGCTCTCGCATAGGCGCTTCTTCAATGTCACCGGTCTGATCGGGATGCGCGTCGAAGACCCCGCCGTCTTCGACGCGATGACCGAATTGCCGGCGCGGCTGGTGCGCGAGGGGCTCGCCCACGGGCTGCGGATCGACCATATCGACGGGCTCGCCGATCCCGTCACCTATCTCGAACGGCTGCGCCGGACTGTGGGCGACGCAGTGCCGATCTGGGTGGAGAAAATCCTGACCGGCGACGAGGCGATGCCCGCCGAATGGCAGACCGATGGCACCACGGGTTACGAGGCGGGGCGCCAGATTTGCCGCGTGCTCACCGCGCCCGATGGGTTCGAACGGCTCGACACGCTTTGGCGCGATCGCACCGGTGGCTGCGACGATTACGAGACGCTGTGCCGGGAAGCCCGCGCGCAGGTGATCCCCGAGGACCTCGCCGCCGAACTGCACCAGCTGATCGACCTCGCGCAGGCGGCGCTCGCGGTGGACCTCCTCGACCCGCCCGACGCCGAGACGCTGCGCGACGCGATGCTGGCGTTGCTGATCCACTTCCCGCGCTATCGGACCTATATCACCGCGCCGCCCGCCTCGCCCGAGGATCGCGCGGTGATCGAAAGGACCGTGGCAGGGGCCGCGGAGACACTGCCGCAGCGCGAGGCGCTCGATCTGCTCGCGGGGCTTCTGTTGGGCGGCACGGATAAGGCGAGCCGCAAGTTTCGCATACGCTTCCAGCAGGTCACGGGTGCGGTGGTGGCGAAGGCGCAGGAGGACACCGCCTTTTTCCGGCACACTCGCTACCTCGCCGCGAACGAAGTGGGCGCGGAGCCGGATATGCCGGTTCTGGACGCAGAAGGGCTCAATGACTGGTTTGCGAGTGCGCAGGGACAACGCTCCGGCGGCCTGACACTCACCTCCAGCCATGACACGAAACGGGGCGAGGATACGCGGATGCGCGTCGCGGCGATCTCGCATCGTCCCGAGACTTTCGCCGCTTTGTTCGATGCCGCGATGCAGGCGGCCGCACCTGCAGCCCCCGGCTTCGTCTGGTACGCCACGCAGAGCCTCTCGGGAATCTGGGACGACCCCGCCCCCGGACCGGAGCTGTCCGAACGCCTTACAGAGCACCTCCGAAAGGCACTGCGCGAAGGCGGAGAGATCACGCGCTGGTCCTTCCCCGACATCGAGGCCGAAGAAACCGCCTTGGACGCCGCCCGCCGGATTTGCGCGGCGTGGGAGGCGCAGCCCCCAGCAGAACTCGCGCGTCTGATCGCGACGGGGAAACGCTTGTCGCTGCTGCAACTGGCGCTCAAGATGATGCTTCCGGGCATGCCCGACATCTATCAGCGCGGGGAGCGGGCGCTCTACGAATTGACCGACCCCGACAACCGCCGTCCCTTCGCCCTGCCGGAGACGCTGACGCCTTTCGAGCGGAGCAAGTCAGAGGCCACCCGCCAGCTGCTGAGTTTACGCAGAGCGGCGGCGGAGGTGTTCCGCTCGGGCGCAGCCGAAGCCTCGGAGCGCAATGGGGTCTTCACGCTCACCCGTCGTTCGGACGGGCGCGAGATCACGCTCCGATTCTGCCGCGACCTCACCGACCTTCGTGACGGCGTGCTGTTCGAGATTTCCGATTCGAGCGCTGCGGACGCCTCTGGGACCCTCCGCTTTCCGCCACCCGGCTGACCGACGACCGGCGGGATCGATCCGACCGGCTTTTGACACATCGCGCGAGACCTCCCCCTAGACTCAAAGGGTTATCGGGCACCGCTCGAAATAGTAAAAAAACTTGCGCGAAAATCTTACCGCGAAGCGGCGGAAAACCGGGAACCGCGGCCCCGATTTGTGGCTTTTATTCATGAAAAGCGTTAAACTTTTGAATGTCGCAGCGTCACGGGGAGGAGCTCTGATGCTGACTCAAAAACGGCCCAATTTATTGAACGGTTGTCTTCCAGTGGTCTTGGCCGGCGGGCGCGGGAAGCGTCTCTACGAGTTGACCGAGAACATGTGCAAGCCTGCCCTGCCCTTTGGCGCTGGCGGCCTGCGACTGGTGGATTTCACCCTTGCCTCGTTGCACGCCGCAGGGTTCACGCGCGCCATCATCGCCACCCAGTACCGGCCCGCGCCGTTGATCCGGCACCTGCACGCCCGATGGGCGGACAGCTTCCCCGACGGGCTGCTGATCCGCGACGCGACGCGGCTTTCGCGCGGCGGCTATCGCGGCACGGCCCATGCGCTTCTCGCCAATCTGAACCTGCTGGAGCGCGAAGGCGTTAACGACATTCTGGTGATGCCTGCCGATCAGATTTGCGACATCGATCTGCGTCCGTTCATCCAGCGCCACCGCCTGAGCGATGCGCCCGCGACGCTCGTCGCCGCGACCCTCGCGTCTTCGGACGCGGAGCATCACTCGGTGCTTGAGGTCGCGCAGGATGGCCATGTCAGCGCGCTCACCCACCGCCCGAGTTCGCCTGCCGAGATCGACGGCAGTTCAGGGCGAAGCCTGGTCGCCACCGGCATTTACCTGTTCAAGACCACGTGGCTCCGCGAGGAATTGCCGAAACTGGCGCTGGGACGTTTCGACATTTCGATCGGGGCCGACCTGCTGGAAATCGCACTGCGCGAGAAGGCCCTGCAAGCCTACCGCCTGCCACGCGGCGACAACGGCCGCGAAGCCTATTGGCGAGATATCGACACGCTCGACGATTATCGCTCCGCGCTTCTCGATTTCGCGGCACCGCAGGGAACCACGACGCGCGGCAGTCCGCCGCTGAGCTGCCTGCATCTCGATGTGCCTCCGGGCGTCATCGGGGTCGGTCGGCGCTCTGCGCTGACGGCGAAAGGATCGGTGTCGCCTGACTGCCACTTGACCGATACGCTGCTGGCGCCCGATGTCTCGCTGCCGGCGGGAACGATCGTTGAAGGGATCGGACGCAGCAACATGCGCTGGTTCCGGCGCAGCGGCGACACCAACCTGATCACGCAGGCAATGGTCGACCGCTCGATCGCGCGGCTGCACTAAGAGCTGATAGCGACCAAACGGATCTTCGGAATGGGCCGACGCGATCTGCTCGGGCAATCCGGGTTGGGCGGAGACCCCGATACAGACCCAACTGCACACCGCCGCGACGACGGCGCGCAAAGGAGTCACCGCCGGATCGCCTCCGGGGCTTAGACCCCAGCGAAAAGCGGCGCGCCGATATAGGAGCCTTTCTGCGCTGCGGGCGGCACCCAGAACAGCCCCGATCCGGTGTGGGAAATGTATTCGTTCAGCAGATCCGACGCCCCGAGCCGCCGTTGCAACGCCTCGAAATGCGCAGGATCGTTCTGGTAGCTGATGAAGAACAGCCCCGCATCGAGCCGCCCGACCGCGTTCAGACCGCCGGTGAAGTTGTAGCCGCGCCGCAGGATGCGGATGCCTTCATTGGTCTCATGCGCCGCGAGCCGGATATGCGCATGCGTCGGGATTACCGGCTCGCCTTGCGCGTTCTTCGCCTTGAAGTCAGGCGTGTCGAATTCATCCGTGCCAGTCAGCGGCGCGCCGGTGAGCTTGTGCCGCCCGAAGACATCGTTCTGGTGGCTGACCTGCGCGTTGTCCCAGTTCTCGATATGCATCTCGATCCGGCGCATCACCTGATAGGTGCCGCCATGCTGCCATTCGGGCCCGTCATTGGCCCAGACATGCTGCGCGAGTTGCTCGGGCGTTGTGATGTTGCGGGTGCCGTCGCGATAGCCAAAGAGGTTCCGCGGCGTCTCCTGCCCTGCCCCGGCCGAGGCGCGCCCGAAGCCGAGCTGTGTCCAGCGCACGGTCGCGGCGCCAGTGCGTTTCGCGATCCGCGCGAGAATGCGCACCGCGTGATAGGCGACCTGCGGATCGTCGGCGCAGGCCTGCAGCGAGAGATCGCCGCCACTGATCTCGGGGCGCAGGGCGTCCGAGGGCAGATCGGCGAGCGGCCGCAGATGCGGCGGAGCCTTCGCCGCCAGCCCCATCTCCTTGGAGAAGACGCGCGGACCAAGACCCACCGTCACCGTCAGCCCCGCCGGGCCAAGACCGAGCGCCTCGCCGGTCTCGAGCGCGGTCGCCGCGGCGCGGTCGGGCTCTACCGGGCCGACCGGCTGCCCTTCCATCATCAGCCCGATCGAGGCCGACCAGCGCGCGAGCAGCACTTGCAGCGCGCGCGGATCGGTCCCTGTCAGGTCGAAGGCCATGGCCATCAGATGCTGCTGCGGCGGCGTGGCGATCCCGGCCTGCGGCCCGGTCCCGTAAAAGGCGTAGCGCCTCTGGTCCGGGTCGGGCATGGCGTCGGGCGCGACCTTGCCGGTCTCCGCCGCCTGCCCCGCCGTGGCGAAGGTGCCGCCAAGCGCTGCCGCGCCCAGAAACAATCCACGCCGTGACAGTCCTGCCGGTTTATCGTCTTGCCCGCGCATCATGGCCTCCTTCGTCTTCAGCTTGCCGTGGCGACTTTTTCGGCGATCCGCGACAGCGGCTCCTGCAGCATCTGGATCGCGCGGCTCAGCTTCACCGCGTCCGATTTGCGCAGCTCGGCATCGTAGATCTTGTAGCCGCCCAGAGCGTCGGGATCGCGGTAGTCTTCGAGCATCGTCTGCACATCCGCGAAGCGCTGCGCGATGGTCTCGGCCACGTCCGGGTCGATCCGCTTCAGCCCCGGCTCGAGGAAGGCGAACGCCTGATGCGCGCCTTCGATATTCGCCGCGAAGTCCACGAGGTCGATATGGCTGTAGGCCTCTTCCTCACCGCTGATCTTGCCGCTTTGCACTTCTTCTAGAAGGGCTGCAGCGCCGTTCGCGAGATCCTCGGGGCGATACTCGATCCCGCCGGACAGATCGGCGAGCATCTTGACGTTCTTCACCAGCTCCGCCGCATAGGTCTTGGTCTCGTCGGTGATTTCGCCTTTCTCGAACAGGTCGCGCTCCACCGCGTGGAAGCCGTGCCAGCCGACCGCCGGGTCGAGGTTCGAGGCGCGCATGTCGATCAGGTAATCGAGGTTGCCCGAGTTATCGGTCGGGTCGGTGCCGGGAAGGACGAAGCCCTCAACGTCGGGCTCGATCCGCTCGTAGAACGGACGGGCCTGCGCATAGGCCGCCTTCGCGCCCTCCACGTCGCCTTCGTCCACTTTCGCAGCGAGCCGTTCGCTTGCGGTCACCATCGCGCCGACCATGCCTTCGACGTAGTTCGCGTAGCCTGCGGTGCCTTCGTCCAGCAGATCGCCGATCGCGCTTTGCGCGCGCTGCTTGCTCTCGCCGGTCACGGTGAAGGCGACGGTGTCTTCGGCAGCGCCCGGGCAATAGATACGATAGTCGCCACCGTCGAGCGTGACGGTGAAGCTCGAGGCAGGCAAACCGGGAGCGAGGTTCTCTTTCTCGCCGAGGATACGGCTGTCCGACAACAGCTCCAGCTCGGAGATCGCGGGGGCGGATTCATTGGTCACCGTAAAGGTGATCGGCCCGGCCGCCGCGCTGTCGTGATCGAGAACGCAGGCACCGCCATTCTCGCCAGTCAGCGTGATCGCGACCTGCGCGGCCCCGTTATTCGTGGGCGCATCGGCCAGTGCGGGCTGCGCGAAGAGCGCGGTTGCGGCGAGAAGTGGAATGGCGCGGCGGCGCGCGCGGGGCGACATGTTCATTGTCAGGCTCCTGTATTTGCTCTGCGGAATTGGCTTGGTCAGAGGGACCTGGCGGGGAAAAACGGTGCGGGGCGCGCACGGGCGAGCGCGGAGGCCGCCAGCGCAAGCGCGATGAGGAAGAGGATCACGGGCAACTCTCGGGCCCAGAACTGATGCTCAATGCGGGCGCGGCGCAGCGCACGCAGCGCATCCGCGGCCTCTTGCGTGGCGGCAGGGGCCATGACCCAGACGCCGGTTGCCGAACCGCTGGGCGCTGAATCGACGCGCAGCGTGCGCGGCGTGGTCAGCCCACCGCCCGACAGGCGTAGCGTCACCGCGCTATGACCCTGCGCATCGAGAAGCGCATCGCCCGCTGTCCAGACGGTCACTTGCTCCAGCCGCGTCCACTCGGCCACGAAAGGCCCGGGGTTGCGCGCGGGGCTGACGCCCACCGGCAGCCGCCCACCCGCGACCTGCGCAAGCGTGGCGAGATCGACCTCGCCGGGGGCGCCCGCGATCTCGGTCTGGCTCTGCACTTGGCGATGCAGGGACGGGAGACCCAGATGCCGTTCCGGCGTCGCTTCGGCGCCCGTCAGATCGACGCGGGTCGCACCTATTTCGAGCATGTGTCCCTGCAGACGCAGATCGGGTCCGGCGGAGGTGTCGACATCTCCTTCAAGCACACGCGGCGCATGATCGGGCAGCGTCACCTGCGGCTGCGGCCAAAGCGCCGCGATACCGACGGCCAATGCCGCGAAGGCGACCGCGAGAGAGCCGCGCAGCCATTGCGCCGTGCGGGGATCGGGGCGCAGCGCACGCGGCCAATAGGTCAGCGCCGCGACCGGGACCAGATAGGCGATCCAGCCCAGCAGTTCGATCAGGCGCGGATCGGCGGGAATGCCCAGCACACCCGTGATCAGCGCCGAGCGCACTGTGCCGGGGGCCACGAGCCAGCTCAGATCGGCAATGCGCTGCTGCCCCGCAAGCAACCAGCCCGCCTCATGGGCCGAGCGCAGCGTCTGCAGCACCAGCCCCGCCGCGACGAGGATCAGGAACACGCCGGTCCAGCGGAAGAAACGCCCCAGATTGAGCCGCATCCCGCCCTGCGCGATCGCCCAGCCGAGCGCGACCGAGGCTGCGAGGCCAAGCGCCGCGCCGAGGCCCGCCCAATGTCCGGTCTGCGCGCCCGAGATCGTGGCGAGCAGGAACACCGCGGTCTCAAAGCCTTCGCGCAAAACGGCGAGGAAGGCCATCGCGGCCAGGGCGATCCGGCTCCCCTGCCCCAACGCCGCGTCGGCGTCCCGCTCGATCTGGCCCTTCAGCCCCGCCGCGTGGCGCGTCATCCACAGCACCATCAGCGTCACGAAGACGACCGCAACGGCGGCGATCACGCATTCCAGCTTTTCCTGCGCGCTTTGCGGCAGCGCAGCCTCGATCAGCGCCAGACCGGCCCCCACGCCGACCGACAGCGCCACCGCGGCAGCAACGCCCAGCCACATCTCGTGCAGACGCTCGCCCCGGGCGCGCAAAAAGGCCGCGATGATGCCGACGATCAGCGCCGCCTCGAGCCCTTCGCGCAGGCCGATGATGAATGTTGCGAGCATGGAGACGTTCCTCGTCGATTCCCGAGTAATTTGCTTGGGTATTCGTTAGCTGCGTCGACTGACGGGCGCAACCCCCTAACCCGAGTAATTTTATCGGGTACCCGGCACGGCGTTTCTTCGCGCTCGCAGCGATCAGGCGATTTGCAACTTCCGTCATCTTGGGGCAATTCGTGCAGGTCGCCCTCGCAGCGCCGCGCAATTTGGCGATACGGCGTAGCGAGCGAGGCGACACCCCGGGCCGACGGCGGCCCGCATGTAACAAATTCGGAGGCCGTATTTTGGCACAATCGCAAATCGGGCTGATCGGCCTTGGCACCATGGGCGGAATGCTCGCCCTCAACATCGCGGAAAAAGGGTTCGACATCGCGGTGTTCAACCGCACGACCAGCGTCACCAAGACTTTCCATGAGAACGCGGGTGAGCTGGCGTCGAAAATCACGCCCTGCGAGAGCCTCGAAGAGCTGGTGAAATCGATCGCGAAACCCCGCGCGATCATCCTGATGGTGCCCGCGGGCGAACCGGTCGACCAGCAGATCGAGGCGCTGCGCGCCTATCTCGACGCGGACGACCTGATCATCGACGCGGGCAACGCGAATTTCCACGACACCGAGCGCCGCGCCGCCGAAGCCGCGAAGGCCGGCCCGCGATTCCTCGGCATCGGGGTCTCGGGCGGTGAAGAAGGCGCGCGCCACGGGCCTGCGATCATGGGCGGCGGCGAGCAGCAGGACTGGGACCGCGTCGCCCCGATCCTCAATGCGATCGCGGCCAAGTTCGACGGCACGCCCTGCGCCGGTTTCATGGGCAAGGGCGGCTCGGGCCATTTCGTGAAAGCCGTGCATAACGGCATCGAATATGCCGACATGCAGATGATCGCCGAGACCTACGGCGTGATGCGCGACGGGATGGGCCTCGACTCGCAGGCCTGCGGCGAGATCTTCGCGAAGTGGGACGAAGGCGCGCTCAAATCCTACCTGATCGAGATTTCCGGAAAGGTCGCACGCGCCACCGATCCCGAGAGTGGCAAGCCGATGCTCGACATCATCCTCGACCGCGCGGGCCAGAAGGGCACTGGCCGCTGGACCGTGATCGAGGCGCAGCATCTTGCCGCCCCGGTGCCGGTGATCGAAGCGGCAGTGATGGCGCGCAACCTGTCGTCGCGCCTCGTGGCGCGCCAGCAGGGCGAGGAGATGTTCGGCGCCGCCCCCGAGGCGCTGCCTGAAGGCGCGCTGAGTGCCGACGATCTGGAGAACGCCCTGATCGCGGGCAAAATCCTGTGCTACGCGCAGGGGTTCGAGCTGCTGCGCTCGGCCAATGCGCCCTTCGACTGGGACCTGCCGCTGCCCGATATCGCCTTGGTCTGGCGTGACGGCTGCATCATCCGCTCGGCGATGCTCGACGACATGGCGAGCGCGCTCAGCGAGTCGCCCGATCGCAACCTGATGTACGCGCCCTATTTCGCGGACCTGCTGAAGACCCATCACAGCGCGCTGCGCAAGGTCGTCAGCATCGCCGCAGCCCACGGGCTCGCAGTTCCGGCCCTGTCGATGGCGCTGAGCTATTTCGACACGATGCGTACCGCACGCGGCACCGCGAACATGATTCAGGGCCAGCGCGATTTCTTCGGTGCGCACGGGTTCGAGCGCACCGATCGCGAGGGTGGCGACTTCCACGGCCCCTGGGCCATGTAAGCGCAGACTGAAGGCTTGAAGAAGTCCGCCCGCGCCTCGATGAGAGCCGCGGGCGGTTTGCATTCGGCGAACCTCCGGACGCCGCGACCCGCCCTGCAGTCACGAAGACGTGCGCATCCAGACTGCGCCCACGGCAGTTGATCCCCATCAAAGTCCCGAAGCCTCGAGCCCGTTACCCTCGTCGCATTCAAAACGGAGGCCGGGACTGCCATGACACGGGATTTCGAAGGTAAATCAGCTATCGTTACGGGCGCGGGATCTGGGATCGGCGCGGCGATCGCCAAGGAGTTGGCCGCCCGCGGCGCTTCGGTCTTGCTTGCCGATCAGAATGCGGATGCGGCCAAGTCCGTGACCGAGGAGATCCGCAAGGCAAGCGGCACGGCCGAGCCGATGGCGGTCGACGTCACCTCTGCCGATGCTGTCGAAGCGATGGTCGCCAAAGCCGTCAAGGCGTTCGGCAAGCTGGATCTCGCGGTGAACAACGCCGGCATCGGGGGCGTGCAGGCGCCGCTCGGGGAATATCCGCTCGACAGCTGGAAACACGTGATCGACGTCAATCTCAACGGGGTGTTCTACGGGATGCGCTACGAGATCGCGGCGATGCTGAAATCGGGCGGCGGGACCATCGTGAACATGTCCTCGATCCTCGGCTCGGTCGCGTTCCCCAGCGCCTGCGCCTATGTCGCGGCGAAACATGCGCTGCTCGGCCTGACGCGGGCGGCGGCGCTCGATCACGCGGCGCAGGGCATCCGCGTCAATGCGGTCGGCCCCGCCTTCATCGAGACGCCGCTTCTGTCGGGTCTGGCACCTGAGGTAAAGGACTCTCTGGTCGCCCTGCATCCGGCGGGTCGGCTCGGCACGCCTGAAGAGGTCTCGGCGCTGACCTGTTTCCTGCTATCGGACGCCGCGAGCTTCGTGAATGGCAGCTACCACCTCGTCGATGGGGGATATACCTCGCGATGAGCGTGGCCGAGGGACGTATCATCGCGGTGCGCGGGCCGGTCATCGATGCGAGCTTCGATGGCCCGCTGCCGCCGATCTATTCGATCCTCACGACCAGCGATGGCGATCCGGAGGGCAGCTTCGAGGTCCATGGCCATCTCGACGCGCATCGGGTGCGCGCCATAGCGCTGCAATCGACGCTCGGCCTGTCGCGCGGGCGAAAGCTGCACGCCACGCGCAAGCCGCTCGAAGTGCCGGTTGGCGAGGCGGTTCTGGGGCGGCTGATGGATGTGACGGGGGCGATGCGCGACGGCGGCGATCCCCTGCCCAAGGAAACACCCCGCCGCCCGATCCACGGCACGCCGCCGCGCCTGTCGGGCAGCGGCGCCGTCACCGCCTTCGAGACCGGCATAAAGGTGATCGACCTGATGCTACCGCTGGCACGCGGCGGCAAGGCCGCGATGTTCGGCGGCGCGGGCGTGGGCAAGACGGTGCTGGTGATGGAGCTCATCAACACGATGGTCGAAAAATATCAGGGCATCGCGATCTTCGCGGGCGTGGGCGAACGCTCGCGCGAGGGCCACGAGATGCTCGCCGACATGACCGACTCCGGCGTACTGGCCCGCACAGCGCTGGTCTATGGCCAGATGAACGAGCCGCCCGGCGCGCGCTGGCGGGTGCCGCTGACCGCTGTCTCCATCGCCGAGGATTTCCGCGACCGCGATCACCGCAATGTCCTTCTGATGATGGATAACGTCTTCCGCTTCGTGCAGGCGGGCAGCGAGGTCTCGGGGCTTCTGGGTCGCCTGCCTTCGCGCGTGGGCTACCAGCCTACCCTCGCCTCCGAGGTCGCCGAACTGGAGGAGCGCATCGCCTCCGCCGCAGGGGCTTCGGTCACCGCCATTCAGGCGGTCTACGTGCCGGCGGATGATTTCACCGACCCGGCCGTGACCGCGATTTCGGGGCATATGGACAGCTCCATCGTGCTGTCGCGTCAGCTGGCCTCGGAGGGAATCTACCCCGCGATCGACCCGCTTGCATCGTCGTCGCAATTGCTCGACCCCGAGATCGTCGGGGCGGAGCATTTCCAGCTGGCGGGCGAAGCGCGGGCGCTGCTGGCGCGGTTCCGCGAATTGCAGGACATCATCGCGCTGCTCGGCGTCGAGGAGCTGGGCGCGTCGGACCGGCTGGCCGTGCGCCGCGCGCGCAAGCTGCAACGCTTCCTCACCCAGCCCTTCGTCGTGACCGAGGCGTTTACCGGCCAGACCGGGCGCTCGGTGCCGCTGGCCGACACGCTGGAGGGATGCCGCGCGATCCTTTCGGGCGAGGCGGACGAGTGGTCCGATCAGTCGCTCTACATGATCGGCGGGATCGACGAGGCCCGCCAACGAGAGGAGGCCGCGGCATGAGGCTCACCATCGCCACACCGCTCGAGATCGTCGTCGATGCCAAGGACGTCACCGCGATCCGCGCCGAGGATGCGAGCGGCGGCTTCGGAATCCTGCCCGGCCATGCCGAGTTTCTCACCAGCCTCAGCATCTCGGTCATCTCCTGGGAGGCCGAGGGCAAGCGACACTATTGCGCGGTGAAGGGCGGCGTACTTATGGTCGAGAATGGCAGCGACGTCTCGGTCTCGACCCGCGCCGCAGTGACCGGCGACCTGCCGGAGCTGGGCGACACGATCCTGAAACGCTTTCAGGCCGAGGATGATGCGGCGAAGACCGAGCAGGCCGATGCCACCCGGCTGCATCTGCTCGCAATCCGACAGCTGGTGGCGAGCCTAGACGGCGCGCGAACGCGGGAGCACTGGACATGACCCACCCGCCGGAAGACCCGGACAAGACGGAGGAGCCGATGGAAAGCGCTGCGCGCCGCCACGCCGCCCGGACCGAGAAGGCGCGACGGGAGGGAGAAATCCCGCTGGGCCGCCGCTTGGGCCAGATAGGTGTGCTCGGATGGATCGTCGTGCTACCGATGCTCGCCGGAGCCGCCGGGGGACGATGGATCGACCGCAGCGCCCAGTCGGGCATCTTCTGGACCGCCGCGCTGATGATGGTGGGGCTTGTCGTGGGGTGCTGGCTCGGCTGGCGCTGGGTGCAACAGCAATGAGCGGGGTGGAGCTTCTTCTTGGCGCAGGCGCCCTGATCCTCGGCATCGGCGTGGGGCTCGTGCATTTCGCGCTGCTGCGGGCGGGAACTGATGCGATGCTGCTCGAAAGCAAGGCGCTTAAGGCGATCGCGCTGACCGTTTTGCGCTTCGGGCTGACGATCACGGTTCTCGTGGGCTGCGCGCTCTTGGGCGCCGTGCCACTGATCGCGGCGGCGCTCGGGATCGGCATTGGGCGGGCGCTCACTCTGCGACGCTCGAGGTCCGCATGAACTCGCCGCTGGAGACCGCCGTGCTGTTCTGGATCGGCCCCGTGCCGATCACGCAACCCGTCGTCACGACATGGGTGATGATGGCGATGATCGTGGCCGGCTGCTACACGCTGACCCGAAACCTGAGCCTGCAACCCGGACGCCGGCAAGCGGCGCTGGAGCTGCTGGTGACCGTGCTCGACACCCAGATCCGAGAGACGATGAGCGTCTCCCCCGACCGCTACCGCACCTTCCTCGGCGGGCTGTTCCTGTTCATCCTGATCGCGAACTGGTCCTCGCTGGTCCCCGGCGTGGAACCCCCGACCGCCAATCTGGAAACCGATGCGGCGCTGGCGCTGCTCGTTTTCGTGGCGGTGATTGTCTACGGCATTCGCGCGGGCGGCGTCGGGGGCTACCTGCGCAGTTTCGCAATGCCGACGCCGCTGATGATCCCCCTAAATCTCGTCGAGACGCTGACGCGCAGCTTCTCGCTGCTGATCCGCCTGTTCGGGAATATCATGAGCGGGGTCTTCATCATCGGCATCGTGCTCTCGCTCGCGGGGTTGTTCGTGCCGATCCCGTTCATGGCGCTCGACCTGCTGACCGGGCTCGTCCAGGCCTACATCTTTACCGTCCTCGCCATGGTGTTCATCGCGGCGGCAGTGGCGGAATCCCAACCCTCCCGAGACTCCGGAAAGGACTGATCATGGAATATGTTGAAGTGGCGAGCATCATCTCGGCCGCGGCGGCGGTGGCCTTCGGGGCGCTCGGCCCCGCGCTTGGCGAAGGGCGCTCGGTCGCGGCTGCAATGGATGCGATCGCCCGCCAGCCCGAGGCCGCGAACGCGATCTCGCGCACGCTCTTCGTCGGGCTCGCGATGATCGAGACGACGGCGATCTACTGCCTCGTGATTGCGCTTCTCCTGCTGTTCGCCAACCCGTTCATCGGCTGACCATGACACTGGACTGGTGGACGCTCGGGCTGCAGACGCTCAATGCGGCGGTACTGATCTGGCTTCTGAGCCGGGTGCTTTGGCGCCCGATCGTGAGTGCCATCCAGGCGCGTCAGGCCGAGGCCGACAAGCAATTGAGCGACGCGAGCGAGGCCGCGCGCAAGGCCGACGAGGCGAAGGCACGGGCCGAGGCGGCGCTTGATCAGGTCGGCACGCGCAAGTCCGAGATGCTGGCGCAGGCCCAGACCGAGGCCGAAGCCGCGCGCAAGGCGCTTCTGGATCACGCGCGCGCAGAGGCTGCCGACATGGCCCGCACCGCCGAGGCCGAGCGCGCTGCCCGCGCGGAGGAAGCCGAGAAGCGATATGCAGCGCGCGCAGCCGATCTGGCGCAGCGCATGGCCGAGCGGATCGGTGCGCGCCTGTCGCGGCCCGCGCTGCTCGAAGCCTACGCGACGGACCTTCTGGCGCAGGTCGCCGCCCTCGACACCGAGGATCGCGCCGCGCTCGGCTCGGAAAAGCTCATGCTACGTATCAGCGAGGCGGTGGAAGCGGGTTACGGCGAAGCGTTCGCCCGCCGCGTTGGCCAGACCCTTGGCAAAGAGATTGGTCCCGCGATCAAGACGGATGCGGCGTTGATCTGCGGCCTCGCGCTGGAGACTGAACATCTGCACCTTGAAAGCTCATGGGCCGCCGATCTCGCCCGGATGCGCAAGGAGGTGGCCAATGACACCCAATGATCCGGACGAGTGGTTGGACCGCAGCGTCAAAGCCATCGAGCGCGCGCCTCTGGGCCCCGTCGTGCGCCGCAGTGGCCGGGTGGAGCGCGTGTCCGATGGCGTCGCGATGGTGTCGGGCCTGCCCGAAGCCCGCGCCGGCGAGCGGCTGGTCTTCGAGGGCGGACAATCGGGCTTCGTGCATGTGCTCGACGAAGAGACCCTTGCGGCGGTGCTTCTCGACGATATCGCGGGCGTCGCGCAAGGCGATGCGGTGACCGGCACGGGCGACGTGATGCGGGTTCCGGTAGGGCCGGAACTGTTGGGCCGGATCGTCGACCCGCTCGGGCGGCCCCTCGACGGGCTCGGCCCGATCGCGGCCAGTGCAAAGCACCCGGTCGAACGCCCCGCCCCCGCGATCATCGACCGCGCGGCAGTGGTCGAGCCGATGCAGACCGGCACGCTGGTCGTGGATGCCCTCTTCGCGCTTGGCCGGGGGCAACGCGAGCTGATCGTGGGCGACCGCGCGACCGGCAAGACGACGCTCGCGCTCGACACGATCCTGAACCAGAAGGACGGCGACGTGACCTCGGTCTATGTCGCGATCGGTCAGAAGACCTCCTCGGTGGAGCGCGTGATTGAGACGCTTCGGCGCAACGGGGCGCTGGCGCGCACCATTGTCGTGGTCGCCGGACCGTCGACGCCGCCGGGGATGCAATGGCTCGCCCCCTTCGCGGGCATGACGATGGCAGAAGAGCTGCGTGACACCGGCGGCCACGCGCTGATCGTGCTCGACGACCTCACGCGCCACGCCGCCTCGCATCGCGAGCTTGCGCTGCTGACCCGCCAGACGCCGGGGCGTGAGGCCTATCCGGGCGATGTCTTCTACCTGCACGCCCGCCTTCTGGAACGTGCCGCGCGACTCTCGGACAAACTGGGCAGCGGCACGCTGACTGCCTTGCCTGTGGCCGAAACCGATGCCGGCAACCTCGCAGCCTTCATCCCGACCAACCTGATCTCTATCACCGACGGGCAGATCGTGCTGGATACGAAGCTGTTCAACCGCGGACAGAAACCCGCGGTGGATGTCGGCACCTCGGTCAGCCGGGTCGGCGGCAAGACGCAGGCGCACAGCCTGCGCGACGCGGCGGAGTCGATGCGGCTCGATTACGCCCAGTTTCTCGAACTGGAAATCTTCACGCGTTTCGGGGGCATGCCGGACACGCGGGTGAAGGCGCAGCTTGCGCGCGGCCGGGCGGTGCGCGCGGTGCTGGCTCAGGTCCAGCACGCGCCGCTGCGCCTCGCCGATGAGGTAGCGCTGGTTCTGGCGGTGCAGGCGGGGCTTCTCGACGGATTGGAGCCCGCGCAGATCGACGCGTTGCGCGACGCGCTTCCCGGCGCGCTCGATGCGTCGAGTCTGTCTGGGGCCGATTTCTCCGCCAAGCTTAGCGAAGGTCTGCATGACCAGATCCTGCAATGCGTGAAGGGGCTTCTGCCGGAGCCTTCGAAATGAGCGAGCAGCTTGCCGAAATCGAAGCGCGTATCGGCAGTGTCCGCACGCTGGCCTCGGTGATCCGGGCGATGCGCGCCATCGCGGGTGCGCGCGTGCGCCAGACGCAGGGACAGCTTGCCTCGGTCGACCTGCACGCGGCGACGGTGAGCCGCGCGCTGGACCGGGTGCTCTCGCTCGCCCCCGAGCCGCCCAAACCCGAAGGGCCGCCGCTCACCGTTCTGTTTCTGGCGGAGCAGGGTTTCGCGGGCTCGTTCAACGCCCGGCTACTGAGCGCGTTGGGAACGCCGCCCGGCGGCCTCGTCGTAATCGGGACGCGCGGCGCAGCGCTGGCGGCGGAACAAGGGCTGAGCGCGCTTGCGCAGTTCCCCTTGCCCTCCCACGGCCCGGCAATCCCGCCCTTCGCGGACCGGCTGGCCGAGACATTGCTTCAGCTTGCGGGCCGGGCGCCGATCGACGCGTTTCACGCCCAGACGGAAGACGGCAGCTGGAAGGCCTGCCGTCGCCGCATCTTCCCCCGTCCGGCCCAGCCGAGCGCACCGCCGAGCCAGCCGCCCCTGTTGACGCTGCCGCCGGAGCAGCTTTGCGCCGCGCTTTTCGCCGAGATGCTGCATGCGGAACTGTGCCGCGTCGCGCTGCACGCCACGGCGGCGGAGAACACCGCCCGGATGCTCGCAATGGCCTCCGCCCAGGGGACGACCGAGCGCAAGCTCGACGCGCTGGAACAGACCGCACGGATTTCGCGGCAGGAAGCGGTCACTACGGAAATTCTGGAGCTTTCGGCCGGGGTCACGTCCAGCTGAGCTGAAACGTCGTCAAACCCACCGCGCAAGCATCGCCACGGCGGAAAACGGCTTCGGCCGAGACCGCGGGTTGCAGGAAAAGGTCTAAGATTCGCGATCGCCCGCGCGCCCGAGTGGTCTCGGGACATCCGCGCGGGGCAAGCAATTTGAAGAGCGGGCCGGTCAGTGCAGCCGCGCGTCGGACAGAGCGAGCTGCTCTGCATAGCCGCCGCGGACCTTGAGCGACGACAGCATCGGCTGGGACTGCATGATGTAGCCCTCGAGGAAGGTGACGAGGGCGATGCGCCAGCGGCGTTCGATCTCGATATAGGGATCGGAAGTGGCGAACGAGCTCACGTTGACCGACACCGAGAATTTTTGGGGGTCGAAGGTCGCGCGCTGATCGAGCAACTCGGCGCGCAGGGTCGAGGTGAATACTTTTTCCGGCTGCGCCAGTGTCGCCAGCCCTGTCAGGTCGATCGAGTCGGTCGACGCATAATCGCGAGCACCGCCGAGGAACCGAAGAGAGAATTTTCCGATTTCCGCAACACCGCGCTCGCCAACCTTAACAAGCAATTCGAGCGACACGTGTTCAACATTCATAATCATTACCTCCGTTGGTCGCGAGTAGCCCCGAATGGGCCGTTGCGGCTCGCCGACGGGGGCTGGATCACATGCAAGCGCGGCGATGTTGTGACTTGATTTGGGCAACTATGTCAAAGTTAGTTTTCACGTTACGTCACCTATCGGGACAGCGGCGGCGAGTCCATCGGCGGGATCGGCCGCTTGCGAAATATCGCTGCGGCCATCGCCCGCGCATAAGGAGCGGCAGAGCTGCCTCGAGGGTCGTCTCGCCAGTGCCGCTAAGCACATCGGCCACAACAAAAACATTGCCGCGCCGCACGGTGCGCCCCAAATAGTTGAACCGGGTCGTTCACCCGAGCGACCTAGTTCATTTGAAATTTTCGAGAGGAACCCGACATGCAAAGCCCGATGAAGAAAAAAGCCGTGCTCGCTCTGGTCGCAAGCTGCGCCCTGGGAATCCTGGCTGCCTGCAACCAGACTCAGGGCACGGCGACCTATCCCGACGTTCCGAACATGAAGGCGAATATCGAAAACCCGATGTGAACTCGCGGCGGCTTTTTCGCCGCGCCCATGCCTCGCTCCCTCTCTTGAACAAGCTTGAATAAGAGCCGAGAGCGAGGCGGGAGCCGGCCCGCCACTGACGCGGCGCATCATTGCCGGCAAAGAGAACATCGGGCGCGCTCCCGCGCCGCTCGCGCGTTCGCTCATATGGGCCTGTAGCGACTTGCTGCCGCTCAGCAGACGACTGAAAGGGGCTTCGTCCGGCTCGAGGAAGGAACCGGCACCGGACCGATGTAAAAACAGGTGCGCCCCGCCCAGAAAGGGCGGAGGCGCTTTCTCAATCTCGGGAAAGATCAGCCGACGAGCTTCGCCGTCATCTCGACCAGGCGCTTGGCCTGATGGGCAATCGCGGCCTTACCGGCCTCGTCGACACCGCCGGCGTTAGTCGAGAAGCCGTAGGGGTTGCCGCCCGCGTTGAAGATCGCTTCGTCGGTATAGCCGGGCGCGACGATGATGCAGCCCCAGTGCATGGCCGTGGTGTAGAGACCAAGGATCGTCGCCTCTTGCCCGCCATGGGCGTTCTGCGCGCTGGTGGTCGCGGTGAAGGTCTTGTTGGCGAGCTTGCCCGCGCCCCAGAGGCCGCCCAGCGTGTCGATGAAGGCGCGCATCTGGCTTGCGGAGACGCCGTAGCGGGTCGGCCCGGAGAAGAAATAGCCATCGGCCCATTCCATATCGTCAGGGGTCACTTCCGGAATGTCGCTCATCTTCTCCAGCTGGTTTTTCCAGGCGTCCTGACCTTCGACGACGGCTTTCGGGGCCGTTTCGGGAATGCGGCGCAGGCGCACCTCGGCCCCGGCGGCCTCGGCGGCTTCTGCTGCGGCCAGCGCGACGGCGTGGTTGGTGCCATAGGTGGAATAAAAGACGATTGCGATCTTCGGTTGTGCCATTTCTATCTCCTGTGTTGGGAAGGGTCTGAGGGGCAACGGCGCCCTCAGCCGTGTTTGATGAAGGTGCCGTTGTTGAGTTCGGTGAGCGCCTGGCGCAGTTCATCCTGCGTGTTCATGACGATCGGGCCGTGCCATGCGACGGGCTCCTGAATCGGACGCCCCGTCATCAACAGGAAACGGAGGCCTTCGTTCCCGGCCTGCACCGTGATTTCGTCGCCTGCTCCGAAACGGACAAGCGTGCGGTTGCCGGTCATGTCGCGGATATTCAGCTCCTGCCCGCGATATTCCTTCTCGACCTTGATGCCGACCGGATCGCTGGCATCACGGAAGGTGCCGGAGCCCGCGAAGACATAGGCGAGCGCATTGGAGCGCGTATCGACCGGCAGTACCTTGCGGCGTCCCGCGGGAATCGACACGTCAAGCAGCATCGGATTTGCGGCGATCCCGTCGACGGGACCGGTCTTGCCCCAGAACGAACCGATGATGACCTTGACGGTCGTGCCGTCGTCATCGCCTTCGATCGGGATATCGCTGGCCGTGATATCCTGATAGCGCGGCGCCGTCATCTTGAGCGCCGAGGGAAGGTTGGCCCAAAGCTGGAAGCCGTGCATCTGCCCCTTGGCATTGCCCGAAGGCATTTCCTGATGGACGATACCGGAGCCTGCGGTCATCCACTGCACGCTGCCTGCGCCGAGAAGCCCGCGATTGCCGAGCGAATCCGCATGCTCCACCTGCCCGTCGAGCACATAGGTGATGGTTTCGATGCCGCGATGCGGGTGCCACGGGAAGCCCTTGGAATAGAGCCGCGGATCGTCGTTGCGGAAATCGTCCATCATCAGGAACGGGTCGGTCAGCGACGGATCCCCGAAGCCGAATACGCGGTGCAGATGAACACCGGCGCCTTCGAGCGCGGGTTGCGCCTGACTGGTGGCCGAGACGGGTCGAAAGGTCATGGAAGCCTCCAAATGTCGTTGACCAGAGTTTGGGGCTTCTCCAGGAAAATGAAATTAGCGAAGGTCCCGCATGTCCTGTGCGCAAGCGCGCAGACGGGCAAAGGTTCCGCAAAAAGAACCGGGCCACCCTTGAGCAGCCCGGTCGTCTTTTGCCTTAGCTGATCCGCTCGGGATCAGATGTTTCCCTTCGACATCTCCCCGGCGATGAAGTCAGCCTGCCGGATCGCGAGCGCCACGATGGTCAGCGTGGGGTTTTCGGCGGCGCCGGTCGTGAATTGGGAGCCGTCCGAGATGAACAGGTTGGGCACGTCATGGGTCTGGCCGTGTTTGTTCACCACACCGTCGCGCGGGTTCTCGGACATCCGGTTGGTGCCGAGGTTATGTGTCGAGGGATAGGGCGGCGTCGGCAGCGTCCGGGTCGCCCCAACCGCTTCGTAGATCGCCTTGCCACGGGCATAGGCGTGATCGCGCATCGCCCGATCGTTCGGGTGATCGGTGTAATTCACATTCGCGACCGGCAGCCCGTAGGCGTCCTCGACCGAGTGGTTGAGCGTGATGCGGTTGGTCTCCTGCGGCATGTCTTCGCCCACGATCCACATCCCGGCCATGTTCTCGTAGCTGTCGAGCGCAGTCGTGAACTCGCGCCCCCAGCCGCCCGGATCGAGGAAGGCCGCCATGAAGGGCAGACCGAGGCTGAGCGTCTCCAGCTCGTACCCGCCGACGAAACCGCGCGAGGGATCGTGACGCGCCTCGTCGCGGACGATGCCCGCCATCGTCGTGCCGCGCCACATCTTCACCGGCTTGTCGAAGATGCCGTAGACCGAGCCCGTGGTGTGCCGCATGTAGTTGCGCCCCACCTGCCCCGAGGAGTTCGCAAGCCCGTCGGGGAACATCGCCGAATGCGAGTTCAGCAGCACGCGCGGACTCTCGATCGAGTTGCCCGCGACGCAGACGATCTTGGCCTTCTGCATCTGCAGGTTGCCGTCCTTGTCGAAATACTCGACGCCCGACGCGCGGCCCTTGTCGTCATGCAGGATACGCGCGACATGACAGTGATCGCGGACCTCCAGATTGCCGGTCGCCTCGCCGCGCGGAATATCCGTATAGGCCGACGACCACTTGGCGCCCCATTTGCAGCCCTGGAAACAGAAGCCCGTCTGCTGGCACGACATCCGGTCGTCGTAGTCGATCGAGTTGATCGCCATATGGCCTGTATTGACCTCTTGGTAGCCAAGCGACTTCGCGCCTTTCTCCAGCACCTTGAAGTTGTTGTTGCCCGGCAAGCCCGGACGATCGCCGGTGCGGGTCACACCCAGCTTCGCCTCGGCCTTGTCGTAATAGGGCGCAAGCTCCGCCGGATCGATCGGCCAGTCGAGCAGGTTTGCCCCGTCGACATTGCCGTAATGGGTCTTCGTCTTGAACTCATGGTCCTGAAAGCGAAGGCTCGCCCCGGCCCAGTGGATCGAGGTGCCGCCGACCGCTTTCACGATCCATGCGGGCAGACCCGAGAAATCCTTGGCCACGCGCCAGTCGCCGCTCGTGGTGCGCGGCTCGGTCCAGGCGAGCTGGCCGAAGCTTTCCCATTCGTCATTGATGTAATCTTCGGGCAGATAGCGACCGCCCGCCTCGAGCGCCACGACCTTGACGCCCTTCTGCGCCAACTCGTTGGCCAGCACACCGCCGCCAGCGCCAGTGCCGATGATGACAACGACGCTGTCGTCGCTCAGATCAAATTTCGCAACCATGTCTGCCTCCCTTACAGCCAGTCGATGTCGTCAAAACCGCGGTTGATGTAGCCGCCCTTGGAATAGGACTCGCCCTCGTAGCCGAAGATCGGCCAGACCGCTTTCTGGTTGTAGAGGCCGGTCACCAGACCACCCCGAATCTTCTGGAAGAAGGGGCTCTCCTCCATGCCCCGCAGGATCATGACGCGATCCTTCTCCCAGCCGGTTTCAAGGTAATTCGCGAAGCCTTTGCCGCGCGCCGCCGCATCGAGCGCGGCGATGCCGGCTTCGATCTCGTCGGCCGCATCTGGGCTGTCATAGCCTTTCACCGCGATGACATAATACTGGTCGTCGACCCTGTCGTGCGGATAGATATCGCGCGCCATCTGCACCAGCGTCGCGAAGGTCGTGGGCTTGATCGCCGAGAGCTCGGTGGCCCAGGCAGCATTGCGCGCCGCCATGAACCCCGACCCCACGACGAAGCTCGCCCCTGCCGCGGTCGCCCGCGCCAGCAGCTGCCGTCTGGTCAGCCCTTTCGAGCTTGCCTTGGTCGTCATTGTCGTCTCCTCCCTGATGTCTCCCTTAGGAAAATCTCACTTGAAGCGGCCTTCGCGCGCGAGCACCTCGATCTGGTATCCGTCCGGATCGGCCACGAAAAAGAACTTCGCGACGACCTCCCCTGCCGGCGCGAATTCCACGAGTTTGCGGGGCGCGAGGCCCTCCGCCTCGAAGCGCTTGTGCTCGGCTTCGAGATCATCGACCGCGACCGCGAAATGGCCGTAGCCATCGCCGAGGTCATAGGGCTCGGTCCGGCCCTTGTTGACGGTGAGTTCCAATTCGAAATCGCTTTCGGGATTGCTCAGATAGACGAGCGTGAATTCCGGAAAGTCGAGACGGTCGGCGACCTTGAGGCCGAAAGCCTTGTCGTAAAACGCGACCGAGCGGTCCTCGTCGAGGACACGGATCATGGAATGAATGGATTTTGCCACCGGTTGCTCCCGCTGTAGTGCTGTCAGTTGTCCTGAGAGCGTAGCAGCGGGCGAAGGTGGGGCGGGTAGTAGGTCTATACTACCCCTCAAGAATGTTTGACGTCAGGCTTGCGCTACTCTGCAGCGACGGCGAGCGGTGCGCGATCGGCCGAGATCTCCATGAATTTCAGGCAGGCACAGCGCAGGAGCGACGTGAAGTTCGACGGCTCCCCGCGCAGTTCGAGCACTTCGGCATGCAGCGTCGAGATGAAGGTCGGCGTGGATACCCCGTCCCGCGCCGCGATCTCGTCGAGAATATCCCAGAAGGCGTTCTCGAGCCGGATGCTCGTGCTTTGCCCGTTGAGCCGAAGCCTGCGTGTCTCGCTGGAATAACGCTCCGGATCCTGACCGGCGAATACATGGCACATATCGTCTCTCCTCCCTCGGATCCGATTGCCGGGGCGAACCAAGATTCACCCGAGACTCAAGAATATGGGCAATCCGGAGCGGGTCAATCGTGTTGTGAGAGCGGACGGAGAGGCCCGCCTATTCGCTCGATCCCCGCTCAGACCCCATCAAACGCGGCAGATCGCCGAACTTGCCGATCAGCCCGAAGACGACCGCTGCAAGCAGAACGAAAAGCACCGACACCACCCCGAGGATCGGCGTGTAGCCGTAGCGCAGGGCGTTGAAGATCTTGATCGGGATCGTCTCGACGGTAAAGCCCGCGACCATGTAGGCAATGATGTATTCGTTGAGGCTGAGCACGAAGGCGAAGGCATAGCCCGACACGATGAAGGGCAGCACCAGCGGACCGATCACCGTGCGCAGCACCGTCCAGCGCCCTGCCCCCATCACGCGGGCGGCCTCCAGCAGCGCGCGGTCGATGCCCTTCAACCCGAGCGAGATCGTCACCAGCGGCAGCGTCACGAGAAAGACGGCATGCGAGACGATCGTGGCCCAGATCTGCCCGTACCCGCCGACCGTCATCCAGAACACCATGAAGCCCAGAGCGGAGATCACCGGCGGCAGCGTGAAGGGCGCGAGCCCCAGCCCGGTCAGCAGCCGCGCCGCGATGCCGTTGCGCTCCCACGCGAACAGCGCGAGCGGCAGCGCGACTGAGACCGAGAGCGCAGAGGCGCAAGCCGCGATCAGCAGCGAATGGCCCAGCGGCACCAGCCACGCGCTGTCCTGAAACAGCGTGCCATACCAGCGCAGCGACGGCTCCACCGGGGGGAAGCGCAGGGTCTGCGGCCCGTTCAGCGACACTCCGGTCACGACGACCAGCGGCGCAAGCAGCAAGAGCAGGATCACGATCACATAGGCGCGTTTCAACCAGCTTGTCATGATGCGCTCCTTTGCCGTCCGGCGAGCGAGGCGAGGCCCACGAGGGCCAGCGCCACCAGCATCAGGAAGATCGACATCGCCGCGGCGAACGGCAGGTTCGTCTGGTAGATCGCCTGATCGGTGATGTGGACCGAGAGCGTCCAGTCCTCGGAGCGACCCAAGAGCTGCGGCAGAAGATAGGAGCCCAGCGTGAAGACGAAGACGAGGATGAAGGCGCCCACGATCGCTCCGCGCAGGTTGGGCACGATCACCCCGAAGAAGGCGCGCGAGGCGGAGGCCCCCATGACGCGGGCGGCCTCGACGATCTCGGGATCGAGCCGGGAGACCGGCGGGTAGAGCACCAGCACCGCGAAGGGAAAGCCGATATAGCAAAGCCCGGTGATCAGCGCGAAGAGCGACGGCGTATAGGCGCGCGGCGCATCGATCATCCCGAGCCAGTAGAACAGGTTCGAAATCCCCGCCGTCTTCGACAGCAGTGTCGAGAGCGAGAAGCCGATGATGACCTCCGAGAGCGACAGCACCGAGAGCAGCACCACGAGCGCGACGGTCTGCGCGCGATGGCTCATCGAGGCGAGGAAGACGGTGAACGGAAAGGCCAGCACGACGCAGATCGCGGCCGCCGCCAGCGACACGCCAACCGAGACGCCCATCACCTTGGCGAAGAAGGCGGTCATGAACCGCGCGTAATGGGTAAGCTCGAAGCCCGGGATGAAGGCGCCGGCCGGATCGCGTTGCGAGACCGACACGGCGACCATGATCCCGAAGGGCACAAGGAAGAAGACCGCCAGCATCAGCGCCGGCCAAAGACCGACCCAACCCGGTGTCGCACGCATCTCGGTATTCTGGCTCATGTCACCACCACACGCTCGCCCGGGCGGAAGCTGAGGCTGACCCGGTCGCCGGGGCGATAGCTCGCCTGCGTCTCGGGGGAGAGCTGTGCAGTGATCTCTTGGCCTTGCGCATCCAGCAGCACATGGCGGCTTTCGCCGAGATCGCGCAGGAAGGTCACTTCCGCCTCGATGCCGCCAGCGCCCGCGGGCTCGATGGCGACATGCTCGGGCCGGATCGAAAGCTGCGCCTCGCCTTGCTCGAGAGCGATCCTGTCGCCCTCGGCAATCGGCAACCGCGCGCCCAGCACCTCGATCGCGCCGTCGCGGACGGTGCAGGGCAGCAGGTTCGTCGTGCCGATGAAGCCCGCCACGAAAGCATTCGCCGGGTTGCGGTAGATCTCCATCGGCGCGCCCGCCTGCTGGATCACGCCGTCCTTCATCACGATGACCAGATCGGCCATGGTGAGCGCCTCTTTCTGGTCGTGGGTGACGACGATCGTAGTCACGCCCAGGCTTTGCTGGATCTGGCGCAGCTCGATCTGCATATGCTCGCGCAGGCCCGCGTCGAGCGCCGAGAGCGGCTCGTCGAGCAGGAAGACCTTCGGGTCGATGGCGAGACCACGCGCAATCGCGACACGCTGACGCTGGCCGCCCGAGAGCTGGTCGATCCGCCGCGCGCCCATGCCGGGCAGGCGCACCAGTTTCAGCAGTTCATCGGCCTTCGCGTCTCGCTTGGCGCGGTCTGCGCCGCGGATCGCGAGCGGATAGGTGATGTTTCCCGCCACGTCGAGATGCGGGAAAAGCGCCAGCGACTGGAACACCATGCCCATGTCGCGGCGGTGGGTGGGGACCTTCGTCTGGTCATCGCCATCGACGACCACTCGGCCTTTGGTCGGCGTCTCGAGCCCGGCGACCACCCGCAGAAGCGTGGTCTTGCCGCAGCCCGAGGGACCCAGAAGGCAGACGAATTTCCCCGTCGGTATCTCGAGCGAAACATCATCGAGGGCGGTGAACGACCCGAATTTCTTGCTTAGCCGCTCGATGCGCAGATTGGTCATCGCTGTCCTGTTTCCTCAAAGCAAATAGACGCCGTGGCGACATGCGGACGCCACGGCGCAAGTTAGTAGCCAAATCAGCCGGTGATCATTTCCGACCACTTCTGATTGATCCAGTCACCGCGGTCCACATAGATATCGTAGAGCGGCAGGATCGGCTGCTTGTCCGAGGACACGGCCGCGAATTCCTCGTCGGTCAGGTCGGTCTTCTCGCGCGGCACGGTCGGCGCGGTGCCGACATTGCGCGACAGCTTCGCCTGAATTTCCGGCTGGGCCATGTAGTCGATGAAGATCTGCGACTGATCGAGCGCGCTCGACGCCTTCGACACCACCCACGAGCCGGAATCGAGCACCGCGCCCTCATCCGGGAAGGTCGAACGCACGGGCTTGCCCTGCGACGCGGCCAGCGAGGTCACGTCGTGGTAATACTCGCCCATCGGGATTTCGCCGGTCTCGAGCGCCTGCTGGAACTGGCCCTCGTCGCGATACCACAGGCGCACATTCGGCTTCACCTCGGCGAGCTTGTCCATGACCTTGAGGATGCCCTCCTCGGTCTTGAGGATGTCGGTGCCGCCGAAATAGGTGGTCGCGGTAATCTCGAGCAGGAAGGAATTTGTCGCGAGCGACATCAGCCCGAGCTTGTCCTTGTTCGCCGGATCCCACAGCGCCTTCCACGAGGCGGGCGCATCGGCATAGGCGTCGGTATTGGTCACCAGCGTGATATACCAGCTGACCGCGCCGGTTCCGTAGACGCTGCCATCCTCATAGCGATGCACGAAGTGATCGGGGAGCACGGAGATGTTGCTCATCTTGTCCGCGTCGAGCTTGGCCCAAAGGCCCGAGCGCTCGCCCTTGATACGCGGCAGCTGCGCGATCATCGACACGTCCGCCGGGGCCTGATTTGCGCGCGCCGCCTGCGACAGCTGCACCAGCCACGCCTCGCCCGTGGGCTCGGCGATGCTTTCGACCTCGATACCCGTGGCGGCCGTGAAATCGGGGTAGATGAACTTGTCGAAGCTGTCTTTGAAGTAGCCGCCATAGGTGCCGACCTTCAGCGTCGAAGAGGCCGCGCGCAGCACGGTCGGAGCCGCAAGCGCGGCCGTTCCAAGCGCGGCACTTACCAGAAACTCACGTCTTTTCATTGGATATTCTCCCTGTTGTCCGGCTTGTCTTAACGCCCTTGCGGCACGCCGGGCAGCGCGCAGAGCATTTCGTAGAGGAAGTTCGCGGCGATCACCGCCGTGTTGCCTGCCATGTCGTAGGGCGGCGAGACCTCTACCAGATCGCAGCCCACGAGGTTGAGCCCCGCCGTCCCGCGAATGATCTCGAGTCCCTGCATCGTCGTCAGCCCGCCAACCTCGACCGTGCCCGTGCCGGGCGCGAAGGCCGGATCGAGGCTGTCGATATCGTAGGACAGATAGACCGGCGCGTCACCGATTTGCGCACGGATATCCGCCATCAGCGGCGCGAGCGATTTGTGCCAGCACTCTTCGGCCTGGATGCAGGTCCAGCCGCGCTCGCGGCCCCAGTCGAAATCGTCGGTGCCGTAACCGGTACCGCGCAGACCGATCTGGAAGACCTTGTCGTTGATCAGGCAGTCCTCTTCCCAGGCGCGGCGGAACGGGCAGCCATGGGCGGCCGTCTCTCCGAACATATTCGCGTTGGTGTCGGAATGCGCATCGACATGGATCAGCGCGACCGGCCCGTGTTTCTCCTTGATCGCACGCAGGATCGGCCAGGTGAGCGTGTGGTCGCCGCCTAGCGTGAGCGGGATCGCATCCTGCGCGAGGATGCCGCGATAATGCTCCGCGATGATCTCCACCGACTTCTTCAGATCATACAGGTTGATTGGCACGTCGCCGATATCGGCCACCTGCAGATGCTCGAACGGGGCCGCGCCCGTGGCCATGTTGTAAGGCCGGATCATCCGGCTTTCGTCGCGGATCTGGCGCGGGCCGAGACGTGTGCCCGGGCGGTTCGACGTACCGATATCCATCGGAATGCCAACGAAACACGCGTCGAGCCCCTCCGCCGTCGGTGCGGAGGGCAGTCGCATCATCGTCGCGGGCCCGCCGGTGCGCGGCATCGCGTTTCCGCTCAGAGGCTGATTGTATCGGTGTTCGGTCATCGCAATCTCCGTAATTCGCGGAAGCATGCGTCGCGACGATGGACTGAAAAATATAGTTGTGTCGAAATTCACTTCGACGAAATTCGAAGCATAGATCAGACGGTGACGCTTTTTTCAGCATCTCCAGCGTAGACCGCTTCAAGCTCCGAGCGCATGGCCTGAGCAAGCGGTGAGGCCTCCGCATCGGGGCGCGTGATCGCCTCGAAGGGACAGCGGTAAAGGAAACGCTGCGGCAGGATGGCCCGCAGGCGGCCCGCCTCGACCCAGCGCCGCGCGGAGTGGTCCGGCATGTAGCCGATGAAGGCGCCCGAGAGGATCATCACCAGTTGCTGCTCGAGCCCCTGCGCCATCGCGGTCGTCTGCGGAAAATCGCGATTGTTCCAGTGATCATCCCGCCAGTAGCTGCGCCCGACCGCGCGCATCGAACTGACGAATTCAGGGGTCAGCGCCGCATCGGGCACTGACCAGAGCGGGTGACCCGGCGCACAATAGAGGAAGTTCTCCTCGTCATAGAGCTTTCGGTAATTGAGCCCGGCTACCTTGTGCGGGAAGGACCCGATCGCGAGATGCAGCGATCCGTCGAGCACCCGGGTCTGAAACTCCTGTGGCGAGCCTTGCGCAAGCTCGAACCGGACCGAACGCGCGCGACGCTCCAACGCGGCGATCGCTTCGGGCAGCCGGAAGTTCGGATCGGTCACGACATGGTCCACGAGCCCGATCCGCAGCGTGCCCGAGAGCGTGCCACGCAGGGCGGCGGTTTCGGTGACGAACTCCTCCGTCGCGGCGATCAGCTTGACCACCGCCGCATGCACGATCTCGCCCTTCTGGGTAAGCCGGAACCCCGCTCGTCCCCGCCGGCAAAGCGTCACGCCAAGCCGTTCTTCCAGCGCCGTGATCTGCGTCGAGATCGTCGACTGGCTGACATTGAGCTCTGCCTGCGCGGCGGCGAAGCCGCGATGGCGGACGACCGCGTCGAAGACGCGCAGAAGACGCAGGTCTGTTCCCGCAAGCTGCATCAGGCCGTCTCGTCGACGTGGCGGAAGTCCTGCGCCTGCGTCGAGACGAGCGCGGGATCGTACTGCCGCTTCAGGGTGGCAAGGAGCATCGCAGGATCGCTCCCGGCGCGGGCGAGCGTCTTGCCGTCGGGGCCCATGATGACCGAAAGGCCGAAATACTCCAGATCGGCCTCGCTGCCGCAGAGATTGGCATAGGCGATGGCCAGCCCGTGATTGGCCGCCATCGCGGGCACGACATGATCGCCCACATGCTCGAACGGGCGCATCGCGGCGGTCGGCGCGAGGATCAATTCGACCCCTTTGTCACGCAGCGCCGCGACATGCGGGGCGAATTCGACA
This sequence comes from Thioclava sp. F42-5, assembly GCF_002213195.1. Taxonomy (NCBI): domain Bacteria; kingdom Pseudomonadati; phylum Pseudomonadota; class Alphaproteobacteria; order Rhodobacterales; family Paracoccaceae; genus Thioclava; species Thioclava sp. F42-5. The sequence continues at coordinate 912,480 of NZ_NBNZ01000001.1, forward strand.
TCGTAGCAGATCAGGATCGCAGTGCGCTTGCCCGCCAGGTCGAACAGCGTGTAGCGCGATCCCGGCACGAAGCGCTCGGCCTCTGCGGGGCCGTAAAGCTGGATCTTGCGATGATTGCCCAGCACCTCGCCCGTCGACGAGACGCAGATCGCCGAATTGCGAAGCCCGTCCGCGGCGCGCTCGGGGTATCCGACGCAGATCGCGCAGCAAGCCTCGCGTGCAAGCGGCGCGAGCCGGTCCGCCATATCCTCGACGCTCAGCGCAAGCTCGTTGAGGTCGTCGCGCTCATACCCGGTCAGGAACAGTTCGGGAAAGACGATCACCGCCGCCCCCGCCTGCCCCGCCGCGCGCGAGGCGCGGGCGATCTGACCGAGCGCGGCGTCGCGATCCCCCGCGACCGTCTGTCCCTGCCAGAGCGCCACGCCCAGCCCGTCTTGCGCCTTGTCACTCATCGCTGCCCTGCTCTCGCTTTACGAAATTTTTCTGCGCCAGTTTCACCGCTCCGGAAAACGGCTGCAAGTCCGGAGCTGTGGATGGCGCATCGGCGCGCCGCCAACCGTCGGCGCTTCACATCTTCGGTGTCCATGGACCTTCAGCGCCGCGTTCGAGTTCTACCGTCAGATTGACCTAAAGACCTCTTGAACCGCGACCCACGCGCAAGCCGGTTTCCCATCCCATTCAAACAGGAGATACGCCCATGAAAGCCGCCATCATCCGGGACTACGACACGGCGATCGAAATCGACGACATCGCCCCGCCCCAGCTGAAGGAAGGCTCCGTCCTGATCGCCGTCCACGCGGCCAGCGTGAACCCCATCGACTACATTCTGCAATCGGGCGCGATGAAGGAAAACGTCCCGCTCGAGTTCCCGCATGTCATGGGATACGACGTTTCGGGTGAGATCATCGAGGTCGGCCCGGGTGTCACGGATTTCGAAGTGGGAGACGCGGTGTTCGCGCGCCCCAACCAGGAGGACGCCGGCGCGATCGCGCAGGTCGCTCGCCTCAAGACCGATGAGATCGCGCTCAAGCCCGCGAAGCTGAGCCACGAGGAAGCGGCTTCCGTTCCGCTCGCCGGACTGACCGCGTGGCAGGCGCTGATGTCGAAAGCCAAGCTGAAGCCGGGCGACAAGGTTCTTATCCATGCCGGATCGGGCGGGGTCGGCACCTTGGCGATCCAGATCGCGAAGCATTTCGGGGCCCATGTCGCCACCACCTGTAGCCCGCGCAACGCTGATCTGGTCCGCGAGCTCGGGGCGGATATCGTGATCGACTATCACAGTCAGGCCTTCGACGAAGAGCTTTCGGATTACGACATCGTCTTTGACCTGCTGGGCGGCGAGACGCTGAACCGCTCGTTCAAGGTTCTCAAGAAGGGCGGCAAGCTCGTCTCGATCAAGGGGCAGGACACGGACGATCTGGCCTCCAAACACGGCGTCGAGTTCGAATGGTTCCTGATGGAGCCCGATGGCGCGATGCTGTCCGATCTGGCCAAGCTGCTGGAAGACGGGGCCGTTCGTCCCGTGATCGACCGCGTCTACCCGATGAGCGAGACTCGTGAGGCTTATGAGCGGCTCAAGGACGGGCACGCCGTAGGCAAAATCGTGGTGACCATCGACCAGACCTGAGACCGCTTGCGGAAGGACTGAAAGCGGCTTGCCGGTCGGGGTGCGTATCCCGACCGGCAATGTTGTCTAGGATCGGCTTTTCCGACAGCGGGTTCGGCTCAAATATCCAGTTCGCGCGCCACGCGTTCTGCCGCAGCCAACGCGCCTTCCATGTAGCCGCCCATCTCGGGCGCGGTCTCGGATGAGGAGAGATGCACATGTCCGTCATGGAGGCCCCGAAGGACCGGCGGCAGGCCGTAATCGGGGTGAAACCGGAGCGGCTCGAGATCGGCTTCCGTCGCGGTTTCGGGGGCCATGGCCCAGTCCTCCAGCGCATAGGTCAGCGGGTTGGCGGCTTCGGGACCGAAGATACGCGCCAATTGCGCAAGCGCCATCGCTTCGATCGTCTCTCCCTGCCCGATCCGCGCCCGCGCGGGGACGCCCAGAAATCCAAAGAGCGCAGCCGGAGATCCTTCCGCCCCAGAGGCATCGTGGATTTCCGCCAGCGGCCCGCGCTGGCTCATCGCATCGCCTGAGAGCCCGGCTTCGCGCCAGAACGGACGCTCGTACACCGCGACGAACTTTGCGTGTCCCGCCATCCACGTCGGGGGCGCGCGGAGCGCCTGCATCTGCACGTCGCTCAGCGGCGGCGCAAAAGAGATTTGCGCCGCGACGCGCGGCGGCACGGCAAGCACGACATGCTCGGCCCAGCAGACACGGCCATCCGCAAGCGTGACCGAGGGCCCAGTCCCAAGCGCCACGACCCGCGCACCGGGATGAAGCCGCGCGGACGGAAGCTCAGCGGCCAGCGCGTTCGTCAGCGCGACCATTCCGCCTTCGAGGCGCCACGACCCGGCCATGCTGGCAAACCCCATGTTGCGGTGAACATGGCCGTTCGCATCTTCCAGCGACACCGCGCCGCGCGCGTACTGCTCGAACTTTCGCAGCTTCAGCGCCTCGGTGAGCGCAGCGATACGTGGCTGGCCGGGCCAGAACCACGACGGGCCGAGATCGACCTTCCCGGCGCCGATCTCAAGCGCCTTGATCCGCCCGCCGAAGCGGGGCCGTGCCTCGAACAGCTCGAAAGCAATCCCGCGTGCGTGCAGACGCCGCGCAAGCGCCAAGCCTGCCAGCCCACCGCCGACGATCGCGACCTGCGTCTTCATTGAAATCCCGTCATTTGGAGAAATGGTTTTCCGTCACTGGTCCGGTGCCGCGACAAAGCGCAGATGCCCTGTCTTGATCCAGAACTCCGCGCCGTCCTGCCCCGCCTGAACCTGCAGCGTGTGTCCGATAGGCAGGCGCAACCACGACCCCTTGCGCAGCTCGTCGCCGCTCTCGGTCAGCGTCCCGCCAAGCACGAGCAGTTCCATCCCGCCCGGATCATCGAGCGACAGGCCCGCATTCGGCGCCAGCCGGAAATAGCGAACGATCTCACGTGCATCGCGGTGAAGCTCGGAGCACTCAATACCCTCTTCGGTGTGGACCAAATCGGTCCGCATGTCCTTGTGGAACTGGTCGCGGTCGTCGGGGTCGAATTGCCAGAGCTTCACGAAGATCGTGCAGCCGCCCTCCGAGCCCGGACGATGCCGGGTCTGCGGCGGATTGCGCACGTAAGTTCCCGCTGGATAATCGCCGCTCTCGTCCTGGAAGACCCCTTCCAGCACGAGGTATTCCTCGCCCCCGCCATGCGTATGCGCCGAGAAACTATGCCCCGGGGCGAAGCGCACGATGCTCGTCGCCCTTGCCACCTCGTCGCCGATCCGGTCGAGCATCCGCCGCTCCACGCCAGCCGACGGCGAGCCATGCCAATCGAGCGTGTCGGAATGAACGAGCACGCGCTCCGAAAACTCCGCGTTGATTTCCATATGTCCTCCGAAATATTTGCCCCAACCCGAGGTGGACTGTCGCACCGCCCCTAAGCGGTGCGTAATCGGGAGCTATGCTCGGATGGCCGAATTTCAAATCGCGAAGGCGCGAAGGCCGCCGACTACTCCACGCGACGCAAATCGTCGAACTGAACTGAGATCGCCTCGGCCGGATAATCGGCAGTTTTCGGCAGGTCCGCAATCAACGTCGTCGGCCCTCTTCCGGCCTGCGCCACGGCCTGCCCGTCGGGGCCCGCGATCACCGACTTGCCGCCAAAGTCGATCTCTCGATCAGGTCCCGCGTAATTCGCGTAGACGACCACGGCCGCGTTTTCGTTCGCCCGCGCCCGCACGAGCAGATCGGGAACGTGATCGTAGCCAACCGGATTCGCCGTGGGCACGAGGATCAATTCGGCCTTGGCACGCGCCAGAGCACGCGCATGTTCCGGGAACTCGATGTCATAGCAAATCAGCAGACCGGTCCGGACGCCATTCAGCTCGAATACGGGTGGCGCCTCCGTACCGAAGTCGAAGCTCGCACGCTCCATCTCGCCGAAGAGCTGAATCTTGCGATAATGCCCGACCCTTGCGCCTGTCTTGTCGAGCACGGACGCCGCGTTGAACACCTGATCGCCCAGCCGTTCGGCCCAGCCATAACAGATCGCGCACCCGTGTTTCCGCGCGATGTCGCGCATCGCTGCGCACCACTCTCCGTCGAGCGGTTGCGCCTGCTCGCGGTGTTCTTCGGGGCGGTTGTAGCCGGGCAGTATCAGCTCGGGCAGCACGACAAGATCGGCTCCGAGCGACGCCACACCGCTCACCCATTCCTCGATGATCGCAAATATTCGCCTCTGATCAGAGGAAAGCGGCCGCGGTTGGACAAGCGCGATTTTCATGTTCGTCTCCATTCTCGACAGACAAGGGTTATCGCTTGCGCCGCAGCCCGGCAATCAGAGCGCGACCTGCAAACTGCGCAGCCCTTTCCGCGTCAAGGCGGATCGGATTACTCGCGGCACAGGGATCGCGCGATGCATCAACGATCAGGTCGGGGATATCGTTTTCCTCCATCGTTACGCCCATCCCGATAAGGGGCGAGGACATGTCGGAGCGCGCCTGCAGCGGCATCTCCCGGCGCCGTCGGTCGGATCCGCGGCGAACCGACGTAGCCTATACCGTGGCCGCCACACTCTGGGGAAAGAGTTCGCCTGTGCCACGGCTTTGCACGCTGCCGTCGTCCTCATGCATAAGGAAAAGGGCGTCGAGACCGCGCGCCTTCGCAACCTCCAGCCCCTTGCCCGGACCGAGCACCATCAGCGCGGTGGCCCAGCCATCAGCTTCGGCGCAACTGCGCGCGACCACCGTCACGGAGGCAGGCGATGCCAGCAACGGCGCGCCACGCGAACGATCCATCGTATGCGAGAGCCTGCGCACGCCGAGATCGATCCAGTGACGGTAATCGCCCGACGTTGCGACCGATGCATTCTCGAGCGCGAGGATCGAATGCGGCATGCGGCGAAGCGGATCGGGGCTCTCGACCGCGATCGTCCACGCGCTGCCATCTGGCCTGAGCCCCTCGGCCCGCATTTCGCCGTCGATCCCGACAAGACCAGCCTCGATCCCCTGCGCGGCAAGCGTCTCGGCGAGGCGATCCACGCCGTAACCTTTCGCGATCCCGTTCAGGTCCAGCGCCGCAGGGCTGTGCTTGCGCACCCTGCCATGGTCGATCTCGAGCCATTCATATGCAGGCTGCCGCGGCACGCTCATCGCGGCGCGGATCGCGTCGGGCGACGCTTCGTCGGGCCCGAAGCCCCACGCCGTGACCGCATCGCCGAGCCCGACATCGAACGCGCCCCCAGAGGCTTTGCCGATCTCCAGCCCGAGGTGGAGCACTTCGGCCAAGCGACCGGGCACCTTCACCCATTCGCCGTCCGGAGCCGCATTGAGCCGCATCAGGTCGCTGTCGGGTTTCCACGTGGACATCTGGGTGTCCACCTCCGCAACCGCCGCCTGAAGCGCGGCCCGGATCGGCGAGGGATCGCGCCCGGGCGGTGCGAAAAACAGGGCGGTCCAGCGGGTGCCCATGGTCGGGCCGTGCAGGGCGTGGCGCACGAGATCAGAAGATGTCTTCGACATAGCGTCCCTCCGTTTTCAGTTTGGTCGCACTCAGACCAGAGGCCGCGAGGATATCGTGAAGGGCATCGGCGACCCCCGTCGCCATGTCTCTCCCGCCGCACACCATGATCCGCGCGCCGCTCTGCACGAGCCGAACCAATTCGGGGCCATCGGCGCGCATCGCATCCTGCACATAGCGCGGGCGCTGGCCGCGCGAGACCGAGGTCACGAGCCGCGACAGACGGCCCTCGTCCTTCCAACCCCCGATCTCCTGCGCATAAAGGAAATCGCTTTGCGGATCGCGCATCCCGAAGAACAGGTGGATCGGGCGACGTTGCTCGTTCTCACGCACGAAGCCCACAAGGGGGCCGATCCCCGTGCCCGCGCCGATCAGGATCAGCGGCGTATGCGAGCGGTCCGGTCGGAAGGCGGGATTGCGCCGGATGAATGCGCGAACGCGCTCCCCCGGCTCGAGTGACGTCAGTTGGCTCGAACACAGGCCGCCGGGATGCTTCCTGACCACGATCTCCAGAAACCCGTCGCGACGCGACGACGCGAGCGAATAAAAGCGCGGTGTCGGCGCCCCTTCGGGCAGGATCCCGATCAGGTCTCCCGCGGCGAACCGCGTGAAACCCGTACCTGTCAGCCTCTGCCAGAACGTAGCGCGCGGCAGCGAGAAGCGCAGGATCGACGTCGGCGCCTGCACGTCCGCCCCGTAATCGCGCCGCGACTGGAGCGTGAGTTCGGTCGTGACGGGCGGCGTCGGTTGGTGATGCAGATCGAGCTCGATCCCGAGCACCGCGCCCAGCGCCTGCCCCCAGCGCGCGAAGGCCTGCGGCGACTGACGGTCGATCGTGTCATAGGGCAGAAGAACCGGCCACCTCTTCGCGTCCACGGTGTCGGCAACCGTCTGGGCATAGGCGCAATAGGCAGGGAAACTCCGGTCCCCGAAGCCGAGCACGGCAATCGGGATATCCAGCGCATCGGAATGGGCTTCGAGTTTCGTCAGGAACCCTTTCGCGGAACTGGGCTCCGCCCCGTCGCCATAGGTCGCCGCGAGCACGATGATCCGATCGGCCCGGGCGTAACGCTCGGGGGCGAAGGACGACATCGGCGCGATGTGAACACTCTGGCCCGCTGCGCGAAGCGCGGCGTGCAGGGTCGTCGCAAACCCCCATGTGCTGCCGCTTTCGCTACCGACGAGAAGGATCGTCTCCGCGCCCCCGGCCGGCTGGTTGGCCCGGATACGCGGGCGTCCGCGACGCCCCACGAGCCAGATCGACACGCCGGTCAGACCCATCGCCGGCACGCCGAGCGCCATGAGACCCAGCACCGCACCAAGCAGCGCAGCGCCCTGCCCCGTATGCAGGGTGTAGATGGTTTCCGAGACGCGTTGCCATGCTGTCAGATCCGCCCAGGCGAGCACGGTGCCGGTGCCCTGATCGAGATAGCCGGTGCCGCGATCGGTCTTGAGCGTGAACACATCGGTGGCATCGCCGTCATAGGGGAAACTCAGGCTGCGCAGTTCCGAGACGGGCGTGGTGCCGAGCAAGCCGAGATCGGCAATCGACGCGCCCGTTTGGCCGCTCACCTCGGCGGGCACGCCCAGCGACGGCCCGCCATCCGGGATCAGCGCGAAGGTCGAGGCCGTCATCCACAAAGAGGTGACGGAGGAGAAGATCAGACCTATCACCGCGACGCGGGCGATCTCCACATGGAGCCGCCCGGCGAGCGGCCCGCGCAAACCGGAGAACCAGCTCCGCCAACCGCCGACACGCCGCGCGACGAGCATCGCTCCGGAGACCGAGAGCACAAGCATCGCGACGGCGCCCAGCGCGCTCGCGACACGGCCGGGATCGCCGAGAAAGAGGGAGCGATGCAGGTTGGTCAGCCAACGCTGAAAGCCATTCGGATCAGCCGAGGCGACGCCGCGACCCGTCATGGGATCGATTACGGCGGCACCGGGCTGTCCGGACTCGAACCAATAGGCGGTGATCCGCCCCGACGGTGCACGCCGGATCTGCTCGAGCCCCGGATAGACAGTCTGGATGCGCTCGGCGAGGGGCGCAACGCTTAGCTCTGCGCCGGCCTGCGGCGCCGCGATCCGCTCCGTCACAGGAAAGACCGCGAGCACCGCGCCGCTAAGCGCCAGCACCGTGACAAGCGCCAGGGCAATCAGCCCCGGCCAGCGATGAAACGCGCGGATCATGGCCTTTCACCTCACATGTCGTAGGTGAAATCGGCCACGTAGCGACGGCCCGAGACCGGCTTGCCCGCGCCGTCCGTGGTCAGCGGTACGGCGATCTCGTTGGGGCTGTCGCGCATGTCCTCGACCGCGGCGTCGACGTGGAGCGTGTAGCCCGCGTCGAAGAGCGCATCCGCGAGATCGAGCGTTATCTCGAGCGTCCGGCCCGCGCCGACGCTGGCGCCGGTGATGCCGTTGATCTGCGCCGGGTCGCCCGCGGTCGCGCGATACCAGTCGCGGAGATGCTCGTAATATTTGGACTTGCCACCCGCCATCCAGAGGCTGCCCGCATAGGCGCCCGACGGGTCGGTGACATAGAGCGCGAGATAAGCGCCGTCGCCGCCGTAATTGTTCAGCGTGGTCTTGAGTGTGACGGGCTGCGCCGACGCGAGGGCGGGAACGGTCAGCGCCGTGCTCAGCGCCAAAGTTGCTAGAAGAGACTTCATTACGGGAATCCTTTTTTGGGGGAGGAATGCGATGTCGGCTCAGTTCACCTGAACCTTGGGCGGCGCGCCGTTGCCGAAGAGACCGTTTTTCGGCGGGGCGACCGTGCCCGCGGGGGCCGGGTTGCGCGCCGATGCGCCGTAATCGTCATCGTCGTCGTCTTCTTCGTCATCGTCGTCATGTTCCGACCTGATGAGGCGCAGCGTCGCCGGATCGAGCTTGGTGTCGATTTTGCGCCCGTCGCGGTCGCGGCCCTCGATCTTGTATTGGCCGTCTTCCGTCTCGATTTCCTCGACGGTCCAGCCGTTCTCGCGCGCCATCTGCATCACCGCATCACGGGACATTCCTTCGCCGCGCGAAGACTTTCTGTAGTCGTCGTCGGCCAAGGCCATCCCTGCGGGCAGCAGGGCGATGAGGGGAAGTGCGGTCAGGGTCTTTCGCATGGCAGTGTCTCCTTTTTCATCTGCTACCGACAATCTGCGCAGCGGACCTGAGGGCATCCTGACAGGCGGACGGTTTCCGCTTCAGCTTGGCGTCAGGAAAAAGGCCCCGCCGTGTGAGGGCGGGGCCGAGTGAGGCCGCGGAACGAAACGGCCTTGGCGACGAAATCGGAAGCGGTCAGGCGATATCGCCGGGGCCAGGCGCACGCTTGTCGCCGGTGAGCATCGACCGCGCGAGGTTCTCGCGATGCCGGGAAGACGCGAGAACGACACCGGCGACATGCAACGCCACGAGCAGCAGGACCAGATTGGCGAGAACCTCGTGCAGCTCCTCGAGCGCCTCGTTACCGCCGCCCTCCGCGCCCTCCGCGCCCTCGCCGTATTCGCCCTCCTCGTCGGCCAGCGCCGGGGTCACGATCTGCGGCAGCGCGGGCAGCATCGCAATGCGTGTGGGCTCCGCCATCAGCCAGCCGGTGAAGGCGGCTCCCGACAGCGAGATCAGCAACGCCACGATCATCAACGCCCCCGCAGGGTTGTGACCGAGATAGCGACGCTCCTTGCCGCGCAGCATATCGCCAAGATAGGAGAGCGTCTGCCCCGGCCCTCTGAGGAACTGGGTGAACCGGGCATAGCGCCCGCCCACGACCCCCCAGATCAGTCGGAACGCGACCAGCCCGGCGACAGTGTAGCCTGCAACCTCATGCACCGGCTGCACTTCGTCGGCGGTGAACCAAGCAATCGCGAAGGTGGCGACAACGGCCCAGTGGAATATCCGCACCAGCGGATCCCAGACCCGCACGCGTCCCCCGGCCTCGCCGTTCGGACGCGTTGCGTCGCGAAATGCTGCGTCACTCATGGTTGTCTCCTTCACGATCTTGGCGGGACCGACCGTCTTCGCCGTTTTCATATTCGATCTCGAGAACCTGGAGCGTCGCCGGATGAAGCTTCACTTCGACCCGGCGGCCCTGCACGTCAGTGCCGTCGATCTCGTAGCAGCCGTCGTCGATCTTGATGCGGCGCACTGTCCAGCCGTTCTGCTCGGCGAGCTGGACCACGGCGTCGCGGGGCTGCCAATCCGCCATCGGCGCGAAACAATCGTCATCGGCCAGGGCCGCCCCGGCCGGGAACGTCGCGAGAAAGGCGAGAATTGTCATGGTCTTCTTCATGGGCCAAACTCCTGTTCACGGCCAATTCCGCACCTTTCATGGGCAATCAATCTGACGGGAACCTGAAGCCGCATCCCGCGCAGCGTCAGCTTGGTGTCAGCCGGGCGGGTGAAGAGGGGTCAACGGACAAGAGATGGAACGAAGATGCGCATCCTGCTGATCGAGGACGACACTATTCTGGGCAACGCGGTGCGCGACCAGATCGCAAGCGACGGTCACTCCGTGGACTGGGTCACGCGACTCGACGAAGCGGGCGCGTCGGTCCGCAGCACCGGCTACGATCTCGTCCTGCTGGACCTCATGCTTCCCGACGGTCGGGGCATCGGCTTTCTGAAGGCGCTGCGCGGCCGGGGCGATGTGACGCCGGTTATCATCATGACCGCGCTCGATCAGGTCTCGGACCGGATCGAGGGGCTTAACGCGGGCGCCGACGACTATCTCGTGAAGCCCTTCGATCTCGCGGAGCTCTCGGCGCGCATCGGGTCGGTGGCGCGGCGCTACAGCGGCAATCCGAACCCCATCGTGAGCCATGCCGGGCTCGAGATCGACCTCGCCGCGCGCAGCATCAGGCGCGACGGCAAGCCCGTGCAGCTGACCGCGCGCGAATGGGCCCTGTTCGAAGCGTTCCTCTCGCGACCCGGCCAGTTGCTGTCGAAAGCCCAGCTAGAAGAGAAGCTCTACGCCTTCGATGCGGAAGTGGAGAGCAACACGATCGAGGTCCATGTCAGCCGCCTGCGCAAGAAACTCGGCGCCCATGTGATCGAGACAGAACGCGGCCTCGGCTACAGGCTGGGCAAGGCATGAGGCTGCCCCGAAGCCTTCAGGCCCGTCTGGGACTTTCGCTCGGGGTCGTGCTGGCGTTGATGTGGATCGCCGCAGCGACAGTCACCGCGCTGATCGTGCGCAAGGAGATGAGCGAGGTCTTCGATTCCACGCTTCAGGAAACGGCGCAGCGGATTCTGCCCCTCGCGGTCATGGATATCGTGAACCGTGACAGCACGAATGTGACACAGCGCCTTGCGCAGCTTCGCAATCACGAGGAATTCTTCACCTATATCGTGCGGGACGCGGAGGGGCATATCCTGCTCCAATCCCACGCCGCCGATCCTTCCGTGTTCCCTGCGTATGAGGGACGGGGCTTCAGCCAGACGGCCACCCACCGGCTGTACAGCGATGCCGCGCTTCAGGACACGGCACGGATCACCGTCGCGGAGCCGCTCGCGCATCGCGCGCAGGTCGCCCGCGAGATCGAGCTCGGCCTCGGCCTGCCTTTGCTGATCGTGATCCCGCTCGCTTTCGCGGCTGTCGTTCTCGCGGTGCGGACCAATCTGGGGCCCTTGCGGCGGTTCCGGACCAGCCTCGAGGCGCGCAACGCCCGCGACCTTACGCCCATTCCGACTGACGACCTGCAGGCCGAGATCGCCCCGGTCGCAGCCACGCTCAACAATCTTCTGGGGCGGTTGCGCGAGGGGATCGAGGCCGAGCGAAGCTTCGCCTCCAATGCGGCCCATGAACTGCGCACACCGCTTGCCGGTGCCATCGCGCAGACCCAACGGCTGAGCGCGGAAACCACCGATCCAGCCGCCAAGGCACGCGCCGCCGATATCGAAGCGACGCTCAAACGTCTAACGCGGCTCTCGGAACGTCTGCTGCAGCTCGCCCGGGCGGAAGGCGGGCCGTTGCGGCTGGAGCGCAGTTCGGACCTGCGCATGACCGCCCGCCTGATTGTCGAAGACCTCGCGCGCAGCCTCGATCCCGGGCGTATTGCGCTGGAGTTACCGGAGACGCCCGTGCTCTCGGATCTCGATCCCGACGCCTTCGGCATCCTGTGCCGGAACCTCATCGAGAACGCCCTGAAGCACGGTACGCAGGACGACCCCGTCACGGTACGGCTGACCAAGGAGGGCGTGTTCACAGTGACGAATGGCGGGCCCGTCATCCCCAAGGAGACGCTGGCGCGCCTGACTGCGCGGTTCGAGCGAGCGGGCAGCACGAATGACGGCAGCGGGTTGGGCCTCGCCATCGTCTCAGTGATCGCGGAGCGCATCGAAAGCCCCCTCACTCTGACCTCGCCGCCGAGCGGTCGCGACGCGGGTCTCGAGGTCAGGGTGCAGCTCCCTCTGAATGGGACGGAGGTTAAGCCGTCGTGACGGTCACACGCCGCAGGGATGGGCAAACGACCGCCGCATGGCATCGTCGTTTAGCGAAGGCGCAAGAAACGCTGAAAGACATCAACCTCAACGCGATGAAACACTTCGTGGCCGTCGCCCGGCTGGGCGGCATCTTGAAGGTAGCCGAGGAACTGGGCGCGTCGCCCTCTCCCGTCAGCGAGCGCGATCATTCGAATGGCCGAGCGGGGACGGAAATAAACCGTCCGGGGTAAAGCCAGCTCCGATCAGACGTGATATTCTCGATATGTCAGGGTCTTGCATCATCTGAAAAAGGCACCAGCGACGTGATCGCCAGAGACGTGCGGTCCCAGCTGCTGTTCTTAGCCGGCACCACGTTCGTTTTTACTCTGGAGACCTCAACCGGCCGGCGCGCCCCGTGATCACAGGAGCTCATCATGAAACTGAAGGCCTATCTCCTCGCCTTTCTACTTGTCGCACCGTTTCAGGCTCTGGCCGACGGGGCCGGGCGCGCATGGATTTCACTCTCGAAAGACAAAGGACTTGTCACGATTGAGACCTTCTCCCGGCTGGAGCCCGGCCATTCGGGTAAATATATCCTCGAGGTGATGAAAAGCGGCCCGAACGGGCGATCCGTCAACCGGCAAGCCGGCTCTGTTCCTGTATCCGATGGAGACGCGACCGGCCCGCTTTCCACAGCGAAGATCTCGTTGGAAGCGAATGCGGACCTCACCGTTCACCTGCGCGTCACCGATGACGAAGGGCGGGTGTTCGAAGATACGGCGGTGAAATCCGGCGAGTGACCCTGCAGCGGATCAGCCGCCGAACACGCACCTATTCGGAGCGTTCTCCGGGAGGTTTCTTGAGCCGGACGTAAGCCGCATAGCCTTCTCGCAAGGGGGTGTATTCCGTTACGTTCTCCACGAGGCCGTCCTCGAAGCGGTCATCGACCTCCGGCAACCGGTCGACGTTCTTGTCGGCCCTCAGACCGTCCGCATATTCGACCTTGATCTTCATGGCGTCCTCTCAAATCGGGTAATCTCTATGAACTCGCAGCGCCCCGCCTGCGTGCGGGGCGCCACCCTTCGTCTTCAATGGAAGCGCGCATCGATGATCCGGTCGGCGATCCGCGCGGCATTGGCGAGGATCGTCATCGCCGGGTTCACGCCGCCGCCGGTGGGCATCAGCGAGCCGTCACAGATCCACAGATTGTCGACATCCCAGCTGCGGCCCATGTCGTTGGTGACCGAGGTCTCGGGATCGTCGCCCATCGGGCAACCGCCCATCAGATGCGCCGTGCTCTGGGTTTCGAACAGGTTGTGACCGCCCGCGGCGCGCATCATCCGGGACATGAACCCCCGCGCATGTTCCTGCAGCCGCTTGTCATTGTCGCAGAAGGAATGGGTCACCTTGGCCCGGGGAAGGCCAAGCGCATCGGTCTCGTCGGCCAGCGTCACGCGGTTGTCCGGTGACGGCATCGACTCTCCCACCATCTTCAGCCCCGCCATCCGGTTGTAGCGGCCCATCTTGCTCAGCAGATCGTCGCCGAACAGCCCCGACGAGGAGACGAGCGTGCCCGCAAAATCGCCGGGCAGCGGGCCTTGGCTCATGAAGGAATAGCCACCGTCGAAATCCTTGCTCGGGTCGTCATCGGCATAGTTCCAGTGCTCGCAGGTCGCCATCGAGGGCGGGCCCTTGTACCAGCGGATCTCCTCGTCGAACTCGCCCCAGACAGCGTCGTTCGCATGCACCATGAGGTTGCGCCCGACCATGCCGTTGGAATTGCCCAAGCCCTGCGGATGATGCGCGTTGGCCGAGTTCAGCAACAGCCGTGGCGTCTCGATGGAGTAGCCGGCCACCACCACATTCGCGGCCTTCTGGAAATGCCATTCCCCGTCGCGATGGTAGGAGACGCCACTGGCGCGCCCGTCCGGGCCCGTTTCGATGCGGCCAACCATGGCGAGGTCGCGCACCTCCGCCCCCGCCTTGATCGCGCGGGGGACATAGGTAATCAGCATGCTCTGCTTGGCATTCACCGAACAGCCGATCTTGCACATGCCGCGATAGGCGCAGGGCGGAGACTTCCCGCGTGGCGCGGAGACGGTGCAGAGCGGCGTCGGCGCCCAATCGACGCCAAGCGCCTCTGCCCCGCGCGCCAGAACCAGACCGGCCTCGTTCACCTCATGCTCGCGATAGGGGTAGCGCCCGCGATCGGGCCCCCACGGGTAGCGGATCGGCCCCGAAATCTTCAGCGCGTCCTCCACCTCGTCGTAGTAGCGCCACATCTCGCGCCAATCGACGGGCCAGTCGCGGCCGTAACCAAGTTTCGAGCGGGACTTGAACCATTCCGGACGGAAGCGGAGCGACACCATCTGGAAATGCACCGAGGAGCCACCCACCGCGCGGCCGGAGTTGTTCGCCCCGAGTTCGATCGGATCGTCGCCGTCGGAGATACGCGGATCGAGCCAATAGAGCTTGTCCTGCTCGCGCTCATCGGATGCGAAGTCACGCTTTGGCTGGAAGAAGGGACCGGCATCGAACAGCACCACCGACATTCCGGCTTCGGCGAGCTTGGCTGCGAGAACCGAACCGCCGCAGCCCGCACCGACGATTACGAAATCGACCGGCGCGTTCTTAGGGTATTCGCGCATCGGCACCTGCCCTTCGCGCTTGAATACGTCCGGGGCGTGGCCATCCACCGCGCGGGGGCGATCGCTGCGAGACGCGTCTTGGGTCATGCCTGGTCCTCCCATTTTCCGAAGGGCGCCTCCCACGGGTCGATCTGGCCGGCCTTGAGGCGCACATAGCCGCGTGGCGCGGCGGGGCCGCCATAGCCGATCTCGCTCATCCCGGCGGGGGCGCTGTAATAGATTTCCACGATCTGCTTGAGCAGAAGCGCGCGGAAGAATTTCTGCGGTGGCATGTCCTGCCATGTCTCGGGCGCGCGACATTCGCCGCGATCGATGGCGCGCAGCAGGCGCTCCTGCTCGGGCCGGTCGAGCTCGCGAAATCCGAGCCCGTCGAACGTCGCGCGTGCCTCGGCGTCGATCGCCTTCAGGCCGCGGGGCCATGCCTCGCGCTCGGGCGGCATCGTGGCGAACCGGGTGCCGGTGCCGCGATCCTCGTGCAGCGCCGCGTCGATGAAGGGCGCGATGGGCACGGGCTCGGGGCGGCGCTGCGGGATCACGACCGCGCAGAGCGCCTCCAGAAGCGCGAACTGGTCCGGGTCGAGGAAGCGGCGCGGCGGCGGATCACGTCGCGCGCGCAGAACCGCGCGGGTCTGATCGTCGAAGGACGGGCTGTCCCATTTATCGAGCACGTCATAGCCCGGATACGGGGTACGAAACGGTTCGCTCATATCGCTGCCCTTTCCTTTGTCTGGTGCGGCTGATCCTGTTCCACCGCGAGCAGATCGAGTGCGGCACGCCCGGTCTTGCCGAGCCCCGCGAAGCTGATTGGCGCGGGCATCGGCGGGCCCGCCAGCGTCGTCTGTCGCCAGTTGCGCCAGCCCGCCGAGTTGCGTGCGACGCCGTAGGCATGAAAGCCTGTGCCGACATAGCCAAGCCCCTCGACCGCGCGCAGCAGCAGGGTAAGCGGGCGCCGGAAGCGCCTATGCGGATAGATCGCCTGCGCCATCAGCCCGGCGGCGGCGAGCGGCGGCAGCGTGACCGGCAGATACATCGCCTTGTCATGGAACGCGCCGCGGAAATGCAGCAGCGCAACTTCGCCCGACTCCGCCACCAGCGCGAGCGCGGTGAGGCAGGCCAGTTCGCGCCCGTGCAGATGCTCGTAGCCGCGAGTCTGGGCCATCCGGTGGGTGACCATGCCGAACAGACCGCTCATGATCAGCGCCCCCGGTGCACCGAGCGGCGCGGCGTAGAACAGGTTGTTCCACGAAATCCCGCCGGGCCGGCGACTGATGTTGCGCAGGTGGAACCCCATCCCGGCCATCCCGATCCCGACGGAGGTGAGATGCGTCGCCTCGAGCGCCCGGCCGCGCTTGCTGCGCCGCGGCTCCGCCAGGGCGGCTGCCATCGCGGTCGCTCCAGTCAGCGGGGCGACATACATCTCGTCGCGGCGGAAATCGCCGCGCAGATGTTCCAGCGCGCTGTCGAAAAGGACGCTTGCGCCCATGATCGCGGCCCCGTCCCGACCGAGCCGCAGCGCCTCGCGCTTGTTGCGCGACCGCTTCACCGGGTTGCCGGAACGCGGGCGGCGCGCGGCCAGCCCGGCGGCGACGAAACCGAGGCCCACGCCTGCGACGATGGCGCCCAGCCCGATGCCGCCGACGGGCCGACGGGTGCGGCGTCGGAATGCTTCGTATATCCTGTCATGGGTCATTGCGAATTCCCTTTGCTACTGCCGAAACCTTTCGTCCCGGCGTCAGACGATGCGCCGGGAACTGCGCTCAGGCCTGTCGGAACCGCTCGGCTTCACGCGGACGCAGCCGCAGCCCCAGCCCCGGTTCGCCATTGTCGCGAAGCTGGCCCTTCTCCGGCTCGGGCGCGCCGTCGAACAGCATCCCCTCGATCCGGACATGGTCGTGAAACCATTCGAGATGGATCGCGGGCAGCGCGGCGAGGCAGGCGTGCAGATGCAGCGCGGGAGCGCAATGGGCAGAGAGCGGCACCTGATGCGCGGCGCTCAGCGCGGCCACGCCCATGAAGCCGGTGATACCCGCGCAGCGCGTGGCATCCGCCTGCAGCACATCCACCGCGCCCGCTTCGAGCATGTGGCGGAAATAGCCGATATTGAAACCGTACTCCCCCGCCGTGACATTCATCCCCGCCGGGGCCCGGTCGCGGCACAGGCGCAGCCCTTCGAGATCGTCCGAGGAGACCGGCTCCTCGTGCCATTCGACGCCGAATTCGCGGGCACGCTCGGCCAACGCCAGCGCCTCCTTGCGGTTCTGGGCACCATTCGCATCCATGAATAGCCGACAGTCTGAACCGATGGCGTTGCGCGCCTGTTTCAGCCGGTGCGGATCGCGATCGGGGTCGCGCCCGACCTTGATCTTCACCATAGAGAAGCCTTCGGCGGCCCAACCCTCGAGTTGGTCGCGCAGCTGCCGGTCGTCATAGGAGGTGAAGCCGCCCGAGCCATAGGCCGGAATCGCGTCGCGCGCGCGGCCGAGAAGGGCGGCGACGGGCTGGCCCAGCAGCTTCCCTTTTAGGTCCCAAAGCGCCGTGTCCACCGCCGCTATCGCCATCGCGACGGGACCATCGCGCCCGATGTTGCGCGTGGCATGCACCATCGCCAGCCAGAGCTTCGCGATGTCGAGCGCATTGCGCCCTTCCACTTTTGGAAAGAGAGTATCGCGCACGATCCCCGCCGTCGCGGGGGTCGTGTAACTGTAGCCAAGGCCGGTCTCGCCCCCAGCGGAGATGGAGACGAGAACCATCGAGGTCTCGCTCCATTCCAGCGTCCCGTCGGATTCCGGCGCATCGGTCGGGATCGTCAGGACGGAGACGTCGACCGCCTCGATCAGCGGATCGGAGCCGAGGGTCATCTCAGCGGTCCGTGACGCGCTTGAACGCCTGCTTCACGATGCCACCGGCCTCGGAGTCTCCATGGACGAGCGCGCTCATGAAGGATTTCGCCTGCTCCATCGTGATATGGGGCGGCAGCGTCGGCACGTCGGGATCGACGGTGGCGTGGATCACGGTCGGGCGATCCGCGGCGAAGGCGGCTTCCCACGCCGGACCGATCTCCTCGGTGCGGTCGATCCGCAGCCCCTTGAGGCCCAACAGCTCCGCATAGGCGGCCATGTCGATATCGGGCACGTCCTGCGTCTTGTCGACACGCGGGCTGTCGGCCATCGCGCGCAGCTCCCAGGTCACTTGGTTGAGGTCCTGGTTGGCCAGCACACAGATCACCAGCCGCGGGTCTGCCCAGTCGCGCCAGTATTTCGAGACGGTGATCAGGTCGGTGATGCCCAGCATCTGCATCGCGCCGTCACCCACGAAGGCCACAGCCGCGCGGTCCGGATAGCAGAACTTCGCCGCCACAGCGTAGGGCACGCCCGGGCACATCGTCGCCAGCGTCCCCGAAAGCGAGGCCTTCATGCCGCGGCGGATCTTGATCGCACGCGCCAGCCAGTTGGCCGAGCTGCCGGAGTCCGCCGACAGGATCGCGTTGTCGGGCAGCCGCGACGACGCCTCCCAGAACAGCCGTTCGGGATTGACGGGATCGGCGCTCTCCTTGGCGCGCTTTTCGACACCTTCCCACCATTCGGCGGTCTTCTTCTCGATCTTCTCCCGCCACGACCGGTCGGTCTTGGGCTTGAGGCGCGGCAACAGGGCCTCCACCGTGTCGGCTGCATCGCCGACGAGGTTCACGTCCATCGGGTAGCGCATGGACACCATCGTCGGGTCGAGGTCGATCTGCACCGCCTTGGCCTGCCCTTCCTCGGGCAAGAATTCCGAGTAGGGGAAGCGCGAGCCGATCATCAGAAGCGTGTCGCATTCGCGCATCATCCAGTCGGAGGCCTGCGTGCCCAGAAGCCCGATCGAGCCGGTCACGAAGGGCAGATCGTCCGGCAGCGCGGCCTTGCCCAGAAGCGCCTTGGCGACGCCTGCGCCAAGGGTTTCGGCAAGCTGGGTGATCTGCGTCTCTGCGCCGATCGCACCCGCGCCGACGAGGATGCCAACCTTCTCGCCCGCGTTCAGGATATCCGCCGCGGCGGCGAGGTCCTTGTCTGCCGGCAGCAGGCGCGGCGCCTGATAGCCGACGCCGCTGTGGACGGTGCCATGGGCGTGGGGCGGCGCTTCGACCGCCTGAGCCTCCTGCACGTCATTGGGGGCGATCACGCAGGTCACGCTGCGCCGCGCCTGCGCGATCCGGAGCGCCCTGTCGATCAGGTGGCGCGCCTGTCCCGGTGCCATCATCGTGTGGACATATTCGCTCGCCACATCCTTGAAGAGCGATTGCAGGTCGACCTCCTGCTGGTAATTGCCGCCAAGCGCGTTGCGCCCCTGCTGGCCGACGATCGCAAGCACCGGCTGGTGGTCCAGCTTGGCGTCGTAGAGACCGTTGAGCAGGTGGATCGCGCCGGGGCCGGAGGTCGCGAGACAACAGCCCACCTCGCCGGTCCATTTCGCATGCGCCGCCGCCATGAACGCGGCGCTTTCCTCGTGGCGTGCCTGAACGAATTCGATCTCGTCATCGCGTCCAAGCGCTGCGACGAGCCCGCTGATCCCGTCTCCCGGGAAGCCATAGATACGGGTAATGCCCCACTGCTTGAGGCGAGAAAGAATGAAATCGGCAACGGTGTCGGACATGTCTGCCTCCACTGTCAGATGTGATGAATGGATTAGGGAAACGGATGCGTCTTGCCGATGTTCCCACAAGAGCCTGTGAGGAGAGGGCCGCGGCGCCCCATGAAGAAACACAGGAACATAGCAGCGCGCATCCGGTTGGTGCGTTCAGACCCATCCAGAAAGGAGCCCGGCAATGAATTACCCCAAACCTCCCTTCCCCAAGCAACCGCAATCCGTTCCCGGTTCGACGGAGAAGATGGACCCGCGCCCCGATCATGGCGAGCAGAGCTATGTCGGGTCGGGCAGGCTCGACGGGATGGCCGCCCTTGTGACGGGCGCAGACAGCGGCATCGGTCGCGCCGTGGCCCTGGCCTATGCGCGCGAAGGGGCCGACGTGATGATTTCCTATCTCGAAGAGCATGACGAGGCCGAGGAAACGCGCCGGCTTGTCGAAGAGGCAGGCCGCCGCGCGTATGTGATGCCCGGCGACATTCAGGACGCCGATCACTGTCGCGCATTGGTGCGCGATACGCATGAAGCCTTCGGGCGTCTCGACATTCTCGTCAACAACGCGGCGCACCAGATGCATTTCGACGAGATCGAGGACATCTCCGATGAAGAATGGGAAACGACCTTCCGCACCAACATTCATTCGATGTTCTACCTGTGCAAGGCGGCGCTCCCGGTGATGGAGAAGAACGGCGCTATCATCAACACGGCCTCGATCAACTCGGACAAACCCAACCCCGGTCTGCTGGCTTACGCGGCGACCAAGGGTGCGATCCAGAACTTCACCACCGGGCTGGCACAGATGGTGGCAGAGCGCGGGATCCGCGTGAATTGCGTCGCACCGGGGCCGGTCTGGACACCGCTGATCCCCTCGACGCTGCCTGAGGACTCGGTCGCGCATTTCGGCGAGGACAAGCCGATGGGCCGCCCCGCGCAACCGGCGGAGCTGGCCTCCGCCTACGTGATGCTTGCCGATCCGCGCTCGAGCTACACGTCAGGCGCGACGGTGGCCGTCACCGGCGGCATGCCGATGATCTGATTTAAAGACGCGGGCCGCCAGCAGAAGCTGCGGCCCGCGCGAATTTTCGTTCGCTCGACTTTTCGGCGGTCAGGCGTCCGAGCACATCACGCGGGCCCTACGCCGAGCTGATTGCGGACCAGCAGAACACCACGCACTTCCTGTGCAAGCGCTTCTGCGAGCGTGCGCTGGAATTCCAGCCCGATCGTGCCTTCGAGCGTCACCACCCCTTCTTCCGCGGCGATCAGGACATGGCTCATGTCGATCCGTCCGTCGCCTTCGAGCGCGCTCCGCACGGCGGACGCCAGTTCGTCGTCGGGGAGGATCTCCGCGGGTTGCTCCGGCAAGTCGGGCATGATCGGTTGCTCGACGCCGTGATACCCGTCCGGTCGGCTCGGCGCCGCAAGGTCAGAGCGCACCACATGGACGTCTTTTTCATCGCCATTCTCGGTCATGATCTCCTCCATGGCTATGGAACGGATCAACGAGTGAGCATCCCGCTTGTTCCTGCGCGCACGCTAGCCGCGCACGGTTTGTTCCGCCAGAGTCACGATGGTTCGCGCCATGGAACAAAGGCTGGCGGGGTTCGTTTTTCGGGTAAGCATGACGACCCTCGCGCGGAGCACTGCACGGGTCCCACGCGGGGGTCTCACTTTGACCAAAGGAGGCCTACCATGTTGACCAGACTGCTCTTTGCAGCCTCAGCCCTCGGTGCCTTGGGGTATCTCATCAACCAACGGCGCGGCACCTCGGCACAGGGCGTCCGTCCCGCAGGTCCCTCGCAGATGCGAAACCCACCTCGGAACTGGGACCGGGTCGACGAGGAAATGGATGAAAGTTTCCCGGCAAGCGATCCGCCAGCGAATTATTGACTTCAATTCACCTAGAACAGGGGCCCCGGCGCCAACCCGCCGGGACCCCGCGAAGAGAGCGACCAGATGCCAAATACCTATCTCGAAGAAACATTGGTCACGCTGGAGGCTCGTTTGATCGCGCAACGCCGCGTTCTGGCACGGCTGGTGTCGGAACTACCCGCAGAGTCGCGCGAGACCGTCATGGCGTGGATCGGCGAACGCGAAGTGATGCATGACGGTCAGGAAGATCCCGGCGCGGACCCGGACGCGACCGACGCGCTTCCGCTAAGCATTGCCGAGGAGTTCCAGCAGATCGCGACGCTCGCGCGGCGCCACCGCCGCGGCAATGGGTGATCCGTCCGGCCGAAGCGCAGACGACGAAGGCAGACGCCCGTGATGCCACCTGCCGCGGGCTTGGCGCAGCCCGCATCGGCGTCGTGCCCCTAGCACCAGCAACCAATCAGGCCCATAGCGAGGCAAGGCAAATGCAGAATTCCCAATCCATTCCCCATCTCTCGGGGATCGACAGCACCCGGGCCTTCCTCAGCGAGGGCTATTCGTTCATTTCCCGCCGTTGCGATCAGCTTGGGAGCGATGCGTTCCGAACCCGGCTGATGCTGCGCCCCGTGACCTTCCTGCGCGGACGCGACGCGGTACGCAGCTTCTATGAGCCGGGACGGATGACGCGTCGCGGTGCGATGCCGCCCACCGTGGTGCCGCTTCTTCAAGGCAAGGGCAGCGTGCAAAGCCTCGACGACGAAGCGCATCACATCCGCAAGCAGATGTTTCTGGACCTCATGGACCGCGACCGACTGCGCGCGGCCCGCCGGATTTTCGCAGAGGAATGGCAGGCTGCGGCCCGCAGTTGGCAAGGCTGCGAGATCGACTTCTCTGATGCCGTCGACGGCATCATGACGCGAACGGCGCTGCGCTGGTGCGGCATCGACCCGTCACAGCACGACGTTGCCAGCCGCGCGCGCGAACTCAGCACGATGTTCGCCGCGGCCGGCACGCTCGGGCCTGCCTATCTACAGGCACGCTGGCTCCGGGCGCGGTGCGAGCGTTGGGCGCGTAGCCTGATTTCGCAGACCCGCGAAGCGGACGGACCTGCCGGAAGCACCTTGGCCAAGCTCGCCTTCCACACCGATCTGGACGGCAGCCGGATGAGCGAAGACGTGGCCGTGAAGGAACTCCTGAACATACTGCGTCCGATCGTGGCGGTCGGGCGCTATGTCGTGTTCGCCGCCCACGCTCTGCACTCCCACCGCGCAGCCATCCCGGCCGTTGCGGAAGACGACGAGCCGACCTGCCGCGCGATCGCCGAGGAGGTGCGCAGGCTCTACCCGTTCTTCCCGGCGATCGGCGGGCGCGTGCGCGAGGCGTTCGACTGGCACGGCGCCCGGTTCGAACCCGGCGATTGGCTGGTCCTCGATCTCTACGGCACCAACCACGACCCTGACATTTGGGAGGACGCGGAACGCTTCCGCGCCGAACGCCATCTGGGCCGTGACATCCAACCCGAGGGGCTCGTGCCGCAGGGCGGCGGCGACTATCTGCAAAATCATCGCTGCCCGGGCGAATGGCTCACGATGGAGCTGCTGACCGAAGCCGTCATGCAGCTGCGCAAGCTCGATTGGACGGTCCCCGAGCAGGATCTGACACTTTCCGACAACCAGTTTCCCCCGCTGCCGGGAGACGGCCTGCGCATTGCAGTCCAGCCGGAGCATCCGGGCGCGCGCTGCTGAAAACTCCGGGGCGACAGGCCGAACGCATGCCAGATACCATGTCGAGCATGGGCAGGTCGCAGCCGGTCGAACGCCCCGGGTAAGAGACTTCGTGCCGGCGCCTAACCCGCGCCAACTCTTGACGTCGCCCCACGATAAACCAGATTATTTTCGAAATGACGTTCGCATCGAGTGGCCAAATTGTCGGATCCACATCCGGATTAGGCCAACATGCTGCTAGATTGACCCAAGGCGCCGCAGACAATCCGCCTTTGCCAAACAGCCTGAACGAGGTCCGCTATCAACGCCCAGTTACTTGCTGCCCTGATCCTTCTGCCGTTCGTGTTCATCGCCATTTACGCAGGCGTGCACGAGTTCCTGCGTTACAAATCGAAGGGACGTGCGAATTACGGCCTGATCTTCGATGAGGAGACCGGAACCTCCTACGTGACCGGCATCTCCGAGGAGGAGGAGGCCTTCGACCCCGAAGATTTCGATCCCAATGACTACAACGAGACCGCGGCCGTCGAGGAAACCGACGGGGAAACCAGCGAGGAAAGCGACGAGCGCAAATCCTGAGCCTCGGAAATCCGGCCCCGCCATCGACGCCCGACAGGTGATCGAGGCGCGCGAAACCGGCAAGCGGCAAGGCCCGGAAGCCGACAAAGGCGCCCCCTTTCGGTTCGCGCCTCAAGCGGCAGGCTGCTGCCAGCTTTCGCCGCGATAGGCGCTGTCCCAGAACCGCCATTCATGCCAGCAACTCCGCGCGAAGGCGCGGTGCATCCGGGCTCGCGCGGGCGCGTCTGCATTCGCGCCCAGCCTGTCCGTCAGCTCGAGCATCCGCGTCACGCTCTGATCGAACGCCTCTCCGGAATAGGTCGCGATCCAGGCCGCATAGGGATTTTCAGCGCCGCTGACCTGCGCGATCTCCCGACCGATATCGCGATAGATCCAGAAACATGGCAGCAAGGCCGCCACCGCTTCGGAAAAATCGCCGATCGCAGCGCTGCGCAGCAGAAAAGTGACGTAATGATCGCAGGCCGCCGAAGGCTCGATCCGCGCAAAATCTTCCGCCGAGACGCCGAACAGCCCCATGTAATGCGCGTGCAATTCGCGCTCGACGGCGATCGCTCCAGCCGCCGATCCCGCAAGCTGGGCCACGGTCGGCGCATCTGGGGCTTTGGCGGCGGCCAGCGCGAGCGCGCGGGCGAAGCCTTCGAGGTAATGTGCGTCCTGAATGATGTAGCCCTGGAAGGTTTCCCGATCGAGGCTTCCCTCTGCCAGTTCGCGATTGAAAGGCATGTCATGAATCTGGCGGCGCAGCGGCGCGGTCGCCTGCGCTAGGTCTTGGGCGAAGCTCATTTCTTCTTCTCCTGGAATGCGTGGAAATGGTGCACCGGCCCGTGCCCCGACCCGACAGTCAGCCGATCAGCTGCCGCAATCGCCGCGCTCAGATACGCCTTCGCCCGCTGGGTGGCCTCCGCGAGCGGCACCCCTGCCCCGAGCCATGTCGCCAGCGCCGAGGACAGGGTACAGCCCGTCCCGTGCGTGTTGCGCGTCGCGATGCGCGGTGCGTCAAGCCAGAGCTCTTCCTGCGCCGTGACCAGCAGATCCGGGCTTTGGTCGCCTTGCAGATGACCGCCCTTCAGCAGCACCGCACGCGGCCCGAGCTCGCGCAGCGCATGGGCCTGATCGCGCATCTCGTCGAAGCGCGTCGCCTCGGCGCAGCCCAGCAGATCGGCGGCCTCGGGCAGGTTCGGCGTGACCAGATCGGCCCGGGGCAGCAGGCTGTGCAGCGCGGTCACCGCCGCCTCTTCCAGCAGCCGATCGCCGCCTTTCGCGACCATCACCGGATCGAGCACTACCGGACAGTCGAGCCCGGTCAGCCTCTCGGCCACAGTCTCGATGATCGCGGCATCGCCCAGCATTCCGATCTTGATCGCGTCGATACGAACGTCTTCGCGCAGCGATGCCAACTGAGTTGCGATCAGCGCCGTGTCGCACAGGCTCACCGCCTGCACGCCGCGCGTGTTCTGGGCGGTCAGCGCGGTAATCACGCTCATCGCGTAGCCACCATTGGCGGAGATGGCCTTGATATCGGCCTGAATGCCCGCCCCGCCCGATGGGTCGGAACCCGCGATGGTGAGAATATTGGGGATCATGTGTCGCTCCATGCGTTGCGCAGGGTTCGGGTGGCGCGCGCCATGTCAGGGGCACGCGAGATGGCGGAAATCACCGCGAGACCGGCACCGCCCGCCGCGCGGATTGCGGGCGCGTCAGTGGCAGTGATCCCGCCGATCGCGAGGCAGGGAATATCGGTGCGCGAGACGATCTTGGCAAAGCCCACATGGCCGATCGGGGCGGCATGGTCGGGCTTCGAGCCGGTCGCATGGATCGGACCGACGCCGAGATAATCGATACCGGGAGGAACGGCGGCGATCTGCGCCTCGGTCTCGATCGAGAGGCCAAGGAGCATGTCGGGCCCGATCCGGCGGCGGATCGCGGCGGGGTCGCCATCGCTCTGACCGATATGCAGCCCGGCGGCCCCAATCTCGATGGCCACCGCGACCCTATCGTTCACGATCAGCGGCACGTCATAGGGGGCAAGCGCTTCGACCAGCGTCCGGGCCAGCGCGGCGAATTCCGCATCGGGGAGCACCTTGTCGCGCAGCTGCACCCAGCCTGCACCGCCCCGTGCCGCGGCCACGGCTTGCGCGAGCACCGGCTGCGGGGCGGCCGGGTCGGTGACGAAACAGATGGACGGGATCATCATGCGGATTCGATCCGAGCTCCGGCGCTCAGCGCCTCGGCGTCGATCGCATAGAGCGCATCGAGGAACGCGACCTGAAAACTTCCCGGGCCTGAGGCACTCGCCCCGGCGCTCTCCCCGGCGAGCCCGAAATAAGCCAGCGCCGCGACGACCGCCTCGAAGCGAGGCTGTCCCGCGAGAAACGCAGCCACCAGACCGGTCAGCGAACAGCCCAAAGCGGTCACGCGCGGCATCATCGCATGGCCATTGGCGACCCGCGCAGCGCGCTCCCCATCCGTCACAAAATCGACCGCGCCAGTCACCGCAACCACGGCCCCGCTCATCCGGGCCAAGGCCCGTGCGGCGCCTTCCGCGGTCTCGACACTCTCAGTGGAATCCGCCCCTTTCCCCGCGCCAGCCTCGCCCGCAAGCGCAAGGATCTCCGACGCGTTGCCGCGGATTGCCGTCGGGCGCAGTTCCACGAGCCGCGCACCGAGCGCACGCCGATAATCCGTCGCGCCGACAGCGACAGGGTCTAGCACCCACGGGGTTCCCTGCGCGCTCGCGACCTTGGCCGCCGCCGCCATCGCCTCAGCCCAGGGCGGCGACACCGTGCCGATATTGATGCTGAGCGCCTGCGCGAGTCCGGCGAACTCGGCCGCCTCCTCGCGCGCATGCACCATCGCGGGCGAGGCGCCGGAGGCGAGCAGAACATTCGCCATCACGTTCATCGCGACGTAATTGGTTATGTTGTGAACGAGCGGCGCGGTCTGCCGCATCGCCGCGAGATATTGTCCGGGATCTTCCATCGCTCTCTCCTTGGCTGCGGGCATCAGGAGAAGTGCGAGGGGGCAAAGGCGGGAACGCGCCTGACCGTCTCACGCGCCTCCCTCCGCCGGCATTATCCGGTTCAGGTTCTAAGGGTTCGTCTCAGCCCGGTTGCCCGAGCGCCCCTGTCGCTTCGCTCCGAGAGGTGACAGCCTTCGCGCCGCCCGTCAAGCCGGGTCAGACGAGGCGCCCACAGCTTCGCCGCGATCAGCATCCAGCGCATATCCTTGAACGGCGGAACCATTCTGGTCGCCGTCATATGTCAGGCCGGAAAAGAGCGAAGATACCGGCGTCGTTTTCGGATCCGCTTTCCCATCCGAAACATGCTCGGTGCAGACCCGTCTGCCTGATGCCCGCAAAGCAGAATGGAACAAAGGCACCTTGCATCCGTTGGGGAACCATATCCCCCACCGCTCCGTCCCAGCATTATTGAGCGAGGTTTTTTAGCATGAGACGTCTAGACACGCATTCCGGAACGGCCCTGACCGGCCTCGTTACCGCCCTTGTCCTCTGCGCGAGCGCAGCCTACCCGGGCTCTTCGGACCAGCAGGCCCTTTTCACATCCAAGCAGGCATCGTCAGGCCACGACGTGTACAAGAAGCACTGCGCCGATTGTCATGGCAGCGATCTGATGGGGGATGCAGGCCCGGCACTGGCGGGCAAGAAATTCGCCGACAGCCTCGATTACAGCGGCATGACCGGCAAGCAACTATACGACTTCATCGCGAAGCACATGCCCAAGGATGACCCGGGCGAGCTGACCGACAAGCAGTATCTCCAGACATTCGCCTATCTGCTTTGCAAGAACGGTTTCAAACCCGGGGACAGCGCGATCGACCAGAAAGCGATCGATGCGATGGACCTGCAGCCGTTGCCGGACTCGTCGCAGTCATCCTGCGACTGACCCGACCGCCGCGGCTGATCATTTCAAGAGAGGAGGACCGAACATGGCACATTTGCCACCATTCACCGCGACCTCGCGAGGCGCCGTCCGACCTCTGATCCTGTCCGTATGCGTGGCGGCCCTGCCGGCACTTGCGCACGCGAAGCAGAGTGACGAGATCCAGGGCACGAGCGACACGAACCGCGCCCAGATGAAGGAGCTTCCCGCTTCGGCGAATGTCGCTGTCGACGACAACGCGATGCGATCCGCCAAGGACAACAAGTCCGATTGGTTGCTGCATGGCCGGAGCTACAGCAACCAGCGCTATTCGCCACTCGACCAGATCACGACGGACAATATCGACAAGCTGCACCCGGTTGCCTTGGTGCAGACCGGAAAGGTCGCCAGCTTCGAGACCACGCCGATCGTCGTCGATGGCGTGATGTATATCTCGACACCGATGGTCGATAACGAGATGACGGTCATGGCCGTCGATGCCGCAACTGGCGAGACGTATTGGAGCACGACCTATGACGTCTCGCAGGTCAAGACCTGCTGCGGCCCGGTGAACCGGGGCGTGGCCGTGGGTTACGGTAAGGTCTACATTGCGACGCTCGACGCCAATCTTCTCGCGCTCGACGCCAAGACAGGCAAAAAGGTGTGGAAGACCAATCTCGCAGACCCGCAAGCGGGCTTCTCGGAAACGATGGCGCCGCAAATCTATGACGGCAAGGTGATCGTCGGCAGTTCCGGCGGCGAATGGCCGATCCGCGGCTTCGTCGCCGCGATCGATGCGAAGTCGGGCGAGGAGGTGTGGCGCTGGCACGCGACGGATCCCGACACGTTCGAAGGCGACTCGTGGAAGTCCGGTGGCGGCATGGTCTGGACGACCCCCGCAATCGATCCGGAGCGGAACATGGTGATCTTCAGCACCGGCAATCCGAACCCCGACCTCGACGGCTCTAGCCGCAAAGGCGACAACCTCTATACCGACTCGATCGTCGCGCTCGATGCCGATACCGGCAAGCGCAAATGGCACTATCAGGAGGTCAAGCACGACGTCTGGGATTACGACGCCGTCAGCAATGTCGTGCTCTTCGACGCCAAGGACTCCAACGGCAACGTCGTTCCCGCTGCGGGCGAGGCCGGCAAGGTCGGCTGGCTCTATGTGGTGAACCGCGAAACCGGCGATCTGATCCGCAAGTCGGACCCGCTCGTGAAGATGTCGGACAACATGTTCACGCCGCCGACCAAGGACGGGGTTAAGATTCTGCCGGGCGCCAATGGCGGCGCGGAATGGTCGCCGCCGGCCTACTCGCCGGAGACCAACCTGTTCTACGTCATGGAAATGAACCAGTTGATGAACTTCACGACCGATGGCGAAACGACGACGCTGCCGGGTACGCTTCGGCTGGGCAGTACGTTCAAGAACGTCAAGGGCGACGAGGCGATGCAGACCGGCGTGCTCGACGCGGTGAACGTCAACACCGGCAAGGTCGAGTGGAGCTACGACGCGCCGCAGCCGATGATCGGCGGCGTGCTAGCGACGGCCGGGAACTTGGTCTTCACCGGCGAGGGCAACGGCATGTTCGACGCCTTCAATGCGAAATCGGGCGAGAAGCTCTGGAGCTTCAATCTTGGTGCCGGCGTCAACGCACCGCCGATCACCTATCAAGTCGACGGCGAGCAATATGTCGCGGTCGCAGCCGGCGGCAACTTCCAGCTCGGCTTCCCGCGCGGCGATGTCGTGGCGATCTTCAAGCTCGACTGATCCGCCACGAAAACACGTTCAACCTCAAATTCAGGGCCGCGACGCATCCGTCGTGGCCCTTTATGCAGAGAAAGTTTCCGGCGCCTGAACGGCTATCTCGTCCCCCGCGGCCGACGAGAGTCGCGCGGCAGGAGCGTCGCGATCACCCGGGCAGGCGCACCGCGGGCTCGGGCCGCCCAGCGACTCCGGCGGGGGCGCAATAGACCCGGCCCTGCGCGGCATCGGGTTCCTCGATCCCTTCCTTCGCCGTGGTGACAAAAAGCGTCTTGAACTCCGGCCCGCCGAAAGCCGGACAGGAACTGTGCCGCCCGCCGACTTCGATCGCCCGGTCGAACCGCCCGTCGGGCAGGTAGCGCGCGACCCGCCCCGAACCCCATTGCGCACTCCAGAGCGCGCCCTCGGCATCCGTCAGCCCGCCGTCGGGGTTCAGCCCATCCGCGCTCAGATCGACGAAAATCTCCGGCGCGCCCTCTGGCCAGCCTTGCGCATCCAGCGCGACCGTCATGATCTTGCCTTTCGGCGTGTCGGAGAAATAGGCGCGCCTTCCATCGGGGGCGAAACAGATCGAATTGGGGATCGAGATTTCGGGGAAAAGCCGCTCCACCGTGCCCTCGAAATAGCGATAGATCGCACCTGCGCCGGTCTCCGCGTTTCTGCCCATCGTGGAGGCCCAGAATCCCCCCATCGGATCCGCGCGGCCATCGTTGCAGCGGGTGTCGTCGCGGTCGGCCTCGATCGCGACGAGCGGCTCATGCGCACCCGAGGCAATGTCGAAACGGCGCAGCCCGGTTTCGGTGGAGATCACCAGCGTGTCGGCATCGACCCAACCCGCTGCAGAGGCCATCTGCCCAATGTTCCATTCGCGGGGCCCGCTCGCGTCGCGGCTGAGCAGCCGCCCCGCGAGGATGTCGAACCAGAACAGCTGGCCGCGTTCGGGATGCCAGAGCGCGCCCTCGCCGAGAAAGCAGTTGCGGTCGTCGTAAATCTCGTAGCTCATGCCGTGCAGACCTCGTCATAGCGGGCGACCAGCGCGCGGGCCTTTCCGGCTACGGTATCCACGCTGTCGCCGGGTTTGTAGAGCGACGAGCCGATGCCGTAGCCCGCAGCGCCGGCCTTATGCCACTCGCCCATGTTCTCGGCGGAGACGCCGCCCACCGCGAAGAGCGGCACTTCGGGCGGCAGCACCGCGCGCATTGCGCGCAAGCCCACGGGGCCGATCAGCTCGCCCGGGAACAGCTTGAGCCCGTCCGCCCCTGCGGCGAGCGCCGCGAAGGCCTCGGTCGGGGTCATCACGCCGGGAAAGCTCTGCAGACCGGCGGCTTTGGAAGCGGCAATCACGTCGGTGTTGCAATTGGGCGAGACGATCAGCTTCGCGCCGGTCGCGGCGACAGCTCCGACCTGATCCGTGGTCAGCACCGTCCCCGCCCCGATCAGAGCGTCAGCGCCGAAGCGCTCCACCATCGCGGCGATGCTGTCGAGCGGGTCGGGGGAGTTCAACGGCACCTCGATCCGGGTGACGCCCTCGGCGATCAACGCCTCGCAGACGGGGATGGCTTCGGCGGGAGTGATCCCGCGCAGGATGGCGATGATGGGTCGGCTCATGTTTCGGCTCCGATGGTCTGGTGCGCGGCATAGAGCCCCGCGAGGGTCACGTCTTCGGCGTCTTGGCTGGTCGCATCAATGCCGCGACCTGCCAGCGCCCGGGTATAGAGCGGGCTTAGAACGGGGCTTCCGATCAATGCGACGGGCTGACCCTGCCAGAGATCGCGCGCGGCGGCCAGTTCCCAGCCGATCAACAGCCCCGAGAGGCGGCAGGCGGCGGTTTCGGGCGATTGCGCGCCCAGAAGCGCCCCGGCCCGCAGCGCGAACAGCGCCCCATAGGCGCCCGCCGGATCGGCCTGGGCCTCGGCCACCGCCGCGTCGAACGCTGCCATGTCCTGACACCCCTTACCGATCGTGTGGCGCAGCACGGAGCGATGGGCGAGCAGGTCGTAGATCTCACCGGTCATACAGCTGCGGAACCGCTCGATCCGACCTGCGCGCAGGGCCACCCATTTCGTATGGGTGCCTGGCAGGCAGATAGTGCCCTCGAAGCCGGGATTGCGCAGCAGGAAGCCAGCGATCTGGGTCTCCTCGCCGCGCATCACGTCGGGCGGGCTGTCTTGACGCAGGCCGCAGGCGATATAGACCGGGCGCGCCGCGTGATCGGGCACCCGTACGAGACGCGGCTGGGCGGCGCAGGGCACCGGCGCATAGGGCGCCTCGGCCCAGCCCTGACGCGAGCCGACCATGCCACAGGTCACGACCGGAGCCGCGCCCCAGCCTGCAACGGCCTCTTCCAGCACCGGTCCGAACTCGGCGGGGGCGAGCTTGCCCATCCCCTGCTCGGAACTCCGTCGGTCGAGCACTTCGCGCCCGCGCATCGCCCAGACACGCAGATGCGTCGTGCCCCAATCGGCGGCGATCCAGTCGGGAGCCGCGTCACTCATAGTCTTTCTCCTTCAATCACATGGATGCGCTCGGGGAAGGTCCAGGGCAGTGTGAGCCCCTGCCCCATCAGCGCTTGCCCACTGAGCGTAACCGGTCCGGTCTTAAGCGCGGGGATCCCCCGCGACAACCGGGGCAGGTCTTCTGCCGTAATCAGCCGCAACCGATAGCGCGCTGCGGGGTCCAGCCCGGTCAGTCGCAAGGGGCGCGGCAGGATCTGCGAGGAGGTCGCCGCCTGACCTGCGAAGGCCACGAAACGGCTACCATCCTCGGCCAGCTGCAACTCGGCGATCACGGCCTGGTCGGCGCTGTCGAGCCGCAGGATATCCGCCCGCATCCGCCAGTCGCGGTTGTCCTTCCACCAGCGCGTGACGGAGGTCAGCACCTCGGCCTCCTCCGCGGTCAACTCGCGCGGGTCCATCTCGAAGCCCATATGACGTTGCGCCGCGACCCAGGCGCGGGTGCGAATATCGATCACCCGGCCCGAGGTGTGGCAATGGCGCGGGCCGACGTGAGAGCCGGTGACGCAAGCAGGCAGGAACAGCGCGGCATCATGCTGGATCCGCAGCCGCTCCAGCGCATCGTTGCTGTCCGAGAGCCACACGCGGCCGGTGCGTTCGAGAATGCCGAAATCGATCCGCCCGCCGCCCGAGGCGCAGCTTTCGAACTCCACATCTGGATGGGCCGCGCGCAGCCGGTCGAGCAGATTGTAGAGGCCCCGCGCCTGCGCTGCGTCGGGATACGGCAGCACGCGGTTATGGTCCCATTTGACGTAAGCGATTTCATAGGCCGAGAGCACCGCGTCGATCGCGGCAAAGAGGTGGTCGCGCACCGCCGGGTTCGCCATGTCGAGTACGCGCTGCTGACGACCCTCGATCTGATCGTCCGGGCCCAGCAGCCAGTCGGGATGGGCCCGCGCCAGATCGCTGTCGCGATTGACCATCTCGGGCTCGAACCAGAGGCCGAATTCCATCCCGAGGCTTTGGACATGATCGACCAGCGGCGTCAGCCCGTCGGGATATTTGCGCGGATCGACCGCCCAGTCGCCCAGTGAACTGGTGTCGTCGTCGCGCTTGCCGAACCAGCCGTCATCCAGCACGAAGCGTTCCGCACCAAGTGCGGCGGCGCGCGCTGCGATAGATTTCAGCTCGGCCAGATCGTGCTTGAAATAGACCGCTTCCCAGCAGTTGTAATGCACCGGGCGCGCCTTGGCCAAAGGGGCGTGTTTGCGCAGATGGCGCTGGAAGGCCACCGCGCAGCCATTCGAGCCCGCCTCCGAGAAAGCGGCATAAAGCGTCGCGGTCTCGAACCGCGTCGCCGGTTCCGGCTCGGAGCCGCTCGCATGACCGAACTGGATTTGCCTGCGTCCGTCAGGAAGCTCTTCGGCCACCATCCGATGCCCGCCCGACCAGCCGTAATGGAAGCCGCGGGTTTCGCCTTGCGTCTTGGTGGCGCCGCGCGCAGGCAGGATCAACCCGGGGAAATGCTCGTGCCCGGTACGGCCCGTATGGTTGTCGCGCACGCGCTGACCGGGGCGCCACGGCGTCGCCTCGATCTGGAATTCACCGATCCAGCGCCCCGAGACTTCAAGCATCTCGTCGGCCAGCTGCGGGCCGGGAAACACCGGGGCGGCGAGCCAATGAAGCGTAATCGGCTCATCGCTCTCCAGCGCTGCGCGCGCCGCGATCAGACCGGTGTCGGGGTCGAGCGTGAATTGCGCGCTATAGCGCAGCCCAAGCGCCGCATCGCGATAGGTAAGCCTCAGTTCGCGGCCGGTCTGCGTCTCGCTCTCGAACCGGAAGGCGGGGCGCAACGGCTGCCCCGCCCCGTCGCGCGCGATCAGGCCGGGCTCTCCGGGGAAGCTCTCGCTGGCCTCGGGGCAGATCGAGACCTCTGGTGCGCGGTCGAGCATCCCGCCGGTGACATCCGGCACGCTCGCGACGGCCAAGCCCGCGAGGTCTTCCCCCTCGGGCAGCACCGCGCCCCAATAGACGATCTCGGGAAGCCTCTCGTTGTGACCCGCCAGAACGAGGCTTTGGCGGGTGTCCTGCAAATGCCATGTGCGGATCATTTCACCGCCCCGAGCGTCAGCCCTGCGATGAAGTGTTTCTGCATCAGGAAGAACATCGCCACGGGGGGCAGAGCGGCGAGGATCGAGCCTGCCGACACCAGTTGCCACGCCGCGACCCATTGGCCGTTGAGCGATTGCAGCCCCGCGGTGATCGGCTGCGTATCCGCCCCCGTGGTAAGCACCGTCGCCCAGAAATAGTCGTTCCAGATGAAGGTGAAGATCAGCACCGACAGCGCCGCGATCGCGGGTCGCACCAGTGGCAGCACGATATGCCAGAAGATCTGCCATTCGCCCACGCCCTCTACCCGGGCGGCTTCGATCAGCTCTTTCGGGAGCGCCTTGATGAAGTTGCGCATGAAGAGCGTGCAGAACCCGGTCTGGAAGGCGACATGGAACAGTGCGAGCCCGGTGATCGTGTCATAGAGCCCCATCTTCACTGTCAGGTCGCGCACCGGCACCATCAGGATCTGGAAGGGCACGAAGTTCCCTGCCACGAAGATGAAGAAGATCAGCAGGTTGCCCTTGAACTTGTAGACGGCGAGCGCAAAGCCCGTCAGGCAGGACAGCGCCACCGCCCCGATCACCGTCGGGATCGTCACCTTGAAAGAGTTCAGCATGTAGCTGGCGAAGGGCGAATTCTTG
Source organism: Thioclava sp. F42-5 (assembly GCF_002213195.1). Classification (NCBI taxonomy): domain Bacteria; kingdom Pseudomonadati; phylum Pseudomonadota; class Alphaproteobacteria; order Rhodobacterales; family Paracoccaceae; genus Thioclava; species Thioclava sp. F42-5. The sequence continues at coordinate 946,785 of NZ_NBNZ01000001.1, forward strand.
AACACGTCGAGATAGTTCGAGAAGGCCAGATAGGACGGCACCCCGAAGTAGTTGCCCTGTGCGAGATCGCTCGACGGACGGATCGAGGTGACGGCGACGCCCAGAAGCGGCAGCAGCCAGAGCACCAGCATCACCGGCAGCAAGACCTGATAGGTCAGTCGGGCGGCGGGGCTCATGGATTGAATGGGTTTGGGAAACATCTCACAGCCCCCTTTCGTCGCGCCACATCTTCCAGATGAAGCCCGAAATGAAGATCATCATGATCGCGAACAGCACCACCGCGATCGCCGCGCCATAGCCCATGCGATAGCCGTATTCCGACAGCGCCTGCTCGTACATGTAGTAAGACAGCACCCGCGAGGATCCGAAGGGTCCGCCATCGGTCATGATCGACACGAGATCGAAGCTGCGCAGCGCACCGATCACGGTGACGACGACCGCGATGAAGGTAGCCGGGCGCAGTTGCGGCAGCACGACATACCAGAGCATCTTGATGCCCTTAGCCCCGTCGAGACGCGCCGCTTCGATCTGGTCGGGCGCGACCGCGTTCAAACCGGTCAGGTAGAGGATCATGCAGTAGGCGATCTGTGGCCACAGACCGGCGGCGATGATCCCGTAGGTCACCGTGTTGGGATTGGCGAGGATCGCGATCCCGGTCCCGTCGAGCCATTTCGTCAGTTCGAAGAACAGTCCGAAGCCCGGTGCGTAGAACCACGAGAAGATCAGGCCGACCACGACCTGAGAGATCACGAAGGGAAAGAAGAACAGCGATTTGTAGATCCGGATGCCGCGCACGGTCTGGTTCAGGAAAAGCGCGATGAACAGCCCGAACGGGATCGCCAGCATATAGAGCACCAGCCAGATCACGTTGTTCTTGAGGCTGGTATAGAAGGCGTCGTCATCGAGCAGTTCGAGATAGTTCGACAGACCGACCCACGTCTTCGCGCTCAGCCCGTCCCATTGAAAGAAAGAAATCCACATCGATTCCACGATCGGGATCAACACGTAGATCAGGAACATCAGCGCGCCGGGGGCGAGAAACAGCCAGGGCGCGAGCTTGCGGTTCAACCGGCGGCGGCGCGGTGCGGGCGTACCCGTCTCCGCGTGCGGCTCGGACATTGCGGGTGAGACGGTCATCGTCGCACTCCTCGGATCTGGAAAAACAGGAAGGGGCGGCGCCCTGTTACAGACGCCGCCCTCGGGGAGGATCAGTTCTTGTAGACGCGCTGACGTACCTTCTCGAGCCGGTCGAGGATCGCGTCGAGATGATCGGGATAGGCCATGAATTCCTGGAAGCCTTCCATGCCCGCCTTCGCCATCTGTGCCGGTGCGTCACGATCGAAGAACTGCGCGATACCGCCGTCGGCCGTGGACAGGATCTTGAAGCCCGCTTGCAGGAAGGGATCGTCGCCAACCGAGGAGTTCTTGTTGATCGGCAACTGACCGAGGGTCTCGTTCATCTTGGTCTGCACGTCGGCCTTCGCGACATAGGCGAGGAACTTCTTGGCGTCTTCCTTGTTCTTCGCGCCTGCCGGGATATGGATCGTATCGGTCGGCGCTTCTTCGGCACGCGGAATATCCGGGTTGATCGTCGGGAAGTCCATGAAGCCAAGCGTGTCATTGGTCATCCCGCCATCCTTGAAGGTGGCGACGGCGAAGTTGCCCATGACGTAATTCGCAGCCTTGCCCTGAACGATGTTCGACACAGCATCCTGCCAATCGATCGCGGCGACGTTCTTGGTGGTGTAGGGCAGAACCTTCTTCCACTCTGCGAAGACAGCTCTCACGCGGTCGTCGGTCCACGGGATTTCGCCGCTGGTGAGCTTCATGTGGAAGTCGTAGCCATTGGTGCGCAGGTCGAGATAGTCGAAGATCCCTGCCGCTGGCCACAGTGCCTTGGTGCCCGTGGTCAGGCAGTCGACGCCCATCTCCTTGAACTTCTTGCAGTTCGAGATGAACTCGTCCCAGGTCTTGGGCACGTCCACCCCGGCCTTCTTGTACAGGTCTTTGTTATAGTAGATGCCCCACTGGTAGTAGGTGTAGGGCACGCCCCATTGCTTGCCGTCGATGGTCATCGACTTGAGCGCCGAGCCGAGGCTGTCCTTGAGCCCGTTCTCCTCCCAGACATCGGACACATCGGTGAATTGGCCGGCATTGACGAAGGGCGCCATGCGATTGCCCGCATACCAGTTCGCCAGATCGGGACTGTCGGCGGTCAGGAAGTTGCGGATCGCGGTCTTGTAGCCTTCGTGATCGAAGGTATTCACCTCGACCTTCACATCAGGGTTTTCGGCCTCGAAGCCTTTCACGAGCTGCTCGAAGGCGGCCTTCGGCGCCGGATCGGACGCATCGGTGAAAAGCTTGAGCACGCGCTGTTCGGCCATTGCCGGAATGGCGATCGACCCCATCAGCGCCACGAGCGCGGTGGTTTTCAGGATATTCATTCGGTTCTCCTCCCGTTTCAGTAGCCCACGGCTCAAAGATTTTAGTTTCAAATAATGGAACCGTGTTTTACATATTGAAATGCTGCCGCGAATCTCTCATCCTGTCAACAGTCCTGAGGAGGAGCCCATGAACGACGCCACGCCAAAGCCGGAGAAATCGGACGGCACGGTCGGACGCACGTTGGCCGTGCTCGACCGCGTCGCGGAATTCGGCCGACCCGTGCGCTTCGCCGAGCTGCTACCGGTCTGCGATCTGCCCAAGGCGACGCTGTATCGCTTCCTGCAAACGCTCACGAACCAGGGGATGCTGTCGCTCGACGAGGACCGTCAGACCTATACGCCGGGCTTGCGTCTCGTGCGCCTCGCCCATGCCGCCTGGGCGCAAAGCTCGCTCGCGCCGATCGCGGCACCCTATCTCGACCAACTGTCGAAGGAGACCGGCCAGACGCTCCACCTCGCTCAGCTCGATCAGGGCATGGTACTCTATGTCGACAAGCGAAACGCCTCGCGCCCGGTCGAGATGTTCTCGCAATCGGGCAAGGTCGGCCCCGCCTATTGCACCGGAGTGGGCAAGGCGATGCTCGCCTATCTCCCCGAGGACGCGCTGCAGAATGCGCTGACGCGGCAGAGCTTCCATCGCTTCACGGAACATACCCTGACCGACGTGACCAGCCTGCGCGCGGAGCTGGAGACCATCCGCAAACGCGGTTTTGCCTGGGATGACGAGGAGCATGAACCCGGCATCCGCTGCATCGCCGCCCCGATCCTGTCGCCTCAGGGCCGCGTCCTGGGCGCGCTCTCGATCACCTCGGCCCAGCCCGACGGTCAAAGACAACTCGAAACCTACGCCCCGCTGATCCTCGAGACGGCGGAGAAGATCGCGAAAGCGGCCAGCCACTGGCGCTTTCCGGAACAGAAACGCGCCGACTGAACCCCGGTGCGCAAAAACAGGGAGGAGACCCCGTGAGCGGAGTCGCATTGGAGAAGATCGTCAAACGGTTTGGCGATGCGGAGGTGATCCACGGCGTCGACCTGACGGTCGAACCGGGGGAATTCTGTGTCTTCGTCGGGCCGTCCGGTTGTGGCAAGTCAACGCTTTTGCGGATGATCGCGGGGTTGGAGGAGACCTCGGACGGTGCGATCCGCATTGGCGGCCGCGAAGTCACGAAAGCCGAACCCGCCGAACGCGGCATCGCGATGGTGTTTCAGACCTACGCGCTCTACCCGCATATGACGGTGGGCGAGAACATGGGCTTCGGGCTGAAGATGAACGGCCATCCCAAGTCTGAAATCTCCGAGAAAGTGCAGGAAGCCGCGCGCATCCTGAAACTGGAGCCGCTTCTGGACCGCAAGCCCGCTGCGCTTTCTGGCGGTCAGCGCCAGCGCGTGGCCATCGGCCGCGCGATCACCCGCGGCCCGGACGTTTTCCTCTTCGACGAGCCGCTGTCGAACCTCGACGCCGAGTTGCGCGTCGAGATGCGCGCTGAGATCGCGCGTCTGCACCGCGAGATCGGGGCGACGATGATCTACGTCACCCACGATCAGGTCGAGGCGATGACGATGGCCGACAAGATCGTCGTGCTGCGGGCCGGCAATATCGAACAGGTCGGAAGCCCGATGGAGCTTTACGACGACCCCGACAATCGCTTCGTCGCGGGCTTCATGGGTTCGCCTTCGATGAACTTCCTCGCCGCGACCGTGGTAGACGGTCAGCTCGACGTGCCTGCTCTGGGGCAGCGCATCGACAGTCCCGTCGCCTTGCCCGCGGATGGCACGAAACTGGAGATCGGCATCCGCCCCAACGCGCTCCGCCTGAGCGGCACGGATGGCAATTTCACCATCGAGATGGCCGAGAACCTCGGCGGCGTGAGCTACGCGCATCTGGACGGCGTGACAGGCGAGCGCGTCGTGGTCGAGACCGATCAGCGTCTCCACGGCGCGGTCGGTGGCAAGACCGGGATCAGCTTCGATCCGGCCTCGGTCTATGTGTTCGACACCAGCACGGGCGCACGGGTGCGCGGATGAGCCTTGCCGTCGGCCTCGTGGGGCTGGGAGCGATCGCCCGCGCCCAGCACCTTCCCGCGATTGCGGAGACGGACGGCGTGCATCTCGCCGCCATCGCGAGCCGCAATGCCACCCTGCCCGACCTGCCGAGCTATCCCGACCTGCGCGCGATGCTCGACGCCGAGCCCGAGATCGGCGCGGTCTCGCTCTGCACCCCGCCGCAGGGGCGGTTCGATCAGGCGATGGCGGTGCTGCGCGCGGGCCGTCACCTGATGCTCGAAAAGCCGCCGGGCATGACGCTGAGCGAGGTCGAGGCGCTGCGCGAGACCGCCGCCAAGGCGGGGCTGACGATCTTCGCCACATGGCATTCGCGCGAGGCGGCAGCCGTGGAGGCGGCACGCCAATGGCTCGCGGCGCGGGAGATTTCCGCCATCCATATCGACTGGCGCGAAGACGTGCGCAAATGGCATCCCGGGCAGGAGTGGATCTGGCAACCCGGCGGGCTCGGCGTCTTCGATCCCGGCATCAACGCACTCTCGATCCTGACCCGCATTCTGCCCCGCCCCGTGCGGCTGACAACAGCCTCGCTGAGCATCCCGCAAGGCCGCCAGACCCCGATCGCTGCCGATCTGGAAATGTGCGCGGGAGAGACCCCGATCAGCGCCGCGTTCGACTGGCGGGAAACGGGTGACGAGCTGTGGCGCATCACCCTTCAGACCGACCGAGGCGCAGCAACGCTCGACAAGGGCGGCGCGGAGTTCAGCACCGATGGCGAGGTAATCGCCACGGGCGAGAACCGCGAGTACGCCAACCTATACGCCCGGATGCGCGATCTGGTGCGCGCCGGGCAGAGCGATCTCGACCTCGCGCCGATGCGCCTTGTCGCGGACGCCTTCATCAACGCACGTTTCGCGATCACCGAACCTTTCGACGCCTGATCGCGCCGACCAACCCCGAGGACCGATATGAAAATTACCGCCATCGAAACCTTCATCGTGCCGCCGCGCTGGTGTTTCGTGAAAATTTCCACCGACGAGGGCATCTCCGGCTGGGGCGAGCCGGTGCTGGAGGGCCGCGCGGCCTCTGTCGCTGCCTGCGTGGAGGAACTCTCGGACTACCTGATCGGCAAGGACCCCGGCCATATTCAGGACCACTGGACGGTCATGTATCGCGGCGGCTTCTATCGCGGTGGCGGCATCCACATGTCGGCCATCGCCGGGCTCGATCAGGCGCTGTGGGACATCAAGGGCAAGGCGCTAGGCGTGCCTGTCCATTCGCTTCTGGGCGGCCAGCAGCGCGACCGCATCCGGGTCTATAGCTGGATCGGCGGCGACCGTCCGGGCGACACGGCGCGGATGGCGCGCGAATGCGGCGACCGGGGCTTCACTGCGGTGAAGATGAACGGCACCGAGGAACTGCAATTCATCGACTCCCACGACAAGATCGACGCCGTGCTGGAACGCGTGCAGGCGATCCGCGAGGAAATGGGCCCCGATTTCGGCATCGGCGTCGACTTCCACGGTCGCGTCCATCGCCCGATGGCCAAGCAGCTCGCGAAAGAACTCGAGCCCTTTAACCTGATGTTCATCGAGGAACCGGTGCTGAGCGAAAACGCCGAGGCGCTGCGCGAGATCGCGAACCATTGCTCGACCCCGATCGCACTGGGTGAGCGGCTCTATACCCGCTGGGATTTCAAATCGATCCTGCAGGGCGGTTACGTCGATATCGTCCAGCCCGACCCCTCGCATTCCGGCGGCATCACCGAGACCTACCGGATCGCGGCGATGGCCGAGGCGCATGACGTGGCTTTGGCGCTGCATTGCCCGCTGGGGCCGATCGCGCTGGCGGCGAACCTCCAGCTCGACGCGGTCTGCTACAACGCCTTCATTCAGGAGCAGTCGCTAGGCATCCATTACAACAAGGGTTCCGACCTGCTCGATTATCTGAGCAACCCGTCGGTCTTCGAATATGACGACGGCTTCGTCGCGATCCCGCAGGGGCCCGGCCTAGGCGTCGAGGTCAACGAGGAGAAAGTCCGTCAGGCGGCTGCGGAAGGTCACCGCTGGCGCAACCCGATCTGGCGCCATGCCGATGGCAGCTTCGCGGAGTGGTAATGATGAGAGAGATCAGCAAACTGAACGGAGGCTGGACCTTCGCGGAAGGCTTCGACACGGCCAAGGTCGCAGAGCCCCTACAGGGCGAGACGGTCACCCTGCCCCATAACGCCACCGACCTGCCGATGAGCTATTTCGACGAGCGCGGCTTCCAGCGCCCCTTCACTTATCAGCGTGAGATCGCATGGAACGATGCGTGGGCGGGAAAGCTGGTGCGGCTGCGGTTCGATGCGGCGATGGCCGATGCGGTGGTCTATGTGAACGGCGCCGAAGTGCTGCGTCACCGCGACGGCTATACGCCCTTCACCGTAGATCTGACGGACCGCTTTGTAGGCGGCAAGGCGTTGGTGACGGTGCATATCGACGGTTCGGAAAACCCCGAGATCCCACCCTTCGGTGGCCGCATCGACTACCTCACCTATGCCGGGATCTATCGCGACGCCTGGTTGGAGGTGCTGCCCGAGGCCCATATCGCAAGCGTGAAGATCGAGACGCCCGACGTGCTGGCCGAGACCAAGCGCGTTCTGATCAAGCTCGACGCGCCGGGCGCCGTGGAGGCGGTTCTGTCGGACGCCGAGGGCCAAGAGATCGCGCGCGGCCAAGGCACGGGCGAGATCACCTTGGAGGGTCTCAGCGGCATCACGCTCTGGTCGGTCGAGACGCCCGCGCTCTACACGCTGACGCTGACCTTGATCGAGAGCGGCGACCGCCTCACCCAGCGCTTCGGCTTCCGTCACGCCGAATTCACGCCCGAGGGTTTTTTCCTCAACGGCGAGCGCGTGGTCCTACGCGGCCTCAACCGGCATCAGAGCTTCCCCTATTCGGGCTATGCCCAAGGCAAACGCAGTCAGGAGCGCGACGCGGAAATCCTGCGCTACGATCTGGGCTGCAACGTCGCGCGCACCTCGCATTACCCACAAAGCCCCTATTTCCTCGACCGCTGCGACGAAATCGGCCTCATGGTCTTCGAGGAAATCCCCGGCTGGCAGCATATCGGCGGCGACATCTGGCAAGATGAATCGGTGCGCAATGTCGAGCGGATGATCCGGCGCGACTGGAACCACCCCTCGATCATCATCTGGGGCGTTCGGATCAACGAGAGCCCCGATGCGGAGGCGTTCTACAAACGCACCAATGCCTTGGCGCATGAGCTGGATGCGACGCGCCCCACCGGCGGCGTGCGCTGCATCACCGACAGCCAACTGCTCGAAGACGTCTACACGATGAACGATTTCATCTTGGGCGATTTCGAACTGCCCTTCTCGAACCGCCTGCGTACGAGCTTGCGCGACCAGCAGGAGGTGACTGGGCTTCCCACGCGCGTGCCCTATCTGGTGACCGAGTATAACGGGCACATGTATCCCACCAAGGCGGGCGACCCCGAGCATCGCCAGCACGAGCATGTGCTGCGCCATCTCGACGTGCTCAACGCCGCCCACGACCCCGATGCCGGGCTTGCGGGCTGCATCGGCTGGTGCATGTTCGACTACAACACGCACAAGGATTTCGGCGCGGGCGACCGGATCTGCCATCACGGTGTGATGTCGATCTTCCGCGAGCCGAAATTCGCAGCCTACGCCTATGCCAGCCAGCGCGATCCCGACGAGGCGATCGTGATGGAGCCGGTCACCGTCTGGTCGCGCGGCGAGCGAAATATCGGCGGGGTGATCCCGCTGATCGTGCTGACCAATTGCGACGAGGTGGAGTTGTCCTACGCCGACGTGGTCAAGCGCGTTGGGCCCGACCGCAGCCGCTTCCCGCATCTGCCCCATGCGCCAGTCGTCATCGATTACGACCATTTCACCCCCGACGAGGTGACCGCCTGGGGGGAGAGCTGGCATGCGGGCCGCCTGCGCGGCTACCTGAACGGGGAGTTGGTGATCGAGCGCGACTTCCCCGCCGACGCGATGTTCGACCGGCTGGAAGTGGCGCCCGATGTCACCGAAGCCGAGGCCGATCCGAGCGACGAGATCCGGGTGATGATCCGCGCTCGCGATCAGGCAGGCAACAAGCTGCATTTCCTAAACGAGCCGGTGTTCCTAGACGTCGAAGGTCCGGCGAAGCTGATCGGCCCCGATTGCGTGGCGCTCGCGGATGGCGCGACCGGCTGCTGGCTCCGCCTGACGGGTGAGCGCGGCAAGATCAGCGTGACCGCGCGGCTTCGTGACAAAATCGAGTCGGTGGAAATTGCGGCGCTGTGATTGGCAAGGGCGCAGGAGCGTATCGCTCGCGCCCTCTCCATCGCAGACTATCGATGAAGATTGACCGCGCGACGCAGGCGATGCGCGATCACCTGTCGCGGATTCTCGATCAGATCGATCGCATCCAGGACGATCACACCAAGCTTTTCGAGGTCGCGCCACAGAGCTGAGTTCGGGACGGTGTGAATTATATCCAAGGCCCTGCCCGCCGAGTCCGTTTGCATCAACGAGGCGGTCGGGACGCTTACAGGAGGCCTCGGCTCGCGGCGATGCTCGCAGCCTCTCGCAAGGTCTTCGCCCCGAGCCGGTCCGCAGCGCCCCTGAGCCGCGCCTTGACGCCCCCGACGGAGAGCTGCAATTCGTGGGCGACCTGCTTGTGGAGATAGCCCTTGGAATAGAGTTGGAGCGCTTCCATTTGCGCCTCGGTCGGCATCTCGGGCTCGTCCGCATGGATGCGCGAGAGAACCCTCTCGATCTCTTTCATTTCGGAAGCCCGAAGCTCCCGGTCTGAGCGCGCAAAGATGCCAAGGCTCCGCTTCGGCATCTCCTGCGTCCCGTGGATCGACACGACACCTCCGAATTCGAAGCCGAAAGACCGATAGTCGCGCATGAAGCTCGTGCCGACGAAGCTGTCTATTTCACCCCACCGCGCATAGCCCGAATTTTCCTGGCACCAGCGCAGCAGCGGGTCGGCCAGCGCCAACCCGGAAAACGTGTAATGATTAATCCATTCAGGCGGAAACAGGTTCAACTCGGCTTCGGGCGCGAAAAAGCCAGCCCGCAAGGCGACGTAGCAGCCTGCCGGAGCGAGATCGGCGAAAAGGCTCTGGTGATCACGAAGAATCATGCCGTTTCGAACTTCCATTCTGTCCGAGTGCTCAATAGTCACTACGGAAGTGCGGCTCGGTTGGACCAAGATAGTTCCGCAATGCGTTGGTCGAGGGATTCACTGAACATAATACAAGGGTAGCTGCATGATCGATGTGCGTACATTGCGCCGGAAATTGCAACTTGTGAGTGCAATATCAGACTGGAAATTCGCCTTGGGGCTGCATGTGCGCTTTGCAAACCCTACACTCCTATACCAGACATATCCACAGGAATGGATCGATTTCTATACTGCGAACGGTCTCGTGTTCCGGGATCCGACGGTCAGATGGGCCATGACGCATACAGGCATTTGCGATTGGTCCGAACTCGCGGAGCAGGACGAGAGCAACGTGTTTGGTCAGGCGGCCGAGTTCGGACTGCGCTATGGCAAGGCCGTCGCTGTCGGCGACGAGACCCGGTCCGCCGGTTTCTTCGCCCATCCTTCGCGAAGGATCGAACAGGCCGAAGTCGAGGAAGCGCACGCACTCCTCAAGGAATTGCACGACATGACGAAGGGCGTGGAACTTATGCCTGCGGAAGAGTTGAAGCGCCTCCGGGCCGAACTGCACCCCTGAGGTCTTCGCGCGGCACGAAACGAGTTCGCCCGTGCCGCGCGATAGCTTAAGTTGATCCCCCCGGGCTCGATTAGCCCGTCACGATCCCGTCCGCCGGGCCGAAGCGCGGCTTGGCGAATTGTTCCTGATGCCACAGCGGGTAGATCAGCGGCGGGCGGCTGACCTCGTCGAGGAGGGCGAGATCTTCGGTGGAGAGCCTGACGTCGAGCGCGCGGAAGTTGCGCTCGAACTGCGCCACCGTGCTACCGCCGACCACCAGCGAGGCAACGCCGGGACGGGTGAGCAGCCATGCCAGCGCGATCTGCGCCGCCTCGACGCCATGCGCCTCGCCCAATTCGTTGAGCACATCGACGATCTTCCACAGCCGTTCCTGATCCCGGATCGGCGGCTCGGTCCAGCCCTTGGCCTGACGGCTCCCCTCGGCCACCGGATTGTCGCGGGTGTGTTTGCCCGACAGCAGCCCTGCGGCAAGCGGGCTCCAGACGGTCGCGCCGACGCCCTGATCGACCGCGATCGGCAGCAGCTCGTATTCGGCCTCGCGCGCCTCGAGCGTGTAGTGGATCTGCTGGGTGACGAAGCGCGCCCGACCCGGCTTCTCCGAGGCCATCAGCGATTTCATGACCTGCCAGCCGGTATAGTTCGAGCAGCCCGCATAGCGGATCTTGCCCTGCTCGATCAGCGTTTGCAGGGCTTCGAGCGTTTCCTCGACGGGGGTTTGGCCGTCCCATTCGTGGATATGATAGATGTCGATGTGATCGGTGCGCAGACGTTTCAGGCTACGCTCGCATTCGCGGATCAGGTGCCAGCGGCTCGCGCCCTCGCCATTGGGGCCGTCATCGATCGGCATGCGAGCTTTCGATGAGATCAGCACCTTGTCACGGCGGCCTTCCAGCGCCTCGCCCACGATCTCTTCGGCGGTGCCGGTGGAATACATGTTCGCCGTGTCGATCAGGTTCACACCGTGGTCGATCACGCAATCGAACAGGTCGCGGGCCTCGGCCACGCCCTGACTGCCGACCATCGCGAAGGGACCTTCGCCGCCGAAGGTGAAAGTGCCCATCGCGAGGGCCGAAACCTTCAGCCCGCTCCGTCCCAGCGTATTGTAGTGCATGTCCCTCTCCTACGCGCCCAAGGCAGCGCTTGTCTCTTCGATGAGGATGCACGCGACGGTGCCGCCCGCGTCCTGAATTCCCTTGGATTTCTCGCCGAACGCGGCAGCCTTGCCGTGCTGGGCTTCCATCTCCTTGGTCGCCTCCAGCGCCTCTTTCGCAGCTTGGGCTGCTGCGTGTGATGCCTCGGCGGGCGATGCGCCCGCCTGCGCCTGCGCGGCGATGGTCTCGGCGACCGGGTGCAGCACGTCGAGTACGGTCTTGTCACCCAGCTGCGCCTTGCCGCGCTGCGCGATCCCGTCGCGGAAGGCAGCCCAGAAATCGGCCAGCGCGGCGGTGTCCATCACTTCCGCACCGTCGAGTGCCTTCGCTCCGCGCAGGAAACCCGTTGCCATCAGCGTCCCCATGGTCGAGGGCGCGGCTTTCGCGATCGCGGCGCCCGCGGTCTTCATCCCGTCTGCCAGCGTCTCGGGCGCCTTTTCCTCAAGGGCGGCCGCTGCGGCGGCGAAACCCTTCGCCATGGTCAGACCCAGATCGCTGTCGCCGACCTTGCCGTCGAGCTCGATCAGGGCCTGTTTCTCGGCGGCGAACCGATCCCGATAGCGGTTGAACAGACCGGGCAGCGCACTTGCATTCATCGTCATGGCAGCCCTCACTTCGCGATATGTTTGAAGAACGGCGTCGTCGCGCTGCGTTCGATGAGCGGCTTCAGCTCGTCATCGAGATGCAGGACCGAGATCGAGGCGCCCGCCATCTCCATCGAGGTTGCGAATTCACCGATCCAGACCTGCGCGATGGTCACGTTGCGCTCTGCGAACAGCTGCGAGATGCGGCGATAGAAGATGTAAAGCTCTTCCATCGGCGTCGCGCCCAGCCCGTTGACGATGATCGCCACCTCGTCGCCTGCCGCGTAATCCTGCTCGGCGAAGATGCGCTCCATCATCTCGTCAACGACGGCATCGGCGGGCTCGAGCGTCTTGCGGGTGATCCCCGGCTCGCCATGGATGCCCATGCCGATTTCCATCTCGTCTTCGCCGAGCGTGAAGCTGGGCTTGCCGACCTCGGGAACGATACAGGGCGTCAGCGCCACGCCCATTGTGCGGGTGCGCGCCTTCGCCTTCTCGGTCAGACGGACGACCTCGGAGAGCGGCTTCATCTCGGCGGCGGCGGCTCCCGCGACCTTGTAGAGGAAGACGATCCCGGCGACGCCGCGGCGCTTGTGTTCCTCGCCCGGCTTGGAGGAGGCCACATCGTCATTGCCGACCACGGTGGCGGTTTCGATATCGTCGACCTCGGCCAGTTCCCCGGCGAGGTCGAAGTTCATGATGTCGCCGCTGTAATTGCCGTAGAGATAGAGAACCCCTGCCCCCTGATCGACATGCTTTGTCACTTCGAGGATCTGGTCCGAGCTGGGCGACTGGAACACGCCGCCGACACCCGCACCGTCGAGCATCCCGTCGCCGACATAGCCGAGGAACAGCGGCAGGTGGCCGGAGCCGCCCCCCGTCACGATCCCAACCTTGCCGGGGACCGGGTTCGCTGTCACGAAGCAATGCAGATCGTCCGCGACATGGGTCACTTCCGGATGGGCGGCGTAAATCCCCTCCAGCATCTCTTCGACGAAATCTTCGGGTTTGTTGAGAAACTTCTTCATCGGATCACTCTGCTTTGCGTTGCTTGGGTTTTTGCTTGCGGCGCACGAAGAAGGCCGCTGCGAGAAGGATGAACGCGCCCACGACAAGGCGCTGCCAGGTGCTGGGGATGCCCACCAGAACCAGCGTGTTGCTGACCACGGTGATCAGGAGAACACCGGCCACGGTGCCCAGCACCGAGCCCGTGCCGCCGGTGATCCGCGCCCCGCCGAGAACGACGGCGGCGATCACCTCGATCTCGGTGCCGACCAGATCGAACGGGTTGGCCATGCGGGTCGCGCTGACATGGATGATGCCTGCGAGACCTGCGAGCGCCCCCGCGAAGGCGAAGACGAAGACATGCACCACGCGCTGGCCATAGCCGAGCCGCGCCGCGACCTCCGGGTTGCCGCCGGTAGCAAAGATCGCCCGCCCCATCAGCGTGCGGTCAAACAGGAACCAGGCCAGCCCGACGACGACCGGGAAGATCAGGAAATAGGCGGGCAGATCGACGGTCACGCCATTGGCGCCCTGAAACTGGTAGAGCGCGGCCTTCCCGAAGGCGGTCATCTGCGGCGGAAGCTCCATCAGCCAAACCGTACCCACGAAGGCCAGCAGGATACCGCGGAACAGGTATTGCGTGCCGATCGTGACGATCAGCGAAGGCACGCGCAGCCCGTGAACCAGAAGGCCGTTCACCGCGCCCAGAAGCGCACCGGCCACAACGGCAATCGCGATGATCGCCGCCATCGGCAGATCGGGCGCCACGGTGATCACGAATTTCGTAAGCGAATACATTGTCAGCGCCGCGATCGCGGTGAAGGAGACGTCGATGCCCCCTGCCGCGAGAATGGCGAAGACACCGAGCGCGAAGAGCCCGGTCACCACGCTCGCGCGGCCCATATCGATGAGCGAGCCCGGCTGCAGAAAGTTGGGGTTGATGATCGACACCGCCACGCAGATCACGACGAGGATGGTCAGCGTCACCATCTCGGGGCGACGTCGCAGGGTCTCCCAAATCGTCAGTTTGTCCTCGGGACGTTTGGGCGTTGATCGGTCATTCATCTCTTGCACCATGGTCATCAGGCAGCCTCGTTCGCCGAGCCAAGCATCGATTGGTAAATACGGTTCTCGTCGGTGGTCGCGGCGTCGAGTTCATCGACGAGGCGCCCGCGATTCATCACGAGGATCCGGTCGCAGTTCTGCAGCAGTTCCGGCAGGTCGTCGGAGACGATGATCAGCCCGATCCCGCGCTCCGCCATCGCCTGGATCGCGCGGTAGATCGTGTCCTTCGACCCGACATCGACGCCGACGGTCGGGCCATGAAGCACCAGCAATTTCGGCTCGATGCTGAGCCACCGGCCGATCAGCACGCGCTGCTGGTTGCCGCCCGAGAGCGCCGAGACCGGCAGGTCGATATTGCCGGTATTGAGGTTCATCGCCTCGGAAATCTTGCTCGCCGCCTCGCGCCCCTTGCGCTTGTCGACGACGCCCCCGCGCCCACGCAGCCGGTCGAGGATCAGCGTCACCTCGTTCTGGTAGATCGACTTCTGCAGGAACAGCCCTTCGGAGAGGCGGTCCTCGGGGACATAGCCGATGCCGCGTGCAATAGCGTCCGCGGGGGAGTCGAGATGCACCCGCGCGCCGGAAATCTCGATATGGCCGGAGCTCAGCGATTGATGGCCGGCCAGCGCGAGCGCGACCTCGTTGCGACCGGAATCCGAAAGACCGGTGATGCCAAGCACCTCGCCAGCCTTCAGCGAGAAGGCGACATCCTCGAAGTCCGCGCCGGAGCTCGCCCCCTCGACGCGCAGCACCTCTTCGGCCCGCGGCGTGCCATTGCGGTAGCGCATCGTGTCCAGTTCGCGCCCGGTCATCAGATGCGAAAGTTCGGCGCGGGAATAGTCCGCGATTGGGCCCTGCGAGATACACTCGCCATCGCGGAAGATGATCGCTTGCCCGCCGATGCGGTAGCACTCCTCCAGTTTGTGGGTCACGAACAGCACCGCCACGTCGCGTTCGAGCAATTTGCCGACCAGTTCGATCAGCGCGTCGACCTCGTGCCGGGTGAGCGAAGTGGTCGGCTCGTCCATGATAACCAGCCGCGCGTCGGCGGCGATGGCCCGCGCGATGGCGACGCGCTGCCGGATCGCAAGCGGCAGATCCCCGACCATTGTGTTAAGGAGTTTCGCCGTCGGCTCCAGCCCGACATTACGGATTGCCTCGCGGGCCGTTTCGCGCAGACGGCGGCGGTTCAGCAGCCGCATCAGGCGCCCGTTGCCGCTCACCAGTTGGTCGCCAAGCGCGACATTTTCCACGACGGAGAGGTTCGGCAGCAGGGAGAGGTCCTGATAGACCGTCTCGATCCCCGCTTCGAGCGACTGGATCGGCGACAGCTCGCTATGCGCCTGCCCATCGAGAACGATCTCTCCCTCGCTGGGCGCATGGGCGCCCGAAATAATCTTGATGAAGGTGCTCTTGCCGCAGCCATTCTCGCCCAGCAGGTGATAGGCGACACCAGTGTCGATCGTTACGTCGACGCCGCGCAGCGCGTGAACACCGCCAAAGCGTTTGTGGATGCCGCGCAGCTCCAGAAAATGTCCGTCTGACATCTGATTGCTCCCCCTGAACACCGGTCTTTTCCGTCCCCTGCGCCGCAGCTCCTCCAGCCTAGGCACGGGCGGTTCGAAAGCCGGCCGGGGCTGCCCCCGGCCGGCCGATTTTTTCACGTCTTAGAAAAGGGTCTCTTTGTAGGTATCCTTGTCGACGAGAACCATGCCGTTACCCACGACAAGCACGCCGTCACCGGCACCGGGGCGCACGCTGACACTGTGGTAGCCGTCGACACCCAGATCCATGCCGTCGGTGATCTCTTCACCCGCGAGGATCTTGGTGGCCAGCGAGTTCATCGCCATCCCGGCCTTCTGCGGATCCCAGAAACCGATCGCGGTGATCGCACCGCTGTCGAGATAGGCCGCCGAGGGGTTCGGCAGACCGGTGCCCACAAGGCAGACCTTGCCGGCCAGACCGGCTTCTTCGATCGCGCGACCGACGCCGAGCACATCATTGCCCGCCGAAGTCTGGAAGCCCTTGATATCCGGGTGCTTGCGCAGGATTTCCTTGGCTTTCTCGTAGGTGCCCTGGGCGTCGTCGAAGCTTTCGTTGTTCGGATCGACGAGTTCCATATCCGGGTATTTCTTCGCGTTCTCCTCGCCCGCGCCAACCCATTGCATATGGGTGCGGCTGCCCAGCGAGCCGACGAAGGTCGTCCACTTGCCCTTGCCGCCCATGCACTTGGCCAGACGCTCGTTCAGCGCCGCACCATATTCCGCGTTATCGAAGGCTTCGACATCGGCCATGGTGTTCTTCTGGTTGTCGGCCTCGTGGGTCACGACGACGATGCCGCGATCCATCGCGCGCTTGAGCACGCCTTCGAGGATCGCCGGATCCATCGGCACGACGGCCAGCGCATCGACGCCGCGCGCGACGAGATCCTGCACGATCTGCAGCTGCTGGGCGGAATCCGCCGTGGCGGGGCCGACCTGCTCGATCTTCATGTCGGGATGTTCCTGCGCGTATTTCTCGACACCGGTTTTCATCCGGTCGAACCACGGGATACCGCTGATCTTGACGACCGTGGTGATCGACTTGCCTTCCTGCGCTGCGACCCCTTGTGCGCCAGCCAGCATTGCCGCCGTGGTCGCGGCCAACAGGCCGATTTTCAGTCCTTTGAATGCCATGATGATCTCCTCCCTGGATTACATTCTTCGGCTCAGTGTTTCGGAGCGCGCGCCGCGCGCCCCAGCGAAAAGCGTGTGATGACCTGGTCGACCAGCTCGAAGCGGTTGACCGCGAGGAAGCACAGCAGCAGCGCGCCCCAGGCGAAATCCCGCACGAAATTCGAGAACCCGACGAAGTTCAGCAGGCTCGACAGAAGCTGCAGCGTGATCGCCGAAAGCACGACATTCACGATGCGCCCATAGCCGCCCTCGGGCCGCACCCCCGCCATCACCGCGACAAGGATCGCGATCAGCAGATAAGAGGTGCCGTAGTCCCATTTCACGTTGATGTTCCGCGCCGCGATGATGACCCCGGCCAGACCGGCCATCAGCCCCGACAGCGCGTAGGTCGTGATCAGGATGCGGTCGCGATTGAAGCCGCTGAACAGCGCCGCCTTCGGGTTGGCGCCGGTCAGCATCAGCTTCATCCCGTAGGGCGTGAAGCGCAGCACCCCGCCCAGGATCAAAGCAGCGCCGAGGAAGATCAGGAAGCTCGCCGGCACTCCGAAGATCAGGCCATTGCCCAGATCGTAGAGCGCGGGCGGCGATCCGATCGTCACCGAGCGCCCTTCCGAGAACACGACCGCCGCGCCGGTGAAGGCCATCTGCGTGCCCAAGGTGCACAGGATCGGCGTGATCTCGAAACGCGAGATCAGAAATCCGTTCAGCGCACCGCCCAGCACGCCGATGATCAGACATCCCCCGGCGAAGGTGATAGTGAACAGCACGGGCGCTTCGTCGACCGGGAAGATCGACAGCGCAACAAGCCCCGAGGCCACGCCCGAGAGGTTCGCAAGCGCGATCCCCGACAGGTCGATCCCACCGTTGCCGGAGCACATCGCCAGCATCACGCCGATCGCGAGCAGCCCGATCTCGGGCACCTGGTTCGCCATCGATTGCAGATTGTAGATCGAAAGGTAATTGCCGCCGGATGCCGCCCCGCCGACTGCTAGAAGCAGCACGATGAGCACGGACAACACAAACAGGTTCCCATCCAGTTTCGACATCTCCTCCCCCGCGCCGTTTACTGAAGAATTATCTTATTTACTAAATTCGTACTATTATGTTTACTAAAGTCAACCCCGTTTGTTCACTAGCTGCTTCGAGCGCGAGCGAATAAAAAGACCGAACTTTCCGAAGGCCCGTTGTGCAGTGCGGGAGGTTCGCCCATAGATTGAAGGCCACATGAGCGACACGATGGAAATTGAGCCAAAAAAGCCGGTCACCCTGCGCGAAGTTGCCGGGCACGCGGGGGTTTCCGCTGCCACCGTTTCGCTGGTCTTGAACGACAAGGGCGACATCTCGGAGGCCACCCGCGCCCGCGTTTTGGAAGCGGTGGAGGCGTTGAACTACACCCCGCGCTCGAATCGGGCGCGGACCGAAGTCACCAACACGATCCGCTTTCTCAAGATCGCGCGCCACGGCCAGACGGTGAATCGCGACCACAACCACTTCATCTCGGACTATATCGACGGGATGTCTTTCGAGGCGCTTCGCCGCGACTACGCGCTGCAGGTCGTGAGCTACGAACAGGAATCGCTGCATCAACTGTTGTCGAGCCTGGACGGCTCGGAACCGCGCGGCATCGTCGTGCTCGGCACCGAACTTTCACGCGAAGATATCGAGATGATCATCGAGCGCGCTCCGCTGCCGACCGTGCTCATCGACACCTACCACCCGTTCCTGAAGGCGAATTTCGTCGATATGGACAACGATCAACTCGTCTACGATGCGCTCTCGCATCTGGTTTCGCGCGGCTTCCGCAAGATCGGCTATGTCGGAAGTTACAGCGAGGTGATGAACTTCCGGCTGCGTCAAACGGCGTTCCGGAACGCGGCCGCAGCGTTCGGATTGCAGAGCGAGGACGCGCAGGAACTTTCGGTGAAGTCGACACTGGACGGCGCCTATGAAGAAGCCTTGACCCAGTTGGGCGACCGGCCTCTCGCGGATGCTTATTTCTGTGCGAATGACATCATCGCCTTCGGCTTCGTCAGGGCCTTGCGCGAATTGGGCCACAGAGTGCCGGAAGATGTTTCGGTCGTGGGCTTCGACAACCTTCCCACCTCGAGCGTCTTCGATCCGCCCCTGACTTCGGTCGACGTTCCGAAAGCGCGCATCGGCGCGATGGCGATCCGCCTGCTCGACGACCTCATCGCGACGGACGAGCGAGATCAATCTCCGGTGAAGGTCCTGATGACGGGGGAACTGGTTGTGCGCGATAGCGTGGCGGATTTCAAACCACGGCGCTGAAACGCGAGAGCTTCTGAAGCTGCGACGTAACTTTCAGCTGCCCCCCACTATCTCGTCGAGCGCACGGCAGAGCCGTTCCGTCACCTGTGCAGTGCCGGACGTGCCGCCGAGGTCGCGGGGGCGGCTTTCGGGATCCGCCGTCACGAGTTCGATCGCGCGCATCATTTGCGCCCCTGCCTCGGTCTCTCCGAGGTGCTCCAACATCATCGCCGCGCTCCAGAAGGTGCCGATGGGATTTGCGACGCCCTTGCCGGTGATGTCGAAGGCGGAGCCATGGATCGGCTCGAACATCGAAGGCGCAGCGCGCTCGGGGTTGAGGTTGGCCGTGGGCGCGATGCCGATAGAGCCGGCCAGCGCCGCAGCCAGATCCGAGAGGATGTCGGCGTGCAGGTTCGTGGCGACGATCGTGTCGAGCGAACGCGGATCGAGCGTCATGCGCACGGTCATCGCGTCGACCAGCATCCGGTCCCACGTCACGTCGGGAAACTCGGCCGCGATCTCGGCGGCGATTTCGTCCCAGAGCACGAGCCCGTAGCGCTGCGCGTTGGATTTCGTGACGACCGTCAGCCGTTTGCGCGGACGTGCCTGGGCCTGCGAGAAAGCCACGCGCATGATGCGTTCGACGCCCGTGCGGGTGAAGATGGCGGTCTCGGTGGCGACCTCATGCGGCTGGCCGCGATGGCTGCGCCCGCCCTGCCCCGCATATTCGCCCTCGGAATTCTCGCGCACGATGAGCCAGTCCAGGTCGTCCGGGCCGACACCCGCAAGCGGGCTCGACAGGCCGGGCAGGATCCGGGTGGGCCGCAGGTTCGCGTATTGATCGAGCCCCTGACAGATCGCGAGGCGCAGCCCCCAGAGCGTCAGGTGATCGGGCACGTCCGGCGCGCCGACCGCGCCGAAGAGGATCGCGTCGTAGGCCCGCAGCGCGTCGACCCCGTCCGCGGGCATGAACGTGCCTTCGCGCTGATAGCGTTTCGAGCCCCAGTCGAAGCGGTCGACCTCCAGCCGGAATGCGTTGGTCTGGCGGCTCAGGTGATCGAGCGCCGTCAGCGCGGCGTCGACCACCTCCGGCCCGATCCCGTCGCCGGGGATGGCCGCGATACGATGCACCCGGGTCGTCATGGCCGCATCACGCCTTCAGCCACGCCTTGAAGGCGTCATCGTAGTCGGGATGCCAGCGCGACAGCGGCGGGCGGTTCTCGGTGATGTCGCCCGCCGCCCAGAGGATGCGCTTCACGTCGGTCGCGCGGTCCACGTCGTTGTCCGGACACAGGATGTAGAAATCGCCGCGCTCGATCGCGTCAAAGAGGAATTCCACGACCTGTTCGGGCGTCCAGGCGCCAGCGGGTTTCTCGGTGCGCCCGCCCGCGGTCAGCGGCGTGTAGACGAAGCCCGGAATGAACAGCCGCGCCTCGACCTTGCAGTCCTCGCGGTTGCGCAACTCGTGCTGCAGCGCCTCGGTGAAGGCCTTCACGCCGGCTTTCGACACGTTATAGGCCGGATCGCCCGGGGGCGTGGTGATCCCCTGCTTGGAGCCGGTATTGACGATCAGGCCCGGCGTGCCCGACGCGATCATGCGCGGCGCGAAAATCTGGCTGCCACGAATGATCCCGCCCAGGTTCACCTCGAGGATGCGGTCCCAGTTGCCTTCCTCATCGAAGATCGAACTGCCGGGCTGCATCCCCGCGTTGTTCATCAGCAGGTTGACCGGACCGAAGCGCGCCCAGACCTCGTCGGCGAGCGCCATGAGCTGCGCGCGGTCCGAGACGTCGGTCGCCAGCGTCATCACGTCCGCCTCCGCGGCACCCGCGGCGATCAGAGCGTCGGAGGCGGCGTCGAGCGCAGCCCCCGGCAGATCGGCGATGCAGACGCGCATGCCAAGCCCGGCGAGGTGGCGGGCGGCAGCGAGGCCGATACCCGAGGCCCCTCCGGTGACGACTGCGACATTGCCTTTGGCGAGAGCGGGATGCATGGCATTTCTCCTTTCAGTTCGGTGTCCGAGATCGGCGCGCGCTTCAGGCAGTCGCACCGGCGAAGACCTCGAAATCAGTGTCGATGATGGTCGGCGCAGACGGGCGTTCTGGCGAGGCCAGAACCTCCTCGATCGCCTTCTTGCCGATCAGGAAACGGTTCGAGCGGACGGTCGAGAGCGGCTGGGGCAGCTCCTTGCCGATATCGAGACCGTTGAAGCCGAAGATGGCGAATTGGTCGGGCAGGCTGATGCTTTCGGCAAGGCAGTGGAAGACGCCGCCCACCGCCATGTCGTCGTTGGAATAGACCGCGACGTCGACCTGCGGGGCCGAAGCACGCAGGCGCGCTGTCTGTTCTCGACCCGTACCGACCGAGCTGGGCCCGTCATCGATCGCATGCGCCTCGATGGAGAGCCCCGCTTCGGACAGCGCCTCGCACAGCCCGTCATAGCGCAGCCGCGCGCGGCGGTCGGCCTCCCAGTCATGGCCGACATAGCCGAAATGGCGGTAGCCGCGTGAAATCAGGTGGCGACCGATGGCGTGGCCTGCACGGCGATGCGAGGTGCCCACCGCGATGTCGATCGGCGTGCTGTCGATATCCATCATCTCGACGACGCGGATGTCGCTCTGTTCTAGCATCTTGCGGGTCGCGTCGGTGTGATCGAACCCGGCCAGCAGGATCGCGGCCGGTTTCCAGCTGAGGATGCCGCGCACCACGGCCTCTTCGCGGTCCACATTATAATCCGTGGTCGAGATCACCGGCTGCAGGTCACTTCCCTCGAGCCCGGCATGGACGCCCTGCAGGACTTCCGGGAAGACGATGTTGGAGAGCGACGGGATGACGACGCCGACGAGGAAGGAGTCGAGCGAGGCCAGCGAGCCAGCGATGCGGTTGGGGACGTAGCCCATCGCGCGGACCGTCTCCATGACCTTCTCGCGGGTAGCTTCGGCGACCAGTCCCTTGTTGCGCATGATGCGAGAGACCGTCGACTCGCTGACATTGGCACGGCGCGCGACCTCGCGCACGGTGATCTTGCTTTTGCGGTCGGGCAATCGCTGCTTGGTCCCCATGACGCTTTCCTCCAATTCCTTTCGGGCAAGCCCGAGTCAATTACCCAGAAATGCACCTAGCGGCAGCGTTTTCAAAGGCCATACATGCATGGCGCGAAAACATCGCGGGGACCGTGGCGATCATACCTCCACGTATTTGCGCCACGGATGCGCTTCCTTGAAGCCCAGAACCTCGCGCGCCTTGCGGTTCGAGATCGGTGCCTCGTCGGCACCCATCTCACGGGTGACCGGCGTGTTCGGGCAGTATTTCTTCAAGAACTCGGTGGTCGGCATGTCGGCGGTGATCGTGTCGTTGACCGCGTTGAACACCTGATAGCCCAGACCGTCCTTCTCGATGCACAGATGCACGATCTCACCCAGATCGCGCGCGTCGATATAACTCCAGGCGTTGCGTTTGCGGCTCATCGGGTTCTCGAGGAACCCCTTGAACATGCCGTATTCATGGGGCTCGATCACGTTGCCGATGCGCAGCGCGTAAATATCGGCGCCGTAGCGGGCGGCGAAGGCGCGGGCGGTCTTCTCGTTGCAGACCTTGGAGAGCCCGTAGCTGTCCATCGGATCGCTGTCGTAATCTTCCTCGAGCGGGAAGGAGTGGAAATCCTTGTCGCCCTCGGCGAAGCACACGCCATAGGTCGTCTCGGACGAGGCGATGATCACCTTGCGCACGCCGAGCTTCATCGCCGCCTCGATCACGTTGTAGGTGCTCATGACGTTGGCCTGATAGGTCACGTTATCGGGCTCGATCAGCACGCGCGGGATCGCGGCGAAATGCACGACCGCATCGGGCGGCGACGGCGGCGCGCCCTTCTCGAACCCGCCGAAGTCGTGGTGGGTGGTCAGCGCGTTGAACACGGCGCCGCTGTCGGTCACGTCGGTGATCAGCGTGTTCACGCCCGGGACGTCGAGCGGCTTGAGGTCGACGTTGAGCACATCGTAGCCCTTGCTCAGCAGATGCGGCACCGCATGACGCCCTGCCTTGCCGGTTCCGCCTGTGAATACTACGCGCTTGGTCATTTCAATCTCCGTTTCGTTCATTCGCTTTTCGGTTCGGCGGGACGGCCTCAGCCGGTCGCCGCCAGCATCACGCTTTCCTGCGTGGCGTTCTCTCGGGTCAGTTCGCCGCTGATCTTCCCCTCCTTCAGCACGATCACACGGTCGCTGATCGCCAGAATCTCCGGCAGGTCCGACGAGACGACGATGATCGACATGCCCTCCTCGGCCATCTTGCCCAACAACGTGTGCACCTCGGCCTTGGCGCCGATGTCGATCCCGCGCGTCGGCTCGTCGACGATCAGGATCTGCGGACGGCGCGCGGCCCATTTCGCCAAGACGACCTTCTGCTGGTTGCCGCCCGACAGGTTGAGCACCTTCTGCTCGGGCGACGGCGTCTTGATGCCCAGCGCGCGGATATAATCCGCACAGGCCGCCGTTTCCTTGCGACGGTTCACGAAGTCGAAGCTGCAATAGTCACTCAGATGCGTCAGGGAAAAGTTCTCGCGCACCGACATGCCGAGGACAAGCCCTCGCGATTGCCGATCCTCGGTCACAAATCCGAGCCCATGCTCTATCGCGTCCGAGGGCGAGGAAATCCGCGCCGGTTTGCCGTTGATCGAAATCTCGCCGCTATGGGGGCGGCTACCGAAAATCATCTCCATCACTTCGGTCCGTCCGGCACCGACCAGACCGAAGAAGCCCAGAACTTCGCCGCGATGCAGGTCGAAATCGACATCGCGCACGAACACACCTTCGTCCTTCACGCGCTTTTCGGTGAGATTGCGCACCGACATCAGAACCTCGTCGGTCGCGTGGGAGGTGTGATGGCCGAAAAGCTGGTCGAGCTCGCGATCCACCATCAGGCGCACCAGCAGGTCGCTCGTCATCTCGGAGACGGGCCGTGTATCGACGGTGCGACCGTCGCGCAGCACGGTGACGCGGTCGGCGATTTCGAAGATTTCCTCGAGCTTGTGCGAGATGAAGACGATACCGACACCCTGCTCGGCCAGTTTGCGCGACATGCGCAACAGCGTCGAGGCCTCGTGGTGGCTGAGCGAAGCGGTCGGCTCGTCCATTATGATGAGTTTGGAATTGTAGGAGATGGCGCGGGCGATCTCGATCAGCTGTCTCTGGCCGATCGAAAGCGTGCCGACCATAGCTTCCGGGTCGATTTCCACGCCAAGCTCGTGCAGCACCGCGCGGGTGTCCGCATTCATCTTGGTGCGGTCGATCAGGCCGGTCGGCAATAGCGGCTCACGCGCGAGAAAGACGTTCTCGGCGACGGTGAGGTTATTCACCACTGCGAGTTCCTGGTAAATGATCGAGATGCCGAGCGACCGCGCATGGACCGGGTTCTTGATCACGACGGGTTCGCCCTCGACGCGGATCTCCCCTCCCGGATCGGCGCGCAGCACGCCTGTCATGATCTTCATCAGGGTGCTCTTGCCGGCGCCGTTTTCCCCTGCCAGCACATGCACCTCGCCGGAGTTGAGATGCAGGTCGACGTGGTCCAGCGCCTTCACCCCGGGAAAGGTCTTGGAAATGCTGATCATTTCGAGAAACGGTTTCATCGCGGCCTCAGGCTGAAGAATGTCGGGCGGGGCCACGCTTGGCCCCGCCCAGGTGTCGTCGGAGATTACTTGGTGTAGCTGTCGAGGTTGTCGGCAGTCACGACGGTCACACCGGTGTCGATGTTCTGCGGATCGGTCTCTTCACCCTTGATCTGGGCCACGAGATGCTCGACCGCCAGCTTGCCCATCGTGATCGGGCGCTGGACCATGATGCCGTCGATGAAGCCTTCCTTCACGCCCTTGATCGTGTCGGGCAGATCGTCGAACGCAAAGACCTTCAGCTTGCCTTTCTTGTCCGCGAATTCCTGCTGCGCGAGAACCTTCGCGACGGCCGGGCCGCCGACCTGGCTGATGCCGAAGATACCGGCGAGGTTCGGGTTTGCGCGCAGGAGCGCCTCGGTCACCGAAACGGCGCGGGCGAGGTCGTCCTCGGTGCCTTCGGTCGCGACCAGCTTGATGTCGGGATAGTCGGCCAGCGCTTCCTTCACGCCGTCGATCCGCTCGTTCAGGTTGGACGCACCAAGCTGACCGGTGACGATCGCCACCTCA
This sequence comes from Thioclava sp. F42-5, assembly GCF_002213195.1. Lineage (NCBI taxonomy): Bacteria > Pseudomonadati > Pseudomonadota > Alphaproteobacteria > Rhodobacterales > Paracoccaceae > Thioclava > Thioclava sp. F42-5. Next base: position 971,916 of record NZ_NBNZ01000001.1, read on the forward strand.
CCCTTGCCGCCGAGCGCTTCGGCCATGGACTTGCCCATGGTGACGCCCGCCTGCTTGTTGATCGTGCCGATATACATGCTGCGCGCGCTATTGGCGCTGTCGCTGTCGAAGGTGACGACCTTGATACCCGCATCGGTGGCCTGCTTGATGATGCCCTCGACCGATTTCGGCTCGTTGACCGAGATCCCGATCCCGTCGACGTGACGCGCCATCAGATCCTCGATGATCTTGACCTGAGTCGAACCCTGCGTGTTCGCCGGCACCACCCACTGGTAGTTCACGCCCAGCTCTTTCGCTGCCTCGGCCCCGCCGGTGTTGCAGTCGTCGAAGAACGGAACGGCCACCTTCGGCACGAGCGCCACGGTGATGTCCTGAGCATAGGACGCAGCCGCCCCCATACCGGTTGCCAGGGCCAGAACCGCCGCGGCGGCTTTCATTGCAATACGCATCTTCTCTCCTCCTCCAGACCCGACCACGCGCGGCAGGCCTCTATTGTTGATGCAGTTTCGGTTTTGCGCCCCGCACCGGGGCCTTCTTCGTCCGGATCTCGCGCCGCTCTCTCCTCTTCGAGACGCGGTCCGGCTTCTTGATCTTGTTGCTTTCCGGACGACGCGGCTCAGCCGCGGCCGCCCATCCGATTGCGCAGCACGTCCAGACTGACCGCGATCAGGATCACGCCGCCGGTAATGGCCTGCTGGGCATAGGTATTGATGTTGAGCAGCACGACGCCGTTGGCGATCTCGCCGATCAGGGCGGCCCCGATGACCGCGCCCAGCACCGAGCCGATACCGCCCGCAAGGCTGGCCCCGCCGATTGCGGCCGCGGCGATCACCTCAAGCTCCGAACCGAAGCCGGACGCCGGTTCTGCCGACAGGTAGCGCGAAAAGGCGATAACGCCGGCCAGCGCAGAGATTGTCGAGGACAGGACGTAGACCGCGAGCTTGACGCGCTGGACCTTCACCCCGCTCAGACGTGCCGCGTTCTCGTTGCCGCCCGTGGCATAGACGTGCCGACCGAAGCGGGTCCGGGTCATGATGACCGTAAAGACGAGCGTCAGAACGAGCAGGATCACCACCGGCACCGGCACCGGGCCGACATAGCCCTGCCCCAGAAAGCTGAAGCTCTCGGGAGTGTCTGGGGTCAACGGCACGCCGTGGGTAATCATATACATCAAGCCGCGCCCGATGCTCAGCGTGCCGAGCGTGGCGATGAAGGGCGGCAGGCCGATCGCGGTGATCAGCAGCCCGTTGGTCAACCCGAAGGCAAGCCCGACACCGAGCCCCGCGGCCACCGCCGCATATTGCGAGTAGCCCGCATCGAAGCAGAGCGCCGTGATCAGACCGGCGAGCCCCATCGCGGAGCCCACCGACAGATCAATCCCGCCGGTGATGATGACCATCACCATGCCGATGCTCATGATGGCGGTCAGCGAGAACGCCCGCGACACCCCCATCAGGTTCGACACGGTCAGGAAATACGGTGTGAACAAGCTGATCAGCAGCCCCATCAGGATCAACGCGATCAGAACGTTGAATTCACGCATGTGACGCAGTTGAAGCAATTGATGCAGGACTCGCATGGATTTCCTTTCCGATGGCGTGACCGAATTTTCCGACAGTGCCAAAACGCCCCTCCCTTCTCCGCGTCCCCGACCTTCCGCACGCACATCCGGCGCCGAACGCTTCGGCGGGGGCTGGCGGGTCGGACGGGGGTTCGCCCGAAATGCTAGCGCTGCCATTCCTCCTGTGACAGCGCTGTCATATTGCGAACCGCAAAGCCGTCTTGTCAATCAGCAAATAACAAAAACTTGTGTCAGGACAGGTGTCGGAAGGACGCGCCCTCCCCTGCGGAACGTAGTTCCGAACCCGGTCAAAGCGTTTCAAACAAGGCGCTTGGGACATTCCGGCTTGTCATCGAAGCAGGTCCATGATGATACTCACGAACATGACAGCGCTGTCATGGCTAGCGAGACCAGAGCGCGTCAACCGCAACATAGGAGCCCGCGAATGCATCACGAAAGACACGAATCACCTCGCTCCCTTGCGATGATCCATACCGTCGCCGGGTTGATCCCGGAGCTTGAAGGCCTGGCGCAGGCCCGCCTGCCCGACTGGAAAGTTTTCAACATGCTCGACGAGAGTCTTCTGCGCCTGACGATCCGCGACGGATCGGTCAGTCCGATGACGGCGCGCCGCCTGACGGGCATGATCTGGTCGGCGGTCGATGCAGGGGCCGAGGCGGTTCTCGTGACCTGCTCCAGCCTCGGCGGCGCGGTCGAACGCATCGCACCGCTCTGCCCCGTGCCGCTGATGCGCATCGACGAGGGGATGGCACAGGAAGCGGTCGCAAATGGCCGCCGCATCGGTGTGCTCGCGACCCTGCAATCGACGCTGACGCCCACCGCCGAGCTGATCGAGCGCGTCAGCCGCGAGGCCGGGGCGGACAGCGCAATCACGAGCCAGGTCGTCGAGGGCGCCTTCGAGACGCTGCAATCGGGCGACCGCGAGGGGCACGATGCGCGGGTTGCCGAAGGCATCGCCCGGCTCGCCCGCGAAAACGACGTGGTGGTTCTGGCACAGGCCTCGATGGCGCGCGCGCTCCAACGGCTCGAGACGAGCGCGGATGATCCGCCGGTTCTGACCAGCCCGACCTTGGGCATCGCGCATGTCGCAAGACTTCTGGCGCGCTGATCGCGCCTGGACAAACGATACTCAAGAGGAGGAGATATACATGAAATACAGAACCTTAGGACGATCTGGACTCAAGGTTTCGGTGCTCACGATGGGCACGTTCACGTTCGGGGGCGCAGGCGCTTTCAAGGCCGTCGGCGCCCAAGGCGTCAGCGAAGCGCGCAAGCTGGTCGACACCTGCATCGACGCCGGCATCAACCTCTATGACACCGCGAACATGTACTCGACCGGTCTTTCGGAAGAGATCCTTGGCGAAGTGCTCGACGGTCGGCGCGATGACGTGCTGATCTCCTCCAAGGCGCGGATGCGGATCGCCGATGGACCGAATGACGAGGGCTTTTCGCGCTATCACCTGATCCGCGAATGCGAACGCTCGCTCAAGCGGCTGCGCACCGACCACATCGACATCTACCACATGCATGAATGGGACGGCGTGACCCCGATGGAGGAGATGGTCTCGGCGCTCGACACGCTCGTGCAACAGGGCAAGGTCCGCTACATCGCCTGCTCGAACTTCTCGGGCTGGCACATCATGAAGGCCCTCGGCGTCAGCGACCGGAGCCTGCGCGAGCGCTTCGTGGCGCAGCAGATCCACTACACGCTCGAGGCCCGCGAGGCGGAATACGAATTGCTGCCGATCTCAGTCGATCAGGGGCTGGGCGTGCTGGTCTGGAGCCCGCTCGCCGCCGGTCTGCTGTCGGGCAAGCATCGCCGAGGCAAGGACACGCCGAAAGGCTCGCGGCAATTCGCGGGCTGGACCGAGCCGCCGATCCGCGACGAGGAGAAGCTGTGGAACATCGTCGATGCGCTGGTCGAGATCGGTGACGCGCATGGGGTCTCGGCGGCGCAGGTCGCGCTGGCGTGGCTGCTGACGCGTCCCGCGATCAGCTCGCTGGTGATCGGCGGACGCAATGAACAGCAGTTCCGCGACAATTTCCGCGCAGTGGATCTGGAGCTGAGCGAAGACGAGCTGAAGCGCCTGCACGAGGTCAGCAAGCTGCCTGTGATCTATCCCTATTGGCACCAGCAGCAATTCGCCTCGGACCGGTTCAGCCCGGGCGACTGGGCGCTTCATCGCGATTACATCGAAAGCTGATAAGGGGCGCGCCTTCGTCTCAGGCGAAGGCGCGCATCCAGTCCAGACCATCCTCTGTCCGGCCTGCCGGGCGGTATTCGCAGCCCACGAACCCTTCATAGCCCAGTGCGTCCAGTTCGCGCAGAATGCGCGCGTCGTCGAGCTCGCCGGTTCCTGGCTCGTGCCGATCCGGCACCGCGGCGATCTGAACATGTCCGATGATCGGCGCCATCTCCCGCAGCCCCATCAGCACGTCCCCGTGCAGAATCTGGCGGTGATAGATGTCGAATTGCAGCTTGAGATTGGGCAGCCCAAGCTCCGCGATCAGATCGGCAGCGAAGCTGAAATCATCCAGAAAATAGCCCGGCATGTCGCGCGTGTTGATCGGCTCGATCACCACATCGAGCCCCAGTGCCCCGGCCGCATCACAGACCCTCCGCAACGAGTCGCGATAGGCGGTCAGCGCGGTCACATCTTGGCGCGAGGCGAGCCCACTCATCACATGCACGCGCCCGACCCTGGTCGCCTCGGCATAGCGCAAAGCAGTGTCGATCGAGGCGCGGAATTCCTCTGCGCGATCCGGCAATGCGGCCAGCCCGCGATCACCCGCCTCCCAGTTGCCGGGCGGCAGATTGAAGAGCGCCTGCGTCAGGCCGTGCGCGCGCAGCCGCTCTGCGATCGCCTCGGGCGGGTGGTCGTAGGGAAAGAGATATTCGACCGCATCGAACCCGGCCTTTTTCGCCGCGGCGAAGCGGTCGAGAAACTCGTGCTCGGTGAACATCATCGTCAGGTTGGCGGCAAATCTGGGCATCGCTCAGCCCTCGCTTGCGGGCGCTGCATCAGGCAGATCGAGCCCCGCGATATTCGCCAGCATCCGCGCGACAGAGGCATCGTCGTCGCGCCCCATCCCGGCCGCCGCCGTCATCACGAACATCTGCAGAGCCGTCCCGGCGATCGGTGTCGGGAATTTCAGGTCCCGCCCGATATCCGCCACGATCCCGAGATCCTTGGTGAAGATATCCACCGCGCTGCGCGGGCTGTAATCGCCCTCGAGCACGTGCGGCACGCGGTTCTCGAACATCCACGAATTGCCCGCTGACGCGGTGATCACCTCGTAGACTTTCTCCAGGTCCAGATCCATCGCCTTGGCGAAGGTGATCGCCTCACAGGCCGCCGCGATATGCACACCGGCGAGAAGTTGATTGACCACCTTGAAGGCCGCGCCCGTGCCTGCCTCCTCGCCAAGCTCGTAGACCTTGGCGGCGACACTATCGAGCGCTGGGCGAATGCGCGCAAAAGCCGCCGCCGGACCCGAGCCCATGATCGTCAGCTCACCGCTGGCGGCACGCTGAGCACCACCGCTGATCGGCGTATCGAGATAGGTCACGCCCGCCGCGGCGCAGCGCTTGGCGAAGACGCGCGCCAGATCGGGGGCCATCGTAGCGCAGGACATCACCACGCCGCCCTCGGACATGGTCGCGACGGCGCCGCCCGGTCCGAAAAGCACCTGCTCTGTCTGGTCGGCATTGACGACCACGGCGATCACCAGTTCCGCATCTTGCGCCCCCGTCGCAGGGTCGGCTGCAACCGCGCCGCCAAGCGCCGCAAAGCGCTCCATCGCATCGGCATTCACATCGACGCCCGTCACCGCGAACCCGTCTCGCAGCAAGCTCTCGGCCATGCCGAAGCCCATCGATCCCAGACCGATGACACAGACCTTCGTCTCTTGGGGTGACTTCATGCGGAATACCTCTCAATCGCCGATTTCCAGTCTCAACCTGCCCCCTTCCAGCGTCCGTCTTGCGCTTGCATTGCTGGAATGATAGCGTTGTCATTACATCGTTAGCCCGAGCCGCAACGGCTTTGCAAGGGCTATGTGAAATCGCCGCCCCGCGCCGTCGGGGCGATCGGCGATCTGTGGACCGAGGGAGGAATTTCCATGCTGATCGGAGCGGTCGCCGACGATATTACCGGCGCCACTGACCTGTGCCTGATGCTGTCACGCAGCGGGTTGAAGACGCGGCAGGTCATCGGCCTGCCGGGGCCGCAAATGGACCTGTCGGGCGCCGATGCGGTGGTGGTCGCGCTGAAGTCGCGCACCATTCCGGCAGGCGACGCGGTAGAGCTGTCGCTGAAAGCGGCGAAAGCCCTGCGCGCGGCCGGGGCGCAACGCCTGATGTTCAAATATTGCTCGACCTTCGACTCCACCGACCACGGCAATATCGGGCCGGTCACCGAGGCCCTGATGAAGTTCACCGGCACGACCCTGACCATCGCCTGCCCCGCCTTCCCGGCGACCGGGCGCACGGTCTACAAGGGCCACCTTTTCGTGGGCGACCGTCTGCTGTCGGAAAGCCCGCTCAAGGACCACCCGCTCACCCCGATGCGCGACCCCGATCTGGTGCGGGTTCTGGGGCGGCAGACGACGCTGAAAGTCGGCCTGATCGACGTCACGACGATCAGGCAGGGAGAGGCCGCGCTGCGCAAGGCCTTTGAGACCGCCCGCACCGCTGGCACCCGTGTCGTCGTCACCGACACGATCGACGAATCGGACTTGATGACGCTCGGCGCGGCCTGCGCGGAGATGCCGCTGGTCACCGGCGGCTCGGGCATCGGTCTGGGCCTGGCCGCAGCGCTTCGCGACCGGAGCGACGCGCATAGCGCGCCGGATCGGATGCCAGCCCCGGAGGGCCGCAGCGCGATCCTCGCGGGCTCCTGCTCGGTCGCGACCCGTGGCCAGATCGCGGCGGCGCAAGCGGCCGGCCTGCCGAGCCGCGCGCTCGACGTGGAGTCACTGACCGAAGGCAGACAGAGCGCGGATGAGATCGCCGATTGGGCCATCGCGCAGCCCGCCGACAGCACCCCCCTGATCTATTCCAGCGCAGATCCGGCGCAGCTCGGCAAGATCCAGTCCCGTCTGGGCCGAGACGCCTCCGGCGCACTGGTCGAAGACACGCTGGCCGCAATCGCCGAACGCCTGCGCGACGCCGGGTTTACCCGCATGCTGATCGCGGGCGGCGAAACGTCGGGCGCGGTGACGACGGCGCTCGGTGTGCGCCTGCTCGACATCGGCCCCGAGATCGACCCCGGCGTGCCGTGGACGATGAGCCTCTCCGGCCCGCGCCTCGCGCTCGCGCTCAAATCAGGCAATTTCGGCGCCGAGGATTTCTTCCTCAAGGCGTGGGACCTTCTGGAGCCGGAGGCCGAACATGTCTGACGAAACGCGCCTGCGCGACCAGATCTGCACCATCGGGCGCTCGCTCTTCGATCGCGGCCTTACCGCCGGGTCTTCCGGCAATATCTCGGCGCGGCTGCCCGATGGCGGTTGGTTGATGACGCCCACCAATGCCTCGCTCGGCACGCTCGATCCGGCCCGGATCTCCCTTTTCGACCGGGACGGCAACTTCGTCTCGGGCGACAAGCCGACCAAAGAATCCTTCCTGCATTTCGCGATGTATGACGAGCGTCAGGAAGCGGGCGCGGTGATCCATCTGCACTCGACCCACTCGACGGCCGTCTCGATCCTGCGCGACATCGATCCCGAGGACGTGCTGCCGCCGCTCACGGCCTATCACGTGATGCGCGTGGGCAAGCTGCCGCTCGTGCCCTACTACGCGCCGGGCGATCCCGAACTGGCCGAGGCCGTGCGCTCGCTCGCCAGCGCGCATCATTCGGTGCTGCTCGCCAATCACGGCCCTGTCGTCGCGGGCACCAGCCTGTCGAACGCGCAATATGCCGCCGAAGAGCTGGAGGAGACCTCCAAACTGTTCCTCGCCCTGCAGGGCCACGCGATCCGCCCGCTGACCCCGGCGCAGGTCGCCGACCTGCGGGAGCGCTTCAATCTCTGATCCGAATTTCACGACCTATCGACCCAAGCGGAGTATCCAATGACTAAGACCCAGGAAACCATCGGCTTCATCGGCACCGGCCTGATGGGCCACGGCATGGCCAAGAACATCGTCGAGAAAGGCTATCCGCTGACCGTGATCGCCCACCGCAACCGCAAGCCGATCGAGGACCTGGTCTCGCGCGGGGCGACCGAGGCGACCTCCTATGAAGACCTCGCGTCGCGCTCCTCGATCATCTTCCTGTGCCTCACCGGCGCGCCGGAAGCCGCCGAGGCGGTCGCAAAGCTGACTCCGGGCCTGAAAGAGGGCAGCGTCATCGTGGACTGCTCGACCGGCGAGCCGACCGTGACGATGAAGCTTGCAAAGGACATGCAAGAGATCGGCGTCGCCTATGCGGATGCGCCGCTCAGCCGCACCCCGAAAGAGGCCTGGGACGGCACGCTCGATTGCATGGTCGGCGCGGATGAAGAGCTGTTCGCGCGCATCGAGCCCGTGATCGACACCTGGGCGGGCAAGATCGTACGCGTCGGCAGCCTTGGCGACGGCCACCGCATGAAGCTGCTCAACAACTTCATCTCGCTGGGCTATGCCGCGCTTTATTCCGAAGCCCTCGCAATGTCGCGCAAGGTGGGCATTCCGATCGAGCAGTTCGACAAGGTGATCCGGGGCGGCCGGATGGATTGCGGCTTCTACCAGACCTTCATGGGCTACGCGCTCGAGGGCAACCGCGAGGCGCACAAGTTCACCCTCGCCAACGCCTACAAGGATTTGCGCTACGTCGAGTCGATGGCGAATGCCGCCACTGTCGCAACCCCGCTCGCCAGCACGGCCAAGAACGCCTTCGCGATGGCAATGGCCACCGGCGGCGACGGCCCTGAAGATTACGTGCCGCATCTCGCGGATTTCGTTGCACGCGCGAACGGGCTCGACTGAGCCCACGCACCTCCCGGAAGCGACGGCTCAGCCCGGCCGGATATGGTCGGGCTGAGCCAGCTCATCGGGACGGTCAACCGGGATAATCGCGCTTCATCTGCAGCGATCGGCTTCTGGCGGCATTGATCGGTTCGGCCTCGGCCCGCTCATTCGAATATCCGACCGAGAAAGATGCGCCTCGAGACCGATGTCGCGCAGGAGTGCAGGCGGGAGGTCTCGCGGGTCGGTGAAGCGGCGTCGTTTTCGGAGACGACACGCGAGACGCCAGAGCAGGTTCTTCATGGGACAGATGCTCTCTTGGGGGCGATCTGACGCCCCTCAGCCAGAGCCATGTTCCGGCCGAAGGCATCACGGAAGCTTCAAGTTCGCCTGAGGGCGCCCTCAGTTGCGACCGGGCAGACGAAGCCGGCCGCTTGCGAGCAACACGCCGAGGATGGCGACGAACACACCCAGAATCTGTTGCCAGCCGGGCATCCGCCCGAAGGCGATCGCGACGAGAAGCGCGGCGACAGGGACGAGGTTGAAGAGGACCGAGGTCGCGGCCGGCCCCCGCACCGAAATGCCGACCTGCCAGAACAGATAGGCCAGGACCGAGCCGCCCAGTGCCATGTAGAGAACCAGCAACTGGGTGACCAACCCAGACTGCACCAGTTCTCGCACAGGATTTCCGACGAACAGGGAGATCACCACGAGCCCGAACGCTCCGAAGACCATTGTCCAGGTCGCGGTTTCCACCGCAAATGCCTCGCGCACCCAACTGCGGCATCCGATGGAGTAGAGCGACCAGCCGATGCTGCCGATCAGGATGAGAATGTCGCCGCCGGAGAACCGCGTTCCCGAGAACGCTCCGACCGTCATCGCGACGCCGACGAAGCTCACGATCATTCCGACGATCGCGGTCCCTTTCGGCAGGCGTCTTTGAGCCAGCGCATCGAGCAGATTGGTCGTCAGCGGCGTCGTGCCCATGATCAGGGCAGCGGTGACCGGGCTCGAACTTTGCATCCCCAGAAAGAGGGCGGCGTTGAAGCCCGCGACCCCGGCGACGCCGAGAACCGCGAAGGCGGGCCAGTTACGCTTGAGCACCTGAAAATTGATCCCGCGCGAAACCCCAAGCCAGATCACGATCGCAACCGCTGCGATCGCGAAGCGGCTCGCGGCAGCGGTCCAGGGAGAGAGATGTTCGAGAGCGACGCGGGTCGCCTCGAAATTGGTGCCCCAGAAGATTGCCGCCAGCGCGCTTAGGGAGAGCGCACTGCCGTCTGACATGGAGCGTTTCGCTGGAGGGAAGTCGATTGCGGACATGATGGCCTCATCCGATGGGAAGACGCCGGCTGTTTACGCTTTTCATTTTGGGAGGCGTATAGATAATACTGGCAATTAGTTTTCCAAAATTGGAAGAAAGCTTTGCGACTTAATTGGGATGACACTCGGATTTTCCTCGCTCTGGCGCGGACGGGCACCCTCTCCGGGGTCGCCCAGACCCTTGGCCTTGGGGTCGCGACGGTATCGCGCCGCGTCGATCGGCTGGAGCAAGCGCTCGGCGTGCCTCTCTTTCTGCGCCACCAGAGCGGCTACCGTCTGACCGATCAGGGCGAGGCGCTCTTGCCGCGTGCAGAAGAAGCGGAGCAGGCGATACAGGGCTTTTCTCAAGGCGCGGGGGCGGAGGCCGAAGTGGCGGGCCTCGTGCGTCTGGCAAGCTTCGAGACCATCGTCGCGCCCATCATCGTGCCGGCGCTCGCGCCGTTGCTGGGAAGACATTCCGGGCTCGATGTGGAAATCCTTTTCAGTGCTGCAGTCGTCAATCTCCATCGTCGCGACGCCGATCTGGCGCTGCGGTTGTTGCGCCCAGAACATGGTCACCTTCTGGTGCGTCAAGTGGGCGTTCTGGGGGTGGGCCTTTACGGACCGCCGAGCGGGACCCGACCCGAGCGCTTCGTGACCTTCCCCTTTCCAGAGGAGAGCGGGGTGAAGCTGCAGGTCGAGTGGGCCCGCGCCTTCGGGGCGGACCAAGCGCCGCGCCTGGCGGTCAACACCTTGGCGGGACAGGTCGAGGCGATGGCGCGCGGCGTGGGCGTGGGCGTGCTGCCGCACCTTCTGGCCCGCGCGGCAGGGCTCAGGCTCCTGGCGGATCGGCTCCCCGACGGATCTGCGATGGAGCATCCCATCTACATGGCAATCCACGCCGATCTCGCGGCATCGCGCAGGGTTCGGGCGGTGGCCGATACGCTCATCGAAGCCCTCGAGGCCCGTCGCGCCGAGCTGGCAGAACCGTGAGTGCTCATGCGATCCGGAAATCGCGGCAGATCAGCCAGAATGAAAAGCCCCGCGACACGGCGCGGGGCTTCTCGTGTCTCCTAGACTAGATGCGAGTGATCAACCGTAGACCAGTTTCGGCAGCCAGATGATGATCTCCGGGAAGAACATGCACAGCAGCAGCCCCACCACCTGAAGCGCGAGAAACGGCAGCGCCGAGCGGAAGATGTCGCCCATCGGAATTTCCGGCGGCGCCACCCCGCGCAGATAGAACAGCGCGTAGCCGAAGGGCGGCGAGAGGAAGCTCATCTGCATGTTCACGAGGTAGAGCACCCCGAACCACAGCACGAGATCGTCGGGATCGCTCAGCCCGAAGGCCTCGGCCCCAAGCGCCTTCACGATCGGCACGAAGATCGGCACGCAGAGCAGCAGGATGCCGACCCAGTCGAGGAACATCCCGAGAATGATCAGCACGAGCTGCATGATGATCAGGATGCCCCACGGCCCGAGCCCGGTCGCCTCCAGCGCGTTCTGCACGAATTGCTGTCCGCCCTCGAGCACGTAGAGCCCGACGAAGATCGTCGCCCCGAACATGATCCAGATGACCATCGCCGAGGCCTTGAGCGTCGTGATCGCGGCCTCGCGGATCGTCTGCCAGTCGAGCTTGCGGTGGATGGCGGCCACGATGATCGCACCGAAAGTGCCGATGCCCGCCGCTTCCACCGGGGTCGCGACGCCGGTGAAGATCACGCCCAGCACGATCACGATCAGCGAGATCGGCGCCGACATGTTGCTCATCAGGCGGATCTTCTCGCGGCCCGTGATACGTTCTTCCGGCGGGATCGGCGGGCCCATCTCGGGGTTGATCGCACAGCGGATCAGCACATAGGCCACATACATGCCCGACAGGAGAAGGCCGGGGATTACCGCACCGATGAACAGCTCGCCCACCGATTGCTCGGCCACGACCGCGTAGATGATCGCAAGGATCGACGGCGGGATCAGGATCCCGAGCGTGCCGCCCGCCATGATAGACCCCATCGCGATCTTGGCATTGTATCCGCGATCGAGCATCGCCGGCAGCGCGATGATCCCCATCGTCACCACCGCAGCCCCGATCACACCCACCATCGCGGCAAGCACCGTCGAGGCAATGATGGTGGCCGCGGCCAGACCGCCGCGCACACCGCCCAGCACCTTGTAGATGACGTCGAACATCTCGTTGATGATCCCTGCTCTCTCCAGCATTGACGCCATGAAGATGAACAAGGGGATCGCCGAGAGCTGGTAGTTCGTCATCAGCGGGAAGATGCGGCTCGGCACGATATTGAGCGCGCGTTCGTCGCCCAGCACGAATAGGAAGACACAGGCCAGACCGCCCGTGACGAAGGCCAGTGGAAGCCCTGCCATCAGCAGGACGACCAGCGAGCCGAACATGATGAGTGTCAGCCACTCAATTCCAATCTCAAGTCCCATGTATCAGCCCCTGCCCATCACGACCCGCAGATCCTGCGCGAATTTTGAAATGCCCTGCAGAACAAGCAGCAGAGCGCCGATCACCATGACCCATTTCATCGGCCACAGAGGCACCTCCCATTCGTTGAAGCTGATCTCGCCCCAGCGGACATTCGCATCGGTCCATTGTCCGAGATTCCAGTTCGCCAGCATCTCGCCGGTCGGAATTTCGCCGCGCGCCCATTGCGAGATGAGCCCGTTGCCCGTGGGCACGGCGATCGCATCCATCGCAAAGATCCACGACGTCACCAGAAGCGTGCCCGCGAAGATGAAGAAGAAGACCGAGGTCAGCAGATCGACCCACGCCTTGCGGGGTTTCGACAGCGGCGCGTAGAAGATGTCGACGCGCACATGGCTCTCGGTCAGCATCGCGTAGGCACCCGAGATCAGGTACTGCATCCCGAACATCAGATACATCGCCTCATGCGCCCAGTTCGTCGGGCTGTTGAAGACGTAGCGGCTGATGACCTCGAAGTAATAGACGAAGACCGCGATGATCGCCCAATAGCTGACGAACTCGCCCGCCTTGAGCGAAATCCGATCGATCCAGCCTGTCCAACCTTTCGAGACATGTCGGGAATCGTCTTTCATCTCCTCTTCCTCGAGCGCTTCGAGACGCCGCTCGACCTCGCTTTCCTCGTCACGCTCGGGCAGCGAGGCGTTGGCGCGCCGCACCAGCATCGGAAGCAGGAGCGCGTCGATGACGATCCCCGCAAGCAGCACCCAGAAAGCGTATTTCGAGATGCTGCGCCATTTTGCGAGCACGGCGGCGGCGGCGTCCCTCTTCGGGCGCGCCTCTGTGAGATCGGCTTGAGCCTGTTCGATCAGCGACTCGCCATCCGCGACCCGCTTCTCGGCGCGATCGACATTTCGCTGCGCGCGCTTCTGCGCAAAGCTGCCCTCTTCGGCGGCGGCCAGCTCCTCGCGCAGCTTCGGAAGATCGGCCTGCGCGGTGTCGACCCGCTCCTGTTCGCGGCTCAGAGAACGCTCGGCCATACGCACCACGTTCGACATGTCCGAAACCGTGCCGCGCGCGTTATGGCCCTGTGCATTCGCGTAAAGAATGGCGATGAAGACCGGAATGAAGAGAAAGCCCAGCAGGCTTTTCACATAGAAGCGATGCAGTCCCAGCATCCCCCCGGTCACGAGAATGAAATAGCCCAAGGAGAGCGAATAGCGCCGCTCCGTCTTGCGTGGCCGGTTGGCCAGAGACGCCGCAATGATCGGAAACAGGATCAACCCTGCCCAATAGGCCCAATGCGGTAGAGTGAAGTCGATATTGGGCATTGCCCACCCCCTGTTGTCGGGACATGCCCGGCCATCAGTTGAACCGGGCCCGCGCCAGAGGGCGGGCCCGTCAGACTGTCTTCGAGATCAAATCAGAGCTTCAGTTCCAGCCCGTCGACCAGATCGGGCGTCACATAGCCGAGCGAGCCGGACATCATGTAATCGAGCTGCGTCTTGAAGATCCGCGCGCTGTCCTTGTCGCGGTTCGCGTACTTGAACCAGATCGGGACGGCGACTTCGGTCATCAGCTCCACATCGTCCTGGCTGAGGCGCGTGACCTCGGTCCCGTCGGCCTCGAACTTTGCCCAGGCTTCCTGGTCGGCCTTCTGGATCGCCGCGTGATGCATGTCGGAATAGACGTGGGTTTCCATTTCGACGAACTGCTTCATCTGCGGGCTGAGCTTGTTCCACGCATCCATGCCCACGGTGATGTCCATGATGTCGACCGGCTGGTAGAGCGACATCATGCCGGGCGGGCCCATCGAGATATAGCTGGTCACCTGACTGAAGCCGAGCGCGTAGTTCACCGCAGGGCCTACATAGTCCGCCACGTCGATCGTGCCCTTCTCCAGCGCGGGGAAGATTTCCGAGCCCGGAAGCACGGTGGTCTCCGCCCCGATTTCGCCGAAGACGTCGGCGACCATGCCGCCGGGAAGGCGCATCTTGCGGCCGCGGAAGTCGTCGATCGACCGGATCGGCACCTTCGAGTGGATGATGTTCGGGCCGTGGTGGACGGGACCCACGAAATACATGCCTTGCGCCGCATAAAGCTCGCGCGCCATTTCCAGCCCGCCGAGGCCGTAATAGAACACGTCGAATTCGTGCGGATTGCGCAGGCCGAGCGGATAGGACGTCAGGAACACGCCCGCCGGGATGATGCCCTGCACGTAGATGGTGAACGGGTTGACCGCGTCGAGCACGCCGTTCTTGACCGCGTCGTAAAGCTGGAAGTCGCCCACGACGTCATTGGCGCCGAAAGGCTGGAAGGCCAGCTCGCCGCCGGTCTTTTCCTGAATGGTGGCGCACCAGTCCTTGAAGGTCTGAAGGCCGACGCCGCCCGGCCACGAGGTCTGGATCTTCCAGGTCGTGCCGTTGGCTTGGGCCGAGGCGATATGCGGCGCGGCAAGGCTGGCGGCGCCCGCCGCCGCAAGAGTGCGCAACGCATGTCTGCGAGTGGTCAGATGTTTCATGGTTCCTCCCCGTTTTGGTTGCGACCCCGACGGACGCGGGGCCGAATGAGAGGGAGGTCGAAAACACGCGATGGCACTCCTCCAAGCGCATCGCGACTTCGTGAGACGGCGTGACCGCCAAGGCTTCCAGCTTCTCCTCAAAAGCGGAAACCCACTCTCCTCCCCCTGTATAGGCGAGGTTTGCACGGGTTTTGTTTTTTCGCAAGTATTCACGAATTTGCGTGCGTTCGTGAAATATCCCTAAAATTCCAACGGGGGCGGCTCAGGGCCGAGCTGCAGCCCTTGCCCATCGCAATACAGGCAACGCTGCGGCGACTTCAGGTCGATGGAGAAACACTCTCTGCCAAATACTTCCCTGCTGCGCGCGCTTTATCGCCTGTTCGCGAGGATGAATTCCCCGATCTTCTCGACCAGCAAATCGCGGTCGTGGTCGAGGGTCGCGACGTGGAACGAATTCTCCAGCCAGACCAGTCCGACATCCGAAGATCCGACATCGCGCAGGATCCGCAGCCCATTCTCGGGGGCGACGACATGATCGATGCGGGACTGGAAGACCAGGATCGGCTGGCGCAACTCCGGCAGCATCGCGCCCGTGGCACAGGTCAGCACGAAGCGTTCGCGCATCGTGGTGGACGGAATCCGGTCGTAACAGATTTCGCGCCGGTCGGGATGGCGGATATCCGAGCCGATGCCGCGCTGGAACGGCTCGGGCCGATCGCCGAACAGGCTCGCAACCTGATCGGGGCGATAGAGCCCGGTCGAGCCGTTGATTGTCACGACGCGATCGACCCGATCAGGAAAGCGGATCGCGAGGTTGAGGGCGATGGTCCCGCCGAGAGACAGCCCCGCCACAACGATCCGGTCGCACTCCTGCCGCAGCGCCGCGAGCGCCGCCTCCGCCGAGGCCAGCCAGTCCCGATATCCGGTCTGCGCCAGTTCCTCCGGTGTCGTGCCGTGACCGGCCAGCAGCGGCACGCGGATGCTCACCCCGCTGCGCCGATGCAGGCCATGTGCGACATGAGCCACGCTTTGGGGCGTGCTCGTGAACCCGTGCAGCAACAGCACACCCGTACGGGAGCCCTTGAGGTCAAAGGGCGCAGGGTCGGTATCGTAATCCATCGGGTCTCACACTGGCAGTCGGCATTTGCGGCGCCATAAGACGTCAGGTGTTCCGCGAGGTTCAAATAGGCTTGTGTGATCGGGTGATCGCGAAATTGGATCACCCCCGCCGCGGTGTCAGCCTAGGAAGATCGTACGGAAATCCTGCAGCAATTTCGTGTCGACCACCTTGCTCCAGGCCATCGCGATCGTCAGCTCCGGGCTCCAGCCCGGCACCGGGAGAATTTTCAGCGCGGCCGGCAGACTGTCGGCGGCGCTGATCGGGTAGAAGGTCAGGCCCCGCCCCTCCGCGACGCGCTGGAAGATCACCTGCACGTCCCACGCTTCGTCGACGACCACCGGATCGAGACCGCCCTGTGCGAAGGCCGTGTCGAGCAGGGCCCGGAACGAGCGCCAGTTTTCCCGCAGGCCCATCACGAAGGACCGCTCGCGCAGCGCCTCGAGCGACAGCGCCTCGACATCGCGCGGCACGACGACGCCGATCCGAGTGGACCAGATCGGCTCCTGCGCGACGGCCGGGTCTTGCACGCTGTCATGCGCCAGTAGGAAGCCGATATCGATCTCGCCCGACTTCAGGTTCCGCATCATCGTGTCCGTCGACATCACGTGCATCTCGACCTGACAGCCCGGATAGCTCTGGTGGAACCGATCCAGCCCGGCGGAAATCTGCGACGACGAGGCCAGTGCGGAATAGCCCACGATGATATGCCCGCGCGCGCCGAGCGCGTTCTGCCGCGAGGCGCGGATCGTGCGCTCGAACGTGGCGAGGGTCAGGCGCGCATCCTCCAGAAAGATCCGTCCTGCCTCGGTGATCTCGAACACGGTCGCGCTGCGCCGGAAGATCGCGAAACCCAGATCGGTCTCGGTGTCCTGAATCGTCTTGCTGATCGCCGGCTGCGCGATGTTGAGCGCCTCGGCGGCGGCGCGGAAACCACCCGCATCCGCGACCGCGATCGTGTAGCGCAAGTGGCGAATGCCGATGCGCGTTGGGCCCATGAGTATCTCTCCCTGTCATCCTCCCCGGAGCGATAACGAACCGCGATCACCCGATCAAGCTTTGCTATTTGAATAGGTAGTCCCCGTCAGGAATGCTCTGGCCGGCGCACAAGATCGCGGGGAGGTGACCGGTGCAGAGAGGATTCATTGATCGAGCGTTTCGGCGACTGACTCACGGGCTGATGCTCGTGGGCGGGCTGGGCATCATCGTGATGATGGGCAACATCACGCTCGACGTGGTGCTGAAGGTATTCTGGAACGCCCCGATCCAGGGAACGGTCGAGATCTCGTCCTATTATTACATGGTCGCGATCGTCATGCTGCCGATGGCGCTGGTCGAATATGACGACGAGCAGATCAGCGTCGATCTGCTGTTCAACCATTTTCCCGACTGGCTCCAGCGGATCAGCCTGCTGATCACCTTCTTCGCGACCGCGGCGATCCTGTCGGTGATGACGTGGCGCACGGGTCTCGACGCGGTCCGCGCCTTCAAGGTCGGCGAAGTCGTGATGGGCAGCCGCGAGATCATCGTCTGGCCCGCCCGTTGCATGTTGCCGTTGGGTTTCGGGCTTGCGGCCGTGGCGGCACTCTTGCGCGCCGTGCTGCTTGTGCAAGGCAAACCCGTCACCAAACTGCATGATACGGAGTCCGCGGCATGAGCATGTTGACCATTGGGTGGATCGGCGTCGCGAGCCTGTTCGGACTTCTCGCGCTGCGGATGTCGATCGGCATCGCCTTGATGATCGTCTCCTTCATCGGCATCGCATCGATGCTGAACCTGACCGCCGCTTTCGGCATCGTGAGCGCCCTGCCCTTCAGCTTCATCGGGGACTGGTCGCTGACCGCGATCCCGATGTTCCTGCTGATGGGCTTCGTCGCCGCCAATACCGGGCTGACGAGTGGCGCCTTCGACCTGCTTAAGATGCTGCTGGCGCGGGTGCCGGGCGGTCTCGCCTCGGCCAGCGTCGGCGCCTGCGGACTGTTCGCGGCGGCGTCGGGCTCGAGCATCGCGACCACCGCCGCGATGTCGCGCATCGCCGTGCCCGAAATGCTGCGCGCGAAGTATCACCCGTCGCTCGCGACCGGCGTCGTGGCCGCTTCGGGCACGCTCGGCTCGCTGATCCCGCCGTCGATCCTGATGGTGCTCTACGGGATCTTCACCGAGCAGTCGATCGGCCAGCTTTTCATCGCGGGCGTCGTGCCGGGCCTGATATCCGCGCTGATCTACATGGGAATGATCACCATGCGCTGCGCGGTGAACCCGAAACTCGCCCCGCGCACCGCCGAGCCGTTCGACATGCGCCGCTTCCTGAGCCTGCTGTGGTCGGTCTGGCCGTTCCCGGTCCTGATCATGGGCGTCCTTGGCGGCATATTCGGGGGCTTCTTCACACCGACCGAGGCGGGCGGAATGGGAGCGACTCTCGCCGTTCTGATCGCGCTGCTGCGCCGGAGCCTGACATGGGAGGCGATGCGCGCCGCGATCCGCCAGACGGTCGTCGCCACCTCCTCGATCTTTTTCCTGTCGATCGGGGCGATCATGTTCACCCGCTTCATGGGGCTGTCCGGCGTGCCGCGCTCGCTGACCAACGCGATGCTCGCCGTCTCCGACGACAAGGTGGTGATCATCCTGATGGTGGCGGGGCTGTTCGTGATCCTCGGCATGGTGATCGACTCGATCGGCCTGATGCTGCTGACTCTGCCGATCCTGCTGCCGGTGCTGGAAGCCGCCGACATCAACCTGATCTGGTTCGGCATCATCACGATCAAACTCCTGGAGATCGGCCTCGTGACGCCGCCTGTGGGGCTCAACCTCTATGTCCTGCACAGCGCGCTGTCGGGGAAGGTGAAGCTCGGCAACATCATCTCCGGCACGACCTGGTTCATCGCGATGGACCTGCTGACGCTCATCCTGCTGATCGCGTTTCCGGCGCTCAGCCTCTACCTGCCCGCGCTGATGGCCGGGTGAAACGACAACTCATTTACCGTTCCAAAGGGAGGAAACCTGTGAACATGACGTCGACGATGAAGACCGCGGCGATCGCCTTCGCGATGATGACCACCGCGACCGTGGCGAGCGCGGCAGACTACAACGCCAACCATTTCTTCGCCGAACGCCACTCGATGGTGCGCGGCCCCTACGTGGAATTCGCCAAGAAGGTCGCGGAAGAGACCGATGGCGAGATCAATTTCACCGTGTTCTCCGCAGGCTCGCTGCTGCCGCCGGCCTCCTCGCTGCAGGGCGTGCGCGACGGGATCGCGCAGGTCACCTATCACGCCGGGACCTACACCCCCTCCGAGCTGCCGATCGACAATCTCATCGGCAACATGGCTTTCTACAACACCGACCCGCTGGTCATGGCTTTCGCCTCGACCGAGTTCGGCCTGACCAACCCCGCCCAGCTGGCGGAGTGGAAAGCCAATGGTGTGGTCTATGGCGGGGGCTATTCGACCTCGCAGTACTTCATGCAGTGCAACACCCCGGTCCGCACGCTGGCCGATATCAAGGGCAAGCGCCTGCGCATGGCGGGCGGCGCGTGGTCGCGCTTCGCGGAATTCGTAGGCGCCGTACCGGTCTCGATGCCGTCGAGCGAGATGTATACCGGGCTTGACGCCGGCTCGCTCGATTGTGCGGTCGCGGCGGCGGATGCGCTCGACAGCTTCAGCCTGAAGGATGTCGTCACCGACATGAACACGCTCGCGATCGGCAACTACTACGCCGGGTTCGAATGGGGCTACAACGTCGCCTTCTGGCAGTCGATCTCGCCCGAGAACCGCCGCGTGCTGTTCAATGAGATGGCCTATTACCTCGCAGAGCACCGCATCGCCTTCGACAAGGATGTCGAGAAGGCCGTGAACTCGGCGAAAGAGAACGGCATGGCCGTGGCCGAGCCGGATCAGGCCCTGAAAGATGCGCTGGCCGAATTCGTGGTCGCCGATGAAGCCACGCTGATCGCCAATGCCAAGGATCGCGGCGTGAAGGATCCCGAAGCGATCCTCACCGAGTTCAAGGCGCTCGTCGACAAGTGGGACGGGCTGCTCGCCAATGTGGACACGACCGATGTGGACGCGCTGGCCGCGCTTGCGCGCTCGGAGATCTACGACAAGCTCGACGAGACGACCTACGGCGTCTACTGAGACCGACTGGGATCGAAACCAAAAGAAAAGGCGGCTTTCGAGCCGCCTTTTCGCGTTCTTGTCCAGCAAGGTCGCGCGCGCCATTGTCCCGCGGTTCCCTGGATCAACCGCGACCGGACGCCTCTGCCTCCCGCGCCTTCTCGATCAGGTCCGTGACCACCGGGTTCGGAAAGCGGCGCTGCAGCGTCACCGCGTAGAAATCCTCGCCGATATCGAGATCGAACGGTGCGGTCACCAGCAACCCGTCGCGAAGCTCGTCGGCCAGAACGACGGCGGGCGTGATCGCAAGCCCCGCATCCTCGCGGGCCAGAAGGCGGATCATCGCCATGTCGTCCACCTCCGCCGCCACTTGCGGACGCAGCCCGAGCCGGGTGATCAGACTGTCGAAGCCGGTCCGGATCGAACTGTCGGTCGGCAGGATCACGGGTTCCTCGCTCAGCATCTCCTCGAGCGTGGCATGCCGCAGCCGGTGCGGCGTGCCGTGCAGCAAGACCTTCTGTTCGGCGACGCGATGCGCGACGAAGCTCGAGAACACGTCGCGTGCCGGCGGCTCCGTCGTCAGCACCACGTCGAGCGCCATCGCCTGCAGCGCCTCGAACAGGACGCCCCCGTTGCCCGAACGCAGCACGATCTCCACATCCGTGCGCCCGATGAGCGGCGCGAGAAATCCGATCTGGAAATTGCGCGAAAGCGTGGAGAGCGCGCCGATCCTCACCGCCTGACGTCCCGCCGAGGCCTGTCGCAACGTGGCCGCAAGCTCTTCGCCCGCCTCGAAAATCCGCTCCGAATAGTCGAGCGTGATATGCCCGACCTCGGTCAGCACCAACTGCCGCCCGCGCCGCTCGAACAATTGGTGACCGATCCGTGCCTCGAATGTGCGGATCTGCGTCGAAAGCGCCGATTGCGAAACGTTCAGACGCTCCGCCGTGCGCGTCAGGTTCCCGTCCTTCGCGACTTCGTGGAAATAGCGCAGATGATGGTAGTTCAACTCTGGCATCGTTCTATTAAACAGAACGAAAACCCACAAACAATGAATTTTTCTTCACACTAAGTCGCCGCTACCTCTCCCGGGAACGAACTGGAGGTTGCCATGTCTTATCTCTTGCTGCTGCCCGCTGCGCTTTTGATCGCGGTCGGCACTGATTTGCTTCTGAGGCCTGCGGAGCGGGCCGGAGCGCGACTGCGTGGGCCGGAGTTGGCCTCACTTCTGGGGCTGCTCGCGACGGTGAGCGCGGCGGTGATGCTTGCGCTGTCGGGGCCGACGACGAGCCCGCTCATAGGCATGGCGGGCATCGGTCTCTCTGCGCGCATCGACATCGTCAGCATCTCGCTGGCACTGACCGTCGGCTTCGTCGGCTGGGTGGTGCTGCGCTTTTCGCGGGTCGCGCTCGATGGCGAAGCGCGGCAAAGCTGGTTCATGGGCTGGATGAGCCTGACACTCGCCTGTGTGCTTGCGCTCGTGGTGGCGGGCAACCTGTTCCAGCTGGTGATCGCATGGATCGCGGTCGGCACCGGTCTGCACCGGTTGCTGCTGTTCTATCCAGAGCGCCCCGGCGCGCAACGCGCCGCGCGGAAGAAATCGCTCAGCGGGTTGGTCGCGAGCGGTGCCCTGCTGGTCGCGGTGAGCCTTCTCGCCTATGGCTTCGGGACCACCGACATCGCGCGCATCCTCGAGGCCGCGCGCGACGGGCAAGGGCCGCAGACGCTTTGGCTCGTGGCGGGGCTTCTGGGCGTCGCTGCGGTGTTCAAATCGGCGCTGATCCCGACCCATGGCTGGCTGACCGAGGTGATGGAGGCCCCAACCCCGGTCTCGGCACTGATGCATGCGGGCGTGGTCAATGCAGGGGGCTTCCTGCTGATCCGCTTTGCCGACGTGATGCTCGCCGCGCCCGGCGTCCTCGCGGTGCTGGCGCTGGTCGGCGGGCTCAGCGCACTCATCGCGGCGGCAGTGGCGACGACGCAATCGGCGGTGAAGACCTCGCTTGCATGGTCCACCTGCGCACAGATGAGCTTCATGGTGCTGCAATGCGGACTGGCGCTGTTTCCGCTGGCGCTGCTGCATATCGTGGCGCATTCGCTTTACAAGGCGCATGCCTTCCTGTCCTCGGGCAGCGCGGTCGCCGCGGTGGCGCAGCAGCGCCGGCCCGGCCCGGTCGCGGTGCCGGGCGCCGGAGCGGTGCTGCGCGCCTTCCTTCTTTCGCTCGCAATCTACGGCGGGGCGCTCGCGCTCTCCGGGCTCTGGCACGAGCCGCCACAGGCGATCGCGTTGGGGGCGATCCTCGTCTTCGGCGTCGCCTACCTGATCGCGCAAGGGCTGGCGGAGGCCGCGCCG
The DNA here is from genome assembly GCF_002213195.1 of Thioclava sp. F42-5. Lineage (NCBI taxonomy): Bacteria > Pseudomonadati > Pseudomonadota > Alphaproteobacteria > Rhodobacterales > Paracoccaceae > Thioclava > Thioclava sp. F42-5. The sequence goes on from NZ_NBNZ01000001.1 coordinate 994,289, forward strand.
TGGCCGCTGTTCTGGCGCACGACGCTTATGTCTCTGGGCGCGACCCTTGGTTATTTCGCGCTGCATTGGGGGGCAAATGCGCTCTCGGCGGGCACCCTGCCGCCCCCGCCCCCGGCCGATCCGCTGATCTGGCTGGTGATGCTCCTGACGATCGCAGGCTTCGGCCTCGCGGCCTGGGCGCAGGCGACCTTCCCGCTTTGGGGCAGCCATCCGGCTGCGGCGGGGCTGCGGGTCCACCTCATGAACGGTCTCTATCTTAATGCGCTCACCGATCGGCTGATCGGGCAGACGCCCCTCAAGAAAGGTTAAGGCTATGAGTTTCCACAGCTATCAATTCCCCGGCGCGACCTTGCAACTCTTTGCCGCAGCCGAAAAGACGCTGGCTCAGATCCCGCCCGCCTTCGGGCTGGAGGCGACGGTGGCGGTGAACCCCTATCTCGGTCAGGCCGGAGAGAGCCGCCTTCAGGCCGCGACCCGGCTGGCGCGGGTGGCGGGCGCCCGGACGACCGCCCCGCGCGAGGCAATAGCCCAGTGGCTAGAGGCCGGGCGGCTCACGCTGCAGGATATTTCGGCCGCCGCGATCGAGGCCGGGCTCGACCCCGATCAGGTGCGAAAGGCGCTTCACGCCCCCTCGCCCGCGTATCGGCCCGATCCGACGCTGGCCGATCTGGCCGCGAAGGAGACCGGACAGGACTGGCCCGCGCTGATCGCGGACCGGGTCGGTCTCTGGGCCGGCGGGCATTTCGACAAGGGGCAAGCGCTCTGGCCTGCGCCCGAAGGCGCGGCCTTCAAGGCGTGGCGGGCGTTCGCGCTGCGCGACCTGACGCCGGGTCTGCACGGGCTGCGCGGCTTCTGCGCCTTCGCGGCGAGCCTGCCCACGGATGCGCGCGCCGCCTTCGCGGAACTGACGGGCCGGCTTGGTCTGAGCACCGAGGCCGCGCCACTCTACCTGCATCGGCTCGCGATGAGCCTTGGCGGCTGGGCGCAATATGCGCGCGGGCTTGGCTGGGCGGACGGGCTGAAGGGTGAGCGCAATGCGCTGGCGTTCGAGATGCTGGTGATCCGGCTCGCGTGGGAGGTGGCGCTGCTGGAGTGTTTCCGCGACCGGCTCTCCGCCCCGTGGACGCGGGCGCTGAAAGACCATACCGCGCCGCTGGATCCAAGCCTCGATCTGCGCATCGATCTTGCACTGCAAGAGGCCGCGGACCGGGCCGAAGAACGGGCCTTGGCGGAAACGCTCGCAGCGGCGGACGAACGGACCGGCGCACAGGCACCCGACATCCAGGCGGTCTTTTGCATCGACGTGCGGTCCGAACCCTTCCGGCGGGCCTTGGAAGCCGCCGATCCCGGCGTGCAGACGCGCGGCTTCGCGGGCTTCTTCGGTCTGCCGATCGCCCATCGCGGGCTGGCCTCGGACCAGCGCGACGCGCGGGCGCCGGTGCTGTTGGAAACAGGGGTCGAGTCGCAAGTCGCGGTGAGCGACAAGGCCGATCAGGCCGCGCGGATCGCCCGGCGCGCCACCCGCGCTTGGGGCCGGTTCAAGCTGGCCGCGGTGTCGTCCTTCGCCTTCGTGGAAGCGGCCGGGCCGCTGTATCTGGGCAAGCTTTTCGGGTCGGCGATGGCGCAGGAAACGGCACCGATCCCCGAGCCCGTGCCCGCGCTTGACCTGCCCTCCGATGAGCGGATCGCGCTGGCGGGCCGGGTGCTGCAGGCGATGTCGCTCACCTCCGATTTCGCGCCGCTGGTCCTGATCGCGGGTCACGGCGCGCATGTCACCAACGCACCGCATGCGAGCGCGCTGCAATGCGGGGCCTGTGGCGGCCATGCGGGCGATGTGAACGCGCGGTTGCTCGCGGAACTGCTCAACGATCCGGTGGTGCGCAAGGGACTGTCCCGGAACGGCATCGCGATCCCGCCGGAGACGCGGTTCCTTGCCGGGCTGCATGATACAGTCAGCGACGAGCTACGGCTGTTCGAGGATGGGACGGCTGCGGTGCCACGGGCGCATCTGGCGCAGTTGCAAACAGCGCTCGCGAAGGCGGGCCAGATCGCCCGGACGGCGCGGGCGCAGGCCCTCCCCCGCGCCGGGTCGGGGGCAGATCTGCCCCGGCGGGGCAAGGACTGGTCCGAGTTGCGGCCCGAATGGGGGCTGGCCGGTTGCCGCGCCTTCATCGTGGCCCCCAGGGCGCGGAGCAGGGGCTGCGATCTGGGTGGGCGAGCCTTCCTGCACGATTACGACTGGCGGCAGGATGCGGGCTTTTCCACGCTCGAGCTGATCCTGACCGCCCCTGCCGTCGTCACCAGCTGGATCGCGCTGCAATATAACGGCTCCGCCACCGCGCCCGAGGTATTCGGGGCGGGCAACAAGCTGTTGCACAACGTGGTCGGCGGCATCGGTGTGTTCGAGGGCAATGGCGGCGATCTGCGGGTCGGGTTGCCGATGCAATCGATGCATGACGGCGAGCGGCTGCGGCATGATCCGCTGCGGCTCTCGGTGGTCGTCGCGGCCCCGACCGAGGCGATCACCGACGTGCTGGAGCGGCATCCGCAGCTCAAGGCGCTCTTCGACAATGGTTGGTTGTCGCTGCAGGCGATGGACGATGCGGGCCGGATCACGGCGCGCTATGAAAACGGTTCGTGGGTGGAGCGGGACCAACCGTCCCAGATCCGCGCCGCCTGACGGTAAACGCCGCTCGCAACATCGGGGGCTGCCCGCACCGCAACTGCTCGGGCGCGGGCAGCCCATTAGACTCTGCGGCTCTGCTCGATTGGCATTGGTATTCGGGTCTCTGGGGTCTGGCCCAAGAACTCCGGCTTAGGGCTGCACCGGGATCTGGCGAAGCTCCTCGAGCTCCTTATCGGACATGTCCAACGCATCGCGGGTGACGTCGTGAAGCTCCTGCATTAGCGATTGAGCCTGCTCGATCTCCTCCTGCGTGATCGGACGAGAAGGATGGGCAAAGAAGCCAATGGAACGGTCCAGTTCCCCAAGTGCAATGACCTTCCCGTAACGCAATCCAAAACGCGAAGCGGCGCCGAACACGTCACTCTCATCGCCGTCGGAAAGGTCCGCCCAATCGCAAATACCCTGATTGGAAATCGCCCATCGGACGGTCGGGTCCACGAAAACGAGCTGTTTTTCGGTGTAGTAATCCACCCATTCTTTCGGGTAGGTCACATAGCTCAGGGTCGGATTGGCAAAGCGAATGTGCAAACCCAAGGCGAATTTCCAATCGGTGACCCGATTAAGGCGCTGCAAGCGGTCTTCGATTACACGCAGCTGATCCAATCTTCGCCTCCTGACAAGTTCAGTTTATTTTGCGCCGATCCCTATGGCGCATTTCTGAGCCGTTTTGCCGAAGCTTACGATTTGTGGATTCGGAAGGAAAGAGCGGACGCCGACAAGGCCCAACTGATCTGCCTCGGCGCACTCTTTCAGGTTTTTCTCAGCGGATTTTTCTCTGTCCGCTCAGCCAATCAAAGCAGAAACTTCGCCCTAGCTTCCCGCAGCGCGCGGGCCATTTCGAGATACCCGGCATTGCTGTTATTTCGATGCATCAACTCATAATGGTCCGCCCAGCGCTCAATCTGCGACCGCGGCACCTTGTCCGACCACGCGCCTTTGCGCAGTCGGATCGCCCCGTCATCCAAGTATTCGATTTCGATAGAAGGCTCCGTCATGAAAATCTCCGCCTGTTTGTAATTGGGGCCGGAGGGCTTGCGATCCGGCCCCGGGCGCACAGGAAAGTCTTTTTGAAAAATAAATTCTCTCGAATACCTATTTGCTATCAAAGGAAGACGGCAGCATTCACCTGAGGAATTCCGGACCTTCAGCTTCGATAACGGAGAGTTGATCGAACTTTCTGCATGGCGCCGCCGGTTCCCGGGCCCAAACAACCCAACCGGCTCCGACCGATCGTCGAGCTCGCCAGGCTCTGCTCGGCGTGGTGCGTGCTTTTGGATTTCGCTGAGCGGCAAGGTTCCGTCCGCAGCGCCGCCGAAATGCATACGGGGCAGGCTCCAGCCTGCCCCGTCGCAACTTGGATTTGTGGCGCGATCATTCGGCGACGAGTTCGCCGCTTTCGATCTGCTCGCGCTCGATCGACTCGAAGAGCGCCTTGAAGTTGCCTTCGCCGAACCCATCGTCGCCCTTGCGCTGGATGAATTCGAAGAAAATCGGCCCGATTACCGTCTTCGAGAATATCTGCAACAGAATCTTGGTCTCGCCGCCGCCGAGGACGCCCTCGCCGTCGATCAGGATGCCGTGCTTCTTCATCCGATCGACCGGCTCCTCATGCCCGGTCACGCGGTCATGGCTGAGCTCGTAATAGGTTTCGGGAGGGGCAGGCATGAAGCGGATCCCGCGATCGGCGATCGCGTCGGTCGCCTCGTAGATGTCGCGCGCGCCCACGGCGATGTGCTGGATGCCCTCGCCCTTGTACTTCTTGAGATAGGAGACGATCTGGCCGGTTTCGCCGCGATCCTCGTTGATCGGGATGCGGATGCGCCCGCAGGGCGAGGTCAGCGCCCGGGAATAGAGGCCGGTATATTTTCCCTCGATATCGAAGAACCGGATCTCGCGGAAATTGAAAAGATCGCCGTAGAAGTTGAACCACTTGTCCATGTTGCCCTTGAAGACATTGTGGGTCAGGTGGTCGAGATAATAGAAGCCCACGCCCTTCGGCTTCGACGTCTTCAGCCAGTCGAATTCCTCGTTATAGGGCGAGGTGTCGTAATATTGGTCGGTGAAATAGATCAGACTGCCGCCGATCCCCTTGATCGCAGGCCAGTCGACGGTCTTGTCCGTGCCCTCGTAGGGCTCCGCGCCGTTCTTCACCGCGTGATCGAAGGCGTGCCGCGCATCGACGACGCGCCATGCCATCGAGGGGGCGCAGGGCCCGTGCTCTTCCACGAAACGGGCCGCGAAGCTGTCGGGGTCAGCGTTGATGACATAGGTGATGTCGCCCTGCTGCCAAAGCTCGACCGGCTTCGATTTGTGGTTCGCTACATGCTCATAGCCCATCTTCGAGAAGAGGTCGCGCAGTTCCTGCGGATCGGGATGTGCGAATTCGACGAATTCGAACCCGTCCGTGCCAGCGGGATTCTCCTCGGTGATAGTGGATTGCGGGGCGTCGTGGGGGAACGGTCCCATGGGTTTCTCCTCCTGTTTGCGCTAAGAAGAGGGTAGCCTGGGACGAATGCTCGTTCCGCGCGAAGTGGCGCATAGGGGCGCCAATTTTTGCGCAAATATTGCATCCAGGTGGAATTCGGCGCTAAATCTCCGCATGATCGACCATATCGACAAACGCCTGCTCGCGGAACTGCAGCAGAACGCCCAACTAACCTCGCAGGACTTGAGCGAGCGGCTGAACCTGTCGCCAAGCCAAGTGGGGCGCAGGCGGCAGCGGCTCGAGGCCGAGGGGCTGATCCGCGGCTATGGCGCGCGGCTCGACGCGGCGCGGCTTGGGCTTGCGGTTCAGGCCTTCGTGCAGGTGCAGATGCTGCGCCACGGGGCAGAGCCCGCGCAGCAATTCTCTCGCCTCGTCTCCCTGCAGCCCGAGATAACCTCGGCCTGGACCCTTACCGGGGAGGCCGATTATCTGCTGCGTGTCTACTGCGCGGATCTGGCAGCACTGCATCGGCTGATCCACGACGTGCTGCTTGCCCATCCCACCGTCGCCCGGGTGCAGAGCCAGATCGTCATGCATCAGTTCAAGCAGGATGCGCCATTGCCGATCTGAGTGCGGACCGCGTCGGGAGCGGCCTAACGAAAGTCATTTCATTGCACATGAAACACTGCCATCCTGCCCCGAGGAGGATTTGCACCGCATGAAGCTCGAGGAATTCTTTCCCTACCGTCTCGCGATCGCCGCCGAGGCCTTCTCGCGCAATCTCCAGGATGTCTATGCGCGCGAATACGGGCTTACGCGAGAGGAATGGAGGCTGATGTCGATCCTCGACGGGGTCGGCCGGATTTCATCGCTCGACATCGCGCGCCGCACCACGCTCGACAAGGTTCAGGTAAGCCGGGCAGCGGCGCGTCTCGAAGCGCGCGGGCTGATCCGGCGCTTCGTGCCCGACAGCGATCGGCGGCTGCGTGAGTATGAATGCACCGAGGCGGGCCGTGCGCTTTATGGCGAGGCCCGGCCCAAGGTGAACGCCCGGGCCCAGACGATGCTCTCCGCCCTGCCCGAGGAAGCGCGCGCCGGACTCGAAGCCGGGGTGAATGCGCTGATCGACACGCTCGAGCTCGATATCCGTACCGAGCCCGAGCGGGACTAGCCGACCAGCCAGAGAGAGATCACCGGGAAGGCCACGATCAGCGAGATCCGCACGATATCTGCCACCCAGAACCACAGGATGCCGCGGAACATCGTGCCCAGCGTCACGTCCGGCAGAACCGAACGCAGCACGAAGACATTCATGCCCACAGGCGGCGTGATCAGCGAGATCTCCGTCGCGACCACGACGATCACGGCGAACCAGATCAACGCATTGTCGGGATTGGCCAAAAGCCCTGAACCGAAATCGAGCTGGTAGATCACCGGGTAGAAGATCGGCACCGTCAGCAGGATCATCGACAAGCTCTCGAGCACCATGCCCAGCAGCATGTAGATCAGTACGATGATGATGATCACCTCGTAGCCGCCCAGCCCGAGATTGTAGACCAGTTCGGCCAGCGCGTCGGGCAGGCCCGCGAAGGTGACGAAATTGCCGAAGATCTCGGCTCCGATGACGATCGCGAAGATCATCGCGGAGGCGATTGCCGCATCGGTGAGCGCCCGCCAGAGCGCGCCGAGCCTCAGACCGCCGACCGCAGCCGCGATCAAGACGGCCGCAGCGGCGCCCATGCCGGCGGCCTCGATCGGGGTGAAGAACCCGCCATAGATGCCCACCATGATGAAGACAAACAGCCCGAGCGTCGCGAGCACGCCGACGATGTCCTGCCGCTTCATGGCAAGGGGCTCGCGCACTTCCGGGGCGAGTTTCGGGTTCAGCCGCACTGCGACCATGACCGACACGAGATACAGACCTATGCCGAGAACACCGGGAACGATCCCCGCGATGAACAGCTTGCCGATGTCGCTCTCGGTCAGAAGACCGAAGATGATCATGATGACCGAGGGCGGGATCAGAATACCCAGCGTGCCGCCCGCGGCGATGGCGCCGGTGGCGAGCGAGTCGTGATAGCCGAAGCGGCGCATCGATGGCATCGCCACCTTCGACATCGTGGCCGCGGTCGCGAGCGACGAACCGCAGACCGCGGAGAAGCCGCCGCAGCTGAGGATCGTGGCCATCGCGAGCCCGCCACGCATCCGCCCGAAGACCCGGTCGGCGCCCGTGAAGAGACCGCTGGCGATCCCCGATCCGGCCAGCACATTGCCCATGAAGATGAAGAGCGGCACGACCGAAAGCGAATAGTTCATCCCGGTCTCGAAGACGGCGCTGCCGACCATCGAGCCGGCCGCCTCGGCGCCGCGCATCCATGCGAACCCGGCCCCGCCGACAAGCGCCATCGCGAAGGCGATCGGCACGCGCAGGAAGACCAGCGCCAGAAGTATGGCGAATGCCACGAGAGATATCGTCATTCCGGCCTCCGAAGCACCGCGACAAGGGCGGAGACGGCGAAGCTGAGTACGCCGATCACACCGAAATACCAGAGTTTGATCCCGAGACCCGAGGTCGCGAGCTGCGTGTGGAACTGATCCTGTGTCAGGATCACCAGCCGCCATGCGAAATAGAGCATGACGAGCGCCGCGATCGCGCTCCCGATCCGCCCGAGCATACGCCGCAGCACCGGCGGCAGGATCGGCATCAGCAGGTCGACCTCGACATGGCCTCCCTTGCCCGTGGTGAGAGGCATCGCGACGAAGACGAGCGCGCCGAGAAGCACCTGGGTGATCTCGTAGGCGCCGGTCAGCGGGTTGTTGAACAGATACCTGCCGACCACGTCGAAACAGGTGACGAGGATCAACCCCGTCACCAGGCCCGCGGCGATTGCCTCGAGAACGAAGCGGCCGCGTGCGATCATACGTCCACGCCCGTCATCTTGCGGAACTCGGCAAGCGCGGCGCGACCGTCATAGTCGCCGCCCAGGCTGTCGGCCCACTGCCCTTCGAGCACGCTGGCCTCTTGCTTGATCGCGTCGAGCACGCCCTGCGGCGCGGTCTCGGCGACCATGCCACCCTCTTTCGCTGCCTTCTTGCCGCGCTCGTCCGCGCCGTTCCAAGCCTTGCCGACGCGGGTTGCGAAGGCGAGCCCGGAGAGCTTGTTGATCGCCTCCTGATCGGCCGGGGAAATCGCGTCCCACTTGCCGGAATTCATCACCAGGAACCAGGTGGTGTTGTAGATGCCGCCCGGGATCGTGGTGGTGTATTTCAGGTAATCCGCGAGGTTGAACGAGGCGATCGCGTCATAGGGGAAGGTCACGCCATCGACGACGCCGCGCGAGAGCTTTTCATAGACTTCGCCCGAGGGGGTGAAGATCGTCTCGACGCCGAAATGGCTCATCAGATCGGCGATGTAGCCGCCCGGCACACGCATCTTCAGACCCTGCAGGTCTTCGATCTTGTTGATCGGACGCTTGTTGTTGTGGACCATCCCGGGGCCATGGTTGAACAGGCCCAGCAGATGGGTGCCGGCATGTTCCTTCTCGGCGCCGAGCTTCTCGGTATAGACGGTCCAGAAGGCTTCCGACATCGACACGGCATCATTGCCGAGGAAGCTGAACTGGCCAACGCGCGAATTCTTGAAGCGGTCATCCTGCGTGAAGCTGTGCAGACCGTAGGTGATGTCGGCCACGCCATCGCGCGCCATGTCGAAATGCGCTGGCGGCGAGCCCAGCGGCTTGGCGAGCACGCGGATGCGCACGCGGCCCTCGGTCGCTTTCTCGATGTCCTTCGCCCAGGGCTTGATCGCGTCCACCACGATCGGGTGGCGCGGCGGCAACCAGCTCGACAGGACGAGGTCCACGCCCTCGGCCCGTGCCGGGATCGCAGGCATCGCAAGGGTCGCCCCCACCGCGGCGGCGGAGCCCAGGAAAGCACGTTTCGTCAGTTTATGCGTCATTGTTTCCTCCCAAGAATGACGACGAACGCGGAGCTCCCGCGTTCGGTAAAGGCATCAGCTATCGGCGCGCATCTGCCCGGTTTTCGGGCTCGCATCGGGACGCCCGGCACGCGCGGCGAGCTCGAACGCCTCCTCGAGCACGCGGCGGTCGCCGATATGGTTCATCAGGATCAGGATCAGCCGCGCGTTGAACGCGGCGCTTTCCGCCTCGTCCAGCCCCTCATGGGCGGCGATAAGCCGCTCGTAGAGCGCGTCGTGATCGGCAAGGTTCAGGTCGGTGATCAGGCTCATGCGCTGCCCTCCTCGATTGCAGCCAGTTGCGCGGCGATCTGCTCGGCCCCCGCTTTTTGCCAACGCGCCGCGACGACTTGATCGGGCCGGATCAGGTAGAGCGCCGAGGGCGCATCGCCGAGATAGCGGGTGCGCAGCTCCGGCGTCGGATCGAGCGTCATTCTGCGCAGCCCCGCGACCTCGGGCGCCTCGGCACCGAGGCCCAGAAGCGTGAAGCCGCCTGCAAGCCGGTCGAGCAGCCATTCGTTGCCAAGCGGAGCATCGGGGGCGACCGCGCCGGGACGGGTGCCACTCGGCAAGGCCGCATCATCGGGCGCCTGGTCCAGCGGGTAGCGGCACGGCAGGCTCAAGCGCCCCGAGTTCACCATCGGGCGGGCGAAATCCGCATGCTCAGACAGCGCCAGAACCGCATCGCGGAACCACCGCTCCGCCCCCGGGCGCGGCGACATGAACCGCGTGGTGCGGCTGGAATTGGCAATGTTCTCGTCAGAGCCGAAGGTCCGCTCGGCGTCATAGCGGGCGAGCAGCGCGGGCGTGCTCTCTCCCTTCACGACCCGCGCCAGACGCCAGCCCAGCGCGTCGACATCCTGCAGCCCGCCATTGCCGCCACGCGCGCCGAAGGGCGAGACGACATGCGCGCTATCGCCCACGAAGATCACCCGGTCATGGACGAAGTTCTTCAGCCGACGGCACTGGAACGTGTAGATCGAGGTCCAGTCGAGCTTGAAATTCGAATGGCCCACCGCCTTCTCGATCCGCGGGATGATGCGCTCGGGCTTGCGCTCTTCCTCCGGATCGGTGTCCCAGCCCAGTTGCAGATCGATGCGGTAGATATTGTCAGGCTGTTTGTGCAGCAGTGCCGACTGGCCCTCGTGGAAATCCGGCTCGAACCAGAACCAGCGCTCCGACGGGAAATCGGCCTGCATCTCGATATCGGCGATCAGGAAGCGTTCCTCGAACAGAACGCCCTCGAATTCGAGCCCCATCATCTGCCGGATCGGCGAGCGCGCCCCGTCGCAGGCCAGCACATACTCACCTTCGAGCGTATATTCCCCATCCGGCGTCTCGATCGAGACCGTCGCGTGATCCGCCGCCTGCTCGAGCGAGGTGACCTTGTTCTTGAAGCGTAGGTCGACAAGCGGGTTCGCCTGAGCAGCGGCGACGAGATACTCCTCGACGTAATATTGCTGCAGATTCACGAAGGCGGGCATCTTGTGGCCGTCCTCGGGCAGCAGGTCGAAGTTGAACACTTCGCGCGCGCCATGATGGGTGCGTCCGACCTTCCAGGTCACACCCTTCTGCACGCAGGCATCGCCCACGCCCAGCCGGTCGAGTATCTCGAGCGAGCGTTTCGACCAGCAGATCGCGCGGCTGCCCACCGACACCACGTTGTTGTCGTCGAGCACGACCGACGCCACGCCGTAATTCGCAAGCTCCAGTGCGGCGGCGAGACCGATCGGCCCGGCCCCAACGACGATGACCTTGTGACGCGGCTCCGGGGCGCTCAGCCCCTTCGGCGCAACATAGTCGAACGGCTTGTAATCATATGGCATCGGTTCCTCCTCCCCTGCCGGCGCGCCTCAGCCCTGAAGCGCGTCCCACATCTCGCGGTCGCGCTCTGCCGTCCAGACACGCGGGGTGTCGATGCCGCGGGCCTCGTCATAGGCGCGCGCCACGTTGAACGGCAGGCAATGTTCGTAGATCGCGTAATCGGCGAATTTCGGATCGCAGGCTTCGCGCACCGCGTCCCACGCCTCTTTCAGGGTGCCGCCACGGGCAACGACGCGTTCCACCGGCTTGAAGGTGGAGCGGACGAAATCGGCGGTGTTCTCCAGCGCTTCGGTGACCATCTTCTCGCCCAACAGCGCATCGCCACGACCCGGCGCGATCGCGCGCGGCTCGAAGGCTGCGATATTGGCCAGCGTCTCGGGCCAGTCGCCGAAATGACCGTCGCCGCAATAGCAGGCCGAGTGGTATTCCACGATATCGCCGGTGAACATCACCTCCTGATCGGGCACCCAGATCACTGCATCGCCTGCGGTATGAGCGCGGCCCAGATGCATGATGTCGACGCGGCGATTGCCGAGGTAAACCGTCATCTGGTCGCTGAAGGTCGTGGTCGGCCAGGTCAGACCGGGGATTTCCTCATGGCCCTGGAACAGGCGCGGGAAGCGGCCGAATTCGCTGTCCCAGTCTTCCTGCCCACGTTCTGCGACCTGCGCGCGGGTGGTGTCGGACATGATGATCTCGCGCGCGCCATAGGCGCTGGCGCCCAGCACGCGAACCGCGTGGTAGTGCGTCAGCACCAGGTGGCTGATCGGCTTGTCGGTCACCGAGCGGACGCATTCGATCACCTTGCGCGCAAGACGCGGGGTGGCCTGCGCCTCGACGATCATCACGCTGTCGTCGCCGATGATGACGCCGGTGTTCGGGTCGCCCTCCGCGGTGAAGGCGTAGAGGCCCTCGCCCACTTCCGTGAAGCTGATCTTCTTCTCTTCCATGTCGCCTTGCGACGCGAATGCCTTGGCCATCAGATGCCTCCTTATTCCTTAGCCCAGTCGGGCAGAGCGCGCGCAGGGAGCACCTGCCCCGTGCAATCTCCGAACCCGATGCGGTATCCCTTGCCCTGCGCAGCACCGCGCAGGGTCAGCGTGTCGCCATCCTCGATGAAGCTGCGGGTCGTGCCATCGGGAAGCTCCAGCGGCTCCTTGCCCGACCAGCTCAGTTCGAGCAGCGAGCCCCGGCTGTCTTTTTCAGTGCCCGAGATCGTGCCCGAGCCCAACAGATCGCCCGCGCGCATCGGACAGCCCGAGGTCGTGTGATGGGCCAGCTGCTGCGCGGCGGAGTAGTAGAGCATCGAGGTATTGGTGCGCGAAATCACCGCCTCCTCGCCGCCCTCCGGGCGCAGCGCGACTTCCAGCTTGATATTGTAATTCATCGGCCCCGGCTCGCGCAGATAGGGCAGCAATTCGCGCTCACGCTCGGGCGTGTTGACGCGGAACGGCTCCAGCGCCGCTTTCGTCACGATCCAGGGGCTGATCGTCGTCGCCGTCGCCTTGGACTGGAACGGTCCGAGAGGCACGTATTCCCACGCCTGGATGTCGCGCGCCGACCAGTCATTGAGCAGCACGTAGCCGAAGATCATCTCATCGGCCTGACTGACCGAGATCATACCCTCGGAGGGCTGGCCGACGATGGCGCCGAATTCCAGTTCGATGTCGAAACGCGCCGAAGGGGCGAAACGCGGCAGCTCCTCGTTCGGGCCTTTGACCTGCCCGTTGGGACGGATGACCGGCGTGCCGGAAACGACTACCGACGAGGCGCGACCGTTATAGCCGATCGGGATCGACAGCCAGTTCGCGGGCAGCGCGTTTTCGGGGCCACGGAAGATCGTGCCGACATTGGTCGCGTGGTTCTTGCCGGCGTAGAAATCGGTGTATTCGGTCACGCGGAACGGCATCAGCATTTTCGCCCCGGCTTGCGACACCAGATGCGGCTCGACCGCGGACTTGTGCCCTTCGTCGGAGAGAAGCTCGGTCAGACGCGCGCGCAGCTTGGCCCAGATCTCCGGGCCCGCCTCCATGATGCGGTTCCACGCGGGCTCGGCGAACAGATCTGCCGAAAGCCCGTGATCCACCTTGGCGACGTCGAGGATCATATCCCCGATGGCGACGCCCATCCGCGCCCCATTGCCGTCGTCGAAGACGCCGTAGGGCAGGTTCTGGATCGGGAAGTCGGTGTCGCCCTGAGCGGACGCCACCCAGCTGGTCTGGTCGGTCATTTGGTCCCCGGTTTTCCGTCGAATTTCTTCTCGATGCTGTCCCAGCAATCGATGTAATCGTCCTGCAACGGCGCCTCCTTCGCGGCGAATTCGGTGAGGTGCTGCGGGAAGCGCGTCTCGAACATGAACTGCATCGTGTTGCCTTGGAACGCAGGCTCCATCGGTTCGTTCGAGGCGTGTTCGAAGGCGTTACGGTCAGGGCCGTGCGGCAGCATCATGTTGTGCAGGCTGGTCCCGCCCGGCATGAAGCCCTGCGGCTTGGCGTCGTAGATGCCGTAGATGTTGCCCATCAGTTCGGACATGATGTTCTTGTGATACCACGGCGGGCGGAACGTATGCTCGGCCACCATCCAGCGCTCGCGGAACAGCACGAAATCGATGTTCGCGGTGCCTTCCTGCCCCGAAGGCGCGGTGAGCACTGTGAAGATCGACGGATCGGGGTGATCGAACAGGATCGCGCCGACCGGGCTGTAGGTGCGCAGATCGTATTTGTAGGCGCAATAATTGCCGTGCCATGCCACAACGTCGAGCGGGCTGTGGTCGATGAACGTCTCGTGGAACTGGCCGCACCACTTGATGACGACCCGGCTTTTCGCGTCGCGATCCTCGAAAGCCGCGACGGGGCATTTGAAGTCGCGCGGATTGGCGAGGCAGTTTGCACCGATCGGGCCACGGCCCGGAAGATCGAACTTCTGGCCGTAGTTTTCGCAGACGAAGCCCCGCGCCGGCCCTTCGAGCACTTCGACCCGATAGACCAGACCTCGCGGCAGGATGGCGATCTCCTTGGGCTCGAGGTCGATAATCCCGAGTTCCGTGCAGAAGCGCAGACGCCCCTCTTGCGGCACGACGAGCAACTCGCTGTCGGCCGAGAAGAAATACTCGTCCTCCATCGACTGCGTCACGAGATAGATATGGCTCGCCATGCCGACCTGCGTGTTCACGTCGCCCGCGGTGGTCATCGTGCGCATGCCGGTGACCCAGGTCAGCGGCTCATCGGAATGGGGCACCGGGTTCCAACGATACTGGCCGAGCGAGATCACGTCCGGATCGACATTCGGCGCGGATTTCCAATAGGGCACGTCGATCTTGGTGAAGCGACCGACATGCTTGACCGAGGGCCGGATCCGATAGCACCAGGTCCGCTCGTTCTGGCCGCGCGGCGCGGTGAAGGCGGTGCCGGAAAGCTGCTCGGCATAAAGGCCGTATTCGCATTTCTGCGGGCTGTTCTGGCCCTGCGGCAGCGCACCCGGCAGCGCCTCGGTTTCGAAATCATTGCCGAAACCCGGCATGTAGCCTTCATGCGGCCCCGACGTGCCGGTTGCCCGCACCATGCCGCTCGGCAGAGCTTGCTCGGTCATGAGATCCTCCACTCCCTGTTCGCCGGCCTCTTGCAAAAATGCCGGCGTCGAACTCCGCCCAAGTTTCGTTTCATTCGCAACGAAGTCAAGGATTTTATTGCATTCGCAACGAAGAGCGAGGGAGACTTGGTAAAAAATCAATTATTTACTGATGGTTACACATCCAGATTTCCGGACGGCGCACGATTTTCGTTGCAATCGCAACGTATTTCGTGCTCATTCGTTGCAGTCGCAACAACTTGAAGCCGCATCGAATCCCATGACCGTTGAACAAAAAGTTCGTGAAACCGCTGATGAAGAGATCCCCCTCCCGGGGTTCGATCTCGAGCGTTTCCTGCCCTATTTGGTCGCGGAGCTCTCGGTGAAGCTGAGCCAGGAACTGGCGGCGGGCTATCGCGACGCCGGGCTTACGATGCCGCAATGGCGGGTGATGGTGCATCTTTCCCATGCGGGCCGGGTCTCGGTGCGCGATATAGAACGACGCACCTCGCTGGAGCGCCCAAAGGTCAGCCGCGCGGCGAGCCACCTCGAGGCGAAAGGTCTGGTCGAGAAACGGGCCGACGACGTGGACGCCCGGCTAGTCGCGCTGAGTCTGACCCGCGAGGGGCGACGTCTGATGGCGGAGCTGTTGCCGCGCGCGATAGCCTATCAGCGGCAGCTGGAGGCGGTGCTCGGATCCGATCTCGCCGGCTTGCAGCGCGCAATGGACAAACTGCTGGGGACGCCGATCGAATGACACGACTTCATGATTACTGGCGGTCTTCGGCAAGCTACCGTGTCCGTATCGCCCTCGCACTCGCCGGGATTGAATGGCAGGCCGCTCCGGTCGATCTGACGACCGGCGCACAGCGCGATCCCGACTATCTCGCCGTCAATCCGCAGGGGCTCGTGCCGACGCTTGAGATCGATGGCGACCGGTTTACCCAATCCCTTGCGATCGTCGAATATCTCAACGAGACCCGCGCGCTCGGCCTGCTGCCCGAAGCTCCGGCCGACCGCGCCCATGTCCGCGCCCTTGCCCAGGCTATCGCGGTCGATATCCATCCTGTCTGCAATCTGCGCGTCGCGAAACACGCCGTGGCGGCCTCGAACGGTGCGATCACGATGGAAAGCTGGATGCAGACCTTCATCGCCCCCGGCCTCGCCGCGGTCGAGGAAATGATATCGGGCGAGCGATTCTGCTGGCGCGACCAGCTGACGCTCGCGGATCTGTGCCTCGTGCCACAGATCTACAATGCGCGGCGCTGGGGGATCGACCTTGCGCCGATGCCGAATATCTCGCGGATCGCCGCGCATCTCGAGACGCTTCCGGCCTTCGCCGCCGCGCGACCGACGCCCCCCGCGGTCTGACGCTTCGGGAGAGGCGGTGTCCGGTTTCAGCGCCTACGTGACGGACGAGGAAATCGAGACGCAGCACAAGATGACGCGAAGCTGCGTCGGCGATGATCTGTGACCCGATCCCGAGACTTCCACGGCCCGTGGATCGAGCTTCTCAGCTTTGTTCAGAGTGACGGACTGCCCCCCTTGGAGATCACGCCCGTTCCCCCAAAACCGCGATCTCACGCCAAAATTCGGGCTTGAAGAGCACCAATACCGTGAGAATTTCCAGACGTCCGAGATACATCCCGAAGGTCAAAATTATCTTCACGGGATCGCTGAGGGAGGAGAAATTCCCAGCCGGACCGATGATTGGTCCGACCCCTGGTCCGACATTTGCCAAAGCCGTCAAAGCTCCGCTGGTTGCCGTCGCAAAGTCGAGACCGAAAAAGCCCAGAAGCGTGGTGAGCCCTAGGAACGTCGCCATATAGATAACGAAAAAGGCGATAACGCCCGCGAGGACGTCATTCTCGATCACGCGCCCCTCGTATTTTATGGAGACAACCCGACGCGGTAATCTAATCACTTTCATCTGTGCGCGCGCCGCCTTGGAAAATACGATCCAACGCATCGCCTTCGCGCCACCCGCGGTCGATCCGGTGCAGCCCCCTACTGCAGAGAGAATGAAAAAGGCAACAACCGCGAACGGCCCCCAGACAGTGTAGTCGGTCGTGGCGTAGCCTGTGGTCGTCACGACAGAGACGACGTTGAAGGCGACCATGCGAAGAGCGGTCAGCGGCGGCGTTCCACTTGTCCAGACGAGCCAAACCGTCAGCCCGATGATGACGACCCCCAAGGTGAGCAGCATGGCTTCGACCTGCTCGCTTCGAACCGTCCGCCGATAGATGCCGCGGATATACCATGCGAACGGAAAGGCCCCAAGCAGCATGAAAAGCGTCGCAGTCCATTGCAGGAATGGGCTGTCGAAATGGCCGAAGGACGCGTCATAGCCTGAATATCCACCGGTCGACAACGTGGTCATGGCGTGGGTCACCGCGTCGAAGAAGTTCATGCCACCAGCAAGGTAGGCAAGCGTACAAAGCCCGATGAGAGCTACGTAAATCTGCAGCGTCACCGAGGCGAACTTCGCAGTGTTGCTCAGTTCTTTGTCCCCTTTGTCCGAGCTCTCGGTGCGGAAGAGCTGCATGCCGCCGACCTTCAGGATCGGCAACAAGGCGATGCCGGTGACGATGAACCCGACGCCACCGACAGCCTGAAGCAGCGCTCGCCACATGATGATGCCGCGCGGTGTGGTATCGAGACCGCTCATCACCGTAGAGCCCGTCGTCGTAATCCCCGACATCGCCTCGAACAGAGCATCCACGGGAGTGAGCGACCACATTGCGAGCGGAACGGCGCCGGCAATTGCGGCGGTAAGCCAAACCGACGACGTGAGCAGGAAAGCGTGAAGCCGCCCCAAGCCGAGAAAGGACGAGCGGGAGGCGACGCTGATCGTCGCACCCAAAGCGCCCACCAGTGCGCCGGAGAGCGCAAAAACCTTGGCTGTATCCGAAAAAAGAAGCGCATCGATGCCCATCAAGGCGGCGAAGAAAACCAGTGTAAGACCGTTGATGAAAGATACGAAATTCATGACTGGTCCTAGCCGAGATACACCGTTCCGGCCGGATAGCCGATCCGTCGGGGCCGCCGTGTGGCAAGCAGGAAACCGAGGGTGAGAGGACCTACGCGGCCCACGAACATCACCGCCATGATGATAGCGCGTCCGGCACCATCAAAATCGCCAGTGATGCCGCGCGACAAGCCGACGGTGCCGAAGGCAGAGGTGGTCTCGAAGGCAAGATCGAGAAAATCGCCTTCATGGCAGAGCAGCAGTGCGAAGAGCGCGCAAAGGATCAGCAGAACGCTGATGATCGCGAGGGCGAGAACTTTCATGACCTGATCGAGACCGAGCTCGCGCCCGAAGACCTGGATACTCGAACGCTGCCGGAAGAAGGCGACCGTTGCGAGCAGCAGGACGATGAAGGTCGTGACTTTTATGCCGCCGCCGGTCGACGTGCTGCCCGCGCCGATGACCATCAGCGTCATGAACATGAGCGAAGTGCCGTCTGTGAGATTGCCGATCTCGACAGTGTTGAAGCCCGCCGTTCTCGTCGTGGCTCCCTGGAACCAACTGGCCCAGAGCCGATCGGACCACGAGAGGCTCCCCAGCGTGCCCGGATTTGTCCATTCCATAATCCCGAATGCCAGTGCGGACCAAATGAGCAACGCTATCGTGCCGACAAGCATCAGCTTGGTGTGCAACGAAAAGCGATGCCAACGTCTTACCCGCCAGATATCGGAGGCGACCGTGAAGCCGAGGCCGCCAAGTATGTAGAGCGCTGGAATGGTAAGATTGATGATCGGGTTTCCAACCCATTTGCTCAAACTGTCCGGGAAAAGCGCGAATCCAGCGTTGTTAAAAGCGGAGACCGAGTGGAAGAGCGCTTGCCAGAGACCCTCGCCCCACCCTGCCTCAGGCACGAAAACCGATGCAAGGAGAGCGGCGCCAACGAATTCGCAAATGAAAACGACCTTGAGGATCATCCGGGTCAGTGCCAGCAAATCCGTCGCGGACGTCTGATTCAGATCCTCTCTCAGATAGAGCCGATGGGTGAACCCCACTGGCAGCCCGAACATCGACAGGATCAGCACGGCAAAAGTCATCAGCCCGAGACCGCCGAGCTGGATCAGCAGCATCACCACGGCCTGACCAAACAGAGTGAAGGCGCTTCCAGTATCGACAACCGCCAGACCGGTCACGGTTACGGCGGACGTGGCAGTGAAGGCCGCATCAGACCACGTGATCGGGGTGGTCGTCGCAAAGGGCAGCTTCAGCGCAGCGCAGCCAAGCACGATGAGTCCAGCATAAATGAGGATCAGGACAAGAGGTGGTGCGAGATGCGGAGCCTGACGCTTGGAATAAATGCGCGCCATCGGTCATTTACCGTCACGCAAGTCGTCTCCGAAATGCCGCAGATCGGACCGCTTGCCGAGCAGCAGAAGCTTGTCACCTTCACGCAGCGTGAGCTCGTCACTATCGCAAGACAGATACTGGTTCTCGCGCATGGCACCGAGGGCCCTGAGGTTGTATTTCTCGAGAATTGCGGCGCTGCCGACGACTTTGCCATCGAGCTTCGCCGGAACGTTCAGGTCGACCACGTGATAACCGTTCCCGAGGCTCACATAGTCCCGCACCAACGGATTGTGGAGCATCTGCGCGATGTGCTGACCGACTTCCTGCTCTGGCAGGATCACACGATCCGCACCCAACTTGGTAAGAATGCGGTGATGCGTGCGATTGAGTGCCTTGACCCAGATCGTCTCGACACCGAGCATCTTGACGTTCATCGTGCAAAGCACATTGGCCTCGAGGTCTTCACCAATCGCAACGACGGCGACGTCGTAATTACCGACTCCCGCCTCACGCAACGCCGCCTCGTCCTTGCCATCGGCGATTATGGCCTCTGTCAGGGTTTCTGCGAGCCTCGTAACATTTCGCCCTTCGATGTCGATCCCCAGGACAGGGTTGCCGAAGCGGGCGAGTTCGCTCGCCACAGTACTTCCAAACGTCCCAAGGCCGATTACGGCGAAGCTACGGGTTTTCAACGGTTCTGCCTTTCGGCTGTTGCGGATAACGGCAGCAAAACGCCATACCACCCCCGAATGCAAGCCTTCGGGCAAGGCCATCTCCCCCTGATGGAAGCCACTTCCGTGGGATAATGGCGAGCCATTGGATGAATGTGATGCGCCAGCAAGGAGGAGATAGCCGTCTCCGAATTCTTGGCGCGGAGAACGACGCCGCCGCCTCAGGAGCGCGCGCGAAATTCCTTTTCGTCAGGCCCGTCCTGCACCCTTTCGCGATGGAAGACATAGATTCCGGATGCCAGGATGATCCCGGTGCCGAGGAACGTGAGCGCGTCGGGAATGTCGCCGAACACCAGAAACCCGAGGACTGTCGCACCAACGATCTCGAGATACTGGAACGGGGCCAGCAGGCTCGCCTCGACGCGAGAGAACGCAAAAGTGATCATCAGGAACGTCACCGTCGACAGCGCCCCGGCGGCGAGCACCGCATAGCCCGTCCAACCGGGCAAGAGAGGCAGGTCCGGAGCGAGCCCGCTGAGATGGCGGAGTATCTCGATAAACAGCAGGAGGCCCGCGGCGCAGAGCGAGGCGCCCAATTGGAAGCTCAGGGGGGATTGCCCGCCACGCGCCTTGCGCAGGACGATCATGTTGAGCGCATAGCACAGGGCGGCCAGCAGCGGCAGCAACGCGACCGGACCGAACACGGCAAAGTTCGGCCGAATCACGATCAGCGCGCCGACGAGCCCGACCCCGACGGCAGCGAAGCGACGCGGGCCCGGAACCTCCCCAAGGAACGGCCCGGCAAGCAAGGTGAGAAGCAGCGGCTCGACGAAGAAGATCGCGATCGCCGTGGCGATGGGCATGACCTCGAAAGCGGTGATGAGCGAATAGAGCACGGTCACGATCAGCCCGGCCGAGATGAGGGACGCCCCCGAGAGGATCGGACCCGCGAGGTGACGACGCATGACCCACGCAACCGGCAGGAAGAACGCGGCCTGTGCCAATGAGCGCAGCAAGGTGACCTCGAAAGGCGCAATGACCGTGGTGAGCGATTTCGAGATCGCGTCCCCCACCGGCAGGAGCGCCATTGCGAGCGCCATCGACGCCATTCCGATACGCTTGTGCTCGAAGGTGGCGGTGCTGGGATTTGCGGATAATGCCATGATGCCTCCTCGGCGCCGTCCGAGGTATCGGTAGGCGCGCGCGACAGGTCCGGGCGTTCAGGACAAAAACGGGATCGGGGCGAGACTCCATCTCGCCCTTCGATCGTTGGTATTGCCGGGGCCTCGCCCGGTCAACCTTTTCCGGTGCGCCAACCACGCCGACCCGCAATACGCCAAAACAAGATCGACGAAAGCTTCCCGGCTTTTCCACATCACATGTGTCCGTCCAGCCCAAGGAGGAAGTATTTGCTGAGGAAGTCGGTAAGGGGCAAGCGCGCCGCCACAACCGTATCCGGGCCTTCTACGTCAAGGATGCGGAATTCGTATCCTCGGGGCGCCAGGGCGTCTACCGAGGCTACCAGTCGTGGGTGAACCGCGCGGGCGCGGTTCCGGTCGCTTGGCGACGGGCAGGTGAATTTCGGGCGGATCTTCTCGCAGATGGCAGCGCATGACTTCGACGGCTGGGCCGTGCTTGAATGGGAGTGCGCGCTCAAGCATCCTTAGGATGGCGCGCGCGAGGGGGCGGAGTTCATCGCCCGCCGCATCATCCGCGTGACCGATCACGCATTCGACGATTTCGCAGGCGCGGGCACCGACGAAGGTGCCGCTCGGCGTATTCTCGGGCTGGAGAGCAAGACGTGAACGAGACGAACGGACATCGCAAACTGCGCCTCGGCATGGTCGGCGGCGGCGAGGGAGCCTTCATAGGGGGCGTTCACCGCATCGCCGCACGGCTCGACGACCGGTTCGAACTGGTGGCGGGGGCGCTTGCTTCCGAGCCTGCGCGCGCGCATCGCTCCGCGGCGGCACTGGGGTTGGACCCCAAGCGCAGCTACGCGGATTTCGAAGTGATGGCGCGAGAAGAAGCGGCGCGGCCCGACGGGATCGAGGCGGTGTCGATCGTAACCCCCAACCATATGCATGCGCCTGTCGCGACCGCCTTCCTGCGCGCGGGCATCCACGTGATCTGCGACAAGCCCATGACGCGCACGCTCGAGGAGGCGGAGGCATTGGCCGAAGAGGTGCGCGCCTCAGACGCGCTCTTTGTGCTCACACATAACTACACCGGCTACGCGATGGTGCGACAGGCCCGCGCTATGGTGGAAGCCGGACAGCTCGGGCGCATCCGGGTCGTTCAGGTCGAGTATCCGCAGGACTGGCTCACCGAACCGGTGGATACGGATGGCACGAAACAGGCGGTCTGGCGCACCGATCCCGCGCGCGCCGGTGCAGCGGGTTCGCTCGGTGATATCGGCACCCACGCAATGAACCTCGCGAGCTTTGTCTCGGGTCTTGAGCCGCGCGAAGTCTGCGCCGAACTCACCAGTTTCGTGGCCGGACGCGCGGTCGATGACGACGTGCAGATGTTGATCCGTTATGAGAGCGGAGCGAAGGGTATGCTCTGGGCCAGCCAGGTCTCCCCGGGCAACGAGAATGGGCTGAAGCTGCGTGTTTACGGCGAGACGGCGGGGCTTGAATGGCTGCAAACCGCGCCCGACAGCTTACGCGTCTCCCCATTCGGAGAGCCCCCGTATCTGCTGTCCCGGGGCGGGCCGGGGCTCACGCCCGAGGTGGCCGAGATGGCGCGTGTTCCGGCTGGCCATCCGGAAGGGTTCCTCGAGGCTTTCGGCAATATCTATAGCGCCGCAGCTGACGCGATTCTGGCCCACGAGCGCGGCGAACCCAGACCGCTTGGATTGCTGCCTGGCGTTGCTGATGGCTTGGCGGGAATGCGCTTCATCTCGGCGGCCTTGCGATCATCCCAGGCGGGAGGCGTCTGGACCGCGCTCTGAGGCAAGCCCGGGACAGGGCCATCCGCGTCGTGACGGCTGCGCTCTGCCTCGAGCTTCCCTCTCGCCACGACTGTCATCCGAAAAGAGGAGTCAACAGGTTCGTCGCGAGAGATCACCGAGGCCGTTCCCTCGCATAGAAGCGTTCCGCAGGGTAGCCGTCCTTGGCAACCCTCTCCAAATCCGGAAAGACCGAAAGCCTTACCGCGACGAGCGAAAAACGCCCTGAGAACTTCGGTTTCGCCACTACACCACGAAACCATAACTTTAGCTTATGTCCATAATTATAATTTACAAATTTTTATTTATCACAACGCCTGCTATCACCATCATCTAAGATGTGAATTCACGTGCCCGGGCTCCGTTCGAGTAAACTGCGGCACGTCAGACCTCGACCGGTCTGTTCGATCAACCCCGTGCTCAGCAGGAGGAAGCACAGATGGACGGAAACGAAGTGAACACCGGCGGCAAGTGCCCGGTGATGCATGGCGGAAATACCGAGCTTGGCTCGAACGTGATGAATTGGTGGCCGCAGGCGCTCAACCTCGACATCCTGCACCAGCATGACACCAAGACGGACCCGCTGGGGCGCAGCTTCGACTATGCCGAAGAGGTCGAGAAGCTCGACTATGAGGCGCTGAAAGCCGATCTGCATGCGCTGCTGACCGAAAGCCAGGAGTGGTGGCCGGCTGACTGGGGCCATTACGGCGGGCTGATGATCCGTCTCGCCTGGCACTCGGCGGGCTCCTATCGTCTCGCCGATGGCCGCGGCGGCGCGGGCACCGGCAATATCCGCTTCGCACCGCTCAACTCCTGGCCCGACAATGCGAGCCTCGACAAGGCCCGTCGCCTGCTCTGGCCGCTCAAGAAGAAATACGGCAACCGGCTCAGCTGGGCGGACCTGATCATCCTTGCTGGCACCGTCGCTTATGAAAGCATGGGGCTGAAGACTTTCGGCTTCGGCTTTGGTCGCGAGGACATCTGGCATCCCGAGAAGGACACCTACTGGGGCGCCGAGAAGGAATGGCTCGCGCCGTCGGACGAACGCTACGCCAATGTCGACAAGCCCGACACGATGGAAAACCCGCTCGCCGCTGTGCAAATGGGCCTGATCTACGTGAATCCCGAAGGCGTCAACGGCCAGCCCGACCCGATGAAGACCGCGGCACAAGTCCGTGAGACCTTCGCGCGCATGGCGATGAATGACGAGGAAACCGCCGCGCTGACGGCGGGCGGCCACACCGTCGGCAAATGCCACGGCAATGGTGACGCGTCGGCCCTCGGCGCGGAGCCGGAAGCGGCCGATGTCGATCAGCAGGGCCTCGGCTGGTTCAACCCGAACCTCAAAGGGCAAGCGAGCAACGCGATCACCGGCGGGCCGGAAGGCGCATGGACGACGAACCCGCTCGAATTCGACATGGGCTATTTCGAGATGCTCTTCGGTCACGAATGGGAAGTCACCCAGAGCCCCGCTGGCGCGAAACAGTGGAAGCCGGTGGACATCGCCGAAGAAGACATGCCGCGGGACCCGTCGGACCCGACCAAGCGCCGGATGCCGATGATGACCGACGCCGACATGGCGATGAAGGTCGACCCGATCTACAACGAGATCTGCCAGAAATTCATGGCCGACCCGGAGTATTTCAAGGACACCTTCGCCCGCGCCTGGTTCAAGCTGACCCACCGCGACATGGGCCCGAAGGTTCGCTACAAGGGTCCGTGGGTGCCGTCGGAAGATCTGGTCTGGCAGGACCCGGTCCCCGCCGGTTCGACCGATTGGGACGTCGAGGCTGTGAAGGCGAAGATCGCGGCGTCGGATCTGTCTGTGGCCGAGCTGGTCTCGACCGCATGGGACAGCGCACGCACCTATCGCGGCTCGGACATGCGGGGCGGCGCCAATGGCGCGCGCATCCGTCTGGCTCCGCAGAAAGACTGGGAAGCCAACGAGCCTGCGCGTCTGCAGAAGGTGCTCTCGGTGCTCGAACCGATCGCGGCGGAAGCAGGTGCCTCGGTGGCGGACGTGATCGTGCTCGCGGGCAATGTCGGCGTCGAGAAGGCGATCAAGGCGGCTGGTCACGACATCGCAGTGCCCTTCGCACCGGGTCGCGGCGACGCGACCGACGAGATGACCGATGCCGACAGCTTCGACGTGCTCGAACCGCTCGCCGACGGCTTCCGCAACTGGCTCAAGCAGGACTACGTCGTCTCGCCCGAGGAGATGCTTCTGGATCGTGCCCAGCTGATGGGGCTGACCGCGCCTGAAATGACCGTCCTGATCGGCGGCATGCGGGCGATCGGCACCAACCATGGCGGCACCAAGCACGGCGTCTTTACCGACCGCGAAGGCCAGCTGACGACCGACTTCTTCGTCAACCTGACCGATATGGGCTATAGCTGGCATCCGGTGGGCGACGGGTCCTACGAGATCCGCGACCGCAAGACCGGCGCGGTGAAATGGACCGCGAGCCGCGTCGATTTGGTCTTCGGCTCGAACGCGATCCTGCGCGCCTATGCCGAGGTCTACGCTCAGGACGACGCGAGCGAGAAGTTCGTGGAAGACTTCGTAGCTGCCTGGATGAAGGTGATGAACGCCGATCGCTTCGATCTCGCCTGATCGTCTGGCTTGAGAAAATTCGCGCCCCTCGCAGGACTGACTGCGGGGGGCGTCTTCGTTTGGGGACCAGCGAGACTCCGGTCCCAGCTCAGACCGACGCCGGGGGCGACCAGCCCCGGGCAGCGCCCGACCTCCCCCCGGGAGGGCGCCGCCCTCATCACAAATTCGCTCGCGCTGCCCGGGCCGCTCACGCGGCTGATCCGGGCGGGGCACCGTTGCGCCTTACAGCGCCGCCGTCGTCACATAGCGCAGGGCGCGGGCCACCTGTTCGGGCGTGCGCGCGACCGCATTGGCCGCAGCATCGACCTCCTTGAGCGCATGGTCATGCTCGGGCGGCTGAAGCACGATAATCGGTTTGCCGAGCGCCGCCGCATAACCCGCATCGAAGGCCGCATTCCACTGCTTGTATTTCTCGCCGAAACAGACGACGAGCACGTCGCAGCGCTCTATCCCGGTGCGAATCCGGATCGCGTTGAGCGACGCGCCCTTGCGGTCATGCCAGAACTTGTCCTCTTCGGCGCCGAAGATCTCGACCCCGCAATCATCCGAAGCGCCGTGATCGGTGACAGGCCCCGACCATTCGATATCCAACCCCTCGCAGGCCGACTTCACCGCCTCGCGCCAATCGGTATGAATTTCGCCCGCCAGATAGACATTCAGTTTCATCGCATCCTCTTTTTGCTGCCGCGTGGGCCCTGCTTCGAGCCGCTTCGCATTCGGCCGGAATCTTCGGGGATCGGGACCAGCTTGGCAACCTACGCGGTTTTTCGGAATCGCATTGGGGAGGCAGGATATCGGAGCTTTCGGGCTGTTAGACTAACCGGTCCGGCGCGTCTGTTTGGATGCGCCATTTGCATTATTCTCTGCAGATATCTACGCCATCAAATAGACCAGCCGAGATTGGACCGCGGTAATGACAGCTTTGCTTATCCTCGTGATCCTTGCCACAGGCTGCATTGGATATATCTTCTGGTTCAAGCGACAGAAGCGCGCCCATCTACTGAATACCGCGCTTCCGGAGCCTCAGCGTGTCATCGTGCAGCAGCAGGTCCCTTTGATCCGGAAACTACCGCCCGACCTGCGAGATCGCCTCGAAGGCAAGATCAGTCTGTTGTTGGACCAAGTCGACTTCATCGGCTGCGATGGCTTGGACGTGACCGATGAAATGCGGCTTTCCATCGCCGCCCAGGCCTGTCTGCTCATCGTCAATTCACCGAGCTGGTATGACCACCTTCGCACTATTCTGATCTATCCCGGAGCCTTCAAGTCCCGGCAGGCTCAGCGCAACGGTTATGTTTTGACGGAACGCGAGTCGATCCGAACCGGGGAGAGCTGGGCGCGCGGCCCCGTCGTTCTGTCTTGGACGCACGCCCAGAGGGGGGCCTTCAACGATCACGATGGCCATAACGTCGTGTTTCATGAATTTGCCCACCAGCTCGACGATCTTTCGGGACGCACTGATGGAATTCCGGCGCTCGAAAAAGACCAAAGCTTTTCTGGCTGGGTGACGGTATTCGCAGAGGCATACAAGCACCATGTTCAGCAAGTGAGCCATGGGCGCCGGACCGTGATCGACGCTTATGGCGCCGAGGGGCCGGAAGAGTTTTTCGCCGTTCTGGTCGAGGTATTCTTCGAGCGACCGGTGGAGCTCAAACACGCCGAACCCGCGCTCTACGACCAGCTGACGACATACTTTCGTCTTGATCCCACGACCTGGGCCTGATGGCCCAGCGCACATTTATGCCCCCCACCAATCCCGTAGGTTGGAAGGGGCTTTTGGCGAGGTCTTTGGGTCAGGCTGCCGCGAGCGCTTTTTTCGGGTCGAAGAAGGGTCGTTCAACCACCGTGGCGAGGGTCGGACCGGATGGCAGAACCACTTCGACCTTCATGCCGATCTGCGCGTGGCTCACACCGACCATCGCCAGCGCGATATTGCGTTCCAAGCGAGGCGAGTAGATGGCGGACGTCACCTTGCCGATCTCCTCGCCATTCTGGTTGATCTGCCAGAAGGTCGTGTTCGGCCCCGCCAGAGGCTCCGCGTCGATGACAAGGCCCACTTGCATCCGCGTCACCCCCTCGTCGCGGATGGCTCGCAACGCTGCCTTGCCGATGAATTCGGCCTCCATATCGAGATTCACAAGTCGGTCGAGACCGAGCTCGTAAGGATTGGTGTTGATGTCAGCATCAGCATGGTAGGAGAGCATGCCTCCCTCGATGCGCCGAATGGACGAGGTGTGACCCGGCTTCAGCCCGAACTTCACGCCCGTCGCCATGATCCGTTCCCACAGAGCATCCCCCTTGGAACCGTCGCGGAGATAAAGCTCATAGCCCAGTTCGCTAGACCATCCGGTCCGGGAGACCACCAACGGGATTCCATCGAGTTCCAGCTCACGCAGCCAGTAGTATTTGAGGCTGAGGATTTCGTCGCCGAAGAGCGCCTGCATGATCTGGCCGGACTTCGGCCCCTGAAGCTGCAGCGGCGACACGTCGGGTTCGCAGATCTGCACGTCGAGGCCGGAATGCACGGCAACGCCCTGCGCCCAGAGCAGGATGTCGCTATCGGCGAGCGAGATCCAGAAGTGATTTTCGGCCAGCCGCAGCAAGATCGGGTCGTTCAGGATACCGCCCTGTGCATTGGTAATCAGGATGTATTTGCACTGTCCGACAGCCATCTTGGACAGGTCGCGCGGCGTGAGCATCTGAACGAAGCGCGCCGCATCCGGACCCGTGATCTCGACCTGACGCTCGACGGCCACGTCGCACAGGATGGCATCGTTGACCAGGTTCCAGAAGTTCTGCTCGGGGTCGCCGAAGTCGCGCGGGATATACATATGATTGTAGACGGAAAACCCCTTCGCGCCCCACCGGACGGTGGCGTCGAAATAGGGGGATTTGCGGATCTGGGTGCCGAAGCCGAACTCGTCTGCCTTCATCGTTTTGCGCCTTTGCTGAAGCCCGATCTGTCGATCCGGGACGCGGTGGTAGATGACTCGGATTTAAGCGACGAAATCGGCGCGCAGCGGTCCAAATGACGGGCGTTTTCAGGACCGTTCGGACTGAAATTGCAGCCCGCTTCAGGCCGTTCGGTCGGCCGGAACCGGCCCCGCCATTTTTGCGATGTTCGGGTGGGAGGCTTTGACCACGCGAGTGGCGATGTAGGTCATGTAACGATCGACGCCGAGCTCGGCATCCATCATGTCCTGCATCAGCACCTGGAATGCCGTGAGGCTCCTGCAAACAGCTTTCATCACGTAGTCCATTCCGCCGCCCGTCGCGATGCACTCGGTAATCTCGTCGTGGCGATACAACCACGCTTCGAACCTTTCGAAATCGGCCTTGCGATGATGGGTCAGGGAGATCGTGACGACCACTTGCGTAAAGTCGACGACCCGCTCAAGCGCGATATCGGCGTGATAGCCCCTTATATACCCCGCCGCCTTCAGCCGATCGAGCCGTGCCCAGCAAGGCGTCGCCGAGATATTCACGATTTCGGACAGGCGCGTCTTGCTCAACTGCCCATGGCGCTGAACGGCACTCAGGATACGGATATCGGTGGCGTCGAGGCCCAGCTTCTTCACCGTGTCGTCACTTTCCTTCTCGGGGGTCGAAAGGGAAATTCGGCATCCGTCTCCCTCGGCAAAGAATTTCTAGAAGATCTTGGCCAATTGTCAGTCCAGTTTGCGACCCGAACTTTACCAAGGACGACGTCTTTCGGGTCGGTTGATGTCCTGTAGCAGGCCCAGAGGAGCTGCGCCGCAGTGGTTGGTGCCTTTGTAAAGTTCTGGTATGGCCGTTCGGGCATTCCTCACGCCGCCATGAAAACCTATGATCGCATCCAGTTGGACGCGTTTTCCCCACCAAGATGCATGAAGGTTTTTCGATGGCCATCAAACCGATGTTGCACCCACGCAATCAACACCGGGAGGGGTATGACTTCGAACGGCTGATCGCGCAGTCACCCGGACTGGAGGCCTTCACGACAAGAAATCCCCGCGGCCGGATGACGATCGATTTTTCGGACGTGGACGCGGTCCGCATGCTCAACCAGGCGCTTTTGCTGACGCACTACGATATTGAGTTCTGGGAGATCCCCGCCACTTACCTCTGCCCCCCGATCCCCGGGCGGGTCGATTACATCCATTATCTGGCGGATCTTCTTGCTGAGAGTAATGGCCGAAAGATCCCGCACGGGCCTGACATCAAGGCTCTGGACATAGGGACAGGTGCCAGCCTCGTATATCCGCTGATTGGTCAGCATGAATATGGCTGGGATTTCACCGGGGTCGACATCGATCCTGTCTCAATCAAATCGGCGCGCCAGATCTGCAAGCGAAACGGCCTGAACATAAGGCTCAGGCGCCAGAACAATCCGGAAGATATCTTCAAAGGGGTCATCGAGCCCGATGACATCTTCCACGTCACCCTGTGCAATCCGCCGTTTCACGCGTCACTTGAACAGGCAGACAAGGGCAGCCGGCGGAAGTGGCGGAACCTTGGCAAAGGGCACTCGAAAAAACTCAATTTCGGTGGCCAGAACGCAGAACTTTGGTGCCCCGGTGGCGAGATTGGCTTCATCGCCAGAATGATCGAGCAGAGCCTCGATTTCGCCGATCAATGTCTATGGTTTACCTCCCTGGTCTCCAAGAAAGACAACCTGCGGCCACTCTCCAGACTGCTGAGGAATGCGAAGGTTGCCGAATTCAAGGTCGTCGAAATGGGACAAGGGCAGAAGACAAGCCGGTTTGTTGCTTGGACCTATTACCCTGAACCGCAGCGATCCCTGTAAGTGGACCGGGTTCGTCAATAGGTATTGTCTGTATCCTCCGGTCTTCCGTGCGCTTGCCGAGCACTGTGAGAGGCCGCGGCATGTCCGTCTTCTTGATAATGGTTCCCGATCGCGGCGCGGGTCGCGCCTTGCACTGACTTGTGATTGGCGCAGACAATTGCCGTCAGATCAACGACCTGTTCGAGGTCACCTAACGGAAATGAGGCGCGACGAACTGTTCGCCAGTTTAATTGGACCAAGCATCTTAAATTGACCAAGCATCCGCGCCCTGCGACAAAGCCCGCCCTCGCAGCTCATCGGAAAAACGGAAGCCGAATGGGCGCGGCTTGGACACGCTTTCGCGAGATTTCTTTCCCGTCCTCGTCGCCGCCACACCTTCCTCTAACGCGCCTAGCCGCGGGACAGGCTCCGTGCAGAGCGTCTTGGAGAGTCGCTTCGATAACGCGCAGCTCGGCGATCCGACCTCGTTTAGCAGTGGAAAGAACAGGACATGTTTTCAGGACTGATGGCAGCCATCGCGGGCTTTATAACCCATGCAATCAGCTCCATGGGCTATGCCGGGATTGCTGCTTTGATGGCGATTGAATCTGCCTGCATCCCACTCCCATCTGAAGTGATCATGCCCTTCTCGGGCTATCTCGCGTCCACCGGTCAGTTCTCGCTGCTCCTTGTCGCCACCGTTGGTGCGCTCGGCTGCAATATCGGCTCGACGATCGCCTATCTCGCCGGTGCCTATGGCGGTCGCAAGGCCGTGGAACGCTGGGGGCGCTACATCTTGCTCAGCCCCTCGGATCTGGACCGGGCCGATCGCTGGTTCTCCCGTTTCGGCAGCGCCGCGGTCTTTATCTCGAGGCTCTTGCCGCTGGTGAGAACCTTCATCTCCCTCCCGGCCGGCATCGCACGGATGCCGTTTTGGAAGTTCCAGATCTACACATTCATGGGCTCGTGGCCCTGGTGCCTCGTCCTTGCCTATGTCGGCCTCAAGCTCGGCGAAGAGTGGGACAAAAGCCCGGCCCTGCGCAACACGATGCACGCCCTCAACGGTGTGGTGCTGGTTGCGATCCTGGTAGGCCTCGGCTTCTACGTCCGGCGCTTCTTGAAAAGTCGGAAGGCCTAACTGCGGGCGAGAGCAGGGCAGCCAAGAAGGATCGACCACCAAAGACATCGACGGTGTTCTCTGCCGTGACGCCTGCCGAAAGAAAAGCGCCGCTCAAGACATGGGTCGAACTTTTGTCGCGCAGAGCAGCTTTGGGCTTAGATAAGGTTCGCAGGGACTAGTTCGGGCCGGCACCCTCGAATTTCATAGACCGCGCTGCACTTCTGCAAACACTTCGGCCAGCACCGACACGGCCAGCAGCCTTGGGTCGCGCGCGGATTGGATCACCCCGATCGGCCCGCGAACCCGCGCGCGGGACGCCGCCTCGACACCACGGGCCTGCAAGCCTTTCTGTCGGCGATTTTGCGTGCGCATGCTTCCCTGCGCTCCGATATAGAACGCGGGGGTTGCGAGCGCTTCATGAAGTATATCCAGTTCCCAATCGTGATCGTGAAACAGAAGGATCACGGCGGTGTGGGCGTCGATGACAACATCTGGAGGGATCGCGCTTCGGTCCAATTTTCGCACCGTGCAACCAGCGCCTTCAGCATTGGCAAACGTGTCGTCTTCGGGCGTCAAAAGAAGATGCGGCGCGCCGGTGGCGCGCACCAGATCGGCGAAGAAGACCGCCTCGGCGCCAGCCCCAAAGATCACGAAGCGAGGCTCCGGGAGGAAAGCGATACGCAGATCAACCGTCTCGTCGGGAGCCTCGTCCTTGGGCGCGAAACGCAAGCCACCCGACGCGCTCAACCCTAAGGCCGTCTCCTCGCGCCGTGTGCGCCGGTCTGCCAACTCGGTCAACAAGGCGCAGTCCGGCGCGGGGATCACTGTGACCTCGAGCGCGCCGCCGCAGGGCAGTCTCAGATCGAAAAAGGGCGAGCCCGCGCCATAGCGCAGCTTGCGCACCTTCCCGTCGGCCAGCGCCGCGAGCGCATGGTCGACCACATCTTCTTCGATACAGCCGGAGCTCAGCGCCCCGAAGCGCCGACCGTCCGGCAAGATCGCCATCGCGGTGCCGAGATTGCGATAGGCTGGACCTTCGATGCCGGAGATAACCGCAATCGCACCGGGTTTGTCAGACCTTGCCAGTTCGAACCAGGGATCTTGCGCGGCGGGATGGGTCACGGCTGGACCCTCAATCGTTCGACCCGGCCAGCGCGCGATGCGCGACCTCGACGAAGAACTGCACGCCGAGCGGAAGGATCGCATCGTTGAAATCGTAATGCGGGCTGTGCAGATTGCGCCCGCCCTCTGCCGATCCGTTGCCGATCCAGCCATAGGCGCCGGGCACCTTATCCAGAAGGAACGCGAAATCCTCGCTCGCCATGCTGGGTGCGTAATCGACCTGCACCGCATCGCGGCCCACGATGGCCTCGGCCGCGCGGCGCGCCGTTTCGGCGGCCCCCGCGTCGTTGATCGTGGCCGGGTAGCGACGCTGATAGGTCAACTCGGCCTTGGCGTGAAACGCCTCGGCGATCATCTCGGCGCGGCGCGTCATCTCGACCTGCACAAAGTCACGCGTCGCGGGGCGCAGGGTGCGCACGGTGCCGCGCAAGATCACTTCGTCGGGGATCACATTGAGCGTGTGGCCCGCATGGATTTGCGTCACGGAAATCACCGTCGCGTCGGTCGGATCCACCGCGCGGCTCACAATCGTCTGCCACGCCAACTGCAACTGCGCGGCCAGCGTGATCGGGTCGATCCCCTCATGCGGCATCGCGCCATGCGACCCCTTGCCCATCACCTTCAGTTCGAACGTGTCGAACGCGGCCATCACTGGGCCAGCGCGCATCGCGATCTTGCCTGCCTCCAGCCCCGGCCAGTTATGCAGCGCAAAGGTGCTGTCGAGCGGGAACTGGTCGAGCAACCCATCCTCGATCATCACCCGCGCGCCGCCTTCGTTTTCCTCGGCGGGCTGGAAGATGAACACCACCGTGCCCGGACCCGGCGGATCGACCGCCATCACCTGCGCCGCCCCGAGCAGCATCGTGGTGTGACCGTCATGGCCACAGGCATGCATCTTGCCGGGGATCTCGGAGGCATAGTCCGCTCCGGTCAGTTCGGAAATCGGCAGCGCATCGATATCGGCGCGCAGGCCGACCGTCGGCCCTTCGCCATTACGCAGAACGCCGATCACCCCGGTCCCGGCGAGCCCCTCATGGACCTCGAGCCCGAACCTGCGCAACTCAGCTGCGATGAAGGCAGCGGTCTCGTGTTCTTCGAAGGCCAGTTCGGGGCGGCGATGCAGCGCGTGCCGCCATTCGACCAACTGGTCTTCCATCGCCTTGATCGCCGGGGTGATGTTCATCGCGCGTCCTTTCAACCAAAGAGCCAGCAGATCCCAAACCCGAGGCCAAGACCGACCAGAAGCCAAGCCACGCGGTCGATCAGCGGAATATGCCCCACCGCCGCAGTCGCCACCGCACCCGTCGGGGCGGCGCCTGCGCTATCCGAACTTACATCCTCCGCCTCGCCGGTCACGACCCGCGAGAAGGCATTGAAGAAATCCTCGGCATTCTTGCGCGCGACGCCCTGGATCAATCGCCCGCCGACCGCGGCCAGTTTGCCACCAACCTCGACATCGGCGACATAGGACAAACGCGTGCCCTCGCCTTCGGGCGCGAGCTTGATTTCCGCGCCGCCCTTGGCGAAGCCCGCAGGGCCACCCTGCCCGCGCCCGGCGATCCGGTATGAGACGGGCGGGACCAGATCGCTCAGCTCCACCTTGCCGCGAAAGCTGGCCGAGACCGGGCCCACCCGCGCCACGACCGTAGCGGTGAATTCGGCCTCACCCGTCTGCTCCATCGCCTCGCAGCCCGGGATCGCGCGGCGCAGCACCTCGGGATCG
Organism: Thioclava sp. F42-5; assembly: GCF_002213195.1. Lineage (NCBI taxonomy): Bacteria > Pseudomonadati > Pseudomonadota > Alphaproteobacteria > Rhodobacterales > Paracoccaceae > Thioclava > Thioclava sp. F42-5. The sequence goes on from NZ_NBNZ01000001.1 coordinate 1,028,047, forward strand.
TTGAGCCCACGCCAGACGGTTTCGGGATCGGCCGGGATCAGGTGATCGCCTTCGAACCGCATCACCCGGCCTCCGCATGGATCGCGTTATAGGCGCGGTAGAGCGCCTGCGTGCCCTCTTCGCCGAAACCGTCATCCACCAGTTTGCCATACAGGCTGCGCGCCAGAGACAGGCCCGGCAGATCGAGGCCCAGTCTTTCGGCCTCGCTCAGCGCGATCGACATGTCCTTGACGAAATGATGGACGAAGAAGCCGGGCGCGAAATCCTCATCGACCATCTTCGGTCCGAGCCCGTTGAGCAGGAAGCTCGACGCGGCCCCGGTTCCGATGACCTTGAGAACCTGCATCGGTTCCAGACCGGCGGCGCGCGCATAGCTGATGCTTTCCGCGACCGCGAGCATGGTCGAGGCGATGGCGATCTGGTTGGCCATCTTGGTGTGCTGGCCAGCCCCCGCCTTACCCATCAGCGCGATATTTCCGCCCATCAACTCCAGCACCGGCAGAACCCGCTCGAACGCCCGCTGGTCGCCGCCCAGCATGATCGCGAGCTTGCCCGCTTTCGCGCCGACATCGCCGCCGGACACCGGTGCATCGAGCGCGGAGATATTGCGTGCAAGAGCCGCCTGCGCGATCTTCGCGGCCAGAGCCGGGCTCGAGGTGGTCATATCGATAAGCACCGAGCCCGGGCGCGCCTTGGCGATGATCCCACCCTCACCGAGGTAGACCTGTTCGACATCGGCGGGGTAGCCTACGATGGTGATCGTGATGTCGCTGACCTCGGCCACGGCGCCGGGGCTGTCGCACCATGTCGCCCCCTTCGCGACGAGGGCATCGCCCTTGGCGCGGGTGCGGTTGTAGATGTTGAGCGGATGCCCCGCGGCGAGGATATGCCCCGCCATGTGCTGGCCCATGATTCCGAGTCCGATGAAGCCGACGCTGAGTTTCTCTTCTGTCACGGCTGGGTCCTTTTCGTTGAGCTGGGCGCGGCGTCCCGCAGGAGCGCGCGAATGGATTGGGGGGTCAGCGGAAGACGCTCGATCGTCACGCCGCGCGGCGCGAGCGCGTCGCTCACGGCATTGGCGATCACGCCGATCGCACCCATCACGCCGCCTTCGGCCATGCCCTTGATCCCGGCGGGCGTGCGGCGGTTCGGCGTATGGTGATGCAGGATTTCGAACTCCGGCAGTTCGTTCGGGGAGGCCACGAGGTAATCGGCGAGCGTCGCGGAAAGGTTCTGCCCCGTGCCGTCATAAACGACCTGTTCCAGCAGCGCGCCGCTCAGCCCCATCGCGATCGCCCCTTGCTGCTGGCCGCGCACGACGATCGGGTTGAGGACGGTGCCGGCGTCCTCCGCGACGAGATAGCGGTCGATCGAAATCGCCCCGGTCTGCGGATCGACCTCGACCTCGCAGGCATGGGTCGAATTGGAATAGGTCATCGCGGGCGGGTCGTAGCTGTGCGAGAAGTCGAGCCCCGGCGCGATCCCCTCGGGCAGCGCCAGCGGGTCGAGATAGGCGCGTCGCGCGACATCCGGCAACGCAAGCCCCGTCTCCTGCCAGTCGTCGCCAATCATCCGTTCGATCTGGCCCGCCCGCATGCGCAGCCCGCCAGCATCGTTGAGATCGAGCATCGAAGCCGCAATCGCGAGCACCCGCTCGCGCGCCTTGAGAGCACAGAGATAGAGCGTTCCGCCCCCGGCCGTCGCGCCGCGTCCACCGCGGCTGCCCATCCCGTATGGCGCGATATCGGTATTGCCCATATGGACCGTGACATCTTCCGAGCGCACGCCGAGCCCTTCGGCAACCGCCTGCGAAAGCGGGCTCTCGTAACCCTGCCCCGTGCCCATCAGCCCGACGGAGGCGTTGACCGCCCCGCTCGGTTCGATCCGCACCCATGCCGATTCATGGCCCGATCCGGGGATGCCGGCGGCTTTGTAGAATTCCGATCCGTAAGTCGTGCTTTCGATAACCGTGCAAAGCCCGAGCCCAAGAAACCGCCCCTCGGCGAGCGCCTTCTCTTGCCGTTCGCGGAACGCGGCGACATCGATCGCTTCCACGGCGATCTCGAGCGTTTCCCGCGGGCTGACATCCTCGAGGATTTCGCCCGTGGGCATCTTGTAGGGCAGATCCTCGGGGCCGAGCGCGTTGATGCGGCGCAGCTCGACCGGGTCGAGTTCGAGTTCGCGGGCGATGGCGTCGATCGTGCCTTCCATCACCCAGCTCGTGATGGCCATGGGCGCGCGCATCGGGCCAGCACCGCATTTGTTCGTCAGTGCGACGCGGACCTCATAGGCGTAGTCCTGAATCCGGTAAGGCCCGGTCATGATAAGCGCGATGACGCGGGCCATGTAATTGGCCGGGTAGAAGCAGTAGCCGCCGAAATCCTCGTCGATCTCGAGCTCGAGACCGAGGATCCGTCCGGTTTCGCTGACCGAAGCGCGGGTGCGGCACTCGTATTCCCGCGCATGCGCGGCGGCCATCAGGTTCTCCATCCGGTCCTCGCGCCACCGAACCGGGCGTCGCAGGTGACGAGACAGAGCCGCGACCGTGAGTTCCTCGCGATAGAGCGCGATCTTCTGACCGAACGCGCCGCCCACATCGGGGCTCATCACCGTGACCTGGCTTTCCGACAGGCCCAGCCGCGCAGCAAGCTGGCTGCGCAACGGGTGCGGAACCTGATTGCCGATATGCATGTTCAGATGTGCGCGCCCTTCATCCCAATCGGCGACGCAGCCGCGCGTCTCCAGCGGAACATGGGTGTGGCGATGAAGCGCGAAACGGGCCTCGACCACACGATGCGCCTCGGCCCGGCGCGCGGCGGGATCGCCGACATTCAGGCTTTGATGCGAGACCAGATTGCTCGAAAGGCTGTCATCGACCAGCGCCGCGTCGGGAGCGAGAGCTTCCGCGATCGAGGTTACGGCCGGAAGCTGTTCATATTCGACTGTAACGCACTCGGCTGCATCCTCGGCGAGGTAGCGATCCGTCGCGACCACGCAGACCACCGGATCGCCGTGGAAACGGACCTTGTCGATCGGCAGCGTCGTCATTTCGGTTGGCTGCAACCCTTCGATCGGCGGCGCGAGACGCAGCCGCGTCGTCATCTGATCGAGATCGCGCCCGGTGAAGACACCCACGACCCCGGGCATCTCGGAGGCTTCTGCGCTGTCGATCCCCAGAATGCGCGCATGAGCGTGGGGCGAGCGCACGAAGCTCACATGGAGCGCGCCGGGAAAGGCGAGATCGTCGAGATAGCGCCCGCGACCGGAGACGAGGCGTCGATCCTCCTTGCGCGGCAGGGCGCGACCGATCTCTGTGAAATCACCGCTCATGCCGCCTCTCCACGCATCCGGGCCGCAGCCTTCAGCACGGCGGCGACGATATTCTGATAGCCCGTGCAGCGGCACAGATTGCCAGACAGGACGTCGCGCACCTCCTCTGCGGTCGGGTCCGGGTTCTCGCGCAAATAATGCTCGAAGGTCACCACGATGCCGGGCGTGCAGAAACCGCATTGCAGCCCGTGTTCCTCGTGCAGCGCCTGTTGAAGCGCCGAGAGGGCATCGGGCCGCCCCATGGCCTCGACCGTCGTGACCTCGTGGCCCTCCATCTGGGCGGCGAAAGTCAGGCAGGCACGGGCCGGGCGCCCGTCGATCAGGATCGTGCAGGCACCGCAGACGCCGTGCTCGCAGCCAACATGGGTGCCGGTCAGAGCAAGATCCTCGCGCAACACATCCGACAGGAGCTTGCGCGCAGGCACCCGAACTTCGTGAGTCTCGCCATTCACGCTCAGCGAAAGCGTCAGGGGGTTGTGTGTCGGAGCGGTCATGCACCCTTCTCCCGGTTCAACGCGGACTGGAACGCGCGAATGACGAGCGTTTCGGCAAGCTCCCGGCGATAAACCGCGGGCACCTGCTCGCTGTCTTCGGGCGCAATCGCCGCGGCACACGCGGCTGCGAGGTCGCGGATGGTGGTCTCGTCGGCAGGCCTACCCTGAGCGCGCGCCTCGATCTCGGGCAGGCGCAGCGGAACGGTATCGACGCCCCCAAGCCCGAGCCGCAAAGCAATGATCTTCCCCTCCGCGTCGCGCGCGAAACTGAGCGCGACGCTGACCAACGCGAAATCGCCGTGACGTCGGGAGAAGGCCTCGAAGGCCCACAGATCGCCGACGGGGAGCGGAAAGCGCAGCGCGGTGATCAGTTCGCCATCGCGCAGATCGACCGTCATGATCGATTGCAGGAAATCGGAAGCGGGAACTTCGCGCGCGCCTGCGGTTCCCGAAATCACCAGCGTCGCCCCCAGCGTCACCGCGATCAAAGGCAACTGGGCGGCGGGGTCCGCATGGGCGAGGCTGCCGCCGATCGTGCCGCGCTGGCGGATCGCATAATGCCCGATCGAGGCGGCAGCGGCACCGAGAAGCGGCAGGCTCCGCTGCACTTCCGGCGCATTGGCAAGCCGGTGATGGCGCGTCAGCGCACCGATTTCCAGCATGTTCTCCTTCACCCGGACGCGGTCCAGCTCGATCAGATCGTTGAGATCGACGAGATGGCTCGGACGCGCCAGTCGCATGTTCAGCATCGGCCCGAGGCTTTGTCCTCCGGCGATCGGTTTCGCTGCGGGTCCATGCGCGCGCAATAGCGCCAACGCCTCAGCGAGGTTCGCGGGCCGATGGTAGGTGAAAGGGGCCGGTTTCATCGCTTCAAACTGCGTTCCAGACCAGCGACTGACCGGTTTCGCGATCGAAGACATGCAGGCGATTGAGATCCACCGCGAGGGTGATGTCCTCGCCGAACGCATGGCGCAGATCCTTGCCGACGCGGAAGAACAGCTCCTCGCCGCCGAAATCCATACCCAGATACTGATCCGAGCCAACCGGAAGCACTGAAGTCACTGTGCCGCTGAGGGCATTGTATCCCGGCTCGGCGGTGCCTTCCGCGACATCCTCGGCCCGGATACCCAGCCGCACCGCGCGGCCCTCCTGCCCTTTCAGGCGCGCCGCCTGATCGACCGGCAACACAAGACGCAGCCCATCGCGGACGAAGGCCATCTCGCCATCCGGACCGGCCTCGAGCACGCCGTCGAAGTAGTTGATAGGCGGGCTGCCGAGGAACGACGCCACGAAAGTGTTCGCCGGGCGCTCGTAAATGTCGTCAGGCGTGCCGATCTGCTGCACGACCCCGTCATTCATCACCACGATACGATCCGCGAGCGTGAGCGCCTCGGCCTGATCGTGGGTCACGTAGACGAAGGTCGTCTCCATCGCGCGGTGAAGTTCCTTGATCTCCGCCCGCATCGAGATGCGCAGCGCCGCATCGAGGTTCGAGAGCGGTTCATCCATCAGGAAGACCGACGGATCACGGACCATCGCGCGGCCGAGTGCCACACGCTGGCGCTGGCCGCCCGAAAGCTGCGATGGACGCCGGTCGAGCAGGTGCGAAATCTCGAGCTTCTTCGCGGCGTCGCGAACGCGCTCGTCGATCTCTTCCTTGGACGCGTTGCGCATCTTCAGTCCGAAGCCGATATTGTCGTAGACGGTCTTGTGCGGGTAGAGCGCGTAGCTCTGGAACACCATCGCGACGTCGCGCTTGTGCGGGGGCACGTAGTTCACGACCTGCTCGTCGAAGATCAGATCGCCGTCCGAGACCTCCTCGAGCCCTGCAATCATGTTGAGGGTCGTGGATTTGCCGCAGCCCGACGGGCCGAGCAGGACGATGAACTCCCGATCCTCGATATCGAGGTTGAGATCGCGCACGGCATGGAAGCCGTTGGCGTATTTCTTGTTGACGTTGGTGAAGCGGATCCGGGCCAAGACTTTGTCCTTTCTAACCTTTGACAGCCCCGGCGGTCAGACCGGAAACGATGTAGCGTTCGAAGACGATGGCGACGATCACCGGCGGCACGACCGCCAGGACGCCAGCGGCGTTGAGGAAGGAGAAGCTCACCGTAAAATCGGAGGTGAACGAGGCCAGCAGGATCGGCAGGGTCTGCGACGCGGAGGTCTGCGTGAACATCAGCGCGAGCAGGAATTCGTTCCAGCTGGTAAGGAAGGTGAAGAGGACCACGGCGACGAGCGAGGGTAGCGAGAGCGGCAGGAACACCTTGATCAGCGCCTGGAGCCGCGAACAGCCATCGACCCGCGCGGCCTTGTCCAGCTCGTCCGGGAGGCCCTCGAAATACTGGATGAGGATGAAGACCGTGAAGGGCACCGTGATCGCGAGATAGGTGATCACCAGCGATCCAAGCGTATCGAGCATCCCGAGCTTCCGGATCACCAGGAAGAACGGCACGACCAGCGCGATATCGGGGATCACCCGCGTGATCAGGATGAAGTAGACCGACGCGTTGCGCCCCCAGAACCGGATCTTCGCGATGGCATAGGCGGCCGGGACCCCGACGAGCAGGTTCAGGATCACCACCAGGGTCGCGACGATCAGGCTGTTGGCCATTGACGGCAGAAGGTTCTCGGCGGTCGAAGGGATGAAATCGCCCGCGGCCGGATCGGTGCCCGAGCGCGTGTCGTAGGTGACGGGCTCATCGTTTCCGGCGGTGAAGATCGCGTCGAAATTGCGCAAGGTGGGCTCTTCGGGAATCCAGTGCGGCGGTATCGAAACGATCTCCGTCTCGGTCTGGAAGGCCGAGGAGACAAGCCAGGACACGGGCGCGAGCACGTAGGCCGCGACGACGATCGCGGAGGCAAAGATCACCAGGCGCTGGACGATGCGCCCGATTTTCTGGCGGCGGCGGTAGTCGATCGTGTCGACAGACGGGGTGATAGGCATATCGCTCATGTCAGATCTTGCGCCCCAGCGTTCGTATGAAGAGGTAGGAGAGTGCGAAAGTCGCGATTGCGAGGAGGTAGGACATCGCAGCACCGCTCCCGAAGGACAGGTTGCGGAAGGTCTCGACATAGATGTGCCAGGAGAGCACATGCGATGCGCTGCCGGGCCCGCCCTCGGTCAGGATGAAGAACAGGTCGAAATGGCGGATGGCCATCATCGTCTCGTAGATCATCACCAGCATGAAGCCAGGCTTCATCGCAGGCAGGGTGACATGCACGAAGCGCTGCCAGACCGTCGCCCCGTCGACGCGCGCTGCCGCATAGAGATCGGACGGGATCGACTTGAGCGAGACCAGCAAAAGGATCGTCGCGAGCGGCACTTCCTTCCACACGAAGGCATTGGCGATCAGGAACAGCGTTTTGTCCTGATCCCCCAGCCAGACCATGTATTTGTCGATGAAATCGAGCTGGTAGAGCAGGCCATTCAGCGCGCCATAGCTGGAATCGTAGATCCATTTCCACATCAGCGCATTCGCGACATAGGGGATCGCCCACGGCACCAGCAGGATCGTGGAGAGGACACGGCGACCGCGGAATTCCTGGTTCAGCAGCAGCGAGACAAGCAGCGCGATGAGGGCAATCGCGGTGACCGAAACGAGCGAGAAACTCACCGTGCGCCAGACCGCGCCCCAGAAAGCTTCGTCGCCCAAGAGATCGGTATAGTTCTTCAGCCCGACGAAGGGGGTCCGGTTCGGACGCGTCAGCTTCATGCTGAAGAAGCTGATGTAAAGCGAATAGGCGATCGGGAAGACCGCGACCGCGCCCAGCACGGCCATAACCGGAGCAAGAAACAGCATCGCGCTGCGCTCCTCGTATCCCACCCGCCATCTCGGGCGTGTCGCCCGTGTCATTGCATTCGCCACGTCATGCTCTCCCGTTGCCCTGCCCGCTCGTCGGCGGGCCTTTCAAAAAGGCCCGCCGCGCTTGTTCAGTAGCTGTCTTTCAGCTCGTTCCAGAGATCGGCGGATTTCTGGACCGCGCCGGCGGCGTCGACATTGCCGAGGATCGCCGATTGCCAGGCCGAACCATTGGTGTCGTTCCACTCGCCGAACCACGGGGTGACCGTGTCCTTCTTGCGTGCGAGCGCCTGCTGAGCCTGGATCATGTCGACATCGCCGTAGGAGTCGTAGGCCGCGCGGATCTCGGGATCCTCGAACAGCGGCTTGACGCCGAACCCGGCCCCGATATCGAGGAACAGGAGCTTCTGGAACGTGTAGGCGCCGTCCGCCTTGCCGCCGAACCATTCGATCAGCTTCGCTGCATTCTCGGCGCGGGCCTTGTCCTGCGCAGCCTGCGCCGACATGCCGTGGAAACGCATCCAACCGACCGTCGCGTGAGAGCCGTTGGCGCCCTGCGGCATCATCGCCTGCTTCACGTGGCCGGCGATCTGCGACTGTTCAGGGTCGTTGAGCATCCGCAGACGGTATTTCGCGACCATCGCGAAGGCGTGGTTGCCCGCCGCGAAGGATTTCAGGCCTGCCAACTCGCCGGTCTCGACACAGGCGGGCGAGACGATCTCGTGCTTGTTGACCGCATCGACGACCCAGCTCAGCGCCTCGACGGCCCCTTCTTTCGGGTCTTGCATCACGGCCATACCGTTGTCGTCGACTAGACGCCCGCCATGCGAATAGACCAGCGTCGAGATGAACTCGATCAGCCAGCTTTCCTGCGCCATTGCCAGCATCATCGGGTAGTCGGCAATGCCCTTCTCTTTCATCACGAGCGACTGCTCGACCAGTTCATCCCAACTCGACGGCGGGGCGTCGAACCCAGCTTCCTTGAGCTTCGCCTCGTCATAGAGAAACGCCATGTAGTCGGTGTAATAGGTCAGGCCATATTGGCGACCGCCGTAGGTCATCGAGTCGGTGCAGAAGTCCTCGGCCTCGGCATTGTATTTCATCAGGCTGTCAAACTCGTCGACCGGGGCGATCCAGCCGGCTTCGGCCCATTCGGGGAGCCAGGAATCCGAGACCCACATGGCGTCGAGAGGAGCACCGCCGACGAATTTCGCGACCATGCCCTCGCGGTATTGGGCCCAGGGCGAATTGCCGTAATTGACGGGAATCCCGGTTTCCTTGGTGAAGGCGCTGAGGTGGCTCTGCACGGTGTCTACTGCAGCCGACCACGTATGCATCGTCAGCGCGGCCGTTTCGGCTTTTGCCGGACGAACCAGACCCGGCGCGATGAGCGCGCCGGCGCCAGCTGCCGAGTAACGGAGGAAATCCCGGCGCCCGAGACGGCGCGTCTTATCCTTGAGCATCATTCGATTCCTTATGCGTGGCCGCCTCAGCCGAGCCCGATCAAAGCCCGATCCACAGCAAGCCGTCCCTGTTGGTCTTGTTTGTGAGGAATGACGCTATTGGCGATTTATTTATTCGTCAACTGACGACAAACGAAAAGTTGAAGATTTCCTTTCCGCAACGGAAATCGCACAAGTTTTCAGCACCCGCGGAGCCCTCCGCAGACGAAATTGCGACAAAAATGGAGCTGATTGCAGCGCTCAGCGGCCGCTGCACACCTCGACCATGTCCTCGAATCCCGCGAGGAACACACGAACATGCATCGAAACCACCTGATCTTCGGTGAGTGACAGGCTGCTTTGATAGATATGACGCCGAATCGCATAGTGAGAGATCGCACCATGCAGCGTCCACGCCATTTCGCGGAGCAATGCGGGATCTTCCGGCAGCTCCACGCCGCGCTCATGTGCCACCTCACGCATCACCGTCTCCAGCAACTGCATGACGATCGCTGCGATGTAGTCAGGCGCCATATTCGCCTCAGCCAGGGAGGCATAAAGGAACAATCGCAACCACTTGCGCGTCAAGGTGGACTGAAGATAGTCGCGATAGAACGCATCGAGGCGCTTGGAAACGGGCTGCGATCGATCCTGAAGCTCCACGAACCAGACGGCCTTGAAGGCGCCAAGAATCTCTCGGTTATAGACCTCTTTGAGCAGGTCTTCCTTGGTCGGAAAGAAGCGATAGAGAAGGCGCTGGGAGATACCGCATTTCTCCGCCAGCTGACGCGTTTGCCCCGCCAGCCCATTCTCGGCGAAGAATTCAGTAGCGACGTCCAGAATCTGAGCACGGCGCTCGTTGAACGGCATCCGCACAGTCCCCTGCGGCGAACCGGGCTTGCTTCCGGCGCCGTTCGTTTTGGACGAACCTTCAGTCATTTTCGGCTTGGTCTGCACGTTTTCCCCTTGGCACCCCTTGTTGTTCATTCTGGCGCCGGACGCAATGACTTGAGCCTCTTACATTAGCCCATTCCGCAGGAAGGCAAAGTCTGTTTTCGTCACTTGACGACTTATAAGTTGCGAAAGCCCAGGATTTGGTCGTAGCTTCGGCCCGTCAGGTCGCGCCAGCGCCTGCGATTTTCTGCCTTTCATGCCGGAGCCCAACATGATCTACGAACAACGCACCTATCGCATCACGCCCGGGAGAGCGCCCGAGTTCCTGAAGCTTTATGAGGCCGAGGGCCTGCACATCATCACCCAATACGCGAAGCTGGCTGGATGCTGGATTAGCGACAGCGGCGTGCTGAACGCTGTCACTTTCCTCTGGGCCTATGAAGATTACGGCCACCGCAGCGCACAGCGGGCCAAGCTGGGCGCGGACCCGGAATGGCAAGGTTTCGTACCCAAGATCCTCCCCTATCTCGTGCATCAGGAAAGCGTCTTCCTGCAGCCCGCAGCATTCTCGCCACTCGACTGAGACAGGCGTAGGCAGCGCGCACAGGCTTGGCCATCCACTGCGCCGCCTACGTTCTACCACGGATATTCGGCTGACACGTTCACGATACGCGTTTTCCCGACCATGATTTCCGTGGGGTGATGCGTATGCCCGAAATACCACTCGGCCGGCTGACATTGGCGAATGAAATCGGTGAGATCGCTCGCGTAGCACCAAGGGAGCGGAGCTCCTAGGGGGACCGCGGCTGGGTGCGGGGCACGATGAGTGACGACAACCGTCGCGCCATCGAAGGGCGCCGCCAGCTGCGCGCGCAGCCATTCGCTATGGTCGTGGTGTTGCGCAATCGTGTCGGCTGGACGTGCCTTGCGGTAGTTGCTTCGCGCGCCGCGGATGTCGCGATAGTCATTCATCACCCGATCGTTTTGGAAGATTTCTCCGCAACGCTGCCGGGTCCGCGCGCGAAATCACTCCACAGAGTGCCGCGTAGGTAGAGCTTATTTTCTACGGTGACCTCCCGCTTCTGAGCGAAATTTGCCCCAGCGTCGCGCGCGATCTGTTCGAGCAGGTCATCACGGTCAAGCGGCTACGGTGGCAAACATCGAGACTGGCCAGCGGCGTATCGACGTGATCGAACTGCGAAAAACGCTTAATCTAGCTGATGCGAAAAAACGGAAGTCGGTATCTTAGTTGGCATCCGCGGTGCGAACTGACACGTGCCATGAGTTGGCTTTAGAGGTTCATCAGAGCGGATGGACCGGGGACCAAGTCGTCTGGCGATCAGCGAAAAACAGAGCAAAGAACTCCGATCTTCGCTCTGGCAAGGTAAGATAAATGCGTGCGAAATTCCATCTGGTGCGTATCGAAGGCATGTGCTTCCTGCCATCATGGCAGCGGACCTCACGACCAAGGATCGCATGATGACAGCGCCACAAATCACCTTGTTTGCGATTCTGGCCGGAACCCTCTCGCTGTTTCTGTGGGGGAGGCTTCGCCACGACCTGGTTGCCTTGGCTTCGCTGATGGCCTGCGTCTTGACCGGGTTGGTTCCGGCCGATGCGGCGTTTGCAGGATTTGGTCATCCTGCCGTGATCACGGTGGCCTGCGTTCTGATACTAAGTCAGGGGTTACAAAATACCGGGGCGGTAGACTGGCTTGCGGGGGCAATTCTACCTTCCGAGGCAAAGCGTCTGACCAGCATGACGGCGCTCATAGCCCTTTCGGCTGTTCTTTCTGGCTTCATGAACAACGTCGGAGCGCTGGCGCTTCTCATGCCGGTCGCGATCCGGCTCGCCGGGCGGCTGGACCTGACACCCGGGCAGATGCTGATGCCCCTGGCCTTTGGCACGATTCTTGGCGGCATGACCACGCTGGTCGGCACACCGCCCAACCTGATCGTCTCGGGGTTTCGCGCCGAAGCCGGATTGGGGCAGTTCGGTATGTTCGACTATGCCCCCGTAGGTGTGGCGGTCGCCGTCGTCGGCGTGGCGTTCATCGCGCTTCTCGGATGGCGCATCGTGCCTGCGCGCAAACCGATGAGCACGGCAGGTTTCGACACCGGCAGCTATCTGACCGAGGTTCGGGTGCCCGAAAAAAGTAAGGCCGTGGGACTGACCCTGCGCAAGTTCGAACGCGGGATTGAAAAAAGCGGCGCGCAGATCATCGGGCTAATCCGCAACGACGTGCGGATGACCGCGCCACATGGCGGACGGCGCATACAGGCGGACGACGTTCTGATCCTGGAGGCCGAAGCTCAAGAGCTGGGCGAAGTATTGTCGGCCTTCGGCATCACGCTTGAAGAGGAGGAGAGCGGGTCGGCGCGAGCGGAAAGGAAAGCCGGAGAGACGACGTCACAGACCGAAAACGATGAAGCCGAGAGCAACACGTCCGCCGAGGACACCGCTGCAGCGACGAAGCCTTCGGACCGCGACGAGGATATCGTGTTGCGCGAATTCGCGGTGCTTCCGGGCTCTACGATCGTCGGGCAGTCCGCGACAGACCTGCGGCTGCGGACGCGCTACGGCCTCAATCTTCTGGCCGTCTCACGGGAAGGACGCCCCCCGCGGACGCGGCTGCGGACGCTGAAGCTGAAGCCCGGCGATCTGCTGATGATGCAGGGGCCCGCCGAGATCATGGCCGATTTCATGAACGAGACCGGCTGCGCGCCTCTGGGAGAGCGGGAATTGCATCTTCCCAACGCGCGAATGGCGATCATCGCCAGCGCGCTCTTGCTTGGTTCTATCGGCATTGCCACCTTCGGCCTGCTGCCGGCATCCGTGGCCTTTACGTTGGGGGTTCTGGGCTCGATGCTCCTGCGAACCGTGCCGCCCGGGCAGGTCTACAAAGCCATCGACTGGCCAGTCATCGTCCTGCTGGGATCGCTTATCCCGGTGGCCGGCGCGATGCAGACCACTGGCGCGGCAGATGTTCTGGCGCGTTTTCTGGTCGAGACGATCGCGCGCGGTAACGCCATCGCGGCTCTGGCGGCAATTCTGGTCACCACGATGTTCCTATCCGACTTGATGAACAATGCGGCCACGGCAGCGGTGCTGAGCCCAGTTGCCCTGGGCATCGCCGCTTCGCTCGACGTGAACCCCGACAGTTTCCTGATGGCGGTGGCGATCGGGGCATCTTGTGCTTTCCTCACGCCGATCGGGCATCAGAACAACACTCTCATCCTCGGGTCGGGCGGCTTTCGCTTCGGCGACTACTGGAAGCTTGGACTGCCGCTCGAGATGATCGTCGTGGCCGTAAGCTTGCCGCTGCTACTGATCGTCTGGCCACTTTAGACGCTCGCGAGGGCACGTGCTGACCAGCAGCCGTTTATTGGATACTAGAAAGCGAGCCCCTACTTCGCGGCAAGTCTTCAAAGCCATCCCCAATGGCCGCAGCCAAGTTCCAAGCCACACGGACCGGGCTCTGATCGCGGATCATCTCGCGGATTAGCGCCGATCTCGACACGACTGCCGCATTTGTTGCCGAGCGCCCCGTGACGTCCCATACCGACCCCGCCGTCTTGACCGTGACTGACGCGACACGCACCGAGAATAGATAAATATTAAATTCGCAAGGGAACCTCTCATGTGCGACAGCGTTAGCCAACGTATTCTGTATGCCAGATGCTCTTCCGCTATGGCGTGTTGTCCTTGTGTCTTGGCAAAGCGCACCCCTTCCTCAGGCACCAAGGTGAAGCGATGCGCAATGACGCAATCAAGGTGCTCGTCGTCGAGGACGAGGCCATCATAAGGATGGATCTCGTTCTCGGGCTCGAAGAACTGGGCTACGATGTGATCGAGGCGAACTCCGCTGATGCTGCACTCAACCTGCTAGAAGCACGGCATGAAATTGACCTGCTAATTACCGATATCGATATGCCAGGCAAAATGGACGGAGTGGGACTCGCGCATGAGGTGCGGCGCAGGTTTTCCGCGTGCCAGATCATCATCATGTCGGGGCATTCAGCGCCCGAAACATTAGACCTGCCCAAGCGCAGTGCTTTTGTGTCAAAACCGATCAGCCCCGGCGAACTCGCCGCGGCCGTCACCTGACGAAAGACTCTCAATATCCTCTATTGCGCCTGAGACGGCATCCGCAGTTTGAAGGTCGTGTCGGCTGAAGCGCTGGACTCGACGGTCAACTCTCCATCGTGGGCGCGCGCGATTTCGGCCGCGATGTAAAGACCGAGCCCCAATCCCTGCAGGCTGCTCTGCTTTCCGGGTCGCGAAAAGTGCTGGAACAGCGAAGCCCGAACCGCATCTGGGATCGGCGCGCCTCGGTTATTGACCGAGAGGAACAATTCGCCGCTTCTTTCAAAGCCCCGCACCTGGATCGGCTGGCTCCGGTCGCCATGCGTTACCGCATTACCCAACAGGTTCGACAGCAATTGCCCGGGCCGCTGCGGATCCGCGACGATCGGATTTGGCAGGTCGATATCGCTCTTGAGCGGAACGGTTGTTCGGCGCTGGTTGTCGAACCGTCTTCAATTTCACGATGGCCGCTCTGCTCGTCGGATCGCTCTATCCGATTCTCGGTTTTAGAATTCTGAAGGCAGAAAACCCATTCGCTAAGAAAGCGAAGCGGCAGGAGTTTCCTCCCGCCGCTTTGCCTCCCGACAAGTCGTGAGGCGAGCATCGTTAAGTTCTTGTGAAACCTCACATCGCTCAGCCCTCTTGCCAGGAACTCCGGTCCCTATTTTCAGGGAAGACTATTCCTGAACACCGCCCGACAGGGCGCTGCGCTCGTCCGATATCTTTTCTTCGGACAAACTCCGGAAGAAGTGGTGCCAAGCAAGGGCTGCATGGCCCTTGGAATGCGCGTGGTCCTTCGTCTGGGACTTCTTGCCCGTAGGCATTTTTTCGACAGCCATATTTCGGCCCTCCCTTTAATCCCCGAGAGATACTCGGGAAATTCCTGTGGATGACCGAAATATCCGGTCAGCGTCGCGGCTTCTTCCCGCGCGGAGCCTCTGCCGCGGCACTTTCGTCCGCATCCCGCTCCATGCGCGCCGCGCGCAAGGTCGCGGTCAGCTCCGCTCTTTTCTCGGCGTCATCGTCACGGATGAGGCGCACTGCAGCATCCGTCTTGTCCTGAGCCGTCGTGGCTTTCTTGGGCAGATCACGGAAAAAGCCGTCCACATTGTAATTGCGGGGCATATGCCCTCCTTGGTTGCGAAATCCGGCCCACCGGGCCGGATATGGAACCTTTGCGTTCAGCCGAGCGCCAGATCGCAGGCGGACTCACGCCCGTCGCGTCCGGTTTCGATCTCGTAGGTGACGGCCTGTCCGTCATCGAGCTGCGAGAGGCCCGCGCGCTCGAGGGCCGAAATGTGGACGAAAATGTCACGCCCACCGGTCTTCGCTTCGATAAAGCCGAAGCCTTTGGTCTGGTTGAACCACTTCACGGTGCCATTGGCCATCGTGATGTCTCCTCAAATATTGCGGTCCGCGGAATGCGACAGCCCGGCTCAGTCAATTCAAAAAGGCAGACTGAAGCCAAGTAGGGAGACAGGTTGCAGAAGGGAATAACGTAGCTCGATCTGTCTACGCCAGTTTGACCCATTAAGCAAAGGAAATGCGCGGCACTCCATCGCGCTACCCGGCCTCCCCCTGGCGAAAGCCGATTAATATCGGGCACAATCAATCTGTTGTGCGAAAACGCGGGCGCGCACTGCAATTTCCTCGCAATCGCGGCGCCGATCGCTTATCTGTGAACTTGCATATCGTAATTCTCGGACCCTGTTCCTTCCGGCTCAGCGACGATCTTGAGCTTTGTCGGGCCGCGCGTTTTCGAAGGCGGCATAAGGAAAAGGAGCCTCACGCGGCCCATAGCGCCGCGACTCCGTTCGAGCAGACCAGCCTCTCAGCAACCGTGCCTCGCGGGCGCTGGTCGATAGCACTATTCCACCCCTTGCGGGGTCGCCGCGAGCTTCGCACATCGAAAGTGCCGGATCGTGAACCGCGCGCGTTGACGCTGACGCGTCACGATCCGAACGGAAAGACATCTGGCGCGCAATACCGCGCGTCGACCCAATTCACCGCATGGCGCAGGCCTCGCCCGCACCGTGCCTCCGTGATCGCGCGACCAGTCAGACTGGTCCCTTCACGCACTCTTGGAAAGATACGAAACATGATCGAAATTTACTGGGGGAAACCCATCTCTCTCGTCGTGTCGCCCGAAGGCGACGTCAAGAACTTCAGCACCATCGAACAGGTGCATTACTGGCTTCGCAAGAAGTGGCCCGTCGCCGACACCGCGCAAGACCATGCGATCGGACGCATCGAGGCCGCGATGGACTGCTTGGGTTCCGTGGGCGATGCCCGCAGCGCCTTCCTCGGTGCCGCAGGCACCGCAGGTTTCGTGCCATTTGAACCAGCGGCTCGTGCCCTTGCGGCCTGACCGGTTCGCCCCTGCGGCACCCCGTCCGTAACGGGGCCCGCCGCGCGAAGCGCCAAGGCCGCAGGCTATGTGATCGAAGCTTTTTTGCGGCCCTTTCGCTTCACCGCAAGCTGATCCTGCCGATCGTGGAGAATGGGGCTGGCGCAAGGGCACGGGCGCCTACTCCCTGGTGATACCGTCCGGGCCTCCGGCCGACGAAGTAAGCGCGCAGGTCGAGGCCTTTCTCGATACCGAGAAAGGCCGCCCGGCCTCACCCCGGAACGCGCATCTGGGTTGAGAGTCGCATTTCTCATCTCATTTCTCGGTTGCACCTTGTATCGCCGCCCGCCCGCCCCATCTATAGGGAGCTTCGTTATTCCGACCGCACCCTGTCTCCTTCATCGGCCTCAGTTTGCTTTTCGATCTGACCGGCCGACCTGCCGCATCCTGCGGGCAGATTTCCAAACAAGGAGACGACACGATGGCCAATGGCACCGTGAAATGGTTCAACCCCGGCAAAGGCTTCGGCTTTATCCAACCCGAGAACGGTCGCAAGGACGTGTTCCTGCACATCAGCGCGCTCGAACGGGCGGGCCTTTCCCAGATCGACGACGGTCAGAAAGTGACCTTCGAGATCGAAACCGGCCGCGATGGTCGGGAATCCGCCAAGGATCTCGAACTCGCCTGATAAAACCGTTCGCGGACCGGTGTCTTCCGGTCCGCGAACGCGCCCATGGGGCGAGAGTCTTCTCTGCTCGAATACCTTTGCGCAGTCCAGGTTCGAAACATCTGTAGAACCACCCATCCGGCATTGCGGATCAGGATGTGCGGGCGGGTTCAAAATTCACCTGTCTACGCGGAGAACGATCATGGGCTATTCCCCTCAAAAGAAACAACTCGACCTCAAGGATTTCCTGAGCCAGCCCGCCAAGAAAGGCTTCCGGAAAGGCGTCGGTTTCCGTCGTGCGCCGACAAATCCGACCCCTGTCAAAACCGGCGCAAAACAGGCTGTGACGAAATAAACGGCTGCGCCGAGTTAACTGATTTCCCCGCTCCCCGAGAGACGGGACTGATCAGTCGGCGTTCAGCGCGATCCACTTTCCTGAATGCTTACTGAGACGTCTTGATCCCGGCTTTGGGTCAATACTCCCTCATGGGTGGCAGCCTCCTCGCTCGCCGCGTTTGCCGTGGGTTCGCCGCCGTTTGGCCCCACATCGCTCGGCACACGGCATTTCCACATTGACGTGGATCACGGACCTAAGACCTCTTCTCGTGGCATCCAACGACAAGTGAACCCATTTCCGCACGCGCTCTGTACTTACGATGCATCGCTCGCCGAACAGGAAACCTGGATGCCCGATGATCCATACAAAGTCCTTGGCCTGACCAAGGCGGCCACAGCTGACGAAATCAAGAAGGCGTATCGCAAACTTGTGCGGACAAGCCATCCTGATTTGCACCCGGATGACGCAGGAGCCGAAGCGCGGTTCAAGGCGATATCGGCCGCTTACGACATCCTGAAAGATCCCGAAACCCGTGCGCGCTATGACGCCGGAGAAATCGATGGCCTCGGTGCAGAACGTCCGCAGCGCCAGTATTACCGTGATTTCTCGGGCTCATCCGACAACGGCTATCATCGACAGCGCGGGTTTGGACCGGATGTCGATCCGGCAGATATCTTCGCTGACATATTGCGCAATCGCGGACGGTCTGGCGCTGGCGACTTCGGCGACCGTGGTTTTTCCGCGCGCGGCGCCGACGCGCGCTATTCGCTCAACGTGCCGTTTCTGGATGCTGCGCGCGGAGCGGAAACCCACATCACGCTGCCCGATGGACAAAGCCTGACAGTCAAGATCCCACGGGGCACTGAAGACGGCCAGACACTTCGGTTGCGCGGCAAGGGGGCGCCTGGCTATGGCGGTGCTCCTGCGGGAGATGCGTTGATCACCGTTCTGGTGGGGGCTCATCCGGTTTTCGACCGAGACGGCGATGATATCCTGGTAACGCTCCCCATCACCATCGAAGAGGCCGTTCTCGGCGGCAAAGTCACCACGCCGACCATTGACGGCCCCGTCGGGCTCACGATCCCAGCAGGCGCGAATTCGGGCCAGGTCTTACGTTTGCGTGGACGTGGCATCGCCAACGCGAAGCGCAAAACCAAGGGTGATCAGCGGGTTGAGCTGAAGATCGTGACACCACCCAGCATTGACGAGAATCTGCGCAATTTCCTCACCGAGTGGCGCAAGACACATCGCTTCGATCCGCGTGTTGATTTGATGAAGAGGGCCAGCGCATGACGGACAGGTTTTCCGAAGAGGACGTGATTTCCAACGTCACCCGGCTCACAAGAAGCCAGCTCTTGAACTTTATCGAAGGCGAACTCGTTCGACCGGAAAAGGGCGAAACTGGTTTTATTTTTCGCCGCGTCGACATCGCGCGGTTGGAGCTATTATGCGATCTTTCCCATGATCTTGACCTCGACGAAACGGCGTTGGCGATCGTGATGTCGCTCCTTGACCAGCTGCATGCCGCACGACAGGACCTCGTTGCCATTGCACGCGCGATAGACACCCTGCCCTCAGAATTGCAGACGCGTGTCATTGCGGCAATGAAGCAGCCGTAAGCCCAACTCGCCTCTCCTCGTTTGGGAAACAAGCTAGCTTCAAAACGGGGACGTTTCAGGAGAGCATGTCAGAGGTTATTGAATTATTGTCGCTTTCTTGACCCGCGAGCCTCCCCGGTGCGACCATGTCAATCCGCACCGCAAAGGTTGAGGCTCTTTGCAGGAGTATGGCGGTTCGTTTCATTAGCTGCCTGAGGGCGGAAACGAGAGGGAGATTGAAAATGGAAGATGCAATTCAGCCCGGCAAAGGCGTTTTTGTGACTGGCGCAGAAAAAACGATCTTCCGGTTTGAAGGACGCGCACGGGATGGCTTCGTGACTATTAGCGGATCAGGCGGCTTCACCTGCGACTTGCCAGAGGATTGTATTCAAGCGGTCAAAAAGCGCACCCGGAAGGAATTCGGAAATATCGACTTTCATCGCGACTGAACGCACAAAGCACCCATCACCTGATTAACGCCTTGGCAGGTCGTCGAAACTTGCCTCCTCCGCCACGGACACGGGGGCGCGCCCGTTTTGAACGGAGACCTCAACAGAGAGATCATAGAGCGCGTTGCCAAATCCTGAGAAGCTGCCCGAAATCGGTGAGACCTGATGGATGCCTCTACCGACCGCGACCGGTATCAGGTTCTGCGACCCGACGCTGCGATTTGTCGGGTCGAATGCGATCCATCCGGCGCCGGGGACGAATATCTCGACCCATGCGTGGGTCGCCCCTGAGCCAGCCGATCCCACAAGGTTCATTTCGGGATTGAAGAGATATCCCGAGACGATGCGGGCTCCGAAACCGAGATGGCGGACGGCCTCGGCAAGCAGGACTGCGAAGTCGCGGCACGAACCCCAGCACCGGTCGAGTGTTTCGGCCGGCGATTGGGTGCCCTCATCCTCCCGGCTCTGGTAGGAAATCTGCGTGAACACCCCGGTGCTGATGTCCTTCAGCAGAGACAATGTGTCAGTCGGGCGCCCCATGACGAACTTCTCGACCCAGCGAGAAAGGCGGCCTTGGATGTCTTGATATTGCGGCTTGGTCAGCGCCCCCAAATCCGTCCAGTCGTCCGCAGCGTAGAGAAAAGGATATTGGGCTGCCGATGCAGCGATGGCGAAGACCGGCCAGGCCGACGCCGTCAATTCTACGGTCGCACGGCTTTCGATTGCCAGATGATCAGTCTGGTCGTCGAACACGGCAGTGGCGATGGCGTTGCCCGCCACATCATGCGCCCATGTTATGTGCGCCGCCGGCGTAATGGAGAGCGCGTGCGAGAGCAGCCGCAATTCTCGCGTCTCGCGCGGGCGCAGCATCAACCTGTGCGGCCCGAGAGAGACGTCTCCCCGGTATCGGTAGGTCGTTATGTGAAGAATGTCGAGGCAGGCCAAATGACGCTCCAATACGGTCAGATAAGAGTGGCAGCCACGCCCACAGCCATGTCGGCTAGCAATGGGGCAGCCAGACGCCTCGCTAAGCCGCTAATTTCTCGGTCGTGTTTCCGGACTCGTCGGCATCCCTTCGTTTTCGGCGGCCAGAATGGAGGCTTCGTAGCGCCGTCTTTCGGGAGCCGGCAGGGGCTCCAGTCTGGATAGATCAGGATCAGGCGATCGGAATACCGAGTAGAGATGGCGCAGATGCGCCTCCGAGACACCATCGGCTTCCATCACGAGGCGCACCATCGGATCCGAAAGCATCTCTTCCACGAAAAAGTCCGACAGGGCACGGCCCGTAAGCTTGTCTCTGGCACGCGCGTGATCGAGATCGGCCAGGGAAACGGTCAGCGTCCTTACCAATCCGGGATGTGTGGCTCTGGGATGAAGCTTCACCATGACGGAAGCTTTCCAGGTTTCGGGGTCCTTCCGATCCGGAGGCGAGACCAGCTCCGTCTCGATCTCATACTCTCCCGCCGGGAGTGTCTCGGCAAACCCCGGAATGTTGAACGGGCGGGAAAAAACCGCGACGGTCTTGCGTGTAAGTTCTTCCACTGGCCTAATCCTCTCACATCATGAGCGAATGACCCGCGCCCTTGCCAGGGCCGGGGCGCGGGTCTGCGCAGGTCTTAAGAAGTCTTGGATTTCGCTGGCGCTTCCTTGCTGGCGGCCTTAGGCTCGCTGTTCTCGGCAGAAGGCTTGGCAGTCTTCTCGGGCGTTGGCTTCAGCGCCGCTGCGGCCCGAGTAGTCAGGTCCTTGAAGGACATGTCATCGATCCTTTTATCGACCGACGTCAATTCTTGGTCCATGTCGGACCGGGATGCTTGTCGCCGGTGTGATCTATATGGGGACCGGGGACCCAATTTACGATGGTCAGGCGCCGAGGAATCGGAGATCTGATGAGTCAATCTGCACGCAATCATGGCCGATTTCATGAACGAGACCGGCTGCGCGCCTGTGGGGGAGCGGGAATTGAATCTTCCCAACGCGCGAATGGCGATCATCGCCAGCGCGCTCTTGCTTGGCCCTATCGGCATTGCCACCTTCGGCCTGCTGCCGGCATCAGTGGCCTTTACGTTGGGGGTTCTGCGCTCGATGCTCCTGCGCGCCGTGCCGCCCGGGCAGGTCTACAAAGCCATCGACTGGCCGGTCATCGTCCTGCTGGGATCGCTTATCCCGGTGGCCGGCGCGATGCAGACCACCGGCGCGGCAGATGTTCTGGCGCGTTTTCTGGTCGAGACGATCGCGCGCGGTAACGCCATCGCAGCTCTGGCGGCAATTCTAGTCACCACGATGTTCCTATCGGATTTGATGAACAACGCGGCCACGGCAGCGGTGCTGAGCCCAGTTGCCCTGGGCATCGCCGCTTCGCTCGACGTGAACCCCGACAGTTTCCTGATGGCGGTGGCGATCGGGGCATCTTGTGCTTCCCTCACGCCGATCGGGCATCAGAACAACACTCTCATACTCGGGTCGGGCGGCTTTCGCTTCGGCGACTATTGGGGCTTGGACTGCCGCTCGAGATGATCGTCGTGGCCGTAAGCTTGCCGCTGCTACTGATCGTCTGGCCACTTTAGACGCTCGCGAGGGCGCGCGCTGACCAGCAGCCGTTTCTCGCCAGATCTAGCCCGGGACGCGAACTCGGCCTGCATGGGGCTCCCGCCCCATTCGCCCGGCTCTCAGGATCGAACAAGCGTAACCCTGAGCCTGACTTTCAGCGCCAGTCAAGAAACTCCGGTTTCGCGAATGCGCGCAGTGCGTCGGGCGGCGAAAGGCATTGAGAACGATCAGCCGAAGCCCCACTGTCAAAAAAGCCAGTATTCAAAGGCGAAAAGCTCCGCATCAGCGATGCCTTTCTCTACGACCAATTTCTGTTCCGATCTGAAGCGCAGTCTGTGCTATCGTCCCTCCAGGGAGGCGACGCGCCATGAGAGATGCAGGGCATGTCGAGGAGATCGGACGGGTGCTGGAAGGCAGCCAGACTGGGCGCGACAGTTTTGTCTCGGCCTCGTGGCGGCGTTGTGTCGAGCTTTACGGCATGGACCCCACGCGCTCCGACCCGGCCCATATCGTGACCGAGGCAGAGCTGCGCGATCACCGCAAACAAGCGGAATGGATGATCGCCGCGGCACGCTCCGGGTTGCAATCGCTTTTCCGGCAGGTAGCAGGGCAGAATTACGTCTTGCTGCTCACCGATGCCAAAGGGGTCTGCGTCGATTTCTTCGGCGATGATCTCTTCACCGAAGACCTGCGCAGCGCGGGGCTCTATCTGGGGTCGAACTGGTCCGAGGATCTGGCCGGAACCTGTGGTGTCGGAGCTTGCATCGTGACGCAAGAGCCTGTGACCGTGCATCAGGACGATCATTTCGGAAACGCCCATACTGTTTTGTCCTGCACCGCGGCGCCGATCTTCGACAGTCTCGGGCAACTGGCGGCGGTGCTCGATATCTCGCTTTTGCGCTCGCCTGCGCCGAAGAGCAGCCAGAACCTCGCGATGAACCTCGTGACCTCCGCGGCACGACGGGTCGAGATGGCGAACCTCATGGCCGAGAGCCCGCGCGACTGGGTGTTGCGCCTGTCCTCCAGCCCGGAATTTCTCGATGTCGATCCCGAAGCGGCGGTGCGGCTCGACGGGGCTGGGCGCGTGCTCGGCTATACCCGCGCCGCGCGGCGATTGTTTCCTGAAGGTGCCCCGATCCTCGGTCGCCGGATAGACGAGGTGCTGAGCGTAAGCGTCGATGACCTGCCCGACCTGATGCGCGACCGCCCGACCGAAGAGCGGGTGGTCGAGATGCGCGATGGCGGGGCGCTGTTTGGTCATGCCATCGCTCCTAAAGCACCCCGTCACGCCCATCAGCGGATGCGCCACGGCGGGCCGCTTGCTGGTCTGACCGGGGGCGATCCCGAAATGGATCGACTTATCGGACAGGCCGAGCGGCTTGCCCCGGGCTCGGTGCCCCTGCTCATCTGCGGCGAGACCGGCACCGGGAAAACAAAACTCGCCCGTGCGATCCACATGACCAGCAAGGCGCAAGGGTTCATCAGCCTCGAATGCGCGGGGCTAGACCCGCAGACGCTGATGCAAAACTGCGCCGAGGCGATGGGGCCGACGACGCTCCTGCTGCGTCGGATCGAAGAGATCGCACCAGAAACGGCGATTGGGCTCGGCGGGCTCCTCGACCGTCGCCCCGAATTGCGCGCGCTGGCGACGAGCTGTCTGGACCCGGGCCGGATCGCACTGCCGCGCCCGCTGTTCCACCGGTTGGCAGGGTGCGTACTCAACGTGCCGCCCCTGCGGATGCGTCGCGATCTCGACTGGCTGATGTCGCGTCATCTGCGCCGCCACGCGGGCGACTCGGTCCGGCTGTCACCTTCGGCGCGGGCCGAATTGCTGGGACGTAGCTGGCCCGGCAATATCCGCGAGCTCGAACAAGTTCTCGATGTGGCGGCCGCGATCTCCGTGGGCTCCGTGATCGACCTTCCCGATCTTCCTGCGCCGCTCGACCCGGTCGCCAAATTCGAACAAATCACCCAAGGTCCAATGGAGCCGGAGACGAATCTCGAAGAGGTTCTGGACGCCTGCGACTGGAACATGGCGCGCGCGGCGCGGCGGCTCGGGGTCAACCGCTCGACCATCCTGCGCCGGATTCGCAAGGCCGGGTTGCGCCCGCCCGAGTGATCTGTTGCGCCCTTGTTGCGCGCGCAACATGCCGCATCGCAGCAGACGCTTTTCCTCCCCTTGCACGTGTCGCGACCATGGATCGCTCAGCGATCACGCGCCGATACTCCTCCTGGAGACACGCGCAGAGGAGGAGATGCGATGCTTGACACCACCATCAACACACAGACCCAGGACATGCTGGACAGCCTCAACGCCGCGCTGGAGAGCGGCGATATCGACCGCGCGGCCGCGCTGTTTGCGACCGACAGCTACTGGCGCGACCTCGTGGCGGTCAGCTGGAACCTGAAAACCGTGGAGGGGCCGGACGGCGTGGCCGACATGCTGAGAAACCAGCTCGAGCATACCCGCCCCGGCAAGTTCGAGATCCAGTCGGGCGAGTTCCCCGCCGAGGAGGGCGGCGTGATCACCGCCTGGATCACCTTTGAGACGAAGTCGGGACGCGGCTGGGGCCTGATGCGCATCCGAGATGGCCGCATCTGGACGCTGCTGACCGCGCTTCAGGAGCTCAAGGGGTTCGAGGAAAACCGCGGCACACGCCGTCCGATGGGCGCCGAACATGGCGCACGAAAGAACCGAACCTCGTGGAAGGAGCGCCGCGAGGCGGAAGAAGCCGATCTGGGCTATGGCACGCAGCCCTATGTGTTGATCGTCGGCGGCGGACAGGGTGGAATCGCGCTGGGTGCGCGGCTGCGCCAGCTTGGCGTGCCTGCGATCGTTCTGGATAAGCATGACCGGCCCGGCGACCAATGGCGGAGCCGTTACAAGTCGCTCTGCCTGCATGACCCAATCTGGTATGACCATCTCCCTTACATCAAGTTTCCCGACAACTGGCCGGTCTTCACGCCCAAGGATAAAGTTGGCGACTGGCTCGAGATGTATACCAAGGTGATGGAGATCAATTACTGGACGCGGTCCGAAGTGACCGGTGCCAGCTACGATGACGCCACCGGAAAATGGACGGTCGAGGTCAATCGCGACGGCGAGAAGGTGACACTTGAGCCGACGCAGCTTGTGCTGGCCACCGGGATGTCTGGCAAGCCGAACATGCCGCATTTCCCGGGCATGGAAGACTTCAAGGGCACGATCCAGCACTCGTCGCAGCATGAGGGGCCCGGCCCCTGGGCGGGCAAGAAAGTGGTCGTGATCGGTTCGAACAACTCCGCCCATGACATTTGCGCGGCGCTCTGGGAAGGCGATGCGGATGTCACCATGGTGCAGCGATCCTCAACCCATATCGTGCGCTCGGACTCGCTGATGGAGATCGGACTCGGCGCGCTCTATTCGGAAGAGGCGGTCGCAAACGGCGTCACGACCGAGAAGGCGGACATGATCTTCGCCTCCCTGCCCTACAAGATCATGCACGAGTTCCAGATCCCGCTCTACGACCAGATGCGCGAACGCGATGCGGAGTTCTATGCAGGGCTGGAAAAGGCCGGGTTCGATCTGGACTGGGGCGATGACGGCTCTGGGCTGTTCATGAAATACCTGCGCCGCGGCTCGGGCTATTACATCGACGTGGGCGCCAGCCAGCTGATTATCGATGGCGAAGTGAAGCTGGCCAAGGGTCAGGTCGATCATTTCGAGGAAGACGCTGTAGTGCTCGCCGACGGCACGCGCTTTCCCGCCGATCTGGTGGTCTTCGCAACAGGCTACGGCTCGATGAACGGTTGGGCCGCCGATCTGATCAGCCAAGAGGTCGCCGACAAGGTTGGCAAGGTCTGGGGGCTTGGCTCGGACACCACGAAAGACCCCGGCCCGTGGGAAGGCGAGCAGCGCAATATGTGGAAGCCGACCCAACAGGAGCATCTGTGGTTCATGGGCGGCAACCTGCACCAATCGCGGCATTACTCGCTCTATCTCGCGCTGCAATTGAAAGCGCGGCTAGAGGGGCTCGAGACCCCGGTCTACGGGCTTCAGGAGGTCCATCACCTCTCCTGACCCCATCCCTCTCCCGGCCCCTCACGGGCCGGGATAACTCCCCCCATTGAACGGAGACATTCCATGAAAGCTGCACGTTGGCACGGCGTGAAAGACATTCGCGTCGAGGAAATAGACACCCCTACCCCCGGTCCCGGAGAGGTCGCGATCAAGGTCGCATGGACCGGGATCTGCGGTTCCGATCTGCACGAATATTTGGCGGGCCCGATCTTCGTCCCGGTCGAGCAGGATCATCCGCTTAGCCATGACAAGGCGCCGATCACCATGGGTCACGAATATTGCGGGACCGTGGCGGAGTTGGGAGAAGGCGTCACCGGACTGAAGATCGGCGACCGAGTCGCGATCGAGCCGATCTTCGCCTGCGGCACCTGCGCCGCATGCCTTGAGGGCAAATACAATCTCTGTGACAGCCTCGGTTTCGTCGGGCTCTCCTGGGGACATGGCGGTTTCGCTTCGACCTCGGTCGTGCCTGCCCGAATGGTTCACAAGATGCCCGACGCGCTGTCGATGGAACAGGGTGCGTTGGTCGAGCCCGCCGCCGTCGCGCTGCATGCGGTGCGCATGTCGAAGATCAGGGCGGGTGATACCGCCGCTGTTTTCGGCGCGGGCCCGATCGGGCTTTTGGTCGTCGAGGCGCTGCGCGTCGCGGGCGCGGCCCAGATCCATGTCGTCGAACCCTCGGTCGAACGCCGCGAAAAAGCGCTCGAACTCGGCGCGACCAGCACAATCGACCCGATGGCGGAAAACCCCGTCGAGAAAATTCGTGCGGCCACAGGCGGTGTTCATGTCGCCTTCGAGGTGACGGGTGTGCCGCGCGTTCTGCCGCAATGCATCGACAGCACGCGCCACGAAGGCCAGACGCTGATCGTCTCGATTTGGGAGGGAGACGCCTCTTTCCACCCCAATACCGCCGTTCTGAAAGAGCGCCAACTGCAGGGCACCATCGCCTACCGCAATGTCTATCCGGCGGTGATGGAGCTGATGGTGCAGGGCTATTTCAGTGCCGACAAGCTGGTGACCAAGCGGATCAAGATCGATCAGATCGTGGAGCAAGGCTTCGAAGCGCTCGTCGCGGAAAAATCTCAGGTGAAGATTCTGGTAGAAGCGCAAGACTGAAAACTTAGGGCATGATCTGCGCTGCGCGCGCCGCATCCAAAGAGCGCGCGCGGCATATCGGTGCGTGAGAGCCATTCTTTGCTCCAAGACCTCTCACGGGGCCAAGCATTCACCGTGACGGCTCGATTTGTAGTTGGAAAAGCTTCAAGCGTTTCTTCGTTCAAGAAAGTGCGCCCCGAACGACACAGTCGCTGGGTGCTCGATAATCAGCATAGAAGTGCGCGGTTCGCGACATGCCATATCGTTGAGCGAGCACCCTCTCTTTGAAAGCTGGTATTTGAGAGGATGCTCGGCAGACCAGAAAACGAGCAGGAACGCATCTGCGAGAACTGACGCCAAATTCTGAGGCGAAAAGCTAGCTATAAGACAGACCATTGCTGGCTTTCTTGAACGGCTGAATTGCGGGCCGGCGCGACCAGCGTCGGGTCCGGCTTGAAAAGCCAGCACGCGGGACCCACCATAGGGAAACCCGCCCCCTGCCCGAGCACACGGTCTGCACGCTTGACCGCCTGACCTAACGAAGACTTTTCATGCGCAGCACCCCAGACCGTATCCGCCAGGCCGTGAGTTTCGAAATCATCGGCATCCTCATCGTGACGCCGCTCTTCGCCTGGGTCTTCGATCACCCCATGGGAGATATGGGCGTGCTGGTCGTTCTAGGGGCGACCGCGGCCACCGCCTGGAACTACCTTTTCAACCTGGCTTTCGATCACATCCTGCTCTGGCGTCGCGGCGATGTCCGCAAGACGATACCGCTCCGGATCGTTCACGCGGTGCTTTTCGAGGCGACGCTGCTCGCGCTGCTTCTTCCGATATTCGCATGGTGGCTCGAGACCTCCTTGCTGACCATCCTCGTGATGGAAGCGTCTTTTGCAGGCTTCTATCTCGTCTACGCCTTCGTCTTCACTTGGGGATACGACACGATCTTTCCGCCGCAAGGACGCGAACGGATCGCGTGACGATGGAAGACAAAGCTGCGGGAGGGACTGCAGCCTTCCCATGCGCTGCACCACAGATCGTATTCGCCGAGCCTTGTGTTTCGAAATCATCGGCATCCTCATTGGGTGGCCGATCTTCGCCCGGATGTTCGGCCACCCCATGGGTAATATGGGCCGGGGCGCCAGACGCCATCCCGGTCGAGGCTGGCTACCTCGGCTGGCAACAGTCACTGGAGAACCTTGCCCGGCTCGTCGAACCTGAGATCAAGCAGTAGCCGGAGTTGTAAAGCTTGACCGTCGCAAGCAGAGGCACTCCGCGACCGAGTCTCGTTGATTGCGAAGGCTTAGGCGTTCTCGATGGTCTAGTGCCCCGGAATATTCTATGCCGGTCGAGAGCCGGAACCAGCTCGCGCCCTCGACCCGAGCCGCTTCGATCAGTTCGCCGGGACGTAGCCGGGCTTGACCGGACGCTTCTCGGCTTGCGTCTCGGACAGGCCGTAGAACACCGCGGGGGGCCGCCAGACTTGTAATTCTTCATGAACCTCCCCCACCAATCTCGTAGGTTGAAAGGGTTTCGGATCAGGCGGCTGCCTGATCCCCGACCGTCCCGGCCGAGTTGATCGTTTCCGCGTTCTGGCGACGTCGGCTCTCCACGAGCCCCCACCGCAGCAAAACGAGGGCCGCGGCCTCGTCTCGCCCGAGACGACAGCCGCAGTCGCAATCATGGTGGCGCTCCGCGAGTGCCTTCTTCCGCACGGCGCCGCAATCCGGGCAGCGCTGTGACGGCTTCATCTCTCGCGTCTTCGCCTCAAGGAACTCCGCACCAGCTTCTTCCGCTTTGTATCGGAGCATGTTCAAAAAACCGGCCGGAGCCGTGTCCAGGATCGATCGGTTCAGGCCCGCCTTCTGGGCCACATTCCGGCCCGGCGCTTCCGCGGTTCCGCGGGCCGAGCCGGTCATGTTGCGCACCGTCAGCGCCTCGGTCGCGATCAGGCGGTGCCGCCCGACGATCTGCGCGCTCGTCTTGTGCAGAAAGTCCTTCCGGCGCGCGGCGATCTTCGCATGACGACGCGCCAGAGCGCGGCGATGCTTCCGCAGCGCCCGTTGGGAGATCTTTCGCGCCCGGGCCGCGGCCGAGAGCCGGCGCTGCTCAGCCTTGAGGTCCTCGGCCTCGAGACCCCAGTGGCGCGGGTTCGGCAGTTCCTCGAAGGCGCCGTCTTCATGCGCGAGCGTGGCAAAAGTCGAGACACCCCAGTCGAGCCCCACCGCCTGCCCCTCGGCCGGCGCGCGCTCGGCGCAGCCGGTCTCGACGACGACGTTGAGCCTCCAGCCATGGACTGTCCGGGTCACATCGGCCTTGAGCACGCGGCCCGGCGTGCGCGCGACGCCCCGCATCCGCATGCGCCCGATCCCAAACAGCGTGGCATGGCCATGCCGACCGCCGTCGCGCATCTCGACCCTGAAGCCGTTGCCGTGCTCCTTGTAGCCCCAGCCACGGAAGCGCTCGGCGCTCTTGAAGCGCGGGAAGCCCGGCGTTTCCCCCGCGCGCAAGCGGCGAAAGAAAGCCTGGAAGGCGAGATCCAGACGCTTCAGAACGACCTGGGCCTCATGCGTGTGGACGAGCCCGCACCAGCCCTCGAGACCGAGGCGGATCTCCTTCAACGCCTTTTCCTGGTCGGAGCGCGAGACCCGGGCCTGGCTATGCCGCCAGGCACCGATCCGCTCCTCGAGCGCGGCGTTCCACAGGTCTTTCAGCATCAGGTGCTTGCGCGCCAGCGCCGCCGCCTGGGCGGGCGACGGATAGAGCTTGAAGGAGAGGGATCGAGTTGCGGTCATGGCCCGAATATTATATTGGTTCCGACATGGCGGATCAATCCTATAGTCGCACAAACAATTGCGTTTTTAGTCTCCATTACCATATGGTTCTGGTGACGAAACAGCGCCGCGCAGTGCTGACATCCGAAATGCTGAAGGCGGCAGAGGTCGCGATCCGGGAGCGCTGCGATGTTCGCGGCGGCGCGCTGGAGGAGTTCGGCGCGGAGGCCGATCACATCCACATCCTGTTCTCGTTGCCGCCCGCCGAGGCGGTCGCCGGCTTCGCAAACGCGGTGAAGACCACCACCTCGCGGCGTCTCCGGAGGGACTTCCCGAGCCTGAAACGCCTTGGCGGCGCTCTCTGGTCTCCAAGCTACTTCGTCAGCAGCTGTGGCAGCGCCCCGCTGGAAACGATCAAGGAATATGTCCGCTCGCAGGAGCGACCTGACTGACCTCACCAGCCCTGCGGGCTCCCCCACCAATCCAACCGGGCGCTAGCGCCTGTTAAGACCCCTCGAAATAAGCGGGAGTGCCCCGGGCTTCCACGGATTCCGCGATCCGACGCAGGCCATGGATGTAGGCGGCATCGCGCATCGAGAGTTCCATCTCGTTGTGTAACGTCCAGATCGATTGCGTCTCGGTTTCCATCGTCGTTTTAAGGTGATCCCGGACGCGCGAACTGTCCCAATAAAAACCCGATCTGTTCTGAACCCATTCCAAATGCGAAACCGTAACGCCGCCGGAATTCGCGAGGATATCGGGCACGACGATATGTCCCGCTTCCGTCAGCTTCTTGTCGGCCTCGGGAGACACCGGTCCGTTCGCCATTTCCAAAATGATGCGGGCTTTGATCCTGTCGCAATTCTCAAGCGTGATCTGCCTTTCCAATGCGGCAGGCACCAGCACCTCGCAATCAAGCTCCAGGAGTTCGGCGTTTGAGATTTCTTTGGTCTTGCCTTGACCCTTTGCGCCTTTCACGCCGCCTGTCTGATGCTTGTGCTGCATGACGGCCAGCGGGTCCAAACCGCCCGGGTCATATACGCCGCCGCCGGAATCCGAAATGGCGACGATTTTATACCCATCCGCGTGCAGCAGCTTGGCGCAGTGGAAGCCGACATTCCCAAACCCCTGGATCGCCACTGTGGCCGTATTCGGGTCGAGAGCGAGTGCGGATTCCAGATAGCGCAGGGCATAATATCCGCCGCGTGCCGTCGCATCGACCCGCCCGTTCGTGCCCCCGAAAGCGAGAGGTTTGCCGGTAATCGCGCTCGGAGAGGCTTGCCCTGAAATCCAGCTGTATTGGTCGGCCATCCACGCGATGACGATCCCGTTCGTATACATGTCCGGCGCCAGAATATCGCGATCGGGCCCGATGAAGGGCGCGAAGGCTTCGACATAGGCCCGGCTCAAATGCTCCAACTCGTTGACCGAGAGCGTCTTCGTGTCCACGCAGACCCCGCCCTTTCCGCCGCCGAACGGCAGGTTGGCCACGGCGCATTTGAACGTCATCCAGAAGGAAAGCGTCTCGATCTCGTCGAGCGAGACGTTTGGATGGAAACGAACGCCACCCTTCGTCGGTCCCCGTCGATCGTTATAGCGGCACCGCCATGACTGGAACGCCCTGCGACTCCCGTCATCCATCCGGATCAGAAGCGTTGCGGCCAGAGTCTCGCGGGGCCATTTCAGTTCCTCGTAGACGTCGGGATGAATGTTGAGCCGCTCGCAGGCCGCCCGCAGCGTTTCGCGAGACTTCGCGAGCATGCCAGTCGTCAGGGGCTTATCGTCCTCGACGTCTTTTTTCTTGGTCGGCATTAATCCGGCACTCCCCAGCGAGGCTTCTCAAAGCGGTTTCTTCAGAACATGCTTTTACACTCGGCCGAGATGGCGGCGGCGTCATTGATTTGTCTCAACCTATGCGAGCCGGCACTCGTGAGTTTGATCGCGGACGTTCCTGCGGATCGGCTCTATGAGCAATATGGCTTTGTAACGACGGCGCCCCGGTCAATTGCGATGGGTCGAAGGACACGCTGAAACTCAAGACAGGAACATATTACGGTGCGATGCAGGAAAGGTGGCCTTCTCCGAGCGCCGAAACTCTAGAATGAGGTCGTGACAGAGATGGCTCGTGCGCAGCCAAGGTGCGCAGCTTGGCCGCGACTGTTCAGGCCGCTTGCGCCTTCCCGCTGGCCCTCGCCGTCTAACATCAGCCCATCCCGGCTAATCATTACCACGATCCTGTGAAGGCCGCATCGCCCGACCCCCAACCTCTCCAGCGCGCTCGATAATAAGTTGCTACGAGTTCTCCCGATGCCGGCGTGACAGAAAATACGCGTTGTTCTGACGTGCCGCTTGAATCGCGCCTTCCAACCGGATTTGTGAAACAGGAACTTTGAGGGTCACATC
Organism: Thioclava sp. F42-5; assembly: GCF_002213195.1. Lineage (NCBI taxonomy): Bacteria > Pseudomonadati > Pseudomonadota > Alphaproteobacteria > Rhodobacterales > Paracoccaceae > Thioclava > Thioclava sp. F42-5. The sequence continues at coordinate 1,060,376 of NZ_NBNZ01000001.1, forward strand.
GCAGGCTTGCATACGTTCGCAAGTAAGGTCGTCCCCGCGCATTTCGCTGGAGACCAATATCAAGGGGAGCGAGGGGCAAGCGCGCCTTACGCGCATGCAAAAATCAATCGTGTCTTCAATGTCTCCCAAATGATCGCCGTCGACCATCAGGACGTCGATCTCGTCGGTATGAAGCGCCAGCCAAATTTCGGGCAACACCCCTTCCGGCCAGACGAGTAGTCTCGCTTCCTCACGCTCACAAAGTTCAGAGAGCTCAGCGCCGATCAGACCGCCTGCGCCACAGTAAATAATGCAGCGCTTCGGAAGAAGGAGGGGGGCGGCGAAATGCAACTGCTCGCCGGTCGAAACGCGATCCATTTGATCCCGGACGAATGCGCTTGGAGAGTGCGCTTTCGCAGTTACACCTCTGCCAAATTTCCGAGCCATATCAAATCCAAAGAATCTTCAGAAATTTTCGGAAGCATCCACGTGCTTCGAGTTCAACATTTAAGACAACTTTAAGGCGAAATTTGGCCATTGAGACATCTTTGCGTCATCTTTATGCGGAGCCATCGACAGCTATCGCCAGATCGGCCATGGCATTGGGCTAGGAGCGAATGGGAACGGCTTGATGCGTCGGACACGTTGGTGATGGTCGAGTTTATCGGTCTTTGTATCGCAGCTCTCGCGACGGCGGGCGTGATCCTGCGCCCCTTTGGCTGGGCTGACTGGATCTTTGCCGTGAGCGGCGCCGCAGCGGTGGTTCTTCTGGGGGCACTGCCACTCTCCGATGCCTTGCATGCCATCGGCGAAGGCCGAGAGGTCTATTTCTTCCTGCTCGGCATGATGCTGCTCGCCGAAGTCGCGGGCCGCGAAGGCCTTTTCGACCATCTTGCCGCCCGCGCGGTGCAGGCAGCCGCTGGGTCCGCACGGCGCCTGTTTTTCATCCTCTACCTGGTCGGCGCCGGCGTGACGGTTTTCCTGTCGAACGACACCACGGTCGTCGTGCTGACGCCTGCCGTTCTCGCGGTGACACGCCATGCGCGCGTTCCGCCCCTGCCCTATCTCTTCACCTGCGCCATCGTGGCAAATGCGGCGAGTTTCGTCCTGCCGATCTCGAACCCGGCAAATCTCGTAATCTTCCATGGTGCCATGCCGCCACTTGGCGATTGGCTCGCACGGCTCGCCCTCCCCGCTCTTGCCGCGATCGTGGTCAGCTACCTCTCCCTGCGCTGGGCGATGCGCAATGATCTGGGCACAGAGCCCGCGACAACCGACGTCCCCGCGCTTTCGCGGGGCGGCTGGATCGCGGCGACAGGGCTGAGCCTTTCGGCGGTGGCACTGGTGACGGTCTCATCCTTGGGCGGCGGCCTTGGTCTTGCGACACTCAGCGCCGGGGTCGCCGTGGCGCTGGCGGTCGCGCTGAGCAACCGGCGGTCTCCCTTGCCCCTGTTGCGGCACCTGACTTGGGGCGTGCTGCCACTCGTCGCCGGGCTTTTCGTGCTGGTCGCCATGCTGGACCGCGTTGGGGTCCTGTCGACCCTGGGCCAATGGCTCGGGCAGATGTCAGCAACCTCGCCGCAGGCAACCGCGGGGCTGAGCGGGACCGCAGTCGGCATCGCGAGCAACCTCGCCAACAACTTGCCTGTCGGACTGGCTGCCGCCGCGGCTGCGGCAGCAGGAGCGCTCGGAGATCTCATGCGCGACTGCCTGATGATTGGTGTGGATCTCGGACCGAACCTTTCGGTGACCGGGTCGCTTGCAACACTCCTATGGCTCGCGACGCTGCGCCGGTCCGGGCTTCACGTCTCCGCAGCCCAGTTTTTGGGCGTCGGGCTCAGAGTCATGCCACCGGCGCTGATCCTCGCGCTTCTTATCCGCCTGTGCCTGCCGGGATAAAGCGCCGCCTGCAGATATTTCTTCGCGCCCATTTCGTAGAGGTTCGGCCCGGCCCGGTCACGCTCAGGCGATCCTGACCACCCCTGGTTGCTCGACCAACGACATGGGCGTGCCTTCAGGGTTCTCGGATCGCGACATTGCATGTTGTCGGTCGAGCACCCCATGCCGCCAGCAAAGCATTGAAAATTCCGGAATCGAGGAATGTCTGGATGCTGCGAAACGCGCGCCCTGATTTGGCCAGACAACCACCTACCAGGCCGAACTGGTCGCCCGCGACAGATACCGCCCGGCCCTGCCCTGCTCTAGAACCTCTCCGTCGGCGGCGATTGTCTGGCCGCGAAGGATCGTGCGGACGGGCCAGCCCTCGATCTCCATGCCCTCATAGGGCGTGTAATCGGCGCCGTGGTTCAGGCTCGCTTGGCGGATCACCGCCTTGCGTTGCGGATCCCAGAGCGTGATATCCGCATCTGCGCCGATCACCAGCGCACCTTTTTGCGGGTAGAGGCCGTAGAGCTTGGCAGGGTTGGTCGAGGTGAGCGCCACGAAACGCTCGATACTGATCCGACCCTTTCGCACGCCCTCCGAGAACAGGATGGGCAGCCGCGTCTCCACGCCGGGGATGCCGTTCGGCACCCACTTGAACGAGGTGCGTGCGCGGGGATTATCCTTGCCGGTCTCGTTAACGCCGTCGAAATAGAACGGACAGTGATCAGACGAAAAGATGTCGAAGGTGCCGTCACGCAGCCCCTCCCAGATCGCGTCCTGGCTGTCGGTGTCGCGTGGCGGCGGCGAGCACACATATTTCGCGCCCTCGAAATCCATGTTCAGCCCTTTGAGATCATCTCGGGTCAGGACGATATATTGCGGGCAGGTTTCGGCGAAGACCTTCATGCCACGCTTCTTCGCCCATTGGATCTGCTCCATCGGGTCGCGCCCCGAGACATGCACGATCATCACCGGCACGTCGGTCAACTGCGCGTGGCTGATCGCGCGATGGGTCGCCTCTCGCTCGGCAATCTGGTGATGCGCCACGGCATGGTAATAGGGCGCGGTCTTGCCCTCTTCCTCGAGCCTGCGGGTCATGTGCTTGATCGCGTCGTGGCCTTCGGCATGGACCATAACGAGTGCGCGCTCGCGACGGGCAACGTCGAAGACATCGAGAAGCTCTGCATCGTTCAGCACCAGATCGTCATAGGTCATGAAGACCTTGAACGAGGTGTAACCATCGCGCACGAGGGCCGGGAGTTCCTGCCCCAGAACCTGCGGCGTCGGGTCGGATACGATCAGATGGAAGGAGACATCCGTATAGCACGCGCCCTCGGCCTTTTCGTGATAGGCCGTGAGACATTCCCGCAGAGAGCTGCCTTTGACCTGCAGCGCGAAAGGCAAAACCGTGGTATTGCCGCCCGCCGCGGCCGACCGGGTGCCGGTCAGGAAATCATCGGCCATCACCGTGCCGTCCGAGGTGGGCTGCGCGAGATGAACATGGGCGTCGATCCCGCCCGGCAGCACCATCAGACCAGTGGCGTCGATCTCTTCGCGCGCATCCGCGATCTCTGCCGCGATTTCAACGATCTTGCCGTCGCGAATGCCCAGATCGGCGCGGAACTGATCCGAGGCGGTCACCAGCGTGCCGCCCCGGATCGCGAGATCGCACCCCGCCCTCACGACGCCATCCGCATCTGGGAGGTGATACTCGCAAGCGCCTCGGTCAGCGCGTCGACCTGCGCCACCGAATTGTAATGAACCATCGAGACGCGCAGGCAGCCGCTCTGCTCGGTTTCCTTCATATCCTCGACCAGACGGCGCGAATGGAAATCGCCAAAGCGGATCGCGATGCCGAACTTGTCCATCTCGCGGGCCACCATCTCCGAGTTGAGATCGTCGAACTTGAAGGCGATCGTGGGAACCCGCCCCTTCTCCATCCCGCGCCCGATGATGCGGCAGTCGTTTCGCGCCTCAAGCCAGGAAATCAGCCGTCCGGTCAAGACATCCTCCTGCCGGGCTATGCCTGCATAGGCTGCCTCGAGGCGTGCGCGATCGCTTCCCTCGCCGCCCAGATGCGTGCCAAGCGCGATCAGGTAATCGACGACGCCCACAGTGCTATAGGCCAGCTCGTAATTCGGATTGCCGGGCTCAAGCTTTCCCGGGACTTTGTCCTTGCCGTAGAAATAGTGATACTGGCCGTCGAGCTCGCCCAGCAGATCATATTTGCCATACATGATCGCCATATGCGGCCCGTAGCACTTGTAGATGCTGAAGATGTAGTAATCGACATCCCAGTCCTGCACGTCGATCGCGCGATGCGGCGCATAAGCGACCCCGTCGACGCAGATGCGTGCGCCGCGCTCATGCACGAAATTCGCAAACTCCTTCACCGGGTTGATCGAGCCGAGGATGTTGGAGACGTGATGGATGCAGACCAGCTTCGTGCGCGGGGTCATCAACGGATCGAGATCCTCGAGACGCATCGACATCGAGGCCTGATCTAGCGGCCAGTTCTTGATGACGACCCCGAATTCGCGCAGCGCGTCCCACGGTCCGATATTGGACTCGTGATCCGCGTGGCTGACGATAATCTCGTCGCCGGGCTGCAACTGGCCGCGCATGGCCGAGGCGAGCGTGCGCACGAGTTGCGTGGTCGAGGGGCCAAAAACGATCTCTTCGGGGCGCGCGGCATTGACGAGGGTCTTCGCGGCTTCGCGCCCCAACATCAGCCCTTCGGCCGCCGCTTTCGAGACGGCGTAGCTACCACCGGTCTGCACGTTGCGATGGATCAGGAACTCGCTGATCTTGTCGACCGCGTCCTGAACGATCTGGCTGCCGCCCGCGTTGTCGAAAAACACCCAATCGGCGGCGAGCCCCGGAAAATGTCCCCGAATGAAGTCGAGATCGATCGCGTCCTGCGCTGTGTTCATCTTGATATCCTACTCTTTGATCAATGGCTCAGCACAGCGCTGAGAAAATTCTGCGTGCGGGCTTCACGCGGCGCACCAAGCACTTGCTCGGGCGTGCCGGTCTCGATGACCTCGCCCCCATCCATGAAGATCACCCGATCGGCGACCTGACGGGCGAAGCCCATCTCGTGCGTGACAACGATCATCGTGACACCGGTGCCGGCGAGCGACTTCATCACATCGAGCACCTCGCCCACCATCTCGGGATCGAGCGCGGAGGTCGGCTCGTCGAAGAGCAACACCTGCGGCTCCATCGCGAGCGCCCGGGCAATCGCCACCCGCTGTTGCTGCCCGCCCGAAAGCTGGCCCGGATACTTGTCGGCCTGCTCTACGATGCCGACCCGGCGCAGAAGTGTCTCGGCCTGCGTCGCGGCATCGGCCCGGGAGGTGCGACGCACGCGGCGTGGGGCCAGCATGACGTTCTCGCGGACGGTGAGATGCGGGAAGAGATTGAAGCTCTGGAACACCATGCCGACTTCGGCGCGCACCTTCGCCAAGGCCCGCCCCGGAAGGACCGGGATGCCGTCGACGCGGATTTCGCTCGCGCGGTCGAAATCCTCCAGGCGGTTGATGCAGCGGATCAGCGTTGACTTGCCCGACCCCGAGGGACCGATCACGCAAACTACTTCGCCTTTTTCGATCTCCAGATTGATCCCGCGCAGCGCTTCGTAGCTGCCGTAATATTTGCGCAGATCTCGGATGCTCACATAGCCAGTCATACGCGCCTCCCGGAATTGAAACGGTTCTCCAGACGTGACACCAGCAGCACCGCCGGCCAGAGGAAAACGATGTAGATCAGCGCGGCTCCGATCAGCGGCGAGGGGTTCGCCGCGAGCGCCTGCGCCTGTGTCGCCTGTTTCAGAAGGTCCGGCATCGCGACCACGGAGGCGAGCGCGGTGTCCTTCATCACGTTGATCGAATTGTTGGTCAGCGGCGGTATCACGATCCTGATCGCCTGCGGCAAGATCACGTCGACCATCGTCTGGCGGTGGCTCAGCCCCAGCGCCTCGGAGGCCTCGAACTGGCCGTTCGGGATCGCCTCGATACCGGCACGAAAAATCTCCGCCGTATAGGCGCCAGAGACAAGCGTCAGCGCAGTCATCGCCGAAGCAAAGGACGACAGGCGCACGCCGAGGAAGGGCAACGCGTAATAGACAACGATCAGCAGCACCAGAAGGGGGATCGAGCGGAACACGTCGATATAGATCTTCGTCAGCAGACGCACCGGCGCCACGCCATAGAGCCGAAGCATGGAGAGGATCAGGCCGAGGACCAGACCCGCCACGATGCTCGCCACGCCCAGCTGAAGCGTCAGCCAGAGGCCGCTCAGAAGCATAGGCACGCTTCGCTGCAAGACCTCGAAGTTCAGGAATGTGTCAAAAAACGTCATGAGACTCTTTCGGTCAGCGGCGCGTCCCCGCTGAACGGAGACGCGCCCGAGGTCGTTACTTCAGCGAGGGCATGTCCATGACCGTGACGGTGGAGGTGTCCGCTTCAGGGGCGACGCCGAACCACTTTTCATGCAGCTTGGCGATCGTGCCATCCTTCTTGAGCTCGGTGATGATGTCGTTCACTTCGCTGGCCAGCGGCGCGTCCTTGGCGAACATCATCGAGTATTTCTCGCCCGTCGCGATCCGCTGGACGACCTTCAGCTGCGGCTTGTCCTTCACGTAGTAGAGAAGCGCCGGAATATCGGAGATATAGCCGTCGATCCGCCCCGCCGTGAGGTCGAGCATCGCGGGTGCCAGCCCCTCATAGCGCTTGATCTCGGAGAAACCGTATTCTGCGTTATGCTCGGTCGCCCACATGTCGCCGGTAGAGCCAGTGTCGACACCAACGATCTTGCCCTTCATCTCGTCGAGCGATTGCGGCCCGCTGGCGAGCGCGGTCAGCGACTGGTCGCTATCGTAATAGGGCTGCGCGAAGGAGACCGATTTCAGACGCTCGTCGGTGATGGTGATCGACGAGATCGCCGCATCGATCCGGCCCGACTGCACCGCCGAGAAGAGACCGTTGAAGGGGATGTTCACGATCTCGACGTCGCGCCCGAGTTTCGCGGCAACCGCATCGACCAGATCGACCTCGAACCCCACGTTCTTGCCCGTCTCGTCCTGAAACTCCCACGGCACGTTCCCGATATTGGCGCCGACGGTGAGCGTCTCCGCCCAGGCGCTCGTCCCGAGGGCAGTCACTGCAACGAAGGCCATCGCGGCGATCTTTCCAAATTTTCCAGACATGTTCGTTTTCCCTGTTGATCGTCGTTTTATTTTGCTTAACTGGCATGACCGGTCAGACCGGTCTGACCTTTTGAAACATGCTTTCCCCGATCTGACAAGGAACTTCTTTGATGTTGGCGGGCGCGGGGGGCTATAGATTTAATAACTGCCAGCTTAAGAGGCGCCGCATGGATTTCACGAACGACAAAAGCCCCGTCACCCAGACGGTCGCGCGCCAGCTGCAAGAAATGATCCGCACCGGAGCGCTGAAAAAAGACGAGCGCTTGCCCTCGCAGCGCGTGCTGTCAGAACAGCTGGGCGTGTCGCGCGCATCCCTTCGCGAAGCCCTGCTGACGCTGGAAACGATCGGTCTTGTGCGCACCTACCCCGCTCGCGGCACTTTCGTGACCGGCGCTCAGACAGGCAAGCCCGCCGCGATGGATCAGTGGCGTTTCGAGGAGCAGTATTCCATCCTCGACGTCTTCCAGTCCCGCCTTCTGATCGAAGCCGAACTCTGTCGCCTCGCCGCCCCCCACGTTACGCCCGAGATTGCCGACGAACTGCGGCGTGCGACGGAGGAATTCGAGCAGGCATGGCGCAAGGAAGATCTCGTGACCCATGTCGAAGCCGATCTCACCTTCCACAACATCATCGCGCAAACCTGCCCCAACGCCATGCTGCGCCGCCTGCACCAATCCGTGCGCGACCTTCTGACCGAGACTCAGCGCGTGCCAATCCCGAATACCGAAGTCGGCCGCATGAACGCGTCGATCAAAGAGCACAGGGCGATCCTGGAAGCCCTCACGCGGCAGAATGCGAGCGATGCCGCGGATGCGATGCGAGAGCATATCCGCAATACCGCACTTTGTGCCGGGGTAGAGATTTGAGGGAACGAGGCTCCTCTGCCTGCGCTTTAGTTTTCAAATCCACTCCGTTTGCGGAGTGCTGATGCGCGTCGGGGTTTCAGCGCAACCAACACCTTCCGCAAGGCATTGAAGAATATAGAATAAAGATGTCTCTGGATATCGCAAAACGAGCCCCGATTTGGCTGGACACCTACCTCTGGATACAGTTCTCCGGTTGGCTCGTGCAGACATCTCGTGAAGTAATGCTGTTATGAGGTTTCGGTCGGATATCCCACGGATGATCTGCTTGAACCAACGTTGCGCCAGTTGCACTCTTTCCGCGCTACACCGCCTAGGCCGGGGAACGTGTTGACGCAAGTCACCCGCCGCGGGGCCAGCGCATTACCAATCTTGCAGAAGTTCTCGGCGCAACACTTACTTAAACGGAAGCGCAGGAGCGCAGTCTGCCTCCCTCTACAGTGGGTCCGACGTCGGCGAACCTGACGGCAACTTGGTTCTCATCCCCCTCCAGCGCGGCCAGGTCATTCGCACCATCGGTTTGGTCCGGTCGCATTCGCCGAGGTAGGTCGCGGCATGGTGCGCAGCGATTTCTCCAAGGCACTCATTGCTGAAGGGTGAGGTTGCGCGAGCCCTGCCCAGGGACCATATCCCACCGGCCAATAAGACGGGGGGACTGCATGACTTTGCGCGACCGGATCGCGATGATGCTCGACACATCGACTTTTAGAAACGCGATCACCGGCGTGATCCTGTTCAACGCGTTGCTTCTTGGACTCGAGACTTCAGAACGCGCGATGACCCTCGCTGGCGATCTGATCCGGCTGCTCGACATGCTATGCCTGTCGGTCTTCGTGATCGAGATCGGGCTGAAACTGTTCGCGCAGCGGCTGGGCTTCTTCCGCTCGGGTTGGAACCTCTTTGACTTCACCATCGTCGGCGTGTCGCTTCTGCCCGGCGCACAGGTCTTCAGCGTGCTGCGGGCGCTGCGCGTGTTGCGTCTGCTGCGCATCATCTCGGTCGCGCCGCGCCTGCGCAGGGTGGTCGAGGGGCTGATCAATGCGCTGCCGGGCATGGGCAGCGTATTCCTGCTGATGGGCATCATCTTCTACATCGCGAGCGTCATGGCGACGAAACTCTTCGGCACGAGCTTTCCGGACTGGTTCGGCTCGCTCGGACAATCGGCCTATTCGCTGTTCCAGATCATGACGCTCGAGAGCTGGTCGATGGGCATTGTGCGCCCGGTGATGGAAACCCACCCTCTGGGTTGGGCATTCTTCGTGCCCTTCATCATGGTCACGACATTCGCGGTGGTGAACCTGCTGGTGGGCCTGATCGTGAACTCGATGCAGGATGCCCATTCCGAAGAGGAGACCACGCGCACCGATGCCTATCGCGACGAGGTGCTGCTACGGCTCGAGGCGATCGAACAGCGGATCGGCGATCTGCGCGAGGCGGCTCCGCCCCGCGAGTGAGCCCGTTTCTGAGCGCGCGCGTACAGACAAAGACTAACCCGATCTCAGGAGACCCCGCGCGATGCGCCTGCGCCCCACCCCGACGTTCCCACCTGGTTCGCCCACACCTGATCCGGTGCGCGCCCGATGACCGACCGTTCGCGCCGGGTTCCCAAGACGCGCCTCACGCGGTTCGCCGCCTTCGGTCAGATGGCGGGCGGGATCGCGGTGGGTGCATTGGGCGAAGGGGCGCGCAAACTGGCCAAGGGCGAGCGCCCGCAGCTTTCCGACCTTATCCTGACACCCGCAAACGCGCGCCGCGTCACCGATCAACTGGCGCGGCTGCGCGGGGCCGCGATGAAACTCGGGCAGATGATTTCGCTCGATGCAGGCGATGTGCTACCGTCCGAGTTGACCGAAATCCTTGCGCGGCTGCGCGAGGCGGCGAATGTGATGCCGCCCAAGCAGCTCGACCGGGTTCTGGCGGCACAATGGGGGCCGGACTGGCGCAAAAAATTCGCGCGTTTCGAGACGCGCCCGATTGCGGCAGCCTCGATAGGCCAGGTGCATCGGGCAGTGCTCCATTCGGGGCGCGAGCTGGCGGTGAAGGTGCAATATCCCGGCGTCGCGACGAGCATCGACGCCGATATCGACAATGTCGCGGCGCTGCTGCGCTATTCGGGGCTCCTGCCTGCCGGGCTCGATATCCGACCGCTTCTGGCCGAAGCCAAGCGGCAGCTTCATGAGGAGGCCGATTACCTCCGCGAGGCGGAGCAGATGCGCCGCTACCGCGCCCTGATGGAGGAAGACCCGCGCTTCGTGATCCCCGAACCGATTGAAGAGCTACTCCGCCCGACGATCCTGCCAATGGATTTCGTCGCAGGCGCCCCGATCGAAACCCTGGCCGAGGCCGATCAGGCCACCCGCGACGAAGTGACCTCGGCGATGCTCGCATTGGTCCTGCGTGAGCTGTTCGAATTCGGCTACATGCAGACCGATCCGAATTTCGGCAATTTCCGCTGGCAGAAAGAGCAGGGACGGATCGTGCTGCTGGATTTCGGCGCCGCCCGGGCGATCCCGCCCGAGACAACAGCCTCCTACCGCCGCTTGCTGCGTGCGGGGCTCGACGAAGATCCGGCAAAGCTGCGCATGGCCCTTCTGGAGATTGGTTTCGTGTCTGAGGCACAGCTGACCCGGCACGGTGGCACCTTCGACGAGATGATCGAAATTTTGCTCGCGCATGTCGCGCGAAGCCGGCCCGAGGGGGCGCTCTTCGACTTCTCCGACCGCAGTTTCGTCGAGGCGTTGCGCGAACGCGCGGCCCCAATCATGGCGGATCGGGCGAACTGGCACCTGCCTCCCGCGCAAACCCTGTTCGTGCAACGCAAGATCAGCGGCACCGCGCTCCTGAGTGTGCGGATGCGCGCCCAAATGCCCTTGATCGAAATGGTTCGTCCCTATGCCGAAGGTAGCCTGGGCGTTTCCATGAGCGCTTCAGATCTAAACACGGCAACACGCCCGCCTAAATCTTGACTGGGTGACGTCCATCGGCCTCGAACCCATCGCCCACGGCACGCACACAATAAGCCGCGCCGCTTTCATGCGAGCAGGCATACTTCCCGGTCTGTAGGTGCTCGACCAACGACATGGGGGTGGCTTCAGGGGTTCTCGGAACGCGACGCTGCATGTTGTTGCTCGAGCACCCCATGCCGTCTGCAAAGCATTGAGAAGTAGGGAATCGAAGGGCGTCTGGATGTCGCGAAACGAGCACCCCGATTTGGCTAGACGCCTCAAGCCAGATATTTGCCTGCGTGCTGGAGGCTCTCATGGCCCTGAGCCTATACCCGCCTAGGCGGGCGGGACGTCAAACCAAAGCCAACTTGTTCATTCGGCGCATGCCGCCGTGACGATGATTTCCACTTTCAGCTCCGCGCGTGCCAGCTTGGCTTCACCGCACGCACGTGCGGGGGCCGCCCCCTCCGGCACCCATTCGTCCCAAACTGCATTCATCGCATCGAAATCGGCCATGTCGGCCAGCCAGATGATAACCTGTAGCATCTGATCGCGCGACGAGCCCGCGCGAGCAAGAAGGGCGTCAACTCTGGAAAGACAATCTCGGGTTTGTTCTGCCACGTCGGCGCCGGCACCCACCTGCCCGCACAAATAAGCAACGCCATTGTGGCGCACGATTTTGCTCATGCGCGCGCCCGTCTCAATGCGGTCAATCATCCTGTTTTCTCCGGTTCATTGGGGTGTGTCATCTGCGCGATTTCTCCGAGGGTCACTGGCTTGATAGGCGGTCGCAGTCGATAATACCCGGTCGCTTCCACAGAAGCGCCATTCACCTCTGCGAGAAGCTTGCTCACGGTGAGACCGCAATAACGCCCTTGGCACGGGCCCATACCCGCTCGATTGAAAGCTTTGGACTGGTTGGGGCCGGCGCATCCGAGCGAGGCTGCTCGACGGATGGCACCAGCTGTGACTTCTTCGCAGCGACATATGATGGTGTCGTCCGCAATCGCTTCAGGATAGGGTGGGAAAGCAGCATCGAGGAAAGGGCGCACCGCGCGCTCTGCCAAGAGTGCCCTACGGATCGGCGCCGCGCGTCGATCCCGATCGACGACTTCGATCGCGCCAAGATCTCGTGCAATTTCGAGGGCCGTGAGCCTGCCCGCGTGTTCAGCGGCAATCGCGCCCCCGATCCCCGCCCCGTCGCCGGCAATGAAAATGTTTCGCGCGCTCGAACGCCCCCAGTCGTCGAGGCGCGGTTGGAAACAAGCCTGCGCCTCGCACCAGTCATGATCGAGCCGCAAAGCCCGGCTCGCCTGGACGTTTGGAACGACGCCATGATGCAGGAAGACTGTATCGCAGGAAATCTCTCGTGTTCGTCCTTTTTCCTCGAACCGAACCTTATTCACCTGCCCTTCGCCTTCGATCGAGATGGCGCGCACGCCGCGGTAGCGGGGAACGCCGGCGCGGCGCAACTCTGCCAAAAGCCTCATTCCCTTGCCGAGGACACGCCAGCCCATGAGTGCGCGCGGCGCATATCGAAGTGCAGAATACGGCTGCCCCTGCGTTTCAAGGAGAGCCAGCGGCGCAGATCCAGCGCGCACCATCTGCGCAGCCACGAGGTAGAGTAGCGGGCCGGATCCCGCGAGCACGGCACGACGGGAAACGAGGCCCGACTGCTTGAGCAGGATCTGGGCCGCGCCCGCAGCCATTACGCCGGGCAAAGTCCAGCCAGGCACGGGCATCGGACGCTCAAGCGCGCCGGTGGCGATCAGCAACCGCTCGAAGCGTAGAGAGCCTGCCGCCCCGTTGCAGGTAAAGCTCAGCACGCCTTCTGGCGTCATGTCCCAAACCGTCGTGCCGGACATATATGTGACGTTTTCGGCTTGCGTGGCACCTGTCAGGCTGAGTCCGTGCGTGTAGTCCTTGCCTAGGATTGCTCCGCGCACGGATGCGGCACGATCGACCTCTCTATAAATCTGGCCGCCGGGCCGCGGCTGTTCGTCGAGAAGCACGACACTCAACCCTGCGGCACTTGCCTCTGCTGCGGCAGCGAGCCCGGCTGGCCCAGCGCCGATAACGGCTAGATCGTATGTCTCCATCAATCGTCCTCCTTCCGCCCGGCAGGGCTGGCAACGAGCCCATCGCACACCTCGATCATGCACGCCTGACGGATCACGCCATCGATTTCGACGAGACAATCGAAACAGGCGCCCATCATGCAGAACGGGCCGCGTGCGGCGCCGGAGACCGGGGTATTTCGGAGACTGAGACGACCCACGGAAAGCAGCCCAGCCGCAAGCGACACGCCCTCTGGCAGGTCGTAATCCTGCCCATCGAAGGTCACCCGGACCCGCGGGCAGTTGCCTTCGGTAATCGGCTCAAACAGCGAAGCGTTTTTCACTGAACTTCTCCAAGTCTGGGGCATCCGCATCCTCTTCGAGCCAAGCAGGCAGGAAGCGCGCATGTGCTGCTGCGAGTGTGATGCCGGAATGGCATGTGATCATCGCTGCTCCGGGCATCGTTTCGGATTTCTGATAGATCGGAAGCCCATCGGGGGTCATCACACGCAGCGCCCCCCAACTGCGCACGAGCTGCGCTCGGGAAAGCGCGGGCATGACGGTCACCGCCCGCTGCGCGATTGTCGACATCGTCTCGACGGTCACATGATCATCGAAGCCCACTTCTTCCTTGCTATCTCCGATCTGAATGCCGCCCTCGTTCACTTGTCGGATGATACCCGAGGGTCTGTTCATCAGTTTCGGAAGCTTCTCAGTGATCAGAACCTGTCCGCGTTGCGGCCGGATCGGAGCGCGAAAACCCAAAGCGGGTCCAAGCGTTTGCGCCCCCAAACCGGCGCTCAGGACAACCTTGCCGGCATCAACGCGACGACCCGAAGCGAGCGTGAGCCGAAATCCTTCTTCGACCCGTGAAACTCGGTCCCCGATGATGACCGTCGCACCAGCCCTTCGCACGGCATCTGCGAGACCGCGCAACAGCAGCAGCGGGTTCACATGACCGTCTTGATGGTGAAGGATTGCGCCGGCTACTTTCGGGCCGATCGCAGGTTCTTCGCGCTTGAGTGCATTGTGGCCGAGGACTTCGAATGGATAGTCGCCACCGAGCTCGGCCTTGAGCGCCTCATATTGCGCGACCTTCGCGGCCAGGCTCTCTTCGCTCAGATGGAAGTCATAGCCACCGTCTTGCCGCAAGCTGAGATCGTGACCGGTCTCCGCCGCAAGCTCCTTGGCGAAATCGCCCCATGCGGCAGCGGACCGCTGCGACCAACGGGCGTAGTGCGGCGCGCCGATACCTTTGGACTGGACCCAAACAAGTCCGAAATTCCCTCGGCTCGCCCTGTAAGCGTCATCTTCACCGTCTATGACAATGACCTTCAGACCGCGTCGCGTCAGGCCATAAGCCACCGACAGGCCGACGACGCCGCCGCCTATGATTGCGTAATCCGCATCCATCGTCTTGCTCTTTTCGGAACGGTTTCAGTATTTCGCGAGCCGGCGCCTCCGCGCGCCGGCTCGCGCCGCCATCAGTTGGTGCCTTGTGCGGACTCCGCCTGTTTCAGTATCCCATTGCCCCAATCCTTACCGATATCGTTCAGGATCACCGGCCAGACCTCGGCGCGCACCTTCTTGGCCATCGCGGCGAGCTGGTCATCGGAGAGTTTGACAATCGAGGCACCCGCATCCGCGAGCTTCTGTTCGTTTTTGCCCTGATCCTCTTGGGCCACGCCCCAGCGGGTCGCTTCGAATTGCTTCGCTGCATCTTTGAGAGCTGACTGATCCTCGGGCGAAAGCGCGTTCAGCGTCTCATTCGAAATAATCATATACCAGACCTCGAAATGGGTATTGGCCGGGATGTAAGTCTTCGTCACGTCACGAAACGATGCGTAGTAGCCCTCGGCCCCCGAACCAATCACGCCGTCAACGACCCCGGTCTGAACGGCAGTGAAAGCGTCCGAGAACGGGATCGGCGCAGGGATGTAGCCAAGGGCTTCACCAAGAAGCTGAAAACTCTTGATGCCGGGAACGCGAACCTTGATGCCCTTCTTGACGTCCGGTTGGCCAGGCGACACCGCCTCACGGTTGAGTGCGATCCCACCGAAATAGACCGGGTAAGCCGCGAGCATTGTGATGTCTTGCTTCTGGTAAAGCTCCGCCATGGTGTCGCGAATGATCCCACCGGGCCCGTAAATCGCTTTGGCCTGCGCCCAGTTTTGGGCCAAATAGGGGAACGAACTGATCTGCATCCGCCGATCGGCATCGGTCGCGGCAGGTTGAACAGCCATATCGACTGCGCCGACCGAGACCCGCTGCTGCACAGTGGTGTAGTTCCCCAGTTCAGAAGACGGGAAGAGCTTGATGGTTACGTCGCCGTTGGTGCCCGTTTTCACATCATCCGCAAAGGCGGCAAGCTCTTTGTTGATCGTAGCGTCAGCCGGGCGCACGTCGCTCAGCTTGAGCTCCTTCGCCATAGCGGGTCCCGCAACGGCCACGATGGCGGCAGTGGCGGCGCTTAGAAAATAATGTTTCATCGTTAGTCTCCCTGTTGTGTTTGGTTGGTTCAGTAGCCGAAGACACTCGGCAGCCAGGTCGAAAGCCCTGGCCAGAAAGAGGTGAGGAACACTACCGGCACATAGCCCGTGACGATCAGGATCATCGCCGGCGGAATAACCTTGGTGACCTTCACCTTGCCGATGCGCGCACCGAGATAGAGGATCGAGGCATAGGGCGGTGTGACCCCGCCCATCGCGGTGTTGACCCCCATGATTGCGGCGAATTGCACCGGGCTGACGCCAATCGCTTGCATGAGCGGAAGCAGAAGCGGCGCGATCAAGATGATCGCCGTGACGTCATTGACGACCATCCCAACGAAAAACAGCAAGATATTGATGAGGATCAGGAGGATTGTCTTGTCTTGGGTGATCTCGAAGATCGCTTGCACCAATTGCTGCGGCACACTCTCCAGCACGAACATCTGACTGAGGATCATCGAGAAGAGGATCATCATCATGATTGCGCCGACGGCCGTGGCTGCTTCCTTCCCGGCCTCGAGGAAATTCGACCAGCGCAGACCCTTGTAGATGAGGAAACCGACGGGGATCGCATAGATTACGGAAACGGCCGCAGCCTCGGTCGGGGTCATCACCCCGCCATAGATTCCTCCGAGGATGATTACCGGCATCAGGAGCGCCGGAAAGGCGTGAATACCGCGCCGCGCGACCTCTCCGGAGAGCTCGGAGAAACTCGGCTTGTCATCGAGGATGAGAGGAAATTTCCGCGACATGAAGATGTTCACGACCGAGAAGTTGAACATGATGAACAACCCCGGCAAAAGCGTCGAAAGGAAGCAGGCCAAGATGGACGTGTCCGTTACCCAGCCATAGACGATCATGGTCACGGAGGGCGGAATGAGCAGCCCGAGGATCGAAGAATTCGCGATCAAGGCGGTGGCATATTCACGCGGATAGCCACGCTTCTCCATCTCTGGGATCAAGAGGGGACCGATCGCAGCGATACCCGTCAACCCCGACCCAGAGATCGCGCCGATCACCGCGCAGGAAACGGCAGCCACGACACCCAAGCCGCCCCTTACATGACCGATGAAGGCATTGACGAAGCGCAGGAGCGAAGCGGCAATTCCACTCTCGGACATGATCGTTCCGGCAAGAACGAACAGCGGGATCGCCAACAGAACCGGGTTGCTCAATTGTTGCATGCCCCAGAGCACATTGCCCTTCATGATCACGTCGCCGACGAAATACATCACCATCAAGGCACCGCCGAAGCAGTAGGGCAGAGGAACGCCAAGTGTCAGAAGGATCACGAGCGCGGCGACGGCGAGGAGTGCGACTTCAACCATGGTGGAACTCCCCATTCCGGATATCCCGGATATGTGTGATCAGGTGCAAAGCGGTGAAAACCATCATCAGAGCCAGCCCGAGCACCAGCGCCACATCCGCATAGAAGGTCGGGATGTAGAGCGTTGGGCTCGTGCGCCAGACGCGCCAGGAATAGGCCGTGAAATCCCAAGCCCAGATCAACAGCCATAGCCCTACGACGAGACTCGCGATCTCTCCGATCACGGCGAGAACAGCATGCTGGCGCGGCGTTTTGAGGAAGATCTCAAGCACATTGGCGCGAATATGGGTGTTTTCGCGCGAAGCGTTTACGGCGCCCAGAATGTAGAGCCAAATCGTGGGGTAGAGCATCGTCTCGTCGAGGCCCATGACTGGCACCTGCAAGATATAGCGCGTGATCACCTGCACGAATTGCCCCAAGGCGACAGAACATATCAGCGCAGTCAGGACATATTTCGCGATTTTTTCCATTAAGCCTCCCTGGAGCCTTTCGGCTTCTCTGTTGCGAGCTAATTGACGGAAACCCTCCTATAGATGCAAATTGAAAAAATCGCTGATTTCATAAAGTCACCTTATGGGGCAGGAATGAACCTCACCGTCCGGCAACTACAGACCTTTCGAGAAGTGATGCGGTCGGGTTCGATTTCCGAAGCCGCGCGCAATCTCGGACGAACGCAACCCGCGGTCAGCTCCATGATTGCGGGACTTGAAGACGAATTGGGGTTCTCACTTTTCGACCGCGGCCCGGGACGCTTTCTACCGACCCCCGAAGCCTTGTTCTTCGCCGAAGAAGCCGAAGCCATACTTCTGCGGATCGACCGCACACGTGCGAACCTGCGGAGCCTTTCAGCTCATAACCATGGGCGTCTCAAGATCGCCAGCCATCCGGCGGCGTCCGGGATATTCGTGCCGCGCATTCTCGGTGAGTTCTTGCGGGGAAAACCCGATGTCGAGGCGACGGTAATGATGCGCTCGTCAGCAGTGATCGAAGATCTCGTCGCCTCGCAACAGTTCGATGTGGGCTTCGCCGAAACACCGGAACCGCGAAATTCCATCAGGCAAGAAGACTTCGAACTGGAACACCTCTGCGCAGTCCCGGAGGGCGACCCACTTGCAGAAGCGGATGAAATCACGCCAAAAGATCTGCATGGCTTACCCATGGCCACCCTATTCGATGAACATCCGAGCTTTGTTCAGACCAGTGCCGCCTTTGCCTCGCAGAATTGCGCGTTGAAGAGACGCTTCGAACTCCAGACCTTCCTTCCAGGCCTCACGCTTGTCGCATCCGGGCTTTGCTACATGATCTGCGACATGATCACCGCAGATAGCTACCTGCATGCGCCCCCTACGGGCCCCAAAGTTGTCTTCCGAAGGTTTCGCCCCCGCATTGCAAGCGGCATCTCGATACTCACGCCAGCGCACCGCCCGGTCTCGCTGCTGACAACAGAATTCTGTCGTCAGTTGCTGGAGGAAGTCCGGCGCTTGGAAAACCGGATGGCCGAGAGCTTGTGACAAAGGGACGACGGAAATTCCGAGACTTTCGGCGGGCGTCACGTCCAGTTGAGATGAGGACGTCGAACCCGCCGCGCACAGGCATCGCTTGAAAACCGCGTCCGCTTGCAACAAGACTTGGGCTCGAGCAGAGACGAGGCCGATGTGACGCAAGAGATGTCCCCCGAGGCGCAACCCGGGTCGGGAGATGACCCGATCGACATGCGGATCATGGCGATCTTTCCCGAGCTGACCCCCAGCGAGAAACGCCTTGCCGAGGTCGTGCTCGAAGCGCAATCGACCCTGTCGAGCTACACGGCGGCGGAACTCGCCGAAAGCGCGGGAATCTCCTCGGCCACGGCGGCGCGCTTTTTCAAGCGGCTGGGTTATCGCAATTACAACGAGGCGCGGCTGCATTCGCGGCGCAATGGTAGCTGGGGCTCGCCGCTGAGCGAATTGAGCGACGGCACCGCGCCGGGACAGCTCGCCGATCACTTTGCACAGGACATGCAGAACCTGACCCGCAGCACCGAGATCCTGTCGGAGGAGGCGGTGCGCGACGCGGTTGAGCACCTCGCCTCGGCGCGCCGGATCTGGGTTCTCGGCTATAGGAACTCGCGGGCGCTTGCGATCTACGCCCGCGCCTTGCTGCTCAATCTGAAATCGGACGTGCAGCTTCTGCCCTATGAGGGCGCGTCGCTCGCCGAGGATGTCGCGGGGTTTGCGCCGGGCGATGTGCTGCTTGCGATCGGGTTGCGGCGCAGGCCGCGCGCACTCGGCGAAGTGATGACTGTCGCGCGCGAGGCGGGCATCCCGACGATCTTGATCGGCGACCCTACCGTGGCGCAGACCGCACGCCACGCGGCAATCACCCTGCGCTGCCACAACCGCGGTCAGGGCATCTTCGACAGCACGGTCGTCGCGATGAGCCTGATCAACTTCCTCTGTTCGAGCCTGGTGGACTCGCTCGGCCCCGAAGCCCGGAAGCGACTCGCCCGGATTGAGGACCTTCATGCGCGTTTCGATGACCTCGGACCGCCCCCGGAGAGCCTCGAGGCGCTCACCAAGGCTGCAAAACAGGACAAATAGCGCCTAAAAACTGCGCATGGCCCGAATGAAAGCGTATTTTCATTTTTAGAGTTTTGTGAAATAATTCTTTCCTGCGAAGGTGACCTCGCCATCTCATGCAGCGAAAGGATATGCCATGGATCGCCGACTATTCCTGAAATCTGCGCTTGCGGGCACCGCTCTCGGGGCGTTCGGCCCGGCGGGACGAGCGCTGGCCGCGACCGATCTTCTGTGGATGACCTGGGAGAACCTCGCTAAGGACGACTATCTCGCGCCCTTCCTCGACAGCCATGACGTCGACCTGACCAAAACCTTCATCGGCACCGATGACGAGCAATTCGCGAAACTGCGCGCGGGCGGGGCCTCCTCGGTCGATCTGATCACGCCCGGCCTC
Organism: Thioclava sp. F42-5; assembly: GCF_002213195.1. NCBI lineage: Bacteria > Pseudomonadati > Pseudomonadota > Alphaproteobacteria > Rhodobacterales > Paracoccaceae > Thioclava > Thioclava sp. F42-5. The sequence continues at coordinate 1,080,081 of NZ_NBNZ01000001.1, forward strand.
GACAAGGTGTCCTACTACACCGCCTCTGATCTTCTGCAGCCGATCGACTTCGACAAGGTGCCGAACGCGAAGCTCCTCTACGACACGTTCAAGAAGACCAATCTGGGCAAGACGGACGGCCAGACCTACGGCATCCCCTTTTATTGGGGCATCAACCCGATCGTCTATCGCGCCGACCTGATGGATGAAGAGCCCGACTGGTCCGTCTTCTTCGAGGGCGACAAATACAACGGCAAGCTCGCGATGCGCGACTACGCGCTCGAAGGGATCATGATCGCCGCGATGTATCTGGGCATTCCGCGCGACGAAATGTTCACGATGGACGACAAGCAGCTCGCCGAAGTGAAAAAGGTGCTGATGATCCAGAAGAGCAAGCTGCGCACCTACTGGAATTCCATCGGCGACCTGACCAACCTCTTCGCGACCGGCGAAGTGGTCTGCGCCTTCTCCTGGGTGCCGCCCTATTACGACCTGAAGGAAAAGGGTCTCGAAATGGGCATGGCCAAACCCAAGCAGGGCGTCATCGGCTGGTGCGACACGATTGCCGTGCCTAAAGGCGTCGAGGGTGCGCGCCGGGACTCGGTGTTCGAACTGGTGAACTACCTGCTCGGCCCGACCTACGGCAAAAAGCTCGCCTATGGCGGTCCCTATGCGCAATCGACCTCCGCCGCGCGCGACGAGATCGACGAAGCCCAGCAGGAGAAGATCTTCATCAAGGACCTGTCGGTGATGGACAACTTCGTCTGGAAGCAAAATCCGCCGCGCTACAACGACTGGGTCGCACTCTGGAACGAAGTGAAGGCCAGCTAAGAATGACCGAGGCAGGTTCCGGGCCGACGGGTGGGCAGGGGCAGACGATGCCCCTGCTCCGCGCGCGTGCCCTTTGCAAGACATATGGCACCGTGCAGGCCGTGCGCGGTGTGAATTTCCGGCTCGACGAGAATTCCTACGTCACGCTGCTGGGGCCTTCGGGCTGCGGCAAGACCTCGATCCTGCGGATGATCGGCGGGTTCGAGGAGGTGAGCGAGGGGATGCTCGAGCTCGACGGCAAGAAGATCAACGACGTGTCCGCAAGCGCCCGCCCGATCAACACCGTCTTCCAGAGCTACGCCCTCTTCCCGCATCTGAGCGTGCTCGAAAACGTGGGCTTTGGGCTGCGCTACAAGGGTCTGAGCCGCAAGCAAGAGCGCGAGAAGGCCCGCGCGGCGCTGGAAACGGTGCAGATGACCGCGATGGCCGAACGCCGTCCGCGCCAGCTCTCGGGCGGGCAGCAACAGCGCGTGGCGCTGGCCCGCGCGATCGCCAACGAGCCGCGCCTTCTGCTGCTGGACGAGCCGCTCTCCGCGCTCGACCGGCGGATGCGCAAGGACATGCAGATCGAGCTGAAAGACCTTCAGCGGCGACTGAAAATGACGTTTCTCCATGTCACCCACGATCAGGAAGAGGCCTTCGCGCTCTCGGATTGGATCATCGTGATGCGTGACGGGATCATCGAACAACAAGGCGCCCCGGATACGATTTATCGCCGTCCCGAGACCGCGTATGTGGCCGATTTCATCGGGGGCGCGGCCTGCGTGCCGGGCGAGATCACCGACACCGCCATTGGGGCCTATGAGATCGAAACCTCCTTGGGCCAGTTCGCGACACCCGGCGTGCGCGGTCTGCAAGCCGGCTCCCCCGCCGTGCTCTGCCTGCGCCCCGAGCAATTGTTCCTTGACCCGCAGGGCCGGATTTCCGCGCGCGTGACACATGCCGTCTATCGCGGTGCGGAGTGGCTGGTCGAAGCCGAGGCCGCGGGCACCACACTGGCGCTGACCGTCGGCCATGACGACGTGCCCGAGATCGGTGCGGAGATCCGCATCGGCTTCGATCCCGCGCAGGTCTGGATCGCGAAAGCCGAGGCGGAACAGAAGGCAGGGCAGACTGCGGAGGCCAAGCCATGAGCCTGCGCGTCGGCACGCTCCTCGCCGCCCCGGTGACGGCCTTCCTGCTGGCGCTTTGCGTGGCGCCGCTTCTGATCCTCTTTGCCTACAGCTTCTTCCGCGTCGATTTCGTCGCGATCTCTTACGACCCGTCCTTCGCGAATTACGCAAAGATCGCGGGCTCTGCGACCTATCGCGGGCTGATCCTGAAAGCCTTTGGTTCGGGCGCGCTCGTGGTCGCGATCACCGCCGTGATCGGCTACCCGGTCGCGTGGTTCCTTGCCAAACGCGCGGGCGCTATGAAATCCGCGCTGCTGACACTGCTGCTGGTGCCGCTTTATTCCGGCGATCTGGTGCGAGTGTTTGCGTGGCGCGTGTTGCTTGGCGCCGAAGGGGTCATTAACCGCTCGCTGATCTGGGCAGGTGTCTCCGACGCGCCCATTCAGGGGCTGCTGTTTTCACCGCTCGCGACCCATATCGCGCTGACCTACAACTACCTGCCCTTCATGGTGATCGGGCTGTGGCTCGCCTTCGAGAGCCTCGATGACGCGTGGCTGGAAGCCGCCGCCGATCTCGGCGCGCGCAGCCCCAGCCGCTTCGCCCGCGTGACCTTGCCGCTGACCTTCCCCGGCCTGGTAGCGGGCGGGCTGATGGTCTTCGTGATGGTGGTCGGCGATTACCTCACACCGCAACTTCTGGGCGGGGCCTCGGGCATCACCGTGATCTCCGCGATCAACGACCTCTTCGGCACTGCCTTCGACTGGCCACTCGGCTCGGCCATCGCCTGGACGATGCTCGCGATCCTGATGGCCTTCTTCGCTGTGGGCGCGATGCTGATCCGCCGCTCCAGCCTTGTGGGAGGGTCCTGACATGTCGCGTCTCTCCACACTTTGGGTCTGGGCGGTCTTCGCCTTTATGTATCTGCCAATCGCGATGATCGCGCTGTTTTCGGTCAACGATTCCAAGATCATGTCCTTGCCATTCTCGGGCTTCACCCTGAAATGGTATGCCGAGGTGATGGGCGACGGACGCCTGGGCGGGGGCTTCCTGACCACGCTGAGCGTCGCTTTCCCCGTCGCGATCTGCGCGACGCTTCTGGGCGGGCTCGCCGCTTTGGCGATCAGCTTCTACCCGATGCGCGGGCGCGGCATCTTCGCGGTGCTGCTGCTCGCACCCTTCCTGATCCCGAAACTGATCCTCGCCGTGGCGCAGCTGATCATGTTCAACGAGACCGGGGTGGCGCGCAGCCTACTGACGGTGATCGCCGCGCAGACGGTGATCGTGCTGCCCTTCTCGACGCTGGTGATCGCCTCGGTGCTGATCCGGATCGACCGCGGGCTGCTGGAAGCCGCAGCCGATCTGGGGGCCTCCGCCCTCTCGGCCTTCCGCCGGGTAGTGCTGCCGCTCATGGCGAACGGGCTGATGGCGTCGTGGGTCGTAGCCTTCGTGCTCTCCTCGGCCGAATACGTCCTGACCGCTTTCGTTTCGGGCCGCGCGCAACCGCTTTCGGTGCTCGTCGCCTCCGACTTCCGCTTCGCGCTGTCTCCCTCACTCAACGCGCTCGCCGTGATGATCGTGTTCGGCAATATCGCCCTCGTGGCGCTGGCCGAGCTGATCCGCCGCCGCGCCTCCAAGACGGGGGCCTGAGCGCGATGACCAACCACAAGGACCCTATCATGATTTTCGAAAATGCCCTCGGAGAGGGGCAGTCCAACGAGCTCATTCTGAACCCGCATTACGACACCGCGAAAGGCTATGGGCCCAAGCAGGAGGCCGTTTTGAACGATGCGGCCTTCGATCTGGCCAAGCGCACGATTTCTTCGTGGGAAGGCTACGCGCCGACGCCCCTCGTCTCGCTGCCCGCGATGGCAGCGAAGGCGGGCGTGGCCGAGATCCAGTTCAAGGACGAGGGCGGACGCTTCGGCCTCGGCAGTTTCAAGGCGCTTGGCGGCGCCTACGCCGTGCTGCGGCTTCTGGCCCGGGAGATCGCAAAGGCGAAGGACATCCCTGAGCCCAGCGCCGAAGACATCGTCGCGGGCAAATATGCGGACATCGTCTCGCAACTGACCGTCTGCTGCGCGACCGACGGCAATCACGGCCGCTCGGTCGCATGGGGCGCGCAACGCTTCGGCTGCCGCTGTGTGATCTTCATTCACGCCACGGTCTCCGAGGGTCGCAAGGAGGCGATCGAGGCCTACGGCGCCGAGGTCCGCCGTTGCGCCGGCAATTACGACGACAGCGTCCGCGAGGCGCAGGACACCGCCACGCGCGAAGGCTGGTTCGTCGTCTCCGACACCTCCTATCCGGGCTATACCGAAATCCCGAAAGACGTGATGCAGGGCTACGAGCTCATGGCGGCGGAAGCGGCCGATACGCTTGGCATCCCGCCCACCCATATCTTCATCCAGACCGGCGTCGGCGGGCTGGCGGCGGCGGTCGCGGCGCAGTTCGCGCGCCGCTATGGCTCGGAAGCCCCACGGGTGATCCTCGCCGATCCCGACCAATCGGCCTGTTGGCTCGAGACGATCCGCGAAAGCAAACCCACTGCCGTCGAGGGCGATCTGGACACGCTGATGGCAGGTCTGGCCTGTGGCGAGGTCTCGCTGCTGGCCTGGGACGTGCTGGAGCCACTGGCTTTCGCGGTGATGTCCGTGGCCGACCCGGATGCCGTTGCGGTGATGCGCGCGCTGGCCAACCCCGAGGGGGACGATCAGCCGGTGGCCGCCGGAGAATCCGCTGTGGCGGGGCTCGCCGCCTTCCTCGCAGCTGCCGCGAATGACGACGCGCGCAAGGCCCTCGGGATCGACGCGCATTCGCGCATCCTGTGCTTCGGCACGGAAGGCGACACCGACGCCGCGCTGTTCAAGACCCTCGTCGGTCGCAGCGCCGCTGAAGTGCGAGGCGCGGCATGAGTATCACCATCGACATTGAGCGCCTGATGGCGCGACTGGACCGGCTGGGGCAGATCGGCGCCCTGTCCGGAGGCGGCGTGAAGCGCCTCGCGCTCAGCCCTGAAGACGCCGAAGGCCGCGCCCTCGTAATGCGCTGGATGCGCGAGTTGGGTCTCGAGATCACCACGGACGTCATCGGCAATTGCTGGGGCATCCGCGCGGGCGAGGAAGACGGCCCGCCAGTCGTGATGGGCTCGCATATCGACACGGTCGCGACGGGCGGTCTCTATGACGGCAGCCTTGGCGTGTTGGCCGGGCTGGAGGTGATCGAGGCGCTCAATGTCGCTGGCGCGCGCACCCGCCGCCCCGTTGCGGTCGCGTTTTTCACCAATGAGGAAGGCGCGCGCTTCGCCCCGGACATGATGGGCTCGGGGGTGGCGCAAGGCGCGCTGCCGCTGGACGAGATGCTGGAGGTGGAAGGTATCGACGGGGTGCGCCTGCGCGATGCGCTCGCCGCCATTGATGCCGCAGGCCCCGCCCCGGTCGGCGCGCTGAAACCGCACAGCTATCTGGAACTGCATATCGAACAGGGCCCGGTGCTGGAAACCGAGGATTTGGAGATCGGCGTCGTGACCGGTGTGCAGGGCATTTCCTGGACCGAGATCACCGTGACAGGCGCCTCGGCCCATGCGGGCACGACGCCGATGGCGCTGCGCCGCGATGCGGGGGCCGTGATGGCAAGGATCGCAGTCGAGGCCCAGCAGATCGCTGCAGATCACGGGCCGCCACAGGTCGCGACCGTGGGTCGCATGCGCGTCTCGCCCGATCTGGTCAACGTGGTGCCGCAAGAAGCGGTGATGACCGTCGATCTGCGCCATACCGACGAGGCTACGCTGCAAAAGGCCGAGACCCGGCTTTGGCGCGCAGCGCAGGAGTTCGCACGCGCCGGGGGATGCGCGATCACCCGCCGAACGCTGGCCCGCTTCGCGCCGGTGGAGTTCGACCCGGCGCTGGTCGACCGTATCGCAGCTGCCGCCGAAGCACGCGGGCTGCGCCATCGCCGAATGCCTTCAGGCGCAGGCCATGATGCGCAGATGTTCGCGCCCAATTGCCCCTCGGCCATGATCTTCGTGCCCTCAAAGGACGGGATCAGCCACAACATTCACGAATATACCGCCCCCTCGGACATCGCGGGCGGGGCACAGGTGCTGATGGATGTCGTCTGCCAGCAGGCGGAGCTTCAGGACGCGCCCGAATTTCAAACGATCCAGACAGGACAATTGCCATGACCCGCAAATTCATTGCCGCCGCCGCACAGCTTGGGCCGATTGCGCGTGACGAGCCGCGTGCCTCTGCCGTGGCGCGAATGCGGAAGCTGTTGATCGAAGCCCATCGGCGCGGCGCGGAACTGGTCGTCTTCCCCGAACTGGCGCTGACCACCTTCTTCCCGCGCTGGCTGATCGAAGACGAGGCCGAGCTCGACAGCTTCTATGAAACCGAGATGCCGAGCGCCGAGGTTCAACCACTGTTCGACACCGCCCGCAAACTCGGCGTCGGCTTCTATCTCGGCTATGCGGAGATCGCCTACGAGAACGGCCAGAAGCGCCGCTTCAACACCTCGATCATGGTCGACGAGAGCGGCCAGATCATTGGCAAATACCGCAAGATCCACTTGCCCGGCCATCCGGAATACGAAGACTGGCGCCCCTTCCAGCATCTGGAGAAACGCTATTTCGAACATGGCAATCTCGGCTTCGGGGTGTTCGACGGCTTCGGCGGCAAGCTGGGCATGTGCCTGTGCAACGACCGCCGCTGGCCCGAGACTTTCCGTGTGCTGGGCTTGCGCGGGGCGGAACTGGTGATGCTGGGCTACAACACGCCGGTGCACTACCCGCTCGCGCCCGAGCATGACCACCTTCAGGACTTCCACAACCACCTGTCGATGCAGGCAGGCGCTTATGCGAACGGGTGCTGGGTGATTGGCACGGCGAAAGCGGGGCGCGAAGAGGGCTGCGACCTGATCGGCGGCACATGCATCATCGCGCCGACCGGCGAAATCATCGCCAAGACCCAAGGCTTCGGCGACGAGTTGGCCATGGCGGAAATCGACCTCGACCGCTGCCGCGAGCTGCGCGAGAACGTCTTCAACTTCGCGCTTCACCGAGAGCCGGACGACTATCGCGACATCTGCGCGGGATAAGAAAGTGGTCGAGTGTTGGGACTATTGATCAGCGCAGCGGCGCATTCGAGGCGGCGGCGGACTGTTTCGCATACGCCAAACTGCGCTCGCTTTCAGGTCGCGCCACTCGAAGGATCATCCCCCGCGTCGCGGTCTTTATCCGCCTTTTCGCCGAAATAGGCATCGCCGGACAGAGGCTGCGAATTGAACCAACGGATGTCTTCCGTGCTCAGGCTCGCCACATCTTTGATATACCGGCGCTCACGCATCACAATCCAGAAGGCCGCCACAGCGAACACGCCCATCAGGATCATACCAGCTGTCACATTCCAGTCCATATCGCGCTCCCTAACCTTGAATTAGACCGAAGAGGGTAACTAAAGTCAAACGGGACTAAGGTTATCGCTTTACCAGAAGCACCTTCAGGAGGCAGCGCAGGAAGGCCGATCCTTGCCGGTTTCCGCCGCAGGACCGAGGGCAGGTCACCTGCCGTATCGGCACGTCCGCGAGAACTGCTATAGCTGCTTACAAGGAGCGCGCCGTCGCGCAGCTCAAACGAGCGCAGTCAGCTTCACTGATCAAACGAGACAAAGCCTACGCTTTCAGGCTATAATTGATTTCTACGGAGGACCGCCGATGGAAGATCTTTACAGGAAACGGCAAGAAGAAAAGGCGCGGAGCCGCGCGAAGGATGAAGAACGTCTGGCTAAGGGCGAGGTCGATCCTGTCGAGTTGCAGCGTCAGAATTTCGTGTTCAAGAAAGTCCGAGCCGACAAGATCGGCTTCGTAAAGAACCGCGAGCCGAAATCCGTCAAATTCCTGAGCCTTTGAGGCTGTTATGCCTATCGATCAGGAACTGGCTCGAGCGAGATCCCAACAGCCAAAGCTCGTAGGCGAGCTGGAGGCACTGCTGCGAGCAGGCAATCCAGACCTCAACCTCTTCGTCTCGGCTCTCGCCCATTATAGCGAGCCTGGATTGGCCCACCTCCATCTCCATGGCGTCGAGGGTGACCGCGAACTTAGATCCCGGCTGATGAAATTTGCGACAGCCTGGCTTCTGGAGCGCGGCATTTCGATCGAGCTTCAGGAGGGACGCGACCTTTATGACATTCGTCCATGGCGCGAGGCCCGGAACTTCAAGCCGTCAAGCTGAACCTGGGGTGGGATGCAGCCGCCGCTTACAGATGTTCTACAATCCAAAGCGCAAGCACGCCCGAAATGGAAGAAATCACTTGACGGACGGAGACCCGTTACCGGTGTCCTGAGCCTACAAATAGGGAAGGAAGCCATCGTCCGTCACGCCATGAGAGGCGCAAAGAGAGGGAAAGGCGCGTGCGGTTCCCTGAAGCGGTAGCATTTGCTTATGCCATGGATCGCCCCTGAGTATCGGCATCACGATCACCTGGACGGCCATAGAGACGGCAGGTGAACGCAACGAAGGCCAGTGCCTCGGGCGCGTTGAATGGGATCGGGAAAGATATGCCCGCGAGGAGCTGGCGCGTCTGTTTCACTCTGAGGGAGTGCCCTTTGTCGGCCTTTGGTGGGCGCGGGCATGGGTTAGCAGGTTCACCTGTCGATCTTCTGGCCCTCATACAAGTGACCCAGCTCGTCGCCTTGATTGAGTGCGTAAGCGGCAGCTCTGCGGACTCTGTGTTGAAGCCCTACGCGGCGGACCTTGTAGCTGGTTCCGTCTGTGGCGGCTGGCAGATCAACGTGAACAACCGAGACCGGGAAGGTGCCCTTGAATGGGCGGAACACATCGCGGCCCAGCACGCCAAGCCCCCGCCCCGCCCAAGATCAAGAGAAAGGCATTCGGCATATCCCAAGCCATACGAAAAGCGGCCCAGGAGCGCGAGAGGCCCGACGGTTAAATATGACACTTACACTGCCAAGAAAAAACGGAAAGCCCCTGAGAGGCCCGCATATCGCCACTAAGCGGCAATGAAAGGACCGGCATGGGAAAGATTGAAAGGCCAAAAGGAAGATCTCGGAGGTCGGGTAGGCCCGCACAAAATAGGCATCGCTGTGCGGCAGATCTATGACGAAAAGTACGCCTTTCTGCGCGACACCGCCGATGACGAGAACAGCCTCACCGAAATCTGCATGCGCATCGCCAAACAGCGGGGTTGATGCCCTGCCGGCGGTGGCCTCAGCCGCCGCCCAGAAGCTTGAACCGGCTCGCGATCAGTTTCTCGCCCCAGAGCCGGCCCTGCTTGCGAAAGAAATACGCCGTGCTGCGCTGATGCTTGGCACGGTTGCCTCCGGATCGCGCGGAGATGTCGCTGTCGAACCGACCCGCGTCCACCAGCCGGGGCACCGTTGCAAAACCCTTGTTGGACCGCGTGAGCACATAGCGCATCATGTTGTCTGCCGGACAGAAGAGCGTGCCGGCCGCGTCGAGATAAGCCTGCGCACCTACCTGGCTCCAAATCATCGCGTGCGCCAGCATCGGGAAATAATGCGCCCGCACGAGGCTATGTCCGGCGATCCGCGCCACTTCCGTCGTAATCTTGGGCTTGCGCGCGCCGATATTGATCGCGTGCCAGTCGATCGACGTCTGGTCCAGCCAGTCTAGCAATGCATCGAGCGGAGCCTGCGCGCCGGCTTCAAAGGTGATGTCATCCTCGAAGACGATGGCCGTTGGCGCTCCGCTCTCCACGAAGGCGCGCAGGGCGCGGCAATGGCTCTCGTAGCATCCGATCTCGCCGCCGGTCATCGACCGGCCCAAGTAGCGCCGCGTGCGCGCGTCATCATAGGCTGGGTACATATCGGGCGCGATCTGCCGTCCGTCCATGCCGTCTATCCGCACCGCCTCGATTCCGTGCGATTCCAGTTCGGCGCGGGTATGAGACATGCGATCCGGCGATTCCGCGAGGTTGATGACATATCCCGTCGGCCGTGTGCTCATGACTGCACCTCACGCGGACCATTGCGAAAGAGATCGGCATAGGCGGACACCACGGCATCCACGGAAAACATCTCGTCCAGCCGTGCCTTCGCGTTTTCAACATAGGCCCGCCCCTGCTCCGGGTTGTCCCGGATCGCGATCAACCCGGCGGCCAATGCGTCGATATCGTCGATCTCGGTCAGGATCCCGTCCACCTCGGGCCGCATGTACCAATCCGGCCCTTCCGAGCGCGTGGATACCGAGGGTACACCCGCGCGCCATGCCTCCAGCAGCATGTTGCCCAACGGCTCGTGCCGGGATGGCATCATGAAGGCGTCCGCGGCGGCGATGTGATGGATCGCCTCCGGAACCCACCCGATGAACTTAACGCGGTCGCCCACGCCCAGGTCGGCCACCAGCGCGCGCAGGTTCTCCTTCTCCTCGCCCTCGCCCAGCAGCCACAGCCACGCACCCGGTACGCGCGCAACGGCACGGATCGTGGCGTCCAGGCCCTTGCGCGGCACGAACCGACCGCCGGCGACCACGAGAAACACGTCATCCGGCGTGTCGTGATCCGCGCGCGAAACCGGCTGCACCGCGACGGGACGCGGAAAATTGGAGATCGTTCGCGTCTCTTTCGTCCAGCCCAGTTCGCGTACCTGGTCTGCGATGGCGGGCAGGTTGCCCACGATCACGTCCGTATTGCCGAAATAGCGCAACTTTAACGGGAAATCCCCCAGCCGCGTGATGCGCACCGCCTTCGGATAGTCGGGGATCAACCGGCTCGCGCGCGGCATCCACGCCATAATGGCATCCGGCTCCCACCTGCGGCAGAGCTTGCGTATCCGATACTGCATGACCCCGGTGGCAGCGATGAAATGCGAAAAGTTGCCCTCGATCACCGGTCCGAGTGCTGCGATGTCCGCGCTCCATGTCCGATTCGGGCGCACGATGAAGCGCTGCTCGATTCCCCGCTGCGAAAAGGCCTGCGAGAGTGCCACAAAAAAACGCTCGGCACCGCCTTCTTTGCCGAAATGAATATGGAGAACCTTGAGATGCTCCATGTCAGGCCGTCCGCGTCAGAAGGACGTTCTTCTGGAAATCGGCTTCTACGGAGAACCCCTGCGCCGTCAGTCCCGAAATTAGCGCGTTGATCTTGTCCTTGCCCACGATATGCGGATGCGTCTCAAGGATAATGCAGCGCACGCCAGTCAGATTAGCGGCCGGCAGCAGGTCCACCTCGGCGCCTTCCACGTCTATCACGAGGACCGTGGGCGCTAGGTCACGCAGCACTGCCGCGATCGTTACGCTTTCGACGGTGACGTGCTGCCCGGCCACGTCGCGCGCATAGGCGGAGGATGAAACCAAATTTTCGGCGGCAAAAAACGAAAGCGCTGAGCCATCCGTCGTCACTGCGCGCATTTGCAGCTGCGGCGCCACGTCGTTCAGCGTGTAGGTTTCCCGGATCAGCGAATCCATCTTCGGGTTGGCTTCGAAGGAAAAAACATTTTGCGAACCGCAGATCTTCGCGCAGAGCGCGGAAATGAAGCCGGTGCCCGTGCCGATCTCCACCACCCGGTCACCCTCACGCAGGGCGTGCCGCACCATGACCGCCTCGTTCGCCTCGTACTGGCCGGTGAAGACCCCGTTACGCACCGTCTTGGGAACCCGGTCCGCCGCGGTCGGCACCACGACACCGTAATGGGTAAGGTGCGCAGGCCGTCGTGCGCGGTACCACAGGCGGCGAAGCGAGCGGTACGGGTTTTTCTGGGGAGCCTGCATATCGGTGTCCGGAACCTCGTGTCTTACATAAGTTGCTGCGGCTGCTTTTCAGCATACACCGACATTCCCCAAGTGACCTGCTGTCTGGGACCAATATCGCCTGAACCTTACCTTTGGACAAGCATTTTTCGCCCCGAGCGACACGCGCCAGACAGGCCGGTCGACATGACTGGGCATCGAGTCCGTCGACCCCGATGACCGCTGGAGAGGTGGAGCCCTTCTGCCGCGAAAGCGCGGCAACGGCGTGAGAGTGAGAGACGGTCAGCCCAGTTCTAGGGGCCGCCTCTTTTCATTTCACACGCAATCTCCCTGGTCGGCTAATCGGCGAAATCTGGATCTGAGCGACCATTTCCCTTTCTTCCCTACAATCCCCACCAGAGCGGGGGGTGCTCTGCCCCCTGAGAACTGGATCGTTTGAAGCTGGAGTTTTCGGCTAATTTTTCCTGGCTGGGAGAGGAGCGGAATCGCATGAAGGCATCGAAGTTCACGGAGGCGCGAGACAGTCGTTCATCCTGAAGCAGGGCGAGGAAGGCACGCCGGTCGCAGAGATCTGCCGCAAGGCCGGGATCAGTCAGGCGACCTACTTCAACTGGAAGAAGCGATACGGCGGGTTGCTGCCGGACGAGATGCGGCGGCTGAAGCAGCTCGAGGACGAGAATGCCCGGCTGAAGAAGATCGTGGCCGACCTGACGCTCGACCGCGAGATGTTGCAGGACGTCATCCGCCGAAATGTATGGTTCGCCCCGCCTGTGCAAGGTTCTTCCTGATGACGTTCAGGATTGCATAAATGTATCCGGCCTCTCGCGAGTGGGCTGGTTTTCCAGCCAGGCCATGATGAGATCCGCACGCGCCGTTCCCAATTAGCTTGTTCGGGCACGGAGCCCGCTTTCGGAACGGGTTTACAGCGCGTCGACCATCCTTTTCGTCATCATTTCGAGCCTCGCATTCTGATCCTGGATTTCCGGATAGGTTTAGACGCAGATCCCTTCGGGAGCGCGCCGTTCGTATGTGGCCCCAGGTTTGCTGAGCACAACCCAGATTACCCTCGCCAATTTAGCGGCCAGTGCGACAGTTACCTTGTTCACGTGCATCCTGGTTCGGAGTTCGTCCACCCACAGGCCAAGCCGGTCCTTGGCGCAATCGAGATGCATCAAGACTGACCGGGCGCCGTGGATTAGAAGCGTTCGGACATAGCTGCTCCCGCGCTTCGCTATGCCGAGCAGCGTCTGTTTTCCGCCAGTAGAATGTTGCCTCGGCACAAGTCCCAGCCAAGCAGCAACATCTCGTGCTTTCTTGAAGCGCGTGGGGTCACCAATGGATGCAAGGATTGCCGTTGCCCAAAGTTGGCCGACACCAGGAATGGTCATTAGCCGACGCGCAGTCTCATCCCTGTCTGCGATGTTTTTAATTTCGGCCGAGACACTGTGGATCCGCTCTTCAAGGCGGAGCAAGTCTTCCTGCAGTTCACGCAAGACAATCCGCGCTCGCTCAGTCAAATCGTTTTCGGGATTATCGATCGCGCGGGCGATATCAAGCTTGAACACCCCGGCGCCTTGGCGAAGCGCGACGCCGTGTTCCAAGCAATACGACCGCATCTGACATATGAGATTGGTCCGTCCCTTCACAAGCCGACTGCGAACACGATGCAGCATCTGCAAATCGACCTGATGTGCCTCTTTTATGCCGACGAACCTCATCGTGGGTCTGGTCGCAGCTTCCGCGATCGCCTCAGCATCAATGATGTCGTTCTTGTGCGACTTTACGTAGGGCTTGACGAATTGAGCCGGGATGATGCGGACGTCATGGCCGAGCTCCCGAAGCTTCCGGGCAAGCCACTGCGAACCCGGACAGGCTTACATGCCTACGAGGGTCGGGTCTGCCTGCGCGAAGAACTGAAGAATTGTGTCGCGCCGCAGCTTGGCCTTCTGGACAGGGGCGCCCGAGGCGTCGAGGCCCACCACGTGAAAAAGCGTCTTGCCGATGTCGACGCCGAAGACAGCGCAGGTTTTAGGGTCGATGTGCATCTTCTTACCTCTCAAGTTGAAGTCGAACGATTGTTGCCCGGGGCGGCGGGGCGAACCATCCCATTAGCTCTGAGGCCTGTCCGGAAGCGACAGCTGGTCGACGGGATGCTGGTCGATTGGGGCGTGTCGATCCGCCGGGCCTGCCGGGCTCTGCGGTTCGACACCTCGACCTACCATTACAAATCCCGCCGCACCGGACAGGCCGGTCTCGAACGACGGATCAAGGAGATTTGCGAGACCCGTATTCGATACGGCTATCGACGGGTGCATGTGCTGCTGCGCCGAGAGGGTTGGCAGGTGAACATCAAGAAGACCCGCAGGATTTACAACGAGTTGGGGCTTCAGTTCCGCAACAAGCGCCCCAAGCGGTGGGTGAAGGCAAAGCTGCGCGAGGACCGTCAGGAAGCCGTCGGCCCGAACGATGTCTGGGCGATGGCCTTTGTTCACGATCAGCTTGCGACCGGCAAGAAGCTCCGCATCCTGACCATTGTCGACACCCATTCGAGGTTCAGTCCGGCGACCTCGATCTCTGGGCCTATGCCAACGACGTCATTCTGGACTTCTCGCGGCCCGGCAAACCCACCGACAACGGGTTCATCGAGGCGTTCAACAGCAAGCTCAGGGCGGAGTGCCTGAATGCCCACTGGTTCATAAGCCTTGCCGACGCCCGCGAAAAGCTGGAGGATTGGCGTCGACACTACAACGAGGACCGACCTCACAGCGCGATCGGATACAACGTCCCGATCGCCATGCATTTTCCCGATGGCGCAGCCAGCCCCGCCATCGTGATCAGAGCCGGGGAATTCTAGCTTCCGGTGATCCAACCTTGGGGAGCGGAGCACAAACCTGCAGACTCTCGTTATGAACGAGGGACCCAAGGGGCAGGTCAGGCTCTCAAGCGAGAAATCCGCCCGCAACTGCGCGGCGGCTTGCATATCTGCGAGAAGATGCCTTCTGCGAGGTCACAATGCTAAGCGTCCGACGTGATCAGCATCGCTTTCAGGTCGAGCCATTCGAAGGATCATCCCCGTCGTCGCCGTCTTCATCCGCCTTTTCACCGAAATAGGCATCGCCGGACAGAGGCTGCGAATTGAACCAACGGATGTCTTCCGCGCTCAGGCTCGCCACATCTTTGATATACCGGCGCTCACCCATCACAATCCAGAAGGCCGCCGCAGCGAACACGCCCATCAGGATCATTCCGGCTGTCACATTCCAGTCCATATCGTGCTCCCTAACCTTGAATTAGACCGAGGAGGGTAATCAAAGTCAAACGGGACCACGGTTATCGCTTTACCAGAAGCACCTTCAGGAGGCAGCGCAGGACGGCCGATCCTTGCCGGTTTCCGCCGCAGGACCGTAACCGCGCCTTCGTCGTCAGGTTTGTAAGCGTGGCTACAGTGAAACTCGCGCCGGCGAAATTTTCTCTGCCTCCCAAAAAATCGAAAACCCGTTTTTTCACCCCCGGCACCTAGACTGAATGCATCGCCAGATCCGTTCCGGATCGCCCTACCCGTTCCCGTCGAGCCTCGCTCGCGCGGCCTCAGGAGATGCATGCCATGGCCCAGCGCCCCTTCACGCCGAACATGCGAAAATCTCATCGCGTAACTGGGTTCAGCAAGGCCGATGAAGAGCTTCTCGCGCGGCTCGTGAAAGCCCGACTGCACGTCGCCGAACTGATGCTGGAAAGACCAATTTATGCTCCGATTTTCGAGAGACTGGAGCGCGAAATCGCGGCAATCGAGGCGCGCCGGATCGAAGATCCTCTGGCCCGCGCGAGAGCGATCCTGCGTGGACTGCCAAGTGACGCGACCTCCCCGTCAGAAGACGATACCCTGGAGCCTTGGTAAGTCTGACTGGCGCACCCGTCGAAGGGCGAGAATCCCGAATGCATCGGGCAGCTCAGTCGTCATGCGAAAAGCGAAAGGCAAAAATCCCCAAAAGCCTTCTAGCCAAGAAACATGAAGCGAAAATGCACAAAAATTCAAAATGAGCATCGGCAGATTACCCTGCGGCAGCGCCAAGCATGCAGAAAATCGAGAACATCCGCGAACGCGTGCGAAAAAAGATTTGCGAAGGCAACTCGGCGATGCTTTCGACAGAATGGGACAGGCGTCCCCGGAAACGATGCGAGCCTTCGACAGCCGCAAGCGATCGCCCCCAAGCGACGAAAGGTGCAGTGACACTCAGCAACCGCACCCCGGACGCAAATATCGAAGCTGGGCAGTGCGTATCGAGGCGGTCGGCTCCGTGACCCGCCCGAAAATTCACGCTCGCACCGTGCGAAAAAGCCTGCCCTCGTTGCTCATGCGAAAAACGAACGGCGAACGGGCCCGGCTTGGACAAGCTTTCGCGAGCTTTCTTTCCCGCCCTCGCCGCCGCCACAGTCTCTTATCACCCTCCCCCTTGTCACGGTTCAAGCTCCGCGCCGAGCGTCTTTGGAAGTTGCAAGGCGTAAGGACGGGCGAGAGCCGGCTAGTCTAGGGAGATCAATGGATAGCACCGCAAACTCAGCCAGGCTTCTCAGCAGCCAGCCAATCGGACGTAATTTTCTGAAATTCTTGGAAGGCGACCCGCTGCCTGTTGCCCGGTGCGAAAAACGAGCATGCCACCGCGCAGAGACTAAAAGCCGGCGGGGACGACCGGCCTAGGTGCTCAACGCCATCTCGGGCGGTTGACCCACCGATTCGGCACCGACCTACGAACGTGGTCGTAATGACTGAGAGACAATGGACCTGCTAGCGGTCCAGGGCCGGGCTACGGGCCCCGCGCAGCCTCTCGAGACCCCTTTTTTGCAACAGCTTGTCACATGCGAAATTCCTTCCCGCGACAGGCCTGTCAGGTCCGACGTGTTCGTGGGAACGCCTTTGTTTATTGGATCCTAGCCTCATCCGGCGTCTACCAGAACGCTATGCGAAAGTCGAAAAACTCGTGCGAAAACATAAGGTTGCGAGACGAATGGCAAATATTGCCGCTGGTGTCTTCCGGCGTCATAGGGTATTTCTGAGTTAGACCGACCCACCGCGTAACCCTTAGAGGCAACCCGATGTAAACCAGCCTGACAATGCCGCTTTAGCGGCTCACGCCCTCAGCGGCTCGCGCCCTCCTTGCAGGACGCGTTCCAAACCAGACATCGAATATTCACACCCGGCATCCGGGTCGACATGCTGTCGGCCTGCGCCTTTCGCCATGGCTGATAACCTGGACACTGCACAGTCCGGGGCCGGTCGGCTCATGCCGAAAACCTAAATCCGCACGCGCCTCACCAGTAGCAACATTGCTACTCAGGGCGCCAAACAATGTCAATGAGTGAAGGACGACCCTGCCCATGACAAAGACCAAACTGGCACTTCAGCCCTACTTAGAGATCATTTCTGAGCTCCCCAACGTCAACCTTCCTGGGATGCTTGATCTCGGCAGCACCCAGCAACTCATTCGAGAACATCCGGCGCTTGCTCCGCTCCTGCAGACCTATCTCGCCGATCGCGCTCTCGGCGGACAGGGTGGATCGATCGGAGATGGTAGGTTCGACAGCAACAGCTTTCTCACCTGGGTAGTTGAGCTAAGCCGACTCAGACCCTCGATTGCCGATCTGGAGACCGCGCCACTCCTCGACCCATGGTGCCCGATAGTCGAAGACGACGTGCCCCTGCTTGTCGGGCAGGTCTTCGGCCACCCGCATCTGCGTGAGGGTGCGCGGGTTCGAACTTCGCCTCTCATGAATCTCCAGCCGAAGTCGGGCTGGGCTCGAAGTTGTAACCGCTTCTATCGCTTGGGCTTATACGATCCAAGTTTCCTGAAAACCCTGCAAAAAGATGGACGCCTTTCTACGAGCGCAAAGCTCCTGCGCGCCGATCGGAGATCCTGATCATGTCCAAGGTGCTTATCTTGGCGGACCTGCATCTCGATCTCTGGATGCAGAAACACCGCAACCCATTCGATGACCTTGAGCTCGAGAACGCTGAGCTTCTCATCATAGCTGGCGACCTCGCCAACAAGCCCAAGATCCGTTGGCGTCCGGCGCTTCAGCTGATCGGCCAGCACGTCGATCTCGATCGGGTTCATATCATCCCGGGCAATCATGACTATTACGATTTTCGGCTCGATGGCGACGACCGCCTCGCAGATCTCGCGCATGAAGCCGGCGCGCATCTCGCGCAGAAACGTGTGATCACCCATGAGCGCACGCGATTCCTCTGCGTGACGCTCTGGACCGACTTCGCGCTCGGGCCGGGAAGCGTTGCGGAAAAGTCGTCCCGCAGCGACTGGGTGATGAATGACTATCGTTATATTCGCGTCGCAGGAAGCGGCTACCGCAAGGCGCGGCCAGCCGACACCATCGCGAAACACCATGAGCATCTCGATTGGCTGCGAGGGCAATTGGCGACACCCTTCGAGGGCGAAACCGTCGTCGTCACGCATCATGCCCCGCACCCGGCTGCGCTCCCTCCGGGCGCGCCGCTTCCCTGGTGCTACGCCTCAGACCTGACTGCACTCATCGAGGAATACCAGCCCGAGAAATGGCTTTTCGGCCATACCCACCATGCTGCGGAATTTCAGGTTGGGTGCACGCAGCTGAAGAATGTTTCGAAAGGATATCCAAATGAGCATAGTTAAATCTGATGTAATGAAGTATAAACTAATATCAAGTTGGGACGACAAACACGCTACACCAGAAGAAGATTGGATCGAATTTGAAGGCAAAAAAGTCAAATATATAAAAGGGGTTTTTCATAAGCCTTACAGCTTAGCGCCTACGCTACCGCATGAACCGGGAGCCTATATCCTCTATGGAAAAAGAAATTTTTATTGCGGAGAAACAAATGATATTAACCGTAGAGTGGTTGAGGGTGTCCGCCGGATGGGACGCGATACAAGCTTTGTTTGCTTTAGCACAAGCATGTTGAAAAACGAAAATGACGTGCATAAGAAACGTTTTTTTAAAGAAATACAAGATAATTGCATTCCGGTTTTGGCCACTGCTATCCATTTCTTAAAATTGCCTCTCGAGCTTGAAAACAAGCAGGGAGTCCACCTTTTGTCTCCCGAGACCCGAGAGAAAGACGAAAATTCAGTCCACGCCTTAGCGGAAAAAATTGCAATGACAGCACTTTATCATATGGGCTACCCCAGATGGCTATATCAAATATACCTCGACAAACGTCTTTACCATCAAACTAACACCGCGGCATGCTCTCTCAGCGATCTAATCTGGGATCCAATACGCGAAGACGAGCTTGCTCGTCAAAATAAGAGATGCGCATCAAGCCGCCGAAACAAGTTTGATTTAAGTTTAAAATGCAATGAAGAAACGCCACCCCTGCCAAAAGTTTGGCAAGTATCTGCCCGAAAGACGCATTAACCATATAGGCTCCAGAATCTTAACCAGAAGAGCACAGTTGTCGCCAACGCGATGGCAAAGCGAAAGGCCGTCGGGCATCACTCGTAGCGGATCGCCACCCGTCGCCAGTCGTTAAGCCTGCCGAACGTTATCTTGATCCGGTCGCGGATACGTCGCTATCAGGTGCTCGTTCAACGACATGCCACACCCGAACTGCAAATAATCGAGCACTTTAAGCGCCGGACCCGCAGGTGCTCGTTCAACAGCACGGGGGTGCTCGGTTCGCGACATGCGATGTCGTTGAACGAGCACCTCTACCGCCTCGTAAGTCACTGAAATCTTTCGAAAGCGGGTTTGAACAAATACAGTAAAATGAGCACCCCCTGTTTGAAGGCTCGCGCGGAACAGGCCCGAGCGCCTCCCAGAGATGACTGAAATGCCCTCTTCCGGGCCTCATGCGCCTTATTGTTGTAAGTTATTGAACTTAATGCATTTGTTGCGCCCAGAGCAAAGCTTCGGACCGCAGAGACAACAAAACGTTTGCCTTCAATAGCTTAGATCCACGAACACAACGCGAAGGGATTAACCTACTCCAGTTATGGCAGGTCTGGATCGAGGCCGTGACAATGGCCCAGAATTATGGGTGACCGGGCGTGCTCATGCGCCTTGCAACAGGCCGTCGAGGTAGGTCCGGATCGCGAGGATCTGCGGCAGGCCACCCTCAATGGCTGTCTCAACCGGACGGCGCCCACCAAACAAGTGACCCGTATTCGGCCGCGCGAACCAGCGTCTCGCCAGCGGCTCTGAAAAATAGAGCTCGAGCGCCTCATAGATGCCAACTGCTGCGCTCAGGCGTAGGAGCTGGTCCCGCGTAAGCTCGCCCGCGAAATCACGCGCCTTCGCACGCGTCCAATCACTTTCGGCCATATCCGCGAGGCCGGCGGCCTCTTTCTCGCTGAGGCCCCAAATTTTGACGATGCGTGCAAAGGCTTTGGGCGCGACGGTGGCGATCTGGGCCGGATCTTGAGTTTTGCCATTCGTCTGCATTTCGGTCTCGCTTACTCACTAGGAGGAGGAGCATAGAGCACCGCGCCAACGTCCCAAAGCATCTATTTGAGAGCTTCTTCCGGGATAATCGATGCGGGTTGTAGGGGGGGGGGCCTTGGTGGGCCGAGAGTATCTTGCGGAAAGCAACCAGGGTCACCCCACTCCCGGCCCATCAATCTCATCATCGCGCGCCGGCTGCATTCTCCCGACCCCGGACTCCACGGCTTGCACCAGAAGATCCAGCACACCACTGATCATCCGGTCTTCGTCGCTCTCGCCAAGCTTAGCGAGACAGAGGCGCATATCCTCCATCACGATCTCGCCGCTTGAGCTCTATGCCCGCCCCCTTCATGCACGTAGGCAATCTTCACCGCCTATGGGTGCTCGAGCAACGATATCCCGTCGCCTGACGTATAGTGTCGAACATGCAAAGGACGGGATCGGTCCTGCTCTACTAACGATATGGAGCCCTCCAACCGCCCCGCAAAGCATTGAATATATAGAATCGAGATATTGTTTCATGCTGCAAGGCGAGCCCCCTCTTTGGTAGCTACGCAGCTATGATCGCCCCCGGCTGCGCTATCACCTCGAGCGCGCAGGCATGAGCCTGAACAAGGCAGTCCTCGTCTGAAGCGCCCCGAAAATGCGCGGCGAGCCATGCACCGTTGAAACTGTCGCCGGCCGCGGTGGTATCGACCACCTTTTGCGCGGCAGGCAGGTCGAGCGGCTTGGCGGTGGGATCGAGCGATATCGCCCCTCCCGCGCCCATCTTCAACGCGCCTTTGCGCGCGCCCCAGGAGTTAAGCCGTGCGCGCACCGCTTGCGCGTCGGGGTCTCCAAACAGCGCCATCTCGTCATCCAGCGAAGGCAGCGCGATATCGGCGATGCGCCACGCCGCCTCGGTCACGGCGCGGGCGGTCTCGATATCTTCCCAGAGCCGCGGGCGGTAGTTGGAATCGAAAGCCACCCGGGCGGGATGTGCCTCCAGATGCGCCAAGAGCGATAAGCGCACCGAATGGGGCAGGATCGCCAGCGTGATCGCGCTGAGGTAGATCAGATCAACCCCTTCAAGCTGCGCGAACCCATCCTCGAACAGGCAGCGCGCTGCGGATTGGTCGCGCCAATAGGAAAAGCTGCGCTCTCCCTTTGCGTCGAGCGCGATCGCGTAGATGCCGGGCAGGCGCTCGGGGTGGCGGCGGATACGCGCGCAGCCCACACCTTGGTCGGCGATGAAGGCGCTCATGCGGTCGGAGACGGCATCGCGCCCCAGCACGGTGACGAATTCGACCTGCGCCGCTTCCCCGGCCGCGCGCGCAAGATAAACCGCAGTGTTGAGCGTATCTCCGGCAAAGCCGATCTGCTGCTCGGGGCGGTCGAAAGACAGCTCGACCATCGCTTCCCCGACGCAGGCGATCACGGGTTTCTTCGTCACATCACCGCTCCGATTTGCCACGGCTGGAATTCGTTATCGCCCAGCCCGAGGTCTTCTGATTTGGTCTTCTCACCCGACGCGACCCGCAGGATCGCCTCGAAGATTTCCGCGCCCTTGTCAGCGATCGACACGCCTTGGCTCAGGATGTCGCCGCAGCCGATATCCATATCGTCGGGCATCGCCTCCATAAGCCGGTCGGACGTCGCGAGCTTGATCGTCGGTGCCGGTTTCGAGCCGAAGGCTGAGCCGCGCCCGGTCGTGAATACCACGATCTGAGCGCCTGCCGCGATCTGGCCCGTGGCCGAGACCGGATCGTAACCGGGGCTGTCCATGAAGCTCAGCCCCGGCGTGCGGACCTGCTCGGCATAGTCATAGAAGGCCCGCAGCGGCGTCGCCCCGGCCTTGGCGACCGCGCCGAGGGATTTCTCGAGGATCGTGGTGATCCCGCCCTGCTTGTTGCCGGGGCTCGGGTTGTTGTCCATCGAGCCGCCGCCCTGTGCCGCATAGCCTTCCCACCAGTCGAGACAGCCGAGGAGCTTTTCGGCTACCTCGGGCGTGGCGCGGCGCAGCAGCAGGTCTTCTGCACCATGGATTTCGGGTGTCTCGGAGAGGATCACGCCACCGCCCTGCCCCACGATCAGGTCCGAGGCCACGCCCAGCGCCGGATTCGCAGTGATCGCGGAAAACCCGTCCGAGCCGCCACACTGCAGCCCGATGCGCAGCGCGGAGACCGGGCAGGCGCGGCGGCTGGTCTTGTTCACCTCCGGCAGAATCTCGCGCAGCTTCGCCTTGATCGCCTCGATCGTGGCGCGGGTGCCGCCGGTCTCCTGAATGGTCAGCGCGTGGAACCGTTCGGTCCCCGCGGACCCGAAATGCGCCTCCATGCGCGCGATCTGCATCACCTCGCAGCCCAAGCCCACGAAGATCGCCGCGCCGACATTCGGGTGGGTCGCATGCCCCCAGAGGACACGCTCGAGACTGTCCGCCCCGCGACCGCTCGCCGCCATGCCACAGCCGGTGCCATGGGCGAAGGCGACGACGCCATCGACGTTGTCATATGGATCGGGCGCGCCCTCGGCCGTGATCTCGGAGGCTGCGCATTTGATCACCGTGGCCGAGCAGTTCACCGTTGCGCAGAGCGCGATATAATTACGCGTGCCAACCCGACCATCTTCCCGCGCGTAGCCCATGAAGCTGCGCGGCGCGACCTTGGGGATCGCGGCCTCGGCGCGGGCGAGATCGGCGCCGATCTGGTGGGTCTCGTCATGGTCCGAATAGCTGACATTGTGGCTGTGAACATGTTCGCCCACCGAAATCGGGGCGCTCGCCCGGCCGATGATCTGGCCGAACTTGATCACCGGATCGCCCTCGGCCATCGCTACGCGCGCGAGCTTATGTCCCGCGGAAACCGGATGTGCGAGCGGCTCACCGATGCCAAGCGGGGTGCTGCCCGCGTCCGCGCGCGCGGCCAGAACGGAGACCGTGTCGCGCGGATGCAGTGTGATCGCTTCAGCCATCGTGGCGCCCCCTCAGCCCGGCGATCACGCCGCGCATCTCGGCCAGCCCGCGCATCCGCCCGATCAGCGGGTAGCCGGGGAAAGAACCGCGCGTGGCGTCATCGAGCAGGACATGACCGTGATCGGGCCGGAACGGGATCTGTGCGTCCGCGCGCCCCTCGGAGGTCCGGCGCGTTTCCTCGGACAAGAGCGCGGCAGCCACCGCGACCATATCGGTATCTCCACCCAGATGCGCGGCCTCCTCGAAACTGCCATCGGGGTCTTTGCGCACGTTGCGCAGATGCGCGAAATGGATACGCGCCGCGAAGCGCTCGGCGATCGCGGGCAGATCGTTGGCCGGGTTCGCTCCGAGCGATCCCGTGCAGAGCGTCAGCCCGTTCGCGGGGCTGTCATGCGCCTGCAGGATCCAGTCGATATCCTCGGCGTTGGAGACGACGCGGGGCAGCCCCAGAATGTCGCGTGGCGGATCGTCGGGATGCATGCAAAACCGCAGCCCCAGTTCCTCCGCCGTGGGGATCACCTCGTCAAGGAAGCGTTTGAAATTGCGCCGAATCTCGTCGCGATCGAGGCCGTCATAGAGCGCAAGCTGGGTCCGCAGACCGGCGATGTCGTAGCGGTCATAGGCACCCGGCAGCCCCGACATGATCGCGTGCAACAGCGCGTCACGCTGGTCCTGCGTTGAGCCGTCGAACCAGGTCTTGGCGCGAGCGCGCACTTCCGGAGAATAATCGGCTTCAGCTTCCTCGCGCCCTAGCATGTGAATTTCGAACGCCGCCATGCGATATGCCTCGAAGCGCAGGCAGCTGCCGCCAGTCTCAAGCGGTGCGGTCAGATCGGTGCGTGTCCAATCCAGCACCGGCATGAAATTGTAGCAGATCGTGGTGATGCCCTCGGCGGCGAGATTGGCCATCGATTGGCGGTAATTGGCGAAAAGAGCGCTCAGATCGCCTTCGCCGCGCTTGATCCGCTCATGGATCGGCAGGCTTTCGACCACGTGCCAATGCAGCCCCGCCGCCTCGATCCGGGCGCGCCGCTCGGCGATAGCCTCGCGCGACCAGACCTCGCCATAGGCGATCTCGTGCAAGGCGGTAACGATGCCGGATGCGCCCGTCTGCGCGATCTGCGGCAGGGAAATCGTGTCCAGCTCGGGGCCATACCAACGCCAGCTCTCGATCATTGGAGAACCTCCTGCACCGCGGCGCGCGCGCCTTTTTCGACGAGCGCGCGATAGGCCTCCGTGACCGGGGCCTGCAGGGATTGTGCGAGCTCGGGCGGAAACACAGAACGCAACGACAGAAGCGCCGCAACCTTGCCCTCGGCATCCGCGGCACTGTCGGAGAGCGCACGTAACTCAGCGGCCAGCGGGTCTTTCACCTCGATCGGCTGCCCGCTCTCGTCGACGCCGCCGACGTAGCGCATCCAGGCCGCGATCGCGAGCATCAGGCCCGGGCAGCTCCGCCCGGCCTTCAACGTATCGGCGACGGTGGCCAGAATGCGCTGCGGCAGTTTCTGGCTGCCATCCATCGCGATCTGCCATGTCCGGTGACGGATCGCGGGATTGGCGTAGCGCGCTGCGAGCGCGTCGGCATAGTCCTCAAGCGACACGCCGGGCGGCGGGGTCAGCGAAGGAATGATTTCGGAGCGCCACAGATGGCGCACGAACCCGGCCATCACCTCGTCGTCCATCGTGTCGGAAATCGTCTCATGCCCCGCCAGATAGCCGAGATAGGCCAGTGAGCTGTGCGTGCCATTGAGCATCCGCAGTTTCATATGCTCGAACGGCGTCACATCGCGGACCATCTCGACTCCGACTGCGCCCCAGTCGGGCCGTTCGCCGTCGACGAAGTCATCCTCGATGACCCATTGGCGAAACGGCTCGTGCATCACCGGCAACGCGTCGTGCCAGCCTGCGAGCTCTTCGAGCCGCACGATGTCCTCGGGCTTGGTGGCGGGGACGATGCGGTCCACCATGGTCGAGGGGAACCGTCCCTCATCCGCGATCCAGTCTGCCAGCTGCGGGTCGATCCGACGCGCAAGATCCAGCACCACGCCGCGCAGCAGCCGGCCGTTTTCGGGCAGGTTGTCACAACTCATCGCGGTGAAGGGACGCAATCCGCGCGTGCGGCGCAGTTGCAGCGCGCGCACCAGATAGCCAGGCGCAGAGACGGGCAGGTCGTTGGCCATGTCATGGACGATATCGGGATGATCGGGGTCGAGCGCGCCGGTCGCGGGCGAATGGCAATAGCCCTTTTCGGTGATCGTGAGCGACACGATGCGCACGTCCGGATCGGCCATCACGTCGAGCACCGCCTGCGGGTCTTCGCGCGCCACCAGAATGTTGCTCACGATCTCGATGCGCTCGGGCGTTTCGCCCTCGGGGCCGAACTCCAGCCCGCTATAGGCGAAATCCTGCGGCGCCAGCGCGTCGCGCATCCGCGAGGATTGCAGCGACACGCCGGTGATCCCCCAATCGCCGCCGCTCTTTGCTGCGGCTTCCGCGGTATAGATCGCCCCATGGGCGCGGAAGAACGCGCCAAGGCCGAGATGGACGATACCGGTTTTGAGCTTCGCGCTCTCGCGGGTGAGACGTTCAGCGGGCAAGCCAGCCTCCATCGACATTCAGCACCGCGCCGTGGATGTAGCGCGCGGCGGGGGAACACAGGAAAGCGGCCGTGCCGCCGATATCGGAAGGATCGCCCCAGCGCCCCGCCGGGATGCGCGCAAGGATCGCCTCGCTGCGCTCCGGATCGGCACGCAGCGCCTCGGTGTTGTTGGTCGCGATATAGCCGGGTGCGATGGCGTTCACGTTGATCCCTTTAGCCGCCCATTCATTGGCGAGGATCTTGGTCAGTCCCGCCACGCCATGCTTGGACGCGGTATAGGAGGGCACACGGATGCCGCCCTGAAAGGATAGCAGCGACGCGATATTGACCACTGCCGCCGGAGTATTGTCCTGCTCCAGCGCGGCGCGGGCGAAGGCTTGCGTGGTGAAGAACAGCGCCTTGAGGTTCACGTCCATCACCGCGTCCCAATCGGCTTCGGTGAAGTCCAGACTGTCTTCGCGCCGGATGATGCCCGCGTTGTTCACGAGGATCGAATAGCCTGCATCCGCGAAAATATCCTGCGCGGCCATCGGGTCCGCGAAGTCGAGGAGCAGAGCCTCGCCCTGCCCGCCCGCATCGGCGATCATCGCCAGCGTTTCGGTGCATTCGCGCCGACCCGCGCAGGTCACATGCGCGCCTTGCGCGGCGAGCGACACTGCGATCGCCTGACCGATGCCGGTATTCGCGCCGGTGACGAGGGCGCGGCGGTTCTCTAGCGAAAACGGGCTCATTTCAGATCCGCCGGCTGCACGAAGTCCATGTCGGTGTAATCGACATTGTCGCCCGCCATCGCCCAGATGAAGGTGTATTCCCCGATCCCGGCCCCGGAGTGGATCGACCAAGGCGGCGAGATCACGGCCTCTTCGTTGGCGATCATCATGTGGCGGGTCTCGGTCGGCTCGCCCATCAGGTGCAGCACGCGCGCCTCGGGCGTCATGCCCCAGTAGAGGTAGGCCTCCATCCGGCGATCATGCACATGCGCCGGCATCGTGTTCCAGACCGAACCTTCGACCAGTTGCGTGTAGCCCAGCACCAGTTGGCAGCTTTCCATCACGGTGGGATGGATGAACTGGTTGATTACGCGCTTGTTGGAGGTCGCCGCCTCCCCCAGCTCGACGCGGTTCGCCTCGGCCAGTTTGATAAGGCGATGCGGACAGGCGCGATGGGCGGGGGCGGAGACCAGATAGAACCGGCCGTCGCCCTCGAAGGTCACCGGTCCTGCGCCCATGCCCAGATACAGCACATCGCCGCGCCCCATCTCCCAGGTCTCGCCAGCGGCTGAGACGCGTCCCGTGCCGCCGATATTCACGACGCCCATTTCGCGCCGCTCGAGGAAGGTGGCGGTCCGCGTCTCGTCCACCACATCGAGCGTCAGCGATGCGCCATTCGGCACCGCGCCTCCGAGGGTGAACCGGTCGTAATGCGTGTAGATCAAGCGGATCTCGCCGGGCGCAAACAGCCCCGTGCCCAGGAAATGCTCACGCAGCTCTTGCGTGAGCATGGTGCGGGCGTGATCGGGATGGATGGCGTGGCGGGTTTCTACGCTGAGCATTGAATGTCCTTTCACAAAAAGTCGTCGCGGCGCGGGGTGAAGCAGTCGAGCAGCTCCCCCGCTTCGACGCAGACACAGCCGTGTTCGGCGCCGGACGGTATCATCAGGCTGTCCCCGGCGCGCAGCACGTGCTCCGCGCCGTCCAGGACAAAGCGAAATTCGCCGGAGGTGCAGTAGGTGGCCTGCACGTGAGGATGGGAGTGGAGCGCGCCCTCTGCCCCGGCCTCGAAGCGAACCGAGACCAGCATCATCTGCTCGTTTTCGGTCAGCACCTGACGGGCGATGCCCTCATCGGGATAGGCGATCGGATAGCTCATGCGAAAACTCCTCTCAGTGGAAGACCGACGGCAGCCAGAGCGAAAGCGCGGGGATGTAGGTCACCAGCATCAGCGTGGCGAAGGTCGCGAAATAGAACGGCCAGATCGATTTCATCACCGTCGTGATCGGCACCCGGCCCACTGCGCAGCCGACGAACAGCACCGCACCGACCGGCGGCGTGCAGAGACCGATCCCGAGGTTGAGCACGAGGATCACCCCGAACTGCACCGGATCGACACCGAAGGCCTGAGCCACGGGCAGGAAGATCGGCGTGGTGATCACGATCAGCGGCGACATGTCCATGAATGTGCCCAGAACCAGCAGCAGCAGGTTGATCAGCAGCAGGATGACGATCGGATTGTGCGAGAAGTTCTCGAGCAGATGGATCAGCTTGGCAGGCACTTGCAGATAGGCCAGCAACCAGCCGAACGAGGCCGCGCAGCCGATCACCATCAGCACCATCGCCGTCGTGCGCACGGCGCCCTTGGTAGCCTCGATGAAATCCGACAGCTTCATCGTGCGATACAGGAAGACGGTCACCAGCAGCGCATAGACCACCGCGATATTGGAGCTTTCCGAAGCCGTGAAGATGCCTGAGCGCACGCCGCCGAAGATGATCAGGATCATGATCAGGCCGGGCATCGCATTCCAGAACAATCGCGCCAGCGCTTTGCGACCAGGGAAGGGTTCGGTCGGGTAGCCACGGCGCTTGGCGACGAAATAGGCGGCGGTCATCAGCGACAGCGCCAGCACCAGACCCGGAATGATCCCGGCGGTGAAGAGGTCGGCAATCGAGATCTTCCCGCCTGCCGAGATCGAATAGATGATCATGTTGTGGCTGGGCGGCAGCATCAGCGCGATGATCGCCGCCGTGACGGTGATGTTCACACCGTAATCCGCGCCGTAGCCACGTTCGCGCATCTGCGGCACCATCAGGCCGCCCACTGCCGAGGCATCCGCCGCCGCAGAGCCGGAGACACCGCCGAACATCACCGAGGCAAGGATGTTCACCTGCCCCAGCCCGCCGCGCATGTGCCCGACCAAGGCACCCGCCAGCGCGACCAGCCGCCGCGCGATATCGCCGCGCACCATCAGGTCCCCGGCATAGATGAAGAACGGGATCGCCATCAGCGCGAAGACCGAGACGCCGGAATTGAGGCGTTGGAACACCACCACCGGCGGCAGCCCTAGATAGGTGACTGTCGCAAAGGAGGCCGCGCCGAGGCAGAACGCAACCGGCGTTCCGATCAGCAACAGGACGGTGAACGTCCCGAACAAGATCCAGAGTTCCATCAGTTCAGTTCCCTTCGCCAGTGACGGCGTCGCCCTCGAGCTCCGCCGCTTCGTGATCGTCGCCGAACCGCGACGTCGAGAGACCCGCCAGCCGGCGCAGGATGCGCTCGGCGCAGAAGATCATCAGCAGCGCTCCGCCCGCCGCGACCGGCACGAAACGAAAGGCCCCGGATACGCCGAGCCCCGAGATCGTCGTGGCGGACATCTTGTCGGCCAGTTGCCAGCCGTATTTGAGCATCCCGAAGCCGAAGGCCGCGACAACGAGGTCCGAAATCGAGAAGAAGGTCAGTCGCACCTTTTCGGGCAGCACGAAGAGCAATACGTCGAAGCTGAGGTGATAGCCCTCGCGGATGCCCACGGCCGCGCCGAGAAAAATGAACCAGCCCATCAGGATCACGCTGGCCGGTTCGGCCCAGAACAGGCTCGATTCAAGCACGTAGCGGTAAAAGACCTGGGCGAAGACGAAAGCCGTCATCAACACCAGCCCGATCCCTGAAAGCCAAAGGGCAGCCCGGCCCAACCAGCCGGTCCAGTCGGCCAGTTTCTCCAACACGTTGCGCATCTGTGGGATCTCCACGAAAAGAGTGTGCCCCCGCCGCAATCGGCGGGGGGCGATGGATCAGATCACTTCGTCGCTTGAATGCGCGCCACCAGATCCTTGGCTTCGGGCGTGGTCACGTATTTGTCGTAGACCGGCTTCATCGCGTCGATGAAGGGCTGCTTGTCGATGTCCTTCACGACTTTGACGCCGGCCGCTTCCACCTTGTCCTCGGATTTCTTTTCCTGCTCGGCCCAGAGCTTGCGCTCGAGCGTTTCCGAGTTCTTCGCAGCTGCCTTGATGACCTTCTGGTCTTCGGGGCTCAGCTTGTTCCAGGTCGTCAGGGACATTGCCACCAGTTCCGGAACCATGAGGTGCTGGTCCTGCGTGTAATAGGGCGCGACCTCGTAATGGCCCGAGCTGTCATAGGAGGGCCAGTTGTTCTCCGCGCCGTCGATGACGCCGGTCTGGATCGAGGAGTAAACCTCGCCATAGGGCATCGGCGTAGCATTCGCGCCGATCGCCTGCATCATGTCGACGAAGACGTCGTTCTGCATGACACGGAACTTCATGCCCTGAAGGTCGTCGATCGATTTGATCGGATGCTCGGAATTGTAGAAGCTGCGCGAGCCCGCATCGTAATTGGCCAGCTGGACCAGATCATGCGCTTCGAACGCCTTGCCGACTTCTGCGCCGATCGGGCCGTCGAGAACATGGTGCTGATGCTCGACCGAGCGGAACAGATAGGGTAGCGAGAACAGCTGCGTTTCCGGAACGATGTCGTTGAACGTGCCGAACGAGGCGCGCACCATGTCGATCACGCCCAGCTGGGTCTGCTCGATCGTATCCTTTTCCTCGCCCAGCTGCGCGGACGGATAGACCTCGATGCAGATTCGGCCGTCGGTCTTCGCCTCGACCTCCTTGGCCATCGATTTCACCGCCTCGACGGTCGGGTAGCCATCGGGGTGAGTGTCCGACGAACGCAGGGTCATGTCGCAGGCCGACGCGGTCGTGACGCAAGCGGCCGAAATCAGCAGCGCAGC
The DNA here is from genome assembly GCF_002213195.1 of Thioclava sp. F42-5. Lineage (NCBI taxonomy): Bacteria > Pseudomonadati > Pseudomonadota > Alphaproteobacteria > Rhodobacterales > Paracoccaceae > Thioclava > Thioclava sp. F42-5. The sequence continues at coordinate 1,110,450 of NZ_NBNZ01000001.1, forward strand.
GATAGGTGTCAGTGTCTTCTTCATTACTTCTCTCCTCCCAGAAAGTGCTCAATCAGAGCTTGTAAGCTTGGCGTGCAAGCCTGTGTGTGAGGTCGTGGATGACCTCAGAAGCTTCCTCCTCCGTCAGCCGCCCGGTAGCGACCAAGTTGGCAAGGAATCCGGCATCGACCCGGCGCGCGACGTCATGGCGCGCGGGGATCGACAAATAGGCACGGGTGTCGTCATTGAAGCCGACCGTGTTGTAGAAGCCCGCCGTCTCGGTGGTCATCTCGCGGTAGCGCCACATGCCTTCGAAACTGTCGTGGAACCACCACGCCGGACCGAGCCGCAGACAGGGATAGACCCCCGCAAGCGGCGCCAACTCGCGCGCATAGGTGCTCTCGTCCAACGTGAACAGGATCACGCGCAGCGCGGGGTCCTGCCCCACCGCATCCAGAAGCGGCTTGAGCGCCGCGACATAATCGGTGCGCGTCGGAATATCGTAGCCTTTGTCTCGCCCGAAGCGGGACTGGATCGGGCCCGAATGGTTGCGCGACGAGCCGGGGTGGATCTGCATCACCAGGCCGTCCTCGCAGGACAGCTTCGCCATTTCGGTCAGCATCTGGGCGCGGAATGCCTCGCGTTCCGCCGCGTCCGCTTTCCCCGCGAGCACCTTGTCATAGAGCGCCTCCGCCGCGGCGCGATCCAGATTGAGCGTCGCGGCCGTCGGATGACCATGATCGGTCGAAGTCGCCCCGAAAGAGGCGAAATAGGCGCGCCGGTCGCGATGGGCGTCCAGATAGGCTGCGAAGGACGTGCCCGACTGCCCGCCAAGCTGGCAGAACGTCTCGACGTTCTGCGCGAAGCCTTCGAAATCGGGATCGACCACCGGATCGGGGCGATAGGCGGTGATCACACGCCCGCCCCACCGGCTTTCGCGGATCATCCGGTGCCATTTCAGATCGTCGAGCGGGCTTTCCGTCGTCGCGATCACCTCGATGTTGAATTGATCGAACAAAGCGCGCGGACGCATCTCCGGGCGCCCAAGCGCCTCCGAGATACGGTCGTAATACATGTCGGCGGTGTCGGCGCTGAGCCGCTCGGTGAAGCCGAAGATCGTCTCGAACGCATGGTCCAGCCAGATCCGCGAGGGCGTGGCGCGGAACAGGTGGTAATGCTCCGCGAACAGCCGCCAGATCTTGCGACCATCGGTTTCCGTCTCACCGCCATCGACGCGCGGCACGCCAAGCGCCTCCAGCGGCACGCCCTGGCTGTGCAGCATCCGGAACACATAGTGATCGGGCGTCACGAAAAGCTGGGCAGGGTCGGGAAAGGCTTCGTTCAGCGCATACCAGCGCGGGTCGGTATGGCCATGGGGCGAGATGATCGGAGCATCCTTGACCGTGTCATAGAGATCGCGTGCGAGGGCACGAACCCCCGGATCCGCTGGCAGCAGGCGATCTTTATTCAACAGCGCCATGGTCTATCGCTCCCCCTGTGGCTATTTTCTTAGGTGGACTAACACCGAACTAATAAACTAATATGCTAGAATACCCGGACCGTCAACGAGGAGTTCCGATGCCCGCGCCCCTGCCTTTGACCCAGCTTGATCAGAACGCACGCATGTCTGTCTCCGATGTCGTTTTCGAACATTTGCGCCAACAGGTTCTGGGTCTATCCCTGCCCCCGGGAACCAAGCTCTCAGAAGTGGAGGTCGCCAAGCAGATGGGCGTTTCGCGCCAACCGGTGCGCGATGCCTTTTACCGCTTGTCGAAGCTCGGATTTCTCGTGATTCGACCTCAGCGTGCGACGACGGTGTCGCTGATTTCCCGCGAAGCGGTGCTGCAGGCGCGCTTCATTCGCAACGCGCTCGAGGTCGAAACCGTGCGGGTCGCTGTCGCTGCATTGACCGATGAGGATCTCGCGGCGTTGCGCGATCTGATCGAGCAACAGCGTGCCGCGATGGAAAAGGGTGAGAAGACCAAATTCCACGAACTGGACGATCAGTTTCATCGCGAGATCTGCACCCGTGCCGGGCTCGGCTTCACATGGGAACTGATCGCCGAGAACAAGGGGCACATGGACCGCGTGCGGATGCTGTCGCTGTCTTTCGCCTCGCGCGATGCGTTCGACGATCACGTGAAGATCCTGAGCGCGCTCGAATGCCGCGACCTTGATCGAGCGACTCAGGCGATGCGCGATCACCTGTCGCGCATCCTCGATCAGATCGACCGCATTCAGGACGATCACACCGAGCTTTTCGAGGTCGCGCCTCACCAGAGCTGAGGTCGGGATGGTGTGATCGCCGCATACTTCGACCGGGGAACTCAAGGTCGACATACGAGAAGGCATCGGGCGTCTACCCAACCCCGGGCCCATCAATCTCGTAATCGCGCGCCGGCTGCAGCGCACCAACCCCGACCTCTCCAGCGCGCACGATGAGATCGAGAATAGCTTGGATCATCCAGTCCTCCGCAGTCTCACCGAGCGCCTTGAGAGAGGCAGGCATATCCTCCATCACAATGGTGCCTTCCGAGATCTGAGCATGACCTTCGGTGAGCGCGGTTATAACCTTGGCGACGGCGTCTTGCTTTTCCGCAAATTCCAGAGCTCTTCGGTCACGCTCCGCGAACGCGCCCCGCATCTGCTCCGCATTCGCCTTGCGCGCGGCATGTTGTTTCGTCGTTAGCCGCGCCTTTCGCGGCCCGTCGCGCAAGAGCCCGCAGTGCTCTCCGACCGCCCGGTGGTAATCGTCCTGGAACTGACGCATGGCCGCACGGTAGGCGACCATTTCCGGAACCTCACCGCGCAGTTTTCGAGCCGCTTTCAGATGAGCACGGTTCTCTTCTTTCCACGACGCGAGCACCTTCGCATTTTCAGCCCGCACCGCGCGACAGTCCGTGCGCCACGCCTCAAGACGCGCAGCATTATGCGCCTTGTTGCGCGCGATGGTCTCCGGTCGCTTGCCAAGAGCCCGCTTGCGCGGTCTCGGAGGAAGAGGCTTGGGAATGGGACGCGGGAGCGAGCAAATGGCCGAAGGGGTCTCGCAGGAGGCGCGCACCTCCGCGGCTGCGCGCTTGCCCGCATGCAGCTTGTTCGCATCGAGCTTCGGATCGTCGACATTGATCGCAAGGATGTGGAGGTGGACATGGGCCTCATCGAGATGCAGCACGGTCGCCCACTCCACGCCCTGCGGCATCCGGATTTTAAAATGCGCAAGCACTCGCTTCACCCAGGTCTTGATCTCAGGTGTATGCCGTCCCCCATCATGGGTCAGGGTCTCGACCGATAATGGGTGCGAGTGAATTTCCGAGTAGAGCGTCGCCGCATCCCGGCGCAGCCGACGCTTATAGCTCGTGCCTTTCGCACTTTTCACGGTCTCACGGATCGCCTCCACCTTCTCGGTCCAGAGCGCCTCGAGCTTGTTGAGCGTCGTCGTGCCGTCAAGCTTGATCGGCGCTTTCGGTTCGTCGACATGACGCGAATAGCGCGGCACCCGCATCGCCTCGCCAAAGACCTGCTCGGCCGTGTTCACCTGCTCGGGCGCTCCCTTAACCTTGCGTGGGGCCGCCGAATAACATTCGATATGGACAAACTGATAGCTCATGGATCACCTCTTCTCTTCCTTGGCTCTCCTCCGAGGATAAGTTGGTGACCTGAAAAAACGTGCAGGAGACCGGTGCGAAAAACGACGCCGGGAAAACTAGCTATATGACAGACTGTAGGTAGGTTTTTTGAACGGCTGGATTGCGGAACGATGCAACAGCGCGCTCAGGGGTTGGAGAATGCCGAGGCGCAGGAACGGCGCGCTGCCCAGAACATCACCGATGCAATCGCGCTCCGCAGCCACGTCTGAGCGCGCTGGCCCGTTTGAACAGAGGCACGGGGTAGCCACGAAGACCCTGAGGCTGACCGTTTTCCAGATGTCCCCCGATCCTTTCGCCGAAGGCAACAAAAAGTCGCCCTGCGCTCTCTCAACCTCGCGTGCTTGCGCCGCGTCCATTTTTTCGCGCGCGAGGCTTCGAGCTTGTCGATCACTCGAACTCCTTGCAGCGGGCGTTAGCCCAGCGCCCAGCGCCCACGACAAGTGGCGCCGCTGCTAGATCACCATACTCCCGACGCCTTCGCGCTTCGCTTCACGCGGGGCCTCTGACGCAGCGCGCGTCATCGACTGGTAGGCCATCAGCTCGACCGTGTCGCGGATGGCCACGAAATGCCCCTCCCCGACTTCTCGCAGCCCGATGCGCTCGGGGTCGATGTCACGCGGCAGCAGAAGCTTCGGCGTTTTCAGGTCGGCTGCGCGCTCGCGCGGGAGCGGTCTGCGCTGCGGGTCCGGATGCGGCACCGCCGACAGCAATCGTCGCGTGTAGGGATGCACCGGGTTCTTCAGAACGGTGTCGGTCGGCCCGGTTTCGACGACCTGCCCCGCCCACATAACGGCGATGCGGTGACTGACGCGTTCGACGACCGCGATATCATGGGAGATGAAGAAGAAAGAGACACCCTCTTCCTTCTGCAGCTTGGCGATCAGATCGGTGATCTGGCGCGCGACCGATACGTCGAGGGCCGAAACCGCCTCATCCGCGACGATGATCGCCGGTTTAACCGAGAGCGCGCGGCAGATGCAGAGCCGTTGGCGCTGCCCGCCGGAGAACTGGTGCGGGTAGCGATACATCGCGGCGGCTTCCAACCCGACCCGTTCCAGAAGCTCGCCCGCCATCGCCCGCCGCTCGGCGCGCGTCATCGGATTGCGGATATGGGCGGGCTCGGTGATCAGATCATAGACCGGGAGCCGTGGGTTGAGGCTGGCATAGGGGTCCTGAAAGACCATTTGCATCTTTCCGCGCAGCGGGCGCAGCTCTTGCGCCGTCAGGCCGGTTAGGGTCTGCCCGCTCAGCCGGACCCGCCCGCCAGACGCTGCCTCGAGACCGAGCAAGGTCCGCGCCAAGGTGGATTTGCCGCAGCCGGATTCCCCCACCAGCCCAAGCGTTTCACCGCGCCCGAGGGTCAGCGAGACCTCGTTGACCGCGTGATAATCGAGCGCAGGCCGTCCCGGAGCGGCGCGGCGCACCGGGAAACGAACCGACAGCCGGTCGACTTCGAGGAGCGGCGCATCTGCATTGAGCGGCGGTTTCGGCGCCCCCGCGCCCAGCATCGGCGTCGCCGCCATCAGGTTGCGGGTATATTCGGCCTGCGGAGCGGCGAAGATCTGCCCGACCGGACCGGTTTCGACCTGTTCGCCGCAACACAGCACGACGACGCGGTCGGCGATCTCGGCCACCACCCCCATGTCGTGGGTGATGAACAGCACGGCCATTCCGCTTTCCTCCTGCAGCTCTTTGATCAGCGACAGGATCTCCGCTTGCGTCGTCACATCGAGCGCGGTCGTCGGCTCATCGGCGATCAGCAGATCGGGCTGGCAAGCCAGCGCCATCGCGATCATGACGCGCTGCCTCAGACCGCCCGACAGCTCGTGCGGATATTGCACCAGCCGCCGTTCGGGTTCGGGGATCTTGACCCGCGCGAACGCGGCGCGGGCCGCCGCCAGCGCCGCCTTGCGGTCCAGCCCCTGATGCAGGCGCAAGACTTCTGCCACCTGCTCGCCAAGCGGCATCACCGGGTTGAGCGCGGTCATCGGCTCTTGAAAGATCATAGAGATCCGGTTGCCGCGCACCTGCTGCATCTCGCGTTCCTCGAGCGCCGTGATCTCGACCGGCGTGTCACCGTCGAGATCGATGCGTCCGCCGGTCAGGCGCCCGCCCTCGCGTTCGATCAGGCGCATCAGCGCCAGCGCGGTGGCGGATTTGCCCGAGCCGGACTCCCCCACCAACGCGACGGTCTCGCCGCGTGCGATGTCGAAGCTGAGCCCCGACAGCGCGGTGTGGGAGCCGAAAGCGAGGCTCAGGTTCTGGACTGACAGAAGCGGTGCGCGGCTCATGGATCAACTCGCGGCTGCGGCAGCGCGGCGGACGCGTGCCTCGGGGTGGTCGGCGAAGGACGGCAGCGGGGGCGTCCAGCGGCGATGGCGGGGAGTGGTCTCGAAGGAGAAGGGATCGTCGCCCACGACCTCCCAGCGGAAACTGTCGCCCAGTTCGATCATCCCCATCGCGCCGGCGGCTTCGCCCTCGGTGGTGAAGCTCTCGGTCAGCGATTGCTGGGTCAGATGGGTGATGCCGTCGACCGTGGTGACGGTGTTCCAATGCACGTGGCCTGCGAGGCAGACGACCGGCACCTTCGCACGCGAGAGCGCGGCACGGGCACGCTCGGCCATCGGATAGGTCGAGCTGGCGGGGTTGTTCTCGAAATAATAGTTGCCCAGCTGCGAATGGCCCGAGATCGGCACGTGGCTGACCACGAGCGTCGGACGATCACTCGCCTGCATGGTGCGCGAGAGCCAGATCACGTCAGGCTCGGTCAGCACGAAGCCGGAATAGTCGGGCATCCGGCGGATACGCGTATCGGCGCGCCACAGGACGATGCGCCAGCCGCCGATATCGACCACCCTGTGATCGAGCGTCTGGCCGAGGATCCCTTCGTTATCCGAGACCTCCAGATGATCGCGATCATGGTTGCCGTTGAGATGCAGGATCGGGGCCTCGACGGCGCGGAAGGCCTCGGCCACCTCGGCTTCCAGACGCAGGTCGGTGTCGCGGTTCTCATCCGAGATCCGGTCCCCGAGATCGAGCACCAGATCGGCGCCGCCGTCGCGAACGTAACGGGCGAAGTCTTCCATCAGGGGCAGCGCCATGTCGCCGCGCTTCGCGGTCGAGGGTTTGCCATGGTGGATATCGGTGACGATGGCGATACGGGTGGACATGCTGAAACTTTCCAAAGAGTGGGGGAAGGTGCCCGCCGCCGCGCGCAAGCGGCGACGGGCGGGGGGCGTTAGTTGGAGGCGAAGGAGATCGCCCCGGCGCGGAAGTCGAGCACATAGGGGATGTGGCCGGGCTTCGGCGCCCAAGCGATATCCTTGCGCATCGCCCAGCTCTCATAGGGACGATAGAGCGGCAGCACCGGCGGGTCCTGCTTGATGCGATCCATCAGCTCGGCATAGGCGGCGCGACGATCCGCGACATCCTTGGAGAAGCGGAACTTGTCCCAGGTCTTGCGATAGGCTTCGTCGGTGGTGAAGCGACCTTCCGATTCCGAAGCCGCATCCGGAGCCCACATCACGCCAAACGAGCCGAAGGGGTCCGCGAAATACATCGGGTTCGACCAGTTGCGGGTCATCATGTCCTTGCTGTTGCCGGTCCATTTCTCGGCGACGTTCACCTTGCCCTTGATGCCGACCTGCGCCCACATCTCGACGATGGCCTGCGCGGCCAGAAGACCGTTGGTGTAATAGACCGGGTCGGTGTCATAGGTGATCTCGAACCCGTCATAGCCAGCCTCTTTCAGCAGTTCGCGGGCCTTCTCGGGGTTGTATTCGAAGGTCTTCAGCTCCGGCATGTAGAGATCGCCGTATTCCTTCATCGTGTGGGTCGAGGGAACGACGGCCTTGCCCAGCCAGAGCGCCTCGTTCAACGCCTCGCGGTCGATCGCGAGGCTGAGCGCCTGACGGATGCGCGGGTCGCGCAGCTTGGGATGGTTGGTGTTCATGATCATGACGTGGAACAGCGGCGTGACGCTGCCCGCGGCCTTGATGCTCGGATCGGCTTCGATCAGCGACAGCTGGTCGGGTGCGACATTGGTGATCATGTCGACTTCGCCGGTCTTCAGCGCGGTGATCCGCGAGGCGGTTTCCGGGATATGGATCACGGAGACCTTTTCGAGCGGCGCCTTGTCGCCCCAGAAATTGTCGAAGCGGGTATAGACCACGCGCTCGCCGGGGCTGAATTCGCTGATCGCATAGGGACCGGTGCCGACCGGAGCCATCGAGAAGGCTTCGTAATCGCTGTCCTCGGCGACGTTCGGATCGCCGGTCAGGCCCTTGGTGTAGTCTTCGGGGATGATCATGACCTGCTGCAGGTTCACGAGCGTTTCCCAAAGCGGCTCTTCGCGCTTCACCGTGATGCGGATGGTGTAATCGTCGACCTTCTCGGCTTTCTCGAAGTTGTTCAGACGGTCCTTCGAGCGCACCATGTAGGGCGGGAACGTGGCCTGATACATGCGGTTGAGCGAGAAGACCACGTCATCGGCAGTCATCGCTTCGCCGTTCTGGAAAGTAACGCCCTGACGGAGCTTGAACTCCATGACCTTGGGCGAAACGAGGTTCCATTCGGTCGCCAGACCGGGGCGCCATTCGCCGCCGATCTTCTCGTGATCCTTGTCGATCAGCGTGTCGAAGGTGTTGTAGTAGAACTGCGAGCCGACATTCGAGTGGTCGCGGCCGGGATCGAGATATTTGGCGACGTTGGCAGCGCCGACTTTCAGTTCGCGGGCCTGAGCCCCCGTGACGCCAGCGGCAGCGATGCCGGCGGCAAGAGCGGTGGAAACGAGCAGTCTGAGCATGGGTCTCTCCATTGCAGGGTTTGACGACGGGCGCTTGCGGCCTTCTGTTCTTGTTGCGGGGTGTCAGCGTGCGCGCAGGCGCACGTCGACGCTGTCGCGTAACCAGTCACCGACCACCTGGACGGCGAAGGTCAGCAACACGATCAGCGCGGCGGGGACGATGACGATCCAGGGGGCGGTCGGCATGTAGTCGCGACCGATCCCGACCATCGAGCCAAGCGTCGCGGTCGGCGGCTGCACGCCGAGGCCGAGGAAGGACAGCGTGCTTTCCAGCAGCACGATATTCGACAGCGACAGCGTGAACTGGACCACCAGCGGCGAGACGATATTGGGCAGCAGGTGGGTGAAGGCGATGCGCCGCGGGCTGGCGCCGGCGGCGCGGGCGGCCTCGATGAAGGGCAGATGCATCAGGCGCCGCACGTCGCCGCGCACGATCCGGGCATATTGCTCCCAGCCGGCGAGGCCGAGGACGATGATCATCACCTGAAGCGAACTGCCGAAGATCGCCAGCGTGAACAGCGCAATCAGCGTGAAGGGCACCGCGATCTGGGTATCGACCGCCGACATGATCGCGGCATCGGTGCGTCCGCCGACCACGCCTGCCAGCAGCCCGAGCAGCCCGCCGACGAGAAGGCCCAACAGCGCTCCGAGGAATGCCAGCATCAGGGTCAGGCGCAATCCGTGCAGGCTGCGCGACAAGACATCCCGGCCCAGTTCGTCCGTGCCCAGCGGATAGGCGATCTTCGCGCGATCGAAGCCGATCGGCGGACGCAGCCGCGAGAGCAGGCTTTGCGCATTGGGATCATGCGGCGCGATCAGCGGGCCGAGAATGGCCATGAGCAAGAGGGCCAGCCCGACCGCGAAGGCGATCTTCTGGATCGTGTTCGTGCCGGTCCAGAGGCGACGCAAGGCCGAAGGCGCGGGCAGATTGAGGGCCATGGTCATCGGGTCACCCTTTGAGTTGATGGCGCAGGCGCGGATCGGCCCAGGCGTAGGCAAGGTCGATGGCGGCGTTGATGAGGATGACGGCGATTGCGACGGTGATGACCCCGAACTGGAGCACCGGGTAGTCGCGCCGTATCGCCGAGGAGACGAGCAGGTCGCCGATGCCGGGCCAGGCGAAGATCGATTCCACCACCACCGAGCCGGAGGCGGCGAGCCCCGCGATCTGAAGACCGATTACCGACAGCAGCGTGATCGAGGCGTTGCGCAACCCGTGGCGCAGGATCACCGCGCGCTCGGGAAGGCCCTTGGCGCGGGCGGTGCGCATGAAGTCCTGCCCAAGCACGTCGAGCATGGCATTGCGAGTGAAGCGCGTGAGCGCCGCGATCAATACTCCCGACATCGCCAGCGTCGGCATGATGAAATGCAAAGGCGTTCCGTTGCCCACCACCGGCAGCCAGTTCAGCCAGTAGGCAAAGACCAAGACCATCACGACGGCGAGGATGAAGTTCGGCACCGCGTAGCCGAGGAAGGCCACGACCATCGCCGCGCTGCCCAGCCAGTGCTTGCGCCAGATCGCGGCGATCACACCCAAAGGCAGCGACACCACGAGCGTGAGCCCGATCGCCGACAGCAGAAGCTGCGCCGAGGGCCACAAGCGCTCCGCCACGATCTCGATCACGGGTCGGCGCTCGATGAAAGAGAGGCCGAAATTCCCATCAAGGAAGGCGCGCAGGAAGGCGAAGTATTGGTCCCAGAGCGACCGGTCGAGCTCGTAATAGCGGATCAGGATCTCGCGGTCTTCTTGAGTCATGCCCTCGCCCGCGAGGAAATCGATCGCGTTCCCGGACAGACGCGTGGCGAAGAACACGAGCGTGACGATGACGAAGAAGGTCAGCGCCATCCGGACGAGGGTGCGCAGGGTGTAGCTCAGCATGTCACGATCTCCTGGGCGAGGGTCACGCCGCCCGGCCGGGCGAGCAGGACGAACTCGACCCCGGCGGCGGCGGCGGCGCGCCCGTCTGTTTCGGGCGTATCGCCGAGAAAGACCGCAGCACCCGGTGCGACGCCTGCGCGCGAGAGCGCGGCGTGAACCAGATCGGGCGCGGGCTTGGCGAGGCTCGATGCGGTGGCGGCGGGCACTGCGGCGCGCGCCGCGGCCCAAAGCGCACCGGTTTCGGGACGGGGCGTGCCGTCCGGGCCGGGATGGAACGTGTCAGGATTGCTCAGCAGCACCGGCAGGCCTCGCGCGGCCATCGCGGTCAGCTGGGTCAAGTCGGCGAAGCTGAAGCCGGTGTCGCGCGCCAGCAGCACCAGCTCGGGCTGCGCACGGTCGGGCACCAGCCCGAGCTTGCGCGCCAGTGCCACAAGCGGCGGCGCAGCGAAGAGCGCGACGCGGGCGCCGGGGCGACGGCGCTGCAGATTGCGAAGCGTTTCCTCCCCCGCCAGCACCATGCGCTCTGCCGCTACCGCGAGCCCCATCAGGCCGAGCCGGGCCGACAGGTGCTCGGCCGTGTCTGTGGAATTGTTCGAGACGACCCAAAGCCGCTCGCCGCAGCGCGCGATCAGCTCGGGCACGCCGGGCAGCACGCGGTCCCCAGCGATCAGACAGCCATCGAGATCGGCCAGGATCGCGGCACGCTCGGGGAGCGGCCCTGACAGGAACTCGGACAATCCGACAGGCTGGGTCATGGGCAAATCCTCTCCGTTCGGGGCCTCGGCCCCGTTCGCGCAATGCGCGTCAGTTCATGCGGTGATGGGGCGTCGCCCCGGACTGCTCACGGTTTGACGAGTTTCTGTGACGTGGGTGTTACATCTGCAAGCTAAGCCGTCGGATGATGAAAGCTTCGGTTGGATCTTTGGCGAGCGCCCTGTCGCTTTCCCGCCTGCGCTCGGTGACTGCGGTCGCCGAGGAGGGGTCTTTTTCGGCTGCCGCGCGCCGGCTGGGCGTGTCGCATTCCGCAGTCGCGCAGCAGATTCGCGACCTCGAGACCGCCTTCGGCGTGCGACTGTTCGATAAGCTCAACGGGACCCTCTGCGCGACGCCCCTATGCGAGCAACTTTGCGACATCGGCGCCCGGATGCGCGAGGCCGAGCATGACGCGCTGCGCATCCTCGAACGCCGAGGCCCGACTGGCAGACGCCGGCTGCGGGTCGGGCTGGGCAATTCCATGCCCGGCATCGCGATCGTCCACCAGCTTCTGCGCCAGCACCCTTCCCTGACGGTCTCGGTGGAAAGCGGCTCGCATCAGGACATCCTCGCGGCCTTGCTGCGGCGCGAGGTCGATGTCGCAGTGTTGCCCGATCTGCCAAACGATCGCCGGTTCCGCACCGCGCGCGTGCTCTCGCAGGAGGTGGTCGGCATCGTCGCCGCGGACAGCCCGACGGGATTGCGCGACGAGGTCAGCCTCGAAGACCTGGCGCGGCTGCCGCTGATCTTCCGGTCGCAGGGATCCTCGACGCAAAAAGTCGTCGACCGCGCCTTCCGCGCCGCCGGCCTGTCCCCCGAGCCGCAGCTGATCGCAGACACCCGCGACGCAGTTTATGAGGCCGTGGCCCTGGGCATCGGTGTCGGCTTCATGTGGCGCTTCGGCACTTATCGAACCGATACCGTGCGGCGGCTGCGGATCCGGGACATCCGGTCGACGGTGGACGAGGTCGTGTTCGCCCTGAAGGACGAAAGAAACGAGCTGATCGAGCTGTTCTTCAACGCCGCCGGTCAGGTCGATCCGGCCGGAGCTGCAGGCCCTGAGATCAATTGAGAATTGGTGCACCGAAGCCTAAGTGCCGTGGCCTAGACCGACGCAGCGACGCGTTCGGAAAGCAGCGCCGGGGTTTCTTCGGGAAAAGCTAGCTACATGACAGACTATAGCTAGCTTTCTTGAACGGTTGGATTGCAGGCGGGGCTCGGGATATTTTCCGTCGAGCTGGGCCGCCGCGACGGCAATATTCAGGACGTCAATTCGGCGCCGCGCAGCTCAGACCAACTGCCCATACGCGCGATGCGCCCGGCCTTCAATTCGATGACCTGATCGGCATGCTCGAGCGTGGCCAGACGATGTCCGATGAGCACGATGATCAGATCGCCATGCAGCCGCCGCAGAGCGTCGCGGATCGCGAGTTCATTCGCCGGGTCGAGCGCGCTGGTGGCCTCGTCCATGATCAGAAGCCTGGGCCGAGCCAGAAGCGCCCGAGCGATCGTCAGGCGCTGGCGCTCCCCTCCCGACAGGCGCATGCCATTTGCACCCACGACAGTGTCCAGCCCGTTCGGCAAGTCCCGCACGAAACCAGCCGCTGCCTTGTCCAATGCCTCCAGCAGCGCCTCTGTCGTCGCGGCCGGGTTACCCCACAACAGGTTGGCGCGGATCGTATCGTCAAAGAGGAACACCTCCTGTGGCACATAAGCCACCGATTGGCGCCACCTGACACGCATTTCTCCTCGCACGCGCACGCCGTCGATCAGCAAGTGGCCGGCATCCGGCTCGATCAACCCCATCAGCACATCGGCGAGGGTGCTCTTGCCAGCGCCAGACGGCCCGATGATCGCGGTCGTCGAGCCTGCCGGCAGCGTCAGATCGATCCCCGCCAGCGCGGGAGGGCTGCGCTCGTCATAGTGCAAGCCGACGTCCTGTAGGCCGATAGATTGCGCGACGTTCCAGCGCGCCGCCGTCTGCGCAGGAGCCGCTTCAGCATGGGCCGCGCTTCGCTCGAGGAAATCCAGCACCGCTGCCAGCGGCGGTTCAGCGCTGATAACGCGGTGCAACATCTGCTGGGCCGAGGCGAAAAGTGGCATCAGGCGGCTGAAGAAGAAGGTCAGCGCCACGAGTGCCGCCAGCGGAACCTGCAGATAGGACCAACCGATCAGGACATAGCCCGAGATCAGGACGGCCCCGATGATCTGCTGCGAGGCAGTTGTGAGGCTGGTGATGCGCCCCAGCTTCAGTTGCCCGGCCCGAACCCGGGAGATCGAGGCAATCAGCCGTTCGATGTGGCGGTCATCCGTCGACAATGCCTTTAGCGTCTTCAATCCGCTGACGCTGTGCTGAACGTCCGCAGTCATGGCACGATTTGCCTCGAGCTGCTGCCCCCCCAATTGATGAGCACGCGCCCGGATTCCCCGCATCGCCGCGAAGCCCACTCCTCCAGCCACCGCGGTCAGCGCCGCCATGGACGGTGACACGACCGCTGCCGCCACGAGATAGGCGACAGCCGCAGACAGGCTGGTGACCAGCGTGATGCCGGAGTGCAGCCCGTTCCCAATCCGGTTCACGTCAGTCATGACCAGCGACATGTAATCGCTGTGCTTCTGGCGCGTCAGCCACCGCCAGTCCGCACGGTTGAGATGACGGATGCAGTCGCCCCGGAAACGATCGACGACGTCGTGCTGCAATCGGAGCCCTTGAAGGTCACGTCCGTATTGGATCGCGCTCCGCAGCGCCACCGCCCCCACGAAAAGTCCGAGGACGACAGCGGGCGTAAGCGGCAGCCCTGTCGCCGCGAGGCCATCGACAAGCCGCGAGGCCACCGCATTGTCGAACTCGGCACCGCTCATGGCGGAAAGCAGAGGCACCAGGAGGATAAGACCGACCCCATCGGTGAGGCTGCTTGCGGCCAGGAGCGCGGCAAACACCCACAGGCGCCAACGTGGCACGCGCCGCAAGGCCTGACGCCACGGGGCGATCATGCGTCTTGCCCTGTCATGGGCGCATGATTGGCAAACATTCGCACCACGGTGAAGTCTCCGAAACTCGCGCCCCCGGTCACGGGCAAGCCCCCCGTCATCACCCAGGCATGCGCGTCGATATCACCCTGGACATCCGCAGAATGCCTCACCCCGAAAAAAAGTGTGTAGGGGATACCGTAGATCCCGAGCAGAAGACGGGCCACAAGCGCTTGCGGGAAGCAATTGGCAACCCAGGGCGAATATTTGACAGCCAGCGCAACGACCTGCCGGATCCGATATGCACGATGAAACTGTCGCGGCGTCGCAAGGGCAAGCCATGCATCAGCCCCAAAATCATGACCATAAGCCGTTGCGAGTCGTTTGTGCGACAGGCGCAGGATAGCCAGACGCGCCAGCCCCAGAAGCAGCCATGTCGGCCCTAGCCAGACGAGCACGAAGACGGGCGTGCGACACACGCTGCGCAGTTTTCGAGCTACCCGGCCGACCATCGACCTCAGGCCGGAGTGACGAGGCCGTTCTCGGCCAAGTTATCAAGGAAGACGGAAACATCTGCGCGTGCGGTCTCTGAATCGACCTCATAGACGGCACAGATAGCGTCAGTCAAAGAGGATACGGTTTGGGGCTTTTCCAATAGCTTCCAAATCAAAGTCCCGACACCACGAATGCCGAAGTAAGTCCCCTTTTCGATGTCCATCATGACGGTTTCATCGTCCATTGGCGTCGCCAGAGTTTTCTCGGACTGACGATACGCTTGTTCGGTCATCGTGATGTCTTTCTAAATCAACGTCGCTAAAAGGCACCGCTACAAGAGACCCTGCCGGGACGCAAGAACACCGGTGCTTGTCCCCCAAAACGAAAACCGTTAGCTCGGTCATCCGACCATCTCAGGCCAGAATATCCCATGACCTTTCAATACATTACCTACGGACTGGTCTTTGTCTCCGATCTGGAACTGCCGGAACTTCAATCCATATCCACCGAGAAAACCGTCGCGGACGTGGCAATCAAGTTCGGGCCGGTCCCTGCCGACGGGCTGCCCGGCGGCCGACAAATTTCGCCTTTCATCTGGGTCGGAGCAGACGATTTCTGGCTTGAAGTGCCGCAGGTCGCGCGCTTCCGGGTTTCGGACAAACGGCAGATCACGATCGATCCTGCAGCAGGCATCGATGAAGCTTCGATCCGGGTCTTCCTTTTGGGGTCGGGCTTGGGCGCTCTCCTGTTCCAGCGCGGGATGCTCATCCTGCACGGCAACGCGATCGAGATCGATGGCCAGTGCATGGTCTGCGTAGGTCCTTCCGGTGCTGGCAAATCGACCTTGGCCGCAGCCTTCGCCCAGCGCGGGTATCGGCTTCTCGCGGATGACGTTGTCCCGATTGATCCTGCCGGATGCGCCGTGCCGGGGTTTCCCCGTATTAAACTCTGGCAAGACACGGCTGACAAACTTGGCATCCAGACTGACGACCTGCAGCGTATCCGGCCCGAGCTGCAGAAATACAACCTGCCCACCCATACCGAATTCTGCGGAGACCCACGACCTGTGCGATGGATCTACCGGCTCTCACCTAATCATCAGAGCGACATTACCCTGACCCAGTTGACTGGGATCGAAAAGTTCAAGCGGCTACGAGAAAACACCTACCGACACCGGTTCATGGTGGGCATGTCACTGCAGGCAACCCATCTTGAGCAATGCGGCGCCCTTGCCAATCAGGCCCGGATGGCCCTGGCCGAACGGCCATCGGTTGGTTTCGAGATCGATCGCCTCGTCGATGCCTTGTTGGCGGATGTCAAAGGGCATTCATAAATGGGAGGGATCTACTGGCTCGCGTCATACCCCAAATCCGGCAACACATGGTTTCGCGCAGTGCTCGCCAACTACATGTCGGACAGCGAGGCACCGGTCGGTATCAATGAGCTGAATACCGGTGCCATCGCCAGCAGCCGTGGCTGGGTCGATGACGTCATCGGTTTCGACACGGCGGATTTGACCCAAGCGGAAGTGCAGTCGCTCCGCCCGCGGGTTTATCGCTGGGCAAGCCGCGACGACGCTGTCGGCTATCACAAGATCCATGATGCCTATAGCTGCGACGATGATGGCCGCCCCCTGGTCGATGACCTTGCGACGCTCGGAGCGATCTACTTGGTGCGCAATCCGCTAGACGTGGCCCCGTCGCTGGCCAATCACAATGGCATCGACATCGATGGTGCAATCTCGCTGATGGCCAATCCGAATCATGCGCTCGCCCGCGGCACCAAAAGTCTGAAGGACCAGTTGCTGCAAGTCATGGGGACATGGTCGGACCATGTAAACAGCTGGACCCGGGCGCCGGATCTGAACCTTATGATCCTGCGCTACGAAGACATGCTTGCAAAACCGACCGAAGCATTCGGGCAGGCCCTCACCTTCCTGGGGCTTTCGGTCGAGGCCACGCGCTTGGCACGGGCGATCGGCTTCAGCACATTCGACGCCCTGTCGGCGCAAGAGGCGCAAACCGGGTTTCGAGAGCGCCCGGGCAAAGCAGAGCGTTTCTTCCGCGAAGGCCGGGCGGGAAGCTGGCGCGAGGCGCTGACATCGGCGCAGGTAGACCGAATTATCGGCACGCATCACGACGTAATGACGCGCTTCGGCTATCTCGACGCCGAGGGCAATCTTCCGCTCCCCTAGATGTCGTTCCGACCCGCCAAAAAGCGGATGAACCGCGCCGTCGTCAACCCCCGGGACAGCGCAAGCGAAAGCGTCGCGGCATGGGCGGGCGTCAGCTCCGCCTGGCTTTCGGGCATGGTCTCCACCGCCCGCCTCAGGCGCTGAAGGTCGAGGCGCCCGGATACATCCGGATCATGGGTCAGCCAATCAAGCTCGTCGATGATCGCATCCCGGCGACCCTTGAGACGAATGAACCAGTCCGCCGCCTGCCGTCCTCGGCGGGTTTCCTTAAGGATCATTTCGGGCACCTTCCCCGCCAGCATCCGACGCGCTAGCCAGCGTGTGACTCCCCTTTTGCGATACTGTGTGGCAGGGATGCCGAAGCAATACTCGAGAAGCGGGCGATAGGCGGTGGGGTCGCGAGACGGCAGACCGTGCAACCGGTCCATGGCATACATCATGTCCCCGCCTTCCGTAGCGGCGTTCCCCATGAGGGTCCGCCGAAAACTCTCGACCGAGCGGATAGCCAATCCAAAGCGATCGACCCCGCTCCCAATGCTGCGTTCTGCGACCTTCATGTCGGCGGCAAATTCAGGGTGTATAGGGGACCAGCTGTCGAGCGGATCGTCGAACACGGCACCGCGCTTGCGCAACACGGCTCTTTGCTGCGCTGGTGACAGGAAGGGAAGCACCGCCTGCGCCACGACCCGGTGCGCAAGCTTGCGGCGCGGCCCGCCATGCCAAAGCTCGGATCCCGCACGCCCGATCCGTCGCTGCCGCAGCAAGTCCGGCAAAAGCCCGGTCCCGTCATAGCTGAATGTCAGGTTTCCAAGGGCGCCAGTCAGCAGAACATCAGCCCCGTCTGCCTTTGCTGCTTTGCGAATATCGTGAATCCAGTAAAGGTTGGCCCCGTTCCGCGGCGCCACTAATGCCGTTTCGAAAAGCTCGCGCTGACAATAGGAAAGCTCCCGGTCGCCGCCGGTGATCCAGCGGGGCGACAGTTCCGGATACATGGCCGCTAACGCTGTGACATGCGCCCGTTCGTCCCCGAAGGTGCCCGCAGCATCGCTTTCCTGCCAGTCATCGCGAGGCACGGAGGTATAGGACATCAAGTCTTGGCCTCGACGTGCCCGCATCGTGTAGGCGGCTACGGCCTGGCTGTCGAAGCCCCCCGAAAGGCTGATGGCCGGGCGTTCGAACCCATCAAGCATCTGTTCGACGCTTTCCGCAAACAGCGCGTCAGCGGCATCGACATAATCCTGGTCGTGTTTGAAACGGACAGGAGGAATATCGCCGATGTCGTAGTAGTGGCTAACCCTCACACCCTCTGGTGTCGCCTCAGCCCGCGCGCCTCTCGGGAGGCGGCTCACGCCCTCGAACCACCCGCGCTCCTCCTCGGAATAATTAAGATAGAGGCTGTCGGCGAGCTTCTGTTGATCGACACGACGTTCGACCAACCCAGTCGCAAAGATCGCACCCGGAGTGGAGGCGACAATCAGGCTTTCCGCGTCGGACCAGTAATAGAGGACGGGTGCCTGGATCGGACTGCGGACGAGGCAGACACGCTTTCCCCCGTCCTGAAGCAGGATCGCGGCATAGGCACCCGCAACGTGGGCCTCAGCATCCTCGCCCCAACGGAGGCGAGCCGCCGCGTAGAGGTCAGCCCCCGATGCCGCGGGGCAACCCAATTCAGCCCGCATTCGGGGAGCATTGTCGATCGCGCCGCAAAAGAGCAGGACATCGCCACTCGGCAGATGGGCAAGACTCTGCTCCCCGAAAGCAGTCCCGTGGGCGAGAACCGCATTGTGCTGAATCGACGCCTCCCCCGCCCTGCCCCCTTCGGACAAAGCAGCCGAAAGACGAGGGGCAAGCTGGCATAACGCCGATTGGTCGCCCCATCGCGTAAGAAGTGCGATCATCGCTCGCCTCCGGCCTCGGTGTGTAGCGGGGATCCCGCGGGGTGCTTCCGGCCCTCGGACAGGAAATTCGCGATGGCACGCAGGCTTTCGACGTCGCGAGTAGCGGTCCGGCTCATCCGGCTTCGCAGCATGCTCGGAAGACGTTGACTGAAAATCCGCTTCCAATGCGCGGGATAGCACAGCCACAGCATCGGAGACCCGGGCTTGAAGGGATACAATTTTGCAAGGTGCCCTCTGCTAGGGAAAATCCGTGCTTGGAGCTCGCGAATTCGGCCTGAGAGAGGCGACGTGGTGCTCAGGACTACCCTCAGCTTGGCGTCGCCGCGACTGTGAAAATCTTGCAAGAGGCTGCGTGCGGCATGTCGCACGACATCTGGCGCAGCATCGACCGCTTCTCGCGCTTCGCAATTCCACTCGACGCCCATATCCCCGCACAAGGTCTCGGCCAGCCTTAAACACAAGGCCGCGCCGGCTATGGCATCTTCATCTTCGGCCAATTTCCAGAAGAAAGGCCAGTCGATCGCAGAAGACGCCAACAGCCATTGGATATCCGCCACTCCAAGCGGCCCATTGTCGAAATTATGGTGGTAGGCAGCATGCACGCAGAGGTGCAGAAGAAAATCTTCGAGCCCCGGGAACATAAGCGTCTCACTCTGAAAGGACCTAATGATCGCCCGATCAAACAACTGCTGAAAGGTGGCCTGGTGGCCGGCGGACATGGCCCGTGTATAAGTCAACCGGAAATGTATCTCGACGATCCCACGACCGTCCCCGGCGCGAAGCGGAGGTAGGTGGTGGTCGCTCTCCAGAAACGCGGAAGGAATCCCCGGATACTTCGGGTGGCGCATAAACCCGGCGCGGATCATTACCTCGTAGGCCTCCAAAGCCTGCTCCATGGGCACAAAAATATCCAAGTCACGCATCGGCCGAAGCCCAGCCTCGGGATAGCAATAGAGCGAAAGAAACGCTCCCTTGAGAAACAGATGCGGAATGCCCGCGGCGTTTAGAATACGGTGTGCGTCGAGGATCATGCTTTGCATCGCCAATGTGCGAAACGTGGCATTTGTCCGCATGCGGCGGAGCGGCTCGCTCAGCGTCGTGGGGAAAAGAACATCGTCACCTCTGGCCTGAACCGCGTGCATGAGCAAGGGACCAACACGATGCTCCTGCGCCCGGGTCAGGACGATCTCGGCCTCGCCTTCCGTTAACGACACCTCCTTGGCACTTGGACGGTCGGCCGGCGCGAAAAGGAGATCGAGCAAGAGGTCTTTCAATTGGTCCATGGTCAAAATATCTCGTCCTTGGCGCTCAGGATGCATGCTGTTTGAATTACCGCACAACCCTGCGCCAAGCGTTCCAGATAGTGCCGGGTTTCTTGTTGCCAGCGCACGCCCCCGTGAGTTATCGAGGATGAGCTTGTCGCACGGGGCATCCAGACCGACAAGCCAACTTGGGCACCATATTTGCTGGGATCGACATGATCGACACTTTCGAAAAACTGCATAAACTCAACCAGGAACACGGCGAGGCTAAGCTGCCATACGCGCGTCCGGAACTTGTCACGGTTGACGTGAAAGATGTGACGGCCAACGGGTTTAACCCACTCACGGATGGAGCGATTGGTTCAGGATCCTAGGTTACGCTACCACCCAAACCCGTCGCGACGCAGTGGCTAAAGCGGCGCTTCAACCGCGGGAATGACAGCTCGCTGACGCGGTAACGTTGCTGGGAAGAAAACCAGTGCCCTCGGCGCCGCCGAGCTTCAGAACGCCCGTAGATAGATATGGAACACGAATATCTCGCAGTTCTCGGACAAGGGGTCTTCAACGCCAGCCAAAAGCACGCGCCCGAACTTGTTGCGTCAGTTCAAACGGCGGATGATGGCGGCAAGCCCGAGCTAAGTTTCCTGCGACTGACACCCGAACCCCGGGCCGGGACTAGGGCTGGGGCGCGGGCTAGGCCCAATGACATCTCGGTCTACTCCACGGCGATAGAGCGGACCGACAACCTGTCGATTTCTTCCTTCGTCGCTGGCTGGTCAGACCTAGGCTCTTGAGATGCCGCCTGGTGCGTAGTCACTCACGACGACCCCGGCGCGGTGATCTCGGGCTTGGTGTCGGCGATCAATTGCGACGACAGCCTGCCGCGACCCGAGGAGGAGCGACGGGATTTGGACTTATGCGGCGCGCGGAAGATAGCGCCGCCACGACACGGAGCAAGCAGGGCCCTGTTTCATCCTTCGCGGGGAGCGCCTATAGACGGGTTGAACAGATTTTTTTCCGGGCCGTCATTTTCATGAAGATCACCGTCATAACCGCCGTCTACAACTCTGAAGCCACCGTCGGCGAAGCTGTCGAGAGCGTCGGGCGGCAAACCCATCCCGAGCTCGAGCACCTCATCATTGAGGGGAAATCGAAGGACGGCTCGCTCGCCGCGATCGAACGCGCCGCCCATAACCGGATGGTCCTCGTCAGCGAGCCCGACATGGGGATCTATGATGCGCTCAACAAAGGCGTGACGAAAGCGTCCGGTGACATCGTCGGCTTCGTCCACAGCGACGACTTCCTCGCCCATGACGACGTGCTTTCCCGCGTCGCAGCCGCGTTTGAGGACCCGCGGGTCGAAGCGGTCTTCTCCAATCTCGATTATGTCTCGCAAGCTGACACGTCTAAGGTGGTGCGGCACTGGGCGACGGGCCCTTACAGCGCCGCGAAGCTCAAACGCGGTTGGATGCCGGCCCACCCGACCCTCTATCTCCGGCGCTCGGTCTACGAGCGCCTCGGCGGTTTCGACACCAGCTTCCGGATCGCGGCCGATTACGACTTCATCCTGCGCTATTTCTCGCAGGCGACCGGTCGCTCGGTCTATATCCCCGAGGTGCTCTACAAGATGCGTTTGGGCGGCGTGAGCAATCGCAACCTTGCGCGCATTCGCGAGAAGATGGGCGAAGACTGGCGCGCGATACGCGGCAACAATGTGGGCGGCGTGATGACGATTGCGAGCAAGAACTTTTCCAAGCTAGGGCAGTTCGTCGAGCGGCAGAAAGGCTGACTCACAGCGGGTTATGCCCAGAAACCCCATCTGGCTTCGCGCGTCGTTCTGCTTATTTGCGCACCTCCCACAGGCAGAAAAACTCCGGGCTCGACAAGCGCGACTTCACACGCCCGTGACTTTCCTTGCCGAATGACTGGATTTGCATAAACACCCTTTTAGCGGGTGCAGCGATCTGTTACCGCTCAAATTTGAACGATGTCGGATATTCGACCCAAAACTCTGAACGCCCCTTCCCTCAGGCTGACCCGAGTCAGCGCTGATGCGGTAGCCTGTCAGGATGGCAACTCCTGATGGCAGGCCAGCGCAGCACGGTTCAGGAAGATATCCGCTTTCGAGTTTTGCGCTTTCTCGAAGAAAACCCGGAAATGTCGCAGCGCGAGTTAGCAGAGGCAGTCGGCGTTAGCACGGGAAGTGCGAACTACGTGCTCAAGGCGCTCATTGAGAAAGGCTTCGTGAAGCTCGGGAACTTCAAGGCAGCGGAAGACAAGAGGCGTTACGCCTACCTGCTGACACCGAAGGGCGTGGCGGAAAAGACGGCGATTACGCAACGGTTCCTGGCAAGGAAGATGGCGGAGTTTGAGGCGCTTAAGGCGGAGATTGAAGAATTGCGTAGCAAAACTTTCGGGGACAGGCCGCAAGGCTAGAATCTCAATTGAACTTCTTCACGCCACATCTTCGCACCAGCCGGGAAATTGAAAATAAGGAATTCGAAGTGGTGAACGATTACGTCATCAAGGATATAGCTCTGGCCGAATATGGCCGCAAAGAGCTCGACATCGCCGAAACCGAAATGCCGGGCCTGATGGCCTGTCGCGCAGAATTCGGCGAGAGCAAACCGCTGAAAGGCGCGCGCATCGCGGGGTCGCTGCACATGACAGTGCAGACCGC
>NZ_NBNZ01000010.1:0-93815 GCF_002213195.1 Thioclava sp. F42-5
ACAGGCAGGATCAAGGCATTGACGCCACCCGCGAACAGCAAAAACGCTGAACCCAGAAACAGGGCGCCGAGAGAGAACAAGCTCTTCACCATGCGACGGAACTGCTCCTTCTTGGTTCTTCATTGAAAATCTGGATTCGAAGGGGCCAACGTCAAGAAATTCGGTGCTTTCCGGAGAAGAATATCTCCAAATTTGAGAACTGCGCCAGTGCAGGCATGACGGACAGTCTGCCGGTGGCCACGTCGACCTGTCGGCACGGCATCCTAGGTCATCTCGGGGTCAAACCAGATCGTCAGCGAACCCCGCGACCATCGCGACCGCCGGTAGGCTCAACCGAGCGACGCTGCCACCGGCTTACTGTAGGCTGGCCAGCTCTTGGTTTTGTAGGTCGGGCGCATGGGGTCCATCCGCTTCGGGAGTTTCTTCGGGACTCTTCGGGAATTTCCGTCGTTTTATGTCCTGAATTGGCTTCTCAGTCAGCAAAACAGTCGAAAGCTCTTCTCCGCCGTAGAGCGGGGATAGCGCATTCAAAACAGCAGCTTATCGTCTCGGAAGCTTGGAGCGGGTAGCGGGAATCGAACCCGCGCGTTCAGCTTGGGAAGCTGACAGGCTACCATTACATCATACCCGCATGGTGCGAACGCAGAGGTATTCCAGCCGAAAGCCACGGTCAAGAGGGATCGCGCGGGGCCTCGCGCCCTCCCATGAAAAAGCGCCCGGCGAGGATCGGCTCACCGGGCGCCAGGCGCCGCGCGAAAAAAGGGAGACGAGGCGCGCGGGGGGTAGTTACATCTTCGGCTGAAGCACCGTGTCGATCACGTGGACCATACCGTTCTTCTGTTTCACATCGGCGGTCTGAACCGTCGCGACATCGCCTTTCGGGTCCTTAAGCATCACCATGCCGTCCTTGACCATCGCGGTCAGATCACAGCCGCCGAGCGTCTTGATCGTGGCCATGCCGTTACCCTTCTGAACGGTCGCGATGATATTCTCGGCGGTGATCACGCCCTTGGCGACGTGGCAGGTCAGGATATGCGTCAGCATCTCCTTGTTCTCCGGCTTCACCAGCGTGTCCACGGTGCCCGCGGGCAGCTTGTCGAAGGCCGCGTTGGTCGGCGCGAAGACGGTGAACGGGCCGGGGCCCGCCAGCGTGTCGACGAGCCCTGCGGCTTTCACGGCTGCGACGAGCGTCGTGAGGTTCGGAGCGGCCGAAGCGTTCGCCGCGATCGGCTTGCTCTCATACATTTTCGCGCCACCGACCATCGGGTTCGCCAGCGCGGGCAGGGCGAGGCCCAAGGTTGCGGCTGCGGTGAGCGACGCGGCGAATGCGCGGAATTTCATGGACATAGGTTTTCCTTCCCTGTTGAGCGACGGTTGTCCCCGCCAAAGCAAGAGGGTTACGGCGCGCCGGGGGCGAGCCGATCACTTACGTCTCATCACGAAATCGTGTGCAAGCCGATCCGGCCCGAAATCGGGCCGCTCGCAGCGCGGCTGAAGCGAGGCCCGCAGGCCTGCCTCAGCCGCGCCTGCGCCGTCTGCGCCCGCCATCCTCGCCCGAGCCGCCGGTGTTGAAGCTGACCTCCGGAAGCGGCGCAATCTTGCGCAGCTCGGGGAAGGGGGCGGTGGCGTGCGGCAGCGCGTTCGCGGCCACGAAATGCTCCTGGAAGCGCGGCTCGATCGCGGTCTCGACCTTGGTGATCTGATGCACCTGCGCCTCGATCTCGCGCCGCGCCTTCACCGAGCACAGCGCCATATGCGCGCCGGTGCCCGCTGCGTTGCCCGCCGAGGTGACACGATCGAGCGGCGCATCCGGGATCATCCCCAGCACCATCGCGTGTTTCGGAGAGATATGCGCGCCGAACGCACCCGCGAGCACCACGCGGTCGACCGTGTCCACGCCCATCTCGTCCATCAGCAGACGCGCGCCCGCGTAGAGCGCGGATTTCGCCAGCTGGATCGCACGAATATCGCCTTGGGTGACGGTGATGCGCGGGCCTTCCTCACCACCGTTGTAGATCACGTATTCATGGGTGCGCCCGTTTGGCTCGCAGCGCGGGGTACCGACCTGCTCGGCCGAACCGATCAGCCCTGATGTGTCCACGATCCCGGCCGTCCGCATCTCGGCCACGGCCTCGATGATGCCCGAGCCGCAGATGCCGGTGATCCGCGGAGTGCCGAATTCGGGATCGGTCGACCAGTGATCGTTGCCGATGATCTTGAAGCGCGGCTCCTTGGTCTCCGGGTCGATCTCGATACGCTCGATCGCGCCTGGCGCGGCACGCTGACCGCTGGAAATCTGCGCCCCCTCGAAAGCGGGGCCGGTGGGTGAAGAACAGGCCAGAACCCTTTGTTTATTCCCGAGAATGATCTCGGCATTGGTGCCGACATCGACGATCAGCGACAGGTCGTCGCGCTTCTGCGGAGCCTCGGACAGCGCCACCGCCGCCGCATCCGCGCCGACATGGCCCGCGATCAGCGGCAGGATATAGGCGCGCGCGCCAGCGCTGGCCTCGATGCCGATCTCGCGTGCGGCGAATTCAAGGCTCTCCGAGGTCGCGAGCGCAAAGGGCGCCTGACCCAACTCCACCGGATCGATGCCCAGCAACAGGTGGTGCATCACCGGGTTGCAGACGACGACCGCCTCGACGATCTCGCACGTCTCGACCTTCGCCTCTTCCGCCAGTTGCCGCGCCAGATCGCCCATCGCATCGCGCACGGCGTTGGTCATTTCCTGATCGCCGCCGGGGTTCATCATCACGTAGGAGACCCGGCTCATCAGGTCTTCTCCGAAGCGGATCTGCGGGTTCATCACGCCCGCGCTCGCCAGCACCCGCCCGTCGTCGAGCGCGACCAGATGCCCCGCAATCGTGGTCGAGCCGAGGTCGATCGCCAGCCCATACAGCGGCACTTCGCGCACGCCGGGGAAGATGCCCGTCACGCGCGGCCCGTCGCCCGCATCGTGGATCGCGACCGTGACCTTCCAATCGGCCTTGCGAAGCGCGGGCTGCAGGATTCGCAGAACATCAAGATCGGCGCGCACGCCTTTGATCTGCCATTGCTTTTCGAGGGCCTGCGAGAGCCGCTGCAGGTCGCCCTCGGGGCGGTGCATATCCGGTTCCGCGACTTCGACATAGACCGGGCGCGTCGCCGGATCCATCTCCATCACGCGTTCGGAAGCCGCCTTGCGCACGACCTGTTTGTGCACCTGACTTTCGGGCGGCACGTCGATCACCACGTCGTCGAGGATTTCGGTCTGGCAGCCCAGCCGCCGCCCCGGTTTCAACCCGCGAATCCGGTCATAGCGTTCCTCGACCGCGTTGATCGGGCTGACCGCGCCGGGCTCCACATGCAGGCCGAGTTTAGGGAAATCGCCGAAGGACGGCGTGCACTGGCATTTCGAGCACACGCCGCGCCCGCCGCAGACGGAATCGAGATCGACACCCAGCTTGCGCGCCGCCGCGAGCACCCTTGTGCCACGCGCCACGCGCCCCCGCTTGCCAGAGGGGGTGAAGATTACCTGCACGTCTTCGGTCATATCGCGCTCCCGTTTTCCTTGCCCCTCGTTCTAGGGCCCATGCGGGGCAGAGCAAAGCCCGCAACCGACGCGCCTGCATGAGAAATCGTCATCATCATCATGCAGCCGATGCGCGCCGCCCATTGCTCTCGCTGGCGCCGCGCTCTATCTAATCGGGCCATGAAGATACTCTTTCTAGGCGATGTGATGGGCCGCGCGGGCCGCGCCGCGATCACCGAAACCCTGCCGAAACTTCGCGAGGAGTGGCGCCTCGATTTCGTCGTGGTCAATGGCGAGAACGCCTCGGGCGGCATGGGGCTGACCGGCGATCACGCGAAGCTTCTGCTGGATGCGGGCGCGGACGTGGTGACGCTGGGCGATCACGCCTTCGATCAGAAAGACATGCTGCGCTTCATCGAGAGCGAGCCGCGCATCATCCGCCCCGTGAACTACGCCAAGGAAGCGCCGGGCAAGGGCGCGCGGGTGTTCCAGGACCGGCGCGGGCGCAAGGTGCTGGTGGCGCAGGTGCTGGGCAACGTGTTCATGAAACGCGCCTTCGACGATCCCTTCTCGGCCATCGAGGCGGAACTGAAACGCTACCCGCTGGGCGGGGCGGTGCAGGCCGCGCTGGTGGATGTGCATTGCGAGGCGACCTCGGAGAAGATGGCGATGGGCCATTGGTGCGACGGGCGTGCGAGCGTCGTCGTGGGCACCCATACCCATGTCCCCACGGGCGATGCGCAGATCCTAGAGAAGGGCACGGCTTATCTCAGCGATGCGGGAATGTGCGGCGATTACGACTCCGTCATCGGCATGGCCAAGGCCGAACCGATGCGGCGCTTCGTGACCGGCATGTCGAAGGAACGCTTCTCGCCGGCGCGCGGTCCGGTGACGCTCTGCGGCTTCTATGTCGAGACCGACGACAAGACCGGCCGCGCCACCCGCTGCGAAGCGGTGCGCACCGGCGGCAGGCTCGCGCAATCGGTGCCGCTCTGAGCGCCGTTCGCGTCCCGATTTGCCCGAACCTCATGCCGTTGCGTGCAAATTTCCTTTGCTGCGGGCAGAGCGCGCTTGCTCGTGCATCGCGTGTCGATAGTATCGGCCCGATGCGCCTTCGCGAGAGCCTGACATGATCCAACTGCCCTTCACCGGCACCGAGACGGCAGTCGCGGCCCTTCTCGTCGTGGGCTGGATGTTCGCGATGTTCGTCCGCGAGACTTGGCCGCCAGAGGTCACCGCGATCGCGGGCGCGGCGCTGATGCTGATCTTCGGCTTCGTCCCCTACGAGAACGCGGCCGCCATCCTGTCGAACCCGGCGCCCTGGACCATCGCCTTCATGTTCCTGATTGTGGGGGCCTTGGTGCGCACCGGCGCGCTCGACGCGATGACGCGCTACGCGGAATCGCGGATCGACCAGAACCCGAAGCTCACCGTGCTTCTGATGTTCGCGATCACCATGTTCGCCAGCGCGGTGATGAACAACACGCCGGTCGTTGCGGTGATGATCCCGGTCTTCATTCAGGTCGCGCGCAAGCTGAACCTCTCGCCGTCGCGCCTGCTGATGCCACTGAGCTACGTCACGGTGATGGGGGGCATGATCACCCTGATCGGTACCTCGACCAACATCCTCGTCGACGGCGTCGTGCGCGGCCGCGGCATGGAGCCCTTCACCATCTTCGAGATCGCGCCGTTGGGCTTCGCGATCTGCCTGGTCGGCGGGGCGTTCCTGATGATCTTCGCGCCGAAACTGATCCCCGAGCGGCAATCGCTGTCCTTCATGCTCGGCGATCGGCCGAAGATGAAATATTTCACCGAGGTCGCGATCCCGGAGGAGAGCGGCTTGATCGGCGAGAAAGTGCAGGAGGCCGACACTTTCAAGCGCGAGGGCGTACGGGTGATCGACGTGCTGCGCGGCGATGCCTCGCTGCGCCGAGATCTGGCCTCGGTCGAGCTGATGGCGGGCGACCGCGTCGTGCTGCGCTCCGAGATGGAAGAACTGCTCGGGATGCAGAAGAACCGCGACCTTCGCATGGTCGACAAGCTGTCCTCGGTGCAGACCGAGACGGTGGAAGTGCTGATCTCGCCCGGCTGCCGGATGATCGGGCAGCGTCTGGGCGACATGCGCCTGCGCCGCCGCTATGGCGTCTACACGCTGGCCGCGCACCGCCGGAACCAGAATATCGGTCGCCAGCTCGACGATCTGATCGTGGTGGTGGGCGATACGCTGCTGCTTGAAGGCGCGCCCGAGGATATCGCGCGTCTGGCCTCTGATATGGACCTTGTGGACGTGTCGAAACCGCAGGCGCGCGCCTATCGCCGCTCGCATCTGCCGCTCGCGATGGGTGCTTTGAGTGCGGTGGTTATCTTCGCAGCGCTTGGCGTGGCCCCAATCCTCGCGCTCGCGATGGTGGCGGTGGCGGGCATCCTCGTCAGCCGCTGCATCGATACCGACGAGGCCTTCACCTTCATCGAGGGCCGCCTGCTCGCACTGATCTTCGCGATGCTCGTGGTCGGCGCGGGGCTCGAGCATTCCGGCGCAGTCGAACTGATCGTCTCGGGCGTGGCGCCCTTGCTGAAGATGCTGCCGCCGCAGCTTGCGCTGTTCGTGGTCTATTTCCTCGGCCTGTTCATGACAGAGCTGCTGTCGAACAACGCCGTGGCGGTGATCTACACCCCGATCGCGATCTCGCTGGCCGCCGCTCTCGGGCTCGATCCGCGGCCCTTCGCCGTGGCTGTGATGTTCTCCGCCTCGGTGGCTTTCGCGACCCCGATAGGATATCAGACCCATATGATGATCTATGGCCCCGGTGGCTATAAGTTTACCGATTTCCTGCGCGTCGGCATCCCGATGGATATCGTGACCGGGGTGACCGCCTGCCTGCTGATCCCGCTGATCTGGCCCTTCTGAGGAGGTTCCCCCATGCGCTTTGCCGCTCGTCTCGCCGCCCTGTCGCTTCTCGCGCCGCTCGCGCTCGCCGCATGCGTGCCGGGACCGGGGACCCGCGCACCGTCCTGGCCGGACAAGATCAGCTTCCGGGGTACGGTGATGCAGGTGTCGTTCAATGACGGCACAAACTGCCAAGCCAATATCTCGGGCCAGTATACCGGCGATCTTGTGGATTGCCCCTATCCGATGCGCTACCAAGTGACCCGCTTCGAGCCGAGCTATCTCGCGGGCAGCGGGGTGGGGGACCTGTTCCAGCCCTATGCCGAGGTGACGCTGAAAGACGCGGCCGGTCGGCGCTGGCACTTCAAGACGCCTCGTGACGTGCCGCCGCATGCCCGCGGCGAGGGCCAGATCCAGCTGCCGCAGTAACCTCGCCCCGGCGGGCACGGAGCCGGCCCGCATCCATCGATCTTGAATAATCCCCCCGTTGCGCACTATACGGGGTCGATTTCGCGACTATTCCGAACGGAGATACCCATGGCAGGCCACTCAAAATGGGCCAACATCCAGCACCGCAAGGGCAAGCAGGATGCGGCGCGCTCGAAGATGTTTTCCAAGCTCTCGAAAGAGATCACGGTTGCCGCGAAGATGGGCGACCCCGATCCCGAGAAGAACCCGCGCCTGCGCCTCGCCGTGAAAGCGGCCAAATCCCAGTCGATGCCGAAAGACGTGATCGACCGCGCGATCAAGAAATCTCAGGCGGGCGACGGCGATGACTATACCGAAATCCGCTACGAGGGCTACGGCCCCGAGGGCATCGCGGTGATCGTCGAGGCGATGACCGACAACCTCAACCGCACCGCGTCGAACGTGCGCTCCACCTTCACCAAGAACGGCGGCAATCTGGGCACTACCGGCTCGGTGTCCTTCATGTTCGACCGGATGGGCGAGATCATCTATCCCGCGTCCGTGGGCGATGCCGAGACCGTGCTGATGGCCGCGATCGAGGCGGGCGCCGAAGACGTCGAGAGCGACGAGGAAGGCCACTGGATCTACTGCGCGATGGAAGACCTCTCGGATGTCTCCGACGCGCTGGAGAAGGAGCTGGGCGAGGCCGAGGAGGCCAAGTTGATCTGGAAGCCCCAGAACCGCACCGAGGTCGATCTGGAGACCGCCCAGAAGCTGATGAAGCTGATCGACACGCTCGAAGACGATGACGACGTGCAATCCGTCACCGCCAATTTCGACGTGCCCGAAGATGTTGCAGCGCAGCTGTAACGCGTTTCGCCGAAAAAATAGGAAAAAGCGCCCTCCGGGGCGCTTTTTGCATGAAAAACGCGTGAAATTGCGCCTTTTCCCGTGCCCCGGTTTACATTCCGGGCCATAACCCCCACGTTGTCGCGTGACGCTCCGAGCACCCGCGAACCCCCGCGGCCTCGGCAAATTCATCTGCCCGCGAAAGGATATCACCATGACCCAGGCAAAGGCTGGCGACACCCTGCATCTGCATTACACCGGCAAGCTCGATGACGGCTCCGTCTTCGACAGCTCGCAAGGCCGCGAGCCGCTCTCCTTCACGCTCGGCTCGGGGCAGATCATTCCCGGCCTCGACAAGGGCGTGACCGGCATGGAAGAGGGCGAAAAGCGCACCGTGCGTGTCGAGCCCGAAGAAGCCTATGGCGAGCACCACCCCGAGCGCATGCAGGCCGTCGACCGCGCGAACATTCCCGACGACATCCCGACCGAGCCGGGCACTCAGCTTCAGGTTCAGACCCAGGACGGCCAGACCGTGAACGTGACCGTCGCCGAGGCGAACGAGAAGGAACTCGTCCTCGACGCGAACCACCCGCTCGCCGGCAAGGCGCTGACCTTCGACGTGGAACTCGTCAAGATCGACGCGTAAGTCGGCACGCACCTGGCGTGACTTCAACGGCGGCTGTGCCTTCCCGGCGCGGCCGCCGTTAATTTTATCCGGAGCAGGGCGGACGGTCGCTCCGACCACGATACGTCCCTTGCGACAGGCAATTCGCTGCGGGCGCATCCTGCGCCGGAACCAAACACTCTCCGCCCCCCCCTTTTCCCATCGACGTGTCTCTGTTACGCGGCGCGCTCCATCCCAGTGACACCACCTGAAACCCGAGAGAAGGAGCCGCCATGCGCATTTCCGTCGACGTGCAGATGCAATACCAGTTCCCGCAGCCCAATACGGTCGCGCTGGTGCTCGAAGCGGCGCATGCTCCGGGGCAGGAGATCGTCAGCGCGTCGATGAACCTCGGCGATGCGACCGTCGACCGGATCGCGGGCGATTGCGGCGTGGGCGAGCGGATCTGGGCCCGGGTCGGCACACAGATGACGCTGCATTATCAGGCGCTGATCGACATCACGCGCCCGGCGATCGACCTCAGCCAGATGCGAGCCGCGCAGCTGCACGAACTGCCCGCCGAGGCCGCCCCCTATATCCGCCCCTCGCGCTACGTGCAGTCCGACAAGTTCGTCTCCTTCGTGGGCAAGCGCTTCGGCGATCTGCAGGGCGGCGCGAAAGTGGCCGCGATCCGCGACTGGATCGAGAAGAACCTCTCCTACGTGCCCGGCGCGTCGGACAGCGACACCAATGTGCTCGAGACTTTCGCGGGCCGGGCAGGGGTTTGCCGCGACTACGCGCATCTGTTTTGCGCGATGGTGCGTGCGGCGCAGATCCCGGCGCGGATGGCTTCATCCTACGGGCCGGACGTGAGGCCGCAGGATTTCCACGCCGTGGCCGAGGTCTGGCTCGATGGCGCGTGGCATATGGTCGATGCGACCGGCATGTGCGGGGCCGAGAACATGGCGCTGGTCGCGGTGGGGCGCGACGCCTATGACGTGGCTTTCATGGAATCGCAGGCGCCCGCCACGCTGATCAACCAGAGCGTCTCCGTAATCCGGGTCTGAGCGCGTTCCTTCAGCGCTTCAACGGATAGCGATCGGCCTCTTCGAAGACGTCGATCACTTTCGTTCCGGCCTTGAGCCGCGCGGAATGTTCCGCGCCCGAAGGGATGTTGTAGGTCTCGCCGGGGCGATAGACCCGGGTCTCGCCTGCGATGGTCAGCTCCGCCTCGCCTTCGATCACGGTGCCCCACTGGCCCTTGTGGGAATGGGCCGGAAGGTCGAAATCGGTGAGGAAGTGCAGAAACACCACCAGCCCCGTCTCCGAGCGGACCGCGTGGCTGCGCACCTGATCTTCGGGAAACGGCAGATCGAGGGCGGGGAAGGCCTGAATGAAATCGGGTAGCTCCATGGGTGTCTCTCCTCCTGACGGGCCTGCGGGACATGCGTCACTATGCGCGCCGCGCAGGCCGCGGGCAATGCGCGCTCAGCCCGGGGAGCCGCTCAGACCGGAACAAGTCGCGCGCGACGCCCTGTTCCCGGCCCCTTACAGCAACACCACCTTCGCCGCCTTCCGCAACGCTTTGGTCAGCGGCGCGAGCGGGGCTTTCAGCCGCCTCGCGCTTTGCCAGTAGAGCGGCACGTCGATCGGCGCCGGGCCCAGCTGTTCCAGCGCGCCGCTTTCTAGATGCGCCTGCACCAGCACCTCGGGGTTCAGCCCCCAGCCCATGCCGCGCAGACAGGCCTCTACGAAGCCTTCGGTCGAGCCGATACGATGCGCCCGCAACCCCATCGGCATGCCCGCGATCATCGAGGCCCAGCGGTCCTGCAAGCGATCCTTCGCGTTGAACTGCAGAGCAGGGGCCGCGCGCAAGCTGTGCCGGTCGATCCGGTTCGGAAAATACCGCGCGACGAAGTCCGGACTCGCCGTCGCGATATAGCGCAGCCGCCCGAGGCTCACGCTGTCGCAGCCCGCGATCGGCCCCGCGTCGGCGGTGATCGCCCCCACGACCTCGCCGCGCCGCAACAGCCCCGCCGAATGGTCCTGATCGTCGATCACCAGATCGAAACGCACGCCCTCCACCTCGGCCAGCGCGGGCAGCACCCATGTCGCGAGACTGTCGGCATTGACGGCGATACGCAGAACCGGCGGGGTCTCGGAGGGCGCAAGCTCGGTCTCCAGAAGCGCCACCTCGCGCAGATGGGCGATCAGCCGCGCCCCATCCTCGGTCGCGCGGCAGGGCGTGGCGCGGATCACCAGAACGGCGCCCATGCGTTCCTCCAACTGGCGGACGCGTTGCGAGACGGCCGATTGCGACACCCCGAGCCGTGCGCTCGCGGCCTCGAAGCTTCCGGTCTCGATCACGGTGGCGAGCGCATCCAGCGCGGCATAGTCGAACATAAGTTTTACTTATACAGAGTTAGTTTAATTAAGTTGAACTTATACGCGCGCCCCGGCACTGAGAAGCGTCTCCGAGCAGACTGGGGGTGAGGCGGATGGAATTGTCGGCATTCTGGGCAGGGCTGAAACTGGGCCTCGGGCTGATCGTGGCGATCGGCGCGCAAAACGCTTTCGTGCTGCGTCAGGGGCTGCGGCGCGAGCATGTCTTCGCGGTGGCGCTGTTCTGCGCGCTTTCCGACGCGGTGCTGATCGCCATTGGCGTGTCGGGCTTCGCCGCCGCGTCCACCGCACTGCCATGGCTGGCCGAGGCGCTGCGCTGGGGCGGTGTCGCCTTTCTCAGCTGGTATGCGATCCGTTCCGCTTTGGCGGCGATCCGGGGCGGCGAGCATCTCGACCCGAGCGCGGGCAGCGCGCCATCCTTGCGCGCGGTCCTCGTGACGGTGGCCGCTTTCACATGGGCGAACCCCCATGTCTGGCTCGATACGGTGGTGCTTCTGGGCGCGGTCTCGGCGCAGTTCGCAGGCGCGCGGATCAGCTTCGCCACCGGCGCGATCGTGGCCTCCTTCGTGTTCTTCTTCGCGCTGGCCTATGGCGCGCGGCTGCTGGCGCCGCTTTTCGCCAAGGAGAGCGCCTGGCGCGTGCTCGATGCGCTGATCGCGGTGCTGATGGGGTCGATCGCCTGGAAGCTCGCCGCGGGCGGATTATAACCGACACAAAACCGCCCCTTGCGCGCGGTGCCGATCCAGCGTCCAAGAGAGCCATGACCGCGCAAGACAAACCTAACAAACCGCTGATCGGCATCCTGTGGATGCTCGCCACCACCGCCTGTTTCGTCATGGTGAATATCATCGTCCACTGGCTGGGCGATCAGGTACCCGCCGCGCAATCGGCCTTCGTGCGCTTCACCTGGGGGCTGATCTTCTTCGCGCCGGCACTGGCCCGCATCCTGCGCCAGAACTTCCCGCCGCAGGTCTGGGCGCTGTTCGGTGTGCGCGGGGCGCTGCATGCGGTGGCGGTGGGGCTGTGGTTCTTCGCGATGAGCAATATCCCGATCGCCGATGTCACCGCGATCAACTACCTCAACCCGATCGTGGTGACGGTGGGCGGTGCGCTCCTGTTGGGCGAGGGGCTGGCGTGGCGGCGCGTGACGGCGGTGATCGTCGCGCTGATCGGGGCGCTGATCATCCTGCGCCCGGGGATGCGCGCGATCGAGCCCGGCCATATCGCCCAGCTTGGCGCGGCGCTGTTCTTTGGCGGCGCCTATCTCGCGGCGAAGCGGCTGACCGATTACGTGCCCGCGGGCACGGTGGTGGCGATGATGACGCTGGTAGTGACCGTCGCGCTCGCTCCGGTGGCGATCTGGAAATGGGAGCCGATCACGCTGTCCGAGACGCTCTGGCTGGGCGCGGTCGCGGTGTTCGCCACCGGCGGGCATTACTGCATGACGCGGGCCTTCGCCGCGGCGCCTGTGACGGTGACGCAGCCGGTGATCTTCCTGCAACTGGTCTGGGCGGCGATTGCGGGCTGGACGATTTTCGGCGAGCGTCCGGACCCTTACGTGATCCTGGGCGGTGCGATCATCATCGGCGCGGTGAGCTACATGACCATCCGCGAGGCGCAGCTCAAACGCCGGGTGACGCCGCCTCCGCCGGCCACCAAGATCTGACAGCGCCGCACTTTTCTGCAAATGTCGGATGCCTCCGGCGGGGATATTTGAGCCAAGCCGAAGGGGCGCGCGCGCCTTGGTTTCGGCTTGGTCAAAATATCCTCCGCGAAGCGTCCCTCAGCTCGCCTCGGCGCTGCGCTGGGGGTCGATGAGCCGCGTGATGACCCCTTCGCGGGTCACGACGCGGCCATCGGTGAGCGGGACGGCAGGCTCGTGGCGCAGCCGCTCCATCACGTCGCGCACGGGGGCGTCGGCGGGCATCGGTTCACCCGTGGCATCGCCGGTCGGCGTGCCGACGGGATCGGCGATATCCTCGGCGGTCAGCACGCCGAGCGGGTTCATATGGGCCACGAAATCGGCCACATAGCCGTTCGCCGGTTTGGCGATGATGTCGCGTGCCGTGCCGCATTGCACGATCCGCCCGCCTTCCATCAGCGCGATCCGGTTGCCGATCTTGAACGCCTCGTCGAGGTCGTGGCTGACGAAGATGATCGTACGCTTGAGCTTGGTCTGCAGCTCCAGCAACTCGTCCTGCAGCTTGGTGCGGATCAGCGGGTCGAGCGCCGAGAAGGGCTCGTCCATCAGCAGGATCGGCGCGTCGGTGGCGAACGCCCGGGCGAGGCCCACGCGCTGCTGCATGCCGCCCGAAAGCTCTGCCACCTGACGGTCGGCCCAGTCCGACAGACCCACCAGTTCGAGCTGGGTGTCGACCTTCTTGCGGCGTTCCGCCTTGCTCATGCCGGCGAGTTCGAGGCCGAGGCCTACATTCTCGCGCACGGTCCGCCAGGGCAGCAGGCCGAATTGCTGGAAGACCATCGCGATCTTGTTCAGGCGCATTTTGCGCAAGGTCGCGGGGTCGGCATGGGTGACGTCGACGAGACGCTCGCCGTCATGCACCTCGACCTGCCCGCGCACGACCGGGTTGAGCCCGTTCACCGCGCGCAGCAGCGTAGATTTGCCCGAGCCCGAGAGGCCCATCAGCACGAGTATTTCGCCCTCGGGCACCTCGACCGAGCAATCATGCACGCCCAGAACCTGATCGGTACGCTCCTGAATCTCGGGGCGCGACAGGCCTTCATCCATCAAGGGCAGGGCCTCTTGCGGGCGGTCGCCGAAGACGATGGAGACATTGTCGAATTTGACGGCGGTTTTGGCTTTGGTCTGGGTCATTTCGAACCTCCGCGGCGCAGCATGCGGTCAAGGATGATGGCGACGACGACGATCACGAAGCCGGATTCGAAGCCGAGCGCCGTGTTCACGGTGTTGAGCGCGCGCACGACCGGCACGCCGAGCCCGTCCGCGCCGACCAGCGCGGCCACCACGACCATCGAGAGCGAGAGCATGATCGTCTGGTTCAGACCGGCCATGATCTGCGGTGTGGCGTAGGGCAGCTCGACTTTCCACAGAAGCTGGCTCTTGGTTGCGCCGAAAGATTGGGCGGCCTCGGTCAGCGTGTCCGGCGTTGAGGAGACGCCCAGATGGGTCAGACGGATCGGCGCGGGCAGAACGAAGATCACGGTCGCGATCAGGCCGGGCACCATGCCGATGCCGAAGAAGACGATGGCCGGGATCAGGTAGACGAAGGCCGGCAGCGTCTGCATCAGGTCCAAGACCGGTTGCAGCACTGAATACAGCCGTGGGCGATGGGCGGCGGCGATGCCGATCGGCACCCCGATCCCCATGCAGACCACGCAGGCGGCGATCACGAGGGTGAGGCTCTCGGTCGTCTCTTCCCAGTAGTCCTGATTGAGGATGAACAGGAAGCCCACGATCACCAGCAGGGAAATCTTCCAGCTGCGCTGCAGCAGGTAGGCGATCACCGCGAAGGCGAGGATCACGAGAAGGGGCGGGGGGCCTTGCAGCACCCAGAGCGTTGCGTCGATCAGCGCTTTCAGCGCGACGGAGAGGGCGTCGAAGAGCGGCGCTGCATGGTCCTGCAGCCAGTCGATCACGATCTTGGCCGTCTTGCCCACGGGGATTTTGGTTTCGGTCAACCAGTTCATAACTGTCCTTGCGAGTTGTTATTTCTGGCGCGTTTCTATGCGGTCGAAGGCGACTTGCGATTGCGCCTTGCCGGTTTCGGGGTCGAGCTTGGTCACGCGCAGGACCAGCCCGGCCTTGGGGGAAAATTCCTTGAGGAAGGCGGTGCGCAGCTTGCCCATCGCGATCCGTTCGACGACCTGCCAGACATCGTAGCGGCACGCACCGATCAGCACCGAGCCAGGGCCGCGATAGGCGTAGGAGATGGTGCCGCGATCCTTGGTCTCGCCGTCGACTTTCAGCGTCACCGGAGTGCGCCAGTTGCCCAGCTGCGGCAGTTGGTCGAGCCGCGCGGGGTCCTCGTCATAGATGAGCGCGAAACTGCGCCCGTCCATTTCCTGCAGGCTCACCGCCAGCGGATGGTCGTAGCGCTCGCGCTTGGGCGGGCGGCCGAGCTCGGGATCGTCGACCCGGTAGGAGGTCAGCGTGCCGTTTTCGTAGCGATAGGCCTGCGCCATTTTCGGGGTGTTGCGGGTGAGCGTGACGCCCGCCGCGTGCAGGGCCTCGGCCTCCGGGCAATCGGCGGCGCGCGCCGGGGTCACGGGCGCGCTCAACATCCCTGCGAAGAGAAGGGCCGCGCCGGTGAGGGCGCGGACCGAGGGGAAGCGGGGGCGGAGGGCCATGCCCTGCCGCCCGCGCGAATATTGCGCCCGAAGGCTCACGAGTTCAGCGCTTTCTCGACCGCTGCCTGCGCGTCGCCGCCGTCCTTCGTGGTCACACCGTCGAGCCAGGGCTTCCAGCTGTCCGGGTTGGCCTTGAGCCATTCCTTCGCGGCCGCCTTGGGATCCTCGCCATCGTCGAGAATCTTGCCCATGATCTCGTTTTCCATCGCGAGGGTGAACTTCAGGTTGGAGACGAACTTGCCCGGGTTCGGGCACTCGTCGACATAGCCCGCGCGGACGTTGGTCATGACCGTCGCACCGCCGTAATCGGGGCCGAAGAAGTCATCGCCGCCCGACAGGTAGGTGATGTCGAAGTTGGAGTTCATCGGGTGGGGTTCCCACGCGAGGAAGATGATCGGTTTGTCGGCTTTGTCGGCACGCGCGACCTGCGCGAGCATGCCCTGCTCGGAGCTTTCCTTCAGGTCGAAGTTCTTCAGGCCGAACGCGTCCTTGTCGATCATGTCGAGGATCAGCGCGTTGCCGTCATTGCCCGGCTCGATGCCGTAGATCTGGTTGTCCAGTTCGTCGGCGTGCTTGGCGATGTCGGAGAAGTCCTTGATGCCGAGTTTGGCGCCAGCGGGGTTGGTCGCCAGCGTGTATTTCGCGCCGGTCAGGTTGGTGCCGAGCGTCTCGACGGTGCCGTCCTTGGTGTAGGGATCGACGTTGGCGGCCATCGAGGGCATCCAGTTGCCCAGGAACACGTCGACGTCGCCTTTCGACAGCGCCTCGTAGGTCACCGGAACCGAGAGAACCTTGGTGTCGGTCTCGTAGCCGAGCGCTTCGAGGATGGTGGTCGCGACCGCGGTGGTCGAGGTGATGTCGGTCCAGCCAACATCGGAGAAGGTCACTTTCGAGCAATCGGCGGCCTGAGCGGGCGCGGTGCCTGCCAGTCCGAACGAGAGCGCGGCCCCCAGTGCGAGGAGCGTGGAACGAAGTTTCATGCTTTTTTCTCCCTGTGCAGCGTTAAGAAAAACCGCGGGATGCGGTTGTTGATTGACGAGTCAATAAACATGTTCTAGCTCGACATGCAAGCAAGCCACCCGGAAGGAGGCCGATCACATGCCGAAGCTTGGAGCAGAGCCTATACGGCGCGCAGCCTTGGTCAAAGCGACTATTGAGACAGTGGGCGAGGCGGGGTCGCTCGACGTGACGGTCGCGCAGATCGCCCGGCGCGCGGGCATGTCCTCGGCGCTGGCCCACCATTATTTCGGGTCGAAAGACCGGATTTTCCTCGCCGCGATGCGCTCGATCCTTTCGATTTACGGGGCCGAAGTGCGCGGTGCGATGGCGATGGCGCATTCCCCGCACGAGCGTGTTCGCGCAGTTGTGATGGGCTCTTTCGCGGCGGGCTCGTTCCGTCACGAGGCGATCGCCGCGTGGCTGAACTTCTACGTTCTCGCGCAGTCGAGCGCCGAAGCGCGGCGCCTGCTGCATATCTATCAGCGCCGTCTGCGCTCCAACCTCATGCACGGGCTGCGGCCGCTGGTCGGCGACCGTGCGGGCTCCGTGGCCGAGGGTTTGGGCGCGATGATCGACGGCGTCTACATCCGCGCGGCGCTTGTCGCGGGCGAGCCCGACCGCGAGGCCGCCTGCGAACTGGTGCTGGCGCATCTGGAAAAGGAATTGGAGGTCCACCAATGAGGGCACAGCCGAAAGCAAGCCATTTCGTCAATGGCGACTGGATGGAAGATACGGACGGCGACGCGCTGATCGTCACCTATCCCGGCACCGGCGAGGTGATTGCCAAGCTGCATGCGGCGACCCCTGCGGTGATCGACGCCGCGATTTCGGGGGCGGTTGAGGCGCAGAAGGACTGGGCCGCGCTGCGCCCGGTCGAGCGGGGCCGTATCCTGACCCGTGCCGTCGCGATCATCCGCGAGCGCGGTGAGGAGTTGGCGCTGCTGGAAACGCTCGACACCGGCAAGCCCATTCAGGAAACCCGCGAGGCCGACTGGCCCTCGGGCGCCGAGGCGCTGGAGTATTTCGCGGGTCTCGCGCCCACGCTGACCGGAGAGACGATGCCGCTGGGCGGCGATTTCGCCTATACGATCCGCGAACCGCTGGGCGTCTGCGCAGGGATCGGCGCGTGGAACTATCCCAGCCAGATCGCCTGCTGGAAATCCGCGCCTGCGCTGTCGACCGGCAACGCGATGGTGTTCAAACCTTCCGAGATGACGCCGCTGGGCGCGCTGAAGCTCGCCGAGATCTTCATCGAAGCCGGGATGCCCGCGGGTATCTTCAACGTGGTGCAGGGCTTCGGCCCGGTAGGGGCGGCGCTCTCGACCGATCCGCGTATCGCGAAAGTCTCGCTGACCGGGTCGGTCCCGACGGGTCAGAAGGTCTATCAGGCGGCATCGGCGGGCATGAAGCACGTCACGATGGAGCTTGGCGGCAAATCCCCGATGATCGTTTTTGATGATGCCGATATCGAAAGCGCAATCGGCGCGGCGATGCTGGGGAATTTCTATTCCTCGGGTCAGATCTGCTCGAACGGGACGCGAGTCTTCGTCCAGAAGGGCATCAAGGAGAAATTCCTCGCCCGTCTGAAAGAGCGCGCGGAAACCATTGTCGCGGGCGATCCGCTGGACGAGGCGACGCAATTCGGTCCGCTGATCTCGAAGGCGCAGTTCGACAAGGTGATGTCCTATGTCGAGAGCGCGAAATCCGAAGGCGCGCGACTGGTCTGCGGCGGCTCGGCAGGCAATGAGGGGCCGCTTTTCGTGCAGCCCACCGTTTTCGCCGATGTCACCGACGATATGACCATCGCGCGGGAAGAAATCTTCGGCCCGGTCATGTCCGTGCTGGATTTCGAGACCGAGGAAGAGGCGATCGCGCGGGCCAATGACACGCAGTTCGGCCTCGCCGCGGGTGTGTTCACCGGCGATCTGGCGCGCGGCCACCGTGTCGTGAGCCAGCTGCAGGCGGGTACGACCTGGATCAACGCCTACAACCTGACACCGGTGGAAATGCCCTTCGGCGCGGTGAAGCAATCGGGCTTCGGGCGCGAGAATTCGCGCGCGGCGGTGGAGCACTATACGCAGCTCAAATCCGTCTATGTCGGCATGGGGCCGGTCGAGAGCCCGTACTGAATTTGAATTTGGGGAGGCTGGGGGCGCTGCCCGTCGCCGGTTGGTCCTCGGACCGATGGCGCACCAACCGGCGCCCCCCGGGATTTTCCGCCAAGGGGAAGATATGAGTGTTTCGGCAGAATATGTAATCGTAGGCGCAGGCTCGGGTGGCTCGGCGCTGGCTTACCGGCTCGTGGAAGCGGGCCGCGACGTGGTCGTAATCGAGCATGGCGGCTCGGATGCCGGGCCGTTCATCCAGATGCCCGGCGCGTTGAGCTATCCGATGAATATGGGGATCTACGACTGGGGCTTTCAGTCGGAACCCGAAGAGCATCTGGGCGGACGCCGTCTGGCGACCCCGCGCGGCAAGGTGCTGGGCGGCTCGTCGAGCATTAACGGCATGGTCTATGTCCGGGGCCACGCGCGCGATTTCGACCATTGGGAAGAAAGCGGCGCGCGCGGCTGGGGCTACGCCGATGTGCTGCCCTATTACAAGCGGATGGAGCATTGGCACGGCGGCGAAGAGACCGAATGGCGTGGCCGCTCGGGGCCGCTGCATGTGACCCGCGGGCCGCGCTCCAACCCCCTGTTCGACGCCTTCGTCGCTGCGGGCGCGGCGGCGGGCTATCCGGTGACCGAGGATTACAACGGCCGGCAGCAGGAAGGCTTCGGGCCGATGGAGGCCACGATCTACAAGGGGCGTCGCTGGTCGGCGGCCAATGCCTATCTGCGCCCCGCGCTCAAGACCGGCAAGTTGCGGATCGTGCGCGGTCTGGCGCGGCGCGTCGTCTTCGAAGGCAAGAAGGCCGTCGGCGTCGAGATCAAGCGCAAGGGGCAGATCGAGGTGGTCCGCGCGACGTCCGAGGTCGTACTGGCGGCAAGCTCGATCAATACGCCGAAGCTTCTGATGCTCTCGGGTGTCGGCCCGGCAGAGCATCTGCGCGAGCATGGCATCGAGGTGCTGGCAGATCGTCCCGGCGTGGGCGGCAACCTGCAGGATCACCTTGAGATCTATATGCAATTCGCCGCGAAACAGCCGGTGACGCTGTTCAAGTACTGGAACCTCTACGGCAAGGCCCGTGTGGGCGCGCAATGGCTTTTCACCAAAAGCGGGCTCGGCGCGTCGAACCAGTTCGAAAGCTGCGCCTTCATCCGGTCGGAGGCCGGGATCGATTACCCGGACATCCAGTATCACTTCCTGCCGATCGCGGTGCGCTATGACGGCAAGGCCGCCGCCGAGGGGCACGGCTTTCAGGCACATGTCGGGCCGATGCGTTCGAAGTCGCGTGGCCATATCCGGCTGCGCTCGGGCGATCCCGAGGCCAAGCCCGAGATCAAGTTCAACTACATGAGCCATCCCGACGACTGGGCCGAATTCCGCAAATGCGTGCGGCTGACCCGGGAGATTTTTGCGCAAGCGCCGATGGCCGCCCATGTGAAGCACGAGATCCAGCCGGGGGCCGACGTGGAGACGGATGAGCAGATCGACGCCTTCATCCGCGAACATGCCGAGAGCGCCTATCACCCATGTGGCACTGCGAAGATGGGGGCGGCGGACGATCCGAGTGCCGTCGTCGATCCGGAAGGCCGCGTGATCGGGGTCGAGGGGCTGCGGGTCGCCGACAGCTCTGTCTTCCCGCGCATCACCAACGGCAACCTGAACGCGCCCTCGATCATGGTGGGCGAGAAGATGGCCGATCACCTGCTGGGCCGGGCACCGCTCGCACGCGAGAACCTCGAGCCGTGGGTGGCGCCGAACTGGCAGGTGGCGCAGCGCTGAGTTAGCGGCCTTCGCGGCGCGGGAGGCTGAGGGCATAGCGCCCCGGCCCCTGCGCCGCGAGGATCAAGAGGCCGCCCGCGATCGCCCAGTTCTTCACGAAGATCGTCACCTGCCACGGGTCGGCGCGCAGCTGCCAGTGAAACCAGCTGGTGAAGATGCAATAGGCGGCGAGGATGAGTGCCCAGGCCCGCACCTTCGGACCGAAGATCAGGCCAAGCGCCGCGATCAGGTTGAACAGCGCGACGGGCCAGACCAGCCAGCCGGGCAGGCCAAGCCAGCCGATCATTTCCTGCACCATCCGCGGCTCGCTGACTTTCTGCGCCGCGCCGCCGAGGAACAGCAGCGCGATCAGGATGCGGCCGATCAGGTTGAGCGCGTCGGACATGCGGGGCTCCCAAGTTTCGGTTTACCTTTCAGCTACGAAATCTGTTGCGTGCGAGATCAGTCCCACCGATATCTAGGGAATGTTAAGGCTTTGTTCACTTCTGGTTCTCATCGCCTCGCCCGTTTTCGCGGCGACGGTCACGGGCATTCCACGCGTCGTCGATGGCGATACGCTGGTGGTTGCGAATACGCGGGTGCGGCTGTTCGGCATCGACGCGCCGGAGGCGAAGCAAAGCTGCAAGACGACGCAAGGCGTGCGCTGGGCTTGTGGACAGGCCGCGACGGCGGAACTGCAGCGGCTCG
The DNA here is from genome assembly GCF_002213195.1 of Thioclava sp. F42-5. Taxonomy (NCBI): domain Bacteria; kingdom Pseudomonadati; phylum Pseudomonadota; class Alphaproteobacteria; order Rhodobacterales; family Paracoccaceae; genus Thioclava; species Thioclava sp. F42-5. The sequence goes on from NZ_NBNZ01000010.1 coordinate 20,569, forward strand.
CGGGGCGGGGAGTGCGGTGCACGGGTAACGAGCAGGATCGCTACGGGCGGCTGATCGCTATTTGCCGCGCCGGCGGGCGCGATCTCAACGCCGAGATGGTGGCCCGCGGCGCAGCCTTCGCGTACCGAAGATACGCGCTCGATTATGTCGGGCAGGAGGAGAGCGCGCGCCGCGCGGGTCTCGGCATATGGCAGGGCGAAGCAAGGCGCCCAGCAGCGGTCCGCGCCGCGACCAAGGTACAAACCCCGCCGGGTAATTGCGCGATCAAGGGCAATATTTCCAAGCGCGGGCGGCTCTATCATCTGCCGGGCACGGGCTCTTATGCCGCGACGCGGATCAATACCGCCAAGGGCGAGCGATGGTTTTGCACCGAGGCCGCGGCAAAAGCGGCCGGATGGCGTCGCGCAGGCGGCTGACTTGATGCGCATCAAGGTGGCGCGAGTCGCGGTGGCCTAATGTCGGTCCGACAGCAAGGAAAGGGAGCGACATGGCCAATACGCCGCACACGCTGCAAGACGAATTCCCGACGAAACTCGATCGGATCCACGAGTTGAAAATCTCCAACGCGCATTTTGCAAAGCTGTTGGACGATTACGACACGCTGAACGATCGCGTGCACCGGGCCGAGACGAATGTGGAGCCGATGGACAGCCTCGCCGAGACCGACCTGCGCAAGCAACGCGCCGCGGTGAAGGATGAGATCGCGCGGATGCTGGGTACCGCCGACGCCTGAGTTGTATGGTAACGAGTGATTTTGGTGGGACGCCTCGGGGCTTCGGCCCCGGGGCGTTTTTCTATGCGATGTCGTAGGGCAGAAGGCCGCGATGGTCGGGATCGACATGCAGGCGGCGTTCCAGCGGCGGAACCGAGCGCTGGTGGCAATCCTTACGCTCGCAGATTCGGCAGGAGATCCCGATCGGCTGGTAGGCCTTGGGATTGCCGAGCTCCATATCGTCGGCATAGACGAGCCCCTTCGCGTGGCTCACCTCGCAGCCCAGACAGATCGCGTAGCGGCGGACTGGCGCGGTGAAGCTGCCGCCCGATTTCGAGACGTCTCGCGCGAGGCAGAGATAGCGAACGCCATCGGGGGTCTCTGCGAGTTGGCGCAGGAACTTAGTCGGAGTTTCAAAGGCTTGGTGGACGTTCCAGAGCGGGCAGGCGCCACCGAATCGGGCGAATTGCAGTCGCGTGGCAGAGTGGCGCTTGGTGATGGTGCCGGCTTGATCGACGCGGACGAAGAAGAAGGGAATACCCTTCGCGCCGGGGCGCTGCAGGGTCGAGAGACGGTGGGCGACCTGCTCGATCGAGGCGGTGAAGATGTCGCAGAGTCGCTCCAGATCGTGGCGGGTGTCCTGCGCCGCTTCGAGGAAGGGGCGGTAGGGCAGCAGCGCCGCGCCCGCGAAGTAGTTGGCGAGCCCGATCTTGGCGATCGCCCGGGCCGTGTCGGATTGGAAGCGCGCGAGGTCGAGCGTCGCATCCAGCAAGTCGTTCTGGGTCAGCAACGCCACTTGGTGCAGCAATTGGAAGGCCTGCGTCGGCCGGCCCGCATGGGCGTTGATCAGAAGCCGGTTGCCGTCGCGCTCGCGCAGTTGCGAAATGTCGGAGAACTGCACGTCGAGACCGCGTTTCGCGAGGGTATCGATCGCATGAGGAATGGGCTCCAACCGCTTGCCATCACGACAGGAAAAGCGTTCGGCGGCACGATCGACGGCGTCGATGTAATTGTCGCAATAGTGAAAGAAGTCGCGGACCTCTTCCCAGGGGGAGACCACCGTCTGTGCCCCCTCGCGGCCCAGGGCTTCGTCGAGCGAGGCGAGGCGTTCATGGGTCTGGCGGTAGGCGCGGTGCAGTTCGAGGAAGGACCGGGCGAGTGCAGGGGCGTTGGAGGCCGCGAGCCGCAGATCGGCCAAGGGCGGCGCGCCATCGGAGAAGATCGGGTCGGCCAGTGCCTCACGCATGTCCGAGACCAGCCGCTCCGCATCGCCCGCCGAGAGCTCGGTCACGTCGAGGCCGAATTCGCTCGCCAGCGCCAGCACGACCTGCGCCGAGACCGGGCGGTGGTTGTTCTCCATCTGGTTGAGATAGGGCAGCGACACGCCGAGCCGCTCGGCGAAGGCTTTCTGGGTCAGGCCGAGCCGCGTGCGGGTTTCGCGCAGTTTCACGCCGGCATAGAGTTTCTGAGTCGCCATCTGCCCCTCCTTTTTGCAAAGAGATTTTTAGCTTTGCAAAAACCCTGCGTCAAATTTTGCCGGTTCTGAGCCGGTGTCATTGGATCAATCGGTGATGGTCTGCGATCGGTAGCGGGCTTCGCAGTTATGCAATTCGCTATCGCAGGCTTGCCAATAATTTGCAAATTTTCTCGAATCCCCTTTGTAAGATTGTTGCCTTCGGAATAGGGTGCCGAGAAATTATGCGGAGGACCCTCATGAGAGACATCCTGAAGGAGCTGGAGCATCGGCGCGACGAAGCCCGCCTTGGTGGCGGCGAGAAACGCATCGAGGCGCAGCACAAGAAGGGCAAGCTGACCGCGCGCGAGCGGATCGAATTGCTGCTCGACGAGGGCTCTTTCGAAGAGTTCGACATGTTCAAGACCCATCGCTGCACCGATTTCGGGATGGAAGAGAGCAAGCCCTATGGCGACGGCGTCGTCACCGGCTGGGGTACCGTGAACGGGCGCATGGTCTATGTGTTCAGCCAGGATTTCACTGTCTTCGGTGGCTCGCTGTCGGAAACCCACGCCGAGAAGATCTGCAAGATCATGGATATGGCGGTCCAGAACGGCGCGCCGGTGATCGGCATCAACGATTCGGGCGGGGCGCGGATTCAGGAAGGCGTGGCGTCGCTTGCAGGCTATGCGGACGTGTTCCAGCGCAACATCATGGCCTCGGGCGTCGTGCCGCAGATCAGCCTCATCATGGGTCCCTGTGCCGGCGGTGCGGTCTATTCGCCCGCGATGACGGACTTCATCTTCATGGTGAAGGATACGTCTTACATGTTCGTCACCGGCCCCGACGTGGTGAAGACGGTTACGAACGAGCAGGTGACGGCCGAGGAGCTTGGCGGGGCCGCGACCCACACCAAGAAAAGCTCGGTCGCCGATGGCGCCTACGAGAACGACGTCGAGGCGCTGTTCGAGACCCGACGCCTGATCGACTTCCTGCCGCTCTCGAACCGCGAGAAGGCGCCCGTGCGGCCCTTCTTCGACGAGGTGGACCGGATCGAGGCGTCGCTCGACACGCTGGTGCCCTCGAACGCGAACACCCCCTACGATATGAAGGAATTGATCCTGAAGATCGCCGACGAGGGCGATTTCTTCGAGATCCAGAAGGACTTCGCGGGCAACATCATCACCGGCTTCATCCGTCTGGAAGGTCAGACGGTCGGCGTTGTCGCGAACCAGCCGATGGTGCTGGCGGGCTGTCTGGATATCGATTCCAGCCGCAAGGCCGCGCGCTTCGTGCGCTTCTGCGACGCGTTCGAAATCCCGATCCTGACGCTGGTCGACGTGCCGGGCTTCCTGCCGGGCACGAGCCAGGAATATAACGGCGTCATCAAGCACGGTGCGAAGCTGCTGTTCGCCTATGGCGAGGCGACCGTGCCGAAGGTCACGGTTATCACCCGCAAAGCCTATGGTGGCGCCTATGACGTCATGTCCTCCAAGCACCTGCGCGGCGATTTCAACTACGCCTGGCCGACTGCGGAAATCGCGGTGATGGGCGCGAAGGGTGCGGTCGAAATCCTCTATCGCTCGGAACTGGGCGACCAGGAGAAGATCGCCAAGCGCACCGCCGATTACGAGGACCGTTTCGCGAACCCGTTCGTGGCGGCCGAGAAGGGTTTCATCGACGAGGTGATCCAGCCGCGTTCGACGCGTCGCCGGGTGGCCCGCGCCTTCGCGGCACTGCGCTCGAAGAAGCTGTCCAACCCGTGGAAGAAGCACGATAACATCCCGCTCTGAGGAGGCGCATGACGGGCAGGTCGAAGATCGCGACGCTCTTGCCCGGCGCTCTCGCCGGGCTGGCGCTGGCGTCTTCGGCGCCCGCCCAGGAGCTGCGGGAGGTGACGCCAGTGCCCGATTACGGTGCGGTCATGCATCCGGGCAACCTGGGGGAGGATCTAGGGCCCGGCGACGGGCCGGAGGGGACGAAGGGCGATGCGATCCCGGTACCGTCCGGGCAGAAGGTCTGGTGGGTCGACGTGATCCACAACGAGGCCGGACCGGACGGGCTGACCTATCGCTTCCGCTTCCTCGCGCCGCAGATCGGAGGGCCGAGCCCGATCTCCTCCGATATCGCGCTGAAGGATATCGAGGCGCTGTGCAACGGGTGGGTGGTGCCGCGCCTGCCGCAGCCCGGTCCGGAGCCCGCACAGGTGATGGTGAGCCTGTCGGACCAGATCGTGCCGTTCGGCGAAGCCGCACCAGAGGTGGTGCAATATTTCGACAGCTTTTCCGTCGAGGATGGAAAATGCGTTTGGGAGTTTTTCTGATGGCCGTGGCCAGACCCGCAGATCACAGCTTGGAAGGCAGGATGCCGGAGCGCGCGTTTGTGCGGACGCTCACGGCAAGATCGCGCTTTCGTGAGCGGGATTTGCGGGCTAACCTGCCCTTGGGGAAAGCGATTTCGGTCCCCGCGTTGAAACGGGTCGTGCCGAACCTCGCCCAGATCGGGGCGCGCGCCCCCCTGGACAGGAGAACGACATGTCGAAAGCTCTCATCGCGCTTGGCCTCGTGGCCTTCATCGCAGCCTGCGCGCCCAAGCCCGAGCCGATGCCGGTGGCCGTTACCACCGAGCCGACCTATACCGGCAAGTACAAGTGATCTGCGTGCGGGGCAGGGCGGCAGCCACCGCCTTGCCCCCACGATCCCTGCCGAGAGGGTGGCGTTTTGCAATACGCCATACGGTTACCTAGCGGAAATTTCCCTTCGGGAGTACGCTCTTAGCCATTCGATAACAGAATGGGGGAGAGTGAAATGGTCCGAATTTCTCTGGGCGCCGTCGCCTGTGCGGCTCTGCTTGTGGGCTGTGCGCCCAAGCCGGAGCCTGCGCCTGTCACCGTGGAACCGGTCTATACCGGCAAATATGGCGGTCCCGTCGCAAGCGGGAGCAGTTGCCGACCGACCGGACGGCTCGTCGACTCGCAATACCCGGCTTCCGTGCCCGACTGTCCGCTGCAATGCGGACCGTTCGAGACGGCGGTGGCAGCGACAACGCAGCGACCGGCGCAATGCGTCCCCGAGCAGCGCGGTGGCTCGAGCGAGCGCCAGCCGACGCCTAGCAGGGACCCAACCGGCGGGAACCAGACCCGAACGGGTCAATAATGAGGGCGTAACGCAGAAACTCAGCGCGCGCCGTCCCAGCAACTTCAAAGCGGAGGGCGCGTCATGCTGAAGCATCGCGGTTTCCCGTCGCGGCTACCCTCGACGGATTATCAATTCACCATTCGCCGGGCCAACAAGAAGGGCGCGACGAAGATCATTCGGCGTGAACGCTACGCCGATCGCGGTCATGCCGATCGCAAGGCCGATGCGGGCTTCATGGCCGCGCTCTGGGCGCATTTCGGCGAGGAGCCGTTCGAGCGCGGCAATCTCGATGCGGGCCGGTTGAGCTGGCTCTTCGGGCGCGAAGTCGTGCCTGCCGAGGACCCGTTCGACCCCGAAAGCTACGAGGCGCTTCTCAAGATCGACGTGAAACGCGCTCAAGCCTCCTTCCCGGAGGTCTTCGCCGATCCCGACGCCTTCACCTTCGACGATGACGAGGATGAGGATTGGGCATGATTTCGCTGATGTCCTGCGCGAAATGGCGGCATGCCGCCGAATCTCGGAATTGCAGGGATTTCGCCTTTGCAATCCGCGATATGCGCAGTCACATTGAGGGGGCAAGCCGTACTGTCCCCAACACCCGCGGCTTGTGTAATATCCCTACCCCTTCCCTATTCCTGCGGCCTGATCTTATGGTCGGGCCGCAGTTTTTTCCTTCGGAAGGTCAAGGGGCTGCCTGCAGAGATGTGAAGGGCAGTGGCGATAGCTCGCCGATGGGGTCGGACCTCGCGTTTTCGCCGTTGGCTTTTCACGGGGCCGCGATAAACTCGCGTCCAATCATAACCGCTATTGGAGGCAGTTTCCCATGCGCAAAACCCCGATCCTTCTTCTCCTTGCCGGTCTCGCCCTCGCAGGCTGCATGCAAACCGACGGTCAGCGCGCCCTCGCCGGTGCGGCCGGCGGCGCGATCATCGCGGACGCGACCGACAACAACGCGCTCACCGGTGCGGCTCTCGGCGCGCTCGCGGGCACCTATTGCGACGACGCCGGCGTCTGCCAGCGCTCCTACTAAGCACATCCGCGCGGCTCTGTCCGCGCCCGATCGCTATCCGACCGCCATCGGGGCTGCTCGCCCCGGTGGCGGTTTTTCTTTTGTCTCACATCATGAACACGACACGCGGGGCGGGGGGATGCCCCTCCCGCACCGGAAGGGAAGGGCCTGACATGTTCAAGAAAATCCTGATCGCCAACCGTGGCGAGATCGCCTGCCGCGTCATCAAGTCGGCGCAGAAGATGGGGATCAAGACGGTCGCCGTCTATTCCGATGCCGATGCGCAGGCGCTGCATGTCCAGATGGCCGACGAGGCGGTGCATATCGGTCCGCCGCCCGCGAACCAATCCTATATCGTGATCGACAAGATCATGGATGCGATCCGCCAGACCGGCGCCGAAGCGGTTCACCCGGGCTACGGCTTCCTGTCGGAGAACAAGAAATTCGCCGAGGCGCTGGAAAAAGAGGGCGTCGCCTTCATCGGCCCGCCCTCGGGCGCGATCGAGGCGATGGGCGACAAGATCACCTCGAAGAAGCTCGCGAAAGAGGCCGGCGTGTCGACCGTGCCCGGTTACATGGGGCTGATCGCGGATGCCGATGAAGCGGTGAAGATCTCCGACGAGATCGGCTACCCGGTGATGATCAAGGCCTCCGCTGGCGGCGGCGGTAAAGGCATGCGCATCGCGTGGAACGCCGAAGAAGCGCGCGAGGGCTTCCAGTCGTCGAAGAACGAGGCCGCGAACAGCTTCGGCGACGACCGCATCTTCATCGAGAAATTCGTCACCCAGCCGCGCCACATCGAGATTCAGGTGCTCGCCGACAAGCACGGCAACTGCGTTTATCTGAACGAGCGTGAATGCTCGATCCAGCGCCGCAACCAGAAAGTCATCGAAGAGGCGCCGTCGCCTTTCCTCGACCCCGAGACCCGCAAGGCGATGGGCGAGCAGGCTGTCGCCCTGTCGAAAGCGGTGGATTACTGCAGCGCGGGCACGGTGGAATTCATCGTCGATGGCGAGAAGAACTTCTACTTCCTCGAGATGAACACCCGTCTTCAGGTGGAACACCCGGTCACCGAACTGATCACCGGCATCGACCTCGTCGAGCAGATGATCCGCGTGGCCGACGGTGAGAAGCTTCCGATGAAGCAGGAAGATATCGGCATCAACGGCTGGGCGATCGAGAGCCGCCTCTATGCCGAAGATCCTTACCGCAACTTCCTGCCCTCGATCGGGCGTCTGACCCGCTACCGTCCGCCGGTGGAAGGCAAGACTGCGTCGGGCGGCATCGTGCGCAACGATACCGGCGTCTTCGAGGGCGGCGAGATTTCGATGTTCTACGATCCGATGATTGCCAAGCTCTGCACCTGGGGCGAGACCCGCGACGCGGCCATCGAAGAGATGCGCCTCGCGCTCGACAAGTTCGAGGTGGAAGGCATCGGTCACAACCTGCCGTTCTGCGCCGCGGTGATGGATCACGAGCGCTTCACCTCCGGCAACATCACCACCGCCTTCATCGAAGAGGAATATCCCGAGGGGTTCGCGGGCGTCACGCTCGACGAGGGGATGCTGCGCAAGGTCGCGGCGGCCACGGCGGCGATGGAGCGCGTGGCCGAGATTCGGCGCACGAAGATCTCCGGCACGCTCGGCAACCACGAGCGCAAGGTCGGCGTGGATTGGGCGGTCTCGCTGCAGGATGAGGATTTCAAGCTGAAGGTGAATGCGGATCGCAACGGCTCCACCATCGTCTTCGAGGATGGCGAAGAGATGCGCGTCGAGAGCGACTGGACCCCGGGGGACCCGCTGGCCGAACTGACCGTGAACGGTGCGCCGCTGGTCCTCAAGGTCGGCAAGATCCCGATGGGCTTCCGCATCCGGGTGCGAGGCGCCGATCTGAAGGTCCATGTCCGCACGCCGCGCCAGTTCGAGCTTGCGCAGCTGATGCCGGTGAAACTGCCGCCGGATACGTCGAAATTCCTGCTCTGCCCGATGCCGGGTCTCGTCGTGAAGATCTCGGTCGAGGAAGGCGCGGAAGTGCAGGAGGGTCAGCCGCTGGCCACTGTCGAGGCGATGAAGATGGAGAACATTCTGCGCGCCGAGAAGAAGGGCACCGTGAAGAAGATCAACGCCGAGGCGGGCGCGAGCCTTGCCGTCGACGACATCATCATGGAGTTCGAATAAGTGACGCCCGCGCCGTGGCATAGGGAGGCCGGGCGACCGGCTCACCCCGCCACGGCGGGGCACGATCTATTGGCGCGCGGTGGTGTGCGGGTATGTGGTCAGAAACCGCGCTCTTCGCGGATCTCGTCGCGCCGGATTGGCATCTTGTCGATCGAGCGGATGATCTCGCGCGCGTCCCACGGGGCGGGCTTGCGCAGGTTCACCGTGCCGTCCTTCGCTATGATCACGAGGGAGAACCCGCGCGGGCGCAGCTTGCGCCGAACGTCGCTCGCCGGATCGGGCGTGGTGTCGGTGATGACGACGACGTCGCGCTGGGCCAGTTCCGACCAATGCTCTTCGAGGTACCGGATCTGTTCCTTGAAGGCCGGGTCGAGCGGGCTGTCGGCGAAGACCACGATGGGCCGCTTCTGCCAGACGAGCGCATCCAGATCCGCGTCCGCCCCATCGACCGGCGCGAAGGGGGGCGTGACCTCGGGCTCTGCCACGGCAAGATTGACGGTGCTGTCCTGGGCTGCGACCGCGAAGGGCGTCAGCGCAAGAAATGCAGCGAGTCCAAGGGATAATAAGCGGGTCATGGGCTCCTCTCTCGTTCCTGATATATGCGCGGCGGACCTCTCGCACCATGGCGGGCGCTACGAATTTTCGCGAAATGCGGCCTTTAAGCGCGCCGCTAGGAACAGCGGTGCCGACTGGCGCCGGGGGGCGGGGCGTGCGGCGGGGTGCCGCTTGGGCCTGCTGTCGTGGGAAGCGGATATGCGAAACGCCGACGCACCGGAGGCGGGCGAGGCGCGCCGGATGCCTTTCGATAGGGTGCCGTGCGCGGATGGACACCCGCGATCTGGGACATATGACCGGGCTGCGCCACGCGCCGCCGGGACTGAATTTCGTGGAAATGACGGCCGAAGATGCGGGGAAGACACCCGCCGCGGCGACAGTGGAAGAAGGATTTGGCCATGACGGACAAGAAAGAGGACTGGCGCAAGCTCGCCGAGAAGGAACTGCGTGGCAGGCCGTTCGAGGACCTGACCTGGAACACGCTCGAAGGGATCGCGGTCAAGCCGCTTTACACCGAAGAGGACGTGGAGGGGCTCGACCATCTGGGCACCATGCCGGGCCTGTCGCCCTTCACGCGCGGGCCTCGTGCGACGATGTATGCGGGCCGTCCGTGGACGATCCGGCAATATGCGGGCTTCTCGACCGCCGAGGAGTCGAACGCCTTCTATCGCAAGGCGCTCGCCGCCGGGCAGCAGGGTGTGTCGGTGGCCTTCGACCTGGCGACCCACCGTGGCTATGACAGCGATCACCCGCGCGTCGAGGGCGATGTCGGCAAGGCGGGTGTCGCGATCGATAGCGTCGAGGACATGAAGATCCTGTTCGACGGCATCCCGCTCGATCAGATTTCGGTCTCGATGACGATGAACGGCGCGGTGATCCCGATCCTCGCCAACTTCATCGTCACCGGCGAAGAGCAGGGCCATGACCGCAGCGTTCTGTCGGGCACGATCCAGAACGACATCCTCAAGGAGTTCATGGTCCGCAACACCTACATCTATCCGCCCGAGCCCTCGATGCGGATCATCGCGGATATCATCGAATACACCTCGAACGAGATGCCGCGGTTCAACTCGATCTCGATCTCGGGCTACCACATGCAGGAGGCCGGCGCGAACCTCGTGCAGGAGCTGGCCTACACGCTGGCCGACGGGCGCGAATATGTTCGCACGGCGATCAAGGCGGGGATGGATGTCGACAAGTTCGCAGGCCGTCTGAGCTTCTTCTTCGCGATCGGGATGAACTTCTTCATGGAGGCCGCCAAGCTGCGCGCGGCGCGCCTGCTGTGGAGCCGGATCATGGAAGAGTTCGAGCCGAAGAAGCCGCAAAGCTCGATGCTGCGCACGCACTGCCAGACTTCGGGCGTCTCGCTGGCGGAGCAGGATCCCTATAACAACGTGATCCGCACGGCGTACGAGGCGATGTCGGCAGCGCTGGGCGGCACGCAGTCGCTGCACACCAATGCGCTCGACGAGGCAATTGCGCTGCCCACCGAGTTCTCGGCCCGGATCGCGCGCAACACGCAGCTGATCCTGCAGGAAGAAACGGGGATCACCAATGTGGTCGATCCGCTGGCGGGCTCCTACTACGTCGAGAGCCTCACGGCGGAACTGGCCGAGAAGGCCTGGGAGCTGATCGAGGAAGTCGAGGAGATGGGCGGCATGACGAAGGCCGTGGCCTCGGGCATGCCCAAGCTGCGCATCGAGGAAACGGCCGCCCGGCGTCAGGCGCTGATCGACCGGGGCGAGGACGTCGTGGTCGGTGTGAACAAGTATCGCCGTGAGACCGAGGATGAGCTGGATATCCTCGACATCGACAACGCGAAAGTGCGCGACAACCAGATCGCGCGGCTCGAGAAGATGCGCGCAACCCGCGACGAGGCAGCCTGCGAGGCGGCGCTGGCCGAGCTGACGCGCCGCGCCTCTGAAGGTGGCAACCTGCTCGAAGCGGCGGTGGAAGCTGCCCGCGCCCGGGCCTCTGTGGGAGAGATTTCAATGGCGATGGAAAAGGTGTTCGGACGTCACCGCGCCGAGGTGAAGACGCTCGCAGGTGTCTATGGCGCGGCCTATGACGGCGACGAGGGCTTCGCACAGATCCAGAAGGACGTTGAGGCCTTCGCCGAGGAAGAGGGCCGCCGCCCGCGGATGCTGGTGGTGAAGATGGGTCAGGACGGCCACGACCGCGGCGCCAAGGTGATCGCGACGGCCTTTGCCGATATCGGCTTCGACGTCGATGTGGGCCCACTGTTCCAGACGCCGGAAGAAGCCGCGCAGGATGCGATCGACAACGATGTCCACGTGGTCGGGATTTCGTCGCAGGCGGCGGGTCACAAGACCCTCGCGCCGAAGCTGATCGCGGCGCTGAAAGAGAAGGGCGCCGAGGATATCATCGTGATCTGCGGCGGCGTGATCCCGCAGCAGGATTACGACTTTCTCAAGAAGGCGGGCGTGAAGGCGATCTTCGGGCCGGGGACCAATATCCCGTTGGCCGCGCGCGAAATTCTCGACATCGTGCGGCAGGCGCGGGCCTGAGGGCGAGGGGGCTCTGCCCCCGCGCTGACGCGCCCCCCGGGATATTTGGTCAAGCCCGAACTTCGACCTTGATCGGTCTCAAGCGGCGCGCGGGGGAACTCTGCGCGCCGCCGTTCATTCAAAATATTACAACGATTTAATCACAGGCCGGATTTGCGCGGGTGCATTTCCGCCGCAGCGCGGCTAAACTTGAACCATGGACAGGCCCATTTCTCTCTGGTCGCGCATCGCGCAAGCACTCTCCGCTCTCGGGCGGGGCGAGGCGTTGTCGACCGTTTTCGACAATCTGCGCCAGCCGCCGGAGCGTTCTGTCGCCTTCACCATCGCGGTGATCGCACTCGGTGCGAAGATGGCAAAGGCGGATGGGCAGGTGACTCGCGACGAGGTCGCGGCGTTCCGGCGCATCTTCCAGATCCCGCCGGAAGAGGAAGCCAATGCTGCGCGCGTCTTCAACATGGCGCGCACCGATGTGGCGGGTTTCGACGCCTATGCCCGCAAGATCGCCAACATGTTTGGTCCCGGCGCGGACGTTCTGAAAGACGTGCTCGAAGGGCTGTTCTTCATCGCGCTGGCCGATGGCGATTACCACGAGGGCGAGGATGCCTTCCTGCTGGAAGTCGCGCGGATCTTCGGGCTGGAGGAATGCTGTTTCCGTGCGATGCGTTCCGCCTTCGTGGAGGATGCCGATCCCGATCCGTGGTCGGTGCTCGAGGTCGAACCGGGCACGCCGCTGCCCGAGGTGCGCAAGGTCTGGCGCAACAAGGTGCGCGAGGCCCATCCCGACCGGGCGATTGCGCGTGGCCTGCCGGAAGAGGCGGTGCAGCTGTCGCAGGCGCGGGTGATCGCGCTCAACAAGGCCTGGGAGGAAATCCGCGCCAGCCATGCGGACGCCTGATGCGGATCGCCACTTGGAATATCGAGTGGTTCAACAGCCTTTTCGATCGCAACGGGGCGCTTCTCGACGATGATCAGTGGTCGGCGCGCTACAATGTGACGCGCAGCCAGCAGACCGGGGCGATCGCGATAGTGATGAGCGCGCTGGAGGCCGATGTGCTTCTGGTGGTCGAGGCGCCCGACGACAACCACCGCCACAAGACGGTCGATATGCTCGAAGCCTTTGCGGAGCGCTTCGGGCTGCGTCAGCGGCGCGCGCTTCTTGGCTTTTCCAACGACACACAGCAGGAACTGGCGTTGCTCTACGACCCCGATGTCGTGACGGCGCGGCATGATCCGCAAAGCTCGGAGGCGTGGCCGCGTTTCGACGGCAGTCTCCGGATCGACCTCGATATCGATGCGCGGATGGATACGGTCACCTTTTCCAAGCCGCCCCTGGAAGTCGTTCTGGGGACGCGGTCCGGGGAGGTGATGCGGATGATCGGCGTGCATGTGAAGTCGAAAGCTCCGCATGGCGCGACGAGCCTGGAGACGGCGACCCGCATGGCGATCGAGAACCGGCGCAAGCAGCTGGCACAGTCGATCTGGATCCGGGGCCGCGTGGAGGAGCATCTGGCGGCGGGCGACAGCCTGATCGTGCTCGGCGATTTCAACGACGGTCCGGGGCTCGACGAGTACGAGAAGCTGTTCGGGCGCTCGGGCGTCGAGATCGTCGCGGGCGAGGGTGGGCCCGACGCGGTGCGCCTGCGCGACCCGCATGCGCGGCTGTCGAAAGCCCATCATACGGCCGCCGCGCCCAGTTCCGCGCGGTTCTATCTCGTGGATCAGAAGCAGTATTTCTCGGCCATGCTGGATTACGTGATGCTCTCACCCGATCTGGCGGCGCGGGCGACGGCGTGGAGAATCTGGCACCCGTTCGACGATCCGCATATCTACCGCGTGCCCGAGCTGCGCGAGGCGCTGTTGCAGGCCTCCGATCATTTTCCCGTCTCGGTCGATATCGACTGAGCGAGGGGCGTGATTTTCGTCCCGCTTCCGCGTAGGATCGGAGCCATGAAACAGCCGCTCGTCATCGCTCTCTCGTTCGCCCTTCTGGCCACGCCCGTCTCCGCGCAGGATGAAGGGGCCGACGCTGGCGGCGATGTCGATCGCGGATTCTCCTTGTTGCAGGAAGGGGCGCAGACGCTGTTTCGCGGGCTGATGGGAGAGATGAAGCCGCAGCTCGACGAAATGCAGAAAGGCTTGGGGGAGGCCGCGGCCCAGTTGGGGCCGAAGCTGCGCCAGTTCCTCGCGCTGGTCGACGATATGGCGAATTACGGCGCGCCCGAGCGGCTGCCCAATGGCGATATCATCATGCGGCGCGACCCGGATGCACCGCCGCCGCCGCCCCTGATGACCGAGCCGCCGGAGGATGCGCCGCAAAAAGACGACCCGGAGCAAGGCGGGCCGATTGAGATCCCGGAGGGCGGGATCGAGCTTTAATCCGTGATGATCGGATCGGCCTTCAGCGCGCCCGCGAGCGAGCGGAAGCGCGACTCGGCGACCTCGCCCATGAGCGCTTTGCCGCGCTTGGTCAGCTTCAGCTCCAAAACGCCCTTCTTGGCGGAATATTTCAACTCGCCCGCATCGGCGGGGCTGTGGGTCGCGAACATCGCGCCGAAGCGCATCGCCTTGCCCAGAACTTCCGCCTCCTGGATCTGCTCTTCGGTCAGCAGCGGCAGGAACGGCTCCAGCCGCGAGCCGTTGCGCGAGTTCTTGTAGCGGTGCAGGAGCGCCACGCCGAGCCAGATCCGCTCGGGGTGGGACATGGCTGAATAGTTCGCTCGGGTGACGTTCTCGAAACAGGCCTCGGCGCGGTAATCGGGATGGGTGCGCCACGTCGTGTCATGCAGCAGGCAGGCCGCGCGCACGAGGCGGAATTTCTCGGGTGGGAGCGGCCCGAAGATCGGCTCGATGAAGGCGTGGAGCTTCTTGCCGAAGCCGGGCATCCGGCTCATCACGCGCTCGGTATGGCGCGCGGCCTCCACCAGCGGATCGCGGCGGCGCAGGCGTTCGGGCATCTGCTCGTAAAGCAGCCCTTCGCGGATCCCGTAGGCGGAGACGTCGATCTCCTTGGGCTGGAAGGTCGCGATCAACTCGCGCAGCACCTGGCTCGCGAGCGGGACCAGTTCCATCCGCGCGGCGGAGGTGCCGGTATTGGCGCGCAGCTTCTCGAGGTCGGACTTGCCGATCCAGTCGATCGTCTCGCCCAGCTCGTCGGGCTTCATCCGGTATTCGTGCATCACCAGCAGCGGATAGTCGCGCCGTTCCATGTCGAGACGCGCGATGGCGCGCCACGAGCCGCCGACGAGGTAGATGCGTTCATGCTCGGTCCCGACCTTCTCGGCCAACTCCTGCATCGTCGCCTGAATATGCGCGGTGATGGCCTTCTTGCCGCCCGCGATCTGCTGCAGGCGGAAGGGGCCGAGCTGCGAGGTCGCGCGTCGCCAGACCTTGCCGCCGCGAATCTCGGCCAATTCCATCGAGTTGCCACCGATATCGCAGACGAGGCCTTCGGCCTCGGGCCAGCCAAGTAGCACCCCTTGCGCGGAGAGGCGCGCCTCTTCGAGCCCGTCGACGATATGGACCTTGAGGCCGGTCTCTTTCTCGATCTTGCGGTGAAACTCGGGGCCGTCCTCGGCGTCGCGCATCGCGGCGGTCGCGACGCAGGTGAGCGGGCCGATCTCCATCCCTTCGGCGAGCGCGGCAAAGCGTTTGAGCGCGATCAGGCCGCGCTCGCGCCCCTCGGGGTTCAGCTGGCCAGTCTCTGCGAGACCTTGACCGAGACCCGCCATGACCTTCTCGTTGAAGAAATAGGCCGGGCTGCGCGCCGCGCCGTCGAACACCACCATCCGGATCGAGTTCGAGCCGATATCGACGACGCCGACGCGCGAGAGCGCGCGCACGGACGGATCGTCGAAGAGAGGTTGGCCGAACGGGTCCCAATCGTCGCTGTCATCGAGTGCCGGCGCCGCTTTGTCTTTGCTCATGTGCCCGTCCGTTCGAGTCGTTCGACCCCAAAGCTAGGGCTAGTCGAAGCTATGGGCAAGTTCGGGAACATCGCTTGCCCCAGCGGAACCGCGGCCAGAGAGCGAGGGGTATTCCATGAAGAACCGGTGGCAGGAGAACAGGTCCTCGCGGTCGTCGGGCAGGTGGCGGATGAACTTGCCGTCGGGCTGCAAAATCCAGCTTTGCGCCTCGTCGGCCATGTTCGCCGCCATGATCTGGCTGACGATCTGCGCCTTCACCGTGGGGTTCTTGGCCTCGACCAGCGTCTCCACCCGGCGGTTGAGGTTGCGCCCCATCCAGTCGGCGGAGGAGAAGAACACGCGCGCGTCGTTCGACGGCAGGGCATGGCCATTACCGAAGCACACGATGCGCGAGTGTTCGAGGAACCGCCCGACGATGGATTTCACGCGGATATTCTCGGACAGGCCCTTGATGCCGGGGCGGATGCCGCAGATGCCGCGGATCACGAGAGAGATTTTCACCCCCGCCTGCGAGGCCTTGTAGAGCGCGTCGATCACGTCGGATTCGATCAGCGAATTCATCTTCGCCCAGATCGCGGCGGGTTTTCCCGCCTTGGCGTGTTCGATCTCGCGGTCGATCAACTGCAGCAGGCGCGGCTTCAGCGTGATTGGCGAGATCGCGATGTTTTCGAGACCCTCGGGCTGCACATAGCCCGAGAGGTAGTTGAAGACCTTGGTCGCATCGCGCCCGAGCGCGGCATCGCAGGTAAAGAAGCTCAGATCGGTGTAAATCTTCGCCGTGATCGGGTGGTAGTTGCCGGTGCCGTAATGCGTATAGGTCACGAGATGGTCGCCCTCGCGGCGCACCACGGTCGAGATCTTGGCGTGGGTCTTGTAGTTGATGAACCCGTAGACGACATGGGCGCCTGCGCGCTCCAGCCGCCGCGACTGGCGGATATTGGCGGCCTCGTCGAAGCGGGCCTTCAACTCCACGAGCGCGGTCACGGATTTGCCATTCTCCGCCGCCTCGCAGAGCGACGACACGACGGGGCTGTCTTTCGACGTCCGATAGAGCGTCTGCTTGATCGCCAGCACGTTGGGATCGTTTGCCGCCTGATCGATGAAGCGCACCACCAGATCGAAGGTCTCGTAGGGATGGTGCAGAAGGATATCCTTCTGCTTGATCGCGGCGAACATGTCGCCTTCGTGGTCCTGCACGCGTTCGGGCACGCGCGGCATGAAGGGCGGCCAGAGCAGATCGGGGCGCTCGCCGAGGATCAGTTCCTTCACATCGGCGATGCCCACTAGGCCCTTTTCCTCGACCACCTCTTCGGGATCGACATGCAACTCGCGCATCACCAGCGCCTGCAGGTCTTCCGGCGCGCCCGGCGAGACCGACATGCGGATGACCTGACCGCGGCGGCGGCGCTTCAGCGCGGTCTCGAACTCGCGCACGAGGTCTTCGGCCTCGTCCTCGACTTCCAGATCGCTGTCTCGCAGCACCCGGAACGAGCACGAGCCCACATCCTTGTAGCCCGGGAAGAGCGAGCTCAGATGCAGCATCAGAAGCTGCTCGAGCGGCAGGAACCGCGCCTCGCCCGGCAGGCGCACGAAGCGGTCGATCTGGGCCGGGATCGGCAGCAGCGCCTGCAACCGGCGCTGGTCGCTTTCGCGCTCCAGTTCCAGCGCGAGGCAGAAGCCGGTATTCGGGATGAAAGGGAAAGGGTGGGCCGGGTCGATCGCCAGCGGCGAGAGCACCGGGAAGACGTTGTTGAGGAAGTGATCCGACAGGAAGTCGAGATCACGCTTGGTCAGACGCGAGCGGGTGACGACATGGATGCCCTCGTGATCCATCTCGCGCTTGAGCGCTGACCACGTCGCCTGCTGCGTGTCCATCAACCGCCGCGCGTTGGCGTTGATCTTCTCCAGCTGCTCGGCGGGGGTGAGCCCGTCATCGGAGGGGTTCACGTTGCTCTCGCGCACAAGCTCCATCAGGCCCGCGACGCGCACGGTGTAGAATTCGTCGAGGTTGGTGGCCGAGATCGACAGGAAACGCACGCGCTCCAGCAGCGGCACGCGCGGGTTGCGCGCCTCTTCCAGAACCCGCCAGTTGAACGCCAGCCAGCTCAGTTCCCGGTTGAAGAAACGACCGGGGCCGCTGATCTCCGCCTCGGGCAGCGTGATCGGCGTGGGGAAGGGGGTCTTGAGGAAATCTGCTTGGGTCATGGCGCGCTTATCGTTGGATTTTGTAATGGCTCCATGACAGTTTGCGCGGCTCAATCGAGACTGTCCAGAACCTCGGCGGCTAGTCTTTGCGTGATCGCGCGGCGCTGTGCGAGTGCCTGCCGATCGAGCGCCGCGACCAGTTTGCGCGCGGTCGCGAGAGAGCGGTCCATCCGCGTCACCAGCCAGCCGATCAGGTTCGGGGGCACGGTCAGTTGCCGGTCGGAGAACAGCTTCACCAGAACGGCCGCCAGCAGCGCGTCATCGGGCGGCGTGATGCGCACCGTCGCCGTCGCTTCCATCCGGCTGATCAGGTCGGGCAGGCTCAATCCCCAGTCGCGGGGCGGTGTGCGCGCGGTCAGAAGAAGCCGCCCGCCTTCGGCCTGCATCAGGTTGTGCAGGTGAAAGAGCGCGCGTTGCCCCGCCTCGTCGGCGCCGAGCGTTTCGGCCCGTTCGATCACGGCGGCGCCCTTGGCGACCAGCGCGGGGGCCATATCTTCGGTGAGATTACGGGCGGGCAGAATCTCCGCGCCCTGTTCGTCGGCCCAGATCGTCGCGAGATGCGTCTTGCCCGCGCCCTCCGGCCCGATCAGGATCATCCGGCCCAGCGGCCATGTTTCGGGCGCGTCGAGGGTCGTCACGGCCAGCGCATTGGCTGGGGAGATGAAGAAGTCTTCACGCCCCTGCGCGGAACGCAGGTGAAGCGGGAAGGTCAACTGCTCGGCCATTCTCAGTTCTCGTGTTCGGTCGTCTCGGTCGCGCCCGTCACTTCCCCGGTCTCCTCGTTGATCAGGGAGATCGGCGGATGGGCTGTTGGCTCGCGCTCCGTTTGCCCTCGGTAAAGCGCCCCTTGCAGATATTGGTCGATGAAGAAGCGCGCAACCACTCCGATCACCGCAGCGACGGGAACGGCGACCAACATGCCCACAAAACCGAACAAAGTGCCGAAAGCGGACAGCGCGAAGATCAGCCAGAGCGGATGCAGCCCGACCGAATCGCCCACGAGTTTGGGAGTGACGAAATTGCCTTCGAGAAACTGGCCGAGCACGAAGATGCCTGCCACGATGCCGATATTGAACCACTCGCCCCAGAACTGGAACAGCGCGAGGCCGATGGCGAGCGTTCCGCCGATGATCGCGCCGATATAGGGGATGAAGGTCAGCGCGCCGGCGACCGACCCCACCAGCAGCCCGAAATCGAGCCCCGCCGCCATCAGCGCGATCGCGTAGAAGCCGCCGAGCACGAGGCAGACCGTGACCTGGCCGCGCACGAAGCCCGAAAGCACCCGGTCGATGTCGCGCGCGATGGTGCGGATCGTCTGGACGTGATCGCGCGGCAGCCAGCCATCGATCTTGGCCACCATCCGGTCCCAGTCGAGCAGCATGTAGAAGGCCACGACCGGCACCACGACGATGAAGACGACGACGTTGACCAGCGTCATCGCCGAACTCAGCAGGGTCGCCGCCAGCTCGCCGCCCCGCGCCTTGATTGCGCCGCCGAGGCTGTTGAGCGTGTCGTTCACGACCGAGTTCTGCAGGAGGTTGGGGAACCGCTCGTTCAGGAAGGCCTGCAACGACGACAGAAGATCGGGCGCCAGCGCAACCAGCTGCGCCAGCTGACGCGCCAGCATCGGCACCACGGCCAGTGCAAGGATCACGAAGATCAGCACCGTCACCAGCCCGATGATCGCGGTGGAGGCCGCGCGGCTCAGGCCAAGCTTCTCCAGCCGGTCGGCCAGCGGGTCGAGGAAATAAGCGATCGCGCCGCCCATGATGAACGGCAGGATGACATTTCCCAGCCACCACAGCGACAGGACCAGCACCAAGGCGGCGACGGACCAATAGGTGACTTGCTGGCGGGCAGGCAGGGCCATGCGTGGTCCTTCTCGGCGATGCGTTCGCTCTAACGTGGCGAAATGCGGTGGGAAATCAAGGCTTGGGCGCGCGTGCCCCTTCCTCTTGGCGGAAATATCCCGGGGGAGGCGCGGATGCGCCAGGGGCGGAGCCCCTCATATGCGACACCCGCGTCCGACGCCACCATCTTGCCCAACGCCCCCGTTTCCTCTAGGCCAAACGCAACGTCTGACACCAACCCTCGAAGGACCGCTCATGCGCCTGTCCCGCTATTTTCTTCCCGTTCTCAAGGAAACCCCCGCCGAGGCGCAGATCGCCTCGCATCGGCTGATGCTGCGTGCGGGTATGATCAAGCAGCAGCAGGCCGGGATCTATTCCTGGCTGCCGATGGGCTTCAAGGTGCTGCGCCGGATCGAGCAGATCGTGCACGAAGAGCAGGCGCGCGCCGGCCACCTCGCAATCCAGATGCCGACGCTGCAATCGGCCGATCTGTGGCGCGAGTCGGGCCGTTATGACGGCTATGGCGAAGAGATGCTGCGGATCACCGACCGGCAGGGCCGCGATATGCTTTACTCGCCCACCGCCGAGGAGATGGTGACCGACATCTTCCGCGCCCATGTCTCTAGCTACAAGCAGCTGCCGCTGACGCTCTATCAGATCCAGTGGAAATTCCGCGACGAGATCCGCCCGCGCTTCGGCGTGATGCGCGGCCGCGAATTCCTGATGAAGGACGGCTACAACTTCGATCTGTCGAAGGAAGACGCGCTGCACGCCTATAACCGCCACCTCGTCAGCTACCTGCGCACCTATGAGCGCATGGGCCTGCAGGCGATCCCGATGCGCGCCGATAGCGGCCCGATCGGCGGCGATTACACCCATGAATTCCTCGTGCTGGCCGAAACGGGCGAGTCGGAGGTGTTCTACGACAGCGAGATCACCGATCTGACCTTCGGCGACCGCGAAATCGATTATGACGACGTGGCGCAGTGCCAGGGCGTGCTGGAGGAATTCACCTCGCGCTATGCCCGCACCGACGAGACCCATGACGAGGCGGTCTTCAACGAGGTCCCCGAAGAGCGTCGCCGCGTCGCGCGCGGGATCGAGGTCGGCCAGATCTTCTATTTCGGCACGCAATATTCCGAGGCATTGGGCGCAACCGTTCAGACCCCGGATGGCGCGAAGGTGCCGGTCCATATGGGCTCGCACGGGATCGGCGTGAGCCGTCTCGTCGGCGCGCTGATCGAGGCGAACCACGACGACAAGGGCATCATCTGGCCCGAGGGCGTGACGCCGTTCCATGTTGGCATCGTCAACCTCAAGCAGGGCGATGTCAGCTGCGACAGCGCCTGCGAGGCGCTCTACCGCGCGTTCCTCGACCACGGGCTCGACCCGCTCTATGACGACCGCGAAGAGCGCGCGGGCGCGAAATTCGCCACCATGGACCTGATCGGCCTGCCGTGGCGCATTACCGTCGGTCCGCGCGGGATCGCGGCCAACAAGGTTGAACTGACCTGCCGCCGCACCGGCGAGAGCGAGGAGATGCCGGCTGAAGAGGCGGTCGAGAAGATCGTGGGCATCTATGAAGGGCTTTGATCTGATCCTTGCCGCCAGCGCGGTCGCGGCGGGCTTGCTCGCCGGGCCCGCTCTGGCCGAAGGCAAGGGGCAGGGCGCCGACCAAGGTCTTGTGCCGTGGTCGAGCGATTCGCTCGGTATTTCGGCCAGGGTGCCGAAGGGCTGGACGTCGGACGAGATGCCGGGCGGCGGCATCCTGTTCTCCGCGCCCGATATCGACCCGCACAAGACCGCCCATGTCGCGCTGCGTGCCCATGCCGATGCGGGCGCGGACCTTACGGCCGCGCATGAACAACTCCTGCACACGATCCTGCTCGATGGCGATACGGTGCTGTCGGACGAGATGACCGAAGACGGGTTTGCGATCCGCTCCAAGGACGTGTTCGGCAAGGTGACGCTGCGCAAGACGCAGCGGCTCGAGTGCGCGGGCGAGGCGGTGCTTGCCTCGGTGCAGACGGATTACCCCGCCGATCTGGCCGAGGCGATGGCACCGCTTCTGGCGGATGTGCCCGGCACGCTGGGCTGCAAATAGGGGGCTCTGCCCCCGCCCGTTCCGGGCGCCCCCGGGATATTTCGACCAAGCCGAAGAGGCGCGCTCTCGCCGCTATGACCGGGCGCAGGCTTGACCTTTCGACCCCGCCGCGCCAGCTTGCGCCGAATTTTCGTGGATGGAGCCGATGGCCGCACGCACTGCCCCGTTTTCCCGTTTCGAGTTCATGATCGCATGGCGCTACCTGCGCGCGCGCCGCGCCGAAGGCGGCGTCTCGGTCATGACATGGATTTCCCTGATCGGCATCGCGCTTGGCGTGGCCGCCCTGATCGCGACCTTGGCCGTGCGCGCGGGCTTTCGCGCCGAGTTCGTCTCGACCATCGTCGGTTCGAATCCGCAGATCACCGTCTATTCCGCACCGATGGAAGTGGCGGAGGGCTCGGGCGTCTATTCCAAGCTGATCCGCGACTATGCCGAGCGCACCGATCGGATCAAGGCGATCCCGGGCGTGGTGAGCGCCGCGCCGGCGGTGCGCGGTCAGGCGATGGTCAGCTTCGGCGATCGTTCCAACGTGGCGGATGTCTACGGTCTGGCGCTGTCGGATCTGAAGAACATCCCCAATATCGCGCATTCCGAAGATGCGCAGGGCGATATCTACAATTACGGTGAAGGCATCGCGATCGGCATCGGCATGGCGCGCGATCTGGGCGTGACGGTGGGCGACACGGTCAAGGTGATTTCGCCCAATGGGGCGAAGACTCCGTCGGGCACAAGCCCGCGCGTGAACGCCTACAAGGTCTCCTACGTTTTCTCGGCCGGGCGTTACGACATCGACCAGACGCGGCTTTATATGCCCTTCAAGGAGGCGCAGAGCTTCTTCAACCGCGAGGGCGGGGTCGATGAGATCGACGTTGACGTGGCCGATCCCGAGCGCATCGCCGAATGGGAGCCCGCGATCATGGATGCGAGCGGCAAGGGCACGCTTTTGTGGACATGGAAGGACGCATCGTCGAGCTTCCTGCGCGCGCTGACGGTCGAAGACAACGTAATGTTCATCATCCTCTCGATCCTCGTGCTGATCGCGTCGATGAACATCACGTCGGGACTGATCATGTTGGTGAAGAACAAGGGCCGCGACATCGGTATCCTGCGCACGATGGGGCTTAGCGAGGGTTCGATCCTGCGGGTCTTCTTCCTTTGCGGCGCGTTCACCGGGGTGATCGGGACGCTCGCGGGGCTGGCGATCGGGGTGCTGTTCTCGGTGAATATCGACCACGTCATGGGCTTCGTGAACTGGCTAAATGGCGGCGATGCATGGGATCCGTCGATCCGCGGCATCTACCATCTGCCCGCGAAATTGCAGCCCTGGGACGTGACCAAGGCGGTGACGCTGTCGCTGGCGCTGAGCTTCATCGTGACCATCTTCCCGGCGCGCCGTGCCGCGCGCATGAACCCGGTGGAGGCGCTGCGCTATGAATGACGTGCTGATCTGCGAACAGTTGGAAAAGTGCTACAACCGGGGCAAGCCTAACGAGATCACGGTGCTCAAAGGTCTGGATCTGACCATTCCGAAAGGGCAGGTCGTGGCGCTGGTCGCGCCTTCGGGGGCGGGCAAGTCGACGCTTCTGCATATCGCGGGGCTGCTGGACACGCCCGATTCCGGTCGGGTGTTGATCGATGGCGAGGATCTGACCGGCGCGCGCGACGGCAAACGCACTGCGGCGCGGCGCGAGAAGCTGGGCTTCGTCTACCAGTTTCACCACCTGCTTCCGGAGTTCTCGGCGGTGGAGAATATCGTGCTGCCGCAGCTGGCCAATGGCGTCAGCCGCAAGGCCGCGGAAGAGCGGGCGAAGGACCTCTTGAGCCGCGTCGGTATGGCGGGCCGGATGGATCACCGCCCCTCGGCGCTATCGGGTGGCGAGCAGCAACGTGTGGCGTTCTGCAGGGCGCTCGCGAACGGGCCGAGCCTGTTGCTGGCCGACGAGCCTACCGGCAACCTCGACCCGACCACCTCGGACACGGTGTTCGACGTGCTGATGGGGCTGGTGCGCGAGACGGGCCTGTCGGCGCTGATCGCGACGCATAACATGGAGCTCGCCGCCAAGATGGACCGCGTGTTGCACCTGGAGAACGGCGCGCTGGAGGAGGGGATATGATCGTTTATGGGATTTCGACCTGCGACACGGTGCGCAAGGCGCGCAAGGCCTTGGAAGCGGCCGGGCGCGACGTGGAGTTCCGCGATGTGCGGGCAGAGCCTTTGACGGCGGCTGAGGTCGCAGAATTCGAAAGCGCGTTCGGCGACAAGATCGTCAACCGTGCATCGACGACGTGGCGCAATCTGCCCGAGAGTGAGCGCGAAAAGCCTGTCGCCGTTCTGCTGGGCGAACATCCCGCGCTGATGAAGCGCCCGGTGATCCGCGAGGGCGACAAGCTGACGCTGGGCTGGGCGAAGGCCACACAGGCCGAATGGCTCTGACTGCGCCCTTGCGCACTTATCGCTGACATAAGAAAAACGGCGCGCACCCCGTGATGCGCGCCGTTCCAAATCCTTGCCGTCCGATCGCCCGATCAGAGTAGGACCAGATCCGATGCCGAGGAGCGGCCGTCGCGACCCGACTGCAGCTCATATTGGATCTTCTGATTGTCATCGAGCCCCTTGAGACCCGCACGTTCGACAGCAGAGATGTGCACGAACACGTCCTTGCCGCCTTCGTCAGGCGCGATGAAGCCATAACCCTTGGTGGAATTGAACCATTTCACGGTGCCAGTGGCCATTACCGTCTTCTCCTTCGTAGTCTCCCGGCGCGATATTGCGTCCGGGCCGTGCAGCCAGTCTCTTTCGGGTCTTCCGGCTGCCTTTTTCAGAAGCGAGGCGGTAGGAAAGTCTGTAACACACGCGTATTCAAGTCTCTCCGAGAATTGCGAAAATGCAATGACATTCCATGAGGGGCGTAAGCCCCTCACAGGTCTGTGAAAATTCGAGATAGGCCGTTGAATTGGCGATTATTCGCGCAAATCGGGCGGCGTCGATTCGGTGATCAGCTGTGCCACGATCTCGTCGATCGCCACCGTGGAGGTGCGGGTATCGCCGAGCTTGCGGACCGAAACCGTGCGCTCCTCGACCTCTTTCATCCCGATC
Source organism: Thioclava sp. F42-5 (assembly GCF_002213195.1). Lineage (NCBI taxonomy): Bacteria > Pseudomonadati > Pseudomonadota > Alphaproteobacteria > Rhodobacterales > Paracoccaceae > Thioclava > Thioclava sp. F42-5. The sequence continues at coordinate 45,319 of NZ_NBNZ01000010.1, forward strand.
GCGAAGATATAGGGAACCTTGCCGAGCGAGTGCTCGCGGACCTTGTAGTTGATCTTCTCGTTGCGGGTGTCGGCCTCGGCGCGGATACCGGCGGCGCGCAGCTTCGAGGTCACTTCCAGCACGTAATCGTCGGCGTCGGATACGATCGACGCGACGACCACCTGACGCGGCGCGAGCCAGAGCGGCATCTTGCCGGCGAAGTTCTCGATCAGCATGCCGATGAAACGCTCGAACGAGCCCAGCACCGCGCGGTGCAGCATCACGGGGCGGTGGCGCTCGCCATCCGAGCCCACGAATTCCGCGTCCAGCCGCTCGGGCAGGTTGGTGTCGACCTGCAGCGTGCCGCATTGCCAGTCGCGCCCGATCGCGTCGGTCAGCACGAATTCCAGTTTCGGACCGTAGAACGCGCCTTCGCCTTCGAAGATCTCGTAGTCGTAACCGGCGGCCTTACAGGCGTTGCCGAGCGCGGCTTCGGTGTAATCCCAGCTCTCATCGCTGCCGATGCGCTTTTCGGGGCGCGTCGACAGCTTGATGCGCCAGTCGGTGAAGCCGAGATCGTCGTAGATCCCCGAGAGGAACTTGATGAATTTCTCGGTTTCCGCCTCGATCTGATCTTCGGTGCAGAAAATATGTGCGTCATCCTGCGTGAAACCGCGCACGCGCATGATGCCGTGCAGCGCGCCGGACGGTTCGTAGCGCGCGCAGGAGCCGAATTCGGCCATGCGCAGCGGCAGGTCGCGATAGGATTTGACGCCCTGATTGAAAATCTGGACGTGGCACGGGCAGTTCATCGGCTTGAGCGCGTTGACCGTCTTTTCGCGTGCATGATCCTCGTCGACTTCGACGATGAACATGTTCTCCTGATAATTCTCCCAGTGGCCCGAGGCTTCCCAGAGCCTGCGGTTCACCACCTGCGGCGTGTTCACCTCGACATAGCCGTCATCGCGCTGCTTGCGGCGCATATAGTCCTGCAGCGCGGTGTAGATCGTCCAGCCGTTCGGGTGCCAGAAGATCTGGCCCGGTGCCTCTTCCTGCATGTGGAACAGGTCCATCTCGCGGCCGAGCTTGCGGTGGTCGCGCTTGGCGGCCTCCTCCATCATCGTGACCCAGGCGTTTAGGTCCTTCTTGGTCTTGAAGGCCACGCCGTAGATGCGCTGCAGCATCGGGCGGCTCGAGTCACCCAGCCAATAGGCGCCGGCCACATGGGTCAGCTTGAACGCATCCGCCGGAACCTGACCTGTATGCTGCAGGTGCGGACCACGGCAGAGATCCTGCCAGTTGCCGTGCCAATACATCCGGATGTCCTCGCCTTGCGGAATCCGGTTGATCAGTTCGACCTTGTAGGGCTCGTTCGTCGCCAGATAATGGTCGATCGCGTGTTTGCGGCTCCAGACCTCGGTCTTGATGGCGTCGCGCGCGTTGATGATCTCGCGCATCTTCTTTTCGATCGCGCCGAGGTCTTCGGGCGTGAAGGGCTCTTCGCGGTCGAAATCGTAGAACCAGCCATTGTCGCGGACCGGGCCGATCGTGACCTTCACACCGGGATAGAGCTCCTGCACGGCGCGGGCCATGATATGGGCGAGGTCGTGGCGGATCAGCTCCAGCGCGGGGCCGTCATCCTGCATCGTGTTGATGGCGATCTGCGCGTCTTCCTGGATCGGCCATTGCAGATCCCAATGCGCGCCATTGACCTGTGCGGAGATCGCTTTCTTCGCCAGCGAAGGTGCGATGGAGGCGGCCACTTCGGCCGGCGTCACGCCTGCGTCGTAGTCGCGCGAATTGCCATCGGGAAAGGTGAGGGAGATCTGGGACATGTCGTCCTCCTCGTCGGTTTGGCGCCCACGGAACGCCCGGTTGCGGGATATATGGTTCCAGAGCCTTTTGCGCGGGCAGGGCGCGGCTGTCAATGGGGAGGGGGTGGGGGAGACGTCGCAGGGGGGTCTGACCCCGCCCTGCGAGCCCCGGGGATATTGCGACCAAGGCGAGGACCAGAGGCGGCTGCCCCTTCGTGTTGGCGAAAATATCCCGGGGGTGAGGCGCGACGCGCCGAGGGGGCAGCGCCCCCTTGCGCCGGATAGGAAAAAGGCGCCTCTCCTTACATCTTGTTGAGCTTGCTCTGCAGATCGGCGAGCTGTTTCTTGATCGCGTCCAGCTCGCCGCGATCGTCGCCACCGTCCGGCGCGGGGCCGGACGAGCCGGCGGTTCCCCAGCCCGCCATCATGTTCTGCAAGAAGGCCTGTTGCTGCGCCTGCAGCGCCTCGAAACCCGGCATCGAGCTCATCGGATTCGGCATCTTGTTCATGTTCTCGAGCATCTGCGAGTGCCCCTCGCGCAGCATCTCGAAAGACGCGGCGAGGAATTGCGGCACCACCGATTGCGCGGCGCCGGTATAGGAGCGCACCAGATCGGTCAGAACATCGACGGGCAGAACGTTCTCGCCGCGGCTCTCGTGCTCGGCCACGATCTGCAGCAGATATTGCCGTGTCAGGTCGTCGCCCGATTTCAGATCGACGATCTGCACCTCGCGCCCCTCGCGGATGAATTTCGCGATGTCTTCGAGCGTCACGTAATCGCTGGTCTCGGTATTATAGAGACGGCGGCTGGCGTAACGCTTGATCAGCAAGGGCTTTTCGTCTGCGGCCATGTGATGCGATCCTCCCCGGATTATGCGTGTGCAGCGATTGTGAGACGCCGCGCTGCCAAAATCAACAAAAGAAAAAGGGCGCGCCGCGAAGGCGCGCCCGAGATACGCAGGGCCGGCTGGGAGGAGGAGGCCGGTGCCCGCGTTGAGGTCTTATTTCGCAGCCGTTGCGGCTTTCTTCGACGCAGCGGTCATGTCGGCGGTCGCCTTCTTGACGGTGGCGGACGCTTCTTCCGACATGTCCTTGCCAGCGGCCATCATCAGCTCGACGGTGTCCATCTGAACCTTTTTCGCGATTTCAGCGAAGGCAGCCATGTTCTCGGCAGCCATCTCGGCGGAAGCCGACGCGAAGTCGCTCATCGCCTTGGCGTAATCGGCGGGCTCTTCCTTGGTCTTGGTCAGGTCGCCCATCTTGTCGAGGGTGCCCTTGGTCCATTTGGTCGAGATTTCGGTCGACTTGCCGGCAGCTTCAAGCGCCACTTTCGACATCTTCTCGCCGAGGGCAGCTTGCGATTTGAACGCATCCTGGAATTTCGAGGTGTCGACGGGGAAGGACGCCATCATGTCCTGCATGATCTTGGTGTAGTCTTGGGTCTTGGCCATGTGAGTGCTCCGTTGGGTTGGGGCCCGTGGTCTGGAACGTTGGCGGGGCCCTTTGGGTTACGCAACGTATATACATGCTGCGGCGCAGCATTTCAAGAGAAGAATTGCTGCGCCGCAGAAAATTCACAACCCAAGCGGGAAGGTTATATCTTTACCATCTCTTTGACGTAAGTGCCGGGCGCGTCTGCCAAAATCGGGTGATCGGCATCGCCGGGCTGGCGTGCGGGCACCATCGCACCGGACTTCTTGGCCAGCCATTCGCCCCAGCGCGGCCACCAGCTTCCCTCGTGAAACTCGGCTTGCGCTTTCCACTCGTTGGGATTCGCGACCGGCGCCTCGGAGGTGTAGTGGCCGTATTTCTTCTTGCTGGGCGGATTGACGATTCCGGCGATGTGGCCCGATTGCGACAGGATGAAGCTCTTGTCCTTCGAACCCATCTTCGCGACCCCGTTGAACGAGGCGACCCAGGGCGCGATGTGGTCGGTCTCGCAGGCGATCGCCATCAACGGCACGTTGACGTCGGAGACCTTGACCGTCTCGCCCAGCACCTCGAAGCCTTCGCGCGCGAAGCGGTCCTTCTGGCAAAGGCCGCGAAGATATTCGACCGCCATCTTGCCCGGCAGGTTCGTCGAGTCGCCGTTCCAGAACAGCAGATCGAAAGCGGGCGGGGATTCCCCCATCATGTAGCTGCGGATCGCAGGCCGATAGATCAGGTCGTTCGAGCGCAGGTAGGAGAAGGTGCGCGACATGAAATAGCTGTCGAGCACGCCGTCGGCCTTGCACTGCCGCTCGATCCCGTCGACGAAATCGTCCTGCAGGAAGACCGCGAATTCGCCCTGATCCGAGAAATCGGTGAGCGTGGTGAAGAAGGTGGCCGAGTTGATCGACTTGTCCTTGCGCTTGTTCAGCAGGCCCAGCGTCAGCGACAGCGTGGTACCCGCGATGCAATAGCCGACCGCGTTGACCTTCTTCTCGCCGGTGATCTTCTTCACCTCGTCGATCGCGGTGAGGTAGCCCTCCTGCACGTAGTCATCCATGCCGACATCGGCATAGCTCTTGTCGGGGTTCTTCCAGCTGACCACGAAGAGGGTGAAGCCCTGATCGACGATCCAGCGGATCAGCGAGTTCTGCGGCTTCAGGTCCATGATGTAGAAGCGGTTGATCCAGGGCGGGAAGATCAGAAGCGGCGTCTTGTGTACCTTCTCGGTGGTCGGCGTATACTGGATCAGTTCGAACAGACGGTTGCGGTAGATCACCGAACCCTCGGCGGTGCCGATATTCTCGCCCACGGTGAAGGCGTCCTTGTCGGCCAGCGTCACGAGCAGGTCGCCGCGGTTCGCCTCGATGTCGCGCACGAGGTTCTCGAGCCCTTTCACGAGGCTCTCGCCCTCGGTCTCGATCGCCTTTTCCAGCGCATCAGGGTTGGTCGCGAGGAAGTTGGTCGGCGCCATCAGGTCGATGATCTGGCGCGAGAAATACTGGAGCCGCTGACGGTCCACCGGATCCAGGTCTTCGAGCTTGTCGACCGTCTCGCGCACGCCCTGCGCCGCGATCTGATATTGTTGTTTGATATAGTTGAAATAGGGATGGCTATCCCAGAGCGGGTTGGCAAAACGCGGGTCGGAAGGGCCCGTGTCCTCGGGCGGGCGGAACGCGCCCTTGGCGAGCGCCTCCTGCGCTTCGAGGTAATGCTTCATCGCCTGACCCCAGTAATTCACCTGGGCTTCGAGGATCTTTGACGGTTTCTCCAGCCATTCGTTCATCATGGCCGCGGAGGAGGAGAAATAGAGATCGGCGCCGGGGCCTTCGAGGGCGGGATTCACGGGGCGCTTCTGAGCGATCGCATCGACCATCCGCTCTGTCAGTTCCTCGATGCGGGCGAGGTTCTCCTGCATCTTCTGCGATGCAGCAATTTTGTCCGTCTCCTCGGTTGTCATGAACGATAATCCTCCCTATCCTCTGAACCAGCATAATATCGCCGCAGTCTTGGGGTAAAGCGGCGTTTCCGTTGCCGAGTGTGCGCGTGGCCGGCCCCGAGGAGTTGCATATGAAAACGATCATGTCCTACGACCTGATGGAAACCTTCAGGAACACGAACGAGTGGATGGGCGCCTCGGCGCGCGCCATGGCGTCCTACCCGGTCTGGGGCCTCGCCCCGCATCCGATGTTCAAGATCATGTCGGCCTGGGGCCGGGTGACGGAACGCTCTTTCGCGCGGATGGTGATCAAGCCCGATTGGGGCATCCATTCGATCGCCGCCGAGGACGGGCGCGATCACCTCGTCGAGGTCGAAACGGTGCTCAACAAGCCCTTCGGCAGCCTCGTGCATTTCAACGTCCACGGCCGCGAGCCGATGGAGCGGCGCATCCTTCTGGTGGCGCCGATGTCGGGCCATTACGCTACGCTGCTGCGCTCCACCGTGGCCTCGCTGCTGCCCGACGCCGATGTCTGGGTGACCGATTGGCATAATGCGCGCGATATCCCCGTCTCCGAAGGCAAGTTCGATATCGAGGACTATACACTCTACCTTGTCGATTTCATGAAAGAGATGGGTCCTGATACCAACGTGATCGCGGTGTGTCAGCCGGCGCCGCTCGCGCTGGCCGCGACCGCCTATCTCGCCGCCGAGGATCCGGCCGCGCAGCCGCGCACGCTGACCCTGATCGGCGGGCCGATCGATCCCGACGCCGCCGCCACCGAAGTGACCGATTTCGGCCGTCGCGTCACGATGGGCCAGCTCGAGCAGATGGTGATTCAGCGCGTGGGCTTCAAATACAAGGGCGCGGGGCGCCTGGTCTATCCGGGCCTGATGCAGCTCGCCTCCTTCATCTCGATGAACATGGACAAGCACGCGCAGGCCTTCCAGGACAAGATCTGGAAAGAGGCCTCTGGCGAAGGATCGGAGCACGACAAGCATTACCGCTTCTACGACGAATACCTTGCCGTGATGGACATGACTGCCGAGTTCTACCTCTCGACGGTTGAGCGTATCTTCAAGGGCCTCGAGATCGCCAAGAACCGCTTCGAGGTCGGCGGCAAGATGGTCGATATCTCGAAGATCACCAAGGTCGCGGTGAAGACCGTTGAGGGCGAGAAGGACGACATCTCTGCCCCCGGCCAATGCGTCGCCGCGCTCGGCCTTTGCTCCGGCGTGCCGGATTCGATGAAGCAACAGCACCTCGAGCCCGGCGCGGGCCATTACGGCATCTTCGCAGGCTCGCACTGGCGCAACAACATCCGCCCGCTCGTGCTCGATTTCATCGACGAGAACGCCGACAACCCGGCACCCGGGAAGGGCAAGCCCGCGACGGTCACCCCGATCCGGAAAAAGAAGGTGAAGACGGCCGAGGCTGGGTGAGTTTGATCGCCGTTTGGAATTGAAAACGCCGCTCCGAGGGGGCGGCGTTTTTTGTATAATGCCGATCGCGGCGATTGGCCGTTTCGAGCCCAAGTTGACCGATTATGATTTGTGGATGAAGGTCTCCTTCTCGAGAGTTCGGATCGATGAAATGCGCAAAAATTTTCTTGTGCCAAAGCGCTTTGCTACGTTTCTGGTGGCGTTTTCTTTTTGGGGCAGTTCAGGCGATGCACAAGGCTTGTTGCACGACTTCGCAAGCCTTTTCGAACGCTGTCGCGTGTCTATCGAAATGAACTCGGAGTTTAACCGCGAGGGGCTGGAAGAGAAGAGCGTCGCAGAGCGCCATGCGCGGGATTGGGGAATGCATTCTAACCAGAGGGCGTGGATGCGCCCGGGTTCAGAGCTTTATGTAGTGCTTACCGGATGGAGTTCTCGAGAAGGCACCACCCGGCATTTGTGCGAAGTTAGATTGGCCGATGAAGGGCGTGCCTTGGATGCGGTGGAGCAAGCGCTGCTGCTGCGTCACTTTCTGATCGAACAAGTCGGGTTGATCGGTGCAGGAACTCACGAAATTGACAAGAAACTGTCTCCGATCCCGCCTCTGGTGAGTGAAGCGTTTTTGCTTTCTGAAAGAAATCCAAATGGCTGCCGAGTGAGCAGCAATCTCTCCTTCTCACCCGATGGAACATTCTTTTCAGCAGGGACCGGCGAACAGGCAATTAGTTCGTGCAGGGCCGAATAGATTCCAAGACTTTGGAAAAATCTGCGTGAAAAATCAGAAGCAGGCATTCGGCTTAGAACCTCGAATGGCAAGTTTGTCCGCAAAGCAGCCCTTTCCGTCACGCCAACAATAACGGCGCCTCCAGCCAGTCGCGCAGGTTCTGGGTGATCTTCTCGGGTTGTTCCAGCGGGCTCAGGTGGCCCGCGCCGAGGATCAGGCGGAACTCGGCGTGGGGCATCAGCTCGGCGAGGAATTCGTGCCGGCGGGGCGGGCAGATCTTGTCGTATTCGCCGCACATCAGCAGCGCGCGGGTTTTCGTGGCGCGCAGCGTGCGTTGCAGGTCGGGGCGGCGCATCAGGGCGCGGGACTGCGCCTCGAACGTGTTGGCGCCCAAGCCTGCCGCCATCTCCAGCAGCATCGCCTGAATTTCAGCGCGGCCGGGATCGGGGGCTAGGCTGTCGGCGGGGATTTCCTCCAGCATCATCTCGTCGAGCCGCCCGGTGAGCGCCTTCACGATCCGGGTTTCGCGCGCGGCGGCGATCTGCGGCATCTCGGGCAGGGGGGAGACGTCGAGTAATGCGACCTGGGTCACCCGGTCGGGCGCGCGGCGCAGGATCTCGATCGCGACGACCGCGCCCAGCCAATGCCCGACCAGCGCGAACTGGGGCGGCGCCTCGTCCAAAACCGCCTGTGCCATCTCCTCGATCGTCGTGCCGCGCAGCCGCGCCACCATCACCGAACGCTCGGAAGACAGCTCTTGCAGCGGGTGCCAGAACAGCCGCGCGTCGCACATGAAACCGGGAAGAAAGACCAGCGGATCGCTTGGCATCGCTCGAAACCTCAATCGCGGCGCGTTTTCGCGCTTCTCGCGTCGAGTGTGCCGCAAGGGCCGAGGTCAAGCAAATCGAAATGCCGCAAGCAGCGGATCACAGCCGGGCCAGCACCTCCGCCAGCGCGGTCTCGATCAGCGCGAGGCAATCCGGATCCGAGAAGCGGTGATCGGCGCCTTTGACCAAGGTCAGGCGCATGTCCGCGCCCTCGGCATGCTCCAGCAGCCGAATCGCGGTCTCGGTGCTCACGGCCTCGTCGGCGGTGCCTTGCAGGAAGCGTGTGGGGAAGGGCAGCCCCAGCGGGCTGCGCAGCACCAATCGCTCGCGACCCTCGTTGATGAGGCGGCGGGTGATGACATAGGGCTCGCCGTAATCCGACGGGACCGCGATGGAGCCTTCGCTTTCCAGCTTGTGCCGGGTTTCCTTGTCGAAGCTCGCCCAATAGCCGTCCTCGGTGAAATCGGGGGCCGCGGCGATGGTGACGAGGCCCGCGACTTTCTCGGGGTGTTCGCGCGACATCAGGAGCGAGATCCAGCCGCCCATCGAGGAGCCCACGAGGATCTGCGGGCCTTCGGTCTTGGCCATGATCACGTCGCGCGCATCCTCAAACCAGTCGCCGATCGCGCCGTCCTCGAATGCGCCGTCCGAGACGCCGTGGCCGGAATAGTCGAAGCGCAGGAAGGCGCGGCCCTCGCGCTTTGCCCAGTCTTCCAGCGCCAGCGCCTTCGTGCCTTCCATGTCGGATTTGAACCCGCCGAGGAAAACTACGCCCGGCCCTTTGCCCGGCGTCAGGTTATAGGCGATGCGGCGGCCTTCTTGGGTCTCGAAATACTCGGTCATCTGCGGTTCCTGCGATCTGTTCGCGCCCAGCCTATAGGGCGGCGCGGATGGCCTCAACCTGTCCGCTTGCGCTCAGTGAGCGGGTTTTTCCTTGCCGGTCACGGCGCGGTAGATCGGCTGGATGATCCGGGTGACGACCGGGATCAGGACCAGCCCGTAGATCAGTCCGAAGACACCGTCGAAGAACGCGGTGACGGCCCAGCTGACGACGCCTTCCGCCGTGCCTGCCGCATGGGCGGCGGCTTCGGCCTGATGGTGAATCCAGTCGTAGGGCGCGTGCCAACCAAGCTCCGCCAGCCCGTGCAACACGATATTGCCGCCGACCCAGATCATCGCGGCGGTGCCGACGATCATCAGCAACTGCATCAATCTGGGCATCACATGCACGATGCCGCGCCCGAACGTACGCGTCGGCCCGAGCTTGCCGTTCTCGGCCAGCCATAGCCCCGCGTCGTCGGCTTTCACGATCAATGCGACCGAGCCATAGACCACCACCGTCACGCCGATCCCGATGATGGCGAGCGCGATAGCCTCCATCCAGATCGGCTGGCCCGAGGGCAGGGCGGCGAGGCCGATGGTCATGATCTCGGCGGAGAGGATGAAATCGGTCTTCACTGCGGATTTCACCCGTTTTTCCTCGAGATGGTCGGCGGTCTCCGCCGCGACATGGCCCTCGGCATCGGGCTCATGCGGTTTGAACAGGTGATAGACCTTCTCCGCGCCTTCGAAACACAGGTACGACCCGCCGAGCATCAGCAAGGGCGTGATCAGCCACGGCGCGAAGGCAGAGAGCAGCAGTGCCGCAGGCAGCAGGAATACCAGCTTGTTCCTGATCGAGCCGAGCGCGATCTTCCCCACGATCGGCAATTCGCGGGCGGGCTTGAAGCCGTGGACATATTTCGGGGTCACCGCCGCATCGTCGATCAGCGCGCCAGCCGCCTTCGAGCCCGCCTTGGCCGCCTGACCTGCCGCATCGTCGATCGAGGTCGCCGCCACCTTGGCGATCCCCGCCACGTCATCGAGAAGCGCCAGCAGTCCGCTCATGGATCGGTCCTTTCCGTGTCACGCCCTCGTGAACCTACGGGGCGCGACCCCAAGCCACAAGCCGCAAAGCTGTTCCCGAAAACCGTCGGCGTGAAATGAAAAAAGGCGCCCGAAGGCGCCTCGTTTCGGATCTTCAGGATGGCTTAAAGACCCAGCTTCTGCGCCACGATCTGGTTCACCGCCTTCGGGTTGGCCTTGCCGTCCGAAGCCTTGATCACCTGACCGACGAACCAGCCGGCGAGCTTCGGGTTGGCCTTCGCCTTCTCGACCTGCTCAGGGTTCGCGGCGATCACTTCATCCACGGCGGCCTCGATGGCGCCGGTATCGGTGACCTGGATCATGCCGCGCTCTTCCACGATCTTCTCGGGGTCGCCGCCTTCGGTGTAGACGATCTCGAAGAGGTCCTTCGCGATCTTGCCCGAAATCTTGTCGGACTTGATCAGCCGGATGATCGCGCCAAGCTGCGCGGCATCGACCGGGCTCGAGGTGATGTCGTGGTCTTCCTTCTTCAGGCGACCGAACAGCTCGTTGATGACCCAGTTCGCGGCAAGCTTGCCGTCACCGGCCTCGGCCACCACGGCCTCGAAGTAATCCGCGTTCTCGACCTCTGCGGTCAGCACCGAGGCATCGTATTCCGACAGTCCCAGCTCCTTGACGAAACGCGCTTTCTTCGCGTCCGGCAGTTCGGGCATCGAGGCGCCGATATCGTCGACCCAGGCCTGCTCGATTTCCAGCGGCAGCAGGTCGGGGCAGGGGAAGTAGCGGTAATCATGCGCTTCTTCCTTCGACCGCATCGAGCGCGTCTCGCCCTTGTCGGGATCGTAAAGGCGGGTTTCCTGCACCACTTCGCCGCCGTCTTCGACGATGGCGATCTGGCGACGGGCCTCGTATTCGATGGCCTGCTGAATGAAGCGCATCGAGTTCATGTTCTTGATCTCGCAGCGCGTGCCGAGATGGCTGAAATCCTGCGTTTCCTGATATTTCTCGTAAGCGCCCGGCTTGCAGATCGAGACGTTGACGTCGGCGCGCAGGTTGCCGTTCTGCATGTTGCCGTCGCAGGTGCCCAGGTAGCGCAGGATCTGACGCAGCTTGCCGACATAGGCCGCAGCCTCTTCCGGGCCGCGGATGTCGGGGCGCGAGACGATCTCCATCAGCGCGACGCCGGTACGGTTGAGGTCCACGAAGGACATATGCGGGTCCATGTCGTGGATCGACTTGCCCGCATCCTGCTCGAGGTGGATACGCTCGATCCGGACCTTGCGCGCGACGCCCGGACCCATATCGACGATGATTTCGCCCTCGCCCACGATGGGGTGGTAGAGCTGCGAAATCTGGTAGCCCTGCGGCAGGTCGGGGTAGAAATAGTTCTTCCGGTCGAAGGCCGAGCGCAGGTTGATGTCGGCCTTGAGGCCGAGGCCCGTGCGCACGGCCTGCGCCACGCAGAACTCGTTGATCACCGGCAGCATCCCCGGCATCGCCGCGTCGACGAAGGCCACGTTCGAGTTCGGCTCTGCGCCGAACTTGGTCGAGGCGCCCGAGAACAGCTTGGCTTTCGAGGCCACCTGCGCGTGGACTTCAAGCCCGATCACCAGCTCCCAATCCGATTTGGCACCGGCAATGACCTTGGGTTCGGGGGCTTGGAATTCGAGATGGTCGAGCATGTCCACATCCTGTCAGTAAAGGCTTGGGCAAGCTTCTAGGACAGGGCAGGGGCGGGGGCAAGAGGGCGACCGCCCCGCAGCGGACATCAGACCAGCGGCACCCCGTAGGATTCGAAAATCGCGCTGAGCCGGTCGAGCGGCGGCGTCGCCTCGCGCGGCAGGTAGGCGCGGCGACCGTCGCGCAGCGTGACCATGCATTCGTCGCCTGCGAGCTTGCGCCGTCGCAGCCGCGCCGAGTCGATCTGTGCGAGCGGGAACGTGCCCAGTTGCCGCCCGTTGCGGTAGACTTCCATTCGCGCAGGCGTGATCCGCAGCAGCCCCGAGCGATTGCGCATCAGCTTGTACAAAGTGAGGGCGAGATAGATCCACGCGGCGACATGAATCCATGTCGTCGCGGTCAGTTTCATTGCGCCGTAGAGCAGCGCCATCCCGAAGGCGAGCGCAAGATACCCTCCCGCCCGGCGGGCCTGGTGTCGGTATTCAAATTCATTGTCGTCCATGGTCGAGCCTGTTCGCGAAACTGCCCAACGCCCGCAAGTCGCGAGCGTCCGCCTTTCGTAGCGCGAGAACCCGGCACGGATGGGCCGAGAATGCGGCCAATCCGTGGTCTTCCGGGATCGCGCGCAGGCGCCGAGCGGAAATCAGCCCAGTAGACGCTGCGTCATCTCGGACAGGTCGCGACTGAGACCCGGTTGCGCGGCGATGCGCTCCAGTTGGTCGCGCATCTTGGCGCGCCGGTCTTCGTCGTAGCGCGTCCACGTCTCGAAGGCGGTGGACATGCGGGCGGCGACCTGCGGGTTGACCGGATCGAGCTTGAGCAGCCAATCGGCATAGAAGCGATAGCTCGCCCCGTCCGCACGGTGGAAGCCCGCGTGATTGCCTGACAGCCCCGCCATCAGCGCCCGGAAGCGGTTCGGCGTCTTCCATGTGAAGAGCGGATCGCCGGTCAGCGCCTCGGCGCGCTCCAGCGCCATCTCTGGCGGGCAGTTGGCGAGCTGGACGAGGAACCACTTGTCCATCACCAGCCGGTCGCCCTGCCAGCGGTCGCGGAATTCGGCCATGGCGCTCGCATCCTGTCCGGTCTGCACCAGCGCCGCGAGCGCGCCGAAGCTTTCGGTCATGTTCTCGGCCGAGGCGAACAGGGCACCCGCGCGGGCTCCGCCGTCGATGCGGTTCAAAAGCCGCAGAACGGCAAGGCGCAGCGCCCGCGGGCCAGCCTGCTCCGGGTCGGAGCTGTAGGGCGCCGTCGCTTCGGTTTTGGTGAAAATCTCGGCCAGAAGCGTCTTATGCGCAGTCGCAAGATCGCGGGCGAGCGCTTCGCGCGCCTCATGGATCGCCGCAGGATCGGGCGTCTCGCCCTGATCGTAGAGCGCCTGCGCGATGCTGTCCTCGGAGGGCAGGTTCAGACACAGCGCGCGGAAGGCCGGATCGGCGGATTCGTCGCGCAACAGCGCACCCATCGCATCGGAGAAGGATCGGTCACCCTCTTGTCCCAGAACGCGCCCGATCAGCATCTTCTGGGCCAGCGCACGCCCCGCTTCCCATCGGTTGAACGGGTCGCGGTCATGGGTCAGCAGGAAGGCAAGCTCGGACGTGTCGGCGTCGCGCTCCAGCCGCACGGGGGCGGAGAAATCGCGCAGGATCGAGGGCACCGGGCGCGTCGCGAGCCCGTCGAAGGTGAAGCTCTGCCTCGCCTCTGTCATCTCAAGAACGGTGGATGGCACGACCTCGTCGCCATTCTCGTTGAGCAGCCCAACTTCGATCGGGATGTGGCGCAACGGCTTTTCTTCCTGACCGGGCGTGGGGCGCGTTTCCTGTTCGAATTCAAGCGTGTATACGCCGTCCTTGAAGCTGTCGCGCACCCGTAGCGTCGGCGTGCCCGCATCGGTATACCAGCGCTTGAACTGGCTCAGGTCGCGGCCCGAGCTGTCCTCGAACACCTTCAGCCAGTCCTCGATCGTGCAGGCCTGCCCGTCATGGCGCTCGAAATAGAGGTCGAGCGCGGCGCGATAGCCGTCGGGCCCCAGCAGGCGGTGCAGCATGCCCACGATCTCGGCGCCTTTCTCGTAGACGGTCGCGGTGTAGAAGTTGTTGATCTCGCGGTAATGATCGGGGCGCGGCGGGTGCGACAGCGGACCGCGATCCTCGCGGAACTGCCGCCCGCGCAGCGCCAGAACGTCGTCGATCCGCTTCGTCGCGTGTCCGCGCATGTCGCCGGTGAACTGTTGGTCGCGATAGACCGTCAGCCCCTCTTTCAGGCACAGCTGGAACCAGTCGCGGCAGGTGATGCGGTTGCCGGTCCAGTTGTGGAAATATTCGTGCGCGATGATGCCCTCGATACGCTCGTAATCGGCATCGGTCGCGGTCTCGGGCGAGGCGAGAACCCATTTGGAGTTGAAAATGTTCAACCCCTTGTTCTCCATCGCGCCCATATTGAAGTCATCGACGGCGACGATGTTGAAGATGTCCAGGTCGTATTCGCGGCCGTAAACCTCTTCGTCCCAGCGCATCGACCGATGCAGCGCCTGCAGCGCGAAGTCGCAACGGTCTTCGTCGCCCGGACGGACCCAGATATTCGTGGCGACCTCTCGGCCCGACATCGTGGTGAATGTGCCCGAATGCGCGCGAAGGTCACCCGCGACCAGTGCGAAGAGATAGGCGGGCTTGGGCCACGGATCGACCCATTCGGCATAGCCGTCGCGGTTCGCGACCAGATCGCCATTCGACAGCAGAACCGGCTGATCGCCCGTAATCGTGACGTGGAAGCGCGCCATCACGTCGGGGCGGTCCGGATAGAAGGTAATCTTGCGGAAGCCCTCGGCCTCGCATTGCGTGCAATACATGCCGTTCGACATGTAAAGCCCTTCCAGCGCGGTGTTTTTCGAGGGTGCGATCCGCGTCACGGTCTCCAGCGTGAAGCCTTGTGCCGGCAGAATATCCGGCGGGAGCGTAAGGCCGGTCTTGCTGAGTTGGTATTCGCCGGAGGCCAGCTCGCGCCCGTCCAGCGCGATCGAGACAAGCTCCAGCTCCTCCCCATCGAGATGCAGAGCCGCTGCCGCTTCCCGCGGAGAGAAGGCTAGGCGCGCGCGTACTTCTGTCGCGTCCGGATCGAGCGTGAAATCGAGTCCCACGCTCTCGAGCGTGAAAGGATACGGGCGGTAGTCGATCAGGCGCTTGGGAAGGGCTTGGGTAGCCGTCGTGTCGGCGGGCATTCTTGCGATATTCCTCGTTATTCTCGGCTTGTGTGACGTGGAGCGTTTCGGCGCGAAGGCAAGCGCGCCTTCCGGGGATCGCCTCCTGTTTCGGGCGGGCGCGATCCGGTTTCGCCTCAGTCACGCAGTTCAGTGCCAAGAGTATCCGTCCCGCGCGCCGTTTTCAAAGCGGTTTCGCCGGCAGGGCCAGGCGGTTCGCTGCCGACGGGCTGAACCCGAACCGGGACGACCGCGTTACCCGAAGTGAAGGGGGCCGGATCGATGCGCTCTGCGCCACGGCCCCGACAGGACACTATCGAAGATGGAAGGAGCAATCCGATGTCCGCACCGAATACGAATACAAATGGCGAGAAGAAGAGGCATGCCCCCGCCCTGATCGGCATGGCCATGGTCGTGATACTGGGCGTGGCGGTGATCCTCGTATGGATCGCGATGGCCGCAAATTCCCCGCAACCGACCGGGGCGGGTGCAAACCAGACAGAGGCGCCCGCCGCGACGCAGAACGCCCCGAAAACCGAAGGCGTCGTGCGCTCCGAGCCGCCATCGGCGCCGCTTGACGGGCTTGGTACCTCGACGACCCAGGCGCCCGCGACGACCGGGGTCGGCGAAGGCGGGGTCAATGGTGAGGCAACGCCGGGCGATACGATACAGCAGTAACTCCGGGGCGACGACTGTCGCGCCACAACGGTGATATCAGCGCCGATGCCTCGGCGGGCGGGGTTCGAAAAGCCCCGCCTGCCGAGGCATGCGCGGTTCTCCTGACCGCTTTTCCGTCTCCGCGCCTTCCCGCGTGCTTTCCGTAATCCGCTGGACATTCGCGCCCAGCGGTTTCATCTAATACGCGTCTGAGAAAACGGGAGGCATCATGGCACAGCGGGTCGCGCGAAACGAACTGCAGGTGGCGGTCGAACTGGCCGCTTTCATCGAGGATCAAGCTTTGCCAGGGACCGGCGTCGCGCCGGAGCGCTTCTGGGAAGGGCTCTCGGAACTGTTGCATACGCTGGGGCCGAAGAACCGTGCGCTGCTCGAGACGCGCGAGTCGATCCAGTCCAAGCTCGACGATTGGCATTCGCATCGCCGCGCCGAAGGCTTTGATTTCGAAGACTATAAATCCTTCCTGCGCGAGATCGGCTATCTCCTGCCCGAAGGCGACGATTTCAAGATCGAGACCCCCGAGACCGATCCCGAATTCGCCACCGTCTGCGGTCCGCAGCTCGTCGTGCCGATCACCAATGCCCGCTACGCACTCAACGCCGCGAATGCCCGCTGGGGCAGTCTCTATGATGCGCTTTACGGCACCGATGCGCTTGGCGATCTGCCGCAGGGCAAGGGCTACGATCCCAAGCGCGGCGCCCGCGTGATCGAGCGTGCCAAGGCATTTCTCGACGAAGCCGTGCCGCTTGCGGGCGGAAGCTGGACAGACGTCACCGCGCTGCGCGTGGAGAACGGCGTGTTCTTCGTGGAGAACGCGGTGGGCGAGACGGGGCTGGCCGATCCGGCGCAGTTCCTCGGGTTCAACATCTCCGACGAGGGCGCGCTGTCCGAAGTTCTTTTGGAAAACAACGGGCTGCATCTCGTGATCGAGATCGACCCGACCACCGAAGTCGGTCAGGCCGATCCTGCCGATATCGCGGATGTCATCCTGGAGGCCGCGGTCAGCACGATCATGGATTGCGAGGACTCGGTGGCTTGTGTCGATGCCGAGGACAAGGTTCTCGCCTATGGCAACTGGCTGGGCCTGATGAAGGGCGATCTGCGCGAGAACGTCGTGAAGAACGGCGAGAAGACCGTGCGGCGGCTCGAAGGCGATTATCAGTTCACCGGGGGCGGTGGCGAGAAGATCACGCTGAAGGGCCGCTCGCTGATGCTGGTGCGCAATGTCGGCCACCTGATGACCACGCCCGCGATCCTGACCCGCGACGGCGAAGAGGCCTTCGAGGGGCTGATGGACGCGATGGTCACCACGCTTTGTGCGATGCATGACCTCAAGAAGACCGAAGGCCCGCGCAACTCTGTCACCGGCTCGGTCTACGTGGTGAAGCCGAAGATGCACGGCCCCGAAGAGGTCGCCTTCGCGACCGAGATTTTCGACAAGGTCGAAGAGGTTCTGGGCCTGCCGCGCTACACGGTGAAGCTTGGCATCATGGACGAGGAGCGCCGCACCTCGGTCAACCTCAAGGAATGCATCCGCGCCGCGAAGAACCGTGTGGCCTTCATCAACACCGGTTTCCTCGACCGCACCGGCGACGAGATCCACACCTCGATGCAGGCCGGTCCGATGCTGAGCAAGGGCGAGATGAAGTCTCAGCCCTGGATCGAAGCCTACGAGGATCGCAACGTCGATATCGGTCTGGCCTGCGGGCTCGCCGGCAAGGCGCAGATCGGCAAGGGCATGTGGGCGATGCCCGACAAGATGGCCGATATGCTCGAGGCCAAGGTGAACCATCCGCTCGCGGGCGCGAACTGCGCCTGGGTGCCGTCGCCGACCGCTGCCACGCTGCACGCCACCCATTACCACAAGATCGACGTGAAGCGCCGCCAGCAGGAAATCGCCGCGATGAACCGTCCGGCGCGTCTCGACGATCTGCTGACGATCCCGCTCGCGCGTGGGAAGAACTACTCGGAGGAGGAAATCCGCACCGAGATCGAGAACAACGCGCAAGGCATCCTCGGCTATGTCGTGCGCTGGGTCGATCAGGGGGTGGGCTGCTCCAAGGTGCCCGACATCCATGACGTCGGCCTGATGGAAGACCGTGCGACCTGCCGGATTTCCAGCCAGGCGATCGCGAACTGGCTCGAGCATGGGCTGGTGAGCGAAGGCCAGGTGATGGAGGCGCTACGCAAGATGGCCAAGGTCGTCGACCGTCAGAACGAGGGCGATCCCAACTACCGCCCCATGGCGCCCGGCTATGACGGCTTCGCGTTCCAGGCGGCCTGCGATCTGTGCTTCCTCGGCACGGTCCAACCCTCGGGATATACGGAACCGGTGCTGCATCAGCGCCGCTTGCAAGAGAAGGAGGAACGCGCATGATCACGCTCGAACAGGCGCAGAAGATGATCGAGACCGCGCTGGCGCAAGGCGCGGAGGACGGGCTGAAACCGCTCTCGGCGATCGTGCTGGATGCGGGCGGCCACCCGCTGGCCTTCGCGCGCGCCGATGGCGCGGCGCCGGGCCGCTTCGATATTGCGCAGGCCAAGGCTTACGGCGCGGTGATGCTGGGGATGGGCGGCAAGGCGCAGATGGCGCGGGCCGAGGCGCAGGCCTATTTCATGGCCGCGGTGAACGGCATCTATGACGGCAAGACCTGCCCCGTGCCCGGCGGCGTGCTGATCCGCGACGAGAGCGGCGCGGTGATCGGTGCAATGGGCGTGACAGGCGATACCTCGGACAATGACGCCAAGGTGGCCGTGGCCGGGATCGAAGCCGCGGGCTTCACCGCCGAGGACTGATCACCCTGCCAAGGTTTGATTTCGGGCGGTCCGGCAGGCGATGCCGGGCCGCCCGCGCCGTCTCGGTCCCCGCTTGACCCCCGCTCGGGCCATTGACGCGACCTGCGCGCTCTGGCAGGGGAGAGCGCAAATAAGGACAATGAGAATGCACCTGTTTTCCGACATCCGCGCCGCGGTGATTGCGGCACTCGATCAGATGGTTTCCGAAGGCGCGCTGCCCGAGGGGCTGGACTATGCAAACGTCGCGGTGGAACCCCCGCGCGATCCGCTGCATGGCGACATGGCGACCAACGCCGCGATGGTGCTGGCCAAGCCCGCCAAGTCGAAACCGCGCGACATCGCCGAGGCGCTGGCGGCCAAGCTGGCCGCAGATGACCGGATCGTCAGCGCCGATGTCGCCGGTCCCGGTTTCATCAACCTACGCCTCGATCCGAAGGTCTGGGCTGATGTGACCCACGCCGTTCTGAAAGAGGGTGCGGATTACGGGCGCTCCGATCTGGGCCGCGGCGTGAAGGTGAACGTGGAATATGTCTCCGCGAACCCGACCGGCCCGATGCATGTCGGCCATACCCGCGGCGCCGTCTTCGGCGATGCGCTGGCAAGCCTGCTGGATTTCGCGGGCTATGACGTCACGCGGGAATATTACATCAACGATGGCGGCGCGCAGGTCGATGTGCTCGCCCGCTCCGCCTATGAGCGCTATCGCGAAGCCTGTGGCCTCGAGCCGGAAATTCGCGAGGGGCTCTATCCCGGCGATTACCTGATCCCGGTCGGTGAGGCGATCAAGGCCAAGTATGGCGAGAGCCTGCTCGACAAACCCGAGGAAGACTGGCTCGAAGATATCCGCGAATTCGCGACCGAGCAGATGATGGAGATGATCCGCGAGGACCTCGCCTGTCTCGGCGTGAAAATGGATGTCTTCTCCTCCGAGAAATCGCTCTACGGCACCGGCCAGATCGAGGCGGCGCTGAATCGGCTCGAGGATCTGGGCCTGATCTACGAGGGTGTGCTCGACCCGCCGAAGGGCAAACTGCCCGAGGATTGGGAGGAGCGCGAGCAGACCCTGTTCCGCTCGACCGAATATGGCGATGACGTGGACCGCCCGGTGAAGAAGTCGGACGGCTCGTGGACCTATTTCGCCCCCGATATCGCCTATCACTGGACCAAGATCGATCGTGGCTACGATCTGCTGATCGACGTCTTCGGTGCCGACCATGGCGGCTATGTGAAGCGGATGAAGGCAGCCGTGGCTGCGCTGTCGGATCGCAAGGTGACGCTTGATATCAAGCTGATCCAGCTGGTGAAGCTGTTCAAGAACGGCGAGCCCTTCAAGATGTCGAAGCGCGCGGGCACTTTCGTGACGCTGCGCGACGTGGTGGAGCAGGCGGGCGCGGATGTGACCCGCTTCCACATGCTCACCCGCAAGAACGACGCGCCGCTGGATTTCGATTTCGACAAGGTGCTCGAGCAGTCCAAGGACAACCCGGTCTTCTACGTGCAATATGCCCATGCCCGGGTCTGCTCGGTGCTGCGCAAGGCGGCGGAAGCGGGCTGGGACATGTCCGATGCGCGTCTCGCCGAGGTCGATCTGTCCGGCGAGTGGCATCCGTCCGAGCTGGAACTGGTCAAGAAGATCGCCGAATGGCCGCGTCTTCTGGAGATCGCGGCGCGCGCGAACGAGCCGCACCGGGTGGCTTTCTACCTCTACGATCTCGCCTCGGATCTGCACAGCCTGTGGAACCGTGGCAATGACGAGCCGTCCCTGCGCTTCCTGCAGGAGGGCGACGAGGCCGCATCGGCGGCGAAAATCGCCCTCGCACGAGCCTGTGCCGTTGTCATTTCCGCCGGTCTTGGTATTCTTGGCGTGACCCCGGCTGAAGAGATGCGCTGAACGCACGCCGCCGGGAACAGGCAAATTCCGGGTCAACCGGGCAAGGCCGGGCAACCGGCGGCGAGGCGACGAGCATGACGACCTACGACTACCGCGAGAGTGGGGGTTACGGGCATGAACACCCGCAGCCCCATTACGCGCATCCCGAAGATCCCGTTCCAGAGCGTGCGCCGCGTGTCGTGTCGCGCTGGGTCAACGTGGCCGGGGCACTGACTTCGGTCGCGATGATCGCGGGTCTGGTGGTCTGGGGGTACAAGCTGGCGATGCGCGATCTGAACGGCGTGCCGGTGATCCGCGCGATGGACGGGCCCGCCCGGATCGCGCCCGAAGACCCGGGCGGCGAACTTGCGCGCCATACCGGTCTGGCTGTCAACGACGTGGCCGGCACGGGGCAGGCGGCACCTGCACCTGAGAAAGTGACTCTAGCGCCAAGCCCGGAAGGGTTCACCGACGAAGACAAGCCGATGGGCGAGCTGGCGGCGGAAACGCAGGTCGCGAGCGATGCGTCTGGCGCGGGTGACGGATCCAACCCAGCGTCCAACCCTGCCGTGGAGGCGGCGATTGCGGCGCTCGAGCCTGCCGCGCTCAATGCCGATCCGTCGCAGGTGAAGGATGCGCCCGACATTCCCGTCGAGCCTGCATTGATGAGCCCGGCCATGCCCGAGACGCGCCCCGATGCGGTCGCGCAGGACGCAGCCCCCGAGAGCGACGCAGTCAGCGGTGTGATCCCGGCCTCCGTGCCGGGCGTCTCGCGCTCGCCGCGCCCGCAGTCCAAACCGATGCGCGATCAGCTGCTGGCGGCGGCGCTGGAGCAGGCGGTGACGAAGCAGATGTCGGCCGGGCAAGCGGAGGCTGGCGTCGTCGATCTCGACCCGTCCGAACTGTCGGCGGGCACGCGCCTCGTGCAGGTCGGCGCCTTCGATACGGCAGCGGCGGCGAAGGGCGAATGGGACCGGATCGCCAAGCGCTTCGACGCGCTGATGACCGACAAGAAGCGCGTGATCCAGAAGGCGAGCTCCGGCGGGCGCGATTTCTATCGCCTCCGCGTCGCGGGCTTCGACGACGTGACCGAAGCGCGCCAGTTCTGCGCGGCCCTCGTGGCCGAGCGGCAGAACTGCATCCCGACGCAGGCACGCTGATGGGCGTCGCGGCGATCTTCGGCTGCGAGGGGACCGAGCTCTCCGCGCGTGAGCGGGATTTCTTCCGCGAGGCCGATCCGTGGGGCTTCATCCTGTTCTCGCGCAATATCGATACGCCCGAGCAGGTCACGCGTCTGACCGACGCTCTGCGCGGGGCGGTGGGGGGCGATGCGCCGGTTCTGATCGATCAGGAAGGCGGGCGGGTGCAGCGGCTGCGCGGGCCCCAGTGGCGCGAATGGCTGCCGCCGCTGGAGCAGGCGAAGCAGGCAGGGGCGCAGGCACCGCGCTCCTTCTGGCTGCGCTCGCGGATCATGGCCGAGGAGCTGCGCGCGGTCGGCATTGACGTGAACTGCGCGCCCACCTGCGATATCGCGGGGCTTCTGACCCATCCCTTCCTGCAAAACCGTTGTCTGGGCAAGGATGCGGCGACAGTGATCGCCAATGCCCGCGCCACGGCCGAGGGGCTGCTGGCGGGCGGCGTGCTCCCGGTGATCAAGCATATTCCGGGCCACGGTCGGGCGATTTCGGACAGCCACAAGGATTTGCCGGTGGTCGAGGCCTCGAAGGCCGATCTGATCGCGACTGATTTCGCGCCGTTCAAGGCGCTTTCCGATCTGCCACTGGGCATGACGGCGCATATCCGCTTCACCGCGCTCGACGCGGCTCCCGCGACGCAGAGCGCGAAGATCATCAAGATGATCCGTGAGGAGATCGGCTTCGGCGGGCTCCTGATGAGCGACGATATCGGGATGGAGGCGCTGGCAGGCGGCTTCGGGACACGCACGGCTGCCGCGCTGGCGGCGGGCTGCGATCTGGTGCTCCATTGCAAGGGCGACATGCCCGCGATGGAAGAGGTGGCGATGGCCGCCCCGGCGATGAGCGAGGCCGCACAGGCCCGCGCCGAGGCCGCGCTGGACCGGCGCTTGCCGCCCGAGACAGTTGACATGGCCGCGCTCGATGCCGAACTTGAGGCACTCTTGAGCGGCGGCATGGATGAGTGACACCGAAAATCTGTTCGACTCGCAAACGGTCGCGGATCGGCTTCAGGCCGAGGCGCTGATCGTCGATGTCGACGGGTTCGAAGGCCCGCTCGACCTGCTGCTGACGCTCTCGCGCAGCCAGAAAGTCGATCTGCGCAAGATCTCCGTGCTGCAACTGGCAGAGCAATATCTGGCCTTCGTCGAACGCGCCAAGGCGCTGCGCATCGAACTGGCCGCCGATTACCTCGTGATGGCGGCCTGGCTCGCCTTCCTGAAATCGCGGCTTCTGCTGCCGCCCGATCCGGAGTCCGAAGGCCCCTCGGCGGAGGATCTGGCCGAGCACCTCGCCTTCCAGCTGGAGCGCCTGCAAGCGATGCGCGAGGCGGCGGCGCAGCTGATGGCGCGCGACCGGCTGGGGCGCGACACCTTCGCGCGCGGCATCTCGGAAGAGGTCGAGCGCGTCCGCAAGGTCACCTATTCGGCCTCGCTGATGGACCTGATGCAGGCCTATGCGCGCATCCGCACGCGCGATGAATTCCGCCCCTATGCGTTCGATCGGACCAATGTCTTCACGATGGAGGAGGCGCTGGACCGGATGCGCAGTCTGATCGGTTTCGCCGGTGGCTGGTCGGAGCTGACCACCTTCCTGCCCGACGGGTGGACCGCCGATCCCAAACGCCGACGCTCGGCCACTGCCGCGACTTTCGCGGCCTCGCTGGAGATGGCCAAGCAAGGCCAGATCGAGCTGCGCCAGAGCGATACCTTCCAACCCATTTCGATCCGGAAGAAGACATGAACGACGAGCCGGAACAGACCGAAGAAAAAGAAGAAACCCTCTTTGCCGCGCCGCCCATTGCCGAGCAGGAGCGGATGGTCGAAGCGATCCTCTTCGCCTCTGCCGAACCCGTCCGCATCCGCGAGATGGAAGAACGGATGCCGCATGGTTGCGACCCCGCTGAGGCGCTGGTGCACCTGCGCAAGCGCTACGAGGGGCGCGGCGTGCGGGTGGTGAAGGTCGGCGACGCCTGGGCCGTGCGCACCGCGCCCGATCTCGCCTTCCTGATGCAGAAAGAGACGGTTGAGGAGCGCAAGCTTTCCCGCGCCGCGGTCGAGACGCTGGCGATCATCGCCTATCACCAGCCGGTCACCCGCGCCGAGATCGAGGAAATCCGCGGCGTCGCCGTCTCGCGCGGCACGATCGACCAGTTGCTGGAAATGGAATGGATTCGCTTCGGTCGGCGCCGCATGACGCCGGGCCGACCCGTCACCTTCGTCGTGACGCAGGAATTCCTCGACCAGTTCAGCCTCGAGAGCGCCCGCGACCTGCCGGGTCTCAAGGAGCTGCGCGCCGCAGGCCTGCTGGACTCGCGCCCCCTTCCGGGTGCAGGCTCGGACGACGACGAGGAGGGCGAGGAGGACGAGGTCCAGACCGGCCAGTCCGAATTGTTCGAGGATTGACAGGGGGATATCCGATGAACTTCAACCAGATCATCAACATGGTCATCCGGATGTTCCTGCGCCGGGGGATCAACTGGGGGATCAACAAGGGCATCGGCATGGCTTCGAAGCGCGGCGGCAAGGGCAAGAGCGCGAGCCCGATGACGGCGCAGGAGCGCAAGCAGGCCCAAACCGCACGCGAGGCGGTCAAACGCGCGCGCAAAGCGGCGCGGATCACGCGGCGCATGTGATCTCATGGAAAAGGGCGCCGCCGGATCAACCCGCGACGCCCTTCTTCGTGCTTTCCTCTATTCACGCCTTAGCCGGGTACCGGCGCATCCTTGTGGATCAGCCCGGCCCCGCGCAGGTCCTGCCAGAACTCCGCCGGGATCGGCATGTTCATTGCCGCCACGTCGTCGATCGCCTCGTCGGGACGTCCAAGCCCCACCACCACCGTCTGTACCACATCCGGCGCTTTCGCGAATTGCAACGCGGCCGCGAGCAGATTCACCCCATGATCGAAGGCCACCTCTCTCAGGCGATCGCGCTTCTCCATCCGCTCTTTCGCGATGACACTGTTCTTGTCGCCATAATGGTAACGGTGCAGCCCCGCGAGGAAGCCCGCATTCAGCGCCGAGCCGATGACGAAGCTGTTGCCGTGCTTGCGCGCCGCCGGGAAGACCGTCTCGATCGCGTGGTCATGCTCTACCAGCGAATACTGGCTCGCCATCAGGTGCAGGTCCGGATCGCTGTCTTCCATCGATTTGAGGATCGGCTCGGGTCGGTTCACGCCCATGCCCCATGCCTTGATGACCCCTTGGTCGCGCAGCTCGCTCAGCGTCGCGAAACAGCCCTCGACCGCCTCGGGCCACAGCTCCAGCCAGTCCTTCGGCAGCGCGCCGTTATCGGGCGAGAGGTCGTGCACGAAGACCACGTCGAGACTGTCGAGCCCGGTGCGCTGCAACGTGTCCTCGATCGAGCGGAGCGTGCCCTCGCGGCTGTAGTCGTAGACCTCGATATTGGGCGAGGGGGAGTAGGGCATGAGCTGCTGATTGCGATGCTCGGGCCCCGCTTTCAGGAGCCGCCCGACTTTCGAGCTGAGCACGAAGCTTTCGCGCGGCTTGTGATGCAGGAACTGCCCGTAGCGGCGCTCGGCCAAGCCGACGCCGTAATGCGGCGCCACGTCGAAATAGCGGATGCCCGCTTCCCACGCGGCCTCGAGCGTGTCCGCCGCCTGCCGGTCTGTCGTGACGCGGAACTCGTTGCCAAGCGCAACGCCCCCCATGCCGATCGGGTGCGGGAGTTCGTATCTGTCGGTCATGGGGTCTCCTTTCTGGTGAGCAGGTGGGGCAACGTGAGCGGGGTGATCGGGTTCCGGGGCGCTAGCGCCCCTGCCGCCGCGCCATGAAAGCCAGTCGCTCGAACAGGTGTACGTCCTGCTCGTTCTTCAGAAGCGCCCCGTGCAACTTCGGCAGCAGACTCGCGCCTTCGCGTTTGAGGTCTTCGGGGTTCAGGTCCTCGGCGAGCAGGAGTTTCAGCCAGTCGAGCACCTCGGAGGTCGAGGGCTTCTTCTTGAGGCCCGGTGTTTCGCGGATCTCGTAGAACTGGCTCAGTGCCTCGGTCAGCAGCCGGTCCTTGATGTCGGGGAAATGGACGGCGACGATTTCGCGCATGACCGCGGGTTCCGGGAACCGGATGTAGTGGAAGAAGCAGCGGCGCAGGAAGGCGTCGGGCAGTTCCTTCTCGTTGTTCGAGGTGATGATGACGACGGGGCGGTGTTTCGCGCGGATCGTCTCGCCGGTTTCGTAGACGTGGAACTCCATTTTATCGAGTTCCTGCAGCAGGTCGTTGGGGAACTCGATATCGGCCTTGTCGACCTCGTCGATCAGTAGCACGACCTTCCGGTCCGCCTCGAAGGCCTGCCAGAGCTTGCCCTTGCGGATGTAGTTCTTAACGTCGTTGACGCGTTCGTCGCCCAGCTGGCTGTCGCGCAGACGGCTGACGGCGTCGTATTCGTAAAGGCCCTGCTGCGCCTTGGTGGTGGATTTGATGTTCCACTCGACCATCTCCATCCCGAGGCTCTGTGCCACCTGCCGCGCGAGTTCCGTCTTGCCGGTGCCCGGCTCGCCCTTCACCAGAAGGGGGCGCTCCAGCGCCACTGCGGCATTGACCGCGACGGTGAGATCGGGCGGGGCGACATAGCTGTCGGTCGATTGGAATTGCACGGGGGATACGCTCCGGTTTCGAGATCGCTACGCAATGATCTTGCGCAAATCGTTTGCAACCTATCTGCGCCAAAATGCTGCCGCAACCCAGGCGTAAGAATTGATGAGGAAACGCGCAGTGATGGTGAATGCGGACGTGACAACCCTGTGTTCTTGGGGTATTGGAGCGCCCGAGGAGAGTTGGCCGATGGCGAATGACGATCATGGTGGCGCCCCCGGCCCGGAAGAGAGGGCAGGTATGAGAGCAGAAGTTTTCCTTCCGGATGATTATCGTCCGGCCGAGAATGAACCCTTCATGAATGACCGGCAGCTGGAATATTTCCGCAGAAAGCTTCTGGCGTGGAAGGCCGAACTTCTCGAACAATCCGCTGAAACGCTGGAAGGTCTCGCGGAATCGGCGCGCAACGTGCCCGATATTGCCGACCGCGCCTCCGAGGAAACCGATCGTGCGCTGGAACTGCGCACCCGCGACCGGCAGCGCAAGCTGGTCAGCAAGATCGACTCGGCGCTGCGCCGTATCGAGAATGGCGAATACGGTTATTGCGAAAAGACCGGGGAGCCGATCTCGCTCAAGCGTCTCGATGCGCGTCCGATCGCGACGATGACGCTGGAAGCGCAGGAGAAGCACGAGCGCCGCGAGCGGGTGCATCGCGACGACTGATCCCACGCGCGGATTGCGCGTGTCGGAGAACGAAACGCGCGTTGCCTTCGGGCGGGAAGGCGCGCAAAACATTTCGACACCGGCACCGCCAAGGTGCCGGTGTTCGCTTTTCAAGGAGGTCCCATGCTGATCGGGCGCAAGGTTACGGTTCTGGGTGCGGGGATCGCGGGGCTGACAGTGGCGCGGGCCTTGGCGATGCGCGGCGCGGATGTCGAGGTGCTCGAACAGGCCGAGGCGATCCGCGAGGTCGGCGCCGGGCTGCAGGTTTCGCCCAACGGGGCGGCTGTGCTGCGCGCGCTGGGGCTGGGCGAGGCGCTGGAGGCGGCGGGGCCGCGCGCAGAGGCGGTGCGGCTCGTCGATGGCGAGACCGGGAGCCAGGTGGCCAAGCTCGACATGGCGCGGTTGCGGCCCGATGCCGATTACCATTTCGTTCACCGCGCCCGGCTGATCGAACTGCTGGCCGAAGGCGCGCGCGAGGCCGGTGTAAAGATTCGTCTTCTGCAACAGATCGAGCGGGTGGACCTGTCGGGGCCGCATCCGGTCTTGCACACCAAGCAGGGTGCACAGATCGAAACCGACCTGCTGATCGGCGCGGACGGGCTGAATTCCAAGGCGCGCGAGGCGCTCAACGGGCGGGTGGCGCCCTTCTTCACCCATCAGGTGGCGTGGCGCGCGCTGGTGCCGTGCGACGATGCCGAGCCGAAGATCGCGCAGGTCTTCATGGGCGCAGGCAAGCACCTTGTGAGCTATCCGCTGGGCCGGGGGCTGCGCAATATCGTGGCCGTCGAGGAGCGGCATCGCTGGGTCGAGGAGAGCTGGGCGCTCGAGGATGATCCGATCAATCTGCGCACCGCCTTCGAGGATTTCTGCCCGACCGTGCGCGGCTGGCTCGATCAGGCCGAGAAAGTTAACCTATGGGGCCTGTTCCGTCACCCTGTGGCCGAGCGCTGGTTCGCGCCCGGTATCGCGATTCTGGGCGACGCCGCGCATCCCACTCTGCCTTTCCTTGCGCAGGGTGCGGTGATGGCGATGGAGGATGCCTGGGTTCTGGCCGAGGCGCTTGCCAATCACGAGACCGACGAGGTGGCTTTCGCGGCCTATCAGAATGCGCGCTGGGATCGCTGTGACCGGATCGTGGCCGCGGCGAACAAGAACGCGCGGAATTATCACCTGTCAGGAGCTCCGCGCACCTTGGGTCATCTCGCTTTGCGTGCCGCCTCCCGGTTCACTCCGGAGCGGCTGGTCGGGCGTTTCGACTGGATTTATGGCCACGACGTGACGCAGCAGGCCGGGTAGGGCGGTGGTGCCTGTCTGAGGGCGCGGGGCGACCAGCCCCGGGCCGCGCCCGACCCTCAGTCGACACAGAGACGCTGCCCCGGCCCTTCGCTTGCGCTTCGGGCGTTCGCCGGGCGTCCTTCCACTGGAAGGCCGCTTTTCCCGGCTCACCCCATCCGGAAATGCTTGGCGAGCTTCAGGCCCTGGCCCTGGTAGTTCGAGGCGATGTCCTTGCCGTAAAGCTGGCGCGGCTCCTCGGCCATGCGCTCATAGACGAGACGGCCCACGACTTGCCCGTGCTCGAGCGCGAAGGGGGCCTCGTGGCAGCGCACCTCCAGCACCCCGCGCGACCCGGTGCCGCCCGCAGCCCCATGCCCGAAGCCGGGATCGAAGAAGCCCGCGTAATGGACGCGGAACTCGCCGACCATCGCCAGATAGGGCGCCATTTCGGCGGCGTGGTCGGGCGGGATCGTCACCGCCTCGCGGCTGACGAGGATGTAGAACGCGCCGGGGTCGAGGATGATGCGGCCATCGGAGGCGCGCACCTCTTCCCAGAAGTCGCGGGCCGGGTAATGGCCGATCTTGTCGATGTCGATCACCCCGGTGTGGGGCTTGGCGCGGTAGCCCACCAGATCGCCCTCAGAGGGCTTCAGATCGACCGAGAAGCCCAGACCCTCGTCGATCACGGCGGGGCCATCCACGAGCGGCTCCTGCTGGTGCAGGATCTTCAACTCGGCATCGCTGAGCACCGCCTGACCTGCACGGAATCGGATCTGGTTGAGGCGCATGCCGGGCCGTACCAGAACCGAGAAGCTGCGCGGGCAGATCTCGGCATAAAGCGGGCCGCTATAGCCTTGGGGGATTCGGTCGAACTCGGTGCCGTCATCGGTGATTAGCCGCGTCAGCAGATCGAGCCGTCCGGTGGAGCTTTTGGCATTGGCGACCGCTGTGACGCCCTCAGGCAGCGCGAGGCTCTCCATCAGCGGCACGAGATAGACGCAGCCCTTTTCCAGCACCACGCCGTCATCGGTCAGCGCCATGCGGTGCATCTCGAAGTCATGCAGGCGATGCGAGACCTTCTGGCCTTTGCCCGCAAGGAACGAGGCGCGCAGCCGGTAGGCCACGGTGCCAAGCCGCAGGTCGAGGCTCGCAGGTTGGATCTGTTCGGGAATGATGGCCGGATCCGCAGCGATCTCTCCGCGCGTGATCATCTCTTGCAGCATCGTGTCGGGCAGCACGCCGATGGTCATCCGATCCCTCCTCCGGATACACGAACGCCCACCCCGATGAAGAGGTGGGCGTTTGTCGAATTGGTCGGGCTGGCGAGATTCGAACTCACGACCTTCCGTCCCCCAGACGGACGCGCTAACCAGGCTGCGCCACAGCCCGACGAGGGGGATATAGTGCGAACCGGGCGGCGGGTGCAAGCAGTTAGTGAGAGAAATTTCACGCCAATTCGTCCGGGGTTGCGATCACTCATTCCGCGCGCGCGGAGCCATGCTGCGCGAGCCTCAGCTGAAGGGCCTGCGCACGCAGACGCAACATGCGCAGATCGCCTCGATCGGCAGGGCTGAGCCGCGCCGGATCGAGGGTGCGCAGCCCGTGCAACAGCTTGGCCAGATCGGCCCGCGGGGCGCTTTTCGCGGCGCGGTCCTGCCCCCCGCGATCGATCGTCATCGCCACGACAGGAGCCAACGGTTCCGGCTCGGGTTCGACATCGAGCGCCATCGGGGCCTCTGCGTCATCCTCCGACTCGTCCAGTTCGGGAGATTCGCGGGAAGCGGTTTCCGACTCGTCGAAGAACGAGGGCTGCGAGGCGCCGGGAAAGGGGGTGACAGAGCCGCTCTCACGGGCCTCGATCGGCGCCTCCACGGAGGCGTTGAGGTCGAGCAGCTCCTCGGGACGCTCGGGCAGCGCTTCGCTTGGCGCGCTGCTCTCGGTGGCGTCTTCAGCCGCCGCCTGCACGACGTCCTCGTGGGCCGCCGCCTCTCGCGGGGCGTCCTCCTGCGGAGAAGCGTCTGTCGCGGCCGCGTCGACCGTCTCGGGCGCAGGTTCCTGCGGCGCGGGTTCTTGCGTCTGGGTGTCCTCTTCGGGGGCCGGGCTGGGCTGGGGCGCGGCAACCGGGGCGATTGGCTCCGGAGTGCTCTGCGTGGCCTCACCGGTCTCGCGCTCATCCTCGAGGCTGACTTCCGCCCGCGCGGCCACCTCGCGGATACCTTCCTCGCGCAGCAGTTTCTGCACGCCGCGGATGGTCATACCCTCGTCATGCAGCAGACGCTTGATGCCGCCCAGAAGTGCGACGTCAGCGGGCCGGTAATACCGCCGCCCGCCCGCGCGCTTCACCGGCTTCACTTGGGTGAACTTGCTCTCCCAGAACCGCAGAACATGGGTCGGCGTGTCGAGAAGGTCTGAAACCTCAGAGATCGTCCGAAACGCGTCGGCGGATTTACCCATCGGTAGGACCTGTCACTTGTTGTCGGGTTACTTCGAATTGCCCGCCGCCACGCGGTCCTTCATCAGATGCGAGGGACGGAAGGACAGCACGCGACGCGGCGAGATCGGAACCTCTTCGCCGGTCTTGGGATTGCGGCCCATGCGCTTGGCTTTCTCGCGCACCGAGAAGGTACCGAAAGAGCTTATCTTGACCGTCTCTCCCTCCACGAGGGCGTCGGACATATGCTGCAGCACGCTTTCGACGAGCTGCGCCGATTCATTGCGCGACAATCCAACCTCGCGGAACACCGCTTCGCTGAGATCCATGCGCGTCAGGGTCTTCGACATCCTATCCCCCCGGATAAAGAATTTCGCTAACAGTGACCGACCGTAATTCCCGAGTCAATATCAAGCACTTGGCGGACGGGCTTGATGCGCGGGCTCACGCGCGTTTGCGCGGGCGACGCTTAAAACGAATGCAGAGAGGCCGCGCTTACCAGCGCAGAACCACCGAGCCCCATGCCAGACCGCCGCCGATCGCCTCGGTGACCAGAACCTGGCCTTCCTTGATCTGGCCGCGTTGCTTGCCGACCGAGAGGGCCAGCGGGATCGAGGCCGCGGAGGTGTTGCCGTGGTCCTGAACCGTGACGATCACGCGGTCCATCGGCAGCTGCATCCGCTCGGCCGTGGCTGCGATGATGCGCAGGTTCGCCTGATGCGGCACGATCCAGTCGACGTTCTCGCCGGTGAGCCCGGCCTTATCGAGGGCTTTGTGCGCAGTCTCGGCCAGCTTGGTGACCGCGTGTTTGAAGACCGCGTTGCCCTGCATGCGCAGATGACCCGCCGTGCCGGTGGTCGACACCCCGCCGTCGACATAGAGCAGGTCCTTGTAGCGCCCGTCGGAATGCAGGTCCGACGACAGGATCCCGCGATCGGTCGACGTGCCGGTGCCCTCGGCGGCTTCGAGGATCAGCGCGCCCGCGCCATCCCCGAACAGCACGCAGGTGCCCCGGTCGGTCCAGTCCATGATCCGCGAGAAGGTCTCGGCGCCGATCACCAGCACGCGCTCGGCCTGACCCGAGAGGATGAGCCCATTCGCATTGGTAAGCGCGAAGATGAAGCCCGCGCAGACCGCCTGCACGTCATAGGCAAAGCCCGTGGTCGAGCCCAGCCCCGCCTGAACCATCGTGGCGACGGAAGGGAAAGTGCTGTCGGGCGTCGAGGTCGCGACGACGATCGCGTCGATCTGGTCGACGCTCATATTCGCGTCTTCGAGCGCGGCTTTCGCGGCCTTGATCGCGAGATCCGAAGTGTATTCCCCCTCGGCGGCGATGTGGCGGCGTTCGATCCCGGTGCGGCCGCGAATCCATTCATCCGTGGTATCGAGCGTTTTCTCGAACTCGGCGTTCTCGACAACGCGCTCGGGCAGGTAATGGCCCACGCCGCGCACCACGGATCTGATCGTCATTGGCTGCTCTCGCTTTTCTCGGCGGCAGATGGCGCGCCGGATTTGGCCTCATCCTGCCCCGAGGGAAGGGCAGTGGCAACCCGTGCGGCAAGCTTCGCGCCGAAGCCCGAGCGTGCCAGTCGGGCGGCCAGTTCGATCGCGGCGGCGAAGCTGGTGGCATCCGCCGAGCCGTGCGATTTCACGACCGTGCCGTTGAGGCCGAGGAAGACGCCGCCATTGGCGCGGCGCGGATCGGTCTTGTGCCGCAGGCGCTTGAGCGCGCCCATCGCCAGGAGTGCGCCCAGCTTCGACATGACGGAAGAGGTCAGCGCCTCGCGCAGCAGTTCGGCCACGAATTTTGCCGTGCCCTCGCCGGTTTTCAGCGCGACATTGCCGGTGAAGCCGTCGGTCACGATGACGTCAGCACGGGCGCCGGCAAGCTCGTTGCCCTCGACGAAACCCGCGAAGTCGAACTGTCCCGCCTCCTGGGCGTTGCCGATCAGCTCATGGGCTTCTCTCAGCTCGGGGCGGCCCTTGTGCTCTTCGGTGCCGATATTCAACAGACCCACGCGCGGACGCTCCAGCCCCAGCGCGTTGCGCGCATAGGACGTGCCCATCAGGGCGTAGGTCAGCAGATCCTCCGCATCGGCTTTCACGTCGGCGCCCATATCGAGCATGACATTCCAGCCAGCAGGCCCACGCGACGGCCAGAAGGAGGCGATGGCCGGACGGTTCACGCCCGGCACCTTGCGCAGCCGCATCATCGAGATCAGCATCAGCGCCCCGGTATTCCCGCAGGAGACCGCGACATCGGCCTCCTTGTCGCGCACCGATTCGATGGCCGACCACATGGAGGTATCCTGCCCGCTGCGCAGAACCTGCGCGGGCTTGTCTTCCATCGTGACGGTCCGTTCGGCGTGGCGCAGGTCGATGCATTCGCCAAGATCATGCTTGGCGATCAGCGGTTCGAGCTGCGCGCGCGGGCCGTGGATGATGAAATGCAGATCGGGTTGGGCGTGGTGCGCCTTCGCGACACCGGCGATCGTGGCCTCGGGGCCAAGATCGCCGCCCATAGCGTCGATGGACAGAACGACAGCGCCGGCATTCGCCGGCGCTTTGCCCTTCTGGGCGGCCTGCATCTCTGCGGCCTTCATCTGCGATCCCGTCTGCGGCTGGTCTTGCGAGTCTTGCATGACGTGCGGCGCGGGTCGACGGGCTTACGCCGCGTCGTCGTCCAGGTCGACCTCTTCGGTCAGAGCGACGACCTCACGGTCGGCGTAGTGACCGCAGGACGGGCAGACGTGGTGCGGGCGCTTGAGTTCGCCGCAGCTGGGGCATTCCGCCGGGTTTGCAGCGGTAAGCGAGTCGTGGGCGCGGCGCATGTTACGGCGCGAACGCGTGACTTTATTCTGAGGGACAGCCATGTCTCAACCTCGGGGTTTCGGGGGCCAGTAGCCCGTGTTTGCGGCGTTACAGCCCTGATTTTCCTTGTGGTTTCGTCACTTGGCCGAAAGCGTCTCTCGGGGTGCGAAGCCAAACGTCGAATGAGGCCGGGAACATACTCGGATTCTTTTTCCGTGCAAGCCTTTTTTCCGGCCTTTTTTCAAGCGGTTTCGGGCGGTGCGAAACCGCGTCTTCCACTAGGCGTCGCCCTTACCGCTTTCGCCCTTGGCAAGCAAGTCGCGCAGATTGGCAAAAGGCTTCATCTGCTCATCGCTGAGCGGCTCCGCGCCGGGCTCGGTAACCTGCGCGCCTTCCAGCTCCGCGCCTTCCGCGCGCGGATAGAGCGGCAGGGCCAGCTCCATCGCCTCGAGCGCGACGACGCCGAGATTCACCGTCGCGGGCAGCGGCTCGGCGGTGTCATCCTCGGGCATCTCGACTTCTTCGGAGGTCGGCATCTCCATATCGGCGAGATAACGCCGTACCACTTCTTCGCGGATATCGGTCGTGACCGGGGCGAGGGTGATCACACAATCCTGAACCACGCGGGCCTCGAGGGTCGCGCGCAGCTCCCAGTCCGAGCGGCCCTTCGGCGCGAGCTCGCCTTTAAGCCGCAGCGCCTCGACGCCGCGAATATCCGCCCAGTCTGCAATCGCTTGCAGCCGCTCTCCCTTGGCCTCGATGTCGAAGCGCGTCGGCTTTCGGCTGGGCAGATCGGCCAGCCGCATCGGCTCGCTCCAGATCGTTTCGGGGGCGGCGGGCAGGTCGGGATCGACGGGGGTCTGTGTCATGTCCGGCTCCTTGTTTTGGGTCGCGCGGTGCTGTCTGGCGACCCTTTGCATGCGCCCGAGTGCCCTGTCGGCGCGCTCTAGCGCTTGAGGGCGGCGCAGTCATGATGTAAGCGTCACTAAAAGCCCGAAGTGTCAGAGGCAATAGGGGGTTGCAGGTGGGGATCGGTTCAATGATGCGCAAGGCCATGCTGTTAATCGCGTTCGGCGTGGTGCTTCTCGCGGGGGCCTGCTCTCCGATCTACCGCAACCACGGGTATGTGCCGATTGACGAAGACCTCGCCCAGATCGAGGTCGGCAAGAGCACACGCGACGATGTCGCCGCCGCGATCGGGCGGCCGAGCTCCACCGGGCTGCTGGAAGGCTCGGGCTGGTACTACGTCGGTTCGCGCTGGAAAACCGTGACCTGGCACGCTCCGCAGGAAATCAGCCGCGAAGTCGTCGCCGTGTCCTTCAATGACAATGGCGTCGTCTCGAATGTCGAACGCTTCGGCCTCGAGAAGGGTCAGGTCGTGACGCTGTCGCGCCGCGTGACCGAGAGCAAGGTCAAGGGCATCGGCTTCTTGCGTCAGCTGATGGGGTCGATCGGTCGCGTCAATGCGGGTCAGGTTCTCGGAAACAACTGATCGCAGCAGGGCGGCCCGAGGCGGGTGCCGTCATGATCTGCGAGGTCGCATGTCCCTGAGTTTCGCAAAAGGCGCCTATCAGGTCCGCGAGGCAGAGACCCCTGCGGATCGAGAGGCCGCGCTTGCACTGCGCGCGGCGGCGTTCCGGAGTGGCGCCTCGGATGCCGATCGCTTCGACCCGCTTTGCCGCCACATCCTGATTTGCGACGATCACGGCCCCGCCGCCGCCGCGCGGCTTTTGCTGTTGGGGTGTGGGGCGGTGCTGCCTGAGGGCTATTGCGCGCAGTTCTACGATCTCGCGCCGCTCGCCGCATGGTCCGGGCCGATTCTCGAACTGGGACGGTTCTGCACGCGTCCGGGCCTGCGCGATCCCGATGTGCTGCGTCTGGGCTGGGCTGCGATTACACGGATTGCCGAGGAGACCGGGGCAGAGCTTCTGATTGGCTGCTCCTCCTTCACTGGAAGCGACTGGCGGACGCATCGCTCAGGGCTCGCGCATCTCGCGGCTCGCGCGCTTGGCCCAGAGGCGTTGCGTCCGCGCCCCAAAGCGTCCGAGCGTGTGGACTACCCTGCTGCCCTGGCGGGGGAGGTTGGTGACGTCAGTGCCTTGCCGCCGCTGCTGCGATCCTATCTCGGGATGGGCGGATGGGTATCGGATCACGCCGTGATCGATCGCGACCTCGACACCTGTCATGTATTCACCGCACTGGAGATCGCCGCGATCCCCGAGGCGCGGCGGCGCAGCTTGCGGGCGCTGGCCGGGTAACACGGACGTTTCGGAGGGCTGAGAAGGCAGGAGCCTCCGGCGGGGATATTTGTCCCAAGGGGAACAGGACGCCTTCGCTCATAGGGGCGGCGTCGCGCATGGCCCATTGACCTTTCGCCAAGGCCCGCTTAGCTCGCGAGCATGGCACGCGCACCGCTTTTACAGCTTTCCGACATTTCGCTCACCTTCGGCGGCAATCCCGTTTTCGAAGGGCTCTCGCTCACCGTCCAGCAAGGCGACCGCGTCGCGTTGGTGGGCCGCAACGGCTCGGGCAAATCCACGCTGATGAAGGTGATGGCCGGGCTGGTGGAGCCGGATTCGGGCACGCGGGTCGTGCCGCCGGGCATCTCGGTGGGTTACATGGAGCAGGAGCCGGATCTCTCGGGCTTCGCGACCTTGGGCGATTTCGCCGCCTCCGAGCTGGATCCGGCCGAGGCTTATCGCGTCGAGATGGTCGCCGAAGGGCTGAAGTTCAAACCCGAGACTCCGGTGGAGACCGCCTCGGGTGGCGAGCGGCGGCGGGCGGCGCTGGCGAAGCTTCTGGCGGAGGGGCCGGAGCTGATGCTGCTCGACGAGCCGACGAACCATCTCGATATCGAGGCGATCGCCTGGCTGGAAAACCAGCTGAAGGAGACCCGCAAGGCGTTCGTGCTGATCTCGCACGACCGCGCTTTCTTGCGCGCGCTGACGCGTGCCACGCTCTGGATCGACCGGGGCGAGGTGCGACGCAACGAGCAGGGTTTCGAGACGTTCGAGGATTGGCGCGAGAAAGCCTGGGCCGAGGAAGACGAGGCCCGCCACAAGCTCAATCGCAAGATCAAGGCCGAGGCGCGTTGGGCGGTCGAAGGTATTTCGGCGCGGCGCAAGCGTAATCAGGGTCGGGTGCGTGCGCTGCAGGCGCTGCGCGCCGAGCGCGCCAGCCAGATCAAGCGGCAGGGCGTCGCGGCGATGGAACTCGACTCGGGCCAGCAATCGGGCAAGCGGGTGATCGAGGCCACGGGCCTGTCCAAACGTTTCGGCGACAAGCAGATCGTGAAGGATTTCGATCTGCGCGTGCTGCGCGGGGATCGCGTGGCCTTCGTCGGCCCCAATGGCGTCGGCAAGACGACGCTTCTGAAGATGCTGACCGGCGAGGTCGAGCCCGATGAGGGCGCGGTCAAGCTGGGCACGAATCTCGAGATCGCCGTCTTCGATCAGGCGCGCGCGACGCTCAATCCCGAGCAGACTCTGTGGGACGGGCTGGTGAACGACCCGGACATGGCGGTGAAGGGGCGCTCCGATCAGGTGATGGTGCGCGGCACCCCGAAACATGTCGTGGGCTATCTGAAGGACTTCCTCTTCGACGAGCAACAGGCGCGCGGCCCGATCCGGGCGCTCTCGGGTGGCGAACGCGCTCGGCTTCTGCTGGCGCGGATCATGGCGAAACCGTCGAACCTGTTGATTCTCGACGAACCGACCAACGATCTCGACGTGGAAACGCTCGACTTGCTGCAGGATTTGCTGGGCGAGTATGACGGCACGGTGCTGCTGGTCAGCCACGACCGCGATTTCATCGACCGAGTCGCCAGCACGACCATCGCGATGGAAGGCGACGGGCGCGCTACTGTCTACGCGGGCGGCTGGTCGGATTATCAGGCGCAGAAGGCCGAGGCCGCGCCCGAGGCCAAGCCTGCGCCGAAGAAGGACGCACCCAAAGCCGAGTCGAAACCCGCGGCAGCCCAGAAAGCTGCGCCGAAGAAAACCGGTCTCAGCTTTACCGAGAAACACCGGTTGGAAGAGCTGCCCGGCGTGATCGAGAAGCTCGAACATGAGATCTCCAAGATCAACGAGTTACTCGCCGATCCCGATCTCTTTACCCGCGAGCCGGTGAAATTCGCGAAGGCCACCGAGATGCTGAGCGACCGCCAGACCGCGCTCGACGCGGCCGAGGTCGAATGGCTCGAACTCGAGGAGAAGGCGCAAGAGGCCTGACCTTGGCGCTCGCCGTGAAGTCGGATGCCTCCGGCGGAGATATTTGATCCCAGCCAAAGGGAAGGGCATTCTCTTTCGGATTGGTGAAAATATCCCGGGGGCTGGCGGAGCCAGCGGGGCAGAGCCCCTCTGACGGGGCGATCAGGAGGGGCGTATGATCAAGCGAACCGGGGCCAAGGGCGCGGGGCCGCTCAGCGGGCTGCGCATTGTCGAGATTTCCGGGTTGGGGCCGACGCCGTTCGCGGCAATGTGTCTGGCCGATTTCGGGGCCGAGGTGATCCGCATCGCGCGGCCCGGCTCGGGCGGGGCGGAGAATCACGTTCTGGGGCTGGAGGTCGATGTGCTCGATCGGGGCCGCGACGTGGTGGAGGTGGATCTGAAATCCGACGCCGGGCGTGAGGCGGTGCGCACGCTGATCGCTTGCGCCGATGGGGTGATCGAAGGCATGCGCCCGGGCGTGATGGAGCGGCTGGGGCTGGGGCCGGACGATTTCCCCGATCATCCGTCGTTGGTCTATGGCCGGATGACCGGCTGGGGGCAGGAGGGGCCGCTGTCGCAGACCGCCGGGCATGACATCAATTACCTGTCTCTGACCGGCGCACTGCATGCGATGGGCGGAGAGGCGCCCGCGATTCCGCTCAACCTTCTGGGCGATTTCGGCGGCGGCGGAATTTATCTGGCCTTCGGGATGCTGGCGGCACTGTGGCGCGCACGGGAGACCGGGCAGGGTCAGGTCGTCGATTGTGCGATCACTGACGGGGTGGCACATCTGATGGCGATGATCACCGGGATGGCCGGGCAGGGGGCGTGGACGGATCGGCGGCAGGCGAATCTGCTCGATGGGGCAGCGCCGTTCTACACGGTCTATGAATGTGCCTGCGGCGGCCATATGGCGGTCGGCGCGCTTGAGCCGCAATTCTACACGGTGCTGATCGCGGGTCTGGGATTCGCGCCCGAGGCCTTGCCTGCGCGCGAGGCCCGTGCGAATTGGCCGGCCTTGCGGGATGCCTTCGCGGACCGCTTCGCGACTCGCAGCCGCGATGACTGGACTGAGGTT
Source organism: Thioclava sp. F42-5 (assembly GCF_002213195.1). Classification (NCBI taxonomy): domain Bacteria; kingdom Pseudomonadati; phylum Pseudomonadota; class Alphaproteobacteria; order Rhodobacterales; family Paracoccaceae; genus Thioclava; species Thioclava sp. F42-5. The sequence goes on from NZ_NBNZ01000010.1 coordinate 83,815, forward strand.
TTCGCAGGCAGCGATGCCTGCGCAACGCCGGTACTGTCGATCGCCGAGGCCATTGCGCATCCGCAGAACGCCGAACGCGGCGCCTATGTCGATCTCGACGGCCTCGCCCAGCCAGCCCCCGCGCCGCGGCTCTCGGCCACGCCGGGGCAGGCATGCGCGCAGGGACGGCGGATCTCTGCGGCGGAGGCGCTCGCCCGCTGGAGCGATTGCGTATAAAACCTCGATTTTCCTTGACAGACGGGGGCTGATCCCCGATATCGGCCCGACCCGGCGGAGAGTCCTCTTTCCGCCGGGCCTCGTTTTTGCAACTTCGCTCCCGTGAGGAGCGCGCAGTCCGACGGCGGGCCAACAGGTCCAACGAACTCCGATCAGGGGCCACAGGGCGCGGATGAAGAAAAGGAAAGACCCATGTTTGCGGTCCTCAAGACCGGCGGCAAGCAATACAAGGTTCAGGCGGGCGATCTGCTCCGCGTGGAACTGCTCGCAGCCGAAGCTGGCGACAAAGTCCAGTTCAACGAGATTCTGATGGTCGGCGGCGACAAGCCCCAGTTCGGCACCCCCTTCGTCGAAGGTGCGGCCGTGCAGGCGGAAGTCATCGACAACATCAAGGCCGACAAGGTCATCACCTACCACAAGCGTCGTCGTAAGCACTCGTCGCAGCGTACCCGTGGTCACCGTCAGCAGCTGACCCTGCTGCGCGTCACCGACGTCCTCGCCACCGGCGGCGACAAGTCGGGCGTGAAGGAAGCCGTGGGCACCGCGATCGCGCGTCGTGCAGCGCATGGTGGCAAAGGCGAAGCCGCTCCGGCCAAGCCCGCCAAGGCCGCTGCTGCTCCGAAAGCCGCGCCGAAGGCTGACGCCGCCGTCGCGGAAGCGGACGATCTGAAGGTCATCACCGGTCTCGGCCCGGCGGCCGAGAAGAAGCTGAACGAAGCTGGTATCACCACCTACGCCCAGCTCGCTTCGGTCGATCCCGAAACCTTTGAAGCTACCAAGGTCAAGCCCGACTGGGTCGAGCAGGCCAAAGAGCTCGCGAAATAAGGAGAGACACCCATGGCACACAAGAAAGCAGGCGGTTCATCCCGTAACGGCCGCGACTCTGCGGGTCGTCGTCTTGGCGTGAAACTGTTCGGCGGTCAGGCAGCGATCCCGGGCAACATCATCGTGCGTCAGCGCGGCACCAAGTGGTGGCCGGGTGAGGGCGTCGGCCTCGGCAAGGATCACACCATCTTTGCAACGGCTGAAGGCCGCGTCACCTTCCATAAAGGCCTCAAGGGCCGCACCTTCGTATCGGTCCTCCCGGCTGCGGAGGCCGCCGAGTAACCCGACCGACGAAAGTGTCACAAAATCGGGGGATCGGCTGAAAGGCCGGTCCCCTTTCTCGTTGCAGTGCGGCGCAAAGGTGTTTGCATTTGCAGCGAGGAAATTTACCGGGTCAGGGGATGTATCGTCATCTTGCTGTCCTATTTATTTACTAGGACCATGCGGCAGGAGGAGCCGCCGGTTCGTCCGCGTTTCGAGGAGGAGCGCCCATGTACCAGGAGACGATTTCCACCCAACCCGTGATCGAAACGGAGCGTTTCGTGCTGCGCCCGCTGCGCCGTTCGGATGCCGGTCTGATCGAGATGTATTCCGGCGACAAACGCGTCGCCGAAGGCACCCGTGCGATCCCGCATCCGCTACCGCCCGGCACAGCCGAGAACTTCATCACGCGCGCACAGGCCGACGACCGCGTCGAAGACGTCTGGGCGATCGATGGATCGCGCCATGGCATGGGCGAACTTCTGGGTGTCGTCTCGCTGACACGTCTCGACGACGATCAGTCCGAGATCGGCTATTGGGTGGGTCCGGGCTTCTGGAATACGGGTCTCGCCTCCGAGGCGGTCGCCGCCATCATCGAGGCCAATCCCCACAAGTCCCGCACCCTCTTCGCCGAGGTCTTTCAAGACAATCCGGGCTCTGCCCGTGTCCTGACCAATAGCGGTTTCGAATATCTGGGCGATGCGGAAAGCTGGTCGCTCGCGCGCGGGCGCCACGTTCCGACCTGGACCTATCTGCGCAAGATGTAAGCGCGCGGCCGGAGCCGCGGACGGGAGGGCGCAGCCCTCCCGGACCCTCGCGGGATATTTGGATCAGGAAGAAGAGGCAGCCGGGGCAAATTCCGCCTTCCTCGACCTATTCACCGTATTCTCTATGGAAATAACTCTGGGGTATGTGGAGCCGCGCCCCACGCGGCGCTTGATCCTGCGCGCGCAGGCGTCTATTGCGGCGCCTTGATGAAAGGGGCCAAGCCATGAAATTTCTCGATCTCGCCAAGGTCTATATCCGCTCCGGCGGCGGCGGCGCGGGCTGCGTCTCGTTCCGGCGCGAGAAATATATCGAATTCGGCGGCCCCGATGGCGGCGACGGCGGCAAGGGCGGCTCGGTCTGGATCGAGGCGGTCGAAGGGCTCAATACGCTCATCGATTTCCGCTACCAGCAGCATTTCTTCGCCAAATCCGGCCAGCACGGCATGGGCAGCCAATGCACGGGCAAGGACGGCGACGACGTCGTGCTGAAAGTGCCGGTCGGCACCGAGATTCTCGACGAGGATCAGGAGACGCTGATCGCCGACATGACCGAGGTGGGGCAGCGCGTGCTGCTCGCCAAGGGCGGCAATGGCGGCTGGGGCAACCTGCATTTCAAATCCTCCACCAACCGCGCGCCGCAACGGGCGAATCCCGGTCAGGAAGGCGTCGAGCGCACGATTTGGCTGCGCCTCAAGCTTATCGCGGATGCGGGGCTTCTGGGCCTGCCCAATGCGGGCAAGTCGACTTTCCTGGCTGCGACCTCGAACGCGCGGCCCAAGATCGCGGATTATCCGTTCACGACGCTGGTTCCGAATCTCGGCGTCGTCGGCATCGACGGGCGCGAATTCGTCGTGGCCGACATTCCGGGGCTGATCGAGGGCGCCTCTGAAGGGCGGGGTCTGGGCGATCAGTTCCTCGGTCATGTCGAGCGCTGCTCGGTGCTGCTGCATCTGGTGGATGGCACGGCGGAGCATCCGGTCGAGGATTGGCGCACGATCATCGGCGAGTTGGAGGCCTATTCGGAAATCCTCGCTCAGAAGCCGCGCGTCACCGTACTCAACAAGATCGACGCGATTGACGAAGAGACGTTGGCTGAGCGTAAGGCGGAGCTGGAAGAGGCGTCGGGTGGGCCTGTCATGCTGATGTCGGGCGTGTCGAAAAAAGGCGTGCCGGATGTGCTGCGCGCGCTCTGGGCGGAAATCGCCAAGGACAAGCCGAAGCCGGAGGATGAGGGCGGAGCATGGCATCCGTGAGCGCGCCCGCTCTGGCGCAGGCGAAGCGCCTGGTGATCAAGATCGGATCGGCGCTTCTCGTCGATCAGGGCGGCTTGCGCGCGGATTGGCTGCGCTCGCTGGCTGCGGACGTGGCGGCTTTGCGCGCACGCGGCACCGGCGTCGTGATCGTGTCCTCCGGGTCCATCGCCTTGGGGCGGCGGGTGCTCGGTCTTGCGGGCGGTACGCTGCCGCTGGAGCAGAGCCAGGCCGCGGCGGCGGTGGGACAGATCCGCCTCGCGCGGGCCTATGAGGAAGTTCTGGGCCCGCATGACGTCAGCACCGCGCAGGTTCTCGTCACGCTGGAAGATACCGCGGATCGGCGGCGCTATCTCAATTCGCGTGCCACGCTGGAGACGCTGCTGGGCCTCGGCGTCGTGCCCATCGTGAACGAAAACGACACGGTCGCGACCGACGAGATTCGTTTCGGCGACAATGACCGGCTGGCTGCCCAGATCGCAGTGACGATCGGGGCGGACCAGTTGCTGCTGCTGTCCGATGTCGACGGGCTCTATACGGCGAATCCGAAGACCGACCCGAGCGCCGAGCATCTGCCGGTAATCGAACACATCACCCCCGAGATCGAGGCGATGGCGGGCGATCCCGTGTCTGGCCTCTCGAAGGGCGGAATGAAAACGAAGCTGCTGGCGGCGAAAGTCGCGGTGGCGGGCGGCTGTGCGATGGCGATCGCGGAAGGCTTTGCCGATCACCCGGTCGGCGCACTGGAGCAAGGCGGGCGCTGCAGCTGGTTCCTGCCCGAGGGCGACCCGCAGGCCGCGCGCAAACGCTGGATCGCGGCGATGAAGCCGCGTGGCGAGCTGTTCGTCGACGAGGGCGCGGCGAACGCGCTGCGCTCGGGCAAGTCGCTGCTGCCGGCGGGCGTCACCAAGATCGTCGGCCGTTTCGGGCGCGGCGATCCCGTTACCATCGCGGGGCCGGACCGCGCTGTTCTCGGCAAGGGACTCGTGCGCTATACCGGCGACGAGGCGCGGCTGATCGCGGGGCACCGCTCGGGCGAGATCGAGGAGATCCTGGGTTATCCCGGCCGCGCGGCGCTGATCCATCGCGACGATATGGTGGTTGGCTGAGCCCGGTTACTCCGCCCAGTCCGGCTTGCGCTTCTCGATGAAGGCCTGCACGCCTTCCTCGGTGTCGCGCCAGAGCATATTCTCGACCATCACCGCCGCAGTGTGATCATAGGCTTTCGCGAGGTCCATGTTGGCCTGTTCGTAGAAGGCGCGCTTGCCGATCTTCACCGCGGCGCCGAGCTTGCCCGCGATCGTCTGTGCCAGCTTTTCGGTCTCGGCGCCGAGTTCGTCATGCGGGGCGACGCGATTCACCAGCCCGACCTCACGGGCGCGGGTGGCGTCGATGAACTCGCCCGTGGTCAGCATCTCGAAGGCGACCTTGCGCGGCACGTTGCGCGACAGCGCCACCATCGGGGTCGAGCAGAACAGACCGATATTCACCCCGTTCACCCCGAAGCGCGTGCCCTCGGCGGCGACCGCCAGATCGCAGGAGGCGACGAGCTGACATCCGGCGGCCGTGGCGATGCCATGCGCCTCGGCGATCACCGGCTGCGGCAGGGCTGGGATCATCTGCATCATCTCGGCGCAGCGGAAGAAGAGATCTGCGAAATAGGCGCGGCCCTTGTCCTCGACCTCGCGCCCGCGCTGCATTTCCTTGAGGTCATGGCCCGCGCAGAACGCCTTGCCCGCGCCGCGCAGCACGACGACCTTGATGCTCGTATCCTCGGTCAGCTCCGAAAACCGGGCCTTGAGCGCCGCGAGCATCGCATCCGACAGCGCGTTGAGGCTGCCGGGGCTGTTCATCGTCAGATGCGCCACCGCGCCTTTATCCTCGCGGATCACCAGATCTGTCATTGAAACTCCTCCTCTTTGTCGAAACTCTAGGGGCGAGAGAGGGACAAGGGAAGGGGAGGGCGCATGGCGCTGGTAATGGATCGCGACGAACTCGTGGAATTTCTCGACGAGGCGTTTCCGCAGGTGAAAGGCGACTTCGCGATCGACGCGCTCGACGAGGACGAGTTGGTGGTGCGGCTGAAAGTGGAAGAGCGTCATTTACGACCCGGCGGCACTGTCTCGGGGCCGAATATGTTCGCGTTGGCCGATGTCGGGATCTACATCGCGATCCTCGCCCGGATCGGGCGCGTGGCCTTGGCGGTGACCACCAATGCGAGCATGGATTTCATGCGCAAGCCAGCGGCTGGAGCCGACCTGATCGCGAAGATCCGGGTGCTGAAACTGGGCCGCGTCCTCGCCGTTGGGGATGCGCTGATCTACTCCGAGGGCGACGACCGGCCTGTCGCGCGTGCGAGCATGACCTATTCGATCCCGCCGAGGGCGATGGGGTAGGGCGGGGCTCTCGATGCGCCTTCGCCTTGGGCCAAATATCCCGGGGGAGGCGCGGATACGCCGGGGGCAGAGCCCCCTCCGGGTCGGAAAACCGCACGCAGTGATGGGGTATTTTGATACCTAATTTTTATCGCATTGTTTTTGCTGGTAAAATTAAGAAGCGCGCCACTTGAAAACGCTTCCGGAATCGCGCAAAAGCCCGCATCAGAATTCGAAATACCCCACAAGGGCAGATCACAGATGAAAACCTATACCGCAAAACCCGCGGAGATCGAGAAGAAATGGGTCATCATCGACGCTGAAGGCGTCGTGCTGGGCCGTCTCGCTTCGATCGTCGCAATGCGTCTGCGTGGCAAGCACAAGGCCACCTTCACGCCGCACATGGACATGGGCGACAACGTCATCGTCATCAACGCCGACAAGGTGCAGATGACCGGCAAGAAGCGTGACGACAAGACCTACTTCTGGCACACCAACCACCCCGGCGGGATCAAGTCGCGCACCGCGCGCCAGATCCTCGAGGGCGCGCATCCCGAGCGCGTGGTCATCAAGGCGGTCGAGCGCATGATCTCGCGCAACCGTCTGGGTCGTGCGCAAATGGCGAACCTGCGTGTCTACGCCGGTGCCGAGCATCCGCACGAAGCGCAACAGCCTGAAGTTCTCGACGTCAAGTCGATGAACAAGAAGAACACCCGGAGCTGATCATGGCCGACGATATCAAGACCCTCGACGATCTGAAATCGGTCGTGACCGGCTCGGACAACGCTGGCGCCACCGAAACCGAAACCTCCACGCCCCGTGAGCCCGTGCGCGACGCGCAAGGCCGCTCCTATGCCACCGGCAAGCGTAAAGACGCGGTCGCCCGCGTCTGGGTCAAGCCGGGCACCGGCAAGATCGAAGTGAACGGCAAGGCGATGGACAAGTACTTCGCGCGTCCCGTGCTTCAGCTGATCGTGAACCAGCCCTTCGGCGTGGCGAACGTGGACGGCCAGTTCGACGTCTACGCGACCGTCGCAGGCGGCGGCCTCTCGGGCCAGGCCGGTGCAGTCAAGCACGGCATCTCGAAAGCGCTGCAGCTCTACGATCCCTCGCTGCGTCCGGCTCTGAAAGCCGCTGGCTTCCTGACCCGCGACTCGCGCGTTGTGGAACGTAAGAAATACGGCCGCGCGAAAGCCCGTCGTAGCTTCCAGTTCTCGAAGCGCTAAACTTCGCGAGATACGATTTGGAAAGCGGCTCCCATACGGGGGCCGCTTTTCGTTTGGGGCTTCGCCCCCTGGCCCCCGAATTCCGACCGGTGCAAACGATGAAGGCGCCCCGTTCGGAGCGCCTTCGAGCCTGTCTGCCCTGAGAAAGGCGGGGATTATTCCGCCTCGTTCATCTTTGCGGCGTTGAGCAGGGCGTAATTCTGTGCGCCTACGCGGTCGTAGAGGTCGAGCTGGGTCTCGAGGAAATCGACGTGACCTTCCTCGTCGGCGATCAACTCTTCGAACAGATCCTTCGAGACGTAATCGCGCACGCTTTCGCAATGGTCGCGGGCCTCGCGGTAGAGGGTCAGCGCGTCATGCTCTCCCGCGAGGTCGCATTCGAGCGTCTCGCGCGGGCCCTCGCCGATACGCAGCGGGTCGAGCTTCTGCAGGTTCGGATGGCCTTCGAGGAACAGGATGCGTGCGATCAATTTGTCGGCGTGATGCATCTCTTCTATCGACTCCTCACGCGATTTCTTTGCCATCGCGGCAAGGCCCCAATCTTCCTGCATCCGGAAGTGCAGCCAGTATTGCGAAACGGCCGTCAATTCGCTGCGCAGAGCCGCGTTTAGATATTCGATGACCTTAGCGTCGCCCTTCATGTCGTCTTCCTTCCATTGGTGCCTGTCTCAGCCCGGTCAGTTCGACCGGCACTTTCAAATTGGTATTCTTGCGCATCGTGGAAAGAAAGAGCGGCATGCATCCGCCGCAATCGGCGCGTTTGCCGAGCGCGTGATAAATCTTGCCCGGCGTGATGATCGTGCTCGGGTCCGATTTTCGCATCCAGTCGATCGCCGCATGGATGTCGCGATCGGTAATGGTTTGGCAATGGCAAATGATCATGGTTGCGCGCCCTGATTCCGGGGGAGGTAGGTATCTGCCCCTATAGGTGAGTAGTTTTGTCAGAAAAGTCAATCCGACGGAAAGAGTCGGATATCGGGTCGCGCGGTACCATCTCCCGCCCCCGTTTCCATCGCCGTGCAACTGGGGTAAGCACGGGCAAACAGTTCAAGAGGCCCGTATGTCCGTCTCCATGCTCTCCACCTTCGTGAAACCGATGCATCCCGAAGGGCGCAAATTCGTCGCCATCTTCGCGGGGATCGCCTTCATCCTGTTCCTGATCTGGGAGCCGCTCGGCTGGATCGGGGTCGGGCTGACGGTCTGGTGCTATTACTTCTTCCGCGACCCGCCGCGGGTGACGCCTACCCGCGAGGGGTTGATGGTATCGCCCGCCGACGGGGTCGTCTCGTTGCTGGAACCGGCGGTGCCTCCGGCGGAGCTGGGGCTCGGCGACAAGCCGATGATGCGGATCTCGGTTTTCATGTCGGTCTTCAATTGCCATGTGAACCGGCTTCCCTGTGCAGGGCGTATCTCGAAGGTCGCCTACCGGCCTGGCAAATTCCTCAACGCTTCGCTCGACAAGGCCAGTTCGGACAATGAGCGCAACGGCCTTGCCGTGACCCTGCCCGATGGCCGCCAATACGGGGTGGTGCAGATCGCAGGGCTCGTCGCGCGCCGCATCATGTGCTGGTCGAAAGAGGGCCAGTCCTTGCTGACCGGCGAGCGCTTCGGTCTGATCCGGTTCGGCTCGCGCCTCGACATCTACCTGCCCGAGGGAGTGAACCCGTTGGTCTGTATCGGCCAGAACATGGTCGCGGGCGAAACCGTGATCGCCGATCTCGAGAGCACGGAACAAGCGCGCTCCGGCGGCATTCGGTAAGAGAGGCTCGGGGAGGGCGCGATGAAAGACCACGAAATCGATCCGCACGAGAAGGACCGGCTGCCGTTTCTGCAGCTGGTGCCGAACCTCGTCACGATCGCCGGGATGGGGCTGGGGCTGACCTCGATCCGTTTCGCGATGGATGACCGGTTCGAATCCGCGGTGGTGCTGATCCTGCTCGCGGCGCTGATCGACGGGATGGACGGGTTGCTCGCGCGGCGGCTCAACGCGTCCTCGGATTTCGGGGCAGAGCTCGACAGCCTGTCCGACTTCCTCTGTTTCGGGGTGGCACCCGGGCTTTTGCTGTATCGCTTCGCGCTGGGAGAGACTCATGCGTTCGGCTGGGTCTTCGTGCTGGTCTACACCGGCGCGGCCTGCCTGCGTCTCGCGCGGTTCAACGTGATGCGCGCCGAGCCCGACTCGATGCGCCATTTCACCGGGGTTCCCGCCCCGGCCGGGGCAGGGCTCGCGCTCCTGCCGATGTTCATCAGCTTTGCCGAACTGGGCGACGCGCGCGCGGTGCCGGTGGTCGTGGCCTTCTGGCTGGGCTTCGTCGGTCTGTTGATGATTTCGCGGATCAAGACCTTCTCGCCGAAAGCGATGCGCATTCCGCGTCGCGCCGTCGGTGTTCTCCTGATCGGGACGGTGATCGCGGTCGGCATGGTGTTCACGCGGATCTGGCTGCTGATGGTGATCCTTGCCGCGATCTACGCGGTGATGCTGATCCCGGCGATCTGGAAGGCACGGGGCCGGATCCTGCGCGCGTGACCCCGCAGCTTGATTGAGACGACCGAACGCCGCCCCTCCCCGGGGCGGCGTTTGCGATTCAGAACCGCTATTCAGGGGGGGGACGCTAGGGCAGGGGAGCGATTCATCAGGCAGAGATGCGATTCACCCGGGCGATTGGCGTGAATTCGGGTGATTTACGCGAAACGGAATCGGGTGCCCCAAGGGCAGGCGAAGGCGATTCTACCTGCCTCTCTCGGGGGCCATCCCCTCGACTTCGCTTTTTGCCGGTTTTTTGACCAACAAAATAAGGGTATCGAGAAAAAAGTGACGATCAGATGAAAAAAGCTGTTGCGGACCCCGGCGCCTATGCGTAGAACCCCCCTCACCGAAGCGGAACAAACGGAACGCAACGGGGCGCCGGAAGGGCCAGCGACGCTGACACGGAAGGCAACGAAAACTACTGAGGTTTGAGAGCGGGCTGCGCTTAAGGTAAGCGCTTCCGGTTCTTTTTGGCCTCGCGCTCTTTGACATTGATAGATATCTGAAGAGATATGCGGGCGGTTTGGTCGATGATCGATGCGGACCGGAGCATA
>NZ_NBNZ01000011.1:0-51830 GCF_002213195.1 Thioclava sp. F42-5
GCCGTCGCCTTCATGACCGGCGCCAAAACGCCCGACGGCGCGACAGAGGCGGCCTGAGCGATGAGCACGACCGAGGCACAGCTGGAGGCCATTCTCGATCTGGTGGACAGGCAGCCCCGCGACCACGGGCGGGTTCTGATTGGCATCGCGGGGCCGCCCGGCTCGGGGAAATCGACGATGGCCGAAGCCGTGACCGCGGCGCTGAACGCCCGCGGGCGGGCGGCGGATGCGGCGGCGCTGGTGCCGATGGACGGGTTCCATCTCGACAATGAAGAACTCGACAGGCGGAACTTGCGCGCGGTGAAAGGCGCGCCCGAGACCTTCGACGTCGCCGGGTTCAAGGCATTGGTGCGCCGGTTGCGCGATGACGGGAGGGAGATCCGCTACCCGCTGTTCAGCCGCACGCAGGACCGGACGCTTCCGGAGGCCGGCGTGTTGAGCCCGGACCGGCGCATCGTGATCGTCGAGGGGAATTACCTGCTGTTCGGCGGCGGCGACTGGGCCGGGCTCGCGCCGTTGTTCGACGCGACGGTGATGCTCGCGCCGCCCATGGAGGTGCTCAAGTCCCGGCTCGTCGCGCGCTGGATCGAGCACGGGCTATCCCCCGAGGACGCGCTTGCCCGGGCCAGCCGGAACGACCTCGAAAACGCGCGCCGCGTGCTTGAGCAGAGCGTCGAGGCCGACCTCATCCTCACCGGTCACTGAACCGTCCACCCGAGTTGACGACGAAAGGAAACGACATGAAGATTTTCGCTGACACCGCCGATATCGAGGCGATCCGCGCGCTTGCGGAGGCGCATCTGATCGACGGGGTGACCACCAATCCGAGCCTGATCGCCAAGAGTGGTGCGCATATCCGCGACGCGATCGCCGAGATCGCCGCGATGGTCGACGGCCCGGTCTCCGCCGAAGTCGCAGGCACCGATTACGAGACGATGATGCGCGAGGCCGAAGTACTCGGTAAGATCGCGCCCAATGTCTGCATCAAGGTGCCGCTCACGATGGCGGGGCTCCGGGCTTGCCGCACGCTGCGGGAAGAGGGCCGCGAGACCAACGTGACGCTGTGCTTCTCGGTGAACCAGGGGCTCCTCGCGGCGAAGGCAGGCGCGACCTATGTCTCACCCTTCGTCGGGCGCCTCGACGACATCAACCTCGACGGCACCCAGCTGCTGCGCGATATCCGGCAGGTCTTCGATGCCTATCCCACGCTCGATACGAAGATACTGGCGGCGTCCCTGCGATCCGCAAACCACGTCACCGGCGCCTTGCTGGCCGGGGCGGATGCCGGCACGATGCCGCCCGGCTTGATAGGGGCGCTCGTCAAGCATCCGCTGACCGACAAGGGGCTCGAAACCTTCACCGCGGACTGGGCTGCGACGGGGCAGAGCATCCTCTGATCCGGGTCGGGGTTATCGCGACGCAAGCGCGGCTGCCACCGGACGTCGCCCGTGAGCGACGCCCGGCTTCGCGCGCCGACAATGACGAAGGACCATCCCGCAAACTGCGAGCTCCGCACGTGGGCGCCTGAGTTCGCATAGCCGAGATGGCCCTTCGATCGACAGATCTCCTTGTGTCCACGGCTCGACCATCTGCGGTTTGCATCTCTCGATGCCTCTCCCGGATGGCGTTCCGTTTCCACTCCTCCCATCGATGTCTTCACTCTCGCGGATTCGCGGCGTCCCGGCATTGACGCTCGACAAGGCGCGGGGCTGTGAAGTGCTGATCGCGGTCAATGCGCGCCGCCCCGGGTGGGGCAAGCTGCGGGTCTGACTCGGTTCAGGAGGATGCCATGAAAATCAGTGACGCGATGCACGAGCCCGCCGCATGGGCCGATGCCGACACCCCGGTCAAGGAAATCGCCCTGCAGATGGAGAAGGACGATATTGGCGCCGTGCCGATCGGCAAGGACGACAAGCTCATCGGCATGATCACCGATCGGGATCTCGCGCTGCGCGTGGTGGCGAAGGGTCTCGACCCGGCGAAGACCCGTGCCGAAGAGGTGATGACGCCCGGGGTCGTCTATTGCCGCACCGACGAGACGATCGAGGACGCGGTGCACCTGATGGATCAGCGCAAGATCCGCAGGCTGCCGGTGCTGGACGACAAGAAGCGGCTGGTCGGGATGTTGAGCCTCGGAGACGTGGCGCACGGGACGTCGTTGCAGATCGTGGGCGAGATGACCCGCGCCGTCGCCAATCACCACAAGTGAGCGCGACGGGGACGGCCTGAACGCCGCGCCCCTTGGCCTGTCTCAGCGCGGGCAATCGGCGACGTAATAGTTGCCGTCGCCGTTCGAATAGGCGCAGCGATCGGTGACGCTGTTCTGCGCCACCAGAACACCGGCCGCGGCTCCTGCAAGCGCCGCGATGATCCGCCAGTCCCGGTTCGCCTCCAGCGCGTCGGCGGTGATCAACCCGGCCGCGGCCCCCGCGGTCAGCCCGACCGCCGTGCGCTGCTGCGGCGTCAAGGTTTCGCAGCCCGGCAAAAGCATCAGAACGACCAGCGTGGCGGGCAGAAATCTACGGCATGTCATCGGAGATGTTCTTTCGTTGCAAACAAGCCGCGTAAGGGTCGCGTGCCGCCGCGCGCCGGTCATTGTCGAGCGTCAAGCCTTCGCGGGCGGTGCGGGCCCCGTGTCGAAAGGCCACTGCTCGGGCGTCGTCAATGCCTGCCTCCGCCCAGATGGGAAGCTGGGGCCTTCACGAGCGGTCCGCGGTGGGCCGCTCCTGGCGTTCACGGGATCGAAGATCACCTGAGCGTCTGCCACGACCGCCCGGCGGGTCGAAAAAGCGAACGTTTTCCAAATTTTCGCCACATTCTGCAAAAAATCACAAGTTTCCGAAAACGCGACGCAAACCCCGGCCTCAACCACCGGAGATACCGGTTTACGTCGTGGCGAAGACCGGCTGCGACGTTGAACGAGGAGGAGGTTCGATGAGTCAGCAATTCTTCGCCCCCAAGGACAGCACCGGACGACCGATCAAACTGCCTGTCGCCTACCGGAGAACGGTCAAATGGCTGCCCAAAATTGGCGACATCTTCCCGAATTTCACGCTTCCGAGCACGCAGGGAGACATCGATTTCTGGCCCTGGGCGGAAGGCAACTGGGTGCTGCTCTTCGGCCATCCCGCTGCGAATACGGCTGTGTGCACCACGGAAATCGGCGCGCTGGCGCAGAACGAGAAAGCGTTCAGACGGCTCGGCGCGAAGGTGCTCGGGCTGACGGGATCGAGCGTGGACGAGCAACTGTCTTGGCACGCCGACATCGAAAAGCTGTATGACGCGCGGGTCTGGTTCCCGACCGCTGCCGACATCGGTGGAGATTTCGCGTCGCTCTTCGGGATGGTCCATGAAAAGGAGCACCAATCCTGGCCGGTCCGCAAATCCTTCCTGTTGGACCCGCAAATGAAGATCCGGATGATTTTCGAATATCCGATCTATGTCGGCAGAAGCGTCGAGGAGACGCTCCGCGTGATCGAAGCCGTGAAACTCCATAGCTCCACCGGGCTCGCGACGCCCTCCGACTGGTTCGAGGGCGACCCGGTGATCATACCCGACACAATGGAGGAAGCCGAGGTCCAGCGTCTCGTCGGCAGCAGGTGGGGATATGTCCTGCCCTATCTCCGGGTGGCGCCGCGGCTGGAAAATCCGCGACAGAAAACGCGGTGGTGCGAGCTCTGATGTCGGTGGGGTATATTTTCATCGGCAGCTTCGTGGGTCATGTCTGCCTCGTGCTCACGCTTCTGCAGGGCGGTTCGATCTGGCTCTCGCTGGTCGTCGACGTCGTCGCGGGTCTGGTAGCCGTTCTTCTTCTGCTCGTCGTCCAATCGGCGTCGCGATGTTGGCAAGATCGACGCAGGCGAGCGCGCAAAGCAAAAACGGGTTGTCGCGGCGGTCAAGCTATGCACTGACAGACATGCATGTCTCCCGTGCAAGCTCAGTCTCCAGACTGAAGAAAGGCGGGACCAAAACTCTCCAGACAAGAGCAAGAGATTGGTCATGACGGAACTGCTAACCATCACCTATCGAAGCTTTTCCTGCCTTCGGAAGCCCATCGAGGGGATAAGCGCGATCCTTTCCGAAAGCCTCGATCGAAACCAGAGACTTGGCATCACCGGTCTGCTTCTGTTCGACGGGACCTACTTCCTGCAAACCATCGAAGGCCCTTCGGCGGAAACCAGAAGCGTTTATGCGAAAATCGTCTCCGACGCGCGCCACACCGACGTCACGCCGCTCAGAATTCGGTTGATCCGGGCGCGCGTCTTTCCCACGTGGCGGATGAAATTGATCGGTCCGGCAGCGACGGCCCGGATCGTTCCCGACATGGACGGCTTGGACTTCGCTTATAAGCGCCTCGACGAAATTCATCTGGCGGCAAAGCATGTCGCGAGGCCGGAGCCTGAGCAGAGCTACCTATTCCATTGACCCCCCGGACAAGCGCGTCTCTCATTCCGTCCGGGGCGACGGCAAGTTGCGCACCAATGCGTCGGCAAGCTCCTCCCGCGAATAGGGTTTCATCAGGACCGAGGCCATTTCCATTCCGCTGGCCGGGTCTTCGGGGTCGTAGCCGGTCACTATGACCACCGGCAGCGCGGGGCGCAGCCGCGCCAGCTCCCTGACCAGCGCCCGCCCCGACAGGCCCGGCATGACAAGATCGGTGAGCACGATGTCGATCCTCCGATCGCTCCGGGCATAGTCCAGCGCCTCCCGCCCGTGACGAGCCACAAGCGGCGAGAACCCGAGATTTTGCAGCATCAGCACCGTTTTCTCGCGAACGAGGAGGTTGTCCTCAACGTAGAGCACGACCTCATCATTCCCCGCCGGAGCGGCCGCCTCGGCCTCCTTGCCATCGGCCTCGGTGGCAAGCGGCAGCAGGATCTGGAACTCCGCCCCGTCGTCGTCGCCGGGCCCGAGCCTTAGATCGCCGCCGATCTGGCGCACCGTATCGAGCACGGTCGGCAGGCCGAGACCCGTTCCCTCGCCGATGCCTTTCGTGGTGAAGAACGGCTCGAATATCTTTTCCCGGTGGCTGGCCGGAACGCCGGGGCCGTTATCGCGCACGTTCACGGCCACGTATTCCTCCTGCGGAAGTTCGTAACCGTCATGCGAGGGATAGAAACCCGTCCCGGAAACGACGTTCGCTGTGATCGACAGCGTGCCATCTCCCGTCATCGCGTGGCGCGCATTGGTGACGAGGTTGATCAGCGCCGACGTCAAGGCCGAGGTGTCGGCCCAGCAATTCGCCACGTCCTCGCCGATATCGATGTCGAGCCGGTTGGCGTCGCCCAAAGCCGCGATCAGGAGCGGTCTGATCTCCTGCACGAAGGCCCCGATCTGGAGCATTCTCAGCTTCGTCGGCGTCCGGCGCGAATAGGCGAGGAGCTGGCTCGTCAGGCGCCCCGCCTCCTCCGCGGCGCGCACCGCGCTCTGGACGAGATTGAGGTTGCTGTCCTGCTCGGGCAGACCTTCCTCGAGCGCATCGAGGCTGCCAAGCACGACGGTCAGCAGGTTATTGAAGTCATGCGCCACCGCGCGGGTCAAGCTGGCGAGAGCCTCCGTGCGCATGCGCTCGTCGCGCTCCCGGTCCCGTGACGTTCGATTGGCGAGATCGCGAATGATGGTGACGGACCGCCGCTCGCCCTTCGTCAGTTCGACGATATTCGACGTGACCTCCACCGGAACCGGGCTGCCGTCCTTCGCCCGGAAAGTCAGGTCGCCGACGAAGACGTCGTTCCGGTTCCGCTCCTGAAGGGCCAGAGCGAGATCCCGATCCTCCGGAAAGAAGAAAGCGTCGCGATGCATGCCGATCGCCTCTTCCGCGTCGTAGCCGAGCATTTCGCAAGCCCGGGTGTTGAGGGCGAGGACGAATTCGTCATCCTCCGGCCGCCCGGTCGTCGCCGTGTAGATCGCCCCGTCGCGGATGTTTTCGAAAAGGAACTGATACATCGCCGACTGCTCGGTCATCTGCTCGCGCGCCCGGACCAGGTCCTGTTCCAGAAGCTCGGCCGAATGGAGCGAGGCGTGAACGCGTTGCGACAGCTGGGTCGCGAAGGGGGCGAGGCTCCGGTCGATCGGCACCAAGGCGTGCGGCACCAGCACAAGCGCCGCGATGAGCTGCGCGCGCCCATCCGCGATCGGGATCACGATCCCCCGATCCGAGAGTTCCGGCCTCTGCGCGTCGCGCGGCAGGTTGAAAATCCGCTCGCTTTTCCCCGACAGCGCGGCGGCGACGACGGGGCGCAGGGCGCCCGTGAACTGCGGATCCGCACGAATGGTCCATTCCGCCTCGAGCGGCATGCCGTTCTCGGGCGACAGGCGAAACAGGATTCCGGCCCGGCAGTCCATGTAGTTGTCGGACAGCACCGCATGCAGCGCGCCGGAAAAGGCGGGGACACCGCCGCCGGCATGGGAGGTGGCGGTGATCTCCGACATTGCTTGCCGCCGCCGCGCGACGACCGCGTCCGTGGTCTCGACAGCGATCGACATGACGCCGAGCACCCGCCCGCCCAGATCCTTGATCGCACTGTAGGAAAAATCGAAGTAGCATTCCTCCGGGCGGCCCGTCTTCGCCAGCGGCAACATCGTGTCCTGAAACAGAAGCGGCTCGCCGCTCCTTTTAACGTGGCCCAGATTGTCGCGGACGAATGGCCAGATTTCGGGCCAGGTGTCTCGCAGCGGTGCCCCGAAAGAGGCGGGATGCTTGTCGCCGAAAATCGCGTTGTAGGCATCGTTGTAGATCTGGATCGTGTCGTCGCCCCAGCCTGTGCAGACGGGAAAATCGGACGCCATGATCGCCGCGATCACCCCGCGCATCTCCGGCGGCCAATCCTCGACCGGACCCAGCGACGTCTCGTGCCAGGGATGGGTTTCGAGTAGGGCGAGATTCGAGCGGGCCATGTCTTCCTTTCGGCATTGCGCGTGGAGTGCCCGATTTCAGATCGACGGGGGCGCCAGGTTTGGCGCGCCGAGGTGTCACAGGTGAGCCGAACGTCGGGTTCTCC
The DNA here is from genome assembly GCF_002213195.1 of Thioclava sp. F42-5. Lineage (NCBI taxonomy): Bacteria > Pseudomonadati > Pseudomonadota > Alphaproteobacteria > Rhodobacterales > Paracoccaceae > Thioclava > Thioclava sp. F42-5. The sequence continues at coordinate 7,002 of NZ_NBNZ01000011.1, forward strand.
GCGGCAACATGGCGCCTGCTGGAGAGCAACGCCCGAAATCAAAAATACGATGCGCGGGACGTTCCCAAGCCGGTCGATTGCCTTTTTAGCTTCATCTTCCGAAACGTCTCCCTGGCTAAGGGGTTCCTGCCACGCCGCCCGACCGGCTTCCGGGCCGCAGGTCAGGTCTCGCTGGTGAAGACGTAGCCGACGTTGCGGATGGTCTTGATCGCGCCATGCGAGACGTCGGCTTTCTCCAGCTTGGAGCGAATGCGGCTTATCACCCCGTCGACGGTGCGATCGAAGGCTGCCCAGTCCGGCCCCCTGACCCGGTCCATGATCTGATCGCGAGACAGCACGGTGTCCGGCTGGGTCGCGAGTGTGAGGAGAACATCGTATTCCAGCGTCGTAAGCGGGATCTTAACATCCTGAAGGGTGCGCACCCATCGCGCGCGGCGGTTGAACCGCAAGCCCGAGATTTCGAAGACATCCGCCGGGCTGTCCTGCGCCGCTTTTTGCGCAAACTTACGGTCCGCCGTCCGTCGCAGCACGGCCTTGACCCGGGCGCGCAATTCTCGCGCCCGGAAGGGCTTGCAGACGTAGTCGTCCGCGCCAAGCTCGAGGCCGAGAACCGTATCGATTTCGTCGGTGCGCCCGCTCAGAACGATGATGCCCGCCCCGGGATTTTTGCTGCGGATCGCCCGTAGGACGTCGAATCCGGAGCCGTCGGGGAGGGTTATGTCGACGAGAAAGCAATCGGCTCTCGTCAGGGCGTCTCCGGCGAACAACGCGCCAAGCGTGCCGAAGGATTTCGAGGGGTATCCTTCAGAGGCGATGGCCCGTTCGATGACGGTTCGGACATCGGCATCGTCTTCAAGGATCACGACGGAACTTGAGGTCAAGAGCTTGCTCTCTCCGGTGTGGCCAGCATCATCATTGCGGAAGGTCTGATACTCGAGGCCGAGGGGTCTTAATCGAGTTGAAAAAACGGCTGCGTCAGGTGGGGCGGCAACCACAGTGCCGACAGTTTTACTGCGCGTCAGCTTCCCTAAAGGGCTTTTCTGATAGTTTCAATCGGATAATTGGCGGCACGTTCACGTTCGCGCGATTGGGTTTTGGGGGCGCTTCGGATGAGCCGCCCGATGGGTCGAACGCCAAGGGAGCCGCCCCGGGGGGGGGCGGCTCCCTCTCATCGTGTATCGCAGAATCCAGATCAGATTGGGTAATGCTGTTTCGGATCTTCCACGGTGATCCAGCGCAGGTCGGTGAATTCGGCGATCGCCGCACGTCCGCCGAAGCGCCCGTAGCCCGAGGCCTTGACCCCGCCGAAGGGCATCTGCGGCTCATCGCCGACCGTCGGGCCGTTGATGTGGCAGATCCCGGTTTCGAGCCGGTTCGCCAGCGCCATCGCGCGGGAGACGTCGGCGCTGAAGATCGCGCTCGAGAGGCCGTATTCGGTGTCGTTGGCGACTTTCAGCGCCTCTTCGTCGCCCTTCACGCGGATGATCGATTTGACCGGGCCGAAGCTTTCCTCGGCATAGATGCGCATGCCTTCCGCGACGCCGTCGAGCAGCGTCGCCGCGACGATGGTCCCCTCGCGAGAGCCCCCGGCGACCAGCTTTGCGCCTTTCTCGGTCGCGTCGGCGATCAGCGCGTCCATCTTCTCTGCGGCGGCTTCAGAGACAAGCGCGCCAAGCGCCACTTCGCCGCGCGGATCCCCTGCGGGCAGAGCGTTGGCGCGGGCGGCGAGTTTCTCGACGAAGGCATCGGCCACTTTCTCGTCGACGATGATCCGCTCGGTCGACATGCAGATCTGGCCCTGGTTCATGAATGCGCCGAAGATCGCCGCGTTCACCGCACCGTCGAGATCGGCATCGTCGAGCACGATCAGCGGCGCCTTGCCGCCCAGCTCCAGCAGCGAGGGCTTCAGATGCTCGCCCGCGAGCCGCCCGATGATCCGGCCGACGGCGGAGGAGCCGGTGAAGTTCACATGCTTGACCGCGGGATGCGCGATCAGCGCCTCGACGACATCGGCGGCGTCCTCGGGGGCATTGGTCACCACGTTGAGCGCCCCTTCGGGGAGCCCGGCCTCGGCGAAACACTCGCCGATCAGGCGATGCGTCGCGGGGCACATTTCCGAGGCCTTCAGCACCACCGTATTGCCGCAGGCGAGCGCCATTGCGACCGCGCGGGTGCCGAGGATGACAGGCGCGTTCCACGGCGCGATGCCAAGGCAGACGCCCTTGGCGCGCGCGACGCCCATCGCCATCGTGCCGGGCTTGTCGGAGGGGATTATCTCGCCGCCGATCTGTGTCGTCATCGCCGCCGCTTCGCGGATCATGCCTGCCGCGAGATGGACGTTGAACCCGGCCCAAGGCCCGGTCGCGCCGGTCTCGGCGATCACCGCCTGGATGAAGTCATCGGCGCGGGCTTCCATGACGTCGGCGGCTTTCGACAGAATCTTGCGCCGCCCGTTCGGCCCGGTCGCGGACCAGCCGGGAAAAGCGCGCCCAGCAGAAGCGACCACCGCCTCGACATCGTCGCGGCCCGCCGCGGCGGCGCGGGTGGCGACCTCTCCGGTCACGGGATCGATCCGGTCGAAAGTCGCGCCCGAGGCGGCTGGGGCGGAGACTCCGTCCAGCAGCATTCCGATCTCTTTCATAATATCCTCCCTTTGAGACTTCGATCTTGCGTCACGCGGCGCGGCGATTGCCGGGCCGGCGCCCTCTGAAACCTTTGTGCCTCACATCATCCCGGGCAGCCACAGCGATATTCCCGGCACAGCGACGAGGATTGCAAGGGTCACCAGCATCGCGAACCAGAAGGGCAGCACGCCGCGGAAGATCTCGATCAGAGGCACGTTTTGCGCGACCGATTTCACGATGAAGACGTTGATCCCCACCGGAGGCGAGATCAGCCCCATCTCGAGCGTCAGCACCACCAGCACGCCGAACCAGATCGGGTCAATCCCGAGATCGAGGATCACCGGCAGGAAGATCGGCAAGGTCAGCACCAGCATCGCGAGCCCTTCGAGGAAGCAGCCCAGAACCATGTAGATCGCGAGGATCAGGATCAGCGTTCCGACCCGGCCCAGATCGAGGGAGACCAGAAGGTCGCTCACCTCGGCGGGCAGATGGCTCAGGGCGACGAAGGGGTTGATCAGATGCGCCGCGATCAGGATCAGCATCACCGAGGCAGTGGTCACGATGCTGTCCTGCGCCGCGCGCCAGAAGCTGCGCAGGCTCAGCGTGCCGCTGAAGGCCCCGATCGCGATCACGAAGGCGGCGCCGACGCCCGCCGCTTCGGTGGGGGAGAACAGGCCCGAATAGATGCCGCCGATGGTCAGCACGATCACCAGCAGGATCGGGATCGCGCCGAGGAAGGCGCGGCCCTTCTCGGCGGCGCTGGTCGCGGGGCCTTTCGGTCCCATCTCGGCGCGTAGCAGGCAGAGGATCGCGATGGTCAGGATGAAGGCGCTCAGCAACAGAAGCCCGGGCAGGATGCCCGCCATGAAGAGCCGTCCGATGCTTTGCTGCGTGAGGATCGCGTAGATCACGAAGCCGGTCGAGGGGGGGATCAGGATGCCCAGCGTGCCGCCCGCGGCCACGACGCCGGTCGAGAGGCGCGGGCTGTAGGCGTAGCGGTCCATCTCTGCCAGCGCGGTGCGGCCCATCGTCAGCGCCGAGGCGACCGAGGAACCCGACAGCGCCGCGAAGCCGCCGCACCCCACGACCGTGGCCAGCGCCAGACCGCCGCGCACCTGGCCGACGGTGGCATAGGCCGCGTCGTAGAGCTTGCGGCTCATACCCGTCACGCTCGCGACATTTCCCATCAGAATGAAGAGTGGCACCACGATCAGTTCGGAATTGGAGGCCAGCGAGAAGGTCTCCGACGCCAGAAGCCCGGTCGCAGCCTGCAGCCCGTTCAGGATCCAGATGCCGACGAAGCCCACCGCGAACATCGCGAAGGCCACCGGCACACGCATCAGCAGCATGCCGAGCAACAGCGCGAGCCCGAGCGATCCGGTGAGCGCGGGGGTCATAGCACGTCCCTTTCGGAATGATGTTCATAGCCGTGGCGCGACATGAGCCGCAGCGCGCGCAGGCACATCGTCAGCGCGCCCACTAGCGACAGCGCGACCAGCGCATATTGAAACCACGCATTGGGCAGGTTCAGAAGATTGGTCGAGAGGTTGAGCATCTGGCTCAGTTGCGCGCTCTTGTAGACCGTCACCGCGATCAGCACGAAGATCGCGACGCCGAGGAACGCCGAGAAGATATCGATCGCGCGGTTCAGGGCAGGGGAGAAGGCGCTCTCGAAGATGTCGACGACGATATGGCCGTCGCGGCGATCGCAAAGCGCCATGCCGCCGAAGACGATCAGCACCATCGTCATCGTTATCAGGTCCTGCGAGCCGTAGAGCGGCATGCCGAAATTGCGCCCGATAACGTCGATGACGATCACGGCCACGACGAAGATCAACCCCGTCGTGCCGATGATCGCGGACAGGCCGATCAGCCTGTCCACCAGTTTCTGCGCGCGTGCGAGCATCACTCGCTCCGCATCGCCGCGAGCGTATCCTCGCCGCCGACCTTGCTCACGTAGGTGTCGGTCACGTCGGCGAGCGCGTCATTGAAGGCTTTCGAGCCGTCGGCGTCGAGGTCGATCACCGTGGTGGCGTCGGAGGCGCGAGCGGCTTCCAGCGCCTTGTTCGCTGTGGCGATCCACGCCTCTTCGGTCATCTTCGAGATCTTCTCGCCCTTCATCGCGTCGAGCGCGGATTTCGCTTCGGGCGAGAGACCGTCATAGGCCGCCTTGTTCATCACCGTGTAGAAGGCGAGGCGTCCGAGGTTCGGGCCCGTCGTCACGCTGCCCACGACCTCGTTGAGCTTGAAATCCGAAAGCACTGAGGCGCCGCTGACCACGCCGTCGATCAGCCCGGTCTGCAGCCCGTTATAGACCTGCGTCATCGGAATTTGCACTGGCGTCGCGCCGAGCGCTTCCATCGCGGCAGCCGAGATCGACCCCGCGACGCGGATCTTCAGGCCCTTGAGATCGGCGGGCGTGCGCACGTCCTTGTCGTGCATCATCAGGATGTTGGGCTCCGACCCCCAGAGCGCGATCACCTCGGTCTGCGGATATTCGCCCTTGATCGTGTCGAAGGCCTGCCACAGCGCCTTGTAGCCCGGCGCGTCGAGCGGCAGCGCACCCGGCAGTTCCGCGATCAGGCTCTTGGGGAATTGCGACGAGGTATAGCCCTGCAGCCCCCAGCCCATATCGGCGGTGCCCTGCAGCACGCGCACGTATTGATCGGCCGGGCCCGCGCCCAGTTCGCCGCCGTGATAGCCGCGCAGCGTTACCGCCCCGTCGGTGCCTTCCGAGAGCGCCTTGGCCAGGGGCTCGATCTGGGCTGCGTTGATCGTATGGGTCGGCGGCGCCCAGTTCGCGTATTTCAGCTCCTGCGCGCCGGCGGCGGTTGCGATGCTGATCGTTGCCCCGACCGCGATGGCGGTGGCGACGCTAAGGGTCGTGTGTTTCATGGTCTCTCCTCCCGTTGGACCGTTTGAGCCCCTCCTCCCGGGGCCTGTCGTTCATGTGCCGCGCTAGGCGGCGATCTCCTCCAGATCCGCGCGCGTCACCGGCTTGGGCGACGCGATGAGTTTGCGCGCCCGCATATGGGCCCGCGCGTTGTCGATGGTCTCGATAGCGGCGAGCCCGCGTTCGTCGAAACGGCCCACGATTCCCGCGGCGATCTCCTCCTCCGCCGCGTCGGGTGTCGCGTAGCCCGCGATCTGCAGCTTGCACGCGCCCTGATCCGACCAGAACCACGGCAGCGCGCCATAGGGATCGGTGTCGCCCTTCGCGAGGCGTTTCGCGATCAGCCGCGCGTGATCCGTGGCAGCCTGCACGCTCTCGAGCCGGATATGCCCGCGGCCCCGCGGATCGGGGAAGCTCGCGCAGTCGCCGAGTGCCGAAATCGCGGGATCCGAGGTCTGCAGCCGGGCATCGGTTTTCACGCCATTGTCGATGGCGAGCCCCGCCGCCTCGGCCAGTTCCACGTTCGGGCGAACGCCCGCCGCGACCAGCACGAAATCCGCGGTGACCTCCGTGCCATCGGCCAGCGTCACGCCCGCGGGCTCCACCGCCACGGCAGGCTGGCCCAGATGAAGCGCAGTGCCCCAGCCGCGATGCAGGTCGGCGAAGTGGTCCGACATCCGCTGCGAGACCGCGCGGGCCATCAGGCGCGGAGCGGCCTCGATGACCGCGACCTCATGGCCGAGCTTGCGTGCGACGGCCGCGAATTCCAGCCCGATGAAGCCGCCGCCGATCACCGCGATCCGGGTCGGTTGGTCCAGCTTCTCGCGCAGGCGCTGCGCGTCGGTCAGCGTGCGCAGATCGCAGGCATGGGCGATGCCCTCGATCGGCGGGCGCAGATTGCGGGTGCCGGTGGCGAGGATCAGATGGTCATAGGGCAGGGACAGCTCGGCCCCGTTGCGCAGGACAGTGAGGCGCTGCGCCGCGCGGTCGATGGCCTCCACGCGCGTTCCGGGGAGGTAGTCGATGCGCTTTGCTTCGAAGAAGCTTTCGGGGCGCAGGTAGAGCGCCTCTGCCTTGCCGTCCTGCAGATAGACCTTCGAGAGCGGGGGGCGCTGATAGGGCAAGCCCGGCTCGTCGCCGATCAGCGTGATCGCGCCCTCGAAGCCGTTCTGCCGCAGGCTGATCGCAGCTTGCAAGCCGCCTTGGCCCGCGCCGATTATGGTGACGGTCCCGGGGGTCAAAACTGTTCCTCGGGCAGATGGACCACGAGCCCGTCGAGCTCGGGCGTCAACTTGATCTGGCACGACAGACGCGAACGCCCGGTCACTTCGGATGCCGCGCCTTCGAGCATGTCGTCCTCCCCCGCGCTGCGCGGTCCGACCTTCTCCGCCCATGCGTCGTCGACATAGCAATGGCAGGTCGCGCACATCATCGAGCCGCCGCATTCGCCGACGATCCCGTCGACATCGTTCGAGACCGCCGCATGCATCACGCTATCGCCCTCATCGGCGTCGATATTCGTTCGCGTGCCGTCCTGTGCGACGTAAGTCACTTTAATCATTGGAATTCCTCCTCTCTCCGGTCCGCGCAACCGCGGATCAGTTCAACTCCACCGGCAGGTTGATCGGGCCGCGGAACCCGAAGCCGCGCCAGATCACCGCGTCGGGATCGGGCAGGCGCATGTCGGGGAAGCGGTCGAACAGCAGCGGCAGGATGATCTTGCCCACCGTGCGCCGCGCGATATGGGCGCCTGCGCAGTGATGGGGGCCGTTGCCGAAAGCCTGATGGGGGTTCTTGTCGCGAAAGACGAAATACTCCTCGCCATTCTCGTAGATGCTCTCGTCGCGATTGGCCGAGGCCTGGATCGTCATCACCGTGTCGCCCTTCGGGATCTCGAAGCCGCCAAGCTCGGTATCCTCGGTCACCAGCCGCGAACTCGCCTGAATCGGGGCGACCCAGCGCACGCCTTCCTCGAAGGCCTTGCTCCACGCGCCCTCGGCGCGAACCTGCTCCAGCTGGTCGGGATTGGTCAGCAACCCGTAAATGATGGTGGCCAGCGCGTCGCGCGGCTCGTTGATTCCGCCGCCGATCGCGATCTTGATATTGGCCCAGATCTGACTCATCGGGATCGGGTTTTCGGCGTTGAGCATCACCGAATAGGCCGAGCCGTCCGGCTCCGCGATCCGCTTTTCGCGCAGTTCTGTGAAGAGCGCGTCCATCTCGTCATTGGCTTTGTCCGAGATCGCGAAAGGCTCGGGCTGCCAGCCGAAATTCCCCGCTCCGTCTATCAGGTGCTGCGACCAGCGCTGCATCTGCGCGTCGCTCGCCTCCGGGATGCCCAGCACATGGGCGAGGATGCGCGCGGCCAGCGGTCCGCATAGCTCGGAGAACAGATCGACCGTCTCGCCGCGCGGCAACCGACCGACATATTCCTCGGCGAATTTCTCGTAGAGCGGCCCCCAATCGGTCTGGATCCGCTTCGGCGTGAGCGCCGGGGCCATCGCCATGCGTTCGCGCAGATGTTCTTCGCCGTCCTTGCGCATCAGGGTATGGGCGCGGAATGCGGGCTTCATCGGGGTATTTGGATCGTCGCTGCTGAACAGCTCCGGATTGTCCTTCACCTTCTTGGTCAGTTCCGCCGTCGTCAGGAACGTGCGACCCGCCGAGGCGACCCGCAGAACCGGGCTCTCGGCGCGCAATCGGCGATAGATCGGATAGGGATCCGTCGTCAGTTGCGCGAGCGTAATCTCCTCGTCCAGCGGTGCGAGCGCCATGATGTCCTCCCGAAATCTCCTCCGGGGACATGCGTAAGGCGCGGTCTTTCTTGTAACAATAAGATGAATCTTGTATATGCCATCAAAAAATTTGATGGAACATCATGCCGCAATCGACCGCATCCCCCGGCAGGCTCGACATCGCCGCGCTCGAGACGCTGCGGCTGGTCCATGAACTGGGCTCCTTCACGGCGGCGGCCGAAAAGCTCGACGTGAACCAGTCGGCGGTGAGCTACACGATCGCCAAGCTGCGCGCCTATTTTCAGGATCCGCTTTTCGTGCGCGAGGGCGGGCGGCAGGTCTCGACGGAGCGCTGCGAACATATCCTCCAGCAAGTAATCGAGATCCTCGAGAAGCTCGACGACGTTGCGCAGCCTGAAGAGTTCGATCCCGCGCAGTCTCGCGCCAAGGTCACCATCGCCTGCAACTATTATGAGCGCATCCTGATGATCCCGAAGATCGTCTCCGAGCTGCGCAAACAGGCCCCGCATCTCGAGGTCGAGGTGGTGAATGCGTTGGGCGACGGCCATTTGCGCCTTCTGCGCCGGGAAGCCGACGTTCTTGTCGGCCCTTTCGCGCGCAGCGAATCCGGCTTTCATTCGCGCCGCCTTTATACCGAAGAGTATGCCTGTTTCATGGACCCGCGGCATCCGATGGCGGGGCGGCCGCTCGATGTCGACAGCTACCTCGCGCTCAACCATGTCTACATCAATTACGGCGGCGGCTGGAAATCGGCCTATGTCAACGAGATCGAAGCAGCGGGCCATTCTCTGCGACCCACGATCACGGTGCCGAGCCCGGCAGGGCTCGCCTCGCTTCTTGGACAGTCCGACCTCGTGGCGACGATGCCAAGTCGATTGGGGCGCACGATGGAGGGGCTGGTTCTCAACGAATGCCCGTTCCGCGGCCCGTTCGACCTGTCGGTCGTCTGGACCGCCCGCAAGAACGACTCCGCGATGCATCGCTGGCTGCGCGAGGTGATCGTGGAGACCTGCCGCGGCTAGGCCCGAAGGGCGCGCGCCCCGATCGGTCGGCGCAACCTCAATTTCCACGATGGAGTTACCGACATGAACGACACCGCAGAACCCGCTCTCTGGTCCTTGGGGGCCACGCAAATCGCGGCGCTCGTGTGGTCGCGTCAGGTGAGCGCGCGCGAGGTGGCGCAGGCGGGGCTTTCGCGGCTCGAGGCGGTGAACCCTGCGATCAACGCGGTTGTCGAGTGCCGGCCCGAGGAGACGCTGGCCGCGGCGGAGGCGGTCGATGCCCGCATCGCGCGCGGCGAGGATCCGGGGCCGCTGGCCGGGGTGCCGGTGACGATCAAAGTGATCGTGGACCAGCGCGGCTATGCGACGACGAACGGGCTGACCTCGCAGAAGGACCTGATCGCGAAGACCGACAACCCGGTGGTCGCGAATCTGCTGGGCGCCGGGGCGGTCAGCCTCGGGCGCTCCAATACGCCCGCCTTCAGCTACCGCTGGTTCACCAACAACCTGCTGCATGGCCACACCTACAATCCGCGGCGCAAGGATTTGACGCCGGGCGGGTCGTCGGGCGGCGCTGGCGCTGCGGTGGCGGCCGGGATCGGGGCGATTGCGCATGGCACGGATATCGCGGGCTCGGTTCGCTACCCGGCCTATGCCTGCGGCGTGCATGGGTTGCGGCCGAGCTTCGGGCGTATCGCGGCGCATAATTCCAGCGGGGCGGAGCGCGATATCGGCGGGCAGCTGATGGCGACGTCAGGACCGCTCGCGCGCTCTGTCGGGGATCTGCGGCTCGCTTTCATCGCGATGGCCAAGCCCGATCCGCGCGACATCTGGTCGGTGCCCGCGCCGCTGCACGGACCTGCGGTGGATCGGCGCGCGGCGCTGTGTCTTCGGCCCGATGGCGCGCAGACCGATCCCGCGCTGCAACAGAGCCTTCTGCAATCCGCCGAGAAGCTTCGCGCCGCTGGTTGGATCGTCGAAGAACTCGACGCGCTGCCGCCGATCGCCGAGGCCGCACGGGTGCAGATCACACTCTGGCTCGGCCATGACTATCCCGGCAAGCTCGCCGCGGCGCAGGCCGAGGGCGACCCGGGCGCGCTGCGGGTGCTGGAGGGGCAGGCGGAGTTCATTCGCTCCCTCGCCCCCGATGCGATTCCGCGCGCGCTGATCCGCCGGGCCGAGATCGCGCGGGAATGGGCGCTCTTCGTCGAGCGCTACCCGCTGGTGCTGCTGCCGCCGAGTTCTGAACTGCCCTTCGCCGACAATCTCGATCTTGGCAGCGATGCCGATTTCCGCCGTGTCTGGGAAGCGCAGAACGCGATGGTGGGCCTGCCGATCACCGGGTTGCCGGCGCTGTCGCTGGCAACCGGGGCCACGCCAGAGGGCGCGCCGCTGGGTATCCAGATGGTGGCGGGGCGGTTCCGTGAAGACGTGCTGTTCGACGCCGCGACAGAGATCGAGGCGCGCTCCGCCCCGGTCGAGATCGCCTTATGTTAAATGGGGTGAGTAGCGCCCCAAGAGAGGACCGCTGCCTTGCATCCGCGCCTGATCGGAGTCGTTCGGTCCTCGATCTTCATGACCCCGGCGCCGAGCACACCAAGCTGATAGGTCCCGATCTCGGTGCCGGTGACGAAGCGCGCCTCGTCGGAGGCGAGGAAGAGCGCGGCATTCGCGGTTATATCGGTAAGGTATCGACCAAGACCTATCATCGGGCGTGTCTGCGCGGAAACTCGGGTGCCGCCAGTCAGTGCCCGAGATCGTCCGGGTCGGGTAAAGCTCGACCAGCTTGGCGGCGAAGGGCGTCGCATCCGCGTAAGGCGGATCAAGCCCGGAACTGCGCTCGGAGCCGGAGACCTTCAGCCAGATATGCGCGTTCTCGCCCAGCCGGATCGCCGTGGAATGGACCCTGCCAATTCCCGGCATCGCGGCGTGCAAGCTTGCGCTTTCGGATAACAATTCGACTTGCTTACATCTCCCATGAATGGAGAACTGGCCGGCGGCGGATCAACATGGGCGTCGAGGAAGAACTCCCAGGTGCCGATCTTCGCAGCCTCCGTGCCGCAAAATATGCCACTGTGAACCACCGGAAGCGTTCACAGGCCAAATGAAAGAGGATGAGTTCACATGAGCGCCCCGGTTCCGGTCTTCGACGGCCATAACGATTTCCTTCTGCGCCTGCTGCGCGCCCCGGAGGCCCGCGAGACGACTTGGCTAAGCGATACCGGAGAGGGCCATCTCGACCTGCCGCGGATGCGTGCGGGTGGTTTCGCGGGCGGGTTCTTCGCGGTCTACATTCCGTCGCCAGTCGCCCATGACGATCCCGATTTGGACGCCATCATGCGAAATCCCCCCTTTTCGCTGCCTTTGCCGAAGGAGATTCCGCTCGAGGACGCACTGCCCGTTGCGATGAAGATGGTCGGCCACCTCATGTGGATGGAGCGGGAGGGGAGCCTGAAAATCTGCCGTTCTGTCGCCGATATCCGCAACGCGATGGCCGCAAAGAAGATCGTCGCGATCCTGCATTTCGAAGGCGCGGAGGCGATCGGGCCCGATCTCGATCTGCTGCATGTCTGGCACGCGATGGGGCTGCGCTCGCTTGGCCCGGTCTGGTCGCGCCCGACCGCCTTCGGCAACGGTGTGCCCTTTGCGTTTCCGTCCTCGCCCGATACCGGGGACGGGCTGACCGAGGCGGGCAAACGGCTGGTGACGGAATGCAACCGGCTGAAAATCATGATCGACCTGAGCCACCTGAACGAGAAAGGTTTTGACGACGTCGCGGCGCTTTCCGACGCGCCCTTGGTCGCCACCCATTCCAATGCGCATACGATCTGTCCCTCGTCGCGCAATCTCACAGACCGACAGCTTGCAATGATCCGTGAGAGCGACGGCATTGTTGGCCTCAACTACGGGCTGGGATTTCTACGTCAGGACGGCAGCGGAAAACCTTTCGCTGGGTTTGACCCGATGCTTCGCCATCTCGATCACTTGATCGAGGCATTGGGCGAGAGCCGGGTCGGGCTCGGTTCGGATTTCGATGGAGTGGCTATTCCGCCCGATCTCGGTGATGTGGCGGGGCTGCCGCGCCTAATCAACGCGATGCGCGGCCATGGCTATGACGCGCCACTGATCGAGAAGCTTGCACATGGCAACTGGCTGGCGCTGCTCGAGAGGACCTGGGGCGGCTGAGAGCTGACTTTATCCACGCGTGGAAATGTCTGAAAACATCGAATCTCGCAGATGCCCAAAAGCGTCATCATCATGGTGAACGGCAGACGAGAACCAACATTGGAAAACAATACGGGGAAAGCCCGCTATCGGGCGGAAAGCGGGCTTTCGCTTCGCCACAGGTGAACGACTTCTCTGCAGAAAGCAGTGTTTCCCGCTAAAGGATGCTTTTTGCGAAACGATCGAATTTGCTGTTTTCTCGATAAAGCGCCCGGACGACGATTGCCGCTACGATCCCGGTGGCAGCGCCTCCCAGAACGTCGGTGACGTAGTGGGTGCCGACGTAAATGCGCGACAGACAGATGAGGAAAGCCATCGCGGAGAATGCCAGCGCCCGCCGCGGAAGCTTCTGAAGCGCAAATGCCATGGCGACTGACATCGAGGCAGTGGCGTGGTCGGACGGAAAAGACCAGTCGGCGCTCTTGGCGATAAGAAGGTTGGAGACTCCGGCGTCATATGGGCGCACGCGGTGGATGAAGAGCAGGATGCCCTGATTGATCGCAAGCCCCAGAAGGAACGCAAGTCCGGCGCAGATTGCGACATGACGCAGATGCTGCCGGTTTTCCCGGCTCCACCATTGCAGGACGACGACAAGCACGATGAAGGGCACGCCCGCTTGAGTGATTGCGATCATCGCCTGATCGACAAAGGCGTTGTGGTCCGCGAAGGAATTGATCCAGTGAGTAATCGCTGCGTCCATTGCGTGCCTTTCATCGAAAAGGTCAGGTCGCGGGTCCGCAAGTCCGTGACACCGCGTTCATCAAGCATTCAGGCTTAGTGCCACGCTCTGAGGATTGCACGCGCTGACCGAGATGGCTGGCGAACTTGTGTTCTACCTTGTCTCGGGGCCGGCCATCCTCAATTGGGTCGAAATGCTGGCCCGAGAAGAGATCAAGGAAGCGCCGTGGGTGTCGACGCACCTCCTCGGGCTGATCTTGCTGACGGTGTTTAACCTCATCACGATCGTCCTCCTCTGGCACGAAGGGCGGCGGCTGAGGACGTATGGCTGTGGACCGAACCTCCGAGGTGGGCGGGACCGCAGCAGAAACCGGCCGTCAGTTGCGGCTGAATGAAGCTCCGGCATCAGGCTGGTCTCCGTCGGGCTGCGCAGGAGTCTCGGAGGGCGAGTCCCCGACGCCAAACGGGGCCGTTTCATTGCCAAACGCGATTTTTTGATCCAGCATGGAAACCTTAATGTCTTGAAACAATTTATATCAGGCGACGTCGGCCTTGGCCGGCCCACCTGAATTGGCGTTGGATCTGCGGGTTAGGGGGTAAAGTGGTTGATCAAGACGGCAGAGTGTCCACGGGGGTTGTCGGCCTCGACGAAGTTCTGAGGGGAGGCTACCCCGCTGGGCGGATCATGCTCGTCGAGGGGGCTCCCGGCACCGGCAAGACCACCCTTGCGCTACATTTCCTTGCCGAAGGGGTTGCCGACGGGAAGCGCGCGCTCTTTATCAGCGTGGCGCAATCCCGGCCTGAAATCGAGATGATCGCGAAGTCCCACGGGTTCGATCTGTCCGGCGTCAAGGTCTACACGCCCGAACTCGGCGGAGGCGAGCGGAGCATCTCGGTCGAGAGCGACGAGGCCGATCTTGTCGAATTGATGGAGGGGGTGCGCGGCGAACTTGAAAACTCCGACCCCGAAATTGTCGTGTTCGACTCCCTGCTGGAGTTGCGAATGCTTTCCTCGACCGATTCAGCTTACCGGCGCGAGCTTCTCACACTCCGCAGCGACTTGCGCGAGCGCGGTTGCACGGCGTTGCTGATTGACCATCTCGATCATCCGGATGGGGAACGTCACGCCGAGGGCGTGGTCCACGGCGTCATCAAACTCGACAGCACGACGCCGCCCATCGGGATCACCCAGCGGCGGCTGACAATCGTCAAACTGCGCGGCGCCCCGTTCCGGGAGGGCTGGCATGATTTCCGCATTAACACTGGCGGGCTCGAGGTTTTCCCGCGTGTCATCCCGCATGAGGCGCAACCTGCCACCCTTGAGGACCGGCTTGAGCCGCCGCACGAACCGCTCGCTCAGCTTCTGGGCGGCGGGCTGGAATTCGGCACCACCACGCTGATCTCGGGCCAGTCCGGCACCGGCAAGTCGACCATCGCCACCCTGTTGGCGCGCGCGGCATCCGAGCGTGGACTGCTTGCGGCCATGTTCCTTTTCGAGGAGCGCCCCGAAGTGCTGCGCAACCGCTCCGCAGGCGTCGGGCTTGAGGTGGAGGGTTACGAGGACACCGACCACCTCAGGTTGCGACACTTCGATCCCGCGGAGGTATCTCCGGGCGAGTTTGCGAATGCGGTGCTGAGCGCTGTGGATGACGGCGCCCGCGTCGTGGTCATCGATAGTCTCAGCGGTTACCTCGAGGCACTGCCGGAGCGCAGCCATGTGATGACGCATATGCAGGCGCTGCTGCAGCATCTTACCCGCCGTGAAGTTCTGGTCATCATTACCATGACCCAGCATGGCCTCTTGGGTGAGCCGCCAAGGACGACCATCGATGCCAGTTTTCTCGCCGATTCTATTATCCTTCTGCGCCAATACGAGGCGCACTCGGAAATCCGACGGTCCATCGCAGTGCTCAAGAAACGTCACAGCGAACACCGGCGCAATATCGAACAGCTGATCATCCGATCCGGCGCTGTGGAAATCATTCCCCTTTCCGAGGAAGCCGAGCAGCGTGCCAGAGATGCATCCGATCTCAGCGCAGAGTGAAGCGATGTCCGAGCCCTGTTCCGAGATGCCGCCGGTCCTGATCCTCGCGCCGCTCAAGGACGACGCCCGAGCCTTGGCGCGGGTTGTCGAGCGGTGCGGCTTTACCGCCCGGACCTGCATCACCGCGCGCGCCTTCGCCGCCGCCTTAAATGCGCAAGGCCCTGATGGCGTTCTTTTTGTTGTCATCAGCCAGGAGGGCGCGGGCCGTGAGACCGGTGAGGCTCTGAACGCCACTTTCGCGGCCGAACCCGCGTGGGCGCGGCTGCCGTCGGTGTTTCTTCTCAGTCAGATCAGCCGCCTTCCGCCCGCGATTCAGATCATCAACCGCAAGGAAAACGCGCCGCCGCCGATACTTCTCGAGCGCCCGGTCAAGACCGCCGTGTTGCAAAGCGTCTTCGAAGCTCAGGCCGAAGCGCGTCAGCGGCAGTTCGAGACCCGCGACCTGATCGATCGGCTTTATCAGGAAGAGGAACGGGGCCGCTTTCTGCTCAGCGAGCTACGCCACCGAACGCGCAACAGCCTGTCGGTTCTGCAGTCGCTATTCTCGATGACGGTGCGCCGCGCCGCCGATCTTGAAAGCTTTTCGAAGACCTTTTCGGGCCGGCTCCGCGCGCTCACCGATGCGCATGTCAAACTCGCGCAGGAAGGGACCACGGCCCGTCCGCTCGATGCCTTGGTGAGAGATCACGTGACGCCCTACACCAGCGCTGCCGGACAACTTGTGACCGAGGGGCCTCCGGTGCTCGTGGCTGAAAAGCCCTCCTTCGACCTTGCGCTGGTGATCCATGAACTGGCCACCAATGCGGCTAAATACGGTGCGCTCTCGATCCCCGACGGTCGGGTCGCGGTGCGCTGGCGCGTGGTTCCGGACAGCGGAGCGCTCGCGTTCTCTTGGGAGGAGCGCGATGGTCCGCCGGTCGAGCCGCCCTCGCGTCAGGGGCTCGGCACCCAGGTCATCGAAAATTTCCTGCGCGGTGAGGCAGAGACCGAACTGCGTCACGATCCCGACGGGGTCACTTGGCATGCCAAACTCAGCCCCCGCCACTTCACGCTTTTGAGCGAAACCGTTCGGGTTGACGACTAGGGGCGAGCGCCCTACCAGGCCGTCGCGGAGTATCTGATGACACGGTGACGCAGCTCGTCGCGCTGACGACACAGGACTGTGCGCTCTCTTCGCGCTGCGGACCTTCGTGGCTCGCTCGTCGAATGACGGCTAGCCGCCCAATAAGCGGCATGTCAGCCGATTTAGCCACCAGCTCGATCAGCGGACTGATAGTGCGCGTGACACCGCGCTGCTGGTCGAAAGTGCGCCGATGGTGGGTCGTGCGCTCTCGGATCCCGAACAAGGATAGGCGGAACTGCACAATCCGTTGTGGCCGCGGAAGGCTACGCCCTTCCAGAGCGCTGCCAATGCACCACCGAGATTTATCGCGAGACGCCCTCACCACTGACCGAAATCCGCGAGATCAGCGGGTCGCCTGCTGACACGCGTTCGACCGATGCGCTTGACAGTCGCGCCATGGCACCGCTTAGCATCGCGTCATGTTCGGTTTTCGCGACATCGAGATCATCCGCTCCGTGGTGCGCTACGGCGGCTTCCGCGCGGCGTCCGATGCAACGGGACTCGCGCAATCGGCGATCTCGCGGCGGATTCGGCATCTCGAGGACCGAATGGGGATCACCATCTTCGAGCGCGACGGACGCGGCGTGCGGCTCAGCGCGACGGGGCGGCGGCTTGTCGACGAGGCGGAGGTTCTGATCGCGCAGCGCGATCGGATCCTGAGTGAGCTGACCCATGGCGTGATGGCGGGGGTCGTGCGGCTCGGCGTAGCGGAGACGATGACCCATACAATCCTGCCCCGGATGCTGACGTCGTTGCGGCAGGATCACCCGCTGCTGCGCTTCGAGATTTCGGTCGATACATCGGACCAGATGGGGCAGGCGCTGCGCGACGATGCGCTCGACGTGGTGATCATGCTCCGCGATCAGGCGCCCCGGGGGATCGCGCTGACGCCGCTGCCGCCGGTGACGATGGGCTGGTTCGTCTCTCCTGAGCATTTCACCCTGCCGCAGCCCGCGGAGATCGATGACCTGACCGCCTTGCCGATCGTGTCCTTCCCGAAGACGACGAGCCCGCACCGGCAGGTGATCGAGACCCTCAGCCCCGGACGGCGAAAGCCCGCGACTGTGCATGGATCGGCCTCGCTGGCGACGGTGCTGCACTTGGTGCAACAGGGATTCGGGATTGGCACGATTCCGCACTCCATCGTCGAGGCGTGGCCGCACGCGATGCTGCGTGAGATCGACGTCACCCCCGAGGCGCGCCTGCCGTCATTGGAGTTCGTGATCTGCTATGATGCTGAACGCAATGAGGAAATCGGTCGTGCCGTGACGCAGGCGGCGGTAGCAGCCGGGCGGGAGTGATCCTGTGAGAGCATCAATAATGAAGAAAATTGAACTATTGATCTAATCGGTCGTGGCGCGGGATCATCATCCAAACCGGAGGACCAGATGAACGCACCGAAATCCGTGATCGCTTCGCCAGCCGCCTTGCGTGCCGAAATCCGCGCTGGGCGGTTCACCGCGCCGACGGCCGGACAGGGGGGCGAGGCGCTGCAGGCGAATCTGGTCATGCTACGCGGAACCGATGCAGCGGAATTCCTTCGCTACTGTCAGGCCAACCCACGCCCCTGTCCTCTGCTGGCTGTGGGCGAGCCGGGCGATCCGTCGCTCCCCAGCCTCGGCGATATCGATCTGCGCCACGATGTGCCGCGCTACCGGGTCTGGCGCGACGGCGAATTGGTGGACGAGCCGAGCGATATTGCCGATCTGTGGACCGAGGACATGGTCTCCTTCGCGCTTGGTTGCTCGTTCAGCTTCGAGGATGCGCTGATCCGCGCGGGGCTTCCGGTGCGCCACATCACCGCCGATCGTAACGTGCCGATGTATCGCACCTCGTTGCCCACGCGCCCCGCGGGGCAGTTCTCGGGACCGCTGGTCGTGAGCATGCGGGCGATGCCTGCGGCGGACGCGATCGAGGCGATCTCGATCTGCCAGCGGTTCCCGCTCGCCCATGGCGCGCCGGTGCATCTGGGCGATCCGAGCCAAATCGGGATCGCGGATATCGACGCGCCCGATTATGGTGATCCGCCTGTTATCGAGCCCGGCGATATCCCCGTCTTCTGGGCCTGTGGCGTTACCCCGCAAGCCGCGATCGCGACCGCGAAACCGGGGCTCGCGATCACCCACGCGCCGGGCCACATGCTGGTCACGGACATCCCTGCAAGCCACGCGGAACGGCGTCTGACGGGAGTCCATCCGGTCTGACGCGCCGACCGAAAACCAAAAGAAAACCCAACAGGAGTTAAACAATGAAAAAGATCATGATGACCGCGATGACGGCCGCGCTGCTGGCCGGGCCCGCCCTCGCCGAGGAACAGCTTGCCGTGGTCGGGAGCTGGTCGAGCCTGCCGCTCTACAAGCAGTTCACCACGCCGTTCTGGACCGAGGAACTGCCGAAGCTGACCAATGGCGATTTCTCGGCCCAGCTGACCAGCTTCGACCAGATGGGGATCGCCGGCGGCGACGTCTACCGGATGCTGGGCGATGGCGTGTTCGACGTGGGCCAGACTGTCGCCGATTACACCGTGGGCGATGCGCCCGAGCTGGAAGGGCTCGACGTGCCGCTGGTCGCAACGACCGCCGACGAGGCCAAGGCGATGGTCGATGCGGCCCGCCCGATGGTCGTCGACATCATGCATGACCGCTTCAACTCCGAGCTTCTGGGCATCGCGCCCTATCCGCCGCAGGTCGTGTTCTGCAAAGGCGAGATCAATTCGCTCGCCGATCTCAAGGGCAAGAAGGTGCGCGGCTCGGGTCGGATGACCACCAAGCTTCTCGAGGCGCTTGGTGCAGAGGGCGTCAACATCGCCTTCTCCGAAGTTCCCGGTTCGTTGCAGCGTGGCGTGATCGATTGTGCCGTCACCGGAGCAGGTTCGGGCTATTCGGCCGGCTGGTGGGAAGTGTCCGACCATCTCATGACCTTGCCGCTGGGTGGCTGGGATCCGGTGGTGATCGCGATGAACAAGGATCGTTACGACGAACTGTCGCCCGAGATGCAGACCGAGCTGAAGGATGCGGTGAAAACCGGTCTGGAAGACAAGGCCTGGGCCGCGGCGGAAGGCGGTCTCGCCAATGACATCGCATGCCTCACGGGCGACGGTGAATGCAAATCGGGCGATCCGGCGTCGATGACGCTGGTCGAGGCGACCGATGCCGACATGAAGACCGCCCGTGACGCGCTCGAGAAGCAGGTGTTGCCCGATTGGGCCGAGCGTGCCGGTCCGGAATGGGCCAAGCGCTGGAACGATACCGTCGGCAAGACCGTGGGCGTGACCGTCCCGGTCGCGAACTGAGAGCACCCGACGTGAAATTCCTCGCAACACTGGAAGGCGCGCTCAGGCGCGCCAACCGCCTCGTCGCGCTGATCCTTGGTGCGGCGCTGGTGGCGACCGTGCTCTTCGTGCTGGTCGACGTGGTCGGTCGCAAGACCGGCTGGGGCAGCCTGGGCGGCTCCGACGAGATTTCCGGCTACGTGATGGCCGCGGTCGCCAGCTGGGGGCTTGGCTGCGCGCTTCTCGACCGCGCCCATGTGCGCATCGACCTGATCCGTCAACGGCTTGCGCCGGTGGGACAAGGACTGATGGACCTGTTCGCGATGATCGTCACCAACGGGGTCGTCCTGTTGATCGCCTGGTATTGCTGGCCGGTCCTGCAAAAGACGATCGAGCGCGGCTCGCGCGCCAATACGCCCCTTGAAACCCCGCTGTGGATTCCGCAGGGCATCTGGTTCGCGGGCTGGGCGTGGTTCGCGCTCAGCGCCACCGCCCTGAGCCTGATCGGCATTGCCTATTTCGCCTCCGGGCGCCGCACGGAACTGGCCAATGCGATCGGCCTCGGATCGGAGCTTGACCAATGATCTGGACCGTCGCTTTCTCTCTTCTGGGGCTGATGGCCCTCTCGATCCCCGTTGGTATCGTACTGTTCATCCTCGGCATCGGCGTGGGTGAGTTCTATTCCGCATTCCCGCTCCTGCGCGGGCTGGGGCAGGTGATCTGGTCGGCCTCTTCCTCCTCGACCCTGATCGCGATTCCGCTCTTCGTGCTCCTGGGCGAAATCCTCGTCCGGGGCGGCGTGGCCGCGCGCACCTATGCCGCGCTCGACAAATGGCTGAGCTGGCTGCCCGGCGGGCTGATCCACGCCAATATCGCCACCGCGACGATGTTCTCGGCCACCTCGGGCTCATCGGTCGCAACCGCCGCCACAGTGGCGACCGTCGCCATGCCGCAGGCCGACAAGCTGGGCTATGATCCGAAGCTGTTTTCAGGCGCGATCGCCGCGGGCGGCACCTTGGGCATTCTGATCCCGCCCTCGATCAACCTGATCGTCTACGGCTTCCTTACCGAGACCTCGATCCCGCAGCTTTTTTCCGCCGGGCTTCTGCCGGGCCTCCTGATGGCTCTCGCATTCGTCGTCGTCACCGCGCTGATCTGCCGGGCGCGCCCCGCGCTTGGCGGTCCGTCGCGCAGCTTCACCTGGGGTGAGCGCCTTCGCAGCCTGATCCAGCTGATCCCGATCATCATTCTCTTCACCGTCGTCATCGGCTCGATCTACGCGGGCTGGGCGACGCCCACGGAATCCGCGGCCATCGGCGTGGTGATCGCGAGCCTCATCGCAATCACGCTGGGCAACGGGCTGGGACTCGCGACCATCGGCGAGGCCCTGCATGGCACGATCCGGATTTCGGCGATGATCATGCTGGTGATCACCGGCGCCTATTTCCTGAACTTCGCGATGACCTCCGCCGGGCTCGGGCGACAACTGACCGACCTGCTGGAAAACACCGGTCTGCCGCCGCTTGGCACGCTGTTGCTCGTGGTTCTGCTCTATCTCGTGCTGGGCTTCTTCATCGAGACGCTTTCGCTGATGGTCGCGACGATCCCGATCATCGTGCCGATCATCGCGGGTCTGGGCTATGACAAGGTCTGGTTCGGTGTGCTGATGATCGTGCTGATCGAGATGGCGCTGATCACGCCGCCGGTCGGTCTCAACCTCTTCGTGGTGCAGAGCACACGCGGCAAGGGCTCAATGAACGAGGTGATCCTCGGCGTCATTCCTTACGTGCTGGTGATGCTCGCGATGATTGCATTGCTGATTGCGGTTCCCGGGCTCGCGCTCTGGCTGCCGTCCATTCTCTGACAGGAGTTCCCATGACCCTCAATTTTCGCGCTGAAGGCGCGCCGCTTTCGCTGGACCTCTCGCATCTCATCGTCGCTGGCTGGACCGGGCGCGACGCCGATGCCATCGCCCACCACATCGAGGAACTGGCGGCGCTTGGGGTCCCCGCGCCTTCGGCCACACCGCTTTACTATCGCGTGGCGGCGCAGCTTCTGATGCAAGCCCCGGTGCTTGAGGCGGTGGGGAACGAGACTTCGGGCGAGGTCGAACCGCTGATCGTCGCTGTCGAGGGCCGCACCTATCTCGGGTTGGCCTCGGACCACACTGACCGCGCGCTCGAAGCGCATTCGGTGGCGCTGTCGAAACAGGTCTGCGCCAAGCCCTGCGCATCTGATCTGTGGTCGTGGGAGAGTGTCTCCGACCACCTCGAAGAGATCGTGCTGCGCAGCTGGATCGAAGAGGGGGGCGAGTGGGTGCCGTATCAGGAAGGCACGCTCGCCGCGATCCGCCCTCTGACCGATCTGATTACCGGTGCCGGTCTTGCCGATCTGGCCAAGGACGGCCCTGTCGCGATGCTCTGCGGCACGTTCGGCGCGAAGGGAGGGGTGCGCCCGGCGGCCCGTTTCCGTATGCAGATGGAAGATCCGCGCAACAGGCGCGCGATCACCCATGAATACGAGACGCGCAATCTGCCGGAGGTCGCATGACATCACCATTTCTCATCAAGGTCGAAACTGCCATCTCCAAGGTCGAGGCTTTGCCAGAGTCGGAGCGACGCGCGATCTTCACCGAGTTCGCCCCGGCGCGCATCCGTGCCGAGGCGGAGGCGCTAGAGGCGCGTCACGAAGCGGGCGAGGAGATGCCGCTTTTTGGCACGCTGGTTTCGGTGAAAGATCTCTATGACGAGGCCGGGCAGGTCACGAGCGCAGGCTCGCGTCTGATGCAGGACCGCGCGCCGGCAGAGGCGGATGCGGTCTCGGTCGCGCGGCTCAAGGCGGCGGGGGCGCTGATGTTCGGGCGGTCTTCGATGTCCGAATTCGCCTATTCCGGGGTGGGTCTCAACCCGCATCACGGCACCCCCTCGGGCGCGCTGGTGGCGGGCGGGATGCCCGGAGGCTCAAGCTCGGGCGCGGCGGTCTGCGTGGGCCTCGGGATCACCGATGCCGCGATCGGCACGGATACCGGCGGCTCGCTGCGCATCCCGGCGGCGGCGAACGGCATCTGGGGCTATAAGCCCAGCCAAGGGCTCATCGACGATACCGGGGTGCATCCGCTCGCCCCGACCTATGACGTGGCGGGGCCGATGGCGCGCGATCTTGGCTTGCTGCGGCAGATGGTGGATGTGATGGCAGGCGCGCCGCTTTCCGCGGCAGAAGACGGCCCGCTGCGCTTCGTGGTGCCCGAAGGCGCCTTCACCAATGGTCTGTCCGACGAGGTCGCGGCGCTGTTCGAGGCGGAGAAAGCCCGGATCGCAGGTCTCGGCCATGAGATCGTGCCGGTCGACATGACGGAAATCGCAAAGGCGGTCGTGCTCAACAAGATTATCGTCGCCGTCGAAGCGCTCGAGATTTACCGCGACGATTTGGAAAAGCTCGAAGTGGTGGGTGATCCGCGCGTGCTGTCGCGCATCCGTTTCGCGCTCACGCTTACGCCTGAGGAAATCGAGAAAGCCTATGCCGCGCGCGCTGATATCGTCACGCTTTTCGAACGGCTGATGGAGCCTTTCGATGCGCTGCTCGCGCCCACACTGATGCGCCTGCCGCCCAGCATTGCCGATGTCGAAGCCGAATTCGATCGCCTCAATGTCGAGATGCTGCGCAACACCTCGTTGATCAACCTCGTGGATGGCTGCGCGATTGCCATGCCTACGCCGGGCTTGAACCCGGCTTATGCGATGACAATGCTGGCTGCGCCGAAAGGGGCGGATGCGCGTGTGCTTGCCATCGCGGAGCAGGTGGCGGGATGAGTGAGGCGCTCCATGCGTCGTTTCGCGGACCGGCTGGAGGCTGACCCCCGCCCTCCGGGGGCGTGGAAATTGCTCCGAAGCTGGTCTCGGTGCTGCTGCGCTTCGATCCGCTGGACCGCGAGCAGCTGGGGGGGCGTTGAAGCGGCTCACCGATGAGATCGCGCAGGGTCCGCTGGAGATGCCAGACCCTGCGCGGCGTGGGACGATCCCGGTCGCTTTTGGTGGCGACGACTGCCTGCAACTAAGAGATGTCGCAAAGGCGACGGGCCAGAGCACCGCACATCGGGGTCAGGTTGCTGCAGAGATGGTAAAAGAGCCGGGAAGTCGCATCGCGCCAACTTGAGACAATTCACCGATGGGCATGTTGTAACCAATAACTTCAAGTTCAGGAAAATGTCTCTATAGATTCCTGGCAAACATGAGTTGAAGCCTTTGGTTTCCTAAATTGCCGCGCGGCATTATTAGGAGTTTGGACATTACTGTTTCACCTTGTTGATCGCGATTTTATTTTTTCTCGCCCGCCATGAGAAACATGCGAATAAAGCTCTAATCTTTTCGCGAAGAATTCTCCTTTGTTTTAAAATAAAATACATTCGACTCCGATTCTGCGCTGAGCGGCGTGTCGACAGATTCATTGCTTCAATATCGCTCGAGGCGCCCGACGTCGAGATTAACGGCGGCGCGATGGAAAACGCTCTGTTTGTGCCGCTAAATAAGAATCTCAGGAAGTTATCAAATGGCATGTAGATTGGTTCTTCATGGGACAAGAATTCGAGTGCGCCGCGGCGCGTCCAGATAATTCCTGTAGCCAGCATGGGGAAACGGTGTGCGCATTTTAATTTTCGCCCCATGACGTCACAAAAGTCTGTGCTGTATTTGAAATCCGTCGCGCCTATATTAACTGCAAAAATGTCATCTCGAAGATGGTGCAAAGTAGAGCATACTTCCTCAACTGTACTTACAAAATCGGACGCCGGAACCGCGTCATCTTCGAGAACAACCACGTAGTCGAAAGTGGAAGCGATGAAGTGTTGTAAAGCTTTCTTATGACTAAGGTAGCAGCCAACCTCTCCGGGTTGTATGCTTCTGCCCATCTCTTTCCTACACCGCTCGTCGTCAGTAAACTGATCGATACCAAGGCAAGATCCATCCACTCCGGGTATACGCTCAACTCTGCATGAAAAGGGGCTGAATTTATTTGAAAACTCAGCAAACCGATTTTGGCTTTTGTCGATATTTATAACGTAAAATGCAATTTTAGGAGACATGAGGTTTCCCTCTGAATATGTCTATATAAGCATCGACCACGGCTTCCTTGGAAAAGAACTCAGAAAGCCGTAGGGTTGCGTTTTTCACAAAACTCTCGGCGGCTAGTTTGTTGGTTCGTATGAATTCAATTGCCTCAGCGATCTGAGCATCGTCGTCGATGTCAGTTAATATGCCATCCACCTGATCTCGCATGTACCAACTTGGCCCCTCTGAGCGAGTTGAGATCGTGGGGATACGCATTTCCCAAGCTTCGAGAAGAGCATTGCCTAATGGCTCGTGGCGCGATGGCATTACGAACACGTCGGCTAGTGCTATGTAATTCATCGGCTCGTCGACCCAACCCAAAAAAACAACACGCTGACTGATGCCAAGTTCGGCTGCAATAGCCTCAAGTCGCGCCCTTTCTTCACCGTCTCCCATTAACCAGAGAGTACAGTTTTCCAATCTAGCTAGTGCTTTGATAAGTACGTCGAACCCCTTTCTGGCTACGAGACGGCCGCTTGCTGCGATTACGAAGTCATTCTTGCTTGTCCTCTTTATGTTTAATTGCGACATGGATGCGGAAGCTTCCCGCGTAAAGTTCGAAACTGTCACCACAGGTTTCGTCCAGCCTAGCTCTATGCATCGGTTCGAAATTCCAGGTAAGTTACCAACCAAAATATCGCATTTTTGAAAGTGCTTCAGATTTGCAGGGAAATCCCCCATGCGTGCCAGTTTTACAGTGTTGGGCCATCTGTGGATGAGCCGCCCCGCGCGCGGCATCCACGCCATAACTGCGTCTGGCTTCCATCGTCTGACAAGCATCTCAGCCTGTAGATGAGCAAGTAACGTCAACGGTGATAAATTGCTGAAATTGTTTCTAAAAACGGGGCCAAGCGCAGCGACATCGCCATCCCATGAGCGGTTCGGTCGGATGAAGAACTGTTGCTCAACACCGAGTTCGTGTAGGGCTCTCGCAAGGTTCACGAAAAAGCGTTTCGCCCCCCCCCCCCCCCCCCTCTTTACCAAAGTGAAAGTGAACACCGCGTAGTGACACCCAGCCGGCTCCCGAAAAGTTGATTATATCGTAAACGTTAGAAATTTTCGCGCAGAGAGTCTACAACGAGTCGGTAAAAGTGGTCTGCTACCGGACGTAAATCCCATATGTTTTATCCGATTGATAATAACCGTTTTAGTCCAGGATGCTGCTCCCGGTTTTGCCCGGGAAATTCCAGCTTCTGGCGGCCCTTACAGCACGTTCAGTTGAAACGAACGAAGTGATGGCGTGCGCTGGAGACCAGCATAAGTGTCACACCGCTTGAGGGGTGACACTGCACTGAAAGGGCGAACCCGTACCAGGACGGAGCCGCCCTCCGCCGCGCTCGACATATTGATTTGTTGACAAATTAGTCAGGCACACTATTGGCGCCTCGCATTTTGATGAGGCGAGCAGGAACTCCTGCATAAATTCCGAAAGGCTTGGTGGATTTGCTTACCACTGAACCTGCACCAATTACGCAACCCTGTGCGATGCGAACCCCATCAAGGATAGTGCAATTAGCGCCAATCCAAACATCGTCTTCGATCACAATTCCGATGCTCCGAGACTTCTGCTTGAAGATCGGCATGGTTAGATCATCAGTTCCATGATTAGTTGGTACAATAACGGTTTGAGCCGCGATCCTAACACCATTTCCAATTTTGAGGCCGCCTTTCCCATAAAGGACAGAGTACGGATTCACGCTGCAATCGTCACCCATCTCTATCGACCCACCGTTAGATGCCAGCACAGCTCCTGGGTGCAGACTGCACCGCGCCCCGATCTTGATCGTTCCGCCGAATTTCAGGCTAAATCGCACGCCTCGCGCTATCCTCGGGTCATCGCCAATCTTAATGCAGCCGTGGCCGACTAACTCGATCCACGCAGCCCGCAAAGCGCGTGCAGTAAACCTCATCTTGTCCCCCAAACTCAGTTCGCGCCCCTTGCTACGATGCAGCGCGTGGATCTTCACGACTCTCGTAGGCAAAGAAGGTTATTGTTTGCATCCTCAGTTATTAAAAATCCTTGTGATTTTATGTAGCCCTTCAAGTCAACAACTGAGGCCGCGCCAGTTATCTTGCCATGTGTCTCGACGACCAATGCGCGTAAGGATGAAAGATCTACAGCTGGCAACAAGTTCAACTCGGCTCCTTCAACATCCATCAATAGGATTGTAGGCTGAAATTCGGCTATCGCATCGCTTAGACTATCGCTTTCCACCGTGATAGCTTCACTCAAATCTCGTTTGATCAGAGATGATGATATAATGTTGCCGGCCCGAAAAAATGTAACCGGTCCGCCATCAACAGTGATGGCTTTTTTCCGTACTGCTGGGTAAAGGTTGTTGAGGAGATGATTGGCTTCAACAAGTGGAATAGTGTTCGGATTCGGCTCGTAACTCAGCACGTTTCTTGGCCCACATACACGGGCAGCCACTAGTCCTAGGGCGCCAATACCCGCGCCGATTTCAAGCACTCGGTCTTCCGCACGCAGCACACGCAATAGTAATTTGCGCTCAGCAAACTCATAGTCTCCTCGTCGCAAAAGGCGCGTAATTTCCTCAGGTATACCCACGCCCACGGCGTGCAAGCGAACTCCGTCGAGAACTACATATGATTTCCCACTTAAGCGATACCAGCGCTCTCGAAGAGTACGGAATTTGGGCTTCATGGTTTGGGTTCCTCGAAAATGAATAAAGATAGCGATCAAACTTAGACACTTGGCTGAGCAATCACATGCTTTTTCTTAGGTTCCTCTTTGCACCGAAGAACATCTCTAAGTCCGCAGAACTTTTGAACTCAGACGTGGCACCGCAGCGGAAAGACGCCTCTGCGCTGTCCGAACCTGATTTGTCCAGAATTTCGCGATAGTATCCGCTTTGCTCGGCGTGCTGCCGGCGGTCCACCACATACTGGACGCCCTGCGTGCCCTTGGTGATCGGATAGTGCAGCAGCACAGCTGTCTCTTTCGATAGTTGATAGTGCCGCGAGACCGCATGGGCCCCTCCGTAAAATGCCGATCCACGCTTCCACTTCAGAAGGGGGAGCTTTGTTAGATTTAAATCTGGAACACGGTTTTTTCTATTCTTCAAAAGTCGTCGAAAAATTGCCTTGCGCACGCGGCCAATTCCTGTCGGCTGAACCGATCTGAGAAGAGGAATGTTGCTCCATAGAAAGCTTTGTAGCTTCGACTGCGCCCTTGACCCGCCAAAAAAAAGTCTGTCCCTTGGGCCGCCGGTAATCATCATGGGGGGTGTCGGCCAGTTTCGCAAGAACCGCGATGGGGCAGCCAAGAACCGATAGGTTCCTGGAGCTTTTCTGGGATCATCAAAGAAGCGAAACTGCTGGCTGATTGGGCTATCGCTATCAATGACCTGCGCCGATAGCGGGCCGTCTCGATAGAGATCTACCATGGTACAAAATACGGCTTCCGCGCCTTCAGCGTCCAGATCGCTGAGGAGGGCAGTAAACGGGCGCGTCTCGAAGTCTCGGTAGATCAGCCGTTCATCGGCGTCAGGAACCAATGCCCACTTGCCAGAAGCAAAATGATCGAGCAACTCACTGCGCCATTTGCGCTTGTCTTTTGCATAGCTGGATCCGACCACAGGTCGGAACACTGTCACATCAGGCTGCGATAGAAGCCACTCTGTTGATCCATCATCGGATCTGTCATCTACAAATAGGAAGCTGACATTCCCGAAGGCGCGATAGTAGGAGACGAGGTCTTTGACCATTTCAAGTTCATTGTGTGCGAGAACCACACAGGGCACTGACGCGGAAGAGTACCGAAACTCCCCAATAAGATTGAGCGTAGGGCTGAATTTTGTCATGGCCAACAATTGCCCCTATAGTAAATTAGGACCTGTTCGTTGGCCTATGTAACGCAGAAGATGCAGCGATGACAGGCTACAATCTGCTAGCCGCCTGCGCCCGTCGCTGCTCTCAGTCGCTCGGCGCATCTCCGAGTCGTGTGATCATCACAGCGTCTGCACGTAGCTGCCCACGTGCCGCCACAAGCGTCTTTGGCGCCGTTCAAATAGCGCGCGCCGCTGCTCGGACTTCAGTGCGCATCTGCGGCGCACCGCGGTTTTGTTGCTCAATGCTGTTCCGCGCAGCCATTGGCACCGCCGCAGGAAGATGAATGGCCCCGCGTTTCTTAGATGCCTTCGGGTTTCAGTTTCCGCCGCCGTTCGAAGTCGACGGGCGACAGCATTCCATTTCGGGCATGCTTGCGATTCGGGTTGTAGAGCATCTCGATGTGGTCGAACACATCCCGCTTGGCTTCTTTGCGTGTCCGGTAGGTTCGTTGCCTGATCCGCTCACGTTTCAGTAGGTTGAAGAAGCTCTCAGCGGCCGCGTTGTCACGGCAGTTCCCGCGACGGCTCATCGAATGCTCGAGATTGTGGGCTCTCAGGAAGGCCCCTTGGCATGACAAGTGCGAGCCATTGTGGTTATTGTCGGAATTCCTCTCCGACATATACATCTCGATCTTAAGTGAGGCGTGTGACTAAAGATAAATAAATCAGCTATTTATGTTGAATTCGATTCCCTAGGGAAGGCTTTTGTGCTACACATTCTGATACACAAGGCTCTATCCCGGAGGTGTGCGATGAATATCACCAAGCGTGGCGAAATTTGGCATCTGCGTCGGCGGGTTCCCAAGGGGTATGCCTCTGTCGATCCGCGCCGCGAAGTGGTGATCAGCCTTCGGACGGGGTCAGAGGAGGTGGCGCGACAGAAGGCCCCGGCGCTCTGGGCCGAGCAGGTCGAGGTCTGGGAGGCGATGCTCGACGGCGACACGGAAGACGCGGAGGCGCGGTTCGCTGCGGCCAAGCGGTTTGCGAAGGCGCGAGGCTACCGGTTTCTCGAGGCGCGCAAGGTGGCGCGCCTGCCTGTGGAAGAGCTGCTCGCGCGTATCGATCTGGTTGCGAGTGACGAGATGCGCGATCCCCTCGGGGCGGATTCGCTCTTGGGTGGAGCGGAGCTGCCGCTGATCACGGTGTCGCGGGCGCTAGAGCTGTTCTGGGGGCTCGCACGCGACAAAACTTTGGGCAAGAGTGCGGACCAGGTGCGACGGTGGCGTTACCCACATATCAAGGCGGTGCAGAATTTCGTTTCGGTTGTCGGGGACAAGCCGCTTGATGATCTGGCACGCGATGATTTCCTTGATTTTCGCGACTGGTGGGCAGAACGGATGGCGTGCGAAGGATTCACGGCAAATTCCGCGAACAAGGATCTGACGCATCTCAGCGCAGTCTTGAAGCGCGTGAACCGCGACAAGCGGCTCGGGCTCGAGCTGCCGCTCGAAGATCTTGGCTTCCGGCAGGGGAAAGCGGCGCGGAGACCTTCCTTCTCGGACGACTGGGTGCGGGATCGATTGCTGGCCCCCGGTGCGCTCGATGGGCTGGAGCCGCAGGCGCGGGCAATCCTGCTGGTGATGGTGAATACCGGGCTGCGTCCGAGTGAAATCGCAGCGCTGAGGCCTGAGGAGATCCGGCTCGGCGATCCGATCCCGCATTTGCTGCTGCAGCCGATCGGGCGTGTCCTGAAGACGCAGAATGCCGAGCGGGTGATGCCGCTGCACGGGGTGTCGCTCGATGCGATGCGAGCGTTCCCGGATGGGTTTTCGCGTTATCGCGAGAGCTCTGCCACGCTGAGTGCCACAGTGAATACCTATCTGCGGGATGCCGGTCTCCTCGAGAGCGAGCGACATTCTCTCTACAGTCTGCGGCATGCGTTTGAGGATCGGATGCTTGCCGCTGGGATCGACGAGCGGATCCGGCGCGACATCATGGGGCATGCGCTGGGGCGCGAGCGCTATGGGGAGGGTGGCCGGTTGGCGACGATTGCGGAGCTCCTCGAGCCCATCGCGTTCTGAGCCGAGTGAACGATCAGCTCCGCAGTTTCACCTTGAGCAGATTAGCGGGGTCGATTTCGAGTGCCTGCGCGAGGCGCCAGACATTGTCGATGGAGATATTCTGCTCGCTACGCTCCACGGCGCTCAAATAGGTTCTGTTGAGACCAGATTCGAGCGCTAGACGTTCCTGCGACCATCCACGCTCAGCGCGCAGTGATCTGAGGTTGCTTGCGAGCGTGTCGCGCAGAGGGCTTTTCGGCGTCCGTTTCACCCCCTTGCAATCGCGCAATGTTGGTTTTAGCTCTACCGGTTATAAGAGACATTCGTGTGCTCGTTAAAACATCTTTGCAAAGGGATCACCTCGATGGCCGCAACTGAAATCGACCCCAGTTTTCTGCTCATTTCCGATCGAGAGATGTATATTCATCGTGATCGCAGTCTTGCCGGATCACTCGGCGATGGGTTTGTCTATCGCCGTATCAAGAACATGCTGGCGGACCCGTTGCTACGTCCGCTCCTCGAGCTGTTGGAGAATGGTGCGGCGAACTACGAAGGCGCGCTCAAACTCAAAGGGCGCGGATTCCTCGAGACCCGGTCGATGACCGCGCGGAGAGGCCCATTCAAGGAAGAAGAGTTGCAGTATGTCCTGTTGACGGGTGAGGCTTGCAGCTATGCCCATCGCTGGCTCTTCGCGAAAGCGGAGGGGCCTGAGCCGGATCTCGATCCGGCGGAGTCCCTGCTGAAGGCTATTCGGCGTTATCTCGTTGTCGACGCAGGTTCTGGTATCGTGGTGGGACGAGATGTGCTGGAGGTCGCGATCGATCTCGATGATATGAAAATATTGGGGCGCCTTGTGCACCTGGACTACGGACTTCGTCAACTTTCGGATCCTGGTTTCAGTGACCCGGTTTCCGAGGAGGATTGGAGGGAAGCTCGCGCTTATTGGTCTGGAGCGGATAGTGCCGATCGAGTTGGGGCGGCTATCGTATCCTTCGACTCGTCAGAACTTCCGTGAGCGTTCTCGCGAGGGGGGCAGCAGGGCCTCAAGCACAGATCGAGTGTCAGTTTTTCTTTCCTTCTGTCGCGTCGCGATAGAAAGATCTTCAAACAAAAAGAGCCACGACTTTGGTGTCGTGGCTCTCGCTTTCTGTAAATATTTCGAGGCTTCGGAGCTGCCCCTCCCTAGGACGTAGCGCGGCTCTTACCCTTTCGCGCCTTGCCCGCGCGCATAGACATCCTCGTAGCGGATGATGTCATCTTCACCGAGATAGCTGCCGGTCTGCACTTCAATCAGTGTGAGTGGCACCTTTCCCGGGTTTTCCATCCGATGGAGGGCACCGAGCGGGATGTAGACGGACTGGTTCTCGGTCACGAGTTTCTCCTCGCCATCAATGGTCACCTTCGCGGTGCCCTCGACGACGATCCAGTGCTCGGCGCGGTGATGATGACTCTGCAAGCTAAGTGCGGCGCCTGGGTGGACGTGGATCCGCTTCACCTGGAAGCGCTGACCGACGACGAGGCTCTCATACCACCCCCAGGGGCGGAAATCCCGGGGCAGGGTCTCGGCTTGGGCGGCGCCCTTGGCCTTCAGCTCGGCGACAGCTTTCTTCACGTCCTGCGCGCGATCCTTGTGGGCGACGAGGACGGCATCTGGCATGGCGACCGCAATGATATCCTCAAGTCCGATCCCGACAAGTTCCTGTGCGTTATCCGTTGAATGCAGGAGTGTGTCGCGACAGTCGATCGCGGTGGCGGGACCGGTCGCGACGATGCCGTGCTCGTTCGGGTTCTGCTCGCGCCAGACTGCCTGCCAGTCGCCGAGGTCGGACCAGGCTCCACCATAGGGCACGACGGTCAGGTTGTCGGCGCGCTCCATCACCGCGTAGTCGATCGAGATGTCTTCGAGCTGCGACCAAGGCTCGGCTGCGAGCCGGGTGAAAGCGAGATCGCGCTCGGCAGCGTCGACGGCGGCCTTGGCTTGCGCCAGCGTTTCGGGCGCATGCTTTGCGAAGGCGTCGAGTATGGCGGACGTGGAGAACAGGAAGATGCCCGCATTCCAGAGATGCATGCCGCCCTCGAGTAGAGCCTCGGCTTTGGCGAGATCGGGTTTTTCAACGAAGGACTTTAGCGGTTGCGGGGTTGCGGAGAACTCCGCGTCCGGGGCTTCGCTCAGTTCCAGCCAGCCATAGCCGGTCTCGGGGCGATCGGGACGGATGCCGAAGGTGACCAACTGTCCGACCTCGGCTGCCGGAGCGGCGGCCTCGACCGCCGCGCGGAAGCGTGCGGGGTTGGGGATGACGTGATCGGAAGGTGCCACGAGCATCAGCGCGCCCGGCTCGCGCGCCTCCAGCACGAGAGCGCCTGCGCAGATCGCCGCGGCGGTGTTCCGCGCAGACGGCTCGATGAGAATATCGGCGGGGGCGATTTCGAGCGCCGCCAATTGTTCGATCACCACGAAGCGGAAATCCGAGCCGGTGATTACCGAAGGGGCTGAGAAGCCGTCACCCGCGAGCCGCTTGGCCGAAGCCTGGAACAGGCTCTCCTCGCCCATCAGGTTGACGAATTGCTTGGGGTAGCTCTTGCGCGAGAGCGGCCAGAGCCGCGTGCCCGAGCCGCCACAGAGGAGGACGGGGTGGATCGTCTTGCTCATAAATCCCTCTCAGGTTCTGGCAGTGTCGTAGTTCGCGAGGAACCAGCGATAAGTCTCGGCGATCCCGTCTTCGAGGTCGATACGTGCCTGCCAGCCCATCGATTTGAGCCGGCTGACATCCATCAGCTTGCGCATCGTGCCATCGGGCTTGCTCGGGTCGGTCGCGATCCGGCCCTCGAAGCCGGTCACCTTCGCGACCATCTGCGCCAGTGCCAGGATCGAAATGTCGGTGCCCGAGCCCACGTTGATATGGCTCAGCATAGGATCGGTATTCGCGTCATACTCGGCCTTCGGCAAGTCGAGCACAAAGAGCGAGGCCTCGGCCATGTCATCGACATGCAGGAACTCACGCCGCGGCGTGCCGGTGCCCCAGATCGTGACCTCCTCGAGCCCATCGCGCGCCGCTTCATGGAGGCGCCGAATTAGAGCGGGGAGCACATGGCTGTTCTCGGGGTGAAAGTTGTCGCCCGGCCCGTAGAGGTTCGTGGGCATCACGGACCGGTAGTCCACGCCATGCTGCCGGTTGTAGCTCTCGCAGAGCTTGATCCCGGCGATCTTCGCGATGGCATAAGGCTCGTTCGTAGGCTCGAGCGGCCCTGTCAGAAGGGCATCCTCTGCCATCGGCTGCGGGGCGGCTTTTGGATAAATGCAGGAGGATCCGAGCTGCAGGAGCTTGGTGACGTCGGCGGCAAAGGCCTGATGGATCACATTGGCTTCGATCATCAGGTTCTCGTAGATGAACTCGGCCGGGTAGGTGTTGTTGGCGTGGATGCCGCCGACTTTGGCCGCGGCGAGGATCACCACGTCGGGGCGCTCCGTCTGCATGAAGTCGCGCACCGCTCCCTGATCGGTCAGATCAAGTTGGGCATGCGTCCGGGTGATCAGCTCCAGCGCCGCGCCCTGGGCCTGACCCGCTTCCAGCTGACGCAGGATCGCGCCGCCCACCATCCCGCGATGGCCTGCGATATAAATCTTGGTCATCGTATCCGCCTCAGCCTTCGAGCGAGACCGGCAGGTCCAGCCCGTGTTCTTTGAGAAGCGCGTAGCGCCGCGCGGCCTTGTGGTCCTCTGCGACCATCTCGGCACACATCTCCTGCGCGGTGATTTCGGGCACCCAACCGAGCTTTTCGCGGGCCTTGGTCGGATCGCCGAGGAGCGTGTCGACCTCGGCGGGGCGGAAATAGCGCGGGTCGATGCGCATGATGACGTCTCCGAGCTTCAGGGCAGGCGCCTTGTCGCCCTCGATGGACGCCACCGTGGCGATCTCTTCGGTGCCAGAGCCAGAGAACTCCAGCTCGATCCCGAGCTCGCGCGCGCTCCAAGTAATGAATTCGCGCACGGAATATTGCTTGCCGGTCGCGATGACGAAATCTTCCGGTGTGTCCTGCTGCAGCATCATCCACTGCATCCGGACGTAATCCTTGGCGTGACCCCAATCGCGCAAGCTGTCGATGTTACCCATGTAGAGGCAGGACTCGAGCCCCATAGCGATGTTCGATAGTCCGCGCGTGATCTTGCGGGTCACGAAGGTTTCGCCACGGCGGGGGGACTCGTGGTTAAAGAGAACCCCGTTACAGGCATACATGCCGTAGGCTTCGCGATAGTTCACTGTAATCCAGTAGGCGTAGAGCTTGGCGACTGCGTAAGGCGAGCGCGGGTGGAAAGGCGTGGTTTCTTTCTGCGGAGTCTCTTGGACGAGACCGTAGAGTTCCGAGGTTGAAGCCTGATAGAACCGCGTTTTCTTCTCGAGCCCCACAAACCGGATCGCTTCAAGCAGCCGCAATGTGCCAATGGCGTCGACATCCGCCGTGTATTCGGGGGCCTCAAACGACACCGCGACATGAGACTGAGCGCCGAGATTGTAGACTTCGTCCGGCTCGATATCGCGGATTAAGCGCGTAAGGTTCGATGTATCAGAGAGATCGCCGTAGTGGAGCTTCATCTGGGCGTGGTTGCTGTGCGGATCCTCGTAAATGTGGTCGATCCGCTGCGTGTTAAACGACGAGGCACGGCGCTTGATGCCGTGGACCTCGTAGCCTTTTTCCAGCAAGAATTCTGCGAGGTAGGATCCGTCTTGGCCAGTAATGCCGGTAATTAACGCTTTTTTCATGAACTTTCCTTGGGCGCTTTAGGCAAGTTGAACCCGATTGTCTTGGTTTTTCTGAACATATGAGTTAGCCGGGAACGTATGTCTGCACATTCTTGAGTATCAAACCAACGACGTTCGCCTAGGACAGTCTCGGCGTGAAGGGCTGAGCTAGACCTCGCTTCAAGCTTACACATCGATATCCAATATTTGGCGGATGGCGCTCGGTGCGTCTACTCCTGTTACAGCCATGTGACGGCGCACCTCGAGAAGCTTAGTGTCGACCAAGAAGCGGTACCAAAAGCCTTGCAGTACATGAAAAGTGAGGCCTTCCCTTCCGTCAAGAAAGCCAAAGCGAAGCACGTATCTATAGAAGAAATAGGCGAAGGCCCGGAGGCCGGTAGGCAACCGTGCGTATATCTTCTCTTTGAGCCAGCGCTTGATTCCAGCTTGGCCGCCCCCAAGGTCGGCCACTGTCTCGTGTCGCATAAAGCCGTATTCAAGGTTGAGTAGATCGACCACCTCGCGGCTTGCGTAGGTATTGTGTTTGGCTGTCCACCAGGTCAGTGAGTTTCGATTGTCATCAAGTATTTCCCCCGGGAGCTGGGCCACTGGCCCTGAGACCTTAATGTGCTCATCCATCCAGCGATCTTCGCACCTCCCCCTGCCGTGGCGGAAGAGTCGCAGGACGCGCACCGGGAAAATCCCGCCGTGGCGCATCGGGCGGCCGAGGAACGTCATTCGGCGGCTGACTACTACTCCGTCGATCTCGGGAGCGAGCTTTGGTAATATTTTTGAAATCTGGGTCCGCAGCTCGTCAGTAACGATCTCATCTGCATCGAGGCGCAACACCCAGTCTGTATCCGCGGGCAACTGGCCAAGCGCCCAGTTATATTGGCTTGCGTAGTTGCGCCACGGGTTGAAGCGGACCTCGGCGCCCATCTCCTTGGCTATCTCGACAGTCCGGTCAGTAGATCCGGAATCGGCGATAAAGATGCGATCTGCAATGCCGCCAAGCGAGCGGATCGCCCGCGCGATGTGCCGCTCTTCATCGCGGGTCAGAATCACGGCGGTAAGCATTACGGATTAGGTTTGCGCGCAACGGCGATCATCGACTTTGCAAGCGGCGGGACGCGCCCGACCCTCTCGAAGCGGATATCAGAGAAGCCCGCCTCACGCAGTAATTCCCCGAGCGTCGAGAAGGACCAGAACTTGATGTGACCGTGATCCCAGAGGGCGGTAAAATGGGCATCCATTTTACCGCTCAGCGCCATCGCCAAGTTCTTCAGATAGCCGTGGTACGGAGTCGAAACAATCGCCGTACCGCCCGGCTCGAGCAGGTCGAAGAGGGCGCGGGCATAATCGCGCGGGGCGTAGACATGCTCGACCACCTCAAGGCTCACCACTATCGGGAAGCAGCCGAATTTCGCAGCAAGATCGTCATAGGCTGACCCAACCTCGAGCTGCAGCTCGAGGTGACGCTCACGGGCTTGGGCAATGCCCTCTGAGGACGGGTCGACGCCTGTCACCTTCCACCCCCGCTTGGCCATCTCAGTCCCGATCGAGCCATTGCCGCAGCCAAGATCGAAGACCCTCCGGCGAGCGTGATCGGCCGGCGCTAGCCGGTCGAGCTCCTTAACTAGCGCTGGCAGAAGATAGCCATGCGAGGGGTTCAGATTGGCGTCGTCGTATCGGTATCCACCTATGCTACTGATATCAATCATTTTTCCATCTTCCTGATAGGTCGCGCGGGGTTGCCGGCGACGATCCATCTCTCTGCGACATCTTTCGTGACAACCGCACGGGCACCCACGACTGCTCCGGTGCCAACGGTAACCCCCGGCCCGATAAAGGCGTCCGCCGCGATCCAGGCATCGGCACCGATGCTGATCGGCGCCTTCACCAGCGGACGGTGCTGCAGGGCAAGATCATGAGTGCCGGCACACAGATGAGCGCCTTGCGAGACCGTAGCTCGCGTGCCGACGGTGATTGGGCCAAGCGCGTAAAGAACAGCCCGATCTCCCACGGCACATTGCGCACCCAGCGTAAGTTTCCAAGGGATGGCGATACGCACGCTCGGATGGACATGAGCCTCGGCTCCGACCCGAGCGCCGAAGCGGCGCAGCAACCAACGGCGCCAGCCCCATAGGGGCCGTGGGCTCAGCGCGAATAACGGCCGTGCCAACGCCCAAGCGGCTCGCCCAGCCTGCTCGCGCCGGGTCCAGCTACGTGTGCTGCGGTTGAGGTTGACGTCTAGCTCTGTCACGCGTGTGTCCCTCGATGGCTCGCAGCTGCTCCATAGCCCCAGCGCCCCAGATGTGGACCGATACGCTCGGCGATTTCGTCCTGCAGATCAGCGCTGTCCAGCTCGCGCCAGCGCTCGATGCGGCCCTTGTTGAAGGTCAAGCTGCCACCGTATACACGTTCGACAAGATTGGGGTCGTCGGGCAGCGCTCGTTCGAGATGGTAGCAGATTGCTTCTAGCGTCGCCAGCTGGCGGGGACGGCTGCCGCCCCCTTGGGGGCCAATCAGATCCTCGAAAGCAACGGTAAGCACGTCGTCACGCTCCGCCAGCCAGCCCTCAGCCCGGGTCAATACCTCGGCGAAGGGCCGCAGCCAATAGCCGGTGCCGCTGCCCCCTTTCAGAAGCCGCCTTACCCGTTCTTCGCGCGTCAGCGGCGCGAAATCTCCGTGCATGAAGTAGTCGGGGCGTCCACCGATCCAGTCCGCGAACGAGACAAGCATGTCGCGCGGATCGCGGCGAATGATGATCATCCGCGCGCCCTCGGCGCGCATCATTGCTAGGAACTCGGGGCTGTAAGCGGCGTGGCCACCGACGATTTTTCCACGCAGACGGCGCAACGTGTTGCGTACATATCTCTGCCGAACGCGCGCTTCGGTTTCGAGGCCGACGTCGACGCCGTTCGTTGCGCCGCGGACCAGCTGCTTAATTCTCTTGCGTCTGCCATAAAGTAGATGGGCGGCAATGCCATTAAAAGGCCCTTCGATGCCAAGCTCATTCAGCGCCGAATAGACGAGGTGATTACCCGACTTCCAGATGCCGTTAACAAAGATGCAGTGAGGTTTGCTACCCATCAACTTTAAGTCTTTCTATTTCTACCGACGATAGGTTCCGTTTGCGCGAATTCTTCATACAGTCGAGTGAAGCGACGTGCTATTCTCTCCCAACTGAATGTCGCGAGCGCCCAATCGCGCCCGCCTTTGCCCATATTCTCGAGTTCCTCGTCCGGGGTGGACATTGCCTCAGCTAATGCCGCGGCCAATTGATCAACCTCAGGAGCGACCCACCAGCCGCAGCCGTTCTCAGTTAACCCCTGCCAAGGCGTGGCAGTGCTCGCGATTACGGGGGTGCCAGAAATCAAGGCCTCTGGGACAGTGAGAGCAAAATTTTCAGATCGCGAGGGTAGGGCAAACAGCCGAGCCTGAGCCAGATAGGTATCACGCTCGCGCCCATAGCGCGGCGGGCCAATGAACGCCTGAGTGAGTTTTAACTCGGCTATCAGACTCCGAAGAATTTCACCGTAGCCATCCGGGTCAGGGCCACAGATCTCTAGAGACCAACCCGGAAAACGAGGTTCGACTCTAGCCCAAGCGCGAAGGAGTAGGTCATATCCCTTAACTGGATGGAGGCGACCGAGCGCGAGTATCCGTCGCGGACGGGCCTGCCAAACGGGGTGGACGACATCGCTGTCGTCCACCCCGTTTGGGATAATTTCAACCGGAACATCGCCAAGAAAGTTGCGGATATCCGCAGCCTCGGCGTGCGAGGTGGCGTGAAAACCTTTCGCTGCGGCAAGACAACGATTCTGAAAGAGGCGCTGGACCAAAGCTTTTCGGCGGCTCGAATACCTTAGTGCTTGAGGCGCCAGCATGCCGTGGGGAGATACGATTAGCGGACCACCCGTGCGCTCGACCCAACGTAAAGCGACGTAGGAGGAGTGCATCCACAGCCCGTGAAGATGGACGATGTCAGGGGCCAGTTCAAAAAGTGTCGAACCAAGTCGCGGGGCATAGCCAAAGGAGCTAGGGCCATAGGTGGTAAGTGCTTCCGGCGAGGCGCCGCGCCAACCCTCTACGTCGCCTGCGTCCCAAGCAGCATCACGTAGTCCGAGTACTCTTATGTCGACCCTTT
The DNA here is from genome assembly GCF_002213195.1 of Thioclava sp. F42-5. Lineage (NCBI taxonomy): Bacteria > Pseudomonadati > Pseudomonadota > Alphaproteobacteria > Rhodobacterales > Paracoccaceae > Thioclava > Thioclava sp. F42-5. Next base: position 46,459 of record NZ_NBNZ01000011.1, read on the forward strand.
TGGCGGCTAGCGCTTGCGTTAGTCCCTCAACCATTTGCCGAACTCCTGAAGCACGGCGGGACAGACGGCCAGCTAAAAACACAACCCTCATCTTGAATGCTCGCGGGCGGTGACGATTTCGTCATGCCTAATAGCAGACGGCAATTTTAAATAAAGATTCATCTCGTTCATTTCCGGTTAATCTCAACGGGATGTGAAGCAGAGATTCGCGTGCGTCTTCTAAATCTCGAGATGAGAAACGTCGCAATAATACAAGGAACGACGAAAAACCATACACGAGAGCCAAAGGTTGCCTGCCCCCCCCAAAAATAAGATACTAAACTTACGTCGAGGCAAACTAAAGGGCCTGCGTAGCCAATCGAGAAATTACGAACAAAAAATCGACATATCACTATGAGGGCAAACGAACAAATGATACCAATCCAGTATTGGTCACAAAGCAGATAGATTTGCTCACCTATGAACCCCAAAGAGATCGAAAATCCCTTGCCGTAACCCTCTCGTCCTAACCACTGATCTACTGAAATATATCCAACGCCTAGGGGTTTGGACGACCAAAGAAAACGTGGAACCCAGCTAAAAAATAAAAGTGATGCCTGGCCAAGCCACGCATCAAATCCAGAACTAGAAATGCATGATGGGTCACTCCATAGCTGCGCGGTACGAAATAGATGATCTGACGCAGAGCCCGCGCCTATCGAGGGGGAGGTCGAACCGCTGCCGTGGCGACTAAGAAATGCTATCATTAAAAAGAAGGGAGCGGATATGGCTACAAAAACTGGCCGTATCTTTATATATAAGTATTGATGAGCAATGAACATGGGGACGATCGCATAAGTGCCAATGACGATACGGCCATACCCCGACCAAAAATGAACTGCATAAATAAAAATAGTTATTAAGAAAAATAAAAGAGAAAATAGGACTCGAGATTTTGGTGGGTTGCTACGCAGGAAATGCTCAAAAAATGCCACTGCGCATGCGAACGGAACAGTGAACGCGAGGCTGCCAACGTTTCGGTCGAACTTTATAGCGCTCAAAAAAATAGCGGAAACAAGGAACGAGATCATGAGAGTGAGCGAAAGGCCTCGGCCTTGATATTCGTAGATCGGAAGTCGGAAAAATTCAGATATCTTAATCTGGTTCGCTTCCTTGATGTACCTTCTGGGAGAAGTTGCAATCAAAAGGTCAGAGAAAAGAAGGAAAATAAAAACAAATATCACGACATGAATGTGGCGGAAGCTTTCCATGTAAATTGCCGAGTAGGCGAAAAGAAATATAAATGTCGTAAAAATAGTGAGGCGAAGCGGATCAGCGGTTCTTCGGAAGGATGCGCGGAGAGTTTGGATAACAATTACTAAGATTAAAAATAATGTCGTAAGGTTAGCGTCCTCTTTGTTGGAAATTAGAGCAATGAAAATGACTGAATATAAAAGCGTGGTCAACAATATACCAGGACGGCCGAATAATTCTCTGGATCTCATCTTCCTGCCTTTCTTGAGGCGGGGGGCAAATATAGGTTGGAATACTTCGAATCGTAAAGCCTAGCCCAGTATTGATGCCGCAAGTTAAAAGAAAAAATCTCTAAGCTATCCATATTAATGATCAACGCGAAGAATTGAAATTTAATCAGGCGCATCACGACCACTTTTTACCTTCATTCCCTCAACGGCGCCCTTTCTTGCAAGCTTGAGTAAGCTAAAAATATGGCGGAATCCAAAATCGACTAGATCATGACGTGACATGCTGAGAAAGAGGCGGGAGATTTTCAACGTCGCAGATGTTATGCTCAAATTTTTGAAATATACGTAAGAAAATGAGCGCAGCCATTCGAGGCGCCTTTCCTTATTAACGATATTGCTTCTCTCTCGCTGCACGTGGATTACTGTCGCGGAATCAATCCGATGTATTTTGAAGCCAGCGCGACGAACACGAATGGCATAGTCTTGGCCCTCAGCGGCGACTGATAGCGCAGGATCAAACATTCCTACCTTCTCAATAATTTCTCGCGGTAGCAGAAAGCATGCCTCATAAAGAGTCGAGCCTTTCCAAAATACTTTATTGTCATTCAGAATTCTCCCGGTGTCATCCTCAATGATTTGCGGCGATACGATGCAAGGAAGGTTAGATGATTTGTATTCCTCTAAAATTTCCTTAAAGTCGCGCGAATTAATGATAATATCGTCATCAAGCGCTAAAATTAAATCTGCTTCAGTTCTTTCCCAAAGGAAGTTTCTTCCTTTCGAGACGCCAAGGTTCTCTTCGCTACGAAAATTTCGAAGTTTCGGGAAAGTTTCGGCGAGGACTCCGATCATATCGGTAGTGCCGTCGCTGGACCCGTTGTCAAGAACTAAGCACTCTGTAAATAAATTTTCAAGCTCCCGAATTCTTTTAAGGGTTTTGCGTAGATCCTCTCTACGGTTGTGGGTAAGCACACATATGGCGACTCTATTTTCGATGTTCTCCGCTCCCATTCACGTTATCTCGACGAATAGATTCTGAAACATTCATGTATTATAATTCTCGACATTGGCGTGCGCTCGCTGTGTGCCGAGATCTCGTAATACCTGATTGCGGATCTGTAAATCCGACTTAAAATAAGATTTGGCTTCGTCAAAAAGACCCTCCTCAAGTTGGGGATGGGTCGTGTCTTCTTCATTAAGCCTAGCTATCCACCGGAGTATCCCCATCGATCTCTCAAAACCAACTGCGCGCTTGATCCGTCGGGCGGTTCGCAGAATTTTTGCAATGGTTTCCGATCTGTTGCGCGTAGCAGAATTTTTCTTTTGGTAATTGATTTCCTGTTCTGAAGAAATATCGAGCCAACGGCACAGTGACCGAAAGACCCCTTGAGGGTCGTTACGCATATCGTCCAACAAAACTATATATACACGATCTTTTCCTGCATAATTAAGCAAATCGTCGAGCTGCCAACCAAGAGCGCAGGTGTGCTTAAGAGAGAAGAACCGTGGGTCGACAACTTCGACATTATTGAGAAGCCGATGCTCGCCCGCCCAACGGGCGTCTGAGGCTTGCCAAGCGCTTCGTAGATCATCAGCGAGTTCGAAGCCCGACTTTTTTTGCTCGTTATACATTGAGCTAAGCATTTCTACTGGGTCTCTAATGCACACCACGAAACGTGCAGAGGGAACTTCTCTTAGAATTTCTTTGTACGCACCACCAAAAAGATAGGATGTACTTGCATCGCAAACATACTTGGCTTTAGAGGGTGCGCCTCTGTAAAGTCTTAGGTATTCAATTTCGCTAAAGCGCTGACGTGTAGGAGAATAAAAAAAATGGGGCTCTTTAGGTTTCGGGGAATATATTTCTGGGTGCTGAGCCATCCATGAGACGAGCGAAGTTGTGCCACATTTTGGCGCTCCAATTAGGAACAAATTAGTCGGGACATCCATCGCGTTAAACGATCCTTTATCTGTCAAATTGGTTTGCGAAGGAGTTCGAGATTGATGGCTCGAGTGTCTACGAAACAGTTAACTTTGGCGGATCTCCAGCAAAAGAAATTCCAACCAAAGAGCGAGATTGTTGTCGCGGTAGCTGCGCCAACTCCACCGAATGAAGGAATTAATATTGCGTTCATGATAATGTTCAACATGGCCATCATGAACATTATTCGTAAGACAATTTTTTCGTGCCCAGATAGGTCGAGCAAGGATCGGACAGGTCCAAAGAAGGAGTTTCCCAGTTGCCCGAAGGTTATGATGAGCAGTGGAGCATACGCCGCTTGATAGGTTTCACCAAAGAGAATCTTTAACAGTTGTGCGCCCCATAGAAAGATAAATAGAGCGGCGAGTAATGCGCTCGCGAAAGCATACTTTGATGCTTTGCCCACGAGGCTCTGAAGTTCTTTATTTTTATTTTCGTGAAATAGAGTTGCTATACGCGGCTGTGTTGCTTGATTCACTATTAGCAGACCAAATGCTGCCCACGTCGCAGTACGCGTTGCGACGTTATAGATCCCAACTTCCGCGTTTTTTCCAAGAAATCCCATCATTACCAAATCTGTATTCGCCATTATTACGGAAATACCCGCTGAAAAGCTTAAGGGGAGTAGTGACGAATTCCAGTATTTTAATCTATACTTTGCGTGAATAAGGTTTTTCAAATTAATAATTCGAAACTTGGCAATTATAACTGCGGAGGCAGCAAGGGCGACTAAGGACGTGGCTATATGTATTTTGAGTGCAAATGCTGCGTCGATCCGGTGAATTTCAAATAGCGAAATTAAAAGTAGTGCTATCGAAAAAAGTACTGGTCGAACAAGCTCGGCAGATAATCCACCAAGAAATATCTTGTTGAATCCTCTGATCGCTGCTCCCGTGGCCCATAGTAGCGACATTGATGTTGAATACAGTATCGCTAAGTTTAAACTTTTGGGAAGCCTGCTCTCTAGTGTCCCAACATAGTTACTAGATAATTCGGTGATTGAAATTAGGACTAGGCCGAACGTTAAAATTATTGCGATGGCCCAGAGCCAAACGCCAATTATTTCATCTAGGCTCTCTCCCGATAATCCCCGCGCAGTTTCACGTAAAACAAGAACGGGAATCCCGCCAAGGATCGGAAGGAGGGCAATAGTCGCAAATGATAATGCATAGCTATAGGAGGCGTAGTCTTCGGTGCTTAAGGTACGTGTCAGAATGACCGTGAGCGCGACACTTGAAATCATTGCTAGTGATCTCAGTACTAAGCTTTGGATTGCAGGATTTGAAAAGAGATTCAATAGCTTTTTTGCTGTCAACAAGAGGTGTTTTGCTTATCTGCCTTGGAGATTATTGTGCAAATCTAGAGAAACTTATTTCTGATTTTGGGCGGCGCTTTAAAGAAGGTGTGGCTGTTGCGGAACACGAATGAAGTGATGCTTCGTGCGCACGATAGTCGACGAGCCAAGTAGCCCCTTGTTCGTTGGCACGAAGCAGCGAGCTCCGGCGACCATCTTTGCTATGGAACATCTGTAGTTAGCATGAGGTTCATCCCAAAAGTCTATAGCGAATAAATTCATTTCCTTGACAAGTTGCTTGGACATCGTGGTCGTCTCGTTTCTAGCGTCGTCGTCTTTATGCTTTCAATAAACGGCGGCTTCGGCGGCGATGAAGTGACTACATATAGTTAAGGAGACTCTCCCAGCTCTCTGGGCGCTTAGCGAAGCGTTTTTGCCGCGCCTAGACGCTGGTCGTTCGAGCGACATCACCGCCCATTTTTATCGTGAAGCAACACGGCTAAAGTTTCAGATTTCTTGTTCAAAGAGAAACCGTGATAGCAGAAATTTTTCAAATGGCTTTCTTCAGCGCCTCGACCAGATCGGTCTTCTCCCAGGAGAAGCCGCCATCGGCCTCCGGGGCGCGACCGAAATG
>NZ_NBNZ01000012.1:0-8046 GCF_002213195.1 Thioclava sp. F42-5
GCTCGCCACCGGGCGCAGCGCGCCGTCAAAAACGATCGCCCGCGACGACGTGGTGCCTTGGTCGATTGCCAGAATATGGGTCATGAAGTCCTCCCGTTTCGCGCCTCAGGCCGCGTGCTCCTCCAGCCACGCGGCGACAGAGTTGACCTGATCGGCATCGAGCCGCAAGCCCAGCTTGGTACGCCGCCAGATCACGTCCTCGACCTTGCGGGCCCATTCCTTCTCGACGAGCCAGCGCAGCTCGGCCTCGGTAAGCGTACCGCCGAAATCGCGGCCCAGATCGGCCAGCGCCTTGGCATCGCCGAAGATGTCCCACGCCTCGGTGCCATAATGACGGATCATCCGCTCGGCCCATTTGCGATCCACGAAGGGGTAGTCCTGCGAGAGCTTGGCGATCTTGGCCTCGACCTCTTCGGGGGCGAAATCGCCGCCCGGGAGACGCGCGTCTTTCGTCCACGGCCCGCCCATCCCGGGCAGATGCGGGCGCAGCTTGGCCAGCGCATCCTCGGCCAGACGACGATAGGTGGTGATCTTGCCCCCGAATACATGCAGCGCCGCCGGCTGGCCCGTCGGGGCATCGAGCGAGAGCACGTATTCGCGCGTCGCCGCGGTCGCAGAACTCGCGCCGTCCTCATAGAGTGGGCGCACGCCGGAATAGGTCCAGACGACATCGTCGGGCGTAACTTCCTGCTTGAAATACTCGGAGGCGAATTCGCACAGGTAATCGCGCTCGGCTTCGGTGCATTCGGCGGCGAGCGGCGAATCCTCATGCGCGGCCTCGGTCGTGCCGATCAGGGTGAAGTCCTGCTCGTAGGGGATCGCGAAGATGATCCGCCCGTCGGTGCCCTGGAAGAAGTAGCATTTATCGTGATCGTAGAGCTTGCGAGTCACGATATGGCTGCCGCGCACGAGGCGGATATGCTCGCGGCTGGCGCTGCCCATCGTACCTTTCAGGATCTGCTCGACCCACGGGCCGCCCGCATTGACCACGGCGCGGGCCAAATGCTCCTCGCGCCCGTTCGGCCCCTCGGTGGTGATCACCCAATGACCGCCGTCGCGATGCGCCTCGACGACCCTCGTCTGCACACGAATGTCGGCGCCATGCGCCTCGGCGTCGCGCGCATTGAGCACGACGAGCCGGGCGTCCTGCACCCAGCCGTCGGAATATTCGAAGGCATGAGCGAATTGATCCTTCAGCGGCGCGCCTTCGGGCGTGTTGCGCAGATCGAGTCGCTTCGTACCCGGCAAGAGCCCCTGCCCGCCCAGATGATCGTAGAGGAACAGCCCCGAGCGGATCATCCAGGACGGGCGCTTGCCCCTCATCCACGGCATCACGGTCGAGAGCATCTTCGAGACGGGCGTATCGCTCTCGAAACGCATGTCGGCGCTGTAGGGCAGCACGAAGCGCATCGGCCAGGAGATATGCGGCATCGCGCGGATCAGCACCTCGCGCTCGGACAGTGCCTCGCGCACCAGTTTGATCTCGAGATACTCGAGATAGCGCAGCCCGCCATGGAATAACTTGGTGGAGGCCGAGGAGGTCGCCTGCGCGAGGTCGCCCATCTCGGCCAGACGCACCCTGAGGCCACGCCCTGCCGCGTCGCGCGCGATCCCGCAGCCGTTCACGCCGCCGCCGATCACGAAGAGGTCTACTGCCTGTGACATTCTGCGCACTCCTAATGCCCATCGCTTCTGCACCATTAGGCGCGATATTTTTCGTTATTGATAATTATAGACAATTTTCGCGCATAATCGAGCGTGAAAACGCCTCGCCCCCAAATTCTCCGCACCGATCACGAAACTTTTAAGGAACGCCAGCGTTGCTGTATGGTGAGTCTCGGGGCGTTCAGCACGTTTGACGGGCAGAAAACTGACGATGTAGCTAACTCGCCTAAGGGATTGATCGAGGTTAAAGTCGTGACGTGCGAAGAGTCTTACGTAAGGTAAGCCTTATCGGGAACCGGACGGGACAAGAGCATGTTCGATCATGAAACAGAACTGGAGATCGGGCTTGCTTCGGGGATGCGGGTCCGCATCGACCCGAAAGGCGCACGACTGACAAGTTTGGTCCTGCCAGGCGCCGACGGCCCGGTCGAGATTCTTATCGGCCCCGATCCCGGAGAGACCGCACGCAGCTTCCACGGCGCAACAATCGGGCGCTACTCCAACCGCATCGCCGGGGGCCGCTTCACGCTTGATGGCGAGCAGTTCCAGCTCGATACGAACGAGAACGGAAACTGCCTTCACGGCGGCGGTCAGGGCTTCGACCAGCGCGACTGGACGGTCGTCGCGCATTGGATCAACGCGGTGGCGCTGCGGCTCGAAAGCCGCGACGGCGATCAGGGCTTTCCCGGCAATCTCGTGGCGGAGGCGAGCTTTGCGCTATCGGACCCTGCCACTCTGACGATCACCTATCGCGCGCGCTGTGATCGGGCCTGCCCGGTCTCGCTGACCTCGCACGGGTATTTCAACCTCGCCGGCGGTGGCTCGATCGCCGATCACCGGCTGAAGATCAACGCCGATCAGGTGCTGGAGATCGATTCCGAAACATTGCCTTTCGGCGCCCCGCGCGATGTCGCAGGCACCCGGTTCGACTTTCGCGATTCGGCCCCGGTGCCGGGACCGGATGGCGCAGGCTTCGATCACAACTTCTGTCTGCGTCCCGGCGCAATGCGCGAGATTGCGGCACTGAACGATCCGGCCTCGGGGCGCAGCATGACGATGCTGAGCAACCAGCCCGGCTTGCAGGTCTACACTTCGCCATCGGGTGATAGCTTCAACGCGATCTGTCTGGAGCCGCAGGCGTGGCCCGATGCGCCCAATCACCCCGAGTACCCGTCCGCGATCCTGCAACCCGGCAAGGAATACGTGAACCGAATTCGCCTGCAGTTCTCGGGCTGAGCCCGCGAAATCCACGCCAGCGGAAAAGGCGCGGCGCGCAGGGTCAGGTCAAACCGCTCAGCGCGGCACCGGCTTGACGATATCGCTCATAGCCCTCGTCGAACGCCGCGCGCAACGCGGGCACCGGCTCGATCGTCGCGGCAATCTCGGGCGGGCGTGCGAGTTCCAACCCGCCGCCGGTCGCCGCCATCATGCCGAGCCGTGCCGCCCCGAAAGCGCCGCCGTAGTCGCCCGCCACCGGCAGGGCCACCGGCGTGTCGAGCGCCGTCGCGATTGCCTCACACCAATAACGCGAACGCGTCCCACCGCCGACACCAAGCAGCGTCTCGATCCGCGTCCCGGTCCCAGCCAGCGCGTCGCGACAATCGCGAAGCGCGAAACTCACGCCTTCCAGCACGGCCCGCGTCGTCGCCGCCCGATCGGTCGCATGCTCAAGCCCGATGAAGGCCCCACGGATCGCCGCGTCGTTCAGCGGCGTGCGCTCGCCGCCGAGATAGGGCAGGAAGCGCGCCTTGCCCGGCGCCCGCAACGGGCCGAGGCCCTCGGTCAACTGCTTGGCGTCGCTCTCCAGAAGCCGCGCATACCAGTTCAGCGCGTCGGTCGCGGCCAGGACCACGCCCATCTGGTGCCATGTCTGAGGCAGGGCGTGACAGAAGCTGTGCACGGCGCTCGCCGCATCGGGCCGATAGCCGTCGTCCGCGGCGAAAAGCACCCCCGAAGTGCCGAGCGAGACAAAGGCCTGTCCGGCCGCCACGACGCCGACGCCAACGCCCGAAGCCGCATTGTCGCCCCCGCCGCCCGCGACGACTACGCCCTCCGGCAGACCGAAGCGCGCCGCGATCTGCGGGCGCAGCGTGCCCGACACGTCCGAGCCTTCGACGAGACGCGGCATCTGTTCGCGCCGCATCCCGGTCGCCGACAGAAGCGCGTCCGACCAGTCACGCGCACCGGTATCGAGCCAGCTGGTTCCGGCGGAATCGGACATCTCCGAGGCATGTTCCCCGGTCAGCCAGAGCCGCAGGTAATCCTTCGGCAACAGTACCTTCGCCACCTTCGCGAAGATTTCAGGCTCTTGCTTCGCAAGCCAGACCAGCTTCGGTGCGGTGAAGCCGGGGAAGACGATATTACCGCTGATTTCGCGGAACTGCGGGTCGGCGTCGAGGGACGCCGCCTCGCGGTGGGCGCGGGTGTCGTTCCACAGGATGCAGGGCCGCAGCACCGCGTCCTGCGCATCCAGCAGCGTCGCACCATGCATATGCCCGGAAAGTCCGATACCGCGCACCGCCGAGAGGTCATGCTGCGCGAGCGTGCCCAGCACCGCCTCCATCGCCGCGACCCATTCGGCGGGATTCTGTTCCGACCAGCCTTCATGGGCGCGCGAAACGGTGAGGGGATGCGTCGCCTCGGCCACCACGCGCTGCGCATCGTCTATCAAGAGGCCCTTCAGCCCCGAGGTGCCCAGATCCAATCCGATAAACATCCTTGTCCTCCCGCGCGCGCTACTCGTCTCGCGCCGACCCTAACGTCTCTGGCGGGCATGTCGACTCCTCGACCCCACACGAATGTGCCCGTCCGTCGCACCGCATAACGGAACCGTGAGCGCATTGCGCGGTTGCCTTTCGAACAGTGACCCCGGAGCCTGGATGATCGCCTCTCTCTCGACCCCTCTTCTGCTTGGCGCTTTCACCCTTGCGGGGTTGATCGTCGTCATCTCCTCGATCAAGGCGACCGGGCTGGCCGACGTGATCGCGGATCGCACCCGCATCGGCGAGGCGCTGGCGGGCGGGATCGTTCTGGGCGCCGCGACTTCGCTGTCGGGGATCGTCGTCTCCGTCTCGGTAGCCGCACAAGGGGACGCGAGCTTCGCCTTCTCAAACGCCGTAGGCGGGATCGCCGCGCAGACCTTCTTTCTGGCGCTGGCCGACATGCTGCACCGGCGGGCCAATCTCGAACATTCGGCGGCGGAGCCTGCCAACCTGTTTCAGGCGGTGATGCTGATCGTGCTGCTTTCGATCCCGCTCGCCGCGACCGCCGCGCCCGATTACGCGATCTGGGGCATCAGCCCGGCCTCGGTGATCCTGTTTCTCGCCTATCTCGGCGGCACCAAGCTCGCAGCCCAGGTGTCGGAAACGCCGATGTGGAAACCGGTCGAAACCCGCGAGACCCGCCATGACGAGCCCGAGGACGAAGAAGAGAGGAACCGTTCACCACGCGGGCCGATCCTCGTCTTCGTCGGCCTCGTCGTCGTCATGGGCCTCAGCGGCTGGGTCATTTCGCAAGCGGGGCGGGAATTCGTCACACGTTTCGGCCTCAGCTCCTCGCTGGTAGGCGCATTGCTGACGGCGGTGGTAACATCGCTGCCGGAATTGGTGACGACGCTGACGGCGGTCCGCCGCGGCGCACTGCAACTGGCAATCGGCGGCATTATCGGCGGCAACACCTTCGACACGCTGTTCCTAGTCTTCTCGGACGGGGCGTATCGCGAGGGTTCGCTCTACCATGCAGTCTCGATGCCGGATCTGTACTGGCTGGCGACGGGACTGATGATGACGGGCGTGTTGCTCGGCGGGTTGATCCTGCGGCAGAAGGACGGGCCGGCCCGGATCGGGATCGAGAGCCTGCTTCTGGTCGCGATCTACGCCTCGGCAGTGGTGCTGCAAGTCCTCGCCTGACCAAGGATTCTTGCCTCTCAGGGCCGGATTCGCGAAATAGGCAATATACATTTGCCGCAAGGACCGTTATGCAGGCGCCTTCCGCACGGGCTGCCAGAAGCAGAGCGGCCCGTCCCTTACGTCATTGCTTGGACGACTTTCCGATGATCCCCTCCCTTTCCGCAGCGCTCGCCGAGCGCGGCTACGACACTCTCACTCCCGTGCAGGACGCGGTGACCGATCCCGCGCTGGCGGGCAAGGACCTGCTGGTCTCTGCCCAGACCGGCTCGGGCAAAACGGTCGGCTTCGGTCTCGCGATCGCGCCGACCCTTCTGGGCGAGGCCGAAAGCTTCGGCCCGGCCGGCACGCCGCTTGCACTCGTCGTGGCCCCCACGCGGGAACTCGCTTTCCAGGTCATGCAGGAATTGCGCTGGCTCTATGGCAAGACCGGCGCCATCGTCAGCTCGTGCGTCGGCGGCATGGATCCGCGGCAGGAACGGCGCGCCCTCGAGCGCGGCACCCATATCGTGGTCGGCACCCCCGGCCGTCTGAGCGATCATATCCGCCGCGGCGCGCTCGACCTGGGCGACATCCGCGCGGTCGTGCTCGACGAAGCCGACGAGATGCTCGATCTGGGTTTCCGCGAAGACCTCGAATTCATCCTCGGCTCCGCTACGGAAGAGCGCCGCACGCTGCTGTTCTCGGCCACCGTGTCGCCTATGATCGCGAAACTGGCCGAGCAGTTCCAGAACGACGCGCAGCGCATCTCGACGATCAACACCGCGCAGCAGCACTCCGACATCGCCTATAAGGCGCTGAAGGTCGCGGCCTCGGACAGCGATCATGCGATCTTCAACCTGCTGCGTTTTCATCATGACGAAAGCGCCATCGTCTTCGCCAACACCCGCGCGGCGGTGAACCATCTCAGCGCCCGTCTCGGCAATCGCGGCTTCTCGGTCGTGACGCTCTCGGGCGAGCTGTCACAGGCCGAACGCAGCCACGCGCTGCAGGCGATGCGCGACGGGCGTGCGCGGGTCTGCGTGGCGACCGACGTCGCCGCACGCGGTATCGACCTGCCGAACCTGAGCCTAGTGATCCATGCCGATCTGCCGCAGAACACAGAGAGCCTACTGCATCGTTCGGGCCGGACGGGTCGCGCCGGGCGCAAGGGGATGTCCGCGCTGATCGTGCCGCCTCGCATGGTCAAACGCGCCGAGCGCTTGCTGAAATTCGCCAAGATCAACGCGGAATGGACGGTGCCGCCCTCTGCCGAGTCGATCATCGCGCGCGACGAAGAGCGCCTGCTGACCGATCCCGATTGGCGCGAGCCGATCACCGAGGATCAGGCGGCGTTCGCGCGCAAGCTGCTCGACAGGCACGGGGCCGAGGCTGTCGCCGCCGCCTTCCTGCGCCTGCAGCAAGCGCGCAACGCACCGCCCGAAGACCTTCTGCCGCCCGACACCAAGGGCCAGTCCGAGCGTCAGGAATTCGGTCCGAGCCGCTGGTTCACCCTGTCGGTCGGGCGCAATGACCGAGCCGAGCCGCGTTGGCTGCTGCCGCTCCTGCGCCGCCATGCAGATCTGGAGAAATCCGCCATCGGCGCGATCCGCGTGCGCGACGACGAAACCTTCGTCGAGATTGCCGAGAAGAGCGTCGCAAAGTTCGCGGCCTCGCTTGGTCCCGATGGCGAACTCTCCGACGAGATCACGGCCCGCGCCCTCAATGGTGAACCCGATTTCGGCCCGCCGCCGAAAAAGCGGCGCGCCGACAAACCGCAGGGCAAGCCCCATCGTGGCGAGCGTGGGGAACACCCGGGCAAGGCGCCCCATCGCAAAGGCTCGCCCAAGGGCGCACGTACTGAAGGCGCTCCGGCGGACAATACCAAGACGAGCGGCTGGAGCCCGGATGACGAGGCGGTCTTTGCCGCCCTAGCGGATATCCCGTCGAAAAAGCGCAAGCCCGAGGGCGGCGCAGGCGCGAAACCGAAAAAAACTCGCGCGAAATACGCGGGCCCCGGCAAAGGGACGCATCCGGGAAAAAGCGGAAAGCCCAAGCCCGGCGGCCCGAAAAAGCCGCGCAAGTGACGATGTGATTCTACAAAAGGCCCGCAGCGATGCGGGCCTTTTTCGTACCAGATCCGAAGCGCCCGGGTCAGCGCCTCCTTACCGCCTTAGACTGTGAGAACACGACAGAAGCCTCCGTGGCCTGATGCCCCTTAATATCACTGTCACGGGTCTTTCGCCTTGCCACGAGCGAAGCCCGGTTGGTGATGCTATGCGTCCGTGCAGGTCAACTATTGGCCTCCGAGACGAGGTAAGCCCCGTAAGTCCGAGCTCCGGAACACGCTCGCCACGATACCAACGCCCGATCCCGTCATCATCCACCCGGCGCTTGCCGCGGTCTACCGCAGTAAGGTGGAAGATCTGACGGCAGCGCTCAATGACAAGGATAGTCGCAGCGAGGCGACGGCGATCCTTCGTAGCCTCATCGACCA
>NZ_NBNZ01000013.1:0-5889 GCF_002213195.1 Thioclava sp. F42-5
ACAGGCAGGATCAAGGCATTGACGCCACCCGCGAACAGCAAAAACGCTGAACCCAGAAACAGGGCGCCGAGAGAGAATAAGCTCTTCACCATGCGACGGAACTGCTCCTTCTTGGTTCTTCATTGAAAATCTGGATTCGGAGGAACCAACGTCAAGAAATTCAGTGCTTTCCGTAGAAGAATATTTTCAAGAGTGAGAAATGCGGCGGTGAAACACGGAGCTGTTGCCGGGGTCTTCTTAGCTATTTCTGTAGACACTTGATCAGCGCTGCTATGGTCAAAACCACCAACACCAGAATAAGAAGGCCGAAAAGCCAACCGATCACCATTTCGAAACTCATTCCATTTTCCATGTCACTCTGGTCCACTGTTTCGTTGTCATGATCTTCGGTCGACGCGCCGCGACGCACGCGGCTATTCGCGACTAACCATCGGCGGGCCGAGCTAATCCACTGCGAACTCCACCGCGAATGAGTGCGGAGACGAGAGCATCCCGATGCCGCGGCCATCGTTGTCTTCCATCACGCTGGGATCTCTCAAACGGCTGTTTGCTGATGCGGTCAGCACAGCGGACGATGTGCGCGGTGCCTCGAGTGGGAGCCGGCCTCACAGTTCGAGCGTGCGTCGAATGGCACCCGCTCCCCACAGCAGCAGGCCGGTGGTCAGCGCGCTGACCCCAACGCTGTGCGCCCATGGCCCCGCAATGCCCGTGTCGCCGAAGGTGATGAGGGTGATGCCGGCCAACGAAAGCCCGAGCCCAGCCATGAGCCGACATTCTCCCGGGGTCGGGCACGGCCTTCGCTCGTCATAGCTCTCCTCCTTCGGCGCGGCGGGATCGCTCCCCGTCACGCTGTTCGCTCCGTTCAAATCGCTGTTTCTCATGGCCTTGCGAACCTCCTTTCGAGATGCTCTTTCAGCGCAACGTCAGTCGCATAGATCTATAGCGCGGGTCGGGCGGGCGCCGAATTCTGACCAATTCGCGGCTTCGAAGGCTGCCCACCGGTCCGGGGCGTGTCGGAGCCTGCGGCGGAGTTCGAGGCTCGGCGCAGATTTCGGACCCGTCAGGCCCCGGCAACTTCTCCCACGCCACGCATCGCGGCCAGACGCGATCCACGAGAGGCTGTCGACTGCCGGAACCCCCTCCGGCCCGGTAAGCTCGTCTAATTCATATGCCGGTGATCTTCCGGTTGTCCGCGAGATGCGCGGGTTCAAGTGTCGCGCGATTCATCATATTGGGGAAGCAAATATAAATGCGATATGATATTCGCAAATGCGATACATGGGGGATCCATGAACATCGAACATGCCCGAACTTTCCTTGCCGTCGCCGATACCGGCAGCTTCGTAGCGGCCGCCGAAAGGCTTCACGTCACCCAGTCAACCGTGAGCGCTCGTATCCGAGCACTCGAAGATCAGTTGGGCACCAGGCTTTTCACTCGCAACAAGGCCGGCGCGGCGCTGACTGCGGGCGGTGGCCGGTTCCTGAAGCATGCAGCGCAGATGGTGCGAGCCCTCGAACGCGCGCGGCACGACGTCGGTCTTCCTGGACAATTCCGCGCGCGTGTCGTCATCGGTGCGCGCTTCGGCCTGTGGGAAGGGCTGATGATGAAATGGTTCGCCAATATCCAGCGGACCCATCCCCGAGTTTCGTTTCATTCCGAAATCGGCTTCGAGCCTGAACTGATGCAGGCGCTGGTCGACGGGCGGATGGATATCGGAGTCATGTTCACCCCGCAGCGCCGTCCGATGCTCGAGCTCCTGCCATTGCTTACTGAACAGCTGGTGCTCGTCTCTTCCGAACCGACCGCTAGCATGCAGCCTGACGGCTATATCCATGTCGAGTGGGGCCCGGAATTCGACAATCAGTTCCGCGCTGGCTTTCCGGAGTTTCCCGGTCCTGCACTCTCGGCCAACATCGCCTGGCTCGGCCTTCAATATCTCAAGCTCAATGGCGGCAGCGGCTATTTTCCCCGGCGTCTGGTCGAACACCAGATCGATAGCGGCGCCCTGTTCCCGGTGCCCGGTGCGCCAGTGTTCGAATTGCCGGCGTGGATCGTGATCCGCGAGGATCGCAACAAAGCGCTTGTTGATCCGATGGTCCAGAGTTTGATGGTTGGCCTTGTGGCGCCTTGATCTGCGATTAATTTCCGCTCTTGTCCTTTCCCAGCGGCCTGTCGCTCGCGTTCGGTATCCTGCTGGAACATTCCCGATCGGTCACCTCGCGTTCGGGCTCGCTGCGTAGTGCTTTCGCGGGATCGAAAAAACTCCTTCCGGCAAGGTTTCGTCCGCCCTTTGGTTGATCGAACCGAGTATGTCTGTCGGAGGCTTCATGCCGCGACCGAGGGTCCATAACTGATCGTTAGACGACCATCCACGCGGGAAGCAGTCGCGCCAGTTCTCTGACCGGCGCGCAAAGCGAGGTGGTGAGCAAAAGCAACCTTGGCAGCTGAGCTCTTGAATTCGTCGTTCACGGCTTCGACTTAAAAGCACGTCAAAACGGGTGTTCCAGGAGATGACGGGCCTGCGCGACCATGCCGTCCAGACGTGCAGCGGCCGTTGGGACATCGTTGAGCGCACCCACACCCTGACCCGCATAGAGTGCCATCGCCTCCAAGTCGCCGGTCGTGGTTCGCAGCGGCGAATCCGTGCTGAAGCGCAGGCGCGGCTGCTCGCCGTCGCGGGCGATGGCCTCGCGCGGAAGACTGTCAGGGTCGTGGCCGAGGTAATGTCCGTCCAGGCTCTCGGTCACGCTATTGGCGATCACCCGCACCGCAGCGCCCTTGGGCCAATTCAGAACGAAAACATCGGTCAGAACCGTGTGGTCGCCGGTGGCCTCCGTGATTCGGGATTTGTGATAGGGATGAGCGAAGGATTCCTCGGTCGCCAGAAAGGCCGTGCCGCATTGCACGCCATCGGCGCCGATGGTCAACGCGGCGGCGAGGCCCTCGCCCGTTGCGATCCCTCCGGAGACGACGACCGGCAGGTCGGTCTGCGCAAGGATTTGCTCGGCCAGCCCGAAAGCCGGGTGTCGTCCATGCACGTGACCGCCCGCCTCGACGCCCTGCGCGATGATCACATCCGCTCCGGCCTCTTCGGCGATCCGCGCGGCCTCGACCGTGCCGACCTGATGCAGAACAAGGCAACCGGCACGTTTCACGCGGGCCACCACGTCAGGCATCACGTCCCAGAAAAAGCTGAAGGCCGGCACGCCAAGATCGAGACAGCAGGCGATCTGCGCATCGAGCAGCGCTGGTTCGGTCGCCGCGGGGATCAAGTTGACGGCAAAAGGTCGGTCAGTCGCGTCCCGCAGCGCAGTAACCTCTGCGGCGATCAGGGCTGGGTCTTCGCGCACCATGCCCAAAATCCCGTAACCGCCCGCATTGGCCACGGCGGCGGCCAGTTCCCAGCGGGAAACGCCGCCCATCCCGGCCAGCAGAACTGGCTGGGCGCACCCCAGCAGGTCGCAAAGCGGTGTGTGCAGCGGGTTTATTGGCTGGTCCGTCATGCTTGCTCCTCCCGTTCTATAACCATTGGCGCAGGTAATCGCGTAACACGACGGCGTTATTATGTGCCTCGTCCTTTGAAGCATAAAGTAGCGTAACGACGTTCTCGCGTGCATATCCGGCGAGCTCGCGGACCAAATCGTCATGAGCGGCAAGTTCCGCCTCATAACGCGTGGTGAACTCCTGCCACCTATCAGGGTGCTCGTGGAACCAGCGCCGCAATTCGTCGCTCGGCGCGATCTCCTTGCACCAGTGAAACAGTCTGGCGCGGTCCTTCGCCATGCCGCGCGGCCAGAGACGATCGACCAATATCCGCTTGCCATCTGACACGCGTGCCGCGCGATAGATCCGCTTGACGCGGATAAGCTCGCCAGGAGCTTCGGAGGTGGGGGGGCTTGCTGACGGCATCAGCTGTCCGGCTTGTCCGTGTCGCCGATCATCTCAACTGCTTTCAGAGCATGGGTCCAAGAGGCGCCGGCGCGCATTTCCGCGGCGACCCAAATCGCTTCCATGACCTGTTCGTCCGAGGCGCCCGCACGCCGGGCGGCTTTGACATGGCTCTCGATGCACCATGGGCACTGCGTTACGTGCGCGACGGCCACGGCGATAAGCTGCTTGCTGCGCGCATCGAGCGCCCCTTCAGTGAACACCGCTTTCGAAAATGCGCGGAAGGCGTCCTCGGTCTTCGGCGCCAAGGCATGACGCCGCTCGAAGAGATCCTTAGTTGGGTTGGGAAGATACATCTCAGACATGGCCTGCGCCTTGGGTTTCGAATTGCGGGAATAACACGTCGTTTTCCAGCCGAATATGGGCTGCCAGGTCTTCAAGAAATTCACCGACCCCGGCATAGAGCCGCGTCCAGCTTTGGCATGCACCGTCCGGCAATGTGAGATCGTTTGTCAATTGCCGGATCTGTCCGACCTCCGCCTCATGGTCGTCGTGATCCGCGCGCATCGCAGCGATCGGCCCGTCCAGCCTCGGTGCCGCGTTGCGAATGGCGGGAAACAAAACCAGCTCCTCCTTCTTCATGTGGACTTCGAGCTCGCCGATCATCCGGTGCAGTAGCGCGGACAGCCCTGCAGGGACATCTGCTTGCCCGGCATGGACGGTTTCCACCTTTTCCGAGAGCGCCGCCAGTTCAGGCAATTGAGTGCGATGCTTGGCGTGATACTCTGCCTCGATGTAGCGGGTGAGGCTGGCGGAATCTTGCGGGGGTAGCGGTCTCGTCATGTTGGTATCCTTTGGTCAGAGCAAAGAGGGGACGGTTCGGGGCGTGGCGTTCTCGACCGCCATATGCAGCGAGCGCGCGATCCGCTCGGCGCGTTCGATGAGATGGGCGGCCCCCTCGGGGGGACAGGTCTCGGTTGCGGTCTCGCGGAACAGCATCAGCCACCGTTCGAAATGATCCCATTCCACTGGCAAGGACGCATGGACCTGCATCGGGGCGCCGTGAAAACGACCGGTCATGAGTGCGACCGAAGACCAGAACTCCACCATCCGCTGCAAATGCGGCGCCCAGTCGGAAATCCTGGAGGCGAAGATCGGCCCGAGAACCGCGTCATCACGCACCTTGTCGTAGAAACGATGCACCAACCGGGTCAGTTTATCCTCGTCCAAACCCGTTTGCGCCATGATCGCAGCGGTCGTTTCGGGGCGCGCGGATATCATCTGTAGATCAGCAGGTGACATGGGAACCCCCGAGATTTTGAACTTGAGGCTCATGCTATCTCCGCAAAATAAGTATTGTAAATACCTATTGCGGTGAGTGTAGGATGCCCATGAACTTCGCAATCTCGCAAATTACGGGCGGAGCATTTCGATCCGGATGGCAAGCGTCCGCGAGTCAGGTCTTCCCGACCGCCCGCCTTTGGCTGAATCCTTGATGCCCAAGAGGGTGCAGGGGTAACGTTTTCGGACCGTAGCCAGAAGACACGAAACCCTTCAGCACCTCGTCCCTGGCGAAGGTTTGGTCTGGGCTTCCTGCGTGGCGCATCAACACGCGCAGGCCGTTATCGGCGGAAGAGGTGGGGCGAATTGTCGCGGCTCACAATGAACATTTGAATTACTTGCGCGCCTTGCCACCCTATGCGGGGAGGTCGGACTAAGTAACGGCTTCTATCACGGCGAAGCTGGCTATCGTCGGATCGCCATGGCAGCGACGGCCTGATGCCCGCACCTCTCGTCGCGAAATTCGCGCAACGGGGGTTGTCCATTCGGACCGGCTCACATCAGGTTGTTCGAGGAGCAGAGCGCATCAGGCGAGCGTTGCATTTGCAGGCTCGATGGTCGTTACCGAACAGACCAGCAGGCTCCCTATAGCCCCAGTGGCGCGAGATAGAGCACCAGCAACAGGAGGCACACGCCTGTCAGCGCCACATCGAAGCCGC
>NZ_NBNZ01000014.1:2500-5695 GCF_002213195.1 Thioclava sp. F42-5
TCCAAAACAGGTACTTTTAACCTGAATACATAGGGTTATAAGAGCGAACCCGGGGAACTGAAACATCTAAGTACCCGGAGGAAAGGAAATCAACAGATACTCCGCTAGTAGTGGCGAGCGAACGCGGACCAGCCGAGCCATGAGAATGACCAGAATGATCTGGAAAGATCAGCCAGAGCGGGTGACAGCCCCGTATGGGAAGTTCAATTGGACGTATTAAGTAGGGCGGGACACGTGTAATCCTGTCTGAAGATCGGGGGACCACCCTCGAAGGCTAAGTACTCCTTACTGACCGATAGCGAACCAGTACCGTGAGGGAAAGGTGAAAAGCACCCCGACGAGGGGAGTGAAACAGTTTCTGAAACCGGACGCCTACAAGCAGTCGGAGGAGCCTCGAGCTCTGACGGCGTACCTTTTGTATAATGGGTCAACGACTTGGTCTATCGAGCAAGCTTAAGCCGTTAGGTGTAGGCGTAGCGAAAGCGAGTCTTAACAGGGCGAATTTAGTTCGATGGATCAGACCCGAAACCAGATGATCTAGCCATGTGCAGGCTGAAGGTGAGGTAACACTCACTGGAGGGCCGAACCGACACCCGTTGAAAAGGGTCCGGATGACGTGTGGCTAGGGGTGAAAGGCCAATCAAATCTGGAGATAGCTGGTTCTCCGCGAAAGCTATTTAGGTAGCGCGTCGATTGTATTCTCCCGGGGGTAGAGCACTGCATGGATGATGGGGGCCCACAGCCTTACTGAGTCTAAGCAAACTCCGAATACCGGGAAGAACT
The DNA here is from genome assembly GCF_002213195.1 of Thioclava sp. F42-5. NCBI lineage: Bacteria > Pseudomonadati > Pseudomonadota > Alphaproteobacteria > Rhodobacterales > Paracoccaceae > Thioclava > Thioclava sp. F42-5. The sequence goes on from NZ_NBNZ01000014.1 coordinate 3,284, forward strand.
GATCGGCAGACACACGGCGGGTGCTAACGTCCGTCGTGGAGAGGGAAACAACCCTGACCAACAGCTAAGGCCCCCAATTCATGGCTAAGTGGGAAAGCATGTGAGACTTCCAAAACAACCAGGAGGTTGGCTTAGAAGCAGCCATCCTTTAAAGATAGCGTAACAGCTCACTGGTCTAGTCAAGAGGTCTTGCGGCGAAGATGTAACGGGGCTCAAGCCATGAGCCGAAGCTTTGGATGCACAGTGATGTGCGTGGTAGCGGAGCGTTCTGTGATATAGAACGCTGCCTCCTTACTCCCCTCGGGGATATTGGAGGCAATGTTCTGACTGTGAAGCCGGGCCGTAAGGCATCCGGTGGAGTGATCAGAAGTGAGAATGTTGACATGAGTAGCGACAAACAGGGTGAGAGACCCTGTCGCCGAAAGTCCAAGGGTTCCTGCTTAAAGCTAATCTGAGCAGGGTAAGCCGGCCCCTAAGGCGAGGCCGAAAGGCGTAGTCGATGGGAACCAGGTTAATATTCCTGGGCCATGTGGTGGTGACGGATCTGAGCCGTTGTTCGATCTTATCGGATTGATCGGGCAGCCAACAGGTTCCTGGAAATAGCCCCACTATCGGACCGTACCCGAAACCGACACAGGTGGACTGGTAGAGAATACCAAGGCGCTTGAGAGAACCACGTTTAAGGAACTCGGCAAAATGCCTCCGTAAGTTCGCGAGAAGGAGGCCCGCTTCGTACGCAAGTATGGGGCGGGGGCACAAACTAGGGGGTGGCGACTGTTTACTTAAAACACAGGGCTGTGCGAAGCCGTAAGGCGACGTATACAGTCTGACGCCTGCCCGGTGCCGGAAGGTTAAAAGGAGGAGTGCAAGCTCCGAATTGAAGCCCCGGTAAACGGCGGCCGTAACTATAACGGTCCTAAGGTAGCGAAATTCCTTGTCGGGTAAGTTCCGACCTGCACGAATGGCGTAACGATCTCCCCGCTGTCTCAAACGTGGACTCAGCGAAATTGAACTGTGTGTCAAGATGCACACTACCCGCGGTTAGACGGAAAGACCCCATGAACCTTTACTATAGCTTCGCACTGGCATCAGGCATGTGATGTGCAGGATAGGTGGTAGGCTTTGAAACGGGGACGCCAGTCTCCGTGGAGCCATCCTTGAGATACCACCCTTCGCCTGCTTGATGTCTAACCGCGGTCCCTTATCGGGATCCGGGACCCTGCGTGGTGGGTAGTTTGACTGGGGCGGTCGCCTCCCAAAGTGTAACGGAGGCGCGCGAAGGTTGGCTCAGACCGGTCGGAAATCGGTCGTTGAGTGCAATGGCAGAAGCCAGCCTGACTGCAAGACTGACAAGTCGAGCAGAGACGAAAGTCGGCCATAGTGATCCGGTGGTCCCGAGTGGAAGGGCCATCGCTCAACGGATAAAAGGTACTCTGGGGATAACAGGCTGATGATGCCCAAGAGTCCATATCGACGGCATCGTTTGGCACCTCGATGTCGGCTCATCTCATCCTGGGGCTGGAGCAGGTCCCAAGGGTACGGCTGTTCGCCGTTTAAAGAGGTACGTGAGCTGGGTTTAGAACGTCGTGAGACAGTTCGGTCCCTATCTGCCGTGGGTGTAGGATACTTGAGAAGAGTTGCCCCTAGTACGAGAGGACCGGGGTGAACGGACCACTGGTGGACCAGTTATCGTGCCAACGGTAGTGCTGGGTAGCTATGTCCGGACAGGATAACCGCTGAAAGCATCTAAGCGGGAAGCCCCCTTCAAAACTAGGTATCCCTTGAGGGCCGTGGAAGACCACCACGTCGATAGGCTGGAGATGTAAGCGCGGCAACGCGTTCAGTTGACCAGTACTAATTGCCCGATTGGCTTGATTTGATCCGGTAGTAGCCAGACCTCTGGTAACCGATCAAACAGCATGCACAATACAAAGTGTACGACTTGAACTTCATCGCTTCTTCCTCGGTTTGGTGGTCATAGCACGAGCAAAACACCCGGCTCCATTCCGAACCCGGCCGTTAAGTGCCGTCGCGCCAATGGTACTGCGTCTTAAGACGTGGGAGAGTAGGTCACCGCCAAACCTAGAAAGAAGCGACGAAAAACTTCATCTCTCGAAAAACGATGACAAACAAAATCCCGATCGCAAACACTAAATGCCCTCGGGAATAAACGCGGGATCGAGCACCCCGCAAGCGAGACAAACTCTCCTCGAGAGTTTGAAAAACGCGATCGCCGCGTCAGGCTCATAACCTGACAAAAGGCAAAAGCTCAACGGACGCGGGATGGAGCAGCCCGGTAGCTCGTCAGGCTCATAACCTGAAGGTCGTAGGTTCAAATCCTACTCCCGCAACCAATTCTACCGAACTCGGGTCAAGACGCTGCGCAGCCGCCTTCGGGCGGTCTCTTGCGTT
>NZ_NBNZ01000015.1:0-3734 GCF_002213195.1 Thioclava sp. F42-5
AACAGCGCAGGGAAGAATCTTGCGCAAATCACCCACCCACGCGAAACCTCCTGCCAGGCATGCCCCAAGGGCACCCCACAAACCAAACCGAGTCACCAACGAAATGAACGAAATCGGACAGCCATGAGGATCGCATCTCGCAACGCACGCTCATGACCAGCGATCGCGATACGCCATCAACGTGCGATCGAACGCGGAATATCGTGGGAGACAAAGGGAAACCGCGCGACGCAAAGTTCCGACCTTGCAGAAGAAGGGATGGGTGCACCGCTGCGAGGACGGAATGCTCTCGATTTCACCGGAGGTCGCCCCGGCTCTCGCAGATGCCATTCGGGATGCAATCGCTCATCTCGAAAAGATCTGCTGCACGGTCGAAACCGCTCACGAAGCCAGAAAGAGAGCGCGCGATGGCGAGCAGTTCGCCGCTTTGCCGATTATAGCCGCGTGCTGAAGTGCTCACGCTTCTTCTTTATTTTTCAGCTTTGCCTGTTCGAGCGGCCAATATTCCATTTCGAACAGCTCGCGCTCGAAGATCGGAGCGAAGCGACCGAACTCTTCCGCCGACGCGCGCCATCTGCTCTAGCCGATCGCCGGCCATGCGCGCCCCTTTCTCAGTCGCACCGACAGCAAAAGCCCCTCCCCCGGCACAAGCGTCGCCAAGACGGCAGCCACCGTCGCCCCATCCGCCGCCTTAAATCTTTAGTATCCTTGACATTTATACGACCAACCCGTTCGCTTAACGCGCGAAGTACGCTGCTTCCGGGGAGGGCATAGGGATGATCAAGCCGCATTCGAACCGCGCGTGGCTGCTGTTGTTGCCTGCGCTTCTCATCTTGGGGTTTGTCGCTGTCCTGCCTCTGGTCGCGGTGTTCAACTATTCTTTCCACGACATCTTCACCCTCGACACGGCACTTTGGGTCGGGCCGCAATGGTATCTCGAGATCATCCGCGATCCGAGCTTTTGGGCGAGCCTCGGCCGAAGCGCATTGTTTTCGGCCATCGTGTTGTCGATTCAGGTGCCGCTGGGGATCTGGATCGCTCTCTTGATGCTGCGGATCGGTCGCTGGGCGGTGCCGGTGTTAATGATGCTCGCCCTGCCCCTCGTTGTTCCGTGGAACATGATCGCGGGCATGTGGCTCACGCTGATCGATTCCCAGGTCGGGCTTCTCGGCAAGGCGATCGCCGCAGCGGGGATTGGCTTCGACTACAAGTTCACCGCGCTGCATACCTGGATCCTGATCGTCGCGGCGGATACGTGGCACTGGCTGGGCCTCGTCGTGATCCTCTCCTATGCGTCGCTGTCGGCGATCCCGGCCTCCTATCGCCAGGCGGCGGCGATCGACGGAGCCTCACGGCTCGCGGTATTCCGCCATATCGAATTGCCGCGCATCGCCGGGGCGCTCTCGATCGTGCTGCTTCTGCGCTTCGTGGACAGCTTCATGATCTACACCGAGGCTTTCACGATTAACGCGGGCGGGCCGCAGGGTGCGACGACTTTCCTCTCGCTCGAACTGGGAGAGGACATTCGCAGCTTCACCTATGGCCGTGCCGCCGCGCGTGCGATGCTCGATTTCCTGATCGTGCTGAGCGTCGCATGGGCGTTCATCCGCATACGCGCCGGGCGCGACACCTCGCCGGAGACGACCCGATGAAGATGACGCGAATGCGCCCATCAATTCTGCTCGGCCTCGCCTTCGCAGCTCTGGCCCTCTTCATCCTGCTGCCCTTCGTCCAAACGGTGCTGTTGAGCTTCACGCTGACGCTGCCGCGCGAGGGATATCGCGAGGGGCAGGCGACGCTGATCAACTATGCCACCGTGTTCGCACGCCCCGACCTGCGCGATGCAATCTGGAACTCGCTTGTCTATGTTCTGCTCAACGTGGCGCTCTGCCTCGCCGCCGGACTGCCCGCAGCTTACGCGATTGCGCGCTTCCGCTTTACCGGCGATCGCCACATTCTCTTCGCGCTGATCGCCTTTCGCCTGACGCCGCCCGTCGTGCTGTCGCTGCCGATATTCATTCTCTTCGCCCATGTCGGACTGGTGAACAGCCCGGTCGGGATCGCGCTGGTGCATTGCGTGTTCAACCTGCCGATCGCGATCTGGATCCTCGAGAGCTTCATCGCCGCCGTGCCGCGCGAATTCGACGAGACCTGTTTTCTCGACGGCCATTCCTTCGGCCATTTCTTCGTCGGAAAGCTGATCCCGGTGATCGCGCCGGGGATCGGCGTGACCGTCTTCTTCTGCTTCATCTTCTCTTGGGTGGAGGTGGTCTTCGCGCGCATTCTGACGGTCACTGCGGGCAAGCCGATCACCATGGCGATCAGCGCGCTGTTCGGCTTTCAAACGGATATCGGGCTGGTGATGGCGATGACCGTTGTCTCGCTGATCCCGGGTGTCGCGATGATCTGGTTCGTGCGTAATCACATCGCACGGGGATTTGTCATTCGCACCTGAAGCCGCTCAGAATGCGGCGCGCAGAATGTCGCTCAGGACATCTTCGCTCAGCGGCACGGGATTCGCGGTCATGGAGGAGCTGGACCGCGACAGCCGCGCGGTCTCCTCGATCTCATCCGGATCGACACCCATCGCGCCAAGCCGGGGCAACCCCCATTCGTCGATCTGCCGCTCCAGCGCCGTGAAAGCGTCAGCCGGCGCAACCGCCAGCCCCTCGCCCAGCCAGCCCGCCACCTCGTGGAATCGCGCGGCCATCGCGGGATCGCCCGCCACGGCGGCACGGTTCGCCTGAAGCACTCCGGGCAGAAGCCGTCCGCAGATCGCCCCATGGGCCGCACCGCTCCGGCCACCGATCACGCCCGCAAAACCATGCACCGCGCCGAGGCCCGCATTGCCCAGAGCGACGCCGCCGAACAGGCTCACCCGCGCCATGTCGTCTCGTGCATCCGTGCTCTCCCGCGCCATCAGCTGGACCAGCGCATGGATCGCGCGCGGGATCGCATCGCGGCAAAGCGCGTCGGTCAGAATATTCGCACGACTGCAGAGATAAGGCTCGATCACCTGCGTCAGCGCGTCCAGCCCCGAGGCCAGCGTGACCGCACGCGGGCAGCGATCGGTCAGCGCCGGATCGACGATCGCGAGCGAGGCCATCATCCGATCGTCGCGCAGGCTGACCTTGCGGCGGTGTTCGGGGAACTGGATCACCGCATTGCGGGTGGCTTCCGCTCCGGTGCCGGCGGTAGTAGGGATCGCGACAAACGGCAGCGGCGGCGCGCTTAGCGGGCGCCCCTCCCCGACCAATTCAAAATGCACGATCGGATCGCTCGCAGCGGGGATCAGAGCCGCCAAAGCCTTGCCCAGATCAAGCACCGCGCCGCCCCCGACCGCAACGACACAATCGGGGCGCATCTCGCGCAACCGACCGAGCGCATCACATAGATCCGGATAGCTCGGCTCGCCGCGGCTGACGATCACCTCGACCGTCCGGCCCGCCTCGCGCAGAGTATCTTCCAGCGTGTCGGCCCAACCGACCGAACGCCCGCGCACGAGCGCTACACGCGCCCCGTAGCGCGCGATCAGCTCCGCGCCCGCATGCCGCTCGTCGCGCCCGAAGAGAATGCGGCCGGGAAAGCGCAGAGCGAAGTCCATCAGACCGACCTCGCCGCCGCGATGGTGGCCTCGACCGCCTTTTTCCACGCAGTGTAGCGGGCTTCGCGTGTGGCCTCGTCCATCTGCGGGGCGAAGTTGCGATCGAGCGCCCAGCCTTTGGCGAACTCTT
>NZ_NBNZ01000016.1:0-3006 GCF_002213195.1 Thioclava sp. F42-5
GCCTCGGTCGTGCTCATCGCTCAGGCCGCCTCTGTCGCGCCGTCGGGCGTTTTGGCGCCGGTCATGAAGGCGACGGCGTCCGACATCGAGTGTTGCTTCGGATCGATGACGCAGAGCCGTTTGCCCAGCCGGTGGACGTGGATCCGGTCGGCGACCTCGAAGACATGGGGCATGTTGTGCGAGATCAGGATGATCGGCAGCCCTTTCGCCTTCAGATCGAGGATCAGGTTCAGCACCTGGCGGCTCTCCTTGACGCCGAGCGCCGCGGTGGGCTCATCCATGATGATCACCTTCGAGCCGAAGGCCGCCGCACGCGCGACCGCCACGCCCTGGCGCTGACCGCCCGAGAGCGTCTCCACCGCCTGATCGATGTCCTGAATGGTCATCAGGCCCAGATCGTTCAGCTTCTGGCGGGCGAAGGCGCGCATCGCGGGCTTGTCGAGCATCCGCAGCCATTTGCCCATCGCGCCCGGCTTGCGCAGCTCGCGCCCGACGAACATGTTGTCGACGATCGAGAGCGCGGGCGACAGCGCGAGCGTCTGGTAGACCGTCGCGATCCCGGCATCCTGCGCCTCGAGCGGGCTGCGGAAGCTGATCGGCTTGCCTTCGAGACGGATCTCTCCCTCGTCGGCGGAAACCGCGCCGGAGATCGCCTTGATGAGCGAGGATTTCCCGGCCCCGTTATCCCCGATCACGGCGAGGATTTCGCCCGGGTAGAGATCGAAGTCGCATTCGTCGAGGGCGGTGACGCGGCCATAGCGTTTGACCAGACCGCGCGCGGTGAGAATGGGCTCTTGCGTCATGCCGATACCTTTCTGATCCATTGGTCGATGGCGACCGCGATGATGATGAGCCAGCCGATCGCGAAGACCTGCCAGAGCACGTCCACATTCGCGAGCCGCAGACCGGATTGGAACACGCCCACGATCAGCGCGCCGAACAGCGCCCCGAGGATCGAACCGCGCCCGCCGAAGAGCGAGATCCCCCCGATCACCACGGCGGTGATGGAATGCAGGTTCGCCTCGTAGAAGGCCTGCGGCGAGATCGACCCGACCCGGCCGATCGAGGCCCAGGCGGCGATCGCACAGACGAGCCCGGCCATGCCGTAGACCGACAGCAGCGTGCGGTCGGTGCGGATGCCCGCAAGCTCCGCCGCCTCCTTGTCGTCGCCCACCGCGTAGACGTGGCGGCCCCAGGCGGTCTTGTTCAGCAGATACCAGAGCACCAGGAACACCGCGACCATCAGGATCGAGCCATAGGTCAGCCGGGCATTGCCCACCGCGATCGTGTTGCCGAAGAATTTCAGAAGCGGCGCGAACTTGTCGATATCCTGCGAGCGGATCGACTGCGCCCCCGACAGCCACAGGTTCAGCGCGTAGAAGATCGACCAGGTGCCCAGCGTGGTGATGAAGGGCGGCAGCTTCACCTTGGTCACCAGAAAGCCGTTCATCAGCCCCGCCCCGGTGCCGCCCGCGAAGGAGATCAGCAGCGCCAGCGGTGCCGGCACGCCCATGTAGACAGCGAGGTTGCCCGCCACGACCGACATCAGCACCATGATCGCCGCGACCGACAGGTCGATCCCCGCGGTCAGGATGATCAGCGATTGCGCCGCGGCGAGAATACCGATGATCGAGACCTGCTGCATGATCAGCGTCAGGTTGAAGGCCGAGAAGAACTTGCCCCCCGCCACAAGGCCGAACACGGCGATGGACAACAGCAGCACGATCACCGGCACCATCGTCGGGTTGCCGTGCAGCCCGTGCTGGATCGTGCCGAGAAGCCCGCGCTTCTTTCCCTTGAAGGCCGCGACGGTCTTGTCGCTCTTATCGAGATCGTGCTCGAAGGACTGGCCGCGAGGCGGAGCGGTCTGGGTCATGTCCGTCATCCTCTTTGTGCAATATGGGGTGAGGGGCCGTGATCCGGCCCGAAGAGGACGGGCCGCCGCGCGGGCGGCCCCTCCGATCTGTCAGGCGGGGATCAGCCCCAGCACTGCTTGAGGCCTTCCTCCGACGAGATCGAGTCGACCCCGTCGACCGGCTGGTCGGTGATCAGCGTCACGCCGGTATTGTAGAAGTCGAGACCTTCGGAGTTCTGCGGCTTGGTGCCGTCCTTGGCGAAAGCCGCGATCGCCTCGATGCCCATCGAGGCCATCTTCAGCGGGAACTGCATCGAGGTCGCGCCGATGATACCTTCCTTGACGTTCTGCACGCCCGGGCAGCCACCATCGATCGAGACGATGATCGCCTGATCCTGCATGCCGACCGATTTCAACGCCTCGTAGGCGCCGGCGGCGGCGGGCTCGTTGATCGTGTAGACCACGTTGATGCCCGGATCCTTCTGCAGAAGGTTCTCCATCGCCGTGCGGCCACCCTCTTCGTTGCCGTTGGTCACGTCATGGCCGACGATGCGCGGATCGTCTTCGTCGCCGATCTTCTTGGGGTCTTTGACGTCGATGCCGAAGCCCTTCATGAAGCCCTGATCGCGCAGGTAATCGACCGAGACCTGGCTCGGGTTGAGGTCGAGGAAGGCGATCTTCGCGTCCTTGGCCTTGTCGCCCATCTTCGCATTGGCCCATTGCCCGATCAGCTCGCCGGCCTTGAAGTTGTCGGTGGCGAAGGTCGCATCGGCGGTGTCGGCGGGCTCGAACGGGGTGTCGAGCGCGATCACCAGCGCCCCCGCGTCGCGCGCTTTCGTCACCGCCGGCGCCAGCGCGCGGCTGTCGGACGGCGTGATCAGGATGCCCTTGGCGCCCGCCGCGATGCAGCTCTCGACCGCCGCGACCTGGCTTTCCACGTCGCCGTCGAGCTTGCCCGCATAGGTGTTGAGCTTGATGCCCATCTCCTCGGCTTTCGCCGTCGCACCCTCCTTCATCTTCACGAAGAACGGGTTGGTGTCAGTCTTCGTGATCAGGCAGGCGGTCGTCTCCGCCCAGGCCCCGGTCGCCATCAGACCAAGCGCCGTCGCTCCCAGAATCGCGGTTGTCTTCTTCATGTCAGGTCTCCTCCC
>NZ_NBNZ01000017.1:0-1436 GCF_002213195.1 Thioclava sp. F42-5
GTAGCGGGCTTCGCGTGTGGCCTCGTCCATCTGCGGGGCGAAGTTGCGATCGAGCGCCCAGCCTTTGGCGAACTCTTCCGGCTCGGGGTAGAGACCCGCCCTGTAGCCTGCGAGCCATGCCGCGCCGAGGGCCGTTGTCTCCAGCACTTCGGGCCGGTCCACTGGTGCACCGAGGATGTCGGACAGGAACTGCATCGCCCAATCCGACGCCGTCATGCCGCCATCGACCCGCAGGGTCGGGCGCGCGTCATCGGACCAATCCGCCTGCATCGCCTCCAAGAGATCGCGGGTCTGGAAACCCACCGATTCCAGGGCCGCGCGGGCGAACTCTGCCGGGCCGGAGCTGCGGGTCAGGCCGAAGACTGCGCCGCGACAATCGGGGTTCCAGTAAGGCGCGCCGAGGCCGGTGAAGGCGGGCACGATGATCACGTCCTGCTCGGGGTCGGACTGCTCGGCCAGCGCCTGCGTCTGGTCGGCGGCCTCGATGATCTTCAGCCCGTCGCGCAGCCATTGCACCACCGCCCCCGCGACGAAGATCGAGCCTTCGAGCGCATAGGTCACTTTGCCGTCGAGCTGGTAGGCGATGGTGGTCAGCAGCCGGTTCTCCGAGCGCACCATCTGATCGCCGGTATTGAGCAGCGCGAAGCAGCCCGTGCCGTAGGTCGATTTCAGCATCCCCGGCTTGAAGCAGGCCTGCCCAACCGTCGCCGCCTGCTGGTCGCCCGCGACGCCGAGGATCGGGATTTCCGCGCCGAACAGGTCCGCTTGCGTGACGCCGAACTCCGCCGCGCAATCCTTCACTTCCGGCAGCATCTCCATCGGCACGCCGAGTTTCTTCGCGATGGTCGTCGACCAGCGCCCTTTCGCGATATCGTAGAGCATCGTGCGCGCGGCATTCGTGGCATCAGTGACATGCGAGGTGCCGCCCGTCAGTTTCCAGATCAGCCAGCTGTCGATGGTCCCGAAGGCGAGCTTGCCCGCCTCGGACTTCTCCCGCGCGCCCTCGACATTCTCCAGAAGCCAGCGCAGTTTCGTGGCCGAGAAATAGGGATCGACGATCAGCCCGGTGCGCGCGGTCACGGTCTCCTCGAACGCGTCCTCGCGCAGGGTGCGGCAGAATTCGGCGGTGCGGCGGTCCTGCCAGACAATGGCGTTATGGATCGGCTTGCCGCTCTCGCGGTCCCAGACCAGCGTCGTCTCGCGCTGGTTGGTGATGCCGATGCCGGAGATGTCCGCCGCGGTCACACCGGCCTTCTCGATGGCGCCGCGCACGGTCGTCAGCACGCTCTCCCAGATTTCCTCGGCATCGTGCTCCACCCAGCCCGAACGCGGGAAATGCTGCGTGAATTCCTGCTGCGCGCTCGCCACCGGGCGCAGCGCGCCGTCAAAAACGATCGCCCGCGACGACGTGGTGCCTTGGTCGATTGCCAGAATAT
>NZ_NBNZ01000018.1:0-1333 GCF_002213195.1 Thioclava sp. F42-5
AGCCCTATGAGAGTGCTGCATGTGTCGGTCGTGTATCCTTGGAAATTGCGACGCAGCCGTCCGGCTTCGAGCGCCGCCGTCAGAGTGTCGCCGGGGTGCGCGAAATGGTCGATGCCGATAGCTGTGAGGCCAGCCGCGACAAACAGTTCTCCGGCGCGCGTGGCGAGGTGGTAGCGCGCCAGATCGTCCGGCAGCGCGTCTTCGTCGATCAGCTTTTGCCGTTTTGAAACCCAAGGCACATGCGCGTAACCAAAGAGCGCAACGCGGTCCGGTGTAAAGGTGAGAACCTTTTCGATCGTATCTTCGATGCGTGCGAGGCTCTGGTGCGGGAGGCCATAGACCAGATCGGTGTTGAGAGAGGCGATGCCGGCTGCACGCAAGTCTTCGACGCACGCGCGTGTGGTTTCGAACGGTTGCAGGCGACCGATGGCTTTTTGGACTTCGGGATCGAAATCCTGAATGCCGATCGACGCGCGGTTCATGCCTTCGGAGGCGAGAGCTTCGATCTTCGCGCGATCGACCATGGTCGGGTCAATCTCCACCGAGAACTCGAACTCCTGAGCTGGTGGAAACACACGGCGTATCGATGCCGAGAGACGATGAATCAATTCCGGCGGCAGGATGGTAGGCGTTCCGCCACCCCAGTGAAGGCGGCCCATTTTCAGGCCGTTCGGTATGATGGCGCGCACCATATCGAGTTCGGCCTCGAGCGCCTCGATATAGCTTTCCACCGGGCCAAGGGTTTTCGTGCCTTGTGTGTGACAGGCGCAGAACCAGCAAAGACGCTCGCAAAACGGGATGTGCATGTAGACCGACACAGGTTCGCTCGGGTCCAACCGTTCAAGCGCATGGCGTTGAAAGGACGCGCCTGTGTCGGGCGCAAAGGCCGCCGCAGTCGGGTAGGACGTGTAACGCGGCACGCGCGCATCGAAGAGGCCAAGGGCCCGAAGTGTTTCTGTGTGTTCCATGCCCTCTTATCAGACAGACAGAACCGGGCTTCTTTGCTGTGGCTCAAACTAAATGTGCGACGACGCAGCCGGTGACCGCACAGATCCCCTCGTTCGACCGTGAAAGCGACAGAAGGGCATCGAGTCATCTTGTGTGCGGTAATTGGTATTTGCAATGCGCATTCAAATAGTGCAGGGAGAGATCATGGCGACGAAGGTTGAAGCCGATTGAGTCGTGACGGGCCGAAGGCTCTTGCAAAGGTCTTGCTGAATGACGGATCAAACCCGAACTGCATTGGACGATTTGCCCGGCGATCTTTTGATGTGGGTTCTCATTATCAGCGAATTGCTGGTTTTCGGGGCGGGGTTGATCGTTTTCTTGTCGG
>NZ_NBNZ01000019.1:0-1294 GCF_002213195.1 Thioclava sp. F42-5
CGCGCAGAATTCGGCGAGAGCAAACCGCTGAAAGGCGCGCGCATCGCGGGGTCGCTGCACATGACAGTGCAGACCGCTGTGCTGATCGAAACACTGAAGGCACTTGGCGCCGATGTGCGTTGGGCCTCGTGCAACATCTTCTCGACGCAGGATCACGCGGCCGCGGCTATTGCTGCGGGCGGCACGCCTGTCTTCGCGATCAAGGGCGAGACGCTCGCGGAATACTGGTCCTATACCGACCAGATTTTCCAGTTCGAGGAAGGCACCTGCAACATGATCCTCGACGACGGCGGGGATGCGACGCTCTACATCCTGCTCGGCGCGCGGGTCGAGAACGGTGAGACCGACCTGATCGAAGTGCCCACCTCGGAAGAGGAAGAGGCGCTGTTCGCTCAGATCAAGAAGCGCATGAAGGAAAGCCCCGGCTGGTTCACCAAGCAGCGCGACGCGATCAAGGGCGTCTCGGAAGAGACCACGACCGGCGTGCATCGCCTTTATGATCTGCACAAGAAGGGACTGCTGCCCTTCCCGGCAATCAACGTGAACGACTCGGTCACCAAGTCGAAGTTCGACAACAAATACGGCTGCAAAGAGAGCCTCGTTGACGGCATCCGCCGCGCGACCGACGTGATGATGGCCGGCAAGGTCGCCGTCGTCTGCGGTTACGGCGATGTGGGCAAAGGCTCCGCCGCTTCGCTGCGCGGTGCAGGTGCTCGTGTGAAGGTCACCGAAGTCGATCCGATCTGCGCGCTGCAAGCTGCGATGGACGGGTTCGAGGTCGTCGTGCTGGAAGACGTGGTCGACAGCGCCGACATCTTCATCACCACCACCGGCAACAAGGACGTCATTCGGATCGAGCATATGCGCGAGATGAAGGACATGGCGATCGTCGGCAATATCGGTCATTTCGACAATGAAATTCAGGTCGCGAACCTGAAGAACCACAAATGGACGAACGTCAAAGAGCAAGTGGACATGATCGAGATGCCCTCTGGCTCGCGCATCATCCTGCTGTCGGAAGGCCGCCTGCTGAACCTGGGCAACGCCACCGGCCACCCGAGCTTCGTGATGTCGGCGTCGTTCACCAATCAGGTTCTGGCGCAGATCGAGCTGTGGACCAAGGGCGATGACTACGCGCCGGGCGTCTACATCCTGCCCAAGCACCTCGATGAAAAGGTCGCCCGCCTGCATCTGGACCGGATCGGCGTGAAGCTGACCCAGCTCAAGCCCGATCAGGCGGAATATATCGGCGTCACGGTCGAAGGCCCCTTCAAGCCCGAGCATTACCGCTACT